>JAEUVD010000048.1 GCA_016787065.1 Chitinophagaceae bacterium
ATAATAGACAAATTTATGTAATTAATAATAAAATAAAAATAAGATATTAACATGCCTATCAATATCCAAACTGAAGAAAATGCTAAACTGTTAATTATCCCTAATACGCTAAACGAGGAAGAGATGTTAGCGGAAATTCAAGAGGTTGCAAATACTTGTTTTGGAATCAATAAAAGTTTCATTTTGGATCTAAATCAAGTACAAAATTTATCTGAAGAATTTCAAGAGAAACTATGTGCAATGCATGATTTGTTTTACCACCAGCATAACTTAAGTTTTATTATTTCTTCTCCAATACATCTAATTTCGGAGGAAAACAGGCAGTTGTTACAAGTTTGTCCTACGCAAGCTGAAGCCATTGAAATAGTAAATATGGAGGTTATTGAGCGTGAGTTTCTTCAGGATGAAGAATAGTCGGCATAAAAACTTAAAGCCGAATAAAATAACTCTGTTTTAAATTAATTCCGCTTTGCACCTAAGACCTTAGTCGTACTATTCAAAATATTTAAATGAACTTGCTCAAGGAAATTTATTTATATCGGTGTTCTACAAATACCGCTACCTCCTTAAATTCGATTGCAGTGAAGTAGAATTTTTGAGTTATCGGTATTGGTACATGCCAGAAGATAGCTATCTCCACCATCTTTTATTCCTAACTTTTTTTTCAAATCAATAGCGGATCCTGGAAAGTTTCTTAAAATTAAATTGGCTTTCATTTCAGGTAGTATGGCTTTCAAATATTTTGATTGAGGTTTGATTATTTGGATAAGTTCAAAACATCTACCGGGAAAATTGGGAACAGGAAATTCATTGGTGAATAGATGTGTATTGGGATGAATTTTTTTTAACCCGAATTTATTCGCCAACGTTTTAAAAGCACCCGTTTTCATTATGGCTGCATTAGGCTCAAAAATATAACGATACGGTTTGTCGAATTCAATCACACATTGTTTTTCCTGAAGATACGAACAGTGAAACGCTTGCTCCGGCAACGTTAGATCAATCGCTCGAACAACATAATCGCCATGGTAACCTTTTTCCAATAAAAACAAGATTTCCTTGCATTCATTCTGTATTGAAACTACATGTACTTCTTTTAATCCTTGTAGTAAAGATGACGCTTGTTGAATATCAAATAAGGGTGATGCCTTTAAAAGGATGCAAGATGTTTTCTGCCAAAGAGTACTTGTAATGGTTAGAATATTTGGTGTACAATCCTCGAAGAGAAAGGTTTTTTTTCCTGCGGTATTTCTTCGAGCCGGATCTAAATAAATCACATCATAGTTTCCGGAATCTTCTTGCAGAAATACGGTTGCTTCTTTATTAAAACACTGAATATTTCGGATACCTAATGTTGTAAAATTCATGGCAACCAATTGCGCTAGTTTCTCTTGTTGTTCCACATAGAATACTTCATCAAATTTTTTAGAGAAGTAATAGTCATCAACTCCGAAGCCACCGGTTAAATCTAACAACCTTTGTCCTGATAGAAGCTGCGCTTTGTAAGCAGCCGTTTGTTCCGATGATGCTTGTTCTAACGCTATTGATTCAGGATAAACGATATCGCAATGTTTAAACCACGACGGTAGTTTGGTTTTAATTTTCTTACGACAGGCAATGGCATGAAGCACTTCACGCCGGGCATGGATAAAAGGTTGATTTGAATCCGAATGAATTCGGATAAATTCTACTTCATCTTTAGTAAAATTTTCTATTTGTGGAGGCGTCACAAGGAACGTTGAATGATTTCTGCCATATCGAGTACCTCAATCTCATTTTCTTTTTCATTCATTTTAACACCATCACTTAACATGGTTAAACAGAATGGACAATTCGAGGCAACTACCGAAGCACCACTTTCTAAAATATCTTTTGTACGCTCTAGATTTATTCGTGTAGCTCCAGGTTCATCTTCTTTAAACATTTGAGCGCCACCTGCACCACAACAAAGTCCGTTGGTTTTGCATCGCTTCAATTCAACCAATTCTGAATCTAAGGCATTCAAAACTTCTCTTGGAGCTTCATAAATGGCATTGGCTCTGCCTAAATAACAACTATCGTGGTAGGTGATTTTTTTTCCTTTAAAAGAACCCCCACCCTTTAATGCTAATTTTCCTGAATTAATAAGTTGTTGCAAATACACAGCATGAGAAATTACCTCATAATTTCCTCCTAATTCTGGATATTCATTTTTTAGCGTATTAAAACAATGCGGACAGGTAGTAACAATTTTCTTTACCTCATACATATTCATGGTTTGAATATTGTTATAGGCCATCATCTGGAAAAGAAACTCATTACCTGCTCGCCGCGCAGGATCACCGGTACACATTTCTTCTTTACCCAAAATTGCAAAAGAAATTCCAACGTGATTTAGAATTTCTACAAAGGCTTTTGTAACCTTTTGTGCTCGTTGATCAAAACTACCGGCACATCCAACCCAAAATAGTATTTCCGGTGTTGTTCCTTCTTGATGAAATTCAGCGTATGTTTTTACCATAGTGAGCTCGTTTGTTTATTTATAAATTCGATCATTTGATAAATTTCTATTTTATAATGCATGTTTTATGTTTTCTAATTTGGTGTTAGGTATTCCAAGCATCGCGATCATCCGGGCTAAATTTCCAAGGCGCCATATTGTTCTCGATATTCCCAAACATCATATTCCATTCTTGTGGTGCTTTACTTTCTTCCATTACAAGATTTCTTCTGAGTTGCATGATGATATCTAAGGGTTCAATACTCACCGGACATTCTTGCACACAGGCATTGCAAGTGGTGCAAGCTCGTAACTCTTCTTCGGTAATATAATCATGCAGCAAGGATTTACTATCATCTTGAAACGATTTATTCGCAGTAATATTTCTTCCAACTTCCTCCAAACGATCTCTGGTTGCCATCATAATTTTTCGAGGAGAAAGTTTTTTACCGGTTTGATTCGCTGGACAGGCATCCGTGCATCGTCCGCATTCGGTGCAACTATAGGCATCTAATAAATTCTTCCAACTTAAATCAAACACATCTTTAGCACCAAATTTTGTGATTGCTTCTGCTTGATCAGTAGGTGCTAATTCCGGTTGCATCATATACAAAACCTCCTTTTGAATAGCAGGCATGTTTTGCAATTTTCCTTTTGGTTCTAACGAGGCATAATAGGCATTAGGGAATGCCAGCACGATATGTAGATGTTTTGAGAATGGCAGATAATTCATGAATACAAATATGCCAATGATATGAAGCCACCAACAACTTCGTTCTAACACTACCAGGGAAGTTTCACTAAATCCGGAGAACAGAGGAGCAATAAACTGAGATATAACAAATGATCCTGTTTGCGCATAGTGCTCATGATTCAATTGTTGAAGGTTATAATCGCAGGCATTCATTATTAAAAATAAAGACATCAATACCACTTCAAACAGTAAAATAAAATTAGCATCATTTCGCGGCCAACCATCCAGTTCGCCCATAGCTAAACGCTTAACTTTAACAATATTTCTTCGAGCAAGAAATAGCAGCACAGAAACCAAAACCAGTAATGCTAATATTTCAAAACTATTAATGAGTAGAGCATAGAAAGCACCAAGTATCGGAAAAAACAATCGATGCATTCCAAATAAACCATCTAAAATAATTTCTAAAATTTCGATGTTTATGATAATAAATCCGGCATATACAAAAAAATGTAAAATGGCAACCATTGGGTTAGTGAACATTTTCTTTTGTCCGAAGGCTAACAAAAGCACATTACGCCATCGTTCGGATGAATGATCGTTTATTACTTCTTTTGTTCCCAGCATGATATTTCTTCGGATTTCGGATATTTTCTTATAGAAGAAAAAAATTGCCGTTCCGGTTATCAAAGCAAACAATATCTGTTGTACAATTGCCATACAAAAAATTTACCTTATTATTGAATTTAGCTATACGACAAATGTAATTTCAAACTTGACATTTTCGCAAACAAAAGGCAAATTAAAAAGGAATAGAATTAAATGGAACCAAAAGTGCTTTTACTGGAACATACACGAATAATGCCCATGCTTCGAAGAATGGCGCTGCAGATAATTGAAAACAATTTGGGAGAACAACAACTTGTGATAGCCGGAATTAAAGATCGCGGCGTAGATATTGCACTTCTTCTTATACAAGAATTAAAAAAACTTTCTAAGCAGAAGTTTCAATTCACCCAAATTACAATAAACAAATTAAACCCATTAGAAGTAGCAATAGATGAAAATATTGACTATAAAGGTCAGGTTTTGATTGTTGTTGATGATGTTGCCGATTCGGGTAAAACGATGCTGTACGCGTTAAAACCATTTCTTCAATTTAATCTTAAAAAGCTGGAAATAGCGGTTTTAATTGATCGTGATCATAAATTGTTTCCCGTAACGTCAACCTATGTTGGTTATGAGATATCTACTACGGTAAAGGAAAAAATTCGGGTTGAGGTAGAAAAAGATAAAATTATCGCTTATCTCTGTTAGCATTACTTACACCCACTAGCCAATAAGTTTGCACTTGGTTTAACCACTCTTAGCTGAACACTTCTTTAATTTTGTCGAACCAACTTTTATCGGATTTTGAAGGATTAGGTTTGAAATTCTCTGATCGCTTCATCTTTTCGATGATCTGTTTTTCTTCGGCATTCAAATGTTGAGGAGTCCAGATATTTACATTGATTAACTGATCTCCTTTTTCATAACTATTTACACTAGGAAAGCCTTTGCCTTTAAGTCGAAGTATCTTTCCGGCATGTGTTCCTGCCGGTATTTTTATTTTTGCTCGTCCACCTATGGTTGGTATTTCAGCTTCAACACCTAATACTGCATCCGGAAAGGATAAGTGAAGTTCATACAAAACATTATTGCCTTCACGAACGAGTTCGGCATGTTTTTCTTCTTCTATAACTATAAGTAAATCACCCGGATAACCGTTTCGTTCACCGGTATTTCCTTTTCCACTTACACTCAATTGCATCCCCTCTTGCACTCCTGCTGGAATGTCTACACTAATTGTATCTTCACCGTAAACGCGTCCTTCGCCCTTACAACTGCTGCATTTATTTATGATTTGAGAACCATCTCCGTTACAAGTCGGACAAGTTGTAACCGTTTGCATTTGTCCGAGAAAGGTACTTTGAACCTTTCTCACCTGACCGCTGCCACCGCAGGTATTACAATTTTGAATAGAAGATTTGTCTTTTGCTCCGGCACCTGCACAAGCATCGCAGCGAACATATTTTTTAACCTTGATAGTTTTATTCACTCCTTTAACTATATCCTCATAGCTCAATTTAACTTTTACCCTGAGGTTGGATCCGCGATTACCGGTACCACGTGATCTACTTCGTCCGCCTCCGCCTCCAAAGAAACCATCGCCAAATACATCACCAAAATTCTCAAAAATATCTTCCATGCGCATTCCGCCAAAGCCGCCACCAAAGCCACCGCCACCGGAGGCTCCGCCAACTCCCGCATGTCCAAATTGATCGTAACGTTGTTTTTTGTTAGCATCACTTAATACTTCATAGGCTTCTGCTGCCTCCTTAAATTTTTCTTCAGCTTCTTTATTTCCGGGGTTTTTGTCGGGATGAAATTGCATGGCCACCTTACGATATGCCTTTTTTATTTCATCGGCTGATGCCCCTTTACTTACGCCCAATATTTCGTAAAAATCTCTTTTCATTATTCTTTGGTTTTATTTCCCAACCACTTCTTTTTCCATTTAGTTCAGGCATTGGATGATTTCCCAACTACCACTTTTGCATGACGAATCAACTTATCGTGCATTAAGTACCCCTTTTGTATTTCATCGATTACCTTACCTTCCATATCCGGTGTTGGAGCCGGAATTTCAGTAATGGCTTCATGTTTTTCTACATCAAATTCTTCACCAATACTCGAAATGGCTTTAACCCCCTTCGAGTTCATTACATGCTGAAGTTTTGAAATAATCAAATTCAACCCTTCCTTCACCGCATCCACATCGGTCGCTTTTTCGATTTGTTTTGAAGCACGTTCACTATCATCTAAAACATCGAGCATGCTAATAATTACATCTTTACCGGCGGTTTTTATTAAATCAGAAATTTCCTTATTTGTACGCTTTTTGTAGTTATCAAATTCTGCAAATAAGCGCATATACTTATCTTTCCATTCATTCACTTCTGATTGCAGTTTAGTAGTTTGATCGTATTCTTGTGAGGTTTCTGGTGAAGAATTATTCTCTTCTGAAGTTTCTGACAAATTTGCTTCGGTTTTATTCGATACTGTCAGTTCTTCATCCATTATGATTTCTTTTTCCTGTTCCGTCATATTAATTCTTGATTTATTTAGATGGCACGTAGTAAGACAAGAATTTTGCCAAGGGTTATGAGTGCGACAAAGTGTCAACTTTAATTAGTATAGTAATCGCTGTGGTTAAATTATGCATTAAGAAAAAACACTCAGAAAAAAGCACCACACCGATGAATTATTCCTTCCATTTCTCCTATTCAAACAAATAAATCAGGATTGAATAGGAGAAGGAAAAGGAAATTGAGATTTTGTACGCGAGAGGAGATTCGAACTCCCAAGTCCTTGCGGACACTACCACCTCAAGGTAGCGCGTCTACCAGTTTCGCCACCCACGTATTTCGCTGCGAATGTAAACTCTTCTTTTATCTTTTTAAAATAATTCTGAACGTAGTGCCTTTGCCAAGTTCAGATTTCTTAACGAAAATATCGCCGTAATGATATTCTGAAATAATTCGTTTAGCAAGCGATAAACCAAGTCCCCATCCTCTCTTTTTAGTTGAAAACCCCGGGTTGAAAACGCGTTTAACATTCTTTGGAGAAATTCCTTTGCCGGTATCTGTTATATCGATGACCGTTTGTGTTATTTCATCCCGGATTTGAAGACTAATTTTACCTTTTCCGTCCATGGCATCGAGCGCATTTCTGATCAGATTTTCTATGACCCAATCAAATAATGGCCCACAAATAACCACAAGAACTTCTGGTTTATTTGAATGAATTTCGAATTGAACATTTTTGGATGCTCTTCGTTGCATGTAAGAAATAATTTCTTTTAATCTGTTTTGTAAGATTTCTTCTTCTAACTGAGGAACCGATCCGATTTTCGAAAAACGATCGGCAATAAGTTGTAATCGAAACACATCTTTTTGCATTTCTTCCAACGCAGGTTTCTCTATGTTAGTGGTTTTCAAATATTCTAACCAAGCAACCAGTGAGGTTAATGGAGTTCCTAATTGATGCGCTGTTTCCTTACTCATACCTACCCAAACCTTATCACGAATTTGTCGGCCACTAGTATTAATAAAGGTAGCTACGATTAAAAGAAATAGGAACAAAATGAATAAAAGGAGGTATGGGAAATAACGAAGTTGTTTAAGAAGTTGGGATTCGCCATAATAAATAAACTGTTTCTCCGTATCAGAAATGCTTATTTCGATTGGAGGATGCATTTTTTTTAGTTCTGCCAAAACACGTATTAAATGCTGTTCACGGTCTTTTTGGTTGTTAGAAACAAGGGTGTCAATATTGATTATATTTATGATACTGTCTTTGCTATCGGTGTTTATTAATGGAATTGTTTCGTTGGAGCTTATTATGGTTGAAGCCAGAATTAAATTTTCTTCATTTTGTTTAACAGCCATCTCCAGTGCTTGTTGAATAACATCCACTTTTTTGCGTTCTTCGTACGCCAATTTTTTCGTTAATCTATTTGCAAAGAACATAGCAGTAGCTGCAATAACCACCGCAATAAGCACCAAAGTAGTTTTCCAATTAAGATATTTCTGAATCAAGAGAAAGCTAAAATAAATAAACCGCCTGATGTGGCGGTTTATTTTATTCAAAAAGATAATTAAATTTTATTTGGTGAATTTAACCACACCTTTAGATTGTTTATTGGAAGCCGTTACAAAATAAAGTGAAGATGGCAATTGAGAGGTTGGTAACACAAAGGTGTTTCTTCCTTTCATGACGTTGCAATTTTGTGAGGTTAAAATTTTACCGGTTACGTCTCTTACTTCAATAACCAGGTTAGTTTCAATATCGCTAACAATCACGCATTGTGTATTTTCCATATTTGGGTTCGATACAACATACATATCAATATCTTGAAATTGCACTGTAGAAACACTTACAGGACCGTTGGTAATCATAATGTCATCAATAGTCCATTCTTCTGCCACAGACGGAGTACCCACGAAGGATTCATATCTGAATGCAATTGTAAACGGACTTGCTTTATAAGCATTCAAACTAATATTTTTTATTTGATTCCAATTATTTGAATCTAATCCAGCCATATTTGGAACAATAGCAGTTCCCCAATTAGCTGCAGTTACATCATTCGTATAGTTTGAGGAAATAAAGACCTCTTTAGTATTTGTTCCGGAAAAGCGACGTTTCGTCCAGAAATGTAAGTAGGGTGTTGCAATACCAGAAACATCGATGCGTGGCGATAATAACCAATCTTCATTATCTGAAGACGAAGCCGCAGTGCCACCATTCATATAAACAGAAAAACTATCGGTTCTTCCAAAGCTTGAACAACGCCATGTTTGAGTACCATTTAAAGACTGCTGTGTGAACAAGCCCATGGCTGAGTTTGTACAGTTTGTAAATGTTTCGTTTAACGAGGTTACCGGAGGCAAAATAGCAGGTGTTGTACTAAAAGTCCAACTTAAAGTATCATAAACTCCAGCGCAACTATATGTTAGATATTTGAAGCAAGTTGAATCATACTTAACCGCATATGCTTTACCAGTAGCTAATGTAACACCTGGAATAGTTACGGTCATACCACTAACAGTACACGTAGAAGCGGCAATCGTTTGATTGGTACCATCTGTTGTATTTCGAACAGTTACATTTCCAGTTCCGAGTGTAATATTTTTATCAAAATCAATTAATAAATTACTCGTTGCAATAGGTACATTCGTTGTTCCAGGAGCAGGGGTATAACCCAATACCTGTGGTGTATTATTTACAGCGGAGCCGGTCCAACTTAAACTGAAATCATCAATTGCTACTAAAGGGCGATTACCTGTTCCTAAGGTAGAATCTAAAGGACAAATTCTTATCCAAACTGGTTGCGACTGATTATCTAAATTTGCGCCAAAAATAGCCGTTACATTAACCGTTGTAAAATTACTATCCATCGTAATGGTCGTAGGTGTTGTTGTAACAGTTGTGAATGAACTTGGTGTTGCTCCAAGGCCATATTGAACAATCCAATTGTTATAGCGTTTAGCAGTGGTGCTTAACGACATAATTTTAAATTGAAGACTGAATGCACTCAATCCATTGGTATTAGCTACATTAAAACTCATGGATACCAGGGTGTCATGATCATCCCATCCTGAGGCTCCAACTTGACGAACGGCTAATGCTCTATCAACACTAGAATCTTGAAGTCCGGAAGTGGCAGTGGAAGTTAATCCATCGGCAGAGGCTACATTTTTAAAACCTCTTGTAGTAGAAGACCACGCTGCTTTGGTCGACGAAAATCGACTGATTGCGTTGTTTCCTAATGGTCCTGATGGTTTTACGAGAGAGTCAACACGCCATCCTGAAGGAAGCCCGCTTCCAAGATTATCAAACGATTGTGTATAGCTACTACCTGAAAGGTTATAAGGGGTTTGGCCATACGTGGCTGTAAAACAGAAAAGAGCGATAAGTCCGGTTAATAGTTTATTTTTCATTTTTCTAAAAAAAATTTATTGAATATCGTTTAAGGTTCTAATTGTGATTTCATTCTTAGTGTAGTAGAATTTAGTAGCAATGCCTGTTATGTCTATCGCATTCGTTGGGAAGGAACTATTTGCAAAACTGGCATTGAAACGCGTGAACAGGGTTAAACTGCCTGTTGCATCTGTTAAGGTTTTATCGCCCGAATAGGTAGATGTACTTCCTGAAATCGTGCATCCGAGTACTTTAACCAAAGTAGATTCGTACTGACGTTTATTGAATTCAAGGTTATTCAGGTCGGCGTTTAATTGGGCCAACGTTACAATCACCGGATTTACTGTTTTTCCAGTTCCTTTCACGGAGGTTTTCGCTATGGTAGCCGTTACTTCCATCGTACCGCGATATACAGTTAAGTCTTCGGCACTCACATCGATTAATAAGGAATCACCTAATTGATAACTATAACCATTGGAGTAGTAAACAACAATACCACGACCACTTTCATCTTGCAACATGAGATTGTATTTACTGATATTACTATCCGGACTAATCTTACTGATTACGATTCCGTGAATTTTGTAATTGGCTAATACAAGTGTTTGCGTTGAATCGGTTCCTTTATAAATTTTTCGAAGACTATCAATGGTAATATCTACTGGTGGCGTTATTACAATTCCTCCGCAGCGAGAGGCATGAAAAGGCACGTCGCTGGTATCTCGAAGCAATAATTGAGGTGTTTTTTTAGTACCTGTTTCGTAGGTTGAATAAATTGCCGTTAGTTTACCACCACCTGCAGGGATTGGTAATATTCTGAATTGTGAATAACCACTATTTCTTACAACAATTTTACTACCGGAACAATCTTGAATAGTTCGATCTGTACCTGATGAAATATTCGGATCTTGAGCGAATGGTTGTCCAACTTCTTGCGGTACAAACTCTGTGCTATCGATTTCAATCAATCGTCCTAACCATTGTTTATGTTGAGTAGATTGATTACTTCCACTTGAAAATAAAATATCGGCAATTTTTACTTTTAAAGGAGTGATGGTATTTGGATAATTTGCTTTAACAATATACTTGTCAAAGGATGCCGAAGGTATTTCATAGACGGAATTGCCGATAGCATCATAACCGCCACCAAGTTGTAAAAAGTTGCCGTAAGCACCTAAATAAAGACCTTTACACTTGATATAAACTTTCCGTCCGATAGGATAATCATTATATAAACCACTGCTTCGATTTAAGAGCACAGCAATTCCACTTGTACTATCTTGAATCATGATTTGTTTATAGAAATTACCGCTTCGATCATCCGCTGTAACAATACCATAAATAACAACATCGTCGGTAATAGTTAAACCACCTCCATTGTTGTAAAATTTTTGCTTTAGTTCCCAAATGGTATTGGTTACTTTTAATTTAGGATCATAATTGCTTACATCTGGTGGATCATCAAATTTTTTCTTCACGCAAGAAGTAATTAAAAAAATCGAGGCGAAGATGAACAGCGCTGAAAGAAGTTGTTTTTTATTCATAGTACGCATTGAATCGTTTGAAATTTTATTATTAGAATCGAAGAACTAAATTAAGGAAGTATTGTCGTCCTAAAGCATAGGCGTATTTAGGAGCAAACCATTGCGGATTAGTTTCATTGGTTCGCATATTTTCAAAACCATAAAGTCGGATATCTTTGTTGCCCAGCAAATTGGAAATACCCAAATTAAAATTGAAATAGGTATTATTTCCTGCGAATTTCAAGAATTTATTAACCTTGAACGACTTCCCTAGCATCACATCAACTGTGTAAAATGATGGAAGTTCGATTTGATCTACAATTGCATTCCAAGCCGGACTGTTCAGGGTATTAACCCCCACTCCTTCGCGAGTTCGGTGTGTTGGTGCAAAATCGATCCAGTTTCTTGTCAGGTAATTAAACTGAGCATTAAAAAACCAATAGGTTTTATTACGATAATTTAACGCAACTTGGAAGGTAGATTGTGGACCTGAGGGCACATAAAAATTTGCTATATACGCAGTATCCCATTTATTGAAGCGTTCTGAATTTTCAGAAGTATCGTTATCACTAAATACAGTAAAAGTTGGCCGGTCGGTGTAAAAAGCTTGTCCGAGTGATGCCGCAAAAGAAACATTGATAGATGGAGAAACTTTTACTTCCGCCCCTAATTCAACTCCCGTATATCGTTTATTAATGCCTTGCATAGCCAAATTTACAAAGGAGGTTGAATCATCCGCGAAATACCGACGCACATCGGCTGCATCTTTTACATCGGTAGCATAGAAGGTTAAACGACCTTTAACATTAGGTGACCTTAGGAGATAACCTGCTTCAATGCTTTGAAATTTCTCATTTTTCGGATTCGGTGTTAATAGATTTCGTGTTCTTGGTGAGATAAAAACATTATCCACATAAGGCGATTTATTTCCAATGGAGCCATTTGCATAAAAATAATTTCTACCATTTAACTTATAGGTAATCCCAGCTTTACTTCTATAGGTAAAGAAATTTAATGTGGCTGAATTTCCATAGGAAGTTTGTTGGTAAAAGGAATGCTTATAATTTCCTGTTCTATAATAACCAGTGAAACCTACTTCTCCGGCTAAAAAGAAATCAAATTTATTGTAATTCCAAACACCTTGAGCAAACCAAGCACCTTTACTGAAATGAATGTTATAGTCGTATTGATATGTATCACCAACTTGCTTTTTAGTATTTGTTTCCAACATATTAAACTGACTTAGGTTGGAACCAGGGAAATTACGATCGGCAAACATGTTTCGATTCTCAATATAACTACCGCCTAATAAGTCGTTGACTCTACCGAAGTTATGATTGTTTTGATTTTGATAATTTACGCCAGTGTAGAAATTTAAATGGTTACCAATATTGCTTTCCAGATTAACCGCAACATTTAATTTCTTTGAATACTCCACATCTTCCGAAACGAAGAATGTACTGTATCCGTAACCTTGAGCAACGTTTAATCTGTTACCTTCAATATATTGATCCCAAGGGATTTGAAGTGTGTTAGGATCCGCTTTAATTTGTGCGGCAACTTCAGCCTTAAGGGCAGAGTCGGTTTGATAACTCGGTAAGTTTCTGTAATAGGTAGGATCCGCAGATTGTGAATAGTAATTTTGAATTCGTGATTGAGAGGTTTCTCCAAATTGATAAGAAACCGCCGTTGTTAGATTTGTTTTACTACTTAGTTGCGCATCATGAGTTAAAATAAACATAGGTTGATGCGATTTGGCTACTCTTGAATTACGTTTTACGCCATCTTGATAACCCCAATACGGATTGTAATAATGAGTGCCTAACAAATCAAATACTTCTTGTGTGGCAGGACCTGATTTTCCTCTACTAATGGGAGCCCCAACGAACATTACACTTAAACCTTGATGCTTGAATCTTTTTTCGAGGGCTGCAAAATATCCATAAGCGTCGTAGGTTGTACCCGAAATATTAGCTTCTTGTGCCCAGCGTTTAGATATGGAGAGCGAATAAGCCCAACCATTTTTCATTAAACCAGAATTCAATGTTGCCATAATTCGGTTGCTGTAATTTCGATTGGTGCTTGTGTAAGTTAAACGAATTCCTTTTCGTTGATTGGATGCCGATGCGTCTAACGAAGTGTTCAACCCAAGGCCACCGAAATTATTTTCGATTGGTGCTAAACCCAAGCTAACCGTTCTACCACGAAAAACATCATTTAATCCACTCCATGAATTAAAAAATACACCACCTTCCTCTAAATCATTCATTGGAACACCATTCAGGTAGAGTAAGTTATTATCGTTTTCGTAGCCTCGCATTCTGAAAAAGTATTGTCCCCAACCAAAGGTTGCAGCTTGCATGTAAGGGTCACGAGCGGCTCCTAATACACTGGATACCGATTGACTGCCTGCGGAAGAAACATTCTCATCTTCCGATGTGGCATCTTCTACGTTCGATGCCGAATTATCGAGGGTATAGTTTGTATTTTGAACTGTTTTTTCTTTTAGGAAAATAGGATCTAAAATGGTTGTTCCTTCTTTTACCTCAATGGATACGGTTATGTCGTCAACACCTTCCAAGCTGATAATCATGTCGTACGTACCCGCTTTGATATTATTGAAAATAAATTCACCATTAGCATCTGTAGTGGTAAATACCTTCGCTTTCTGAATACTTACAGAAACATCAAAATATGGTAATTTGGAATCTTCATGAAGAATTCGCCCCTTCACTAAACCTTGTGAAAAAACAGAAACTCCAATAAAAAGAAAAATAAGGGTTAAAAATCCTCGCATAGTCGTCTGAAAGGAAACAAAAGTAGCCGATTACCCTTGATAAACCATTAATTTATTGTTATGTGAAAGGGTATTGTGGAAAACATATTTATTTCTTAAAAACAGGAACGCCGGAGAAAGTTTAAGCTCCGGCGTTAAAGTATTTGTTTATAAGGTTTTACTTCCAGGTTGCAATATCAGCACGTATTTCTAATGCCTTTTTATTTGTTGCGTCAAATTGTAATAATTTATTACTGTATTTGTCGGTTTCAGCCTTGTTTTTCTGTTGATAGTTAACCCACATCAGATAGGTATAGGCTTTGATGTGATCATTTTTCTTGGTTGGATCGTCGTTAACCATTCCTAACCATTTATTAAACTGCTCTACGGCTGCGCCATTTTTGTAATCTTTATCTTTAAGTTGGGCTGTATTTCTTGCCAACCATAAATAGCCTGTAGGTTCAGTTGGATACTTTTCAATCATTTTATTAAGCATAGGCTCAGCGCTTACATAATCGCCGGCATAATAATACATAACGCCACACCACCAGAAATCAATGGCATCTACGCTAGGCGCGTTTGTTTCAATGGTTCTTTTATACCAACTTGCTGCATCTGTATAAGCTTGAGCATCTTTACATGCTTCGGCAATTTCACGATAAACGGCAGATTTATCGGCTGATGTATCACTTTGTATTCCTTTTTCGAAACTGCCTTTGGCCAAACCTATTGTTGTAGAATCTTTCAATAACAGTTTACCGTAATTAATATGGTCTTGAGGAATCACTTTAGCCGGGTCTTGTTTAGCAAAGAATTTATCCATGCTTTGTTTGGCATTCGCGTATTCTTTTAATTCTAACTGACTAAAACCAATTACACGGTACATATACGGTTTTTCAACACCTTTTGAAATTAATTCATTCATTTTTGAAATCGCTAAACCATATTCTTTCGACAGATAAAGCGTATTGGCATATTGAATTTGATCGTCGGTGGTTTTATCCGAAAGTTCCAAATACTTTTCAATATTCTCTTTAGAAAGCTTGAATTTTTTAATTCGGTAGTAAGCGTCGGCAAGGGCTTTGTAAGGAAGCGGATTCGCTGCATCGGAACTTGACGAACGGGCATATTTAGACAGCGCACTATCGTAATTTTTAGCGGCATACCATAAATTACCCATTTTATAATTGGCAAGCGATTGATAGCCGTTCATCATTTCGGCGTATTCATAGTTAGTCATGGCATTACCACCACCTCCAATGATTTTTCGATAGGCATCGCCGATGGCAATGTGTAAATCGCCCGTTTTTTCGATATCCATTGCTTTTTTATACCATTCAACAGCCACATTAGGATCGCCACCGTTGGTATAAGTTATAGCATCAGCAGCGTATTTCAAAGGCATGTAATCCTTTTTCTTGGCTTTAGACGAAACTTTATTCAATAGAGCCATAGCCTCTGTTGTTTTCTTTTCTTCAAAATAAACTCGGGCTAAACCAGCGTTATTGGCATTATCTTCTGGGTATTTTTCAAAAATTGACTTGGCTGTTGCAGTATTTTCAGTTGCTAATTCACACAAGCCCAAATAATAGTTGGCTTGCGGGTCGGTGGCCGCTAGAGGCGTTAAAATTTTTTTAGCGCTTTCAAAACGATTGTATTTGTAAAACTGAATGGCATCCTGTATGGTTTGCGATTGACTTAACAAGGAAATGGAAGAAAACAACAGGCATAAACTTCCTTTCAACAGATTCATAGTTTTTCTCATTCTGTATTGTGTATTTTGTGGCAAGAGATGCAAATATCTTTTTTTAGTTTAAATATCTGGTATCTCTTTGTTTTATTTTAACGTGATATGATTAGTGCACTCTTGTTTCTCGAAGAAATACATTGGATTGTAGCGGAAATAATTTGGCTTGTTTGAAGAGAATTTGACCATCCCGACAGAGGTAATTCACAAGTCCTGTTCCCAATCCCGGCCAAGTTTCCTTCGAAACAAAGAAGAGATTTCGAGTAAATGGATACTCTCTCAAGCCAATATAAGCCAAATAGGGTTTAATGTATTTACCATCTTTTGAGCCACTGGGTTGGATAGAAGCCACATTAATTTGTTGTAAGAAGTTCTCAGCGGTAGAGTCTTTATAATCGGAAACATAGTTTACACCAATAATGCCTATAGCCGTTGGATTTTTCGAAACATAATCAACTACTTCCTGTGAGCTTTTTGTAGCAAAAACGTTCTTAGATAAAGCTTGATTCTTGGCAAGAACTGAATCTGTAATAAATCGAACGGTACTAGATCCTGTATTATCAAATACAACCTGATAATCATGGTTTTTGTCGGCTCCCGTTAAGATTGCCACTAATTCAGCTTGGGTAAATTTTGGTTCCGTATTGTCCTTCGACATAATAATTGCCAAGGCATCGCGAGCCATTGGTAAACTTCGCGTTACCAATTGTTTGCTGAGGGCATAGTCTTTTTCTTCCTTAGTAAGATCACGTGTAATAAAAATAACTCGTGTGGAATCTTCCAAATAATCTTTTATACATTCGGATTCAGGTTTGTATGAAGCATTGATTTTGGCTTCTGGGTAACGCGACATAAATACCCTAAACTGTTCTTCCATGATAGGTTTATAGGTTTCGTCGACGCTCACTGCAATTTGTCCGGCAGTTTGTGTATCCTTTACTGCTCTATCGTCGCATGACGCAAAAAATAGCATAAGTAAAATCAGCAGGTTTCCAATTCCTTTTATATCGTGCATATCCTTTTTCTGTTTATGTTGTAAAATTACCTTGTTGTGAACTACCTAACGAAGAATATCTGGTTTTATTATTTAAGTTTCACATTTCAAGATGAATTGCTAAAAACTGCAGATACGTTTTTAGTTTGCTCCGATTACTTTGACCTATATTTGGCCTGTTTATGACGAAAAAAAATTCTTTCTTTCAAGATAAAACGCATCACGCCTTTACCGCATTAGAAAAGGCTCATTTTTTATCGTATGCACCTTATGCTTTTCAGGCTTCTGTGCTATTGCGCGATTACCAGGTTCTTACTTTGTTGATGAATGAAATGGATGGAATGAATTTTGAAGCCATTCATGAGAAAACACCAATAAGTAAATATGGTTTGCGCATACTTTTGGAAGCGGGTATTGGCATTGGACTTATTTATGAAGAAGATGAACAATATCACATTACAAAAACCGGCACCATGTTTAACACGGATGCCATGGTGGTTGTAAATACGTCGTTTATGCGTGATATTTGTTACGAAGGCGCCGGTAAGCTTAAAGAGAGTATTGAACAAGGTAAACCGGTAGGCTTACCCTTTCTCGGTGATTGGAATACCATTTATGAAGGATTATCCAAACTAAATGATCAACAAAAAAAATCATGGTTTGATTTCGATCATTTCTATTCCGATTCGGTTTTTCCGCAGGTAATGCCTTATGTTTTTTCATTACCATCCAGTACAATTTTAGATATAGGTGCAAATACCGGAAAGTTCAGTATTCAATGTTTGAAACATAATGCCAGTGTGAAAATGAACTTGTTAGATTTGCCGGGGCAATTGAATATGGCTGAGAAGAATATTCAGGATCATGGTTTTACCTCTCGTTATGAACTTATACCACATGATATACTTATTGAAGAAAACCCGATTCCAGGCAAGTATGATATTATTTGGATGAGCCAATTTCTGGATTGTTTTTCCGATGATCAAATTATCATGATTCTTAAAAAATGTAAGGCGGCTTTAAACCCCGGCGGACATGTTTTAGTGAATGAAACATTCTGGGATAAGCAACCGTTTCACGCGGCTATGTATTCGTTACAAATGACATCGCTTTACTTTACTACGATGGCGAATGGTAACAGCCAAATGTACGATAGCCGTGTTTTTTATAAACTCATTGAAGCGGCAGGTTTGAAAATCACCAACGAACAGCATCAAATTGCAACAACCCATTCGTTGCTTACTTTGAGTGCAATGTAACGTGCTCCGTAAATAGATTTCAATATTCTATGAACTTGAATTAGTTCGTCTCTTAGTTTGACCGAATAGCTGCTCCAACTTTCTTCTCCAATGAAGTTATAATAAGCTTCATATCGGCCTCAACTTCTACATCGGTAAGTGTTTTGCTAGGATCGTAGAAAGAAAAATTGACGGCATAGGAAATATTCTCGCTACCAATTTTTTCGTGCGTGAATACATCGAACAAATTCATTTGTTGCAACAATTTACTTTTAGCTTGCTTCACCGCCACTTGAATATCATGATAACGTGTTTCTTTTTTAACGATCATGGCTAAATCGCGCTGTACAGTTGGAAACTTAGGAATTTCCGTGAATTCAGTTTTCTTTGTTTGAAGGGCACTTTTCAGGACGTCCCAATTTAACTCGGCATACCAAACTTCTTGTTTAATATCGAATTGTTTTAACGTGGCGTGTGGTACACAGGTTAGCTTACCGATTCCTTTGTTCTGAAACAATACGTCAACGAAATTATCCGAAGCTTTGAACTCTATTTTCAATCCTTGCAAAAGGCTCTCAACAATACCTTTCAAATAGAACATATCAGCTTGTTGTGCTTTTTCAGCGTAATATGGCAAACGATAATTTCCTGAAACATACAACACCAATTTCTCTTCTTCTACACATTGTTCGTTCGACCTGAAATATACTTTTCCAAATTCAAAAAACTTAAGGTGATTGTTTTTACGATTTAGGTTATGTGCGATAGACTCCAATCCTGTTTCTAACATACTCGGTCGCATGCAATCTAAATTCGCAGATAAGCTATTCATCATCATCACAAGGTTTTCCTTGTTCGGATAATACGCGGCATTTGTTATAGAATTCGTAAAGATTTCATAGAAACCTTTAGCCGCCAGTTGCTCTTTAAATTGTTGTTTGAAATTAGGTGTGTACCCTGTTTGTGCAGGAATAGAATAACTAATTTTTCCGGTGAAGGGTATTTGATCAAGACCATCAATGCGCATGATTTCTTCTACGATATCGGCAACCATAGTAACATCTGGTTTTGAAAAAGGCACAGCTACAACAAAGCCATTTTCATCTTCCGATAGTATACTAAAACATAAAGAATGCAGGATAGTTTTTATTTGATCAATAGAATAGTGTTTACCGGCCAACGAGCGAATACGATCGTAAGTACAGGCAATTTGGATGGCTACTTTTTGCTTTGGATATACATCATATAACTCCGAGGTTATTTCACCACCGGCTAATTCAAGTATCAGTTGTGTTGCACGTTTCAATGCATAGATCGTTTGCGATATATCGGTGCCTTTTTCAAATCGAAGTGCGGCATCTGTCCGAAGGTTATGATGCGTAGACGTTTTCCGAATATGTGTGGCATCAAAACAAGCGGATTCCAAAAATAAAGCCGTGGTAGTTTCCTTGATTCCGGAATGTAGTCCACCATAAACACCACCAATACACATGGCTTCGTTTTCATTCCGAATCATAATGTCGTTAGCCGTTAAGGCTATTTCTTTGCCGTCTAAGGTTACAAACTTCTCCCCTGCTGCTGCTGTACTAACTTTTATTTTATTTCCTTGAATGGCCGACAAGTCGAAGGCATGCAAGGGTTGACCGCACTCATGTAACACGAAATTCGTAATATCAACAATGTTATTGATTGGTTTTAAACCGATGGCTTTCAGATGAAGTTGCAGCCATTCCGGTGATTCTTTTACCTGAATTCCTTCAATACAAATTCCACAATAACGAGAACAAATGGTTTGGTCAACATCAAATGTAATCGTTGTTTTGGAAGCAAACGATAAGGCATTCTCTTTAGGAAGCGTCATAACAATTCGTTCCGAAGAACCTGCCAGTAAATTTCGATTATTTAAATAAGCAGAAATATCTTTTACCACGCCCATGTGGCTCATAGCTTCCATACGATTTGGAGTTAACCCAATTTCATAGACCCAATCTCCTTTCGGTAAATTGAAATAGTTTGCGGCACTGGTTCCTACCACGGTTTGCTCTGGTAAAACCATAATGCCATCATGACTTTCTCCTAACCCAATTTCATCTTCGGCACATAACATACCTTCACTCTCTTCACCACGTATTTTAGCTTTTTTGATTTCAAAGCATTCGCCCTGTAAAGGATATAATGTAGTACCAACGGTAGCAACAATTACTTTTTGTCCTTGTGCAACATTAGGTGCGCCACATACTATCGAGAGGCGATTTGAACCATCGGTTGTTACTTGTGTGAGTTTCAATTTTTCCGCATTAGGGTGAGGAATACAACTTAATACTTCACCAACTACCAATCCTTTTAACCCGCCTTTTATTTTTTCAAATGCTTCTAAACTCTCCACTTCCAAACCAACGGCAGTTAAGATTACCGATACTTCTTCCGGAGTAAGCTCAACCGGCAAGTAATTTTTCAACCAATTATATGAAATCGTCATAGGAGCGCAAATATAAGTGTTTAGTGTATTTCTAACCCTCTATTCAATCAGAATGAAATGCTAAGGTTCGACATTAAAAATGAAACAATGATGTCTTTCTTTTTCAAAGATTCCAGCGAAGAAATGGCATGTGCAGCTGTTTCCGAGATAACTAAAAAGAAATTGCTTTGGTAATCAGAACATCGTAGGTGGTTCGCTTAGCATGAATTTATGTTGGTAAATAATTTTAAGTTTCATTTCAAAAAATAACCCTAGGGCAATTACCTTGTAGCTCCAAAAATTCTATAGCATACTTAATTGTCATACATATTATAGTTTCCGATATGGTACCATTTCAGAAGAGGAGTTATTACAGCAAGCTTCCCAGCTCGGCTATGATACTATAGCCTTAACTGATATTAATTCAACATCGGCTTGTTTGAATTTCATTCGTTTGAGTAACAAATATGGTGTTCGTCCGATAGTAGGAATCGATTTCAGAATTGGCGCTCGGTGTTTATACATTGGCATTGCGAAATCGAATCAAGGTTTTTTGCACTTGAATCAATTTCTTTCCTTCCATAATACCGAAAACAGTAAACTTCCGGAGGAAGCTCCCGAATTGGAAGATGTTTATTTTATTTATCCGTTTTCACGAATTCAAGAACTGAATAAAACAACATTTCGCCCCGACGAGTATATAGGAATCAAACCACAAGATTTACTTCGTTTCAGTTATTCACCCTTACGACATACAATGAAGCGCTGCCTAGCCCTTTGCCCATGGAGTTTTGGCGGCAAAATGCACTTTAACCTACACCGCTTATTAAGGGCTATTGATGGGAATACCCTGTTGAGTAAACTTCACAAGGAAGATCAAGGGGAGGAAACTGAAATTATTCGATCACGTGAGACCATGATTCAGCTTTATCAGGATTTTCCGGAACTCTTAGACAACGCATATCAACTTTTAGATTCCTGTACCATTCATTTTGATTTTTCGCCAAACCGTCCTTCACAGAATTTAAAAACCTATAGTGGTTCTAGAGAGAAAGATCGCAGCTTATTACACCAACTTTGTGAAGAGAAATTGAGTTATCGTTATCCTAGCATGAATTCCGTTGTACTAAATCGTTTGGAAAAGGAACTTGGGTTAATAGATCAGATGAATTTCATTTCGTTTTTCCTCGTCAATTGGGATATCATCACGTATGCGCAACACAAAGGGTATTATCACGTAGGACGAGGAAGTGGAGCCAATAGTATAGTGGCTTATTTGTTAGGAATTACAGACGTGGATCCTATCGAGTTAGATTTATATTTTGAACGTTTCATGAATTTATATCGGGTGAATCCACCTGATTTTGATATTGATTTTTCAACCTGGGACCGGCCCGATATGACGCGCTATATATTTGATCGATTTGGTAAAAACGGACAATGCGCTTTGCTTGCTGCTTACAGTACTTTTCAGTATAGTGCTGCTGTTCGCGAATTAGGAAAGGTATTTGGATTACCGAAGCATGAAATTGATATATTAAGTGATGGGAAAGTTCAATATGAAAAGTTAGATCATATTGCTCAACTCATTCTACGCTATGCTAAGCGTATGGAAAATATGCCTAATTATCTTACGGTTCATGCTGCCGGTATTCTCATTTCAGAACAACCGATTCATTATTTTACGGCAACAGATATGCCACCAAAAGGTTTTCCTACCACACATTTTGATATGCATGTTGCGGAAGATGTTGGGTTGCATAAGTTTGATATACTCGGACAAAGAGGCTTAGGAAAAATAAAGGATACCTTGGAAATTATTCGATACAATCAACCGGATATTCCGCCTATCGATATTCATAATACCAAACCAATTATGTTAGACCCCAAGGTGAATGCCACGGTGAAAGCAGCTCAATGTATTGGTTGTTTTTATGTTGAATCACCAGCCATGCGTAACCTGATTAAAAAATTAGAGGTAGATAATTACCTAGCCTTAGTTGCCGCGAGTTCCATAATTCGTCCGGGAGTTGCACAAAGCGGTATGATGCGCGAATATATTCTTCGACATAAAGATCCTGAACGCAGAAAATTAGCGCATCCAGTATTATGGGACATCATGCCTGAAACGTATGGTGTAATGGTTTATCAGGAAGATGTAATTAAAGTGGCGCATCATTTTGCCGGATTAACGTTAGGTGAAGCCGATGTATTGCGCAGAGGTATGAGTGGAAAATTTCGTTCGAGGGAAGAATTTCAACAAGTGAAAGATCAGTTTGTAAACAATTGCAGAGGCAAAGGTTATAGCGATCAACTTACGATGGAAGTTTGGCATCAAATTGAAAGCTTTGCAGGATATGCATTTGCCAAAGGGCATTCTGCTTCGTACGCGGTAGAAAGTTATCAGAGTTTGTATCTTAAAACATATTTCCCTTTGGAATATATGGTTGCGGTATTAAATAATGGCGGTGGTTATTATCGACCAGAATTGTACGTTCATGAAGCGCGTATGTGTGGCGCACAAGTGGTTACCTGTTGCATTAATAAGGGACATTGGCAAACTACCATCGAAGGTAAAACGATACGTTTAGGTTTTCAATTGGTTTTGAATTTGGAACATGATTTAATTATGCAGATCTTGGACGAACGAAATCAACATGGAGAATTTAAGTCGTTTGATGAATTTTTAGATCGTGTAGTTATTTCTAAAGAACAACTGCAACTACTTATTCGCATTGGAGCCTTTGCTTGTTTAGGTTTAGATAAGCGAAAATTGCTTTGGCAAGCTTTATTTAATGCACAGCATGAAACGTCGTTGCCTCAGCAATACAAATTATTTCGGGAAGAACGAAAGCAGTTTGTGTTACCTGAATTACCCGTAACCGAATTAGAGAATGCTTTCGATCAGTTAGAATTATTTGGTTTCTTTTTAATAGATCCGTTTCGATTAGGTAAAAATATGGACAGCTATATAGCTACAACGGCATCGATGATGCCCGAACGAATTAATAAATTATTTCGAGTTGTTGGCTATTTAATAGCTATTAAAAATACACGAACCAGTAAAGGCGATGCGATGCAATTTGGCACCTTCATTGATCGTGATGGTCATTGGATTGATACGGTTCATTTTCCTCCAGTGAGTAAACAATATCCGTTTAAAGGTAAAGGGCTTTATGAAATTCAAGGGATAGTGCGAGATGATTTTGGTGCTTTGAATTTAGAGGTACAAACGATGCAGAAAATTCCATTTATGGATGACCCACGTTATGTATAAAAAAATGCCTTATGCTTGTTGAGGCATAAGGCATTTTGAAATGAGTAATTAAGCACTATGGTGTGGCAGCACCAACTCCATTGGTAATATTCGGATCTACAACGAGATAATCAAATACATCCACGGAACCATCACCATTTACATCTTCAGCATAATAGCCAAAGGCACCTGATAAAATTTCTGGATCCATTTCGATATAATCAAATACATCAATAGAAAGATCTTGATTGATATCACCACTATAGGTAGCAAAAACACCAGGTTGCATTTGAACCTGATTGCTTCCATAGGCTTTTGAAGCAAGATTACTGAAATCGTAACTAACCGTACCGGAAACAGCTACCGGTGCAGCGCTCCACAATTCCAAACTATTTCGATGTTTTACAACAATATAATAGTTACCACTTACACCGAAGTTTCCAGTTGAAGTACCATTCGTATTTAATATTCGTTTCTGACTGGCAACTGCAGCATAAGGTGGTGTAGTGTTATGAAGTTCAACGGTAATTGTATCCGATTGCGAAGCTAAAGCACCCGGTGCCCCTTGATTTAATAAAGCCGGTTGCATCGTGCTCGATGAAATATAATAACCTTCAATAAACAACTTCACATTTACCGTACTTCCACAAGGAGCAACTGTAATGAGACGTGTTGCTGTTCCTGTACAACCATTTGTAGCTGTTCCTGTTACGGTATAGGTGGTAGTTATGGTTGGCGATACCGTTATCGATGATCCTGATAAACTTCCCGGTTGCCATGCATACGTTGAAGCTCCTGTTGCGGAAATAGTTGTAGAAGCACCACAAGCAACGGAGGTTGAAGTAGCACTTGTTGAAACCGTTGGTGCTGTTTTATTCACGGTAACAAGTATTGTACTTGTTGCTGTACATCCATTACTTCCTGTAACTGTTACAGTATAAATGGTTGTTGCGGTTGCTGAACATATTGGTTGAGCCACGTTAGATGCACTGAGTGCCGTAGCAGGGTTCCATAAATAACTATTGCCTCCAACAGCTACAGTACCAATGGTAGCAGAAGGTGTAGTACAAGTTAAGGTAATAGCAGAACCGGCGTTGGCGGTTGGAGCTGACTTATTTACAGTTACAAGAACAGAACTTGTAGCAGTACATCCATTACTTCCGGTTACAGTTACCGTATAAGTGGTTGTTGCGGTTGCTGAACAAGTTGGTTGAGCCACGTTAGATGCACTAAGTGCCGTAGCAGGACTCCATAAATAAGTATTGCCTCCAACAGCAACGGTACCAATGGTAGCAGAAGGTGTAGTACAAGTTAAGGTAATAGCAGAACCGGCGTTGGCGGTTGGAGCCGATTTATTTACAGTTACAAGAACCGAACTTGTAGCAGTACATCCATTACTTCCGGTTACGGTTACCGTATACGTAGTTGTTGCGGTTGCTGAACATGTTGGTTGAGCCACGTTAGATGCACTGAGCGCCGTAGCTGGACTCCATAAATAAGTATTACCACCAATGGCAGCTGTTCCTAGCGTAGCAGATGGTGAGGTACAAGTTAAAGTAACAGCTGAGCCTGCATTGGCGGTTGGAGCTGTTTTATTTACTGTAACAGTTACCACATCGGTAGCCACACAACCGGATGCATTAGTAACGGTTAATGTGTACGTAGTAGTAACGGTTGCTGAACAAGTTGGCGTGGCACTTGAAGCTGAACTTAATCCGGTTGCCGGATTCCATGAATAAGTATTTCCACCAACTGCGGCGGTTCCAAGTGTAGCAGAAGGAGTCGTACAGGTTAGGGTTTTATCAACACCCGCATTAGCTACTGGCAAACTACTCACCGTAACTGCGTTTGTAGCAACTCGTAACGGATTACTACATCCTAATGCATTGGTTACAGCAGCATAAAAGGTGAAAGAACCTGCTGTAGTTGGTACTACAGTAAGAGGATTCGTATTACCCAAATTTGTACCTCCGCTTGGAGCATTGAACCAAGTTACACTTTGAACTGAAGCTGTTTGCGTAGGGGCGCTGAAATTGGTTATATCCACGGTACAACTACCAGCAACATTATCGAGCGAATAGCAATTCAAACTTAAAACGTCTCCTGCATTAACTAACAACTGAAAAAATCCACTTTGAATAGTTGTGTTAGGAAGCAAAATATATCCAGGGAAAAGGTTAGAACTACCACCATTAACCGAATACATTGGATAATCATAGAATGAACCGTCAACCGTTGAATAACTCCACTGGAAGGATACCACACCTGAACATGAAATTGGTATAGAATAACTTAACGTTCCTGTGACTCCAGATCCATTGTTACTTGAGATTAAACTAATGGAAGTTGGCGCCGAGGTGGTGTTAACCGAGCCATTTGAATTCGTTTGTGTGGTTGTCCAGTTTGCAGGAGCATAAGCACCTCCGAAAAAGGTTTGATAAGCCCCATTGCAACTTAATCCTGCAGGCGGAGTATAGCTTAATGAGGTTGAATTACCGAGACATATAAACGGAGGATTTGCACTTGCTGTTCCTAGAGTAGGAACTGGTGTTACATAAACAATTACGTCATCGTTGTTTGTACATCCGTTGGCATCCGTTCCTGTAACCGTATAAATAATAGTAGAACTAGGTGTAACATTGACTGGGTTGCCAATTAATGCGCCTGGGTTCCAGGTGAAGCCAGTAGCACTACCACTGGCAGAAAGTGAGGTAGAATTGTTTTCACAAATGGTTACATCCGCAGAAGCTGTAACCGTAGGTTTAGGAAGTATGGTGAACGCACTAGTGGCAACACGTACCGGGTTAGAGCAATTCACGTCATTCACCTGAACATAATAGGTATATGTACCAGGGGTTGTTGGAGTTTGAGTTAAAGCTGTTCCATAACCTATAAGATTACCCCCGCTAGGAGCATCATACCAAGAATAGAATTGTGATGGTAATGAAACCGGAGCCACAAACGACGACAAAACAACGTTGCAAGAGCCAGCAAAATTGTCTACAGAATAAGCATCAATGGTAAATACATCACCCGCATTCACTGCAAGTGTAAACGTTCCATTTTGAGGTAAAGATCCTAATCCAAAATTAAAACCAGGCAAAGCAGTTAATGTTCCGCCATTTATTTGATAAGCTGGGTAATCGTAAAAAGCACCATCTACCGTAGTATAATCCCAATTGAAGCTAATGTTTCCTGTACAAGGTATAGTAATAGAGTAAGCCGTATTACCTGAAGTAGATCCTATACCATTACTAGAAACCATTGTAATACTACTAGGCGCACTAGTTGTTATCACGGAACCATTAGAATTAGTAAGTGCTAAATTCCAATTCGCAGGAGCATAGTAATCTTGAAAATCAGTGGATGTACCACATACTACAGGATTATAAGTGCAATTGATTGATTCTCCAAGACAACCGTTACCGGACACTGAACCTGTTGTTGTTCCTAGAATAGGTAACGGATTTACAAAGACAGAAACAGGTACTCCAATTGAACTATAACACCCGGTACCATTATCATGTGCAAAAATGAAGTAAGTA
>JAEUVD010000003.1 GCA_016787065.1 Chitinophagaceae bacterium
TGGCGATAATCAATGGGAAGTAGAGACGGGCGTGTTCGGATTCTATGCAGGTGATGTGAACCAAGATTTAACGGTGGATGGCTTTGATTATATCGATATGGATCCAAACATTGTTGCTGGAGATTGTGGCTATTATGCTACAGATTTAACCGGTGATGGTTGTGTGGATGTGTTCGATTTCTTAATGGCAAGTCCGAATATTGATGCCGGTATTACCATACAGGCACCTTAAGCAAATTCTTTTTTATCTGATAATTAGGCTGTCTTCGGGCAGCCTAATTTGTTTAATAAAAATTAGAATTTGGTAAAATAATAAAATCACTTACTTTTGCCCTGCTGAATGGTAACCAACCAATCAGTATAACCAAATTAATCAACCCTATGAAACTCGGTAATTGTTATCGCGGTACACTTTTTTGTAGAAAGTTTTCAACCGATTTTTCCTTTAATTTTCCAGAACTAGATTGCTTTTCAATTGTTTCGTTCATCGAAGGAATAAATTATTCAAGCAAAAATCAAATAGTACGAAAACATAAGAAAAAATAAATACGAAATAGAAAAAAAGGGTTTATTTTCGTCAAGCTTTTTATTAACATAGTAAACAATAAAAAAAATACAGTATGAAAAAGATTACAATCTTAACCACTAAAGTCTTAATGGCTTTGCTGTTGGTTTTAGGTGCTGTTCAATCTTATTCACAGACTTACCGCTGTGATATGAAGAACATTACTTACCCAACGCCAAACACGCTAGAATTTGAGATCTGGCTTCAAAACATGGGTTCAAATACCTACCTGCTCCAATCGGTGCAAATGGGTATTGAATTTAACTACGCAGGCATGGCAAATGGCGGAACTATCACAGGTTCTTTCGTTGCTGGCTCGAACACTTTACCGGCACCTCAGAACAATTTGACAGCCAACACTACGGTAAACCAAACGTCTAAACAAATTCGTGTTACCGCTTCTATTCAAACGTCATCGGCAGCGGCCGCACCGTTAACGTCTACGCCGCTTAAGTACGGTACCTTTCGTTTAACTAATACCCAACCTTTTACTCCTGGATCGGCGCCAAACTTTATTTGGTCGTTTCTAACAGCAGCAAATCGTACAAAATCGGCTGTTTCTTGTTGGACGAATGGTGCAACATCTGGCGCTTCTATCACTACGCAAACAGATGGTGGTACACCGAATGTGAGCAATCCTACGGCACCTTATAACTATATCGCTGGTCCTCAACACTACATAGAGTCAAATCCAGTGGTGCCATCAACTTGCCCTGTTATTACTTTAGGCACTACGGTAGATCCTACTTGTTTTGGTGGAACTGGATCTGTAAACGTTAATTTAAATCCTGCTGCTGGCGGAACGTATTCAGTAGATGGTGGTGCGGCGCAAACCTTTCCAAGTGGTACTTCAGTAACCATTTCCGGATTATCACAAGGAGCTCACACAATCGTGGTAACTGCAACGGGTTGTAACCCTGAAACATTAAATGCTACAATTGGTGGTCCTACAACACCACTTACTAACTCAACCACAGCTACCGCTTGTGATTCATACACTTGGTCTGTAAATGGTTTAGTATATACGCAAAGTGGTACTTATACCGGAACAAGTACTAATGGACAAGGTTGTACGGTAAATGAAACATTGAACCTTACTATTAATAATTCTACTTCTAATTCAACGAACGCTACTGCTTGTGATTCATACACATGGGCTGTAAACGGTCAAACATATACTGCAAGTGGTACTTATACAAACAACAGCACGAATGCTGCAGGTTGTCCGCATGTAGAAACATTGAATCTTACCATTAACTCAAGTACTACGGGGACATCAAATACTACCGCTTGTGATTCATACACATGGGCTGTAAATCAACAAACCTATACACAAAGCGGAACATATACCTACACAGGTACAAACGCTGCTGGTTGTCCTGATAATCAAACGTTGAATCTTACAATCAATAACAGTACATCAAATTCTTCATCAGCTACTGCTTGTGATTCATACACATGGGCTGTAAACGGACAAACTTACACAGCTAGTGGTACATATACGAATAATGGTACCAACGCTGCTGGTTGCCCTCATGTTGAAACATTGAATTTAACAATCAATGCAAGTACATCGAATTCATCTTCGGCTACTGCTTGTGATTCATATACATGGGCTGTAAATGGTCAAACATACACAGCAAGCGGTACATACACGAATAACAGTACAAATGCTGCTGGTTGTCCTCATGTTGAAACATTGAACTTAACGATCAATGCAAGTACATCAAATACATCATCAGCTACTGCTTGTGATTCATACACATGGGCTGTAAATGGTCAAACATACACAGCGAGCGGTACGTACACGAATAACAGTACGAATGCTGCTGGTTGTCCTCATGTAGAAACATTAAACTTAACGATCAATAACAGTACGTCAAGCACTACTACAGCAACAGCTTGTGATAGTTACACATGGAGTTCAAACGGTCAAACATATTCAGCAACTGGTTCTTATACCAACACTACAACAAATGCTGCCGGTTGTCCTCATGTTGAAACATTGAATTTAACAATCAACGCAAGTACTTCTAATACTACGCAGGCAACAGCTTGTGATAGTTATACTTGGTCTGTAAACGGAATGACTTATTCTCAAAGTGGAACTTATACGAATACCAGTACAAATGCTGCCGGTTGTCCTCATGTTGAAACATTGAATTTAACAATCAATGCTAGCACATCGAACACTACCAATGCAACAGCTTGTGGAAGTTATACATGGGCTGTAAATGGTATGACATACACAGCAAGCGGTACCTACACGAATAACGGTACAAATGCTGCTGGTTGTCCTCATGTTGAAACATTAAACTTAACAATCACTACAAGTTCAACTAACACAACAACAGTTTCTGCTTGTGACAGTTATACATGGGCGGTTAATAACCAAACCTATACTGCATCTGGAACTTACACCTCAACTTCAGGTTGTAATACAGAAGAATTAGTATTAACAATTACAGCTTCAACAAGCAATACAACAACAGTTTCTGCATGTGATAGTTATACATGGTCTGTAAACAATCAAACGTATACAGCTTCAGGAACTTATACCAATATCTCAGGATGTGCTACAGAGGAACTTGTATTAACCATTACTCCTTCATCTCAAGCTACTCAAAACGAAACAGCTTGTGGAAGTTATACTTGGGCTTTAAATGGTATGACCTATACACAAAGTGGTACTTATACTTCAGTGAATGGTTGTGTAACAACAACTTTAAATCTTACAATTTCATCTAGTATCAATAACACTACAACACAAACTCAATGTGGTGGAAGCTATACATGGTCTGTGGATGGTATGACTTATACTCAAAGTGGAACTTACACTTCAGTAAATGGTTGTGTAACAGAAACATTGAATTTAACAATCAATCCAGTTCCGGTTGTAACGGCTCCTAATGTTGGATCTTGTACAGGTACAGTAACTCTTGGTGGTTCACCAGCAGGTGGTACATGGAATTTACCTAACCCTTATTCTGGAAATGCTACGTCGTATACTTATTTCTATACGAATCAATTTGGTTGTAGTGGATCAGCAACAGGTTCAATTACTGCAACTAATCCTGCTGTAACAAACTTACAAGTAAGTGCAATTACAGGGGTAAGTGCTCAAGTTTCTTGGAATGGTTCAGCTCCTTGGTATGAAGTACGTTACAAAGTAATAACTGCTGCTACTTGGAATCCTACGGTTACATCAAATAGTACGAATAAACCATTAAACGGATTAACTCCTGGAACTACATATTCAGTTGAGGTTCGCGGATTCTGTACAACAGCAAATGCTGGTGCATGGGTTGGTACAATCTTCACTACGAATACAAGTTGTGGTGTGCCAAGTGGTTTAACTGTAACAAATATTACAGCTACAACCTCTAAATTAAACTGGACTGCTGTTGTTGGTGCTAACTACTACACAGTACGTTACAAGAAAACAACTGCAATTACTTGGACTACTGGTACGTCTGCATCTAATTCAAAATCAATTGCTGGTTTAGCTGCTGGTACTAACTATGAATTCCAAGTTTCTGCGAATTGTGGTGCACCAGGAGGATCTTTAAACACTGCATTCAGTGCATCTGGCAACTGGAGTACATCAACTGCTAAAGCTGGTGAAAATGCTTCAGAAGCTATTAGCAACAACATCAATATCTATCCTAATCCAACACAGAATGAATTGAATGTTGATTTAACAGTAACTGAATTTACTAACGTTGTTCTTAAATTAGTTGATATGAGTGGTCGTGTTGTAAAACAAATTCAAACAGAAGCTGTTGAAGGTGTAAACAACATCACATTAAATCTTGGTGATTTGAGTAATGGAATTTATTCCTTACAAGTAATCAGCAATGATCAATTAACTCAAGTTACTCGTGTAACTAAGAACTAATTCTTATCTGATTTCTTATCAAAGGAGGCAACCATCAGGTTGCCTCCTTTTTTTTACACTAGAATTTTAAGTGCATAGCGGCCGATGTTTTATTTTCAAATGTTTACCAACATCAATCTTATTTATTTGAGACGAAAGCGATGCACTACGAATAAAAATTAAGATTTTGAACGGAGGAGGGAAACGAGTTTTGTTTATGTTCAGGAAAAAATGATTAAAATAATTTTTTGAAACTAAGTTCCTGCAATGCACTATATATAGTTTAAGGTTATAACGGAATAATATTGAAATAATATGACATAAAATTATTGTTGCATGAAAGGAAGTTTATTAATTTCACTTCTGATTTAAAGAAACATTTTATGAAACAAATAACAACGGCTATAGTATTATCCTTAGTAGCCTTTTTTAGCAGTAAAGCACAGGTTATAGTTATCAATGCGTGTGAAAGTAACCCTTGCAATGCATTTGTTCATTGTGGTGCAGGAAATGTAATTCAACAAAACAGTTTTGCATCAATCGGAAATCCACAGGGAACTTGTGGAGCAAATTTTTTTACGGGAAATTGGGTGTATTACCGTTTTACATGTTATGCATCCGGTAATTTAAACTTTACTATCACACCGAATGATGCTGCTTCGGATATTAATTGGGCATTATGGAATATCACCACAACGGGTTGTGCAAATTTGTCGTCTACAACTACCTGTAATGCCGCACCAAGCGCGGGCGCGGTAAATTCAGGTATTATACCTATAACAGGAGGCAACACTTATATTTTAGGGATTCAACGAGCTTCGGGTGGAACCACTACCCTTGGTTTTAGCATTAACTTCACGGGAACCACAGCAACCTTGTTTACCACTACTCCTACTGCGTTGGAGAGTGTTCTTCCATTTGATAATTGTTTGCCTGTAAATCAGGTAAAGGTTAAATTAACACAACCTGTTCGATGTTCTCAGACTTCAGTCAATGACTTCAACATCTCCTCCAATCCAACATTCACCGTAGGTGGAACTTCTTGTCCAGGGTGCATTAATACCACTGCACCTTTGGTAAACTACAGTACTTACGAAGATACCTTAGTATTTAATTTTCCAACAGCATTGGCTCCGGGTACCTATACTATTAGTTTTAATCCGGCATCCTCAAATCCACCTCGTAATTCATGTAACATACTTCCGAATACAATTCCAACGGTTAGTTTTACTGTTCCGATTCCAGGGGTATCTAATACCACTACCGTAAGTGTTTGTGATAGTTATACTTGGTTGGTGAATAATCAAACATATACCCAAAGTGGTACGTATTCTTCAGTTTCAAATTGCGATACAGAAATTTTACAATTGACGATTATACCTTCTACGCAAATTGTTCAGAACGAAATGGCTTGTGCTAGTTACACTTGGTCAGAGAACGGAACAACCTATACGCAATCCGGAACTTATACCTCCGTTAATGGGTGTGCAACAAACATATTAAACCTTACCATCAATCCTCTACCTCTTGTTACAGCACCGGATGTGAGTTCTTGTACCGGTACAGTGCTATTAGAAGGTACTCCCTCTGGTGGTTCTTGGAATTTACCGAATCCTTATTCAGGTAATGCAACCTCTTATAGTTATACGTACACCGACCAAAACGGGTGTATAGGATCTGCATCAGGAAACATTAGTTCGAATACCCCGTTGATTACAAACTTACAAGTTGGAAATATCACCGGAGTTAGCGCTTTGGTAATGTGGAATAGCTCGGCCCTGTGGTATGAAATTCGCCACAAACCAATTAACGCATCTTCTTGGAGTCCTACTGTGACGTCGAATACAACGAACAAACCACTTAACGGGTTAAATCCGGGAACCGTTTATTCTGTCGAAGTTCGTGGTTTCTGTAATGCGTCAACACTCGGACCTTGGGTAGGCAACTCTTTTACAACAAATATGAGTTGTGGAGTTCCTTCCGGATTATCCATAAGTGCCATATCCGCAACTACGTCTAAATTGAATTGGTTACCTGTGAGTAGTGCGAATTACTATACGGTTCGTTGGAAGAAAACCAATACATCGTCTTGGATTTCCGGTACTACATTAAGTAATTCAAAGGTGGTAGCAAGCTTAACTCCGAATTCAAATTATGAATTTCAAGTTTCAACCAATTGTGGTTCTGCAGGAGGCTCCGTGAATACAGCATGGAGTTATTTGGAACCTTGGAGTACCTTAAATGGAAAATCAGCGGCTAACGAGGAGGAATTTTTCGAAAATGATATTCAACTTTATCCGAACCCAACACATGGCGACTTAACAGTTGCACTATCCGTTGAGAAAAACACGATGCTTGCATTGAGATTGGAAGATATGAGCGGACGTGTAGTTCAACAAACTCAAGCTGAAGTTATGCAAGGTAATAATATGATTACGTTGAAACTCGCAGGGTTGAATCAGGGCATTTACATCTTATACATCCTCAATAATAATGAGCTGGTTAAGGTTAACCGAATTACCAAAAACTAATTGGGAGGAAGTAAACATGAGCAATGAAAGGAATCGTATCGCAGGAAGTAGCTTGCGATGAAGACGGCATCAATTTCTTTTGTATTTGAATTGCACCTAGAAGGATTCCCTATTTTTAAAATAGAGTCGTATAATTCTTAAAATCATTCCTTCGTCGTAACTTGTAATCGGTTTCTCTGATAAAAAACCATCATAATGGCTTCGTTTCTGTTTTTTCCTTACTCCAATCAACTGGGGTCTACCATACCGTCCATTACTTTGGCCAAAATGCTACAGGCTAAAGGACATCAAGTTACCTACGCCTCCAACGGAAAATTTACACAGGTTCTTATCGATAAAGGGTTTGATGTTCTTCCCATTAACGAGGTATCCTATTTGCAATACCGCCGTCATGTGGATGAGAATAATGTTGATTTTTATTCTGAATCACTCATCCATCATTTCGTGGATACTGAACTTGATTTAATTCGTAAAGTGAATCCAGATGTTATTGTTAGTAATAACCGGCCAACCATCAAATTATCATCGCAAATAGCCGGGAAGAAAATGGTGAGTATTGTAATACCCACCCTAACACGCTATTATGGTCATCATTACTATATACCCGAAAATCATTTTTTAAATACGCTTTATCCTTTCGGCGATTCTAATGCCATCATTCCACCTTCGGTGCGCAAATTCGCTTTTTTGAAAACAATGAAGCACTGGTCGCGCCATTTTGGTCCGGTGTGTAACTATTACCGCATTCCTAAATTGCGCGATTATTTGAGTGTATATGAAGGGGATATCACCTTAATTAATCAATCTCCGGGAGTTTCTCCTTTTCAAAATTTGCCATCTAATTATTTTTTTCTCGAACAAAAACTGGAAAGCACTTTCGGCGAATCACATTCCTGGTTAAGCAACTTGAAAGCGCAAAAAGAGGCAGGCAAAAAAGTAGTTTATATTAGTATGGGATCTTCCGCTTTAAAATCGTTCCCGCTGGTAATTCAAACCTTGGAGCAATTACTTCAAAAGCATGAGAATCTTGTTTTGGTTTCTAATCATACCGGGTTAACACAAGAGCATAAGTCAACCGAAAGGCATTATACCGAAAAGTTCATTCGCTCACAGGAAGTTCTACCCTTAGCCGATATCGTAATTACGCATGGCGGCATTAATACCCTTACGGAATGTTTACTTCAAGGAAAAACAGTTCTCGGTATTCCGGAACAGGGCGAACAGCTATGGAATTTAAAATATGCCGAAGAAAAAGGATTGGGAAAAGTGCTATCTAAATTTCAGTTGGAGAAAAATCCGGAAATTATTGGGCCGGCTCTAGTTACTATGCTGGTGGATAGCTCGTATCAGGAAAAGAGTAAATTATTTTTAGAAGAACGGGCAAAACAGGTACCGTCATTCAAAACCGAAAACGATCTTTATCAGGCTATTCTAAATTTATTGTAACTGAAGTTCCGATTGCAATCGTTGTAAACTGCGTTTCATCGTTTCTTCTATTACATGATACGCTGGAGCTTCTTTCCCCATAAAAACAAACGCACATTGTACCTGAACTTGATGTTGAACTAATAGGGGTTGCAAGGCTATTTTGTGCAAGCGATAAGCTTCTTTAATTTGTCGTCGAATTCGATTTCTGGCGGTTGCCTTACGGAAGTTTCGTTTCGGAACACTCACCATAAATTGTAACGGAGCATCGGTTTCTTCTTTAGAACGACTCCGATAAAGTACGCGAAAGGGATAAATTAAAAACGCTTTCCCAGATTGGAAAAGCGTTTCAATATCTTTTCTACTTTTTATTCTTTCTTTGGCTGAAAGCGTAAAAAGCTTTGACATGTGCTGTGGATTATTTCAGACGCAATTCGTCGGACACAGATAATTTCTTACGACCTTTTCTACGACGAGCGGCCAATACACGGCGACCACCTGGTGTTGCCATACGGGCACGGAAACCATGAACTGTTTTACGACGACGACGGTGGGGTTGGAATGTACGTTTCATACGACTACTTTTTTAAAGGGAGGCAAAAGTAGGGGATAAATTCTTAATAAACAAAATTTATGGCTCGTAATATTGACCCACATACGTTCTTTCTTCTTCATAGAAAAAAGATTGATTCGGATCAAGGAATTCTTTCTTTAAATGAATGGTTATCCAGCCATCATTTAAGCTACCGGAACCGGTGTAACGATAAACATCTCCGATGAAATAAATATCTTGTTGCGGAATGGTGATGTAATTGCCCGATACTTTTAAATTTATCCGCTCGAAAATTGAATCGCGAACAGAATACATAGTTAACCCGAAACGATCGCCGGCATTCATTTTCAAACGAAGCGTATCGTCGTTCTCCGATTGTGGTGGATTATCTTTTACTAAAGTGGCTACTGCACAGGCGTAGTAACCTTCAAATTTTTTATTCGCTGTGAACTGACAACTATCACCCTCATAGCCTAAGGCACATTCGCAATCGCCGTCTCTACACACACCACCATTTTTACATTCGGTTGCTCGGGTAACACAGGCGTCTGGGTTACAGGAGGAGAAAAAAGGTGCTGCCGAAATAATGAATAGGATAGCTACTAGTGCACGGAAAATAGATTGCTTCATGATGTTAAAAGTCACTAGGGTTTAATGTATTTAATAGCGTTATAAACACAGGAATTATACGTGTTATCGGTATTGTTTTTTTGCATTACAAAAATGGTCAAATATCTACCATTAATGTATCCATTACCTTCATACGTATAGTTACCAACTGTTTGAGATTCTAACTCAATTTTTTCTGTATGTTCTAAATCGATGGTTGCGTTAGTAAGCAAGCCAATAGCAAAAATGTCGTGAATAGTAATCTTATTGGGTTGATCGCCGGGAGATATAATATTGGTAATGGTAACTTCGGCAATACCGTTACAACGATATTTTCCATCATAGGTACCAATAAATTTCTCGTACACTTTGGTTTCACAATTAACACCTTCAAATCCGTTGGCACACTTGCAACGTTCATCACGGCACACACCGTTATTCTTACACACCAGGTTCTTACAGGCATCATGGTTACACGCGTTGAATAGAACCAGCGAGCATATACTCATAAATACCAGAAACGTTCCTGCGATCAGGCTTAATCTCTTCATCATGCTTGAATGAATAACAAACATAATAAAAATTGAAGGTTTTTAACGTTTTTGGGATATTTTATTTTTTCATGTTACAAAACCATGACAACTACAAAGTATAATGATTCCAACCTTGTGCGGTAATATCAATGCGTTTATCGCCTTGCGTAATCAGTTTTTTGCCTTCTTCGGGAGAGGTCATATAACCAATTACAGATAACCATTCTTCTTCTTTTATCTTCTCAAAATCGGTTGGTGAAATGGTAAACAATAACTCATAATCTTCGCCTCCATTTAATGCTGCTGTGGTAGGTGCAATATTAAATTTTCGTGCATTTTCGGTTGTTTCATCATGTATCGGAATTTTTTCTTCATACAAAACACAACCGGTTTCGCTTTGTTTACAGAGATGAAGAATCTCAGAGCTTAGTCCGTCGCTTATATCAATCATGGAGGTAGGCATGAGTTGATGTTCCTGCATCCATTCGATAGCCCGGCGTTGTGCTTCGGGCTTCATGAACCGCTGTAACACGTACGTTTGATTATCGAAAGAAGGTGTTACTTGTTGATTTTCCAGAAATACCTTTTTCTCTCGTTCCAGTAGTAATAAGCCCATGTAGGCCGCTCCAAGATTGCCGGTAACGCAAAGCAGGTCATTCGGTTGCGCCCCTGAGCGAGTTACAAATTTTCGTTCATCCACCTCACCTAGCGCTGTGATACTCAGTATCAATCCTTTGAGAGAGGAAGTGGTATCGCCACCAATAATATCAACCTGATAGCGTTCACAGGCCAACTTTATACCTGCATAAATTTCATCTAGCGCTTCCACGCTAAAACGATTGGAAATTGCTATACTCACCGTAATTGCGGTGGGCGTTGCATTCATAGCATAAATATCCGAGAGATTTACAACTACCGCTTTGTAACCTAAGTGTTTCAAAGGCATATACATCAAATCGAAATGAACACCTTCCACTAACATATCGGTAGAAACCACAGTTTGCTTTCCAAAGGTTTCTACTATGGCCGCGTCGTCGCCGATGCCTAACAACGTGCTAACATTTTTGGTATCAATATCACGGGTTAGAAAATCAATGAGGCCAAATTCTCCAAGACTACCAATTTCGGTTCGCTCTTCACTCATACTATAAAAATTTCCGCAAAAGTACGGGTTAAGCCTTATACATATTTTCCAGAAACAAATACTTGTTATAGGCGTATTGCATTTCTTGAGAAACTTGTTTCCAGCCGGTTTTTCCATCTAGAAACCCCATGCGCAGAATATAATTTTTAAGGAAAACGGTAAAACTGCTCAAGTATTTTTTTAGGAAACTTACCCGACGATTACGTTTAAACATACCATCGGCACTAAGTTGGGCATAATGCGCTAATTTTTTTGCTTGATCTTCAAAGGTTGCGAAGGAATAATGCAACACATAACCATCCAGTTTAATAACCCGATAGGAAGCGGGTAATTTCAAATCTTCGTGCACCGGACTACTATTCCAACTTACCTGATCGCGATGAAATAAACGGATTCGATATTCTTTTCGCGACGAACCGTATTTCATTTGTTGATTGTTTATAACCAGTTTTCTTCGAATGGCAAATACTGTTTGAGTAGGCTGCGATTCGGAGAATGTAGATTGAAGGGAACGAATCAGTTCCGGTTGCGCCACTTCATCGGCATCTAAACTTAAGATCCAAGGATTCATAGCCTGGCTATTACCTTCATTTTTCGTTTCGCCATAACCTTTCCAACTGGTTTGAAACACGGTGGCTCCCATTTTTTCAGCTAGCGAAAGGGTATTATCGGTGCTCCCATTGTCAACAACCAACAGTTGATTGCATACACCTTTCCAAGGTTGTAAACAACGAACGATGTTCCTTTCTTCATTTCGGGTGATCACAACAACGCTGATCGGGAGCATGGGTTAAAAGTAAAATCTTTTGCAAGAACAGCAAGAGGAAAGTAAAGAAATCGAAAAATACGGAGGATTAGATTTAACGCAATCGTCTTACTTTTGACGGCGCATGCGCGATTTGCAACTTCTTCCGGGAAAAAAATTCTTTTTCGCTTCCGATTTTCATTTCGGAATTCCAAACAAACAAGAAAGTTTGAATCGTGAAAAACGAATTTGTGCTTGGTTAGAAAAAATTCAACCGGAAACCCAGGCCCTCTTTTTATTAGGAGATGTTTTTGATGCTTGGATAGAATACAAGCGTGTGGTGCCGGCAGGCTTTGTTCGTTTTCTTGGCAAACTTGCTGCATTTCAGGACGCTGGCATTCCAATATTCGTATTTACAGGAAATCACGACTTATGGATGCGCGGTTATTTGCAGGAAGAGGTGGGTGCGGAAATTCACAAACAAACCTTGGAAATAAGATTGGCCGGAAAGCATTTTGTGCTTGCACATGGTGATGGCTTACATGCTTCGGAAGGAGGGTATTTGTGGATGAAGAAATTGTTTCATCATCCCTTCTCGCAATGGCTATACCGAAAATTACACCCGGATTGGGGCGTTGGAATCGCCGATTTTTTTAGCAGACGAGGAGAAAAACACCGCATGGAGGAAGCTCCGGTTATTCAGGATGAAAGCAAAGAATCGCAATGGTTGTTTGCCCAAGAACGTTTACAACAAGGCGATGTGGATTATTTCGTTTTTGGTCATAGGCATATACCACAACACAAGAAACTTACGCCCCATACTGATTTTGTTAATTTAGGGGATTGGTTGCGCTTTGACACCTATGGCGAATTCGATGGTAAGGAATTTCGTTTAGTACACTTTCCTTCGGGAGAACCACACATACAGCCTTAATTAATAAGCAAAGCTGAAACCCTTGTGTAGCAAGGCTTTAGGATGTCATTATCATGTCATGAAAATATTGAGATAAAATGACAGAAAGTATTTTGCCATCCGACTCTTTTCACATTAAATTAGCACACTGAAAGAACCCGTGTGTCTGCGATATTGCAGAACGAGCAGAAAAAAAGAAAAGTATGAAAAGAATTATTACTTCGATTGTCGTTTTATTGGTAAGTTTTTGGAGCACGCAAGCTCAAACTATGATTACTGGTGGATGTGAAAGTTCACCTTGTAATGCAATCCCTCTTTGCGGTATTGGTACGGTGAATCAAGCGAACAGCTTTACATCCACCGGAAACCCTCAGGGTACCTGTGGTGCGAATTTTTTTACAGGCAATTGGGTTTACTACCGATTTACGTGCTATGCATCGGGTAATTTAACCTTTACGATAACGCCAAATGATGCTACGTCAGATATCAACTGGGGTTTATGGGATATTTCCGTTACAGGATGCGGAAGTTTGTCGGCCACCACCACTTGTAGTGCCGCCCCTACTGCTGGAGCGGTAAACTCAGGAATCATTCCAATTGTAGCAGGTAATACTTATATTTTAGGGGTTCAACGGGCTTCAGGTGGAACCGCAACCTTTGGTTTCGGTATCAACTTCACTGGTACAACAGCGTCATTAACCAATTCAACCCAGCCTTCGATGGCTTCGGTATTACCTATCAATATTTGTTTGCCGGTAAATCAGGTGAAAGTAAAATTAACAGACGGGGTTCGTTGTTCTCAAGTTTCTGTTAATGACTTTAATATCTCTTCAAATCCAACGTTTACGGTAGGAGGATCTTCTTGTCCAGGTTGTGTGAATGCCACAACACCAATAACAAATTACAGTGCTTACGAAGACACCTTGGTATTTAATTTTCCAACGGCCTTAGCTCCAGGTACTTATACCATTAGTTTTAATAGTGCTTCCCCAAATCTTCCTCGTAACTATTGTAACCTTCTTCCAAATACAGCACCAACCGTTAGTTTTACCGTGCCTGTTGCACTGGATGTTACAAACGCAACTGGATACAATTGTACTACTCAAAGTTATATCGATACGCTTCAAGGATTTAATGGCAACCCACCTTATCAATATAAAGTGAAAGGCGGAACTCAGGCAAACACCTACGGAACAGCTACCAATAGCTACAACGTGTTTACAGGTTTGGTGGGAAATACCACTTACACGGCTTATGTGAAGGATGCCAATGGGTGTGAAGACTCCGTGATTCTGAACCATCCGGCTTTAATTCCGTTACAAGCACCGAACTTATCGCTATCAGCTAGTCCGCCATGTTATAATCAATTCAGTTTAGACTCTATTGTTGTTGGAACGATGACTTCCGGACAAGGGCCTTACACATTTACATTAGCCTCTACTCCGGCTGCTGCGGCAACGTCAGGAACGTTTTATCCGCCAAACAAATGGAAGAACTTGCAATTTACTGCAGGGGCTGTATTTACTGTAACGGTAACGGATGCTTGGGGCTGTACAAAAACAGCGATTAAGAATTTGGTGAATCCGGCACAGCTAACCTTGCCAACACCAACAAGTACGAATCCATTATGTCCGGGCGATTCCAATGGGGTTATTTCGGTAACCGCAACGGGTGGTACCGGTCCGTGGAACTACCTTTATAATCCATTCTATCCTCCAACGATGGATACGAATAACACCTCTCCAAGTCATATTGGAAATCAGGCGGTGAATGTACCAGCCGGTGTTTATGTAATTACGGTTACGGATGCGAATGGATGTTCTACTACAGTGTCCAGAACCTTAACCACACCTCCGGTAATCAACATTAAAACAAACAATACACCGGCACCAACGGTTTATTGGAACCCTACCTGTTTAAATCCATGTAGTGGAAAAATAAAACCATCCGCAACGGGTGGTACCGGAACGAAAAAGAATTTCTATTTATATTATCCGACCTATCCGAGTGCACCTATTGATTCGGTAAAATACATTGGTGTTACAACCGTTACAGACTCCTTCTTTGATGGAACGGTTTCGCAGCCTACAGGCTTGTGTGCCGGTACGTACACGGTAATGGCGGTAGACCAAGCGGGTTGTACTGCTACGGCAACCATAACCTTGTCGTTACCTGCATATCCTGATATTACCTTGGATAGTACGATCGATGTAAACTGTAATGGAAGCTGTACTGGTAAAATATATACCTCAACCGTTGGTGCAGCAACTCCGTTCACCTATACTATATCACCGGCAACCGTAGGTGCTTGTACGGCAACATCCATAGGAAGCAACACGGGTGATTATCAAGGTTTGGCTGCGGGTACCTATACCATCGTTGTAACAAAAACCTATGGTGCAGACCAATGTAAAGACACCTTAAGTAATATTACTATTACAGAACCACCGGCCTTACAAATTGGTATTCCGGATATTGATGATGTTCTTTGTTTCGGAGGAAATAGTGGTGAAATTGAAATATTAGCAACAGGTGGTACGGGTACAATAACCTATACCATTACACCACTTGGCCCTCAGAGCAATACTACGGGTGAGTTCCAGAACTTAACAGCACAATGTTATACCATTACAGCAACTGATGCCAATGGTTGTACTATCACAACAACAGCCTGTGTAACACAACCCACCCAGCTCAATCTTGCAATTAATAATGTAGTGAATGTTTCTTGTTTTGGCCTTTGCGATGGTACTGCGGATGCGGTAGGCTCTGGTGGTGCTTCAAATTATCAGTATTCAATTACAGCTCCAGGAGTTATAAATGCTTCTACAGGTGCTATCTCCGGTTTATGTGTTGGAGGTTATACCGTTACAGTAACGGATGATAATGGCTGTACCAGTACGGCAACTATTAACATTACACAACCTAATGCTTTAACTGCTGTTGGTAATGTTACACAGAATGCGCTTTGTAATGGCGACTGTAACGGAACAGCAACTATAACGCCTTCCGGAGGAACATCACCGTATAACTATACGATAGCAGGACCAGGTACGCCTGTAATTAATGCAAGTGGTGCAACCGGAAATGCTTCTGCCTTATGTGCAGGTATTTATACGGTTCAAGTTACCGATGCGAATACTTGTACAACAGCAATAACGATAACTATAACTGAACCGGGCGTCCTTACTGCGGTTTCTGCCTTAACGAATAACCCTACTTGTACGAATGCTTGTAATGGTGGCGGAACAGTTACTCCTGCAGGCGGTACTTCGCCTTATAATTATACTATTAGCGGACCCGGCTCACCTACTATCAATGCAAGTGGCGCTGTAGGTACTGCTTTAAATTTATGTAATGGTGTTTACACGATTCAAGTTACTGATGCCAACAGTTGTACTACTACAGTGACTATTTCGGTAACAGATCCAGCTATCGTAACTATTGATACACTATCTGTTCAACATGCTCTATGTGATAATAGTTGCAATGGTATTATTACCATGACTGCCGGTGGCGGTATCGGAGGTTATAGTTATTCTATTTCTCCAACAACAAATGGCACATGTAACATTGCACAAGCTGCCAATGTATTTAGTAATGCCTGGGCTGCAACGTATTTAGTAACCGTACTCGACGGTAATGCCTGTTCGGCTACCATGAATGTTACTGTAACAGATCCGGCACCATTTATTATTGATACAATTTCTGTTACACCTGTAAGTTGTAATGGAGGGTGTGATGGTGTGATAGAGATGGCCTATACGGGAGGAACCGGATTGGCATCCTATAATATCAGTCCTTCAGTACCTTGTGTTCCAACGCAAACAATACCTGGTTTATTTGGCAACTTAGGATCTAATTTATACACGATACAAGGTACCGATGCAAATGGCTGTACCGCTGTTAAAGTGGTTTTAGTATCACAACCTTCAGCGCCAACCGTAAGCATTACGCCAGGAATTACACCAACATGTAGTCCTGGTTGTGACGGAACAGCTACTGCCGCAGGTTCTGGCGGTGTAGGTGGATTTAGTTATACGATCACACCGAATGCCACCACTTCTATTGACCCTTTAACAGGGGCAATCACTAACGTGTGTGCCGGTGTAAGTTATACGGTAACAGCTACGGATGCCAATAGTTGTTCAACTACAGCATCTTTCTTGATGGTAACTCCAAATGGCCCAGTGGCTTCTATCACGGGTTATACACTACCAACTTGTAATCCTGGTTGCGATGGTACTATGACTGTAAATGTTTCAGGAGGAACTTCTCCTTATACCTATAATATTACAGCGGGGGCTTCGGTAAGTATTACTGGACCTACAGCTACAACAACAGTAACCGGTAATAATCTTTGTGCCGGAACAAACTATATTTTAACCGTAACCGATGCTAACTTATGTGTTGGTTCAGCCGATACCTTACTAAATGCACCAGCTCCACCAACTGTAAGTGTGAGTGGTGCTATCGGAAATGTAACCTGTAATGGTGGTTGTAACGGTACAGTTACAATTACTTCTTCAGGAGGAACAGGTACGGTAACATTTGGTAACTTGGTATGGCAGAACCCTGCAATGACTTGTGTACCACAACAACCTACCTCAGGATCATTTACCAACTTGGGTGCTAATACATATACGATTACCGGAACCGATGCCAGTGGTTGTACAGGAACTGTAAGCTTTACCATTACTGAACCAACGGCTTTAACCTTGGCTGTAACATCAACCCAAGATGTTGATTGTAACGGAAATTGTACGGGGATTATAAACTTCGTTGCTAACGGAGGAACACCAGGATATAATTATTCTATCAACCCGAATACCAACGGTACTTGTAATGCAACCTTAGTTGGTTCAAGTTACACTACTTTATGGGCAAGCAACTATACCGTATCGGTATCGGATGGTAATGGCTGTGTTGCTACATCGATTGCAACCATCAATGAAAACCCAGTATTCAGTATTGATACGTTATCTGTTACCCCTGTAAGTTGTAATGGTGGATGTGATGGTGCCATTGAAATGGTATTCACAGGAGGAAGTGGAACGGCTACGTATTCTATTTCACCGAATGTGCCATGTGTTCCTACACAACCTATTCCTGGTAATTTCGGAAACCTAGGTAGTAATTTATATACTGTACAAGGTATCGATGGTAACGGCTGTATAGCTACTACCAACGTAATGGTTAACCAACCTTCAGCACCTACTTTGGGTATTACACCGGGTAACCAACCTGGATGTAACCCTGGTTGCGATGGTACGGCACAAGCGAATGCCGGTGGTGGTACACCAGGTTATACGTATTCTATTACAGGTTCAGCAACAATTAGTGCTACGGGTGCAATAACACATGTATGTGCTAATGTTGTTTATACCGTTACTGCTACCGATGTAAATGGTTGTACTTCTACCGCTAGCTTCTCCATGACAACTGCGGCTAGTCCTACACTTACGCTCACAGGTCAAATTAATCCAACTTGTACTCCTGGTTGTGATGGAACAGCGCAAGCTAATCCTCTAGGTGGTGCCGGTGGTTATACATACAGTGTTACAGGTGGTGCTTCTGTTAGTACAACCGGATTAGTTTCCGGTATTTGCGCCGGTGTTACCTACACGGTAACATTAACCGATGCGAATGGTTGTACTGCAACGTCGCAAATAACAATGACTACACCGAATGGTCCGGTTATGAGTATAACAAGCTTTGTTCAACCATCTTGTTCTCCAGGTTGTAATGGTTCCATGACAGTAAGTGTTTCCGGTGGAACAGCACCATTCACGTATTCAATAAATGCGGGTGCCGGGTTGTCGGTTACTGGTCCTACGGCCGCTACCGTAACTACAGGTACTAACCTTTGCGATAATCAATTATATACTTTAACTGTTACGGATGCCAATTCATGTGTTGGTTTTGCTGATACTACGTTATTTGAACCTGCAGGTCCTACGGTAGATACTGTTTCAACAACACCTATTACATGCTTCCAAAATTGTAATGGCACGGTGGTTGTGACCTCTTCGGGTGGTGCGGCTCCAATCAACTTTAGCTTAACACCGGTGAATAGTTCACCATGTGCGGCTCCAACGCAGGCTACGGCAACTTCTTTCACCGGACTAGGCCAAAACAGTTATATCGTTCAAGGTACCGATGCGAATGGTTGTACTGGAACATTCCAGTTTACCATGAATCAACCTACACAATTAACAACCGATACCGTTTCAACCAACGATATCACATGTAATGGTAATTGTAACGGACAAATTGTAATGACGTCTTCAGGAGGAACACCTCCATATAACTATACTATTCTTCCAATAACAGTTGGAACATGTAATGCGAATGTTGTTGGTAATACCATAAGTAATTTAGGTGCTGCAACGTACACGGTTACTGCGCACGACGCTAATAACTGCACGGTTACTAAGGTGGTTACCTTAACGCAACCCGCTGTGTTTGCCATCAGTGCTCAAACCTTGAATAATGTTACTTGTAATGCATTATGTACGGGTTCAGCCGTAATGACTTATTCAGGTGGAACACCACCGGTATCCTATACGATATTACCGGCTGGTGCACCTTGTCCGCCAGCACAAACAGTACCAGGCACCTTCACGAATTTAGGTGTAGTTACCTATACCGTACAAGGAACGGATGCTCTTGGATGTACATCGAATATAACCTTTACGCTTACACAACCAGGAGTACTTGGTGTAAATATCACACCGGGTATTATTCCATCTTGTGGTTCCGGATGTAACGGAACAGCACAAGCTAATGGTAATGGTGGAACACCGGGTTATACATATCAAATTGCAGGTTCTCCAAGTGTGACTATCAATACGAATACGGGTGCTATTACCGGTGTTTGTTCAGGTATCGCTTATACCGTAACAGTTACAGATGCTAATTTGTGTACTAGTACGCAAAGCTTCACTATGACCACCCCTGGTGCACCAACGATTTCCGTAACCAATACAACCACACCAACTTGTACACCGGGTTGTGATGGAACAGCTTCCGTTAATGTGGTTGGTGGTACATTGCCATTAACGTATACCGTTACAGGTGGTGCTACCATGACTCCAGCAGGACCAACTAATAACCTTAACTCAACTGCTAATAACTTATGTGCTAGTACGAATTATACCATTACAGTTACCGATGCCAATGCTTGTTCAGGAACTACAACGGTGAATATTGCTCCTCCGGTAGTACCTGTTATTAGTCAGGCTTCAACTACACCAGTATCTTGTACCCCGGGTTGCGATGGAAGTATCACTATGTCGCCTGTTGGCTTAACGTACACCGTTACACCGGGAGGTAGTGTGGCAGCCAATGTAATTAGTAATTTATGTGCAGGAACAACTTACACTATTGTTGGTACGAATACTTCAAATTGTAAAGACACCTTTAATTATACACCAACAGCTCCTTTAGGAACGCCATTTAACGTTACAAGTACAACACCTCCAACCTGTAACCCAGGTTGTGATGGTACGGCTACCATGAGCAATCCTGCTTTGGTTTACACAGTTAATCCAGCAGGGCCTACAGCGGCAGGTAATGTAATTTCCAATATTTGCGCAAATACTATTTATACGATAATTGGTACCGATGCAACTAACTGTACGAACTCCGTTACGGTTCAATTGTTTGCACCGAATGCGCCAGTGCTGAATGTAACCGCTACTACCAACCCAACATCTGCAGGTGCTTCTAATGGTACTATACAGGTTGGTCCTATTGTGGCAGGTTCAAGTTATTCTATCACACCAAATGGGCCTCAAACCAATGCAACAGGATTGTTTGTTGGTTTAGACTCTAATTGTTATACTATTACTGTTACGAATGCTCAAGGTTGTACTGCTACAACAACGACATGTTTAGATGATCCTGGATTATTAAGTTGTACAATAAATTACATCACGCATGTTTCGTGTTTCGGAGGAAATAACGGAACCTATGATATGGATGCCTCGGGTGGTTTTGGTACCTTAACCTTTAGTTCAAATCCTGCCGGTGTAGATCCTGTAACAGGTAGTGCCAGTGGCCTTTCAGCAGGAAGTTATACCGTTACGGTTACCGACCAAAATGCAAATACCTGTACGCAGGTTATGGTAATAAATCAACCGGCACTTCTAGGATTTAATTTGCCGGCTATCGTAACGGGTACTTGTACTAATCCTTGTTCAGGAAGTATTACGATAAACGCAACCGGAGGTACCGCACCATACACGTACAGTATTCAAAGTCCTGCCGGCGGATGTACCGCTAGTCAGGCAAACCCGAACGTGGGTAACTTTACGAATATCGGAACAGGTACATATACCATTAATGTAATCGACTTTAATAGTTGTACGGCATCCATCACTGTAATTGTTGCTCCACCGACAAATCCTACCATTAATGCTGTTGGTTTAACCGATGTATTATGTAATGGAGCTTGTAACGGACAAATAATTATTAATGCAACCGGTGCTGTTGATTATAGTCGTGATGGTGGTGCAAATTATCAGGCTTCTAATACCTTCAATGCAGTTTGCGCTGGTACCTACACCGTTGTAGCTAAAGGCGCTAATGGTTGTACCGCTTCTTCCGTTGTTATTATTAATGAGCCTCCGGTTCTTGCAATTGATAGTACGCCAACAGTGAATGTACTTTGTGCCGGTGGTAATACAGGAAGTATTACGGTTTATGCTTCAGGCGGTTCAGGAGGGTATCAATACTCATCCGATTGTACTATTTATCAGGCTTCCAATACCTTTAATAACTTAGTTGCCGGTACTTATACCCTTTGTGTGAAGGATGCAAACAATTGTACGCAATCAACCGTGGTTACCATTACGCAACCAACTGCTATGTCGTGGGTATTTGCACTTGGTTCAGACCTTACATGTAATGGATCGGCAGACGGTTCGATTAGTGTTCAAGCACAAGGCGGAACAGGAACCATTGAATATTCCTTGAATTCAGCTGCTTATAGTTTGAATTCGAATTATACCAATTTGGCCGCAGGTCAGTACACGATTACAGCTAAAGATCAAAACAACTGTATCATCTCCACATTTATTACCTTGAATGAGCCACCAGCGCTTGGTTTCAATGTACCAACCGTGGTTAACAATCTCTGCTTCGGAACTAGCGCAGGTTCAATCAGTATCTCCGCGTTTGGTGGTGTACCTTATGTAAATGGTTATACCTATACGTTGAGTCCGATGCCTGCAGGGGCAACCCAAACATCACCGGGTTACTTCCAGAATCTTCCGGCAGGAACCTATGCGGTAACAGTATTTGATAGTGTTGGTTGTTCTCAAACTTATGTTCCAAATATTGCAATTACACAACCTCCACAATTGATTTTAACCCTTACGCAAAAAATTGATATCGAATGTTTCGGTGCAGCTACTGGTTTAATTGATGTTGATGGAAGTGGTGGTACAGGTGCAGTTTACACGTATCAATTGATGCCAAATAATATTACTAACCAAACTGGTAACTTCGGAAGCTTAACTGCAGGCACCTACACGCTGTATGTGATAGATCAGAACAATTGTACGGCAAGTATTCTTGTTTCCTTAAATCAGCCTCCTCCGGTGCAAGTGGCTACCGTAATTCCAACGGAACCTGTTTGTCATGGCGATGCGAATGGTGCAATTAATATTATTGCTCAAGGTGGTCAGCCTCCATATCAATATAGTTTAGATGGCGGCCCGCTGCAACCTTCAGGTTTATTCACCGGACTTGTGTCTAAAGTATATCTAATAACTATTGTTGACTCCAAAGGTTGTCAGCATCAAGAGAATTATTTCTTAACTGAACCTGATTTCGTAGGTGCTATACTAGATATTCGTGATGCAAAATGTATCGACTCCAAAGATGGTCGTATCGAGATTACAGGTACAGGTGGTCGTGGAGGATACTCCTATTATATCATGCCAGGCTTGTTATTTAATAAATCAGGCTTGTTTACAAACTTGGAACCAGGATTGTATCATTTAACCGTGAAAGACACAGCAGGTTGTACTTACTTAACTGATTTCACTATCAATCCTCCGGCAAATCCATTAGGAGTTACCATTACGAAGAAAGACTTAGGTTGTACCGGTAAAGGATTTGAAGGCCAAGCTACTGCCAATGTGTTTGGAGGACAACAACCATTTACTTATTTATGGTTCACGAATCCAATTCAAACCGATGCTGTAGCCGATTCGTTATACTATGGTTGGTACCAATTACAAGTAGCGGATGCTTATGGTTGTGTAGTGAAGGATTCTGTATATATCGAAGAAGGTCCGTGTTGTGATGTGTCCTTCATTCCGAACGCCTTCTCTCCAAATGGTGACGGTAATAACGATGTGTTCCGAGTATTAACTACCGCTGGTGTGGAATTACAACAATTGGAAGTGTATGACCGTTGGGGTAAGCGTGTTTGGAGTACAAACAACTATCGTTTCGGATGGGATGGAACTATCGACGGTAAAGGTGCCGAAGTTGGAACCTACTATTTTGTATTCCGTTACAAGTGTACTCGAGATCAATTGAACTATGTGAAGAAAGGCGACTTGATTCTGGTTCGATAACGTTCTGAAAAATAAAAAGTAAAAATCCGGTTGGAAACGACCGGATTTTTTTATTCATGCAAGTTGAATCGAATATCTTTGCCACTCTCAAAAAATAAATCATGGTAGATGTTCTGCTGGGCCTGCAATGGGGCGATGAAGGAAAAGGTAAAGTTGTTGATTTTCTAGCACCTCGCTACGATATCATTGCGCGATTCCAAGGAGGACCTAATGCAGGACATACCCTTTATCTTCACGATCACAAGGTGGTGTTGCATACGATTCCATCCGGAGTCTTCCATCAAGGGATTATGAATGTAATTGGCAATGGTGTGGTGATAGATCCGGTTTCATTTGAAGTAGAATGTAAAGAAATTGAAGCGCTAGGTGTGGATTTGGTATCCAATATGTTGATTAGTGAACGCGCACATTTAATTATTCCAACCCATAAGGCATTAGATAAAGCGAGCGAATTAGCCAAAGGACAAAATAAAATTGGTTCTACGTTGAAAGGAATTGGCCCAACCTATATGGACAAAATCGGGCGAAATGGTTTGCGTGTTGGAGATATCATTCGTAGTGATTTCAAAGAGAAATATGAACAATTAAAAGCGAAGCACTTAAGCTTATTAGGTGATGTAGTTCCACTAGAAGAAATTCAAGCTTGGGAAACCCAGTTTTTCAATTCTTTACAGAACCTTAAAAAATATACATTCATTGCTGCCGAGTACTGGTTGAATGATCAACTACTACAAGGCAAAAAAATATTAGCCGAAGGCGCACAAGGTACCATGTTGGATATCGATTTCGGAACCTATCCGTATGTTACTTCAAGCAACACCGTAACCGCAGGTTTATGCACCGGGTTAGGTATTGCTCCGAAATGGATTCAGAAAGTGTACGGTATTAGTAAAGCCTATTGCACACGGGTTGGTAGCGGGCCTTTCCCCACCGAATTATTAAATGCAGAAGGCGATAAGTTGCGAACATTAGGGAACGAGTTTGGTTCAACAACAGGTCGTCCGCGACGATGCGGATGGATTGATGTGGTTGCCCTTCGTTACGCTTGTATGATTAACGGCGTTACCGATTTAATAATTACAAAGGCGGATGTTTTGGATGATATGCCTGAAGTTTCGGTTGGTGTTTCCTATACCGTGAATGGCGTTACCTCGCAAGAATTTCCATTTGATGTACAAGAAAAAACGGTGATGGTAAACTACACAACCTTTCCTGTTTGGAATAAAAAATTATCCGATTGTCACTCAGTGGAAGATCTACCAGATGCCTTTCATACCTTAGTGAAGTTGGTTGAAGAAAATACAGGTGTTCCGGTGAGCTTTGTATCAAATGGTGTTGGCAGAGATCAACTCATTGTATTCAACTAAAAAAAATCTGAAAAATATTTTTTTTGTTTCAAAAATATATAGAAAATTTACGTTAGAAATTTAATCCGAAATGAAAGCGAATCCTGAGAAAAAGACCAGCGCAAAAAGCGCAGCGCCTAAGAAAGCGGCTCCATCAAAGTCTACTCCTAAGAAGAAACAAGACGATGAATTGGATGATGATGATGATGACATGGATGATGACGATGATGATATGCCTGTGAAAAAAACCGGAAAGGCAAAAACAGATTCAGAGGACGACGACGATGATGATGATGATATGGATGACGACGATGATGATAACTTGGATGATGATGAATTCAATAGTGAGTTTGAAGAGTTTGATATGCCTGTTTCAAAATCGAAGAGCGGTGCCGGTAAAGGAAAGAAAGGTGATGATGATGACATGGATGAATTTAAAATTGATGACGACTTAGGATTGGATTGGAATGACGATGGCTTTGATGATGATGACGATTTTTAAGCGAATTTTTATCCGCACAAACTACAGCAAGTTAATTTTCTTTATTTGACGTTTTAAAAAGCGTTGTAAACTTCAATCAAATAAATAAGGTTTGCCTCTTGTTTCATTGTAAACACTGTGCTCCAATAAAATTGATTTAAGAACAGCGAGTAAAGAAAATCCATCGTTTACTTAAAAGCAGTTTATAACACTAAATTATTTTCCGGCGTTATACATTGAATGTTTAGAAAGAAGGGATTTGAATCAATTCCTTCTATCAGCACCCCAATACAATTTGGTTTGAAGTGTGTGAAGAAAATTCTGTCCTTCTAAACGTACTAAATTAATCATGAAATGCTCTTTCTTAACAGCTAGAGATACACTGCTATCTATTGCTTCGGAACGGGCATCGAGCGTACACAAAAATTGTTCGGCGCGTCCTTCTACCTCAAAAGAAACAATACTACTATCAGGTATAATCAGCGGTCGAACATTCAAATTATGAGGAGCTACAGGTGTTATAACAAACGAATTTGCCTGAGGAAAAATAATCGGTCCTCCGCAACTCATCGAGTAGCCGGTAGAACCGGTTGGGGTAGCCACAATTAAACCATCGGCCCAGTATGTGCAGAGAAATTCACCATTGAGGTAGGTATGTATTTTTATGAGTGAAGATGAATCTTTACGATGAATTGAAAATTCATTCAAGGCATAAGGCACATCAGAAAAAATAGGTCTGGAAGAATCTAAATGCAATACAGTACGTGGATCAAGAAGGTAAGTTCCTTTTATCAACGATTCAATGGCAAAGTTAAGTTCATGTGCTCCGGTGCCTGCTAAAAAACCGAGTCGGCCTAGGTTAATACCGAGTATGGGTATTTTACTTGAGCCAATAAATCGAACGGTATCAAGTAGGGTACCATCGCCACCCAAACTAAACAGAAAACGAGTTTTCGGATGTAACGGTTTCTCTTCTGAAAAAACTTCAAACACGGTTGGCAATACCTCAAGTGTTTGCAAGGTGGGTAGCAGTTTTTCATAGATAACCGGAACCAAAGCATGTCGTTTAAATTCTTCTAAAAGAATTTTTAAGGAAGGGATGTCTTCCTGATTGAGTGCCCGGTTATAAATCGCAATATGCATAGCTACTCTTTAGAACCGTGTAAAAATAGACCATTTTGATTTAAATGATTGAAACTGTACTCAATGCGCAATCGAGCATAATACGATACCATAATATCAACACCGGCACCGTACCCATTCAGCATACGGTTATTTAGAAAACTTGTACCCGGAAATTCATTATACGCATACCCTAAATCATCGAACAGCTTACCATAAACTCGCACCGGGATATGTTTCAAAATGCGAAAACGATTTTGGTGCAACACCCTGTCGATAATTTTATAACGGAGGTTCGTTCGCAACAATCCATAATGACCACCATCAATCACATAGTATTCATAACCTCTTACGTATTCATTTTTAAACCCTAAGGCACGATTGATAAAATAAGGTTGCTTCTGCGGAAAACTTAAACGACCTCGAAACACCCAAGATAGCGACCAGTCGGTAGCTAAACGATAATAGAAGGAAGATTGAGAAATCAAATCGAAACGATTAATAGCCTGGTTGAAACCGAAACCTTTTTTAGAGGCTATCAATTTTACGTCGAACCCATTGGTTGGATAAACACGTACATCGGTATTGTTATACTGAAAAATATAATTCAACTCCATATACTTTACCCGAAGCGGCCCACCTAAAAAATCCGGATTCTTTTCATGAAGTTCTTCCGTGATTTCATATTTGTGATAGGCTAACTGTACTTCATGACTGGTAGCATAGGCCTTTCGGTAGAGGTAATGAAGCATACCATACATGCGTTCATAGGGATAATGTTCATGATGAAAGAACTTTAATTTATTTCTTGTAGTAATATAATTAACTTCTTCTCCTGTAGCATACGATGCACTGAAACCAATGCCTTGTCGTAGTTTTTTATCGATATACGGAATACGGTAGGAGAATTCAAAGAGCTTGTTATAGCCTAATTGAAGTGTTCCGCTGAGCTCTTCATTTCTTCCCCGGAAGTTATGACGGGTAATGGTGGCTCCGTAATTGGTGCGATTGAAATTATGATGTTGTTCAATCAACCAGACATTAAAATTTCGATCAGCCAAACTAAAAATGGGTCGCGCTATCCAATACAAAACTTCAGTAACTTCATACGTGATCTCGATTTGATCGGACTGCACTAATCGAACCGAATATTTTACCGTTGAAAAAAGCTGAAGATTTAATAATCGCCTTACGTTGAATTGAAGCTCTCCTTGAAGCTCCTTAGCCAAAATACTATCACCAACATGAAGGGTTAATTCACGATCCATAATCTTTTCTTTGGTAATTGTATTACCTCTGAAATGAATAGCTTGTATACGTACGTAACCTGCTGGCAGGTTATCGGGAATATATGAGAGAAACTTGAGGTGTTGCGCCCTCATGTTGCTAGTCGTACAACATAAAATAAGTAAAAAAAGAAATTGTATCGATTTCAATGACAGCGCAAAAGTAAGTAAACCAATCGGGGTTTATTATTCTAGCGTATAGAGTTCTAGTTGGTTTTTACGTCGAATAAACAACCGATTCCGATCTACCCTAACTTGTAAAATAGTTTCCGGTTCAGGAAGGGCTCTTTTTTTCTCGCGTAAACTTTCGGTATGGTAGGCGATAAGGTTGGGCGATTGCCAATAAATAAGTTGCTGATTGATCCATTGAAATTCGACTGTCGGAAAATGATATACTGTATTATAGAAGCCGTACAAATCAAATTTATAAATTCCGCTAGTACTATCTGCAGCATAAAGCATGCGGTCATCTTCTACCATATACTGAAATTGTACCGCATGATCGAGCATGGTGCGTAAGGGGGACGAAAAGCGAATCGACGGTTTATCATCGATTTTCAAGAGTACACCTTGAGCTGCGTCGTACGCCCAAAAAGTTCCATCCGCGGAATTAGCAATGCTGGTTACATTAAATAGGCCGAGGTTATTGAGTTTGAAAACATGTTTTTTTGATAACATCTGATCGAGAACCACAACCAGTTGGTACTCTTTAAAAAATAAAAGAATCCGTAACGGATTACTCGCATCAATTTGGGTAATACTTCCTTTTTTTATTTCATTAAACACACGGTCGCTATCGCCCTGTGCGTTATAACGAATCAACAAATTATTGTCTTTAACCACATACAAATTGCCAACCCCATCGGTGGTCATGATGCGGGAATTAAACGTTAATACTTTTAAAGGAGAAGATACTGAGGCTACTTCCTGAGCCCTTAAAACTGATACAATGGAGAACAGCATCAGCAAAACAATGTTCAAGTGTTTGAACATCGTTCGCATTTATTTAAGCGTAGAGTATTTGCCTTGATGCACGATTTCCCAATCGCGACCTCCATTCTTACTCCAGTATAAACCAAGATCAGTGGAGCAGTACAGAATGTTTTTAGTAATGTTGGTTCGGTACGTAATGTTTTTACCTTCTACATAACCGATTTTTGCATACCACGGAATACCGGTATTTACTTTCGTAAAGGTAGCAGGTGCTTCCATACGGAACAATCCACCACTATCATAGCCAACATAAAAATGATCATCTCCGAAGGCCTGATTACCGAATAAAATTTTTCGAGTTTTAGGCATTCCGGAACCGGTACATGCGAACCAATCTGTTCCTAAGTTGGTGGAGTAATACACACCATAACGTCCGTTGAAATCGATCGCAATTAAGGTATCATGCGCATGGGCTACATACCATCGTGCCGTTGGGCGGTTAAAAGGTAAGTCATTAGTTCCATCAGCAAGCACTTCAGTCCAAGCGCCGCCAACTGTTTTTTTGTAATAACGCTGGCTATCAACCATGGCGAAGCAATCGCCATTGGTCATTTGTGTAACAGAAGTTACCGTATCGGTTGGGCCCGGAGGCGTAGTTCCTACGGCGTAATTAGTAACCGGCGTAAAGGTTTTTCCTTTATCGGAACTAAATTCTAAACCGGTAATACGCGTTACGAGGTACACATTGGTATCGGTAAAATCGTAGATGGCATTATTGGGGAAGTAATAGCTTTTAAAACTATCAATAGGTAAAATACATCCCGTATTACTTGGGGCAAAATATTTACCATCATCCTTACTGCAATAAAAATTGCGTTTTAGTAAACAGATATTGGTGTCGGCAACTAAAACTTGGCGTACAATACTATTATCGGTATAAAATAATGTGCTATAAAACAAACCATCATTGGTTTGGTGTAAGGTGCCGTGATAGCCTCCAATAAATAAGGTGTAAGGAACTTTTACGGTACTGCCATTATCGATATGATTGTATTTCTCGCAAGAGGCAAACGCCAACATCAGGATTAAACCGCACCATAGATAAACCTTTAACTTCATGCCAATATTCTTAATGGTTTTAAAATGAAACACAAGCAAAAAACTTCAACAAGTTCTGAAATCATCGCTTACTTTTACATTTAGCAGACGCTAATATAGAACAAATAGTTAGAACGAGCGTAAAATTTTGGTTCATGAAGATTTCCTTTCACGGGGCAGCCCGCACAGTTACAGGTTCAAAACATATTATTCATCTTAAAAACGGCAAAAAAATTCTACTGGATTGTGGCTTGTTTCAAGGCATGGGCGATCAAACCCTGGAGTTGAATACCCACTTTGGTTTCGACCCCAGAGAAATAACCCATGTGGTTCTCTCCCACGCCCATATTGATCATTCGGGTTTATTACCTAAACTGGTAAAAGAAGGATTTAAGGGTAAAATATACTGTACCGCAGCTACGGTAGACCTTGCCACGGTACTCCTTCAAGATTCGGCGATGATACAGGAGTCTGATGTGGCCTTTGTAAACAAACGCCGGGCAGCTCAAGGGTTACCTTACATTAAACCACTCTATACCATTGCGGATGCTAACAACGTGATTCCTTTATTTGTGCCTCATGCCTATAATAAAGAGTTTCAGATAGATAAAGATATTCACGTAACCTTTACCGATACAGGTCATATTCTAGGTAGTGCCGCCGTAAACCTCCGTATCCAGGATAATGGCAAGGAAACGCGGATAACCTTCAGTGGCGATGTGGGTCGTTACCGCGATGTAATTCTTCGTTCTCCAGAGGAATTTCCTCAAGCGGATTATATAATTCTGGAAAGTACTTATGGCAATTCACGACACGATACTTTTAAGAATTCCGACGAAGAAATTCTAAAGGAAATTCAGGAAACCTGCATCGAAAATAAAGGGAAGCTTATCATACCTGCATTTAGTGTAGGTCGTACCCAAGAAATTCTCTTCGCTCTTAATAAACTTGAAAATGAAAATCGTTTACCAGACGTACCGTACTTTGTGGATAGTCCGCTATCCGTAAAAACAACCGAAATTGTAAAACGCCATTCAGAACTCTACAATAAACGCGTGGTAGATATTATGAAAACCGATAAATACCCGTTCGATTTTAAAGGGTTGAAATTTATTACCGCAGTGGAAGATTCGAAATTGTTGAATAGCCGTAAGGATCCAATGGTCATTATTTCGGCTTCCGGTATGGCCGAAGCAGGTCGGGTAAAACACCATATCGCGAATAATATTGAAAATCCCCGCAATGGAATTATGATGGTTGGTTATTGCGAACCGCATTCACTCGGAGCTCGATTGATGCGCGGCGATACAGAGGTTACAATTTTCCGAGAATCGTATCAGGTGAAAGCTAAAGTGAGTAGCATTCGAAGTATGAGTGCTCATGGTGATTACGACGATCTTTGTCAGTTTTTAGCCTGTCAACAGCCATCACAAGTTAAAACACTTTTTATCGTTCATGGTGAGTACGACGTTCAAAAGGATTTTCAACATAGCCTACTTAAAAAGGGATTCCCGGAAGTAGAAATTCCGAATATGCATGAAACCTTCCGATTAGACTAACGCAGTTTGATTAAACTACCATTAGGTTCAACTTTATAGATAGAGGAAGCCTTTGATGTTGTTGTTTCATCTTGTCGCCAGGTTACGGTATAATCAACCCCATCACGAATTTTTATATTTACTTCGCTAAACAGCGCAGCACCCGGTTCGCCTGAAATATTAGCCGACGTAGATACGAGTGGTTTACGTATACGTTTAATCAGACTTCTACAAAAAGGATCTTGCGTAATTCGAACGGCAACACTTCCATCTTCTCCTATTACATCGTTAGGTAGGTTGATGCCATTCGGATAGATGAGGGTTGTTGGTTCTTGAAATTGTTGTAATAACGCTTGCAAGTCGGGTAATGGATTAGCGATATAATGGAATAGCATTTTCACATCGGTCATAAGTAAAATGAACGACTTATTACTCGGACGCTGTTTGAGATCAAAAATTTTTTGAATCGCTTTTGGGTCGTCGGCAGGACAACCTAATCCCCAAATGGTATCCGTAGGATAAAGGATGATACCATGATGTTGAAAAGCTTGAAGGCAATGCTGAATATCGGTTTCGTAAGGCTGCATGATTAGAGTGCAAGATAGAGATTCATCATGTGTTGCGCACACTTATCGGGAGTAAATTGCAAAGCAGCTTGTATGCCTGTTTGGATAAACTGTTCGCGCTGATCCGGTTGAAGCATGAGTTGTTTCATCGCTTCTAATATCGATTCTGTATGTAAAGGTTCTACTAGAAGAGCGGTATTCGGGCCTGTTTCCGTCATGGAAGTATGGTTGGACGTTATTACCGGGCAACCTGATGCCATGGCCTCTAAAACTGGAAGTCCGAAACCTTCTTTTAAGGAAGGATAAATAAGTGCAAATGCCATTTGGTAGAGAACGGGAAGGTCTTGATAAATTTGGCTGGAAGTAAAATGATCTTCAAGAAAAATTACTTGTTGTGTTAGTTTCTTTTCTTTCAGAAAATCAATCACGCGTTGTTTAAACTGCTCTCCTTTTCCAACTACGAGAAGGGGCATGGTAGCATCTAGTTTACTCAGTGCTTCACATACACGAAGCAAATTTTTTCGTTCAATAATACTGCCAACAAAAAGCCAATAAGGCGAAGAAAGTGAATATCGTTTTCGAATAGCCTCGCGTTGTTGAGGTGTACAACGAGTATAAAACCGTTGATCGCAGGCTTGATAGACCACTTTAATTTTCTGTTCCGGAATTTGATAGTAATGAATTAAATCGCGTTTAGTAACTTCAGAAATAGCAACAATTTGATTCGATACTTCGGCGGCATATCGAAACTTTCTGCGGTAAATAAGAACGTCTGTTTTACGGTATTGTTGCGGTGAACTTTCAAAAATTAAATCGTGCATCGTAACTACTTTCGGAATGCTTAATCGACTAGCACCGTAAGGTAATTCATGACTCAACCCGTGGTAAAGGGAACAATTTTCTTTTACCTCTTGTAACATCCAACGACTTCGCCAAACAGAAGGAAATAACGAACCTAACATACCCGTTGGTTTTACTTCCTGAATGCTTGATTGATGAAAGCGTATGGATTTGGATGATTTGGGATTGAATAAAAGATAATGATGTTCGGGAAAAGAATTAGCCAGCGAATGAATTAGGGTACGACTATAATTTCCGAGTCCGGTGAAATTATGAAAAGCACGTTTCGCATCGAACCCTATTCGCATAAAGCAAATCTAATCACTGCATTTGATTTTTTTTGCTAAAAAGATTTGCTTTATGCGTTCGGTGAATCGGTTTTGAATCTGGTAACTCGGAGTTGATGTTTTGTTTTTATCATCCATAATCCGAATCATTTACTTCCAGACAATCGAAAGAAACAAGCTACATTAAATTTATGTTACCTGCTCCCACCACATCCATCAATGTAAGCACTGAAGGTACTTCCTGCATTGGCAGTAAAGCCAGGCTGTAAATTAATATAAGTAGAAGCATCAAAGCGCACGATCTCACCAGGTGCTATTTGATTTGCTGAAAGTATATATCCGGATGATTCTGTTTTTAAAGTAGAATAGGATGAGCTTCCTAAAGAAATATTTCCATTACATGGCATATGTACAGAATTATAAGCATCAATTCTACCCGCACCTAACTGACCCGTGTAATTAGGATTATCGGGGTAAATATCATAAACGCCTTGCTTCAAGGCAATTTCAACTTCTTGTGGATTGTAGTACGGAAATTTAGTTCGAATCAAACCGCATAAGCCCGCAACCATAGGAGTAGCCATAGAGGTACCATCTTTCTTTCCATAATTATTCGACGGTAAGGAACTGTAGATATCATTACCATAAGTGCATATATCCACCCATGTACCATAGTTGGAAAAACTTGATTTGGAATCACTACAACTTAAACTGGCCACGGCAATTACATGATTATAGGCGGCAGGATAGAAAGGAGTCGAAACATTATCGTTGCCTGCTGCAGCAACAATAACAGCTCCTAAAGTGTAAGCATCATTAATTACATTTTGATAAGTTGTGGAAACGTTCGTTGCCCCCCATGAACAACTAATTACATGCGCACCATGCTGAGAAGCCCAAGCTATACCTTCATACCCATTATTAACGTGGTCTACTCCTGATGAAGAAGAATTGGATGATGCCTTAATGGCCATAAGACCGCAGTTATACCCCATAGAGGCATACCCTTTGTTATTGTTATTCTTTGCACAAGCGATACCAGCACAATGGGTTCCATGATCCCAGGTTGAAGATGGAGGATCTGTATTATTATCGTTATCCGATACATCCCAAGCGGATACTAAATTTCCAAATAGATCTTCATGCGAACCATTCACGGCATTGTCAACAATAGCTACAACCACAGCGGGCGATCCGGTGGTAATATCCCAAGCTTCAGGCGCATGCGTATCGTGCAAATAATATTGTAATCCGGCACAACCAAAATCGGTGGAAAGATCGTTAGGGTCTAAGGTAACTCTATCTAGGGGTACTTTCTCGGCATATTCAACTTCGAGCTCCGAACTTAGGTCTTTAATGAACGCTTCTACCTGGGTATCGTTTTTAAATGATATTCGAAAGGTTCTTTTCAATATGTTAGACCTTGAAAAAAAGAATGGAGATTCTACTTGATCAATTTGATATTTCGTTTGATACTTATTCAAAAAAGGGAGCGTTCTCGTGTATTCAACATTTCGTTGTGTAGAATCAAAAGGTATGATCATTGCATCTTTAAGCTTCATATAGATTTTTCCACGCACATAACCGTCTTTAACTTCTTGTGCTTGAGCTATAGTAGTCGTTAAGCACAGCATTAAACAAAACCAATATTTTATTGTATTCATGGTTACTTGACTTTAATGATTTTTAAAACTATTTACTCAAATTGTTTAATTTTTCTTCCAAAGCATTCAATCGCTCTTTCAATTCTTTATTCTCCTTGTTTAATTGAAGAATATACAAGGTTGCTTCCTCCACTTTCTCCACTAACTTCAATTGAATACCACCAACATTCATACCCTCTGATTCCACTTCGGTAGCCGGCGGCATGTTAGGCAAACGATGATACGTATTGATATGAGCTTCTACTTCATCTAACGATTTTAAGGCATAAGAATCTTCAAATACATAGTCTGGAAAAGGAGTGGCTTGCACACGTAATTCAGTACAAATTGCTTTTCCATTCACCGTTAGTTTATAGCCAGTAGCTGGTGTGGAAGAACCTATAGCCAGATCACCGTTGTTAGTTAGTACCATTTTATCGGTGAACGTACTTTCATCACCAAGTGTGTTGTTCGTTCTAAAATATAGATTACCACTATTACCCCAGTTTATGACCCCATTCGCTGAATTAAAAATGAGATGATCTTTAAAACGCAGTCTTCCATTAACATCAAGCGATTTGCCAGGTGTACTTGTTCCTATTCCTACATTGCCGCTAGCGTCAATTCTAATGCGTTCGGTGATATTGTTAGCCGGGGTATTATCAATTTCGCCAATAACGAAACCACCAGCGCCGAGCCCTTTTTGATTAAGAAGATAGGTCATTCCACCTGCACCGTTTTTATTCCATTCTAAATAGGAACCTTGAAGATGACTATTGCCTGTGCTACCTGAACAATACAAACCACCACCCACATTTAAACGTGCCGGTAAATTTGTGGTAGCGATACCTAAATCGCCATTATCGCTCAGTACCATGCGGTCAACATAATTGCTTTCATCACCTACGGTTGGATTTGATCGGAACCACAATGTTCCTCCAGCACCATAGTTTATAATTCCGCCTGCGGTATTGAATACCAAATTGGATTTAATACGAGCCGAACCGTTTACATCCAGTTTCATCGTCGATGATGGTGGGTTCATACCAATACCTACATTTCCTCCATTGTTAAAAATATTACTGTTATTGGTAACCCAAGCTGTACCATTCCAATAGGGTGTATTTCCGGCAGCTGTTCCGTTCGTAATCCCTGAGCCAACCATTGATGTTCCACTGCCCCAGACGCCTGAAGTTTTTGGTCCGAAAATTTGATTCGTGGCAGTATTAATATAGAAATCGCCGTCGGTACCCGTACCGACTGTAGGGTTAGTTGTACCATTTAAAATAGTTTTACCATTCGTACCGGCGGCACCCGTAGCTCCGGTAGAACCTGTTGGTCCTATGAGCGATGTGCCGCTTCCCCAAGTTCCAGCGGTTTTTGGTCCGAAGAGTTGTTTGGTTGTAGTATTCAAATAAAAATCGCCGTCTACACCATTCCCAGCGATTGGATTTGCCGTGCCATTTAAAATAGTTTTACCATTCGTTCCGGCGGCACCCGTAGGGCCGGTGGCTCCTGTAGCACCGGTTGCCCCTGCTGGTCCTACTAACGATACACCACTTCCCCAAGCTCCTGCAGCTTTCGGCCCGAACAAAAGATTGGTACTCGTGTTCAAATAAAAATCACCGTCGTTACCAATACCGCTTCCGGGATTGCTTGTGCCATTTAATATGGTTTTACCATCAGCTCCTGCAGGCCCGGTGAAAGAGGTTGCGGATTGCCAACTTCCTATTCCGTTCGCATCCGACATGAGTATCTTTCCGTTACCTTGATTACCATCAGCCATCCGAATACTACCGGCAACATCTAACATGGCTTGTGGTGTTATTGTTCCGATACCAAAACGACCGTCTCCAAGAATTACTGCACGATAGCAACAACCTCCTTGATAGAAGTACAAATTATTTCCACCTGAATTATCTATGTCGGTACCAATAGTCCAGGCACTTCCCAAGGAACCATTCAGATTCATGGATACTCTATTCTGTTCTGTTCCTTCAATTTTGAATACGTTATCGTTACCTTTAACATGCAATCTGTTGAGTGGATTATTCGTTCCAATACCAACATGATCGTTGTTTAAATTATATATATTTGAACCATTGCTACCCCAAACATTATCGGCACTGCTACCGGCATGAAAGGCATAGGGTACAGTTTGTAAATGCGTTGTACCCATATCGGTATAATTGGTTCCTCCGGAAGGATCCATTTCTACTTGTAAGTATTTATTACCGGAACTCCACGCAACTGCAGCTAAACTACCACTTACAGGAGTACCTTCGCCAATACCTAGGGTAAATAAACCGAGAGATGAAGTAGTTATGGTGTGGGTTTCCTGATAAACTACCGGGCCGGTTAATGAATTATCATGAATACTGATTCGAAGGGAAATAGCCTGACTTATAAGTGCGCTACCATTGGCATCACGGGCAATGGCTTGAAAAGGAATACCTTGTGGAACCTGTGCCATGGCTTGGCTTTGCAATAGCACCATCGCCAGGAAAAGAACAACATGAAAAACATGTTTAAAGCGTATTCGGGTACTTCGATTTTTGAATTGTTGTAAAGGCATCATAGTTTTATTTTTTTGGTTTGTGTTGAATGGTTTAAAAATTTCATAGGTTGATTCGATTGTTTGATTCATAGGATAACTTCAATTTTTACGATACAAAATTGGAGGAATGCTTGTGTTGGAACAATCGTTAGTCCTAATGAATTCTTAGAAGAAAATGAATTTTTTTCTCATGGTTTTCTATGATTTCTATAAAGAGATCATAGTATTTATCCCTTTTACTTAAGTAAGATTTTTAAAAATTGAAACAGAGTGAATACCATTTCACTAACGCAATTGAAAAAATTACAAGGAAGAAGAGGTTCATTTTTTAGGGCAAATGAAGTAGGTTTGTTTCCATACCACTTGAACCTTATGAGGAGGCGTAAACGAATTCTACTCTTTATAATCTATTTCTGTGTGTTGCACGGTGCGGCACAAACAACTACATTCGATAGCCTTCGTATTCAACTCGGTCATTTAGGTATAAAGGAAGGGTTATCGCAAGGTTTTGTTCGTTCTATTATACAGGATAGGGAAGGTTTCATGTGGTTCTCCTCGAAGGATGGTTTGAATCAATACGATGGTTATCGCTTCCGTGTAATACGCGGAAATTCGCTTGATTCCTTATCGCTTCCCGATAATCATGTTTCGGTGCTTCTGGAAGACAATAAAGGACGGTTTTGGATTGGTACGGAATCGAAAGGACTTTATTTATTTGATAAGAAGCATGAAACGTTTCATCGTGTTTTTATACCAGGCTATGAGGATATTGGGAAGTACGATGGTGTGAAGGAAATGAGATATCAAGATGAAAAATTACTCTTAGCGTATAATAACAATATCGTGATTTTAAATGTAGAAGATATTGTACCGGGAGATTTTAGTACAGCTAATTTAAAGCGAGGTAAGATTCATCTCAATTTGAATCAACAAGTGGTTGATGGTAAGTATCACTACAACGACATCAACTATGCGAGTTATTTATACCTTCGGAATGGAACGCTAATGATGGCGACTACAGATACCGTGCTTTTTTTAACGCCGGATAAGGTAACCTCAAGATGGAAAAAAACGTATGTACCACTTGCACGGTTTGGGTTGTTTGGGTTAAAAACGGAGGCAGCGCAAATGATGAATACGAATTGTAGTGATACGATTATTCTTACTTCCCTTCGCTATTTTAGTGTGTTTAGTTTAAGACAAAATAAGATACTATTTCATCAACATTTTCAACATCAAAAAAACTCTTTTGTGAGTTTGCAATCAGATGCAAAGGGAAATATTTACTATGGTAACGCGAACGGAGGGTACTACTTCAATATAAAGGAAATGAAGATGTATGCTGTTGATGCCCATCCGGCTCCGGTAAGAAATTGGTTATGTATATGTGCAGATAAAGATGGTATGTTATGGATTTCCAGTAACCAGAGTGATGGCTTGTATTTATACGATGAACGTAAACTTCGGTTTAAGAATACCCAACATCATGGTTACTATCAATACTTGAATGGTAAGGTAAAAATCTTTGCGCAGAATTTTAACTCGTTGGCGGTAATACCAGAAGGCAAATTACTGCCACTTAAATTCAAAGCAGGGTACAATTTGTTTATACCGAAACGTCTTTTAAAAGAGAGTGATTCCACCTTTTTAATAACCACCTTTCATGGCGATAATAATGGACTATGGTTATATCGATTCAATCATGAACAAGACATGTTGAGTGCCGTTAAGCTCGATAGTAGCTGGCATCATTTCACCGATGCTCAGGGTAACCTATGGGGACTGTATGCTTCACCTTTACCTACCATTGTATTAGTGCAAATAGATAAGAGTACCGGTAAAATTTTGCATCGATTTCCTTTTCCAAAATCGAATTTTATTCATGAATATCCGTTTATCTCCGACATCATCGAAGAAGATGGTTTATTTTGGTTTGGAACTTTACAAGGTTTGTATCGGTTTGATACAAAAGCGAACGAAGATGGTAAACGATGGCAGTGGTGGAAGAAGGATACAAAACGCAACCAAACGTTGCGTGATGATTTAATTTTTTCTATTTGCAAAGACCCTCGGTATCCTAATACTCATATGTGGCTTGGCACCAATGGCCATGGGCTCTTTAACCTGAATCTACAAACCGGCATCTGCAAACATTATGATGTAACAAACGGACTACCCAATAATGTAGTGTATAGTATGCTTTCCGATAACGATGGAAATATTTGGATGAGTACCAATTTCGGAATAAGTTGTTTTAACCCATCGAATGAATTATTCCGTAACTTTTCGGAAGACGACGGTTTGTGCGGTAATGAATTTAACCGCTATGAAAAAATAAAAACGCCCAAGGGCGAATTAATATTCGGTGGTGTGAACGGGTCATCGGCGTTTTATCCGCATGAAATTTTAAAGAGCGGTAAGGCTAGTCCGATTGTATTTACCGAACTCCATGTGTACAATAAATTGATTACGCATCAGGAACATCCAAAAATAATACAACAACCCTTAAACTATGCTGAAGTAATACATCTTGCGGCATCCCAAAATATGTTTACTATTTCGTTTGCACTTTTGGAAACGGTAGCTCCTGAAAAAAAGAAATATGCTTATTACCTTGAAGGCTTAGATGAAACGTGGATACCCAATGGAAATAAAACATCAGCAACCTATACCAACTTATCGCCCGGCACTTACACCTTACATGTGAAAGGATGTAACGCGGCAGGAATATGGACGATGCCTGAGCGAAGTTTGCGTATTGTAATTGCAGCGTTTTGGTATCAAACGTGGTGGTTCCGTTTAAGCGCTTTGGCCTTCGTATTCGTTGGTATTTATGGCTTGTATCGTTTTCGAATGAACCAACTTCTTAAACTACAACATTTGAGGAACAGCATCGCGCGCGATTTACACGATGAAATTGGTTCTACCTTAAGTAGTATTTCATTATATGGTGAGTCGGCCCGAATGATGATTGATGAAAAAAGTCCATTGCAGCATGTTTTAAATAAAATCAACCAAAGCACCTTAAATATTATGGAGGCTATGAGCGATATTGTTTGGACGATTAATAGCAAGAATGATCATGTCGACAATCTCATCAATCGCATGCATGTATTTGCGAATCAATTAATGGAAACAAAAAAAGTGAAGATTCATTTCACTACCGACGAAGAATCGGAAAAGTTAGTACTGGATATGAATGTTCGAAAGAACTTCTATTTTTTATTTAAGGAAATTATTAATAATGTAGCTCGTCATTCCGACTGTAAAAACTTATGGATTGATATTCGTGTAAAACATACTATGTTATCTATGGTTGTTAGAGATGATGGTAAGGGGTTCGATGTAGAACGCGACGCAAATAACCTAGGTAAGCTTGGAGGCAATGGGTTACACAACATGCGAAAGCGAGCAGATGATATGAACGCGCAAGTAGAAATTCATTCGCAGCTCGGTAAAGGATGTACGATACATTTGGTTATGAAAATCTAAAAAATCATAGGAATTAATGATTTTCTGCTAAGGAATTAAGTCGACCTTTACACCTGCAGAATTTGAACATCATGGCTAAAATCAACGTAGTAGTATTTGATGATAACGATACCCGACGCGACGGCTTGGAAATGATGATTAACCTTACGGATACCTTGGCATGCGTTGGTACGTTCCCGGATTGCAGAGAAGTGGTTCAAATGGTTCATGAACTTAAACCCGATGTGGTGTTAATGGATATTGATATGCCCTATGTAAACGGATTGGAAGGGTTAAAGCAACTACGACAAGTTTACCCCGATTTGAGAATTTTAATGCAAACCGTTTTCGAGGATGATGAAAAAATATTTGAATGCATTCGTGCCGGCGCAGATGGTTACATTTTGAAGAAAACACCACCGCATGAATTAATTAAAGGAATAATCGATGTAATGGAAGGAGGCGCCCCCATGACCGCTTCCGTTGCTCGACAAGTGTTGCGAATGGTAAGTGAACCTCGAAAGCAAAAAGATCATAACCCCTTTAATTTAACGGCAAGGGAAAAGGAAATTTTAGGGTATTTAGTAAAAGGAATGAGTTATAAAATGATAGCTGATACTTGCTTTTTATCGATGGCTACGATCAATACGCACATCCGACATATCTATGAGAAACTGCAAGTGCATTCCGGAACGGAAGCTGTTGCCAAAGCGATATCCAATGGTTTGAATGTTTAATTTGGTACCGGTAGACGCGATGCATCGCGTCCACAATGCATCGCGTCAATTAGTTTACCCTCCCTGCGAAAAATAAACCATTTCATCCTCCAGGTTTAACTCCGGATGTAGCATTTTTAGTTCGCTGCAAAGCGCAAGATGCTGTTGTAAAAACCGTTTGTGTGCTTCACTTCGAATGTCTTTTGGGCGGTGCTGTTTAGCTTTATAAATCTGTTCTAGCTGTTTCATTAAATCATATAAGGATGGATGTACACAAGACTGCACGAGTTGTTCCCAAACCACTTGCGTAGCCATGTAATTCGGATGAACTAAATCGGCATCATAAAACCGATAATCACGCAATACATCAACAACCAATTCATACGATGGAAAATAATAGATGGCATTCAAACTATGCACCGCTTCTAATAAACGTGCTTTACTGCGGTTATTTTCAATCACACCATCACGAACATGCCTTACCGGGCTGATCGTATATATGATAGTTAGATTTGGATTGAATAGCAACAAAGCTTTATTCAAATTTTCAAGTTGTTCTTGTATCGTAGCAATCGGTAAAAGATCTTTTCGAAATACGTTTGCCGGCGCACGATGATTATTACTAACATACTGTTGTTCCTCCAAATGCCAATACGCAAAGGCTGAACCCAAGGTTATGAAAATAAATTTACTTTCTTTCAGGAAGGCTTGATGCTTCCGTATGGCTGCGTTGATAGTTGTTAAACAAGTCTCTTTCTCAAGAAAAGAAAAATCAGAATGGTGGTTCCAACTGTTCCAATATTCATTTAAATAAAAGAGATCCTTTTCTGTGTATTGTTTTCCTTCAATAACTTCTATGAGCGAATTACAAACACTCATCGGATTGAACATAATACCATGCGAATTGAATTCAACATTGAACTTGTGGCGTTGAAAATAATTCACCATGTTGGCGCTAAAGCAAGAACCGCAGAGGTACACGGCATCATGATAGGTGATACTCGGTTCCAGCTTTGGAAATTGAAGAGGTAGCTGGAAATTCATACTAGATAAACTAACGATTAGGCTCCAATCATTAATGGCATCAACAGCATCAATAAATCTTCATGCTCACGTGTTTCAACCGGTTTAATAAGTCCTGCACGCGTTGGAGTACTTAATTCAAACATGATTTCGTCGCCACTTAATGCATTAATCAACTCTAAAAGTAAACGTGCATTGAAGGCAATCTTCATGTCTTCACCATCAAACTGACAAGGCATTTGCTCGTTTCCTTCAAATGAGAAGTCAACATCTTGCGCATAGAGGTGAAGATTATTACCCACAATATCAAGCACCACTTGATTGGTAGTTTTATTAGCGAAAACACTTACACGGCGAATAGCACTCATGAACTCTGCCCGATTCACAATAAGCTTGAACGGATTGTCGGCCGGAATTACGACTTTATAATCCGGGAACTTCGCATCAATTAATCGACAACTTAACTGCAACGTTTCCGATTCAACAAATAAATGATTGGTGTTATAAGAAATCTTTATTTCGGTGGAATTATTTAAGTTGTTCTTCAATTGGTTGAGAGCCTTTTTAGGAACAATGAATTTATTATCTTCCTCTTTACAGTTTACGTCGGTTTTCACACAACGAACTAAACGATGGGCATCGGTGGCTACAAGGGTTAGGTTATTCGGACTGATTTCGAATAGAACACCACTCATGGCCGGACGAAGATCGTCGTTGTTTACTGCAATTATAGCCTTGGCTATACCATCGGTAAACTCTGCTGCAGGCATATTAAAGGAAGTGGTATCTACCGCCTTCGGTTCCGTAGGGAAACTCTTAGCGTCTTCACCCACAATTTTATATTTCCCTTGTTCGCTGGTAATATCAATTCCAAAATCGCTTGTACTGATATCGAAAGTTATAGGTTGTTCCGGAAGGTTTTTAAGGTATTCGAGCAACACTTTAGCTTGGATACAAAGCATGCCGCTATCGTTCGATTGAATATCAATTTCTACCTTCATCATGGTTTCCAGATCGGTACTCACTACGAACAATTTGTCTTTTTGAATATCGAACAAGAAAGATTCCAGAATGGGTAATACATTGTTGGTACCGATGATGCCACTAATACTTTGTAAATTCTTTTGAAGCGTACCTGATGAAACTATGAATCGCATGTTTGGGTTTTGAATTCGGGCAAAGATAACGGCTTTATGCTTAAATAAAAGGGCGTTAAGGAGGCTCTGAGGAAAGAGTGGAAAAGTTTAGAAAGTGACTTTAGCTTGCAATTCAGAAAACAGAAAAGGCTATAAACTATGCATGCGCCACGAGGGCGCATACACAGTACTAAAACATTTATTATGAAAACAGGGCAAATATATAGTAAGAAAGTATTACCCACCAAATTTTTTTTTGAGAATAAAATATGCTGGAGAAATAGTGACGGAAATCACAGCACTTCTGCGGTTTATCGTTAAAGCAGGTGCAAGCCCTAAGTGGTTATCAGCCTACAATAATCTGGGTTTGATGGAATAGGACTAGCTTCAAAATCGGATGATAATAGTCTTGGAATATTTTATTACTTGGTTGAAAAAATTAATCGCTCTGGATATACTTCGGGCTAGGTTTGTTTAGGTGTTACTTGCGATTTAAAAAATACTTCGGAAACTGTGCCCAAGGTTGTTGCAAATAGGTAGTGTCGCTGAGCGAGTTTAAAAATGCCAGCAAATTCTGTTTTTCGCTTTCGGAAAGAGTAAACCCGGTAAGGAATGGATGTTTGTTTTGATTCAATCTGCCATCTCCAGCCTGAGGCCCCGAGGCGATTAATCGCCCACCACGGGCATAAAGTTCGAGTACTTCTTCCAAGGTTTGTATCGAGCCATCGTGCATATATGGAGCCGTTAAAGCAACATTTCGCAACGAAGGAACTTTGAATTTTCCATCATCTTCTTTTCTTTTGGAATATTGAATGATACCGTTGTCGTATGCAGGATACAGGGAACGTTGTTGCACGTTATATAGTCCAATATTAAAGTACACCGAATCCGGATTTCGGGTGAAGCTAGCGTTGCTAAACATGCGACCACCATGACAACTGCTGCATTTCAACGTAGTACTAAAAAATAATTGCATCCCTCGTTTAGCCGCATCGCTTAGGGCATGTTGATTACCGGCTATATAAGCGTCATATGGCGAATTTGTGCTGCGTAAATTTTTTTCAAAAGCGGCAATACTCTCTTGCAATCGTTTTCGATTCCAATGGGTTTCTTTCGGGTAGGCCGCTTTGAACCATACTTGATACATGGAATCGTGTTCTAAGTATTCATAGCAGGAGGTTTCGTGTAAATGCAAACCAAGTTCTACCGGTGTAGTACCAACTAACGGACGAAGCATTTGATGCTCCAAGGTTGTTACATTCGGATGCGCCCAATCATACACTAACATCGAAGAGGCATTTAAAATAGAAGGAGCATTATGCAACAGATTTTCGCCTAACGTACTTACGCTACTGCGGTAACCGTCGGTGAAAGCAAGCTTGGGATCATGACAACTTGCACACGAACGACTATGATTTACGGAAAGATTTTTATCGAAAAAAAGATAATACCCGAGCGTTATTTTCGGGTCGGAAAAAATAGATGAATTTTTTTCTTTTCTAAAAAGGAAGAGAGCCGCTAACAACACGAATCCAAGCAACAACAATATCAACATGAGCTTCTTCAACATAGCCTCTTATTCGGTACTCATGAGAAGCCATTTCTTTTCTTCCCGATTATAACCAAACGCATATTTGGTTTCAGGTTTAATACTTTGTCCGGCAAGGTTGAAATTGAATTCAATACCATGTATTACCAATTCACTTTTTGTATTGAAGCGAATACGACGGGCTTTGTCGTCACCCCTTGGGCCTAACTGATCGAGTGAAATTGCAAATTCAGGTTTCCCATCAAACATCCCTTCTTTATCTAATTCAACTGTGTACACTTCCGGTGTTCTGGCTTTACCGAAGTACAATTTTTTTTCGCCGGTAACACCGCCAACACAAAGTCCCATGGCATCAACACCATCTAATCGATCGAGTACTTTTCCGGTACTTTGATCGAGTACGAAAAGACTTCCATTTTCTTTATCTCTTGTACTACCATTTACCGAAGAAACATAGATTTTCTTCGCGTGACAATCAAAATATACGCCTAAGAGTCCGTAGGCTACCATATCCTTCACCGAATCGGTTTTAGGAAGTGTGGTAAATAAAGTCATTTCACCGCTGCTATGATCTATTTTAAAAATACTATTAAGTGTTTGGATCGTTTGATTTTCGGTATTAATAAAAGGAACCGGAAAGGTGTAGGCATTACCCAAATCATCGGTGGTAATACTGGCCATATAACCAAACTTTGACCACGATGGATGTTGGTATTTTCGGATAGTATCGGTTTCGGTTGCCGGTGCTTGAATTAAAATAACACCTTTATATCGGTCGGTTTCAGTTGAATACGCTGAACGGTTCGGATCGAAGCCAAGTGTTTGAATAAATGCAGCCGGTTTTCTGCAAGGCGCTATGCCTATCGTAAGAATTTCATCTTCCGTCATTTTTTCTTTACATGAAGAACATAAACTAAATACGCAGAGCAGTGCGATAAACATTTTGAGAGAAAGATTCATAGCGAAGACAACTAATTTAAGAGAACAATAGTACAAATTATATGGTTTGTATTACGGTTTCTTCGGAATAAACATCGGGCCGGCTAAACAAGGATAAACACGTGTTTTGTAAACGCCATGTTCCAGATAGGATGCCGACCAACAGTATTCTTTTCCGGGAGTATCATCATTTTTCATCTGACATACATACCATAACACTAAACTTCCATTTTCGATTTCTTCATCATTAATAAACTTCTCCGGACCTTGCTGATAGTCGGTATTGCAACAGGGTCCTATGGTAACCAAATCATTTTCACCTTCATCTAAATCGGGATGCATTTTGGTGATGTATACGTAAGGGTTATCACCTCGCCCGCCATCATGAAACTGTCCTTTCCCCGATTCGATATATAAGCCTTTTTGACTTTTAGATTGCAAAAGATATTGGTATTGGTTTGAATAATTCGGTGATTGTGGAGTAAGCAATTTCCACTGTTCTTTCTTCCAAACGTCCCAGGCATTCCCGTTCCATTCATGAAACGAATAATCGGTATTCGGAAACGAGAAGCGCATTACAGGCCGGTAGGTTCCGTTATTACCACAACCTCTACCAAGACTCGCTGCAGCAGAGCGAAAACGCCCATCGGTGTAAAATTCATAACGTTGTAAATAATTGTAATTACAAGGTAAAGGCCATTGTTCAGAAGAGAAATTTTGTTCGAGCGCAAAGCCAATAGTTTGATTGTTTTCTTCAATCGAACTGATACGTGGCTCGGTTACCGCAACAACGGCTGCTTGCGAAAACTCCGGACAACCCACCGCATCACTATACCCGAAACCTTCGGTATTCGAATAACTTACATGCCAATCAACTACCTTGGCACTATTGATAACTGTTTCACCTTTATATTTCACTTCCGAAATTCGCAGTCCGTCGCTGGTTGTAATGATATAATTAAAATCCCAATCGCCTTTTTGCACATGAGTCATTTGCTTACAATAGCATTCTGAAATTTTTTCAAATTTCAATCGCTTTTCCGTTACGGCTCGTGTGGGTTGCTCCGGCCCGGTGTTGGTCCATCGGATACCTACCAAGCGAAGATCAGTTAAATCAACTATGGCCCAGAGCGCCTTATCGCCTTTCGTAAAGGTAGGGGCCACACAGAGATGCATGCTGCGTTCGCATTTCGTATGATTGAGGGCCGTTTTGGTATTAGCCATCAGGGCATCTTCCTGTCCGGGTTGAAATCCTAAAGCTTTTATTACATCGGGGTGATGGATAGCGAGTTGAATGGCTACATCTTTTAGGTAAAGAGGAATATCGGGTTGCGAACCTTTGAGCGTATTAACCTGAATAACCTGCTTCGACACTAAATCAACCAGAGCCGTTTGGGTGAGGTTGAGCGCGTAATTATAGAGTTCAACTTTATATACCTTTCCTTGTTGAAACGCTTGAGGTATTTCTTGAGGGCGTGCCTGGTATACATTGAAGATTTCTCTTCGAAGTGGTTTGGGGGAAAGTGAATCAGAACCATTCGCCATGAACTCTGGATGTTGAAGTGCGATGGTTTGGGCTTCCATTTGATCCGGATTACAAGGCTGAAGCAACATCACATGATGGGAGGTGTTTAGCGCGGAATCTATTTTGTTCCATAGTTGTTTGGTAATTGGATTATCCAGCTGGAGGGAGTCGCTCTGCAAAATGGCTTCAGACCCGGGCGTTTGGCTAGGGGAAGTGCCGTTTTCGGATCCACAGGACAAAAAAAGGGTAATGCCTAAAAGCCAGGAAAGCCTGCCGAATAGTTTCAAGGAAAAATTCATAAAGAACAAATGTAAGTGCATCATGGCATGAGGTGGAACATTAGAAGTTAAAAAAAATCAATAAAAAAAGTGGATAAATTGTGAAATACCTATACTTTTGATCTTTGTAAAGCATTGAAATTTAATTAGTTACAAATTATGATGATTTAGCCAACCTGTTATGATAAAATATGGTATTGAAATTGATATTCCTTAATAATTTTTAAAATTCATAATTATATGTTCTATCCCTACGTAAGAAAACTTTTTGTACTCCTGTTATTTCTGGGGTCAAGTTATGTGCTTCGGGCACAAACGATAAGCGGTACTGTTTATCGGGATTTTAATGGTAATGGTACCCGGCAAACGTCCGGTGTTACGATCGAACCTGGAACTGGCGGCGTTTTGGTGAATGCCTACGATGCGTCGAATTCGCTGGTAGCTTCTGCGGTTTCGAATCCGGATGGTAGTTATTCCATGCCCTACACGGTTCCTGTGCGTTTGGAATTTGTTATTCCAAGTGTTGGTTCAGGAAACTACTGTAGCGGTGCTCCGCTGGATTTTACCGGATTTGGTGGTGATGGTAATAATATTCGTTTTATTACTGCATCTACATCAGGTATCGATTATGCGATACATTATCCGTTCGATTATGTTTCTAACACCAACCCTCCTTTTTATTTCCCTCAGTATTCTAATGGGAATCCTTTAGGTGGTGGTACTACAGGTACAGCCACAGGTTTTAAAGGGCATCTTTACAATCACACCGGAACAACGGCTGCTGCTCAAACCTTAGCACTTTCGCAAATAGGAACTACTTGGGGTGTTGCCTATAGTAAACAAGCCAAAGTTCTCTTTTCTGCTGCCTTTGTTAAACGTCATGCTGGATTAGGCCCTTTAGGAAGTGGTGGTATTTATAAACTTACACCAACTGCTACTTCATTTACAACAAGCCAGTTTTACGACTTAGATGCTAACGGTCATAATTCAAGAGCCGGCGCAGGTGCTCCTGCTTTTGGTCCAGGATCTTCGTATAATTTATCAGGTGTAAACCTAGCTACCTATTTAGGCGGCACAGATCCTTTGTCTAACGCACCAATTGGTTTAGGAGTAATTGGTTCAAACACAGACCGTAATTTACCAGCCAATTTTGCGACTGATAATAATGACCCCGCAGCCATGGGACAAGTTGGTCGCGTTGGGTTAGGTGATATTGACATAAGTGATGATGGTAAATATCTTTTTGTAGTTAACCTGTATCAACGTGTAATTCATCGTTTAGAATTAGATGATGCGTATAACCCCACTTCGGTTATTAGTGTAACTACCTTTTCTATACCGGCACAACCCGTAACAAATGGAGTACTTCGTCCTTTTGGACTTGGTTTTCATCGCGGTGATATTTATTTAGGAGCCGTTGCCAGTGGTGAAAATGGCGGTGTTAACAACGTAGGTGGCGTTACCGATTTATATGGTTTTGTATTTCGTTTGAAAGATGCCACAACCGGATCTGCTGCTTTTGAAAGCACGCCTTTAATTAATTTACCATTGAATTATGCTAAAGGACCTTCAGTTCTTAACGACGCGAATGCTAAAAAATGGTATCCTTGGAATAACTCAACCTCAGCATTACTTAACGTAAGTGGTGAGAGTACCTTGCCAACTCCAATTTTATCAGATATCGATTTCACCGATAATGGAGATATGATTTTAGATTTCATGGATCGATCAGGTCATCAGTTTGGTTATCAGAATTACCTTAATTTATCAGGAACAACAGCGTTATTTACGTATGATATTGGAGGAGATATTCTAATTGCTGGAAAAGATTGTGGAGGAAATGGATTTACTATTGAGAATAATGGCTCGTTTACTTCTGCCGATGGTACTAGTTACACAAGTGGTGCCGCAAATGGTCAAGGGCCAGGAAATAGTGAATTCTTTGTGGGTGAGTTTTACCCAACTTGGCACAGTGAAACCAGTATGGGTAGTTGTGCCGTGCTTAAAGGTACTCGTCAGGTTTTAACAACGCTGATGGATCCAATTAACGATTTCTCTTCAGGAACAGGAAAACTTTCTACGGTAAATGGTACTCGATCTGGTGAACTTCAAGCAATTAGAACAGCGAACGATTTCGGTAAGGCGAACGGTTTGGGAGATATTGAAGTTGCTGGTGATGTTGCACCTTTAGAAATTGGTAATCGTGTATGGAATGATGCGAATGCCAATGGTGTGCAAGACCCTACAGAAGTAGGAATAGCTAATGTTTCAATAGAACTATTTTGTGATGCCGATAATAATCAGATTCCGGATGGAGCGGCTATTGCAACTACAAATACCGATGGAAATGGTTATTTCTATTTCAATATATCGAATGTAACCGATGGTAATTGCACGGAACCTGGTAATCAAGCCGGTCCGCAACCTGGACTGAACTACTTAGTAAGCATAGGATCATCGGATTGGACAGGTGGTAGTGGTACGGGCGATTTGAATGCCTTATTTCTAGCCCCTTCTAACAGCGCCAGCAATGGTATTGTAGATGCGAGTGATAATGATGCCACGTTAGTATCGGGGGTGCCAACAATTTCGGTACTTACTTCTTCTAAATGGGGAGATAACAATCATACCTTCGACTTCGGATTTACGCCAGCCCCTCCTTGTACCGTAACGGCTTCGGTTGTTGCCGGAACCCAAAGTATTTGTTCTGGTGGCGACCCGGTTGCCTTTACAGAAACAACGGCAGCAACAGGTAGTGGTACACTTACATATCAATGGCAAAGTAGCACAACCGATTGCGCTAGCGGCTTTAATAATATTCCAACAGCTACAGGTACAACCTACGATCCACCTGCTGGTTTAACGGTAACAACTTACTACCATGTGGTGGTTACTAATACTGACGGTGCCGATGTATGTACCGATATTAGTAACTGTATTACGGTTACAGTGAACCCGAATCCTAGTGCCGATGCAGGTCCGGATAAATCACTTGATTGCGCTACTACATCTACAACAATTGGAACAGCTGCCGTAGGTGGTAATTCTTATAGCTGGAGTCCTGCTAGCGGTTTAAACGCAACGAATATTGCTGAACCAACAGCCAACCCATCTACCACAACAACATATACTGTAACCGTTACAACAGGTTTTGGTTGCACTGCTACAGATGATGTTATGGTTTCTGTAAATACCACACCGCCATCAGCGGATGCCGGACAAGATAAATCTTTAGATTGTTCTACTACTTCAACAACCATTGGAACGGCTGCTATTGGTGGTAATACCTATAGCTGGAGCCCTTCAACAGGTTTGAATGCAACCAATGTAGCTGAACCTACAGCTAATCCTTCTTCAACAACAACATACACAGTAACTGTAACCGGAAGCAACGGATGTACCGCTTCGGATATGGTAACAGTAACTGTTAATACTACACCGCCAACAGCGGATGCCGGACAAGATAAATCGCTTGATTGTTCTACCACATCTACAACCATTGGAACGGCTGCTATTGGTGGTAATACCTATAGTTGGAGTCCTTCAACCGGATTAAGTGCAACCAATGTAGCACAACCAACGGCTAATCCTTCTTCAACAACAACATACACAGTAACTGTAACCGGAAGCAATGGATGTACCGCATCGGATATGGTAACGGTAACTGTTACTACAGCGCCGCCAACAGCTGATGCCGGACAAGACAAATCTTTAGATTGTGCTACCACTTCAACAACCATTGGAACGGCTGCTATTGGTGGAAATACCTATAGTTGGAGTCCTTCAACAGGATTGAATGCAACGAATGTAGCACAACCAACGGCTAATCCTTCTTCAACCACAACCTATACAGTAATTGTAACCGGAAGCAACGGATGTACCGCTTCGGATATGGTAACAGTAACCGTTAATACAACACCGCCAACAGCGGATGCCGGACAAGATAAATCATTAGATTGTTCTACTACATCAACTACGATTGGAACAGCTGCTATTGGTGGTAATACTTATAGTTGGAGTCCTTCAACAGGTTTGAATGCAACCAATGTAGCACAACCAACGGCTAATCCTTCTTCAACAACAACCTATACAGTAATTGTAACGGGAAGCAACGGATGTACCGCTTCGGATATGGTAACAGTAACCGTAAATACCACACCGCCAACAGCGGATGCAGGACAAGATAAATCTTTAGATTGTTCTACTACATCAACTACGATTGGAACGGCTGCTATTAGTGGTAATACCTATAGTTGGAGTCCTTCATCAGGTTTGAATGCAACGAATGTAGCTGAACCAACGGCTAATCCTTCTTCAACCACAACTTATACGGTAACTGTAACCGGAAGTAACGGATGTACCGCTTCGGATATGGTAACCGTAACTGTAAATACAACACCTCCAACAGTAGATGCGGGATCAGATAAAACACTTGATTGTACAACCACATCAACAACAATTGGTACAGCTGCTATTAGTGGTAATACCTATAGTTGGAGTCCTTCAACAGGATTGAATGCAACGAATGTAGCTGAACCAACAGCTAATCCTTCTTCAACAACAACATATACAGTAACTGTAACCGGAAGCAACGGATGTACAGCTTCCGATATGGTAACGGTTACCGTTGACGTAACGCCTCCAACAGCAGATGCCGGACAAGATGAAACCTTAACATGTTCTGTTACATCGGTTTTCATTGGAAGCCCTGCTATCTCAGGCAACACCTATTCTTGGAGCCCTAGCACTGGTTTAACCAATGCTAACGTGGCACAGCCTACCGCTTATCCAACTGCTACAACAACCTTTACCGTTACGGTAACAGGTAGTAACGGATGTACAGCATCCGATATGGTAACGGTTACCGTTGATGTTACTCCTCCAACGGTGGATGCCGGTCCGGATAAATCTCTTGATTGTACTACCACATCAACTACTATTGGTACTGCCGCTATTAGTGGTAATACCTATAGTTGGAATCCTGCTTCAGGATTAAGTGCAACCAATGTGGCCGAACCAACTGCAAACCCTTCTACAACCACCACTTACACGGTAACAGTTACCGGAAGTAATGGATGTACCGAATCGGATGTTGTTACGGTTACCGTGAATACGACAACACCAACAGCTGATGCCGGTCAAGATAAAACTATTGATTGTGCTACATCTTCTGTAATGATAGGTACAGCAGCCATTGCAGGAAATACCTATAATTGGGATCCGGGTACAGGATTGAATGACGCTACCCTTGCGCAACCTACAGCTAGTCCTTCAACAACTACTACATACACCGTTACAGCTACAGCTTCGAATGGTTGTACGGCAACCGATGTAATGACGGTTACCGTGAATGGTAATTTAGGAAGTGTTGGTAATTATGTTTGGATCGATTTGAACGCAAATGGAATGAATGATGAACCTACTACAGCCGGTGTTAACGGGGTAACTGTAGAACTTTGGAAAGAAACGTCATCAGGTAGTGGAACCTATGCTTTGTTAAATACAACGGTAACCGCTAATAATGCTGGTGATCCAGGATATTATTCGTTCAGTATTTGTGACGCAGCGAATTACAAAATTAAATTCCCTCTGAATGTAGGTGCTGAAAAACTTACCAGTCAAACAGCAACACCGGCTACAGATGCCAACAGTGATGCAAACGTGACTGATGGTTTCTCTCCTGTATTCATGATTGACCCTAACGGATCTGGAACAACAAAAGATAATCCAACAATTGATGCGGGTTATTATACAACCGCTTGTTTGGGTAACTATGTTTGGAATGATTTAGATAAAAATGGTATTCAAGATGCCAACGAGGTTGGTGTTGCAGGTATTACCGTTACCTTATATAACAGCAGTGATGTTGTAATTTCTACAACAGTAACAGATGCCTATGGTAAATATCATTTCTGCGAATTAATGCCTGGAGATTATAAAGTTGGCTTTACGTTACCGCAAGATTATAATTTCTCTGTAACGGATAGTGGAACCGATGATAATGTTGATAATGATGCTAGTGGAACTACCGGATTAACAGGTTTCTATACCTTGAAATCGGGCGATGATAACCTTACCGTAGATGCAGGTATCTTCTTCGAAGCAGAAACAACGGCAAGCGTTGGAAATTATGTTTGGTACGATACCAATCAAGATGGTATTCAAGATCCTTCGGAAGTTGGCATTAGTGGTGTAACTGTTGTTCTTTACGATAATACAGGAAACCCTGTAGCTGCAACCATTACAGATGGTAATGGCTTCTATTTATTTACTGATGTACCTCCGGGTAATTATACTGTTGGCTTTACACCTCCAACTGGATTAGGCTTTAGTCCGAATAACGGTGGTGTGGGCAGTCCAAGTAATAGCGATGCAAATCCATTAACAGGCATTACAACATCTTTCACGGTAAATCCTGGTGATCAAATTACGTATGTAGATGCCGGATTATACCAATTACCAAATAACATTGGTAGTCTTGGTGATCGTGTTTGGTACGATGTTAATGAAGATGGTAACCAAGATGCGGATGAAGTTGGCGTAGAAGGTGTAACCGTTACGTTATACAGTGGCGATGGTACTACGGTATTAAATACTACAACCACCAATGTATATGGTAATTATATCTTCAACAATTTAGTAGAAGCTGATTATGTAGTTGGATTTAGTAACCTACCGGTAGATTATGTTCTAACCGTAAATACCGGAACCGACAGCACAACGAATAGTGATGCTGATCCGTTAAGCGGAAAAACCAATGTGATTCATCTTGGTTCAGGACAACATAATATGACCTATGATGCCGGTATTTATACGACCGATGTAGCCAATACTAATTCAATAGGTAATTACGTGTGGAATGATATCAACAAAGACGGTATACAAGATGCAACAGAAAATGGTGTTCCAGGAATTACCGTTTCGTTATACAATAATACCAATCTCATTCTGAAAACAACATCTACCGATGAGAATGGTTTCTATTTGTTCCCAGATTTACCAAATGGAATCTATTATGTAGGCTTCTCTAATTTACCTGTATCTTATCAGCTAACATCTCCAAACCAAGGTGCGGATGATGCCTTAGATAGTGATGCCGATCAAACGACACTCTTAACAGCTACTACAACGTTAACTGGTAATACAAACGACATGACGTTAGACGCCGGTATCTTCGCTAATAACGATCGTATTGGTAAAGGTTCATTAGGAGATAAAGTTTGGTACGATTTGAATAACGACGGATTACAAGATGCAAATGAAGGTGGCGTGCCTGGCGTTTTAGCTACTTTGTACGAACAAGACGGTACAACAGTTTTAAAAACTACCACCACTGATGCCTTAGGTAACTATATCTTCACAGGATTAGATGCCGGTTCTTACGTAGTAGGATTTACAAATCTTCCTTCAGGATTTACAATCACTACACAAAACAGTGATAACCAAGGTGTGAATGGTGAATTAAATAGTGATGTAATTACAGCTACACAAAAAACACCAGTGGTTGCTCTCGGACAGGGAGAAAACAAACTGAGTGTTGACATGGGTATCGTTCCTCCGGTAGGGAGTGCAGGTCTCGGAAATTACGTTTGGATAGATTTGAATACCAATGGTCTTCAAGATGTAAACGAACCAGGCGTAACCGGTGTAACGGTAACTCTTTATAATAGTAGTAATAATCCTGTTGCGGTTACAACAACAAACTCAGACGGACAATATCAATTCGTAGGATTAACTCCGGGTACTTATGCTGTTGGCTTTAGTAATCTTCCTGATGGTTATGAATTAACCACACAGAATGCAGACGCCACAGGTATTAACGGTGCAGCGAATAGCGATGCCGATGTGCTTACCGGAATCACGGCGAGTGTTACACTTGCTGCCGGCGATTTCAATCCTAATTTGGATGCCGGTATCTTCAGTACGTTGGTTGCAAGTTTAGGAGACTATGTGTGGTTAGATATGAATGGCAATGGCGTTCAGGATCCAAGTGAACCAGGTGTTGGTGGTATTTTGGTAACTTTATACGACAACACAGGAACTCCATTAACTAGCATGATTACAAATCCTAAGGGTGGTTATTTATTCAGTAACCTAAATCCGGGTACGTATTATGTTGGCTTTACGAACATTCCTTCCGGAATGATCTTTAGCGCTCAGGAAACAAACCCATCCGATGCAACAGGTAGCAACGCGAATCCATTAACCGGTACAACACCAACTGTAGTGCTTGCAGCCGGATCGCATAACCCTACTATAGATGCTGGATTAATGTTACCAAATACCGCAGGTTTAGGTGATTATGTATGGCATGATGTAGATAAGAATGGTCAGCAAAATGCAGGTGAACCAGCAATTGCCGGTGTATTAGTTACGTTATACGACGGAACTGGTACTACAACCTTAGCTACGGCAATTACGGATGGTAGCGGTGCTTATAGCTTTACGAATTTAAGCGCAGGCGATTATCAAGTAGGATTTGCGGCACCAACCTTATTTACTCCTGATGGTGCGCGTGTTCCAATTCCAACACAATTGAATAATGGTACCGATGCTTCTGATAACGATGCCGACCCGATTAGTGGACGAACAACTTCATACACTTTAGCGGTAGGAGAATTCAACCCAACCATCGACGCGGGCTTTATTTATCAGTTTGCAACACCAATTACCTTAAGTAGTTTCAATGTGAATAGTAATGAATGTAGTGCTTTCTTATCATGGACAACTTCGATGGAGAAAAATGCCGATTACTTTGCTATTCTTCGTAAAGATGAAACCACAGGTTATACTGAAATCGGTCGTGTGAAAGCTGCCGGTAATAGTAATCTTACTAAGCAATATTCGTTTAACGATAAAGCCTTAGCTAATGGAACCTATTGGTATCAATTGAAATTGGTAGATATTGATGGCAACTTCAGCAATTCAAGCGAAGAACAAATTCAAGTGAATTGTGGCGGTGCCGGAAGTATTTCAGTTTATCCAAATCCTGTGGAAGATGTATTGCATATTCAGATTATTGCTGAATCGGCAGAATCAACAGAGTTAAGCTTGATGAATACGATTGGTCAGGTTGTTATTAAACAACAAGGCGAATTGGAAATCGGCGTGAACGAACTGAATATTCCAATGCAACGTTTAGCTGCAGGTACTTATTATCTGAAAGTAACGAACGGTGGTATCCCTTATACTATCAAGGTTACGAAGCAATAAGGAATTTAATTTTTAATAAAAAAATCCGATGCTGTTAAGGCATCGGATTTTTTTTGTTTTGAAAATTCCCGTCTCCTTGCCCTCCCGATAAAAGGAGGGTTAGGAGTTGGGGTACAAAAAGAAGAACTTAAATTACTTTGGAAGAATTCATACCTGAAGCGGTATGCCCCCAAAGGTAATTTTGCAATGGGTGATTGACTATTGATAATACTCAAGGTTGTTTTTGATTTTTATTCAGATTGAAATGATCATGTTAGAAACCCACCAAGTGCGTAAGCACAGAAATTTTAAGGTTTTGTAAGCACCTAGTATCTTTAGTGTAGGATTCAGGAACAAAGTATTCAAACAGAAGTGGATGCCTCTTTTCTCTATGCCATTTTAGCGGAACATGAAAAGGATTCGCAAGTAGCTTCGGTGTTTCAACAAATGAGCGAAATAGAGAAGGAACATGCAACTATTTTTCTTAAGAAGAATAATAAACCAATCACGCCATTTCCATCGCCTTCGCGTAGGGCCAAAATGTTGGCACGTATCGGTAGCGTTTTAGGATATGATTACGTGCTTGGCGTTTTATTGGATACCGAAAAAAGTTTATCCGGATCGATACAACAAGCGAGGCGAAAAACAGGAACTACACCTTCTATTTCCGACACTGCCCATGTTGCCATTCTGAAAAATATTCTGAATAACAATAAACAAATTGCAGGCCATCAGCTCAGTCGATTCGAAAAAAAACATCGTAACGTGGGTGGTAACGCGCTCCGTGCTGCGGTGTTAGGTGGTAACGACGGACTGGTTAGTAATTTCAGTTTAGTGATGGGTGTAGCGGGTGCGGCGGTAGGACAAAAAGAAGTACTGCTTACAGGTTTAGCCGGGTTGTTGGCCGGTGCTTTGTCGATGGCTATGGGCGAATGGATTAGTGTGAAAAGTGCCCAAGAGCTCTATGAAAATCAAATGCAAATTGAAATGGATGAACTCGAACATAACCCCGAAGGAGAAGAGAAGGAACTTGTACTTATTTATATCACCAAAGGAATTCCTGAAGAACAAGCTAAACAAATGGCTGCTAACATCATGAAAAATAAAGAACAAGCGCATACACTTTTGGTACAAGAGGAATTAGGAATTAATCAAGAAGAATTAAAAGGAAGTGCCATGGAAGCAGCATTATCTTCCTTTGTTTTATTTGCATTGGGAGCCATCATTCCGGTTATTCCTTTTTTTATAAGCTCTGGTATAACGGCCATACTTTGGAGTGCCGCCATCAGTGCGCTTGGATTATTTATGATCGGTGCCGCCATCACCTTATTCACAGGAAGAAGTATTTGGTATAGCGGATTTCGACAAGTGTTATTTGGAATACTCGCAGCTTCGGTAACGTTTTTTATTGGTCGTTTAATTGGTGTGAGTTTGGCCTAGAACAAAAACAAAATGGCGCCTTTTACTACCCGATGTGGCGCCATTTGTTTGGATAACTACAAGGACTCTTAATTCATTTTTAAAACTGATACCGTGAATAAAAATACATGCGTTCCAAAGGAATTCACGGTATCAGCTAAATTAGCTTGCGACTAATTTAGGGGAGGTTATAAAACGGGCATCCTTTGAAATGCCACCCGTTCTGCCTCTTTTCACTTGCGATACAAAGGTTAGTCTGTTTTGTTTTTTGGCACTTGTTATTACTCATACCCAAACATGATTCTTGTCAATATTTTTTTTCAAACCCACCTTGAAATTTGTAATTCAAAAAAAATATCATGCACAAACACAATTTATTACAAGAGTTTCCACAACATGCCGATAAGATTCATGCCTTGAAAACCGAGAATCATCACTTCAGAAAATTGTATGATGAGTATATTGAAGTAGATCATGAAATACATAAAATTGAAGAAGGTTCCGAACCAACATCCGATGAGTATTTGCACAAGCAACGAGCCCATCGTGTTTTTTTAAAGGATGAACTTTATAAAATGTTTTCAAACTAAAACGATGCGCGAAGTATTTTTAGTGGAGAATATTAAATGTCATGGTTGCGCCGGAACAATCAGTACGGAGTTGAAAAAACTGGGCACCGATTATCAAGTACATGTTATACCGGAAGATGGTTTAGTGGAGATAGATAGTAATCAGGAAATTGATCGCAACATAGTTCTCGATAAGTTGAAACATCTTGGCTATCCGGAATCGGCAGATAACAATGTATTGCGTAAAGCCCAATCGTATGTTAGCTGCATGCTAGGCAGAATACATACTGCGGAATAATGCTGATTTAATTTCTTACTATTGTACGTAACATGGTGCAAGCACTTACAGCCGATAAACTAAAAACGTTCTTTCATGCACGCATGCCTGAAAGTCATAAAGGAACTTTCGGGCATGTATGTTTATTGGCTGGTTCTATAGGAAAAATGGGTGCTGCCGTTATTGCTGCCACTTCTTGTTTACGTGGCGGATGTGGTTTGTTAAGCGTGTCTATTCCGTTTACCGAACGAACAATTTTGCAAAGCTCGTTACCAGAGGCTATGGTACTCGATCGTAATCATAGTATGTCCTATTTGGATTATGATGTTTTTGCAGCAGGTCCCGCAATGGGATTGGATGCGGAAGCCATTGAATTAGTAGAAGCCTTATTGTTAGTAAAACATCCGCAATTGGTATTGGATGCAGATGCGTTAACCATACTTTCTACCAAGCGTAGTTTGTTAGATACCCTTCCACCACAAACTATTATTACACCTCATGTAAAGGAGTTTGACCGACTAGCCGGGACTTCTCTTTCCATGGATGATAGAGAAGAACAAGCCATGAAGTTTGCGTCACGCTATCAGGTAATTGTTGTTCTCAAACACCACCGAACGTTTATTACCGATGGTGATAATTGTTTCCGTAATACAACAGGCAATACTGGTTTAGCTAAAGGAGGAAGTGGTGACGCCTTACTCGGATTAATTGCTTCGTTTCGTGCACAAGGGTATCAGGCTATGCACGCGGCGATGATGGGTGTTTACCTTCACGGATTAGCAGCAGATATGGCAGTACAACAGTATAGTGAAGAGAGTTTATTAATTACCGATGTTATTCAACACTACGGAAAAGCATTTCGAGAAACATTTTATGCTAGTTAAACATTACGCATGTTTGATTACTACTTTATGAAACTCTTTGAAATATTCCTTATCCGTTAAAACCAAGGTGTACACACCTTCGGGTAAATCATATACCGGTATTAGCGTAGTATCATTCTGATTCATGCCATACCGAACTACCGCCCCTTCGATATTAAGTAAAGTAAGTGATAGTGCAGAAGAACTTCCACGAATGGTAATGCTTAACTGCGTATCCGCAGGATTTGGGTAAATTAGCACATCACGAGTATCGCAGAACATACGTAACGACAGAATTGCTGAATCTACATATGTTGAATCTTTTTGAACGATACGAATTTTATAATAGCAAAGGTCATGCGAAGGATTATGTTTGAACGTGTACATACCACCATTACTCCGGGCTTCCACAGCTCCAATTTTTTCAAACGCCAGGGCATCAACTGAATACAAAATATCATAGCGTTCAACGAGTTCATCCGATGCGGTTTCCCAAGAAATAAGCGCTTCACAATGTTCTGCTTTAACAGAGGCATTAAATAAAGAAATAGGTAAGGTTGTATTCGGAGAAAATATTGGTAACCAATTGTAATTATTTCCATTCATAATGGCTTGCGTATTCGCAGCACTTACACCAAACCAGTCGGTAAGTATGGTTGAATAGATTTGCCTAAAATCATGTTGTAACGGTAAATCATCGTTCACGGTAGCATTTGCAGGCAGTACAGGATTTGCGCCAATGATGGCAGGATTAACAGCCGAGCCAAAAACAAAAACAGGTTCTGAGGTACCATGATCGGTTCCGGCACTACCATTCGATTTAATACGCCTTCCAAATTCAGAGAAGGTCATTCCAACTACTTTATTATCTAAACTCTGGTTTTCAAGATCTTGCTGAAACGCGCCTATGGCCGATGAAAGTTTACCTAACAACGAGGCATGTTCGCCTTGCGTATGATCTGCTGAATCAACCTGATCATTATGGGTATCAAAGCCATTGATGGTAACAATGTATACAGGTGTTTGCAATCCACCGGAAATTAGTTTGGCCACTATTTTTAATTGATCTGCCAAATCATTATTGGAAGGATAGGTTACTGAATTTGTTCCGCCTTGCGTTGCTAATTGTATGCGTGATGTGTACGATTCTGTTTGTTGCGCTATTAAACGCACATAGGTTAGTTCATTTCCTCCTTTCGTATTTGGAGCAGGGTCAACAAAGTTGTTTTGAATATTGTAGAAATAATCAATATTAGAAACAGTCATTCCGTTTAACCCGTTATTGCCATAGATGAGTGAAGATGCCTGATAACCGATTTCAATACTTAACGGATCTAAAAAAGTTGGATTCGGATAAGCTAAAGGGGCTCCCGTAAATTGATTTTCTATAAATCGTCCTATCCAACCTGAATTAATATATAAGCTGGAATCGGATGCACTGGAGAAAATATCGGTAGCCCGAAAATGAGAATAATTCGGATCTGGGTAACTTACTCCTTGTATAATATTCAGCTTACCATTATTGTACAGATTTTGCATGGCGGTCATCGCGGGATGCAACCCGGTATCACTGGTACCATTTAATGATAATACCGAGCTCGAAGGCAATAAGATATTTGATCGTGCTGCACTTAAAGCACTGTATTGATCGAGTGGCACTAAGGTATTTAATCCATCATTCCCTCCACTTAATCGGATGAGCACAAGAATTTTACCGTTACTGTTTCTTGTCTTTTTATTGATAGCTTGTTCTTGACCGAAAGCATGCACGGGTAATCCATTTACCGAGCAGGCCATCGTAGCCATAGATGCCATTTTTATAAAGTCTCTTCGTTTCATGTTGTTCTTTTTGAATTAGGCAATTTGATGTTCAGCAGTTCTGCAAATAAGGGTTAACAAGGCGCGTAAACGAGAGAGCACGATACCTTCTTTCGTTGGGTCACTTGGATCGTTTATATAATTTATCCATGCTTGCGTCCAATAGTAATTTGAAGTTTGCCCGGATAACAATACCGATTTCAACGTTGTTTTTGATGTAGTAGAAAGGGTGAAACTTAAAAGTCTGGATAGAAAAAAATCTAAGAGGATATCCGGATCTCCCGGACTGCTGCAATCTTGCGCAAACGCAATTACATTGGAGCGTACCGTAATAGTTGGCGTAGCCCACTGCCCCCATGCATTAGCCAAATTATCGATATAACTCATTCGTTTGGTTATCGAATCGGAGTTTATCCATAGCTGATGAAATTGGGGTGTTTGGTAATAGGCCGTCCAACCTGAAACACTCGGTGGGTCGCCAATACTCATGGCAAGTCCATCCATTAAATAACCCATCGTAGATAAACTCCAATGGTAATCTTCATAACTTGTAGTAGCAGGAAACTCAACATGGGCGGTATTCATAAAACCGAGGTAAAAGTCCATCGGATTACGAATGACACTATCCATCGATAAGGGGTCGAAGAAATGATAGCTTTTAAACAGTTGCTCCAGTACCGGTTTGATTTCCCAATTCGAAGAAATAAAGGTTTGAGCAAGCGGTGTAATAATATTCGTTTCAATATCCGAATCAATATCGTAGTGCATGAAAAAGCGATAGATTTTTCTACATATAAATTTTGCTACGATGTTGGTTTTTGCAAAAATCATTGTAAGCAGGGCATCTAATTCTGTTTCACCTGCTGCACCACTTTGACCAACAATGGTTGTACTATTATAAAACGAGGAAAACACTTTATTGGAAGTATCGTGCCAACTCGAGTCGTAAAAATAGTTATAGGATGTGTTGGTATCTAAACGAAATCCGGTTAGCACTTTGGCGGCGAGTTTTATATCGTTTTCAGTGTACATATTAGGCCCCTTACCGAGTGTAAAAAGCTCTTGAAGTTCACGTGCATAATTTTCATCCGGCGACCATTGGTTATTCCATGCCCCATTGAGGTAAATGAGCATCATGCCGTTTTTGGTTATGTCCTTTACAAAGGTTTTAAAATTACCCAAGGCATGTTGTCTTAACAGTAGAACATATTCATGAAAAAGTCGGGCATCACCTACCATAGCATATTGTGTAGCAAAATGATTATGCCAAAAGGCAATCATTTTTTCTTCAATACTCATGGGTTGATTCAAAATATTATGAAACCATGCCGTTCGCACCGAAAGATAGCGGTAGTAGTTAACCGTACCATCGTTGTTATAAGGCGCTCCAACCCAAGTTTGTCCGTACGCAATGCTCTGATTATCTGCTTGTAGATTTTGATAATAGTTGATAGGAAGCAGCGGAGAAGGGTTACTCGTGTTAAGCAACACATCGATGGCTTGTGATGGCGTTAAACTTGCCAGCGCATTATAATGTGTATTTTTTACACCTACCGTAAGACGGCGTAATACATGTACTTTTTGTTTTTCTCCCCAAGGACCTGCATACGGCGATAACGTACTTCGTGATTTTTTTACCTGTAAGGGTAGTGATTTATTTCCGTATTTCTTTACCAATTCATCCTGACTGGCGTCGTAGGTTTTAATGATGACGGGCGTGTTCTTGGAAGGAATAAATTTATCAAAGAATTCCGCCCTGTTTAAATGTGGCATACGTTTATTTTTTGAAGGTAGTGCTTCCCGAAGTTAATGGATGTTGCTTCGAATGGAAAGAAAAGTTCGGATAATTTAAGTTGATATAAATTAACCGAAATTACTTGTGCAACAATGCTGCTTAATAATTTCGAGAATCCTATTCGCCTACGTTCAAGAAACTACATAACCACATTAATATACCCCAACGGAGTTACATTGATCCATGGTGCTAAGTCGCGATAAGAATAAACACATAACCAAGGATGTATTTTTTGAAGATAAGCTGCTAAGGAAGGGCGAATAAAATCCTGACAAACAACACCATGTAATTTTGTGTTGCGAGGGATTTCCGTAAGTTGTGTTTCAATCGAATCTAAAACACCATTAAACAACTTTCTTTCTCCATCCATATCAAGTTGAAGCCAGGTTTCTTCTACCGTTACACCCATGATAAGTGCATTGAAATTATTATCCTTGGAAATCGATACAGCGGTTTCTTCTTGCAAACCACGACGTAACGATTCCACAATCAAATCTTTGCCTTGAAGTTTTTTGTTTTCACTATAAATAACAGTAAGTGCGGAAGTAGAACCAAAGGCTATCGTTCCGGCATCTCCGTACATCGCATCTTGCTCATACGTAAGCAAGTGAAGTAACTTTTTTAAATTGCGAATGGGGATTCGTTCCTCCGACAAACGCTTCAGAAAATACACGATATCCTCCATTGTATATTGTTCTAAAGCCAAGGCTAATACATCGGCATGAAGTGGTTGTTCATCTAATTGAAATGCGATAAAGGTTTTGTTTATCCAACAGGAAGCATGTAATTGAACTACGGCGGAAGTCATTAAATTAAGCATACCCATCCATGCAAAACAAGTATCCGTTTCCGGTTGTAATTCGTTGCTGTTTTTTAAAACATGTATCGTAGCAAAATGAGGATGGTTTACGTCGTGCGGATTACCAATAACTTCACCGGAAGTAACAGCCGGCATTTCCATAAAATAATTTTCCGGAAAACTATGTAGAACAGGATAAGGTAAATCGTTAATCCAAATTCTAAAACCAGTTTCAGGTAAAGTATCATCAATATGGAAGGTAGGTTTGGGAACCAGAACACCTTTATCATAATACAATTGTGAATGCCAAGCCGCTACATATTCTTCTCTTGAAAAGGAATCTATGTTATGTGGCGAAGTATAAACTTTTGAGGTAACATCAATACGCAAACGATGCATCTCCACCGTTGGCTGCACATTTTTTTGGGAAAAACATGGTTGAATTTGTATGCGCTCTGCTTCGAGCTTATCCGGATTAAAGGAACCTACTAATACCATTTCTCGATGATAAAAAAGAGCTTCTGAAAAACGCAGCGTCCAGTAAGTACTATTTTCTTCATAGGAGTAACACGGACGATACACCTTTGCCACACGAAATTCCTGATTGTTTATTTGAATGGCATGATAAGATGAATACTGCATCGTGCAGCTTACCGCTACTTTTTCTGTATAGAAATTTTCCGCTAATAAAGAAAGATAAGCTTTTACATCGTCAACAATCTTTTGTTTTTCTTCTTCAGAAAAGGAATGAAACAACGATTGTTCTACACAAAGAGTAATTAAAAAATTTCGTGTTGTCATGACCACTGAAGCATTTGAGCGTTATTCAATTCATTTTCTGGTGTTTGAAACATCATGGATGTGCCAAACAAAACATTTGGAAACTCGATGGCGCAAATGAGTTGTAGCACAAAAGCAGTTTGCTCATGTTGAACTATAACGCGTGCATTTTTATCAAGTGTATTTCTAAAATAGGTAAGCATGGTCTGACAAGAAGTAGCGTCCATATCAGCGGCCCACTGATGAAGTAAGGTTTGTTTAAAAACAGATGTCAATTGCGATTCGTTTTCTGCACTAAGCGTATACCATGTAAAAAGTATATCGTTATACGGGTTTTGCAAGGGAAACTCTCGTAAACTCATTATATGATACGCTATTTCCTGAATAGCTTGATTGGCTTCCACCCCCCTAAGAAACAACGTGTACATTGAAGGGAGGTTTTGCATGGAAACTTTATATTGCAATAAGAGTTGAACACATTGCATAAAGGCCGTTTTCTGATGACGATCCGCTTGTTCTGTAACCGTTTTAAAGTTCGCTTGATCATAATGCATAAACCGATGCAATTGATTCCAAAGCGTATATTGTAAATGCTCAAAGATTACATCTACCGGTTCAAGAATAACACAAGAGGAAGGTATTTGGGTTCGATATTCTTCCTTAACCCAGTGTAAGATAAAATATGGAGCGTAAGCATAACACGTTTCAATAACAGGTACTTCGTTGAGAGCCCCACGAACTAAAATACAATCTGCATGAAATTTAATGCCATGATTGGTGTACACTTCTTGTAACGTGGAGTAGAAGTCATAGTGCTCGGAATGAAAGGTGTATTCTCTGAAAATTATAGCCGGTAACGCCACACCAAATCGTTGATGAAAAGCTTCTTTAAACTGATTCAGTTTTTGCCAGAAGGCCGGCGTAAAATCATTGCGTTCGGGCGTTAGAAATAAATCACACAAACGTGAATCACATTCAACTGCAATTTCTGTAATGGTATGATTGTAAGGCGTTCCTCCATCGAAAACAGTGCGCAACACTTTTATGCGTTCCACCTGTTTGCGAAAGGTAGTATTGTTTGGAAAATCAAGTAAAGCATCTTCATAAACTGCTATCAGAAAATCCTCATCCTGTTTTTTATCGGCAATAGATTTGGTAAAGAAAGTATAGAAGTCTTGTTTACGTTGTTCGGGTATTACCGCACAAAGCTGATGATAAAAATGTTTACTCGCCTCAAAGTTGATATTACTTGTTGCATCATGTTGGGCTAAACGTTCAGAATAAAATTCGGCGTATTCAAATAATGCTTGTGAATCGGGAAAGGCTTTTATTCCTTCTAACAAATTTTCAGAAGCCTGTTGCCACTGTTGCAAACTTTCGTAGCAAGTGGTAATCTCCATGATGCACAATTCCTGAAACACTTCCGAAAATGGATAGGCTTGCTTCAAAACGGCAATAGCCGCTTCATAACACGATGCTTGCTTATATAAAATATACAAAGCCCAATACGGATCGAAACAAGTTGGTGCCGCTAGCATTGCTTCTTTATATACCTTCTCCGTTTCGAGATAAGCCGCATCCGCAGTTAAGTTTGATAGATCAGCCGGTAAAGGATGCCGGATAATACTACCTGCTTGAAGGAGTACATCAACACGCAACTTGTTTTCTTGTGCTGCCTTCGCATGCCATTGTTTCGCAGCTTCTATATCATTCACGGTTATGCAGGCATTGGCAGCATCTAAATAATAGTGAATGGCATAGTTGATTTCAATAAGAAGCTCCGTATCCACATAAGCGGAAATCTGGTCTTTTCGCACTTCATAGAGTTTGCTTTCTGCACCATACAAACTGATTAAGTTCTGGTATGTTTCCAGATAACCGGGTTCACTTGCTTTGGCTTTGAAATACCATTCTTCTGCTGTGAAAAAATCTTCCTGTTTACGAGCACAATTGCCCAAGCCGTTATAACCAATAACCAACATTTTTTGATCAAGCACCATCTGTTGATAGCGGCTCTTTGCATCCTCTATTAAATTTTGTTCCAGATACCAAGTAGCATGTACACTTTGCACATAGGGTTCCGTTTCATGAAGTAGAATAGCTTCATCGAGGAATGTTTTACTTCGTTTATAATCACCTACATAAAATATATAGATTGCGGCTAAAACACTGAGAAAATGTGCTTTTCTAGGCGCGGTAATGTGAGGCGATGTTATCCAATGTTGTATCACCGGAATCATTTCTACCCAACGTCGCTCTTCAATAATGGTAACCCTATTCGTCCAAAACAATTCTTCTTCCGCGCTAATCTGTTGATTAGATTGAAGCACCTGTAGTACATCTTTAAAATGTACAGTTCGCCACACATAGAGGTATTCAAAAAATACTTCTTCAAGCGTGTTCGTTGCTTCCGCTATTAATTGCGCATAACCTTTTGCAACGTGTAAAGCAAATTGCGTTCGTGTTTGTATTAAGGTATCTAACGCACGTGTAGGCTTACTTTGTATCACCGCATTATCCCAGTGTGTCCAATGCGACAATACATTCGATTCATTTTGAACAGTTCGTTTTAAAGATTCAATGATGGAAGCAAATTCAACCATATCGGTGCCTGCAAGCGATGCATTGTAATACATCGCGGCCAATAATTCTTGATATGAAATTGAAGGTGCCATGAAGGTTTATCGTGTGTTTTTAAATAACAAAGTTTCACTTCCTGTACGCTTGCTTCCATCAAACATGCCTTCTTGTTGTAATTCTTCTCTTCGGAAAACAGGGGTGGTGCAAGCACTACAAAAGTTATCTTCAGGAGATGGTATCAGGTAACCACAATGATGACAACGTTTCAAGATATTTCCGCAACGTCGACAACTTTTCATATCCGGCTCGAGGAGCAAGTAATTCACCTTCGTTGCCTCTTCAACTTTAACAAATTCAATTTCATTGTTACAAACTTCTCCCTTCCTACTTGCAAAGTCGTTTTTGTTTTTGCATTTCACAGCGAACACCATTTGTTCTTTGATAGCCGGTGCTTCCTTTTCAAAAACAAACCGAAAGGATTTTCCTAAATAAGAAGAAACTTTTACACGGGGTTGTTTGCTTTTAAAAAAAGATATTTCGCCAAGCGAACGTTTAACAGCGGTATCCATATCCGTTTCATCTTGAATGAGGGCTTTATAGAAATACCGTGAAAAATTGATTGCGTTTGTATTTCCCGCAGGTGCTTGTAATGCTAATACACCGGGTACTTCTTTCAATAACTGAAAGGCAAAACCACTGAGAGCAAGGTAGGTTTCCTCCGGACTATCTACCGCAGCATGTAAAAAAATCAAAGCGGGTTTCTGTAAAAAACAATCGATAAATGATTGTCCGTTTTTCCAATTTAAATTATTGCTTTGGATACTGAAGGTATCGCCTAAGGCAAGTTCAAAAGTGGGCGTAGCTTCTTTATTGCTTCGCGCCATACCAAAAACATGAACCACTTGAAACGGTGTATTTTGTTTTACGATGAAATCAGCAAGCTGATTGAGCGATGAAAAATATTCGAGTTGACCGGAAACTTTTTTACCGGAGTAACCTTGTATATCCTGAATAGCTTCTAATAAAATTTGTTCATCTGCTTTGAGTTCGTCGTTTTTACGCAAATGATCGGAAACAGCAATAAGAACACGCAATTCTTGTGTATTAATAAGCTGATCATTTCCTTTAACCGAGAGCCTGCGGGTAAGTATCAATTCATTACTTTCACCTACGAAGAGTCCTTTATTATCGGCAAAAGGACAATACAAATATTCCCACGGCAAGCAAGCCAGCAACGAAGATTCTTCGTCGAAGCGTAAAATAATTTTTAAACGAATTTTATTTTTTACCGCTTGTTGTACATAAGTTGTAAAGGCAACTTGTGCTTCGCTTGAGCAAAGCAAACGCTGAAAAAGAGAGGTACCTAAAATTTCAAATTCATCTTCACGCAAATTGTCTTCCACCAATAACCGTTGAAGTATACCTGTAACTTGTTCTGAAAAACGTTCGCCTGAAACGGTGTATTTAACGCGAAAATCTACATCGTTTGGTGAACGGAAATAAACATACTTCCCTTGCTTAACCGAAATCACCACCGCGTCACTATCTACCCGAGAAATTTCAAAGAGTTCATTTTCATTAAATGCTTGTTGTAGAAGAACCTCCTTATTGGCAACTGCATGTTGCTGCAAACCTAGCTTGAGTTCTTCTTCTTGAATACGTTTTAGGATGGTTGATTTAATGACTGCAAAGTTATTAGCACTCAGTAATTCTTTGGTGAGTGTATTGATGTCGGAAAATAACTCCAACATATCATCTAACTCATTCTTAATTTCTCGATAACGTTTAAGCCATTCGATTCGTTTTGGACCAATGCTATCTGGATTATTTTTTACAGAAGCTTCAGCCTCGTCTATTCGTTTATTCCAGTGGTCGATGTAAACTTGTTTTCCTTCCGGTGTTTTTAAACTTAGATTATCTTCTACCCGAAGTGGTATAATTCGTTTGGTAAAATCTTCTTCTTGACCTTTTGAGTTTCTAAAAATTTCCAATAGTTCATACATACAATACTCCGATTTCAAATATTTATCGGAAATACCTACAATAACTAAGTGACCTTCCCCGATGCGGTTCATGAATTTGGTAATCTGTCCGGTATATCCCAAATCATATTTGTCGCGAACAACATGATAACCGTCATTAAGCAAGGAATTATAAATTTCATGAATCATCTTTTCCCGACTTTCGCCGGTTTCCTTTTCATCGCCATGGGCATAAGAAAAAAATATTTCAACAGATGAAGGCATGCAACGAATTGATAAGGCCAAATATAGTTTTTTAACACGAACTGTTTTTAATAAATTCGAAGAGGGAGGTTAAGCTCAACATGAACTATAGAAAAACAAACCGTTATATTTGCCTCGTATGAATTCGGAGCAAATTAAATCGTTGGCCTTACAAACTATTTCTCTGGAAGCCGAAGCCGTTCGGCACTTGGCTCAGTATGTGAATGAAAATTTTCTTCAAGCCGTTCAATGGATTCATGAAAGTAAGGGCAGACTCATTATTTGCGGCATTGGTAAAAGCGCCATCATAGCACAGAAGATTGTGGCTACCATGAATAGCACCGGAACGCCTGCGCTATTCTTACATGCTGCTGATGCCATTCATGGTGATTTAGGGATGATGCAAGCCGACGATATCGCATTACTAATTTCTAAAAGTGGTGAGAGCGCAGAAATTAAAGTGTTGATTCCACTTATTAAAAATTTCGGCAATCGCATCCTCGCTCTTTGCGGTAACGCACAATCGAGTTTAGCCTTGCAAGCGGATGTCTTCATAAATACTACGGTAAGCCAGGAAGCTTGTCCGAATAACCTCGCACCAACCAGCAGCACTACTGCGCAATTGGTTATGGGCGATGCCTTAGCGGTTTGCTTGCTTGAATTAAAGGGATTTACTCCGTCGGATTTTGCAAAGTTTCATCCGGGAGGTGCTTTAGGAAAACAACTCTATACCCGCGTGTCGGATTTAAGTAAGTTAAATGCCAAGCCAAGCGTTTTAGCTAATGCAGGTATGAAGGAAACCATAGTAGCCATTAGTACCCATCGTTTGGGAGCTGTTGCGGTGTTGAATGAATCCAATAAGCTGTTAGGTATTATAACCGACGGCGACATCCGACGGATGCTTGAAGTGCATAGCGACCTCAGTACGTTGTGTGCATCCGACATTATGAACGATCAACCAAAAACAATTGATGCCCAAGCATTGGCCGTAGATGCCTTAAGTATGATGCGTAAATTTAATATTGGTCAACTAGTAGTTTTAGAAGAGAATCTTTACGCAGGCATGCTGCATATCCAAGATTTGGTTAGAGAGGGAATTATTTAATGTCTTATTATTGGAAGTGTTTCACCATAATATCATACGTGAAGTATTTTTCACCTATTCCATAACCATATGTACTTTCTTTATGGTAACCGTAACGCGTATAAAATTTGCGTGCTTTATGATTCTCTTCCCAAACAGCTAACCACAAGATAGATTTATTATTTTTTTCTGCTTCACGAAAAACAGTCTCTTGTAATTTTTCACCAATGCCATTCCCAATAAATTCTTTCAAAACATATATTTTTTGTAATTGTGCGGGTGAATGATAAGGCAAACTTTCATACGGACTATGAAGTTTTAATTTTGCATAAGCTACCGGAAGTTCATCCACTATAGCCAGGAAAAAGCGATTATTTGATTTTGCTACGGATTCGCGTAACTTGGCTACTGTAAACGTTTTATCTAAATAATCTTTTAGTTCCTCAGGAGTAAATAAATAACCGAAAGCCTCGGTAAAAGTAATGCGTGCAAGTAATGTAAGTATGATTACATCATGTTGTTCAACTTGTTTAATTTGAATAGACACCTTTAATTCTTTACTAGCAAAACTAAATCAGCATGCATTCATTTAGATGTCATACTTTAAACTTATCCGGCCAAACCAGCTAGAAATGTAATCAACGACTATTACATTCGTAAAATCTATGTTTAAAAAAATCACGCAACTTGTCAGGCAGGCGCTAAACGGAGAAGATTACGACTATACAACTGGCAGTATTAGGAAGGCGGTATTATTACTAGCCATCCCGATGATCATGGAACTTGGCTTAGAGTCGGTGTTTGCGGTGGTAGATATTTTCTTTGTTGGGAAGCTTGGGAAGAAGGCCATCGCAACAGTGGGTTTAACAGAAAGTGTAGTTACCATTTTGTATTCGCTAGCGATAGGTGTTTCTACAGCCGCTACCGCGTTAGTTGCTCGTAGGGTGGGAGAAAAAAATTATCATGAAGCGTCAAGAGCAGGTGCACAAAGTATTCTACTCGGAATAATTTGTTCTATTGTTTGCAGTGTGTTAGGCGTTTGGTTTGCACCGGATATTTTACACCTGATGGGAGCTAGCAACGAAGTGGTAGCAGAAGGTAGCATTTTTACACGAATCATGCTAGGAGGAAGTTTTGTTATCGTTATGCTCTTTCTCATCAACGGAATTTTTCGCGGTGCCGGAAATGCTGCTGTGGCAATGTGGAGTTTATGGATTGCCAGCGGATTGAATATAGTGTTATGCCCACTGTTTATTTACGGTTTCGGGTTGGGGTTGAAAGGAGCGGCTATTGCAACCACCGTCGGACGAGGAGCCGGAGTAGCCTATCAGCTTTACCATTTATGGAAAGGCGGTAATCAATTAAAATTGAACCTTACGCTGTTCAAACCACATTATGATACAATGAAATCCTTGATAGGTATAGCATGGCCTGCTACATTTCAATTCATTATAGCTTCAGCGAGTTGGATTGTTCTTACCCGATTTATCGCAGATGTTGGCGGTACAAGCGCCTCGGCCGGTTATCAATTAGCCATTCGGAATGTGATATTCTTTATTTTACCTGCTTGGGGACTCAGCAATGCAGCAGCAGCGTTAGTAGGTCAAAACCTGGGTGCCAAACAACCCGAACGAGCAGAACAGTCGGTATGGTTATGTACGAAATACAATGTGCTTTTTATGTTGTTTGTTACCTTACTTTTTGTTGGTATTCCGGAACAAATAATTTCTTTTTATTCTTCCGATCAAGAGGTTGTGGCCATTGGGGCTAAGGCATTGCGCATCATTGGTTGTGGTTATATTTTTTATGGTATCGGAATGGTAATGATTCAATCGTTGAATGGTGCCGGTGATAGTAAAACGCCTACGCTCATTAACTTCATTTGTTTTTGGTTGCTTCAGATTCCAATAGCCTATTATGTAACCTATCATACGTCGTTGAAAACAACCGGAGCCATGATAGCCATACCGGTTGCAGAAACGCTAATCGCACTCCTTGGATTCTGGTATTTCAAAAAAGGGAAATGGAAGGAGATACAGGTGTAAATGAAGCATAATCCGTTACTTTGGCTTCAAATAGTGAAAAATGAAAAATAGAATTACAATCCTTGCGATGTGCTTTTTAAGTTATCAGGGTTATACACAAGACATCGTAATGAAACAATCCAACGAATTTGATTCACCCGCTAGACATGATATTCTAGCTCCTATTCAACTTGGAGAACAGGGAATATTTCAATTTAATGTCAAATCAGGACGAGGCAAATCGGAATCGGTTCATGTAGTTCATTTCAATAATAAATTGGAAAAACTACAGGAGAAGACCATTACCTTGGACGATGAATGGATGATGATTTCTGAAATTCCGCATGTGGTTCGAGTTAAGAATAAAATTTATTTTCTTACGAGAGAAGACAGCAAAAAAACGGAAGGCATGAGTGCGATAGAATTTGACCCACAAACCTTAACATTTTCCAAAAATAAAATCCCTTTGTTTCAATCGTCAGACAAAGTGTATAATTGGAGTTTTTTTCGTTTCGGTCAAGAAGAAGCGGATGAGTGCTTAGTTTCCGAAAATAATACTCGTATTGGCTTAATCTATCGCTTGAAACCTGAAAGCAGACGCGAAAAGGTAAATTATGATATCATTGGTATGAATGTATTTGATGAGAATATGCAAAAAGTATGGACCAGGGAATACAAAATGCCTTACACGGAAGCAGTGATGGATAATGAGAGTTATGCTGTTACGAACGACGGTAAAATTTATTTATTAGCTAAGGTAAACCTCGATAAGGAGGATCGGGTAAAGGGTGAAGCGAAATATAATTACGAATTATTAGTGTACGATGGACAGCATGAACAACCCGATGTAATAAAAATAGATTTAGATAAAATCATTCCGAGTTCATTTAATTTGTTTGAAACGAAAACGGGTGAGATGATGTTGTCTGGCTTTTATTCACGCTTGAATCAGACGGGTATCGATGGTGCTTATGTTTTACAAATCGATGAGCAAGGTAAAACGTTGAAATTTAAGAATGGAGGTATGTTTGAAATTCCTACCGAAATAATTAAAGCCAATGCCACGGCAAGAGAGTTAAGAAAAATGAAACGTGCAGAACGCAAAGATGATGAAAATGATTTAGGCGTAAAAAATCTCGTAATACGTTACTTCACCCAGTTAGATAATGGTGATATGATTTTGATGGGAGAAGAATATGAAGTGCAAATGAGAACCTACACGACAGGCGTTGGTGCCAATGCCACTACACGCACAGAGTATAAAACATTTGCCAATGATATTTATGTTATTCGAGCAAACAAAGATGGTACCTCTTGGGTACGTAAAATTCCAAAATATCAACGAAGTAACGATGCCTATGGTAGACAATTATCGTTTAATGCTATTGTATCGGGTAATGATGTTTACGTTTTGTACACGGATAATAAAAAGAACAAAAGCTTGAGCGAAAAGGAAGTGCCGGAAGTTCATATTCAAGGATACGGAGGTTATCTTGCCTGTGTGAAACTCGATCAGCATGGAACTATAAGCAAAAAGTATCTCACTGAAATTGAAGATTTTGAAACGAACTTTTATATACGTCGTTTTGTGCAAGGCGATCATGGTAATATCATTTACACCGCCAGAAAACTAAGAAGAAATTCAATAATTTCTCTTGAGGTGCAGTAGGAGTTTCACAACGAAAGCGCTTTGAATGTTCCCATTAAAAACAAATAATTCCATTGAGTTTTTCTAGGTACGTTTTTAGTACTGAGAGAGGGTTCATGAAGTAACGATAGTGTAGTATTAATATCATCACCGAGTATAATAAAAAATACAAAGCAGGTAGATGATTCATAAAAAAAGAGGACGTTATCTTTCGACAACGTCCTCTCTTTTTTATTGAGATTTAATTCTATTATGGAGTAGCTGCGCTTACACCATTTACGATGTTAGGATCTATCGCGAGATAGTCGAAAACATCGACAGAACCATCACCATTTACATCGGTATTTAAGTAACCGCTTGAACCATTTACTACGTCTGGATCAAGTACTAAGTAATCAAATACATCGATCGTCATGTCGTTATTCAAATCACCACTGAATAAACCGAATACACCGGCACCTAAAGGCGACATATTACTTCCGTAGGCCTTGGTAATTGCATTCGAGAAATTGTAATTGTACGATGCGGCAGCAACAACCGGAGCACTGCTCCATGTTTCTAAAGCGTTACGATGCTTTAAAACAATGTAGTAGGAATTTCCAACGATCGAAGGAGGGAAGTTACACACGGCGTTACCATTCGTTTGCAGAACGGCTTTCACTGAATGAACAAGCGCATAAGGAGCAATACCACTATGTAGCTCAACAGTTACCGTATCAGTATGCGTTAACGGATTTGGCTCTCCTTGATTATTTAAAACCGGTTGCATAAGTGATGCGCCTAAGTAATAACCTTCAATAAATGCTTTCACGGTTAATACTGCAGAGGCACAAGGAACGTAAGTTATAGTTCGCGTGGCAGTTGCAGTACAGCCTGCACCATTGGTACCTGTTACAGTATAGGTTGTTGTTGATGTTGGCGATACCGTAATACTACTACCAGAGGCACCTCCCGGTTGCCAAGTATAGGATGTGGCACCTGAAGCGGTTATCGTTGTAGAACCTGAACAGTTTATCGTTGTAAGGGTAGCACTCGTTGAAACCGTAGGTAAATTATTTACGGTAATTAAACGGGTTGCGGTTGCTGTACAACCAGATGCATTCGTTCCTGTTACAGTATAGGTTGTAGTTGTGGCAGGTGTTACATTAATAGAAGCGCCACTTAAATTACCTGGCTGCCATGTATAAGTGGAAGCGCCGGTTCCATTAATAGTTGTTGATTGCCCTACACACAGTGTGGCTGCAGAAGTAGTTGTTCCAACACTTGGTAAGGTATTAACTGTTACCAAACGAGTTACCGAAGCAACACATCCATTGGCAGCAGTACCTGTTACCGTATACGTGGTAGTTGATGCTGGTGAAACAATTACAGGAGTTCCGGATAAGGCTCCCGGCTGCCAGCTATACGTACTTGCACCACTTGCAGAAATGGTTGTTGATTGTCCTACACAAATTGTTGCGTTGGTAATCGATGTAGTAATCGTTGGTAAGGTATTCACGGTAATAAGTCGGGTTGCCGTTGCGGTACAACCAGAAGCAGATGTTCCGGTAACTGTATAGGTAGTAGTAGAGGTAGGTGAAACAACAACCGAGGTTCCAGATAAATTACCTGGTTGCCAAGTGTAAGTTGAAGCACCTGTTCCAGTTAAGGTTGTTGAACCTCCATTACAAATAGTGGTTAAGGTGGCTGTAGTGGAAACCGATGGTAATGGGTTAACGGTTATTGAAGCTGTTGACGTTGCCGTACAACCGCTGGCGTTCGTAACAGTTACCGTATAAACACCGGTTGTATTCACATTAATCGCTGCTGATGTAGCACCTCCTGGAGCCCAAACGTAGGTACCACCACCGGAAGCGGTTAATGTTACCGTAGTTCCGCTACATACCGTTGCGGCTGGGGAGATAGCGATAGTAGGATTAGGAACAGGATTCATGAGAATAACAAAAGAGGCTGTATTCGTACAACCAAGTGAACTGGTTGCTGTAGCCGTATAGGTTGTTTGAACCAATGGATTCACAACTACCGGAGATCCAATTAAGTTACCCGGCTGCCAATTCCAAATTACACCTGCACCGCTTCCTGTGAAAGTAACAGCTCCACCCGGACAAACAATACCTGGTGTGGCATTGCCGGTCATGGCAGGTTTAGGATTAACCGTGATGGTTCGAATAGCCGTAGCAATACAACCGTTAGCGTTCGTTCCTGTTACTGTGTACGTTGTTGTTGTTGTTGGCGAAACAGTAATCGATGATCCTGTTGCTCCTCCCGGTTGCCAACTATAGGTCGTTGCACCTGAGGCAGTAATCGTAGTTGATTGTCCTTCACAAATAGTAGTGGCTGTTGCCGAAGTTGAAACTGAAGGTAAGCTATTGATAGTTACATTATTCGTTGCAACTCGTGTTGCATTAGTACAACCCGTTGCTGTATTAGTTACTTGTGCATAGTAAGTGTAATTACCTGCAACAGGAACATAGGAATAAGGATTTGCTGCACTTAAAGAAGCACCTCCCGTTGGTGTTGTGTACCAGGCCACACTCTGTGTTGTTGTAGATTGATAAGGTGCACGGAAGTTCGTAATGTTTAAGCTACCAGCCCCACCAAAATTATCACTAGTGTACATTTGAATTTGTACCAGATCACCGGCATTAACAGGTAAGCTAAAGCTACCCGATTGAGCTACATCGTTTCCGAAGGCATTTTTGAAGCCCGGCAAAACTTGAGCAGCACCGCCATTTACAGAATAACGAGGATAATCATAAATAGGGGATCCGTCGGTAGTAGTGTAACTCCAACTAAATTTCAGGTAACCAGAACAAATCATACTATGCTGATAGGCTGTTACCCCAGTGGAAGACAAACCATCACTCGAAGTAATTACTATCGAATTAGGAGCACCTGCTATATTAACTGTACCATTAGAATTAGTAAGTAAGGTTGACCAAGTAGCCGGCAAATAACTTCCGGCAAATCCTGATTGAACTACACCATTACATTGATTTCCCGCAAGAGCTGCATAACTTAACGTTACAGCAGATCCAACACATGCTGAGCTTGGAGAAGCGGAAGCAATACCTGTTGGTGAATCCATCACTTGAATACCAATGCTTGCTGTACCGGTACAACCATTCGCATCGGTCACCGTTACACTATAACTTGTATTTGCTGTTGGTGAAACTGTTGGGTTTGCTACAACAACACTGGAAATCGTTGAATTGGGTGTCCATGCATACGAACTAAATGAAACTGTTTCATTATACACTAAAGAGCCGCTAAATACACGAGGGTCGTTAATGAAGTTAAAAGTTCCTCCAAAACCGGCACCACCGTGTCCTTGCTTAATGCTTATACCAGGTTGTGCGGCATACACTGCCCCCACACTGGTTCCGTTAATATAGTTTACACTTCCGTTACACACAATGGCAAGGCCATAAGTTGTGTTAGCCGGAATGGAAAGATTAACGCTTATCGGAATGGTTGTGAATTTATCCAAACCTTGTGAGGTAACAGCTACTGTTGCACCTAGTTTGGTCCAACCAACACTAGAGAGTAAATCAGCACCGCCGTAACCTCCCGATTTATACCAAACTTCAGCTTGCGTAGCGTCATCATCCATATTCATTTTAACACTAGTTATGGTAATAGCGCGTGTGGTAGTAACGTCAAAAACAACACCGCCATTTGGTCCATAGCCGTTATTGCTTTCTGTTCTGGTAAGTATTTCATCACTTTGGGCGGAGTTTGCATTCGATGTTGAAATGATTTGTGAAGCGCCAGGACAAGTTGACGATAAAGAAGATGTAAGTTGAATTTGTGCTGGTTCACCAACATAAACTCGTTGTATTTCGGTATTTGTACATCCATCACCATCAGTTACGGTAACCGTATAAGTGGTTGAACTAACCGGAGTGGCTGTGGCGTTAGCTGTGTTGGCGTTAGTTACGTTGCTTGATGGCGACCAAGAATAATTGGCAATATTGTTATCAACGGTATAATAGAAACGTCCATTAAAATTTCGTGGAGAAAAGAGGAAACTAAAGGTTCCGCCAATACCCGTACCACCATGACCTTGAAAAATATTCATATCCGGATTAGCTTCTAATAAAGCACCAACCGTTGTACCATTAGTATAATGCACGGTACCATCTGTTACGATTGCAATACCGTAGGTTTGGCCGGCCGGAATACTTAACGAGGCGGTAAGAGGAACACTCGTTAAGGCATTTATGCCTTGCGGAGTAATACTAACCGTAGTTCCCAATTTGGTCCAACCAGTACTACTTGTAACAGTTGTTCCACCATAACCTCCTGCTTTATACCATAATTCAGCTTGCGTTCCAGTACTGGCATTGATGTAAACACTCGAAATATTAATATCTTTAATGGCAGTAATATCAAAAACATTACCGCTCGAAGAATTATTTGCATTTAATTCGGTAGAAATAAAATCAAATTCAGTGCTTGTTGCGGATACGGATAAGGCACTGCTACTACCCTGACATACCGATTGTGGTGTTACCGATATGCTACTAATATCTGGTCCCGGATTTACGTATACTTTAACCGAACCAGTTCCGGTACAACCGTTTCCATCCGTAGCGGTTACGGAATAAGTAGTAGTTGTTGTTGGGGTTGCAACAGGGTTAGCCGCAGTGGCGCTAGATAAGGTGGTTATTGGCGTCCAAGAATACGCCGTATAATTTGTGCGATAAATAACTTCACCATTAAAATTACGTGGTGCGAAACTTAAATTTACACTTCCACCAAAGGCGTTTCCACCATGTCCTTGTGTAATACGTAAATCAGAATTGCTTTCTAAGGTTGAACCAACAAGTGTTCCATTTGAATAATTATTAGATCCGTTACACGCAATTATGATACCATAGGTTGAACCCGCAGGTATGGTTAAATTCGATGTGGTAGGAATCAGTGTTAAGTTACCGGCTCCTGCTGCAGTAATCGGAACGGTTTGTCCGAGTTTAAACCAACCTGTTGTTGAAGTTACCGGAGCATTTCCGTAGCCACCAATTTTATAAAATACCTCAGCCGAATCACCTGTTGTAATATTCATTTGGAAATCGGTAATGGTAATGCTATTGTATGCTTGTATGTCAAAAACATTCGCAGAAGAACCATTTCCTCCTGCCATGGAAGTAAGTAAAGTTTGCAAGGTTCCGTTTACACCGGCACGCACTGTTGTACTTTGGCCAATACACAAATCGTAATCATCTGCCGTTGGTGTAACCGTTGGGGCAGGTGTAACATTCAGTGTAAATGATTTTGTTCCAGTACAGGCTTCGGCATCAGTTCCTGTTACAGTATAGGTTGTTGTTGAAGAAGGTGTAATCACCTTTGGATTACCGCTACCCAAACCGGATGCCCATGTATAGGTACTTGCACCAAAGGCAGTAATGGTTGCAGAACTTCCCGGACATAGATACGTAGCTGTTGTAGAAACAGAAATAGTTAAAGGAGTTGGTGTTATCCAATTGCTTCCAACACCAACAGCATACCACGCGCGGGTTGTTGCTTCGGCTTCTTCACTACAATCTCCATATAAATCTTTCGCTGCTTGAATAGAAAGCGTACGAGCATTCGCAAAGGTGCCATTCACGGTTAAATTGATCATGGATTGATACGCAATTAAACGGGCTTTATTAATTCCGATTCCCGTTACCGAAAAGGCGTTGCTATTATCATTTGTTCCTGAACCTCCTTGGGCTAATAAATAGTACCAATAGTTTTGTACACCACTATTACGATGTACGCCACAATAATCGGTGCTTGACGATGGAACACAACCACCCTGAGCATACCAGAAGGTACCTCCATAAGTATCAGGATCACTATATAGATTAGGATTAGAAAAAGAACGCAACGGACCTAAAGCAATATTGTTTGCAATAATCCAATCATTTGTACCTAAGGAATATTCTTCACAAGACTCTCCAAAAATATCGGCAAAAGATTCATTCAAAGCTCCCGATTCATATTGATACGCTAAGCCGGATGAAAAATCAATTACACCATGGGTTGATTCATGGGCAGCTACATCCATTTCAATAACCGGATTTCCTCCAGTTGAAGTTCCTCCGAAGGAAAAGGTTTCTGTTGAACTACTGTAGTATGCATTATTTGAAAATCCTGGGTTTAAGTAACTAATGAAATCGTGGCCTGCTCCATCAATACCATTTAGATTATGAACATTAAAGTAATAATTACGTGTTTGTCGAAGGTCATAATGCGTTTCCACAATATATTTTCCAAGCGCGGTGTTAGGCCAGTTATTATCGGCATCGGTATAATCTGTAGCACCTACACCTGTGTTCGCACCATTTCCATTATAGGTTCTAATTTGTGCGGTAATACAGTCATCTATGGTTCTGTATGTACCGGCATTTAATTGGGTATTAATACTTTTTACACCATTCCAAAGGGTGGTACCGGAACCGGCACTACAAACAAAGGTCAACGGTAATTTGTTATGCGTTAAACCGGTATTGGCGTTAATATAAACGGCATACGACTCAGAAACCGGATTTACATTAATGTTGTACTTCCAACATAAGGTATATGTTCTTGTTTCCGGTGTTAATCCGTTATTAGCAGCAAAAACTAATTCACCATGAGGTTGATAGGTTGCATGCTCATCTTTTTTCAATTCCTTTAAAGCTTTCTCTGCTTCCGGATTATTCCATAAATAGTCTTTTGAATTCACCTGATTTAAAGCCAACTGTAACCCTGCTTCTTCAAGAACCAAGGTGGTACTTAAATCGGGCATTACTTGGGTGTTCTGAAAGTATTGTCCGTTGATATATTTCACACGGCCACGTTGTTCGTGTACAATCATTTCACCACCTTCCACAGGTATATTTCCAATGTATTGTTGGTAACGGTGGTGAATCATATCCTTTATTTCATTATCCGGTGTCGACTTCACTAACTTCATCGTACTAGAAGGAGCCAGATTTAATAAGGATAAATGTTTTTGAATAAACTCTTGAGTAGTAAAACTCAGTTCAGGTTTTATTCGAAAGAATTCTATGTTTTCATAAGGTTCTGCAATTTGCAGTAAAGGTTCTTCTGCTCGCTCTTGAGCAACGCTGCTTAAAACAGCAAGGTTTAGAAACAAACACAAGAGGAATAAAATCCGCTTTAAAGTCATAGGCTTGTTTCGCCTTTGTTGATGTTGGTAATGTAGTTGCATGGTGTACAATTTAGGTTTGGGCGAAGTTCCCTTTTAATTAGAGGCTTCTGGGCATTCGTTTAGAAAGTGGTATGTTTTTCGTGGTATTCATACAACCTCATGAAGGATTTGGTAATTCCGTACTTGCTCAATGGATGTAATAGGCGTAATAGTTCTAAAACACCTTTACTGAATTAACAAGTTCCAAGACTACATTCTTATTGAAACCTTTGCTACCTAATGTTTTGTTATTACATTTTTTGGAATATACCTCAGCGTAATTTTACACCCTAAATTTTTTTCCTATGGAATTTCTAATTCATTATTGGTGGGTAGCCTTGCTACTCCTAAGCATCATTTTCTACAAATTTGTTCTACGCGTTTTTTTCGGAATGGTTATTGTTCCGGAAGACCGTCTCGGACTGGTCACGAAAAAATTTGTGCTCTTCGGTGCTAATCGAGAACTACCCGATGGTCGTATTGTTGCAACAAAAGGCGAAGCGGGTTTTCAAGCCCATACCCTTGCACCGGGTTTGTATTGGTGGATGTGGCCTTGGCAATATAGTGTACAATTCACGCCGTTTACTATTATACCTGAAGGTAAAATTGGTTTGGTTCTTTCAAAAGATGGTAAAGAAATACCAACCGGACGCATACTTGCACGTTTTGTGGAGAGCGATAACTTTCAAGATGCTACGAAGTTTTTAGAAGGAGGCGGACAACGTGGTCGTCAAACATCTTACATAACTGCCGGGAGCTACCGTATTAATCTCTTCTTGTTTGAAATTACCATTGTAGATCAACTAATCATTAAAGAAAACATGGTTGGTATTGTAACAACACTTGATGGTGAACCTTTACCTATGAATAGTATCGCAGGGAAACAAGTAGAAGGTCATAATAATTTTCAAGACATCGATTATTTCCTTGAACAAGGTGGTAACCGAGGATTACAACCTCAACCTATTTTAGCAGGTAGTTATTACATCAATCCTTGGGCTGTGCAGGTAGAAGAAACATTCATGACCGATGTTCCGATTGGTAATGTAGGTGTTGTAATAAGTTATATTGGTGAAGATGGTGTTGATGTAACAGGCGAAACATTCAAGCACGGTAATATTGTAAAGAAAGGCTTTAAGGGTGTTTGGTTAGAACCGCTAGGTCCTGGTAAATACCCTATTAACCGATACACCATGAAGGTGGAATTAGTGCCTACTACAAATCTGGTTCTGAACTGGGCTAATGCTCGTAGCGAAGCACATTCACTCGATAAAAATTTAAGTACCATTACGGTTCGAAGTAAAGATGGTTTCCCGTTCAATTTAGATGTTGCACAAATTATTCATGTACCCGCCAATGAAGCACCAAAAGTGATAGCGCGTTTTGGTAGTATGAATAATCTTGTATCGCAAGTGTTAGAACCTACTATTGGTAACTACTTCCGTAACTCCGCCCAAGATAGTGATGTGATTTCTTTCTTGAGCACCCGTAAAGAACGTCAGGAAGCCGCTAAAAACCATATTCGAGAAGTACTCGATGAGTATAACGTAAATGCCGTGGATACCTTAATTGGTGATATTGTTCCTCCGGATGCCTTAATGAAAACCTTAACCGATCGTAAGATTGCGCAGGAGGAAGAAAAGACTTATGAAACGCAACGTATGGCTCAAGAGAAACGACAAGGTATGGAGAAGGAAACAGCCATTGCAGATATGCAAAAGGAAATTGTAAAGGCGCAACAAAGCGTTGAAATTGCACAACGTACGGCCGATGCAACGGTTAAAAAAGCGGAAGGTGATGCCACCTCTTTAAAACTTAATGTAAATGCTGAGGCAGAAGCTACGAAACTGCGTGCGAACGCCGAAGCAGAAGCCACCAAACTTCGAGCCGGTGCGCAAGCAGAAGCTACGAAATTGAATGCCACTGCCGATGCAGAGAAAATTTCTAAAACAGGTTTAGCGGAAGCAGAGAAAATTATGGCCATCGGTAAGAGTACCGCTGAAGCGTATGAACTTCAGGTGAAAGCTATGGGTGGAGATAATTTCGCACGATTGAAAGTAACCGAGGAAATTGCAAAAGGTAATATTAAAATTATACCAGACGTTTTAATTGGTGGCGGCAATAATGCCGAAGGTGGCATTAGTGGTTTGTTAGGATTGAAATTAATGGAAATGATGGATGATAAGAAGAAGTAAGTCATGCATCGGTTTACAGATGTGCTATAAATAACAAAACGGATCGAGTTGCTCGATCCGTTTTTGTTTTTCTGATTGATTAATGGTTTAAGGTCATTCGTTTGCTATCAATGGTTTTGCCATCAACAACTAACGTATACGTATAAGTTCCGTTTGATAAGCCACCCGCATAAACAACCAATTCTCCACGACCTTTTTGAGATAAGAGTGATTTCTGAATCAACTTACCATCGCTGGTATAAAAGTGAATATATGCTGTTTGCGCATGTTCTGGAATGGTATAGGTAATAACTGTTTTATCAGAGAAAGGGTTTGGAACATTTTGATCAAGAATAATCACATTGCCATCTCCTAACGTAGTTTGTTGTGATGGTATTGTTTTGCTTGAAGCGATGGTTTGAATTTTTTCTGTTAAGCTTTGAATCAATTCATTTTGCTTTTCATTTTGTTCTTGTAATTCTTGAACTGCTTTCACTAATACCGGCACTAATCCATCATAGTTTACAGCTTTGTAATCAACAGCCTCTGTTATTGTTTTATGGTTCTTATCAACCATGGCAGGTTTGTGTTGTTCTTTTACTAACTCCGGAATAACCTCTTCCACTTCTTGAGCAATAAAACCATATTGCTTTCCTTTATCAAATTGCATTCCCCAATTATTGTCGGTTTGGTAATCATACGTAACCGGTTTCAACTTCATAATCAAATCCAAACTATTCGATATACCGCTAATGTTTTTCTTGAATTTTCGATCAGAAGAAATAAGATAACCTAAGGAAGATACAGGACCATTTACAAATACATCACCATCAAAATAACCTGCGAAATCGCCAACAGCAAATTGAGTTTGTCCGTATACACCGATACGACTTCCAAAGGGATAGCTAGGTATGGCCGATGATCCGAAGTTAAAGCCACGACCTGTTACTCCAATACAATTAAAGGTATTCGAAAATGAGATCGCATCGAATATTCCACCAAACGTATACAACGCAGGATTCGACAATCCTTGAACGCCAACATTCATCATCGAAGAGTTACTTGCTTCAGCATAAACACCGGTATTCAAATTGTTCACATTCATCATAGATTCAAAATAACCGCCGAAAGTATTTCCGGCTATGTTACTTCCACCTTGCCCGAATACACCAATATTTCGTCGTGAAGAATTTAACGCTTTACCCCAAACACCATACGCATCGGTAGACAAACCTAAGTTATCTGATTCGCCATAAACACCCGTATTGGTAGACAACATGGTAGTATTATTATTTATGCCATGAATAGTATAGGAGAAAGGTGTAGCGTTTGTAGGGAAGGCGGTTATAACACTTAATTTTCCTGGAAGAATACTACTACAATTATAACCGATTCCAACATGATCGGTATTCGTAGCATCATCTCTAAATAAATAATCATTGTTATTGAGTGGTACTTCGTATGGTCCGGTTAATGGGTTCGGAACTGTTCCGCAATAATTACCAACTCCAGAGCCACCACCGGTTGGCGAAGGAACATAAATGACATCACCGGATGCATCTACGGCTAACAATCCAGGACCCGGATTAGGAACCGTTGTTGCATTCGATTTTAAATCACGAAAACGTAATCCACTCGCACCAGGGCCTGCTGTTGATGGTGAGGTTCCATTAATACCGGCATCAATTTCGAGTTTCGTTTGTGGCCCAGGAATATCTCCATTTAAACCGATACCAACACGCATCACATTATCACCTAACAACATCTGATCGCTGTTACGTGTGTTTACACCATTACCAATGGAAACAGAATTACTAATCGTATTATTAAACGGTCCGGAGCCACCGCCGATAGAAACATTAAAAGCACCACCGCCATTAAATCCGCTTCCGATACCTACGAAGGTGTTTTGAAAACCATTGTTGTTATGTCCGCTTAAATTACCAATAAATACATTATGCAAACCGGAATTATTATATCCGGCGCGCCAACCAACTACGGTATTCTCATCGGCACCTACCGCATTATTCGCACCGGCATCACAACCGATATAAGTTGAATTATTTAAGAAACCTGTATTTTGTCCGGCTGCAAAACCAACAAACGTGCTGTTTTGTCCCATCGAGGTAAATGTACTATGCGCATCAGCACCCAATACAGTATTATTAATTCCAACATTCGGTCCGGGGGTTATCGCCGCACCGGCATTCACACCTAAAAAGATAGCATCGGTACTAGCCTTGTGATGCAACATCGTTTTATCATTGATTTGAAGAGCACCGGTTGCGCTAGTAATGTCGATGTCTTCTGTTGAATTAAAACCAGGACTCACATCTAAGGCATCGTTCGGTGTTGTAATATTAATTCCCACGCTACCATTTGGATAGAGATCATAAATGTTCGTTTGACAAATAACATTCGGTGCAGACGTAGCCTTTACTACATTATTCGGTGGCGGGGGAGTAGTTGTACACATACTTACGTTTCCGGTGCTACTTCCACCGGGAACATAAATAACATCACCATTTGTATTCACAGATAACACACCGGGTCCTGGATTAGGTACAGTTGTAGCATTGGATTTTAAATCTCTGAAACGTAAACCACTGGCACCGGGCCCTGCAGGCGAAGGGAGCATACCATTGATACCGGCATCAATTTCTAATTTATTAGATGGCCCAACAGGAGCTCCACTTAATCCGATACCAACAAACACGGAATTATTTCCCAAAATCATTTGATTGTTATTTGGAACAACGGCACCAGAACCAATGGCCGTTGCGTTTGTTAGCGAAGGACCACCTACATCAGCAAAATCACCTAAGAGGGTATTTTGATTTCCTGAAATATTAGATAGTCCGGTATTGAAGCCAACAAAGGAATTGCTATTCCCCATAATATTGGCAGCACCACTGGAATTACCCACAAAGGTGTTGTGTAGACTGTAGCCGCCACCGGGGTTCTGACCAGCTTTCCAACCAACAAACACATTCTCAGCTCCGGTTTCCGATTCACCGGCATAAGCACCTACAAAGGTATTGGTTACCCCTTGACCGGGATGAGCAGCCCCGGCACGATAACCTACAAAGGTGAAATCGGTAGCCACGTTCGCATTCATTCCGGCTTCTGCGCCAAGGTAGGTATTGTTTCCACCTAAACCTATGGCATTGCCACCGGCATCATGACCAAGCATGGTATTGTTATTCCCAAATAATGAATTAAAACCTGCACCAACACCAACAAAAACATCATTCACATTACCCTTGTGCCAAAGCACCGGTTTATCATTTATTTCATAGCGGTTGGTAGCACTGGTAACATCGATATCACCGGTTCCGGGAGAACCGGCTGCGGGCGGGCTCACATCTAAACCATCATTGGGTGCGGTTTGATTGATACCTACGGTACCAAAACCGGGTGCGAGATCAGTAATATTGGTGGCGCAAATAACATTTCCTCCAATATGTTTCACCACATTATCAATAGGTACAAAACCACAAATGTTTACACTTCCCGTACTAGCTGGCGCATTCACCAGAATGACATCGCCATTGGCATCTACACTCAAGGCCTTTCCATTAGCGGGTTGTATGGCTGCTCCGGCGCGTAAATCGCCAAGCCGTAAACCGCTTAATCCTAAAGGACTTCCGGCGCTAGCTGTTTTTGTAATTTCAACTAAGTTGCCAGGAATTGTGCAGTTGATGATATCACCTATGCCTATTCTTCCATTGGCTAAGAAACCAAGTCCGGAAGGTTGACGGAAGAACAAACTGCGCTTCGCTAAATCAATGAGTCGATCCGATTGTAAACGTGCATTGAATATTTCCGTGTTGTTACCACATAAACCACCAAGTTGTACAATTCCACCTGTTGTTACTTGCAAGCCGTTATCGGCAGCGATGCTTGGAGATGCAGGTGCTGTTAGTACCACATCACCATTGTTATCAACCGTAAGCACTTTATTGCTATTAACACCATTGGTACCATTGGGTACAATCGGACTGGTAGGAAGCAGATTGCGCAATCGCAGACCGCTCGCATTTGGGAAGTACGGGTCACCTACTGCTGAGAATATTTCAACCCGATTACCGGCATCTTGATTCAACGGATTTGGTCCAAAGCGCCATCTTCCAGGATTGCCACTTGCAATACTCAAACGGCCGTATTCGGTTTGATTAATATTCCATACATAACGCGGAGTGAATCCAGGATACACATTGGTAACATTATACCAGAAGCCATTGTAGTTACCAATTTGTTCGGTTCTACTATTCGCCGTTTGAAGTAAAAAGGCGCGCCCCATGCGTAACGCGGTAGAGTTGGAATTCGCCGTGAATAAATCAATACTGGCAAAGGCTGCGGAATTACTTCCGTTATTACGAATACTGATGCCATCGCCGGTTAAGGTGGGTGTAGCATTGAAATTACTATTGTTTAAACCGAAATTTGTGGTAGTACTAAAACGCCAAATTCCATTGGTATAATGATGCACTTCAGAATTCCAGAAGGTACCAAAAATATTATTGGTAGTTGGTGAATTGGTATTACCGCCACGGTACCATGCATGAATAGCATTGGCAGCAGTTCCGGGAAGTGATACACCGGTAGGATTTTGAGTGACTGTCATTTGTGCCTGGATTACCGTAGGTAGCATAGCGACAAGCAGAAGGAAGTATAGCTTTTTCATGACCTTGTTATTTATTCTATCAAATTTATTGGAAACAGCAAGAGAACTACGAAGTAATTAATAGTTGGCTCTTTTCAGTGTATGAAATGGAGTAATCAATGAATACTCTGTAATAATCACTGATTACTACCTAGAGTTATTTCCGAACTATGACGAGAAAGCATGAACAACAAGAGGTTATGTTCAACCTTACAAGTTCTTCAATCGCTCCAGAAAAAGGTCTTTGTTTTTGCGCGAAATATCCACCTGACTACCATCGGTCATTTTTGCAAAGAAGCCATCATGACTTACAAATCGCTCCACTTTGGATAAATTAATGATATGCGAATGATGACAACGAAAAAACAACTTAGGATCTAACTGACTTTCATATTCTTTGATGCTTTTTGAAACTAAGTGCTTAGCCCCATTTTCTAAACAGAACTCGCTGTAGTTTCCGGAGGCATGAACACTTACGATTTCTTTCTGTCGTAAAAAAATAATACCATCCTTTACCTGTAGTTCTAAAATTTCCGAACGATCTTTTTTTGAAGCATCCTGTGTGTCGTTTTCAGCTTCCAATGTTTGAACGAAGTTTTTAAAATCTTCGATCGAAATGGGTTTCAATAAATAATCGTACGCTTTCAGTTTAAGCGCTTTCAACGCATGTTCTTCATGGGCTGTGGTGAAGATTAATTTGAATTGTTTGTAATGAAGTTTTTCAATTAATTCAAAACCATTCATCCCTGGCATATTAATATCTAAAAAAACAAGTTCGGGTTGATAGTCTTCAATCAACGCAACACCTTGGTTTGGTTTGGTTGAGAAACCAACCACTTTAATAAACGGGGCATAACGAAGAATAAGTTCCTGTAGATTTTTAATTCCAGCAGGTTCATCGTCGATAATTACAGCGCGTTTCACCGCTCTAATATACGTGTTCAACGCCTGATTTTTTCAAAAAAGAAACCGCCCAATTTAGGCGGTCACTTTGATGAAAAGGAGAACACAAAATAAATTACTTATTGTCCTAATAACCGAATGCCAAAACAGTAAGGATATTGTTCTGTACCGTATTCCGTTAGTGGCGTTAAGTTACGTTTGAAATAGAGGCTCACACCACTATAACCGATTTCTGCCTGCAAACCCATTTGGAATTTATTCAAATTGAAATCTTCAAATTCTTTCTCTTTTTGATCGGAACCGGAACGTATTTGCTTCGTATGCGCACGAACCAGATAACCCGCAAAACCTCCAAGCGAAATGCAAACGTTTCGGTCATCATCGCGCGGACTCGTTTCAAAACGAAGGAGCACAGGTACTTGAAGATAATTGGTTACCAGTTTGTTCTTTTTATAGCTGAAACTATCCTTAAAAATAGCCGGACCATCGTAGGTATCCATACCGGTTGAATCAATCGGAGAAGTCATTTCCCAACGTATCGATTCTTTATAACGCCAGTTATTAATGTCGTAGGTAATACCATACATCAAGCTTACATAATGTTTGTACAAACTGAGTTGTTGTTTTACGATCGTAAAATTGAAGTGCATCGATTTACCGGAACGGAGATCAAAATCATCGTCGGTACGTTGGTTGATAAAATCACGATCGCGGTTTGGCATGCGAATTACGGATGCCGGATCGTAGTTCGTTTCGTCGGTGTATTGATTGAAACCCATATCGAAACCGAACCAATACGTTTCAAGCGTATGCCGACTGCTATCCTTCGACTTTGATCCGAGGTGTACACCCATCGCTTTTTTCTTGCCATCTTTTTCGGTGAAAATTATTTTTCCTCGTCCGCCAAGAAAGGTGGTGCTGTCTTTTTTTTCTTCCTGAGCTTTCAGTAATAACGGCGTTAGAAAGAATAGGCTTGTAATTAATAATGCTAAATATTTCATGGTGAATTTTTTTAATGATTAATGTTGAATAAAACTTTGTTTCCAACCATAACAGTTACTTCAGTTTGTTCGAGCGTTTTTTTCGTTTCTTTAAGGCTATGTTTTAATGCGAGCAGTTTGTTGATAGCTTTAAACAAAACCGGCTGTTTTTTCTGATTCAATTCAATGGCGTGTACTGCTTTACTATTGTTTGCAACCAATGGTTCTTCAGCATGCGTTGGATCGGAATTCGTGGCAGGCAATGGTTCTTGAGCTATCACAATTGGGGTCTCTCTGAGTTGATTGATTGAAGGCTGATTAGCTTCTTGATTTTTAGGAGCTTCTATCACTTGATGTTTTGGGGTTTCCACGGTGTTTACTACAACCGGAACTTCTTGTTTAGGTTCATGGCTTGAAGGTGTTTTTCTTTTTACATCCGAACCTTGTTTGTAGCGGTTAGTTTCTTTTTTTGTTTCTACCGAAGCTAGTTGTTGAACAGGGGTTTGTTGTAAGCGCTGTTGTTTTTCTTCTACTCGAATATCGGGCTTAGAAAGGGGTTCAGCATCGTTGGTTTGAGTATGCTGCGCAACGTTTATTTCAGGTTCAGATTTCGGAAGTAGAAAAAATAAAGCCAGCACAACACCCGAAAACATGGCTGCAATGGCCAAATATTTCTTTATTGGAAATACAGCCTTTAATGCTGGTTTTTCTTCTTTATAGAGTGTTTCTTTATAATCGAAGGTTATAGTTTCATCGGGCGTTAATAAGGTTTGTTGAAGTAATAAGAACTCTTCCTCCACCTCAGGATTTTCCTGTAAAAATTGCAACACCGCGTTTGTTTCCTCTGCAGATAATTCGTTGTGCAGATAATCAATTAGAAAAGCCTCGTAGTTCGATTTGTTAATCATGATTTTCTTTTTATACTTGTTCTTCTAATTTAGTAATAGCTTGTTTTAATCCTATCCGAGCGCGATGTAAATACACCTTTACTTGGGTACTATCGATACCGGTTATTTGTTGCATTTCATCGTAACTGTATCCTTCATAATCACGTAATAAAACCAATTGTCGTTGTATAGCGGGAAGTGCTTGTAAGGCCTTGTTTAATAAATCTCGGAGGTCTTTTCGATGCCCCGTATCACCCAAAGCCTGTTCGTGAATTTCTTCTTTCAAGGTTTCACGTTTACGTTTTCTAATATGATCAATCATTTTACGATAGGCTACAGTAAAAAGAAAGCTCTTGCATTTAGTTACTTCCACTTCTTCTCGCTTATCCCAAACGGTTAAGAATGAACTTTGTACAATATCTCGAGCATCTTCTGAATGACCAAGATTTTTTACAATGAAACGATACACATCATCGGAGTAATTTGTTACACTTTGATTGTATTCTTGAACCGTCATCAGCTATAAATCGTTTTGCTAGGGCAAAATGTTACAGAAGCACTAAAAAAATTTTGAATTTGGGTTAAAAATAGGGGCAATTTTCTTCTAAACCCTTTGATATTGCTGGGTTTTTAACAATTGAACTCGTTAAAAAAAATTTTAGGAATCGTTTTTCGAAACTTAATGGCTAGCATTCGTTTCAACCCGTTCAACCGCACGATCGAGGGTGCTGTTGATTTGCTCGAATAAATTTTTGCAGAGCGGAAGGTATTCCGAACTTAGTTCAATTACTTTAGGCGCGAGCGGCGAGAGCAACGCATAAGTTTTAGAACTTTGTTTTATCTCTTTATTCAGAATGGCTGTTTTTGTAAACAACCAAATGCCTAAACTAAACACAAAGGCCACAAAAAAAACATACAACAAGCCTCCGCCTAAATGATTGGCCCATCCTAGAAAGAGTTTGTCTAAGGCCGATTCAACGAGTTTGGCAACCTGTCGGAAACAGAAGAGGGTTAAAATAAAAAGAAGTAAAAATGAAATTGGAAGGGTGTATTCATTTTTCAGGATATTATTTTCGAACAAAAAATCGGATACGTAATGACCTAACTTCAAGGCTACTAAAACGGCTATGAAAACCGCAACAAAGGAGCCTAAGCCCCAAAGCAATCCTTTTTTCCAACCTCGATAAAAGGCTACTACGGACAGCAAAAGGAAAACAACATCCAATAGCATTATGCGAGCATTTCCTTCACCATGGCAGAAATCATTTTGCCTTCCGCTTTACCTGCAAGTTGTTTGGTTGCGGCGCCCATTACCTTACCCATATCGGCCGCGCTACTAGCTCCAGTTTCAGTAATGATTGCTTTTAATGCTTCCCGAAGTTCATCTTCACTCATTTGCTGAGGCAAAAATTTCTCGATAATGGCTAATTCTTCACGTTCTTTTTGTGCTAGGTCTTCTCGGTTTTGCTGTACAAACACATCCAAACTATCCTTACGTTGTTTCGCTAATTTCTGTAGGATTTTCATTTCCTCTTCTTCCGAAATTTCCGTGTTTTTACCTTCGGCCGTTTTAGCAAGAAGTATTGCCGCTTTAATAGCACGTAAACCGCGTAAAGCAGCTTCGTTTTTTTCTATCATCGCAGCTTTGAGTTCGGTCATGATTTGTTGTTCGAGCGACATTGTTTCTTCATTTTTAGATCGACAAAGTAAAATAAGTTTTTTGGAATTCCGAACAGAAGATTTAGCCCTTCACGAATCAGTCAATACCACGATATGGTTAAGTTGTTTCCGTAATAGCGATAAATTCGTATACGCTATTAGTGATGATGGTGGTGGGCTGACGGAAGCTTCACGAATTCTTCTAAGGAAACATTTTTTTCTTCCAACTTTAATTCTTGTTCTAAAACATAGAACAACTTATCAGTCATGATTTTGTTATACAATTCATCGCGGAATTTTTCATCGGCCAATTGCTTCTTCACAAGTGGTTCCATCCATTCGTCGTCGAAGCTAGGCATTTGTCCGTACGAACTAAAGTAACTCATAATCTGACGACGCGCAGCCACTTCCATTTCTTCTTGTTCAACCTCTAGACTAAATTGTTTAACCAATTGCTCGGTTATTAACTGCCAACGCATTTGATGATCGAACGAACCGAAATTTTTCTCTACTTCTTCTGGGGCTACGTATTTTTCGCCACCAACGCTCATCCAACGTTTTAAAAAGTCAACTGGCATGTTGATAGGCGTTTCGTGTACTAGCGTTTCAAAGATTTCGTTATGTAACCGAATCTGAGCTTGTCCATCCCAATAGCGTTGTATTTCTTCCGTAAGCACATCTTTAAATTCTGTTTCTGTTTCTAGATTACGACCAGGGTAAATTTTATCAAATGTTTCTTTTGTGAGTGGCGCTGGGTCAACATGTTCTAATTTAGTGATCGTTATTTTGAACAACTTATGTTTTGAACCTTCGTCGTTGGGTAAGCCAAGATCCTGCAAAATAGCAGGTACTAATTTTTCTTCAAATGCTTCCCCTATTACAACATCCACAGAATCGTTTACTTTCTTACCAAAGAGTTTACTTTGAGTAGCTGGTGTGAAATATTTAAACAAAAATGAATTATCTTTCTTAACTCCACCTTCTAACACCGTACCATCATTTTGTAATTCTTCAAAGGTTACACCGAGAACATTATTATCGTTTGTTATTTCCTCTACTTCTTTCATGTCGCCGGCTTTGTATTGAAGTTTTTCAATTTCTTCTTGAAGCATATCGTGCGATACAATTACCTTATAATAAGGCATCGGTTGTTTCTTTTCTAAAACCGGGATCGAAAAATCAGGACGGGTTCCAATTTCAAATTCAAACACGTATTCCAAAGGCTCATTGATGTCGAAATTATGTGGAGCCTGATTAGCAGCCGGTAACGGACGTGCAAATATTTCAGCTTTATTATCAATTAAATGTTGTTCCAAAGCTCGTCCGGCAACACCTAAAACTTCATCTGCAAAAACGGATTGTCCGTACATTTTACGGATAATGCCTACCGGTACCATTCCTTTACGAAACCCGGGAATGTTAGCATCTTTACTGTACTTCTTCAGGGCTTTATCTACCGATGGCATATAATCTTCCTTCGAAAGTTTTACTGTGATTTTTTCATGATGAATTCCGATATTCTCCTGACTTACTGATGGCATAGCTTTTTTTTAAAGGGGGGCAAAGGTAAGGATTGCGATGGAAAAAATGTGAATGATTTCTAAAACAAGAGAAGGTGAGGATATAACCTAAATACATCGGGCTGCAAAAGAAAGATAAGCATGACTGTTCGCTATTTTACGGATAACTACCCGTAACCCCGGCAACAATAAAATCTTGTACTACCAAGTAATCAAAAATATCTGCCGTTCCATCACCGTTAAGATCACTCAGAAGGTAACCTGTATTCCCGGCAATAACTTCAGGTTCTAACATAATATAATCGAATACATCAATCGATTTGTCCTGATTTAAATCACCGGCATACATACCATATAAACCGGGTATTATTTCAACCTGATTGCTACTATAGGCTTGTGATGCCGCTGTGCTAAAACTGTATGAAGTAGTAGTAGCCATCGTGATTGGGTTGGCCGACCATATCTCTAAATGATTACGTTGTTTTACTACCACATAGTAGGTGTTTCCTAAGGCTCCGGGTGGAAAGGTACAAGTCATTTGTCCATCTACCTTCAACGTGCCGGTATAGCTATAGGCTAAGGTATATGGGAAAACAGATTGATGTAATTCAACTGTAACGTCATCACAATCGGATAATGAATTGGATAAACCCTGATTGTAGAGTAGCGCTTGCATGAAACCAGCTCCCAAATAAAATCCTTGTAAATAAACGGATAGGTTCAAATTCACGGTACACGGATTCACGGTTAGATTTTAAGTTTCGGTATGGTTACAACCCGCAGCATTGATAGTTGAACAAGTATAGGTGCCCGATTGCGTTAGGGTGGTGTTTGTACAACTCCAAAAATAGGGTACGCAACTGGAAACAGTTGACGATGAATTGGTGCTTTGATTAACGGTAAGGTTAAGTTCGTTCAACATAGTACAGCCGGAACTGTTTGTGTATGTGTGATAGTATTGCCCGGATGAAGTATAGGTATTCATTGTCATGGGCCAATAGTAATTATCGCATGCGGTAATACTGTTGCTACTTCCTATTGCAGGAGGTAATTCAACTATTTCAGGATAACCAAACCCCGAAAGCCCAGCACCAATACCATAAGTAACAACTTCAAAAAAATGAATTCCCGGAGGAATATTAGAAACCGTAAAGCTACTTATTGGTTGTGTGAAATTTACCACGGGGTTTTGATCTAAATAATACATAACCGGAGTTGGATAGGCTAAATGTACAGTTATACTACCCAGGCCTCCATTACAAACAGTATCATTGATGGTTGTAGTCCAGTTTGCAGGTGGATAACCACTTGTTTCAATATAATGTTGTGGTCCTTGTTGAATAGCATAGTAACCCAAACAAGATGGTGGTGATGGTGGTGTATTTGTAGCACACCCTCCTGTTGTTTGTGAAGTAATACCTGTAGCGGATGTGGCACCGTTAACCCAGCATGACAATTGCGTTTTTGTTTTATTACTTGCGGTTACAAATGACCACAGAAAAAAGGGTGGATATGATGGCGTGAATGGAACCGTATTTGTTAATCGAAACGTACCAAATTTTAGAGGAACGGAGGTAATGGATGCGGCTATAGTTTGGGAAGGTACTAAAGCAGCTGTTATTCTAATTTGTTTTGAAACAGCATTTAATGAAACATTAGAGCTTAAATTATTTTGAGGAGCCGGTAAGGAATTTGAACCCGAAACAAAAGAAGCTGTAATAGTTCCTCCATTGGCTAAACCCACATAGTCAAAATCGATACCTGCCTGAAACCCCATCATTTTGTAAACATTGCTACCGGTATTTTGTAACCAAATATCGAATTCAATAATGTTTGGAGCTATGTTGTAATTAATGTTCTTGATATCGCAACGATAGGTTTGTGCTGAAACAAGGTGTGTCATTAGTAAAAGTGAACAGCATACCCAGCATACGAAATACGGAAATTTCATTTTCATAAGTAAAAATTTATACCTAAAAATAACTAGTTTCTTAACAGGAAGGAAATTATGTTCAAAAAAATCGGTGCGCTAGGTTGGATGCAAATACAAGTAGATAATCACTACATTTGCCACGCTCAAAAAAATAAATCCAATGAAGAATACTCCGTTTACCCGTATCCATGAACAACTTGGCGCCAAGATGGCCGAATTTGCTGGTTATAATATGCCTATTTCCTATACCGGAATTAATGATGAACATGCTGCGGTTCGTAATCATATTGGCGTTTTTGATGTGAGTCATATGGGGGAGTTCATTTTAAAAGGAGATGGCGCGCTCGATTTAATTCAACGAGTTACATCCAACGATGCGTCAAAACTAACTGATGGCAAAGCGCAGTATTCTTGTTTACCCAATGAAACCGGCGGTATTGTTGATGATTTATTAGTGTATTGTATTGAAGCAAATAAGGTGTACATGTTAGTGGTGAATGCTTCGAATATGGAGAAAGATTGGAACTGGATTATGAAGCACAACACGGCCAATGTAGAGATGCATAATATTTCGGATAAAACGGCCCTCCTTGCGGTTCAAGGACCGGAAGCGGTGAAGGCCATGCAGAAATTAACCGATATGGATTTAATCAATCTGGCCTATTACACCTTTGTAAAAGGAACTTTTGCCGGTGTAGAGAATGTGGTAGTAAGCGCAACGGGATATACCGGTGCCGGCGGTGTTGAAATTTATTTTGAAGATCATGGACAAGCCGAAGAGGTTTGGCATAAGATAATGGAAGCAGGTGCCGAATATGGCATCAAACCTTGTGGTTTAGGTTGCAGAGATACGCTTCGTTTAGAAATGGGGTTCTGTTTATATGGGAATGATATTGATGATACAACCAGTCCGATTGAAGCAGGTTTGGGTTGGATTACGAAATTCACCAAAGACTTTACTAATCGGGCAACCATAGAATCGCACAAAAAGGATGGAGTGAGTCGTAAACTCGTTGGTTTTGAAATGATCGACAAAGGAATTCCTCGTCATCATTATAAACTTAAAAATGAAGCCGGAGAGGAGTTAGGTTATGTAACCAGCGGAACTCAAAGTCCGAGTTTACAAAAAGCAATCGGTATGGGTTATGTAAAAACCGATCAGGCTGTAATTGGGAATGAAATTTATGTTGAAGTACGCGACAAATTGTTGAAAGCTAAAGTTGTGAAGCTTCCATTTTATCAGGCTTAGTGAAATTTATTTCTGTCGAAAAATTTCCGGTTGAAAACACGTTATTCTAATGTGCTTCCAACCAATTTTCACCCATTCCTACTTCTGCTACAACCGGCACATCATTCGGTAAAGGCATAGCGCTTTGCATACAATCTAGAATTAAGGCCTTCATCCGATCTACTTCTTCTTTCACTACATCAAACACTAATTCATCATGCACTTGTAAAATCATTTTGGATTGCACACCTTCTTTCTTCATCGTTTCATGCACTTTTATCATGGCCAGCTTAATCATATCGGCGGCACTCCCCTGAATTGGAGAGTTAATAGCATTACGTTCAGCAAAACCACGAACAGTAAAATTAGCGGAGGTAATATCACGTAACCAACGTTTTCGTCCGCGTAAAGTTTGAACGAAACCGTTTTCACGGGCAAAGTTGATGGTATCATCCATATAGCGTTGAATGCCTCCAAACTCCTTTTTATAATTATCAATAATTTCTTTTGCTTCTGTTCTGCTGATAGCCAGATTTTCTGCTAAGCCAAACGCGCCTTGACCATAGATAATACCAAAGTTTACACTCTTTGCTTTGTACCGTTGTTCTTTTGTAACATCTTGTTCAGCAACACCAAATACTTTGGCTGCGGTGGCGGTATGAATATCTACACCTTTTCGAAACGCTTCACACATATTTTCATCGCCGCTAATTGCAGCTACAATACGTAATTCAATTTGTGAGTAATCGGCACTGAGTAATACATGCTTGTTATCTCGAGGTATGAAGGCTTTTCGTATTTCTCTTCCTTGTGCGGTTCGAATAGGGATGTTCTGTAAATTCGGGTTAATGCTACTTAACCTTCCGGTTACCGCAATAGTTTGTCCGAAGGTTGTATGTACCCGTCCGCTGCGCTCATTTATCAAAACGGGGAGTGTATCCACATAGGTATTTTTGAGTTTGGCGTATTCTCTAAAAGAAAGAATATCATCGCATATCGGATGTTCCTTTGCTAATTTGCTAAGCACATCTTCTCCGGTTTGATACTGTCCTGTTTTAGTTTTCTTCGCTTTCGGATCGAGTTTTAATTTTTCAAATAATACTTCCCCCAATTGTTTCGGCGATGCCAGGTTAAAGCGATGGCCGGCTTTAGCATACACGGCTTCTTCTGAGGCTTTGGCCAACTTTTCTAATTCAACACTATATGAATTTAGAAATGCGGTATCAATTTTTACGCCTTCGTATTCCATGTTCAACAACACTTTAATTAAGTGCGTATCAATTTCTTTAAAAACCGGTTCTACTTCATTCTCTTTCAGTAGTGGAAGAAATTTATGTTTTAGTTGAAAGGTAATATCGGCATCTTCGGTGGCGTACTCTTTTATTTTTTCCAATGCCACATCGCGCATGTTGCCTTGATTTTTTCCTTTCTTACCAATGAGTTCTTCAATGGAAACCGGGGCATAGTGTAAATACTTTTCACTTAGCAAATCCATACTGCGTTTACCATCTGGTTCGAAGCAATAGTGGGCTAACATGGTATCGAATAAGGGACCGATAATTTCATAGTTATAGTTCTTCAATACTAATAAATCAAACTTGGTGTTTTGTCCGATCCACGTGATGGTTTCATCTAAAAACAAAACATTGAACTCCTCTAAAATTTGTTTACACTGTTCTCTATTGGCAGGCAAAGGAATATACACACCTTCATGCGCTTTAAAAGAGAAACTCATACCAACTAGCTCACAAACATTAGCATCAAGGCCGGTTGTTTCTGTATCGAAACATAGTTCTTTCGGATTATGTTGAAGGAAGGTTTGAATCCATTCGGCCCTACTTGTTGATGTATCTAAAACCTGATAAGCATGTGGAACATCTTGAATGGTTTTTAAATGAATCAAAGAGGTCGTGTTTTCTTCTTCAGATAGTTCTTCTTCCGATTTTGTACCAAAGGTTCCTGCTTTCTTTTTTGCTTGAATATCCTGCATCACGTTTTCAACAGGATTTCCGAATAAATCAAATTGCGTGCTTGTTGTTGAAGTGGATGTTTTAATTTCTTCTCCGAGAATTCGTTTCCCAATGGTTTTAAATTCTAACTCAGAAAATAGAGCAGCTAATGCGGGCTTATCCCATGCACTCAGTAAGAAATTCTCTTCATGAAATTCACAAGGCACATTCAAAATAATGGTAGCCAGTTTTTTACTCATTAGAGCGTCATCCTTACCTTGGCGTACTTTTTCACCTAAGGCACCCTTAATGCTTTCGGCATTCGCTAAAACATTCTCGAGCGATCCAAATTCTTTCAATAATTTGGCTGCGGTTTTTTCCCCAACACCTTTAATACCCGGAATATTATCTACCGCGTCGCCCATCATACCCAAAATATCAATTACCTGTTCAACACGTTCAATATCCCATTTCGCACAAACTTCCTTTACACCTAATACTTCCGCTTTGCTAAAACCACTAGCCGGTTTATAAATGAACACATGGTCGTTAACAAGCTGGCCATAATCTTTATCACTGGTAACCATAAACACCTCATATCCGGCTTCGGCACCTTTTACACTTAAGGTTCCGATAATGTCGTCGGCTTCATAACCGGGTACTTCTATGATGGGAATATTGAAGGCTTCCAACATGCGTTTGATGTCGGGCACAGCGGCTAAAATATCTTCGGGTGTTTCTTGGCGATTTGCTTTGTATTCGGCATAGTCTTCATGACGTTCCGTTTTATCTTTCGTATCAAAACATACCGCCAAATGCGATGGTTTCTGATTATTGATAAGATCCATGAGGGTATTCAGAAATCCAAACTGTGCATTGGTATTTTTACCCGTACTGGTTATACGTGGATTTTTTGCTAACGCGTAATATGCACGGAAAATGAGTGCGAACGCATCCAGAAGAAACAACTTTTTTTCGGCCATAAGGTAGCGAAGGTAATTAAATTGAATGGTTTCTTTCTGCCGATAGAAAGGAGCTCGACTCCTGGGTTACCAACCAAGTAACTTATTTCGTACTAAGGTATTCAAGCTAATTCAAATCTTGCTATAACCACCTAGCGACCAAACTTAGAAGCTATGAGTTTTATTTTTTCTTTCACTTTAGTTTTTAGCTCTTTTTGTCCTTCCCAAAACGTTGCCGGCATATCATTAATATCGAAGGGAAGATCGGTACCTTTTTGTGCGGTGAGAATTATCTGTTTGTTATATCCTTGCGCTAAACCTAACTCGTAAAACACATTCGGTTTAGGTTCGCTCACATCTGCAATTACGAAAGATGAATTTTTTATGCCGTCAATAATTTCCGGAACAATACGTCCGGTGGCTACGGTTTCATCCACACGAATAGCATTGAAACCCATTTCTTCGCAGGCTTGGTGAAAGGTATCTGCTACATCATCCCATTTCGCATTATCGGAAAACGACATAATAATGAACACATCATTCGATAGTACAGCTCTTGCCGCAAGCCCTATCGTGTCCTTCGCAATTTGTTCCACATCCAAAGCAAACTGATTGAGCATTTCATATTCTTTACGATCGAGAAAGGTTCGGTTTCGAATTTCAAATTGCGATATTTCTTCTTCGAAAATTTCCATGGCAGCACCTCCAAAAATGGTAAGTGGTAAAATAGGTTTACGCGCAATGCGTGCCCAGTTTGCAGCGCATTTGGTGCCTTCTCGTCCGCTTAATATAATTACCACATCGGCTTCTTGAATGGTTTCCGGAACTTCGAGTCCGGGAGAGGCTAAACTGGTCCAACTGTGAATGCGCGACCGTATGATTCGTCCGAATTGATGTATCGGTGGTTTATCGGAGCCAACATAGGAGGTAATAAATTCAGCCGTATTCAGGCCTTTCTTGGCAACCCGTTCGTTCACTTGCTCGGCAATTATTCGATCCATATCATTTCTGCAACCTCCTAATAAACGATGGCCTCGTTCCACTAATTCGTGGGCAAAGGTGGAAAGGAATTTGAGCGCCTTATCATCATTTGGATCAATGCCTCCTAACAATAAAATATTCATGGGTTGTTTTTGCGTGGTAAGATAAGTTACAAATAAACGAAATCAACAAGAACGTCCTTGAATTTTTAGGTAGAAGAATACCTGTGGATTTTTGTTTTCAATTTTTACATGTGAAGAATTTTTCAAATTTCAAAAAACCAAACACCGGCCCAAAAAGACCGGTGTTGGTAGAAAAAGCACGATATCAACCTTCTTTATTGTACCAAAAGTTTTGTTGTTTTCGTTCTGCCGTTAGCATTTGATTGAATCATATATATACCCGCTTTCCAACTGGAACAATCGAGTAATTTCTTTTCTCCGGATTTCAGATCAAAGGATTCAACAAATCGACCGGTTATGTCAAGCACCGTAACTTGTCGTGCTACCTCATCGTTCTGGATAGTGCATGATTGTTTGGCCGGATTCGGACTTATCATCACATCACTCAACGTTGGAATTTCATTTACCGATAAGGCTTGATTTGTTGGTTGAATGAGGGTATTGGAATACATGAAATTCTTATTAGCAAAAACGTTTTGGGCCGCTGAAATAACAATGTTATCCGGAATGCTGGCTCTATTTAATAGTTCTCCGTAAACCTTATAGGAACCATTCGGGATATTGCTGAAACTATAATTTCCGGAGGCATTCGGTTTGGTATAGGCGATAGGTTCGTTGGTTGCAAGGTCGATAAGTATTAGGGTTACATCTTGCGCACTTCCGCTTCTTGTTTTACCACCTTTATTTGCCCCTTGAAATACACTTCCTGAAATGAAACCGTTACCACCATTATTGATACCATATTGCATGTATACATCGCGACTATACAAGTTTGAGAACAAGGTAATCACATTGGCATCATACCACATAATGCCACTGTTGTAATACGTTGGGATATTGATAGCATAATCCGGACTGCTCGGGTTCAACGCTACTTTCACACGGTAGTCGTCAATAGGTTTGTTTTGGAATGAATAATACCCATTCGCATCGGAGATCGTAGAATCTACTGCATCTAATATTCCTCCAGTAATAAGTTTTATCAAATACACTTTTGCTTCCCCTTGCGTTACCGGTACATATTGGAAGGTATTATCGTATTTATAAATTCTTCCTGCCAAATCAAAAACGGTTGAGGTTGGTGTATTCACGGTAACGGAAGTACAATTTTGTGAGCAATAATTGCCTATCGAATCCATGCTTTCCACACAAATCTGATAGGTTCCACTTTGATTAAAACTATACGTGAAGGTATTACTGTAAGAGGTTGCTATGTAGTTTCCATTCACATACCAATTGTACGCGTAATTTAATGCCGAACAACTTCCATCGAAAATATAATCAGAAGTTGAACCTGCTACCGGTGTTACCGTTAAACAGGACGTGCAAGGCGGTTGATAGGTATAAACATATTGAAAGAAACTATCACACACCATATTCAAACTATCGAGCACGTAAATACCTACAGTTTGGTAACCGTAATTAGCAAATCCTTGCAAGAATGGACCGTTTCCTCCGGCAAAGGTGTTACCATTTACATACCATAATATCGATCCGTTATTTGGAACAATACTGCAAGATGTTAGATAAACCGAATCGTAGGTGGCATTGTAAGAATAATTAAAGCACGAAAAACAAGAACTATTTGGAAGGGAATTATTGTACACAATTACTTGTGTAGTTGAATCGCAAGAATTCAAGGAGGTGTCGCTTAATACCAAGGACAAAGTATAGGTTCCCGGAATCAAAACGGGAGCGTTAAAATAAGGCGAAGCGGATTGCTGTAAAAGAGATCCGTTTAAATACCATGAGAAATAGGTATTAAATGGGTCGTAACTACTGGAAGAAGCATCCGCGTATAACATTCCCAATAACGTATCCACGTATGGTACGAAGGAGGCGACACAAGAGGAAGGATTTGTGCTTGTAATGGTGATATTCTGACAAGAGACATCTGTGCAAGAACTATCAGTAATCGTTAAACAAACAGGATAGGTACCCGTGGCGGTGTAGGTGTGTAAAACAGAAGGCCCCGACCCGGTATTTCCATCTCCAAAATCCCACTGATAAGAGGCTGTATTGCTGTAAATTCCTAAGTGATAGAAATACTGCGATGAGGGCGTAACGGTGTAGTTAATAAACGACGCATTGCACCCTGCTTGAATGTTGATATTCTGACTTACGGAATCGTAACAAGTACCATCGTTTAATAACAAGGTAATCGTGTAAGAACCGCCCTGGTAAAAGGGTATCTGAAAGATGGGTTGATTCATAACCCCTATCGGAAGTCCATCCATATACCAATCGTAAATGGCAGAGGAACTTGCATTACTACAACTGGCATCCAGATTAATCACTAAGGGGTTGCTACTGTCGGGTGTTGCCGTAAAACAAGGCACACAGGATTGTGAAAATGCTCCTGCAACCGAGAAGCAAATTAACATCAAACTACATACTACTTTGTTGATCATAGAATTTATTTTTTTTGGTAGACGATGCAAAGATGTTTAATGTTTGAGTAAAAAGATTAAACTAAAAGGTTTTTTTGTCACTGGTTTGTCATACTTTTCAACTAGTCTAAACCTATCGCTAAAAATTGATTATTCGTCTTGTTCTTATTAAATTCATGCCACTCATTTCAAGGTTTAAAACCGCCTTATTCCATGAACGAGAAGCAAACGGATACTATACTTAAATATGCTATTTTTTGTAAGTCAGTTTAATAACCGGTGTATCGACTACGAAAATGGCGATAGCCTCCCCACCAAACTCGGGAATTGAAAATTACGCCGACTGTATAAAAATCGCCCCCTGAATCAAGGGCTTTATGGAAACTAGCCCGAATACCAGTTGGTAAATAAAATAAAGGTAAGAGTTTGTATCCGTACCAGTTAAAACATACTCCGGCCTGCACTTGTAACCCAAATGATTTTAAGGAAGGGGTTTGAGAGTAAATAAAATTAGAACCCTGATTGACCCCTAATTCAACAATGTCGCTGCCAACCGGAATCTTATCGTAAACTACTTCGGTGATACTTGGTGTTGCATTACAGCCATAGAAGCCCGGTCCTAAACCCACATAATATCCAAAACGTTTGAGAGAATAATCAGGTTCCGACCATCGTTGGGCAAATATGCCTCCGCTAATATTCATCATTGCATGAATATGATAGCTGAAAGGCATATCCATATCTTCCGAACTGTAACTACTAAAACCAATAGGCAAACCAATGCCAATCGAAGTTCGCTCATTGAATTGAAGTTGATAGCGGGGTTCAATCGTGCCGGCATTAAAGGTGCCAAAAAACTGGTCGGATTTTAAATAAAAATCGGTTTGTTGAATACGATAGTATCGTATTTTATGAAGACTTCCTATACCTTCAGTGGAGAATACGACATCCCATTGAGCCTCGGCCGAAATGGAATATAAAGCCAGTAGAATAAAGTAAGAGAATATTTTCATAGCCTTGTTTTAATTAATGAATAGACCCAAATATAAAGACTTCTTCAACTTTCCATAGCATTATGCAGCTTTTTTTAAAGCCGTTTTGATATCCCCGAAACACTCACAGTAATTAACCGTTGGCGTGTATAAAAAAAATTTATTATCCGGTAAATTAGCTACACTTTTGTGGCAATGGGAAAAGTGATTTCGATTGCGAATCAAAAGGGGGGCGTAGGTAAAACAACTACCGCCATAAACCTTGCGTGTAGCCTCGCTGTGCTGGATTATAAAACCTTGCTGATAGATGCCGATCCACAAGCGAATGCCACAACCGGCAATGGTTTCGATTTAAAGAATATTCAACTGAGTTTATATGATTGCTTGGTAAATGATGCTAAAATTCAACAAACAATCTTAGAAACAGAGCTTCCCAATTTGCATTTGTTACCATCGCACCTCGATTTAGTTGGGGCGGAAATTGAGTTAATTAACCACCCAAACCGCGAGCGTAAAATGGAGCAGATTATTGCGGAGGTGAAGAAGAATTACGACTACATTATCATCGATTGTTCCCCGTCTCTTGGTTTAATTACCGTAAATGCCTTAACGGCGTCTGATTCGGTTATTATTCCGGTTCAATGTGAGTTTTTTGCGTTGGAAGGGTTAGGCAAATTGTTGAACACCATTAAAATCGTTCAATCGCGTTTGAATGAACATCTTGAAATTGAAGGTATTTTAATGACCATGTACGATGGCCGGTTACGCTTGTCAAATCAGGTGGTTGAGGAGGTAAAAAATCATTTTGATGAGTTGGTATTCCGAACCATCATCCACCGCAATACGCGTTTAGGGGAAGCACCAAGTCTTGGTAAGCCTGTTTTGTTGTATGACGCCGATTCTACCGGAGCTCTAAATTACCTCAACCTCGCTCGGGAAATTTTACAACGTAATGATGCCACACGAATTAAGAACGCCGATAAAATTATAGAATTGGAGAATGAGCAATAAATTGAATACAAAATCGCAAATAGGTAAAGGAATTGGTGCTTTATTAGGAAATATCAAGGAGGAAGTGAATGCCTTTCCGAAAACGATTGCTTCGGATGAAGTATTGGTTGGAAGTATAACCCGTATTCCGCTCGAACAGATTGAAGTAAACCCACACCAACCGCGTAGAACGTTTGATGAAACTAGTTTAAAAGAACTCGCCGAATCCATCAAACTTCATGATATCATTCAGCCAATAACAGTTACCAAAACCGGTTCTAAAAAATATATGCTCATTTCCGGTGAGCGACGTTTTAAGGCGTCTCATCTAGCCGGTATGAAGGATATTCCGGCTTATGTGCGCAGTGGCAATGATCAGGAAATTCTGGAAATGGGTTTGTTAGAAAACCTACAGCGAGAAGACCTCAATGCCATTGAAATCGGATTGGCTTACAAACGCCTGATGAGTGAATGTAATTTAACACAGGAAGAGGTGGCCGACCGAATGAAAAAAGAACGGAGTACCGTTACTAATTATATTCGACTTCTTAAACTACCTCCTTCGATTCAGGTTTCTGTTCGGAATAAAGAAATTAGTATGGGGCATGCCCGTGCCTTACTTGGTTTAGAGCATATCGAACAACAACTTGTAGTTGCTAAGAGTATCATCGAGCAACAACTTTCTGTTCGAGCTACCGAAAAATTAGTGTCTGATATTCTTAAAAATGCCCGTGGTGGAAGGAAAGAAACGACTAAAAAAAGTCAGGAATTAGCTCCAGCCTTTAAACGTATTCAAGATCAAATGTCGTCGCATCTTTCTACCAAAGTAATCATGAATCGTTCGAAACAAGGAAAGGGAACGCTAACCATTGAGTTCTACAATGATGCTGATTTGGAACGTATTTGCGAATCAATGGGATTGTAAACGCTAGCAAAACGAGATGATGTTAAAAAGAATAATACTATTATGGTTGTTCTTCCTTCCCAATTTTCTTTTTGCACAAACCGATAGCAACACTGTTTCTTCCACTCCTGTTAAAAAAGTTGTTCTGGCTCCTTTCCCGGATAGCATTTTTCGATTTAATACCATACGTCCAATACCCAAACGAGCCGCTTTATTCAGTGCATTATTGCCGGGGCTCGGACAAGTTTATAATAAAAATTATTGGAAAACCGGAGTAGTAGCCGTTGGTGCGGGGGTAATTACCTATTTCATTGTAAGTAACCGTAAGGATTACCTGACCTATCAAAAGGATTATATCTATCGCATCGATGATAACCCGAATACCGTAACCTCTTTCCCAAATTATTCAACCGACGATGTTAATCTGTTACGTACCGGATTTAGAAAGTATTATGAGTACTCGATTATTGCAGCATCCGTTGCGTATCTGGTGAATATTCTGGATGCGTATACATCCGCACATCTTAAAACATTTGATATGAGTAAAGACATCAGTTATCATTTTACACCCGGGAACTCCGCTCAACCGGTTGCACTCGGTATTTCCATTTCATTTAAATAGTACTCCATGAAACTTGCATTAATTGGTTATGGTAAAATGGGTAAAGCCATTGAAGAAATTGCACTTGAAAAAGGGCATGACATTGTGCTGAAAATTTCAAGTAACAATCTTCACGATTTTACGGAAGAGAACATTCGAAAAGCAGATGTTTGTATTGAATTCACAACGCCACATACGGCTTTTAGCAATATACAAACTTGTTTGCATGCCGGTGTGCCGGTGGTTTGTGGAAGTACCGGATGGTTGGAAAAGAAAAAGGCGATTGAACAAATAGCGCTTGAAAAAGACTTGGGTTTTTTATATGCGAGTAATTTTAGTGTAGGTGTAAATCTGTTTTTCTACATCAATGAACAAGTTGCTGCCCTTATGTCGAAGTATCCACAGTATCAAGTTTCCGTAGAAGAGATTCATCATACAGCAAAGAAAGATGCACCAAGTGGAACGGCAGTTACCATAGCGGAAGGGATACTGATGCATCGGTCCGACAAAACCAATTGGATTAATGAAGCTACAACATCGGTAAACGAATTAGCTATCATTTCCAAACGCATCGATCCTGCACCGGGTACTCATACCGTTTTTTATCAATCCGCTATTGATGATATTGTACTCAATCATACAGCACACAACCGTAAAGGTTTTGCTAGCGGAGCGGTACTTGCCGCCGAATTTTTAAAAGGAAAATCGGGCATCTTTGGAATGCGTGAGGTTTTGGGTATTGGGGAGAAATAATAGCACTTACTTCACGACATCAAAACCTTAATAACTCACCTCGTAATCGATCTCTTTCTTCTTTCCATCCTTAAAGTAAATGGTGGTTTTAACGCGTAAGCTATTATCGCAAGGAAACTGAATGAAAAAGTTTTGTCCTCTATCCGTTGAACTGTAATTTGTTTTTGGAAAACCGGGAGGTAACACATAATTCACGTGATCAATATTATTTAACGTGGTTTCATCTGATTGAATGGTAAGCTTCACTTGATGTTTATCGAAATTACCGTCGATAGCACTATACTCATGAATTACGAATACATCGGGTTCACTTGGTACAGGCGTATTTTCAGCTTGAAAACTTCCATCTAATGTTAATGTGCGCTGTCCTCCTTCGCTTTCCCCTATAACACCACGATTGTTGTTTAACGTTGGTGTAAATTCAGTTTTCCTGTTTGCCGCAACACCATTTATTTCAAAATCTAATTGATGTTGAATGGATTTTTCGCTACCATCTTTAAAACGAATTAGAGCGGTTAATTCAAATTGCCCCCATACAAACAAACCTATTCCGTAATTGGTGGAAGGGTCTTGAATAGTCATTACAGGATCAGGAAAACTAGGATGCAAATAATAAGTTACTTCTTTTATAAGTGCCATTTCTTCCGGCGATGCTTGAACATAAACTTTCAGAAATTTACTGACGTCTTTCCATACTTTTTTTTCGGTGAGAGAAAGATCGCGAGCCGTATGCGCAATGTCTATCTGATTATTGGCTACCGTGGGTGCGTTATTCGTTGTTGCTGAAGCATACAGTATTCGAATTGCTTTTTTATCACCGGCACTAAGCTTGCCCCAATTATTATAATTTGGGTTGCAATAATTCATTACCGAACTACTATCGCAGGTGGTTACATACACATCGCCATCGGTACCTTGTTTTTCTTTATCACAAAAAATACAATCCTTTCGATTGTGTTCATGGGCTAACCCGAGTGCATGACCGAATTCATGAACGGCAATAGCAACAATATAATCCTTCCTGCGTTGTTTCATCATAGGCGACCAATTGTTGAACGTAAAATTCAGGGTCATACCATTCTTTTTACCATCCAGTTGTTTTCCTAAGCCTTCTGTGTGAGGACCGGAACTGCTATCTTCAATCTTAATACGAATTCCTTTGGCCTCTGGAGTAGCCTGGCCCCAGCCGGTAAAAATTACAGAAGAGTTTTTTTGCCATGTTTCTGCAATGGCCGTTTCTACCCATTTTCGTTCTTGTTCATTGGCAGGAGAAGGGTTTTCCCAACTCACGGGAATTTTTGTGTTTTGCCATCGTACGCCCTCCAGGGCAAAAGCATTATTTCGTTCTTGTCCATACAATCCCCAAAATGAGAATAGGCAAATCCAAAGTGCAACTGCTTGTTTCATGGTTGAAAGATTATAAGTGAAGATAGTTTTTCTTTTTGAAACATAGATGAGCATTCTTACATGATGGTACTAACCTAAAACCTTTGTAAATTCTTTTCGACTGTAAACTAATGTTCTCGAATATTTTCGCCACAGCTTATATTTGCCCCGCTTGAGTTTTTCATTATCATATCCAACTTGGTTTGTTATCCTTTGTCCGCTAGTAGGATTTCTTTATGCTTTTTTTCTCTACCGAAAAAAGAAATCGGCTTTTCCTTCAACCCTGTTATATTGGTTGGTTTTTGCCTTTCGTTTTTTTACTACAACGGTATTAACCTTTCTGTTATTATCACCCATATTAAAATACCTTAAGCATAAGGAAGAGAAACCGGGCATTGTATTCATTCAGGATAATTCAGGCTCTGAGAAATTCGCTTTTCGAAAAATAGATAGTGTGGCTTATCGAAAAAGTGTAATTCAACTTCTGAATGACCTTCGTGAAGAGTATAATGTAAAGGAATATACTATTGGCGACAATTTAAAAGATACCCTTCGATTTCAATATAATGAAACCGCTACTGATATCAGTTCCGCTTTAGAAACGGTTTACACCTCGTTAGAAAATGAAAATATTGGCGCGGTTATTCTTGCATCCGATGGTATTTATAACAAAGGAGTTTCTCCACTGCATGTAAGTTATCCGTTTAAAGGTACGATGTACACAGTAGGACTTGGTGACACTACCATTCAACGGGATGCTTTCATAGCCCGTGTTTTTGCAAATCGTGTCGTTTATCTGGGTGATCCATTTGCAATACGCACCGATGCGGCGGCATTTAGTTGTACGGGTAGCGTGGTTACCGTAACGGTGTTCAATCATAATAGCAATCGTGTGGTTTCTTCACAGCAAGTAAAGGTGATGAACGACCACTTTTCAAAATCTATCGAAACCATCATTCCAACCAATGTGGCAGGTGTACAGCATTATACCATTTCGATTTCAAAAGTGGAAGGGGAACAAAATGTAGTGAACAACAGTCAGGAACTTTTTGTGGAAGTGCTCGATAGTAAGGAATCAGTTTTAATTGTGGCGAATGCACCACACCCTGATGTGTTTGCGTTAAAAGAGGCCTTAAGTAAAAATAAGAATTACAAAGTAGATGTGCGCATGGCACAGAAAATGGATGCCAACATAAGTAATTACAACTTAATCGTGTTACATAATATACCCTCGGTGGTTTACAATGGTTCTACCATCGTGGATCAGGCTAAACGCTTAGGCATTTCGTTGTGGTATATAGTAGGTGCGCAAACAGCACTACCCGTTTTCAATCAAACCCAAACGGCCTTGCAGGTTACGGCACGCGGTGCAGGCATGGCCGATGCACAAGCCATACCAAATTCGGAGTTCAGTTATTTCACTCAAACCTTAACCCCTGCTATTGGTAATTTGCCACCGCTATCGATTCCGTTTGCCGAGTATAAAACAGGTATGAATGCGCAGGTTCTGTTAATTCAGCGATTAGGTAGTGTGAGCACCACGTATCCGTTATGGGTTTTACAACAAACGCCAAATCAACGAATCGGAGTAACTGCCGGAGAAGGCATCTGGCGTTGGCGTTTATATAATTACGAACAATATAAAAATTTTAATCAGGTAGATGATTGTATTTTGAAAACAGCGCAGTATTTATCGGTGAAGCGCGATAAGAAACAATTCAGAACAACGATGCCTAAATCGGTTTATACCGAAAGTGAACCGGTAAGTTTTGATGCCGAGCTGTATAACGAAAATTATGAACTGGTAAATACACCGGATGTTCAACTTACTTTATTAGACGAAAAAAATCAGAAGAAGTCATACACCTTAAATAAAGAAGGAAGCTCATATACATTGAATATAGGTAACCTCGCGGCAGGGAAATATTCATATGTAACTAATACTTCTCATAATGGCAAAGCTTATTCGGCATCAGGAACCTTCAATGTAATTGCACAAAATATTGAAGAGATTAATACCACCGCCGATTTTGGTTTACTCAATCAACTAGCAAAAAATTATGGTGGCGAATTTGTATTCTCAAAAGATATTGTTTCGCTGAAAGAGAAAATTAAGAACAATAAAAATATTAAAACATTAATCCGATCAGACGTAAATACCGAAGCCTTAATTCATTGGAAATGGTTATTTGCACTACTGGCTTTGTTGTTGTCTGCCGAATGGTTCATTCGAAAACGGAGTGGTAACTACTAACAAATATTAATCGCATGAATTTATCTCTTGAAGGAAAAACAACTTTGGTTTGTGGAAGTACACAAGGTATAGGCTTCGCCATAGCGCAAGAACTTGCCTTGCTCGGCGCTGATTGTATTTTAATGGCTCGCAATGCCGAAAGTTTACAACAGGCGAAGGATAGTTTAGATCAATCGAAAGGACAAGTTCATCAGATACAAGTAGCCGATTTTTCTAGCAATGAACATGTATTGCAAGCGGTACAAGAAGTATTGAAAAACAATACGATTCATATTTTAGTGAACAATACCGGCGGCCCCCCTTCCGGGCCAATAACCCAAGCCAAACCCGATGATTTTATGCGTGCATTGCAGTTGCATCTGATAAACAACCATCAATTAGCAGTTGCTGTACTTCCCGGTATGAAGGAAAGTGGTTATGGAAGAATTATCAATGTGGTTTCAACTTCGGTGAAAGTGCCCTTACCTAACCTTGGTGTTAGTAATACCACGAGAGCCGCTGTTGCCGGCTGGGCTAAAACATTAGCGAATGAAGTAGCATCATCAAATATAACCGTGAATAATGTGTTGCCTGGAGCTACGTCTACGGTTCGCTTGAGTTCTATTATAGAAAATAAAGCATCCAAAACTGGTCATAGTTTACATGATGTGGAAGATGAAATGTTGCATGAAATTCCGATGAAGCGATTTGGCAAACCGGAAGAAATTGCTGCTATGGCAGCCTTTCTGGCTTCACCAGCTGCAGGCTATATTACCGGACAAAGCATTTGTGTAGATGGCGGACGAACAGGAAGTATTTAGTTCATGATAAGCAGATTTGCTATAGCATTATTTTTTTATTCAGTAATGACAACTGGCTGCGTGAGAAAGTTGAATCCATGTGTAGAAGAATCCATTTCGCAGCAGCTTAAACCCGTTAATACAAGTCTGTTGAAATTAGATGGTTATTATTATGGTTCAACACCAAACAACAGTTCTTCGCATGATGTTTTAATATTATACTCTAATGGTGTTTTATTAAACTACACAACTATCGTTAATAATAATTTCAGTGAGTTCGAAAATCAATTGATTGATGGGCATGATTTAGAAGATTTATATAGAACAAAAGTTAACTGGGGTGATTTCTTAATAGATAGTAATCGAATCAACATTGAACAACTTGCAGTTGAAGAACATTGCTCACTTTACCTTTTCAAAGGTGCTGGTACAATAATTAATGATACGACCTTTTACATCAACAAAATGGTTCAGGTCAACGGTGATAGAAATTATACCATAGAAACAACTTATCATTTCAAACAATTCGGAATCAAGCCCGATAGTTCTAATCTCTTTGTTTATTAACTAAAAGAACTGGGCATTTCCTTAAACAGAAAAATTTCTTCTATTCATCTAATTCCCTACTGCATTGATTTTTTTTTCTCACCTTTACAACATGCGAATTATGCTTCGTTCTCTTTTAGTTGTGCTCTGTAGTATGTTGTACACAGCTACGTTTGCACAGGATACCGATGATAGTACATCTACCAAACCACAATCCGATCATATCTGGAATATTGATGTGTTGTGTGGCGTTGATCTGCCCGCGGCCGATATGGCTAAACGGTTTGGAACATCGTATCGACTCGGGTTCGGATTGAAAAACAAAACAGCCTCAAATTGGATTTATGGCGCCAAGTTTGAATTCATCATGGGTAAAAAAATTAAAGAAGATAGTTTGCTTTATGGTGTAAAAACAGCCTCCGGCAATGTGATAGCCCAAACAGGTGATCTTATGAATATCGGTATTTTTGAACGCGGCTATCAAGTAGGGTTTCAAATCGGAAAAATCCTTCCGGTTGCGATGGCGAATAAAAACTCAGGACCGCTGCTACTTCTTTCAACCGGATTCATGCAACATCGTATTAAATTATTCGATAAAGATCAGGCCTTCCCTCAAATTAACGACGGCTATTACAAAGGCTACGACCGCTTAACTAATGGCTGGTATATAGATGAACTCATTGGCTATAATTACTTCTCGAAAAACAAACTCATTAACCTTTATGCAGGTTTCAACTTTACACAAGCTTTCACGAAAGGACGGCGCGATTTCTTGTATGATGTGATGCGCAAAGATGATGCCGCTCGTAACGATTTACTCTTTGGTTTTAAATTAGGTTGGGTTGTAGCTATTTACCGCAAGTCGGTAGAAGAAACATACTATTAATGCTTTCCGTATTTCTTTATTCGATAGGTATTCGTATTTACGGACTCGCGCTGTCTATCGCTGCTTTATTTCATACAAAGGCTTCCCGATTACAACAAGGACGGCGAAGCTGGCAACAGAAATTAAAACAACAACTTGCTCAGAAGCCAGCTGATCAAAAAACAATTTGGTTTCACGTTGCTTCGGTAGGCGAATTCGAACAGGCACTACCTGTGTACCAAAAGCTCATCGACAAACATCCGCAACACCAATATGTTTTTAGTTTTTACTCGCCATCGGGTTATGATTATGCAGAAAAGAAATTTCCGGAGATCACTACCTGTTATTTGCCTTTAGATACTGCTTCCAACATGAAGGAGTTAATTGCCTTACTTCGTCCGAGTATGGTCGTTATTGTAAAATATGAATTTTGGTATCATCTTTTAGATCAATTAAAACAGCATCATATTCCGGTTTTTCTCTTAAGCGGAATTTTCCGGCCATCGCACTATTTCTTTCAACCGCTTACACAACGGTTCTTTCAAAGTATGTTGCATAACTTCGAACATCTATTTGTTCAGAATGAAGAAAGTCTGCAATTAATTCAACCTATCGTGGGTGGCTCCAAAGTCAGTATAAGTGGCGATACCCGAGCCGAACGTGTTCTTGAAAACAAATCGTCTCCCTTACAAGATCAAATACTGGAAACGTTTTGTACACAACATCCTGTGTTTATAGCAGGGTCGGTTTGGAAAGAAGATGAAGCGGTTCTGCAAAAAATAATCGAAGAGCTCCCTCTTAACTATAAAGTTATTTTGGCTCCACATGAGTTTACGCATTATTCGTTCCAAGCAAGAATCGAAGAACAAACACACTATTCCGATTTCGATTCAGCAAAACGCATCCTAATTTTAGATACGCTAGGATTACTTTCCCGAACCTATCGTTACGCCTCCTTGGTTTACGTTGGTGGTGGTTTCGGCAAGGGAATTCACAATATTCTAGAACCCCTAGTTTTTGGCATTCCGGTACTGATAGGTACCAAACACGAAAAATTTCATGAAGCGCAGGAAATGAAACAATTGGGAACCGTTTTTGCCATCAATACACCTGAAGAAGCCGCACAGGTTACCGCATCCCTTTTGAAAAATGACGAACGTATGACGGATATTCGTCATAAACTAGCAACTTATTTCGCATCCCGTGCTAACATTTCAGGTGAAATAGTTGTCTTTTTAGAGAAATACCTGAAATCATAATTTCTCCTTAAACCGCTTCTGTAAAGGACGCGCTCTCCTCGGAAACATAATTTTTCAGGTATCGGAATGAATAACTATATTAGCGGATTAATCATGAGTCACGTATTATTTAACATGAAACAAATACGACACTGGATACTGGCAATAATAGCCTTAGTGAGTTTCAATCAATTGAATGCGCAATACATTAACGGAGTAGATACCATTTGTTTGGGAAATCCGTTGGTTTTGTCTACGTCACATACAGCAAGCTCTTATTACTGGGGCTTTTGTTCGGCTTATCTGAATAATATTCCTACCGGAAGTAGTATTGCTGCTGGTACGGGTTTAAGTGCCCCCGCTTCTATTGCGATGGATAAAGACAGTGATCAGTTTTATGTATTTGTTGTAAACAGCACCGGCGCTAAAAACATGCTTCGTTACGATTTTACGAACTTGTTATCGAATGCACCCACTCCTGTTAATTTAGGAACACTCGGTAATAAAATACCTAGCAACCCTAGAGGAATGCAGCTCATTAAAGTTGGAGGAGATTGGTTTGGGTTTTTATTAGGTGGTTCCGGTCCGGGTGATTACCATATTGTGCGCATTGAATTTGGCAGTCATTTAAGCAACACCCCATCCAATGTAGTTGATATGGGCGATTTAGGAGGTAGCGTAATTGACCCTCGTGATATGTATATTTTCCGTGAGAATTTCCGATGGAATGCTGTAGTATTTGGAGGCAGTGGCGATTTATATCATCTTGATTTTGGAATTGGTTTAACTAATACACCAACGGTAAATTATTTCGGAAACTTTGGCTCGGAAGTAACCGGTATGTGGCCAATGTTCGACGGATCTACTTGGCATTTATTCTATGTCAACAAAACAAACCATAGTGTTTACCGTTTAGATATGGGAATGGCTTTATCCTTGCCGGTGTTACCGTTAACAGCTAATCTCGTGATGGGAGGAACACCCAATTTTCCTTTCAACGATCCTCGCGATATTTCGATTATTAAAGATTGTAGTAATTACTACGGTTATGTAACCAACGAAGGTGCTAACTCTTTAACTATTTTAAATTTCGGTACGAATATCAGTGGTATACCAACTGCATCAAATATTGGAAACTTTGCCGGGTTTAATCAACCAGGTTATTTAACTCGTTTCATTCGCGATAAAGACAATGTATTTGCCTATACGGCGAATGCCGGCGATAATTCGATTTCGCGTTTAGAATATAATAGTTGTGTAGCCTCTTCGATTCCGAATTATTATCAAATGACTCCTCCGCCAATTATTTATTCTACACCCGGTTCTTATAACGTGTACTATGCCGCCGATGAAGGATTGCCAACTATGGCTGTGGATTGCAAACTCATTACCGTGCTTCCTGAACCAATTATTGAATTATCACACGACACATTAATTTGTCAGCGTGATACTTTATTATTGGTTGCTAACGGCTTCAACTTAGCAAGCGTTGAATGGAATCCGGTGTATAATGGTCGTCCGCCGTTTGATACAACATCTATTTTTGTTGCACCTGAGGAAGATTACACATACAATGTGCATCTTGAATTTTTGGCAAGCGGAGGCTGTGCTTATGATCGTGCGGTGCACGTAACAGTGGGTAAAGTAACTGCCGACGCCGGTACCGACCGTTTTGTTGCCGATGGGGCTTATACTACCTTGGGTGGCCCTCGCATGTCTTACGGAACGGATTACACCTATGATTGGAAACCTCAATTGTGGTTAGACCAGTATTGGGTTCCAAATCCAAATTGCAAACCGGTGTTAGCAAGTCCGTTAAACGATGCACAACAATATATTGTAACAGTAACGGATACGAGTACCCAATGTTGGCATCGCGATACCGTTTGGGTTTATACGGAGTGTACTCAAATTAATATGCCTAATGTATTTAACACCCAAAGCGATATTCCTATCAATCGTAAGTTTGGTTTACTGAATACGAAATTAGCCAAGTTAGAATACTTCCGTATTTATAACCGTTGGGGTAATTTAGTTTTTGAAACAACCGATTTGCATAAGTCTTGGGATGGCACGCAAAAAAATATTGAATTGCCTTCGGATAACTACGTTTGGGTTATTGATGGTTATTGCGATAATGGCTTACGCGTTCGTAAGCAAGGAACAGTATTATTGGTCAAGTAATTTCTCTAGTCCTTTAGGGTCTTAATTTTAGAAACCGGAAATCCGTGTTACTTTCGTCGCATGGCAACTAATAAAGAACTCATTCAAGAAGCTTGGAATAACCGTATCTTATTACAGGAAAGTAACTATGAACAAGCAGTTCGTGATGTTATTGAAGAAGTAGATAAAGGTCGTTTGCGTACCGCAGAACCTATAAACCCTGAAACATCGGAGTGGCAAGTGAATGAATGGGTGAAGCAAGCGATTTTAATGTATTTCGGTATTCAAAAAATGGAAACCTACACCCTTCCTCCTTTTGAGTTTTATGATAAAATGGCCTTGAAAAAAGATTATGCCGCTCAAGGCGTTCGAGCTGTTCCTCATACCGTAGCACGATATGGTGCCCATCTTGCTAAGAATGTAGTACTTATGCCGAGCTATGTAAATATTGGGGCTTATGTAGATGAAGGTACGATGGTTGACACGTGGGCTACGGTGGGTTCCTGCGCACAAATTGGTAAAGGCGTACACCTCAGCGGAGGCGTAGGTATTGGCGGTGTTCTTGAACCATTACAAGCGTCGCCGGTTATTATTGAAGATGGCTGTTTTATTGGTAGTCGTTGTATTGTAGTTGAAGGGGTAGTTGTTGAAAAAGAAGCAGTACTCGGAGCCAATGTGGTGTTAACTCAGAGTACAAAAATTATTGATGTTAGCGGAAGCGAACCGATAGCGTATCGCGGACGAGTGCCTGCGCGTTCGGTGGTAATACCGGGTTCATACACAAAGAAATTTCCTGCCGGCGATTATCAGGTTGGTTGCGCATTAATTATTGGTCAACGTAAAGCAAGTACCGATTTGAAAACCAGTTTGAATGATGCCCTTCGCGATTTTAATGTGAGCGGTTAGTTTCGGAACAAGAATTAAGCATGCTTATAGCACGGTTGATTTTGAAGAACAAATGCGTTCAATACTATGTTCTAAAGGTTGGTATTTAAAATCTGGCAATACATCTTCAATCTTCTTTCCGGAATAATATTTTTTTTCATGAGCTGCACGAGCGGTTTCTTTGGTTATGGTAGCTACTTTACCTCCAACCAAACTTTTCAAATATTCCCAACGCCAAACCAGTTCGGTCATCCAGGGTTTAGCCAAACGATGCGGAGGCTTTACGCGCATAGCATGGGCCATCATGGTAAATACATCTACATAACTTTTATTTTCAGCCACCAACACAAAACGTTGCTCTTGAATTGTTGAATCCATAAGTAAGCACATCACCTTAGCCACATCCACCGCATCTACCCATCCGGTTACACCCTCGGTGTAATAAGGAAATTCATTTCGAACGAGTTCAAATAAATTCGTGCTGCTTCTCGATGGATCACCTTTGCCTAAAATAATACCCGGATTAACGATTACTGCTTGCAAGCCTTCGGCAATGCCGCGCCATACCTCTAGCTCAGCACGATATTTACTCACGGCATAGTTTGAATGGGACTCGCTTTCCTGCCAACGGTTTTCTTCGTTAATGAGCTTTTCGGGAAGGCCTCCACCTAAAGTTGCAATTGAACTTACATGTACCAAACGAAGATTTGGTTTTTCTAAACAGCAATTGACCAAGTGTGCAGTTCCTGTAACATTGACTTCCTGCATTTCCTCTTGAAACCGTTTATCATAACTTACCATGGCGGCACAATGAAAAACCTGTGTAACCTCCTGCATGGCATCTTGCAATGAAGGTACATCGAGCAGATCTCCTTCTACCCAATCAACGAGGGAAGAAGGTATCGAATGATACAAGGTAGGAATGTGGTTTCGATAAAGCGCACGAACCTTTTTACCACGCGCGGTGAGCTCGGCTAATACATGCTGTCCTAACAACCCCGAAGCACCGGTTACAAGTATCATGAAGGGCGAAAGTAGGATAAAATTTTCGCCTGTTATTCTATCAATTTAGTAAGAATGAAAGGCTTCTTCTATCAATTTCTCAAAAACCTTTACTTTGCAGGTATGATAGCCGGCATTGGAACCGATATTGTAGAGATTCATCGCATCGAAGAAAAGATTACCTCGAATGCGTATTTCAAAACGCATGTTTTTTCAAACGATGAAATAGCCTATTGTGAAAAGCAAAAAAAACCGGCAATGCATTTTGCAGCACGCTGGGCCGTAAAGGAGGCTTTCTTAAAGGCATTTGGCGTTCGCTTTATTGGTAATCATCGCTTACCAGAAATTGAAACGAGAAACGATACCCATGGAAAACCGTCGGTTTTATTACATGGAAAAGTGGCTGATGAGTTTCAGGAAAAACAATTTTCAACCATTCATGTAAGTATTTCGCATACCGATGTACATGCCATGGCTTATGTTATTATAGAATACTAATTATGTTTGATTCGAAAGAAACAGTATTAACACACGCGAACAATGAACAGCAAGTACCACCGCTTTTACAAGAGGCCGTGTTATATGCACAACAGCGTTCTCCGTTTTATAAAAAACTTTTTGAAGAACATCAGTTAAGTTTTGAATCGGGTATGTTCATAGCGCAATTCAAACAAATACCTTGTATTCAAAAGGAAGATTTACAACAACATAATTTTGATTTTCTTTGTATTCCGTACGAACACATTGCCGAATATACTGCTACAACCGGCACCCATGGTAAAGCGGTAAGTATTGCGCTCAGTAACCCTGATCTGGAACGATTAGCTTTAAACGAAGCGCATTCCTTTCAATTAATGGAACTGAATTCTTCAGATCGTGTGCAGTTGATGCTTACCCTCGACCGACAGTTCATGGCCGGAATGGCTTACTACGCCGGACTACGAAAGTCGGGTATTGCAAGCGTTCGCTGCGGCCCCGCGCTACCGCTTGTTCAACTCGAAACGGCGTTACAACTTCAAACTACAGTTTGGATTGCAGTGCCTTCGTTTATTTTAAAGGTCATTGATTACGCGCAACAACATCAGTTTGATTTAAGTAAACTAGCAGTACGAAAGGTGCTTTGTATCGGTGAAAACATCCGCGATGAACAATTCGCAATGAATTCGCTTGCCAAACGAATCACCGATGCTTTACCCGTTCAAGTGTATTCCACCTATGCTTCTACCGAAATGCAAACAGCCTTTACCGAGTGTGGTTCAGGTTGCGGTGGTCATTACAATGAAGCCATGATTTACGCTGAAATACTCGATGAAGAAGGGAATGCCGTGCCGGAAGGAAGTTATGGTGAATTAGTGATTTCAACCTTAGGAATTGAAGCAATGCCTTTACTTCGTTATCGAACCGGAGATGTAGTACGCATGCATGGGGAACCTTGTAGTTGCGGACGTACAAGCCCGAGAATTAGTCCGGTTTTAGGACGAAAAAATCAAATGATAAAATATAAGGGAACCACCTTGTATCCACCATTATTGCATCATGTGCTTCATGATTTTGAAGGAATCATAGATTATGTAGTGGAAATTAGTAAGGATAATTTAGATCAGGATGAGGTAGCAATGTATGTATGTGTGAAAGAAAATCTGGATACAACATCGCTGAAAGAATTTTTAAAAGCTCGACTGCGTTTTGTACCGAAACTTATTTTTCAAACGGAGCAAGAAATTCAAACTCTTCTGTTTAAAACGGGTACCCGTAAGGCGCAACGATTTATTGATGTAAGAAAGCATGTGCTATGAGTGAAAAGGTAAGAATGGATAAATACCTGTGGAGTATTCGTTTGTTTAAAACAAGAAGTCAGGCTACCGAAGCTTGTGATGCAGGCAAGGTTCGTTGGAAAGGCGACCCTGTGAAACCGGCCAAACCTGTTTTATTAAATGAGCAGTATGAAGTACGGAATGAGGCGGGCAAGAAGATTATTCAGGTAACGGGCATAATTGCTAATCGGGTGAGTTATGAAATCGCCCTGAAGAATTATATTGATTTAACTCCGGAAGAGGAGAAGATTCCACATAAACCGGAATCGAGTAGTTTTTATACTGGTAAACGGTTAAGTAAACAAGGTCGACCTACCAAGCAGCAACGAAGAAATTGGGATCAGTTTTTTGATGAGGAGTAGCCATGTGCGTTTGCATTAAATAAAAAAGGCTTTCTTGATTTCAAAAAAGCCTTTTCAATATTGTTTTGTGTTTTTTTAGATGGCAGCTAACTGCACTTTTTGTTGTAATTCTTTCACTTGTTCGCGTATCATAGTATCGGTATCCATTAAATCTTTAACGGTCTGACAGCTATGAATAACGGTTGTATGATCTCGTCCTCCGAAATGATCGCCAATGGTTTTCAACGAGTTTTTTGTAAACTGCTTAGCCAGAAACATCGAAATCTGTCGAGCTTGTACAATTTCGCGTTTACGTGTTTTAGCTTGAAGTTTATCGTATCCGATATCGTAATAATCACAAACCATTTTTTGAATGGTATCGATGGTAATTTCCTTCGACGATGTTTTAACGATGTTTCGTAATACTTTCTTCGCTAATTCGATATCGATATCTTTCTTAACTAAAGAAGAGTGAGCCAGTAAAGAGATAAGCGCACCTTCCATTTCGCGCACATTGTTTTGAACATTGTATGCGAGGTAGCGAACCACATCGTTAGGTAAATCCAAACCATCATTGCGCATCTTGTGTTCAAGAATTGCCATACGGGTATCAAAATCAGGCGCTTGCATATCGGCACTCAAGCCCCAACGGAAGCGAGAGAGCAGGCGTTCTTGCATACCATCTAAATCCTTTGGTGGTTTATCGCTGGTAAGAATTAGCTGTTTGCCGTTTTGGTGCAAATGATTGAAGATGGAAAAGAACGCATCCTGCGATTTAGTTGCCGGAGCGAAATAATGGATGTCATCAATAATCAAAACATCTATTAATTGATAAAAATTAATAAAGTCGTTGATTTCGTTATTACGTGAATGTTCGATGAACTGATGAATAAATTTTTCAGCACTTACATACAAAACTGTTTTATTCGGATGAAGACGTTTGGTTTCGTTTCCGATAGATTGCACCAAATGGGTTTTACCCAAACCGGATGCACTATAAATTACTAAGGGATTGAATGAGGTTCCACCCGGTTTTTGTGCTACAGCTAAACCGGCACTTCGTGCTAAACGATTGCATTCTCCTTCAACAAAATTCTCGAAGGTATTATTCGGATTAAGTTGCGGATCTATTTGTGAACGCTTCAAACCAGGAATCACGAATGGATTTTTTATTCCATTCTCCTGACCTAGATGCAGGTCAACATAATTTTCAGTTACCTTAGGGTTATTATGTGTTCCGGCTGCAACGCGCATGGATGTAGGGTTTTTCTTATTCTGAGTTTCAACCAGAATACGATATTCCAACTGAGCTTCTTTACCTAATTCGCGCTTTATCGTTTTTGCAATTAATTCTACGTAGTGTTCTTCCAGCCATTCATAAAAAAACTGACTTGGAACTTCAATCACCAAAATGTTATCTTCAAGCGCAACTGGTTTGATGGGTTCAAACCATGTTTTGTATGACTGCCAACTGATATTATCCTTGATAATTTTCAAACAGTTGTCCCAAACTTTTTCGAAGGTCTTCGTCATATTTTTTGCTTGCTATTTTCTTGTTTTAATCTTTAAATCTTGTTTATTAAATTGTTCTCAAAACATGAATTGAATATTATTTTTTGCTTATTCAAATCGGACAACGAAAGTGGTAATTTTTTGTTGAAAAAAAAAATTTTAAATCTCACTTTCATCTATTTTAATACTACTTAAATCGGAAGCGTAGTTGGGGCTTGTGTTATGACTAAAAAAAATATTTATGCGTCCTAAATTTATTCCAGCCCAACCAACTTGGTTCACAATCACCTCTTGATTTTTTCGATTTTTTGTTTTATGAACTTCATCTAAAAAAGTGTGTGTGTGCCCGCCAATAATACAATCTACGTAATCTGTTTCTTTGGCTAAAACCTTATCACTCACTTTATTGTCTTTGTATTCAAATCCGAGATGAGAAAGACAAACCACATAATCGCATCGTTTATTTTTTTTCAAGTAGTAAGCCATTTCGTTTGCACACTCGATGGGGTCTTTATAAGTAACTCCTTCACAAAGAGCATCCGGAACTAAACCTTGTAGTAATATACCTACACCGAAAATTCCAATTTTCAAATCGCCCTTTTTTTTGATCGTGTAAGGAAGTATTTTATGTTCCAAAGCTGTTTGTGAAAAATCGTAATTGCAATTCACGATAGGAAATTCAGCATGACGCAGTTGTTTCACTAAGCCATCGATACCATTATCAAAATCATGATTGCCTAAAGTACCTGCATCATAGCCCATTAGATTCATAACTGTTATTTCTGGTTCTCCTTTGAAATAATTAAAATAGGGTGTTCCTTGAAACATATCGCCTGCGTCTAATAGCAAAACTTGTGCCGATTCCTTTCTAATTTTTTGTATTAAACGATCGCGGGCAATAACACCTCCTAAACCTTGAAACTTACCACCATCCATCGGAAAAGGGTCTAAGCGAGAGTGCACATCATTCGTATGTAAAAGGGTTAAGGTTTGTTTCTCTTCGTTTGCCCATAGCGGCAATGATGCGCTTAATAACATACCCGTGGTAGCTAGTGTTGTATTTCTGATAAACTCGCGACGTGTGGAATGCATAAACGAAAAATTATTGTTTGAATTTAGTATCGGTTTGAAATAAAGTGAACCACCATCGTTCTTCTGGGGAATAATTGAGTTGAATATTCTTTTCTTCCTTTATATACTGTATTAAAATTGAACGCAATAATAAATGGGTATGAATTTGTTTGCAAGGTTTAAGGAAATCGCAATTATCACCACCATTTGCAAGATAGTCGTTAGTAGCAATGTAGTACATCGAGTCGGTTTTAGTTTTCGTTAAATTCAGAATGGATTCAACGTAGGTAGGATGGAGTTCTCTGTTTATGTTGTTTGCGGGAAGGTACGAGCGAATAGGTTTTTCTTGGTAAGTAGCATAGGGCATGAACATAGAATGAGGCCAGCCGCCTTTTTCTTCCGTTAATTTCATCCATGTTTCGAGAATATCTCCAGGAACCGCCAGAATGACCAATTCATTTTCAAAAGGAAGAAGTTCAAAAATTTTACCGGTGGTAATTGGTCCTTCCGGTAATTGATTCATACGAAGTCCACCAGGATTGGTGATCACACCGCTAATTGGTTTATTGAAATTTTTTCGTGCAGCTTGCTCGAAAGCCTGCACCACAAGTCGGCCCAATGTTCCGCCACCTTTTCCTTTTTCAAAGGTCATAGAGGACGTTCCGAGAAGTACATTCATTTCCTGAGTAAGGCTATCGCGAAAAGGTTGCAGATACCGTGCAATTTCGGAAACACTATCTTGGAAATTTTCTGCATTGGCTTGAATTTTATATTGGCTAAACGTACGGTCTGTGGCGTGATAGCGAACTTTACATGCTATCAAAAACGGAATAAATAATAACCAATAGTGTTTATAACTTTTCATGCCTGATGCCCTAAAAGTACAATTTAGCTTTTACTTTCGTTGCCTCAATTTTTAAAAATAAAAAACTAAAATTATGGCATCATTTGAAATTGTTGGAAACCTCAAAGTAAAGGGCGAAACAACAGCAGTAAGTGAAAAATTCAGTAAAAGAGAATTTGTTTTGATAACAGAAATGAGTTCACAGTATCCTCAATATATCAGTTTGCAACTGACTCAAGAGAAATGTGCCTTATTGGATAATTTCCAAATTGGCGACGAAATGAAGGTTTCATTTAACTTACGAGGTCGTGAATGGAATGGTCCACAAGGATTACGCTATTTTAATTCGTTAGAAGCTTGGCGATTAGAGAAGGCAACTGCTGGTGCAACTAACGGAGCTCCTGTATCTTCTGCACCGATTGCAACACCAGGTGTTGTTAGCAATGCGGAAATTGTAGATGATCTTCCATTCTAAGAGAAATCCTTTAGAGCCTTAAAAGGTAAGAGTAAGGTTACTAGGGTACACTGCATGCTGCTTGATTATTCTACGCAACCAGCATCATGTGAACTAATTGAATGCACATTAGAACCACAAAGGGGCTTCACGGTTAGCACGGAAATAAGTGCCCAGAAATGAACACATTACAAGCAAGTTATTGCGAAAAAAAGACCAAAGAAGGGCGTCTTACGGTTATTTCCGGTTCCTGTTTTCATGAAAAAAGAAACTAAACTTTATAATTAAACCTTTTATTGTACTTTTAAGCCTTCTAAATACAGAATCAGATAAGAGCTTATACATGAGAAAGGATATATTGAAAGGTATTTTAATAGGCAGCGGAATCTTTCTTACCATTGCCGGCATATTTTCTTCCTGTGTTCGTGAACGGGATATCGATACAAGCATCAGTACCGACCACACCATGGGTGAGTATATTTATACGAATGCTTTGGATATTGCCTTTGACGCGTCCTCAAAAAGCACGAACGATCATTTGGCATATTTTGGAGCTTGTGAAACCATTGTTCACGACAAAGTTTCCTTTCCACGCACAATTAAAGTAATGTACGGTAGTGCAGACTGTTTATGTTTAGACGGTCGTACACGCTCCGGTACAATTTTAGTATCAAATACTGGAAATAATTACTCCGATTCCAGCGGTACAGTGTTGGTTACTTTTGAAGATTATAAAATTGATGGGTATCAGATTTTCGGACAAATCGCCGTGAACAATAAAGGTAGAAACAAGAAATCACAACCAAATTACGAGTTGAAAATAGCCGGAAAGTATTTAAAACCTTTAGTGCTGGATACTTTGATTTGGGGTGCTGAGCAAATTAAAACCCATGTTGCTGGTTCTGAATCAGCAAACTATGATGATGATTTATACGAATACGATGGTACCGGTCATGGTATGAATGAATATCAAGTGTATTATGCAACCAATATTATTAGTCCGGTTACAAAATATCCTGATTGCAAGTATTTCAAATCGGGTAAAATAGAACAACAACCCCAAGGACATTCCCTTCGTACCATTGATTATGGTGACGGAACAACTTGTGACGACGATGCTACGGTGGTTTTCAATACAAAGTCGTACAATATCAAACTTTAATTTTCTCGTTCGATTTATTCTTTGTTTTTGGTAAGCATTTCAATGAAATAAGCGACCTTAAATTTTCATAGCTATTGCAATCGGCCTTGCTTTAGTAGTTTACTTTTAGCGTTGAAGGGCAACATCTTTTGATACTATTCACTTAGCACGAAATAGGTTATTGCAAATTGTTACGAGGCAATTTATCCTGAATAGCATTCCCTTCGACTTAAAATAGAATTCCTTAAAGAACCTCAATGAAAGGCATTGTTTCAAGAATTAAAAAGGGAGATTACATGAACGCTTGTAAAACGTACTATGTTCAATAGTCATAAATAGAAGGAAGAGCCAATAAAAAAGGCCGCTTCTTTATGGAAACAGCCTTTATTAAAAGATGTATTGTAATGTACTTTTTTACTTTTTAGCGTATTTCTTAATTTCCTCGAATAATTGATCTTCTCCACCTTCTTGATAACCAGGGTGACGATAAACAATTTTTCCGTCCTTGTCAACAATCATCGCAAAAGGAATATCCTGAAAATTAAGCGATTGTTTTAAATCACCATTGGCATCATGATAAACCGGGAAAGTCCATCCTTTAGCTTTGGTGTATGTTTTAATTTGAGTTAAGTATCGTGCATCGTCGATGCTGATGGCTATGAAATCAAAATCAGCTTCTTTCTTCCAACCTTCCAATTTGGTTTTTATATTATTGATTTCTTGTTTACATGGTACACACCAAGTGGCCCAAAACGAATACACAGTAACCTTTCCGGCTTGGTGAGTTTCGTTGAAATTTAGCTGCGAGCCATTCATGTCTTTAATAACCGTATTAGGTAAATCTTGCGAAAATGCAGTTGACAAAGCGAGTACACTTAGAATGGACAATAGTAATTTTTTCATGTTTTTTATTTTTAAGGCGCAAACAGACTTTAAAAGTACTGGTTCGTAAATCGAATCATGGTTAATATAAAATTAATGATCTTCTGGTTTCTTTTTTATAACACTAAAAGCAATGCCGGCCAGCGAAAGGAGTACAACCAGAATAGATGAAATTCGAGTTGCGCCAACCCATTTGGTATAACTTTCGGGTTTAAATTCAAATTTTATTTCATGCTTACCGGCTGGCACTAAAAGACCACGAAGAATATAATTGGTTTTATAAATTGGAGCTTCCTTCCCATCAATATAGGCTTTCCATCCTTGTTCATAATAAATATCAGAAAAAACAGCAAACCCCTCGTGGGCATTGTTTACGGAATAACTCAAATCATTCAATCCATATTTTGTTAAGTTGATAGAAGAAGAACTATCTACCATAAAAGAAGTGGCATTATTTTTCCAAATAGATTTGCGAACGATAGCCATTTCTTTCGCTTTAAAAGCGTTTTGCACTTGTGAGGTATCCCCTAAATTTTCAGCATTTAAGGCCAAAACTTCTTCATCGGCATTAGCAACCGGCTTAATTTGTTGAACGAACCAAGCGTTCCCACAAGCTCCAGGATTCATTTGCGTGGCAGGCTTATTATCCTGCCCGTTGAAAATTAAATATTTGGTATTCAACATATTCAAGATTTGGGCATTCAGTTTACCCTGTCCGAAATACTGATCAATAATATCTTGAAAAATTTCCATCTTAGCCGGACTGTAACCTCCTACCATTTTATGATGAACAGCGCCAAGAGCATCGTTAAAAGGATCTCGACTTAAATCAAAAACACGATAGTAAGGGTCGGTATCCTGAAGAATTTGTTGATCTACGGGGCGAGGAATAAACTCAGCTTCAACATCTTCCTTAGCAATAAAACTTTCAGCGTTCATATACCGAGTACTAATAGAAAGCGCATCAACGGCTATCAATGCCCCACAACCCGCAAGGGCTATGGTAGCAGCTAATTTTCGCTTGGCAAACATCCAAAGCAACCCAAACGCAAGGGCTATAAATACCAAAGAACGGAAACCATCCTTCAAGGCTATGGAGGATCGATCTGAAACCATGGCAGCGAAAACCTTTGAACCGGCTTCTTCATTGCCACCAAACATTTGAACTAATTGCGCCTTACTCTTCGCATCGTTGTCGCCTTTATAATCCATGGCAAACTGACTACCCAAGGTTAGCAACATACAAAGTCCTCCTACTATAATACCCGAATTTTTGAGGGCTTTTACCAAGGCACCTTCTTCACGATTTCCAAAAAGTACATCATGCAATGCCCATAAGGCCAAGGCAGTAAAGGTAAAGCCAGGAATAATCATGATCATATTGGGCGTTCGGAATTTGTTATACATGGGGAGATGGTCAAACAAAAAATAATTGAATGCAGGAAAATGCTTTCCCCACGACATCATTATTCCTAGCACGCCGGCGCCGAAAAGAAACCATTTCATGCGACTATTAATTAAGAATAAACTCAACACCATAAGAAAAATAATAATGGCACCGAAATAATGCGGCCCTGCAAGAAACGGCTGAGGCCCCCAATACATTGGAGCATGTTTAGCGAAATTCTCACCATTTTCTTCGCCCGCAAACTGACTAACCACTTCGTAGGTTTCACTGTTGGTACCGAGGTTTGTACTACCGCCGCCGCCATATAAATTAGGTACTAAAAGCGTGAAGGTCTCACCAATTCCCTGACTCCAGGCAAAGGCATAGTCGCGGTCGAGTCCACCATTGGTTTTCTTTTCTTTTTTATTCAAGGTAAATTCACTTTTTCCGCCCCGCATCGTGGCATCCGTATAATCCTTTGTGTAAAAGAAGGAAGCTATAGACGGGCCAATACTTAATCCAACGAGAGCAACAAAAGTTATTAATGGCAAGAAAAAAGTAGCCAAGCGTTTTTCTTGAATAGCTTCTACGAGGTAACCTAAAATAACAAAACCAAGTATGATGAATTGATAATAAATAATTTGGTACATGCCGGCTGCAAAGGAAAGCGACGAGAAGAGTAGAGTTACCGCCGCGCCTAAAATAAGCTTACGATGGAACATCCAATGCACACCGGCGAAAATGGCCGGTAAATAAGCAAGGCATAACACTTTTGTATTGTGTCCGGAAACCAGAATCTGAGCGTGATAAGCCAAAAAAGCATAGGCTATTCCTCCAATAACTCCTATCCATCGATTCCATGCTAATGCTCTGGAAAGTAAAAAGAAACCAATCATAGCGATGAGGTAACTGTAAAACCCAATTGGTAAGTTGTTTGTAACCACATCAGTAATCTTACCGAGCCAGGAAGGAATACCATAAACAGCATAGGTTGCTGTTGGCATACCTCCAAACATCGAATTACTCCAAAGGGTAGTTTCACCTGTTTTCTTATACCATTCACGAGCTTCCCAGCTCATTCCTTTCCAATGTTGCACATCACTTTGATGTAATTCCATACCCTGTAGTACAGGGTAATTAAATGCAAGCGCAACCAGCACAAACAGCAGAACAATAAGCGTATTTTGTACAAGGGGTTTATTCATGTCGGTATTTTAAAGCGATAAAAGTAAGGCAATTACCTTATTTGATAAAATGCGAAATGAAGGAACAAGAAACCAGAACTATCGAAGGTTAGGGAGGGATAGAGGAGGAACAAAAGACTTATTTTGTTAATGTACTTGACCGCTAAAGAAAAATTTGTAGTTTGGTTTTCAAATTCACGATCATGATAACGGAACAATATTATCCGGAGTTATTTCAACAATGGAGTAGCAATCACTATTCGGAAGAACAGATTTTGAATTATTTGGAGAGTAAGGGTGTTCTTCAGGATCATGTAGAAGGCATTCTGAAGCAATACAAAAAACATCGAATGCTTCAACGTACGAACCAAGGTTTTTTATTTATAGGTATTGGCGCTTTGCTAGGATTAATCAGTTGTTTGTTTACTGTTTATGGCGTACTACCGGAATTTAGAAGTTTTATTTTGTACGGACTAACCGGCATGGGAATTACCATTGCTTGTTATGGTGGTTATTTGGTTTTTGAATAGCACAGTTCGTTGCTTTGATAAAACAACAAGGATGTAAAGAAGTATTAACTAAAAAGAAAGCCGGCTGAGGTAGCTACCGGCTTTAGATTTATTTACCCTAAGTTGAGTGGCGGTTAGAGGTTTCGGATGTTTTCAAATCCAAGGTTTGTTTTCATAAAGTATCTTCTCAAACTATGTTATTGTTGTTGATTGTAATTACTTGCCTTCTTCTTAATTAGGTAAAGAGGCTTGCTCCATGCACTTGTAAAATAAAGTTCCCGGCTAATTGTAAAATACGATAATCCTCTTGAACGAAATTAGCGAGTACATTACAATTAACCGGGACACTACGTTTCATAATAAATGATTTCTTACTGTGTTTTAATAAATGTTTGCAGAGCAAATGTATTATGGGCGTTTATATGCTACAAGTGATAAGTTGTAATTGCCTTTTTTCAAGTTGTAACTCCGTGCTGTGAGGTTGTAATTGCGAATTACTATTGTACCACATAACTATGGAATAAGGAATTTTTTAGATTTTTAAGATCACTTTTGATTCTTTGTAAGAAAATAGATCCTTCCGAAATCTGCATGAAAATTGACCCTAAAGCCAAAGGCGAAAATCATACTAAAATCCTTCAACTAAATTAATCATAACAATCCTAAAAAATCTGAGTTCCAAAAGAATCTAGTGGGGGTAATTGATTTCTTTTAATAATCAATATCCATAAGGGTTCTAAGAGGTTGATCGAATTTATTTCGGACAAGAATACGTGCGAATTTAATTTCTACAAAATATCTAACTACTCGAGTATTTGTTTTTATTCTTGAATACCTCTATCTATTATTTTTTCTCAAGTCCTTGTCTGATTTTAATTAACTCTTCCTTGATTTCGGTAAGAATAGTATCAGAGGAAAATGTAGTGGAAGTATGTTTTCCTTCCGAACGTTCACGGATAATTAATTCTCGTTGTTCCAGAATGGCTTTCTTCATTTCTTCCGCATCGTTAATGCCTAAAATGCTCATCGAATTTTGATGATGAGCTCCGCCACCCGCCGTTTCTACACGAATAATTACTAAACTAAAACTACGTAAAATAGGACCTCCAATAAACGACAAGTCCTGAATATTCTCTAACGGAATAGTCTTTTCAATATGTACAAGAAGCCCTTTTGAAAACCGCAAGTTGCGTGTGCTTAACTCGCATTGCAACGTATGAAAGTACTTATTACTTAGCCATTGTCCTAACCCCAAAAGCCAAAATGGAAGTAGTACAATTCCCGCAACGGTAATAAGCAAAAAGAAGGCTACCACCAGAAAAATATAAGCCTTTACTTTAGGATTAAATGTTGCTTTTGTTATGATTTGATATTCGTTCATTCGAAATTAATAAGAAGGCAAATCTACTTCTTTTGCTGCGTGCATATTACGTTAAATAGAATACCGAAAACGAAATTGCCATGTAACGTTTTATTACCGCACTACATTGTAAAGCATTTTAAACATGGGGTTACGCGAATCTTTCCAACCATAACTTCCTTTCAATAACCACGCACTTCCGAATAGCCATAAGCATATAGTTTCACAAAAGTAAACGGTATTGTAAGGGAGTATTTTATCTTCCCGAAAGGATAAGTAGCAAACCAACAAACTTATCAGAATACCAACAGCACAAAATCGATAATACCGATTTCTATTTTTCTTTTTTCGCAAATAAAGTTTATCGTGCTCATCTTGTTCAGGTTTGGTAAGATAGAACCAACAAAAAATTGCAATCATAAGAAACATGAGTACAGCACTCCCGAAATGAATATACATATACCAAGAGTGATAATCTTTCTCTACAAAATTATCGCTACAACTAATACATGCTATGATATCGTTTGACTTAATGGATTCACACGCCGGTAAGAATCCGCTTTGTCCGGTCGGAAAAATTGCAACTAAAAAAGCACATATTCCGGTGATGTTGGCTATTCTACTTTCTTTATTATCTTCTCCGTGGTAGGTACAAAATAAAGCACCCATAATACACAAGGCACCTATAAATAACACATGTGCTTTTGAGTAGAAGTAATGACTGATGGAAGGCTGACAGGCTTCGGCATTACCAACTGTTTTTTCGATTACCACTACGAGCACCGGTAAAAGTATTCCGAGAACACCAAGCGCTTGTCGTAATTTGTAATGTGAAATAAGATGGTTATATTTCTTTGCGTCGCTCTTATTTTCTTCAGCCATCGTGTTGATTTTACGCCTAAGATACCACGAATTTGTTTTCCTAGTAGCCGAGAATGAAAGTAAAATGCTTTTAGTTCATTAGGATGTTGCAAGGAGAAAGTTTAAGTCAAGAAATTAGGTTATTCATCAAGCATATTTGCTAACCTAAAACCTATTTCCGAACCGATAGCCACTCCCATGCCGCCCATACGCACACCAACGTAGATGTGCTCACTGTGTTTTTTTACAATAGGTTTTTTTGTTGAGCCAAAGGCCATAATTCCGGTCCAACGGTGCGCTACCTTAAAGGGCGTTTCAGGAAGAATGAGCGATTGAAGTTTCTCTTCTAAATCTTTTTGAATAGCATCATTAAACTCGAATGCTGTAGTGTTTTCAGTTTGTTTATCTAAATTTCTTCCGCCACCGAATAATACGCGTCCTTCATATTCTCGGAAATAATAATACCCTTGATTAAAATGAAAAATACCTTTGAACTTTAAAGCTTCAATAGGTTCGGTTATGAGTACTTGTCCGCGACCCGGTACAACATCATAGTTCGGTAGTAACGAAGTTGCAAAGGCATTATTGCAAACAAAGAGATATTTTGCCGTGAGTTGTATTGCTTGTCCTAAAGTATCCTTGCACAAAACTTCCACACCTTTCGTTACATCTTCTTGAATGGATGAAACATGTGTTCCGGTAAAACACTCTACGTGTAAACTTCGTAGCAACGATAAATAATTCTTCATCATTTTTCCGGTGTCAATTTCGCCTTCAAGTAGATTTTCTACTAGCGCTTTCACCTTGTTCGTGTTGAAGCCAAAGGCGTTTAATTTTTCTGTTCGCAAAGCAAAGGCAGGAACACCGAGTTCATGATGCAGTAAAGCATTCAAATAGTCTAATCGTTCGGAAGCATACAGATCGTTTTCATGAAGCAATTCATAACTTCCGTTTGTTTGATAACCCATTGCTTCTTTTCCGAGAATAGATTGTAAGCGTTCCAATCCTTTTTTACGAAGCATAAAAAGTGCTACTACTTCTTGCTCTGAATGATGTTGAAGATCATCGAGTAACTCGGTTGGCGAACCCATACAGGCGAACCCGGCGTTTTTGGTACTTGCACCGCTCGGAAGCATACCACGTTCTAAAATTGCAATGCGCCAATCCGGATGTTTTTTTCGCAAGTAATATGCAGTACTTAAACCAACAACACCACTACCAATAATTAGCGCGTCAAATGAGGTGAAATATTTCTTTTCCCAAAATGAAAGCATGAGGGCAAGATACAACATCCACTTGTTTGACTGAAGATATCGAGATCGAAAAAAAATTACCATCATCTGCTTTAGCTCTGTAGAAAGCATCGATGAAGTAGAAGTAGAATGATGGGTTTGCTTACTTTTGCGCCCATGAAAAAGAATGATATGATGCAGGGTTTCGGAAGTGCTTGTGTGCATGCCGGCTTCGAAGCAGAAGAACACCGCAGTCATCTTACGCCGATTTATGCCTCCTCCACGTATTTGTTCGACAGTGCGGAACAGGCCGTTGATTTATTTACAGGAAAGGAAAAGGGATTCATTTACGGGCGTTTTGGAAATCCTACCATTGAACAAACTGCCGCTAAAATTGCTGCACTGGAGGCCTATGGTTTAAAAAACACTCATGGAACGCCGCTTGAAGTAAAGGCTATTTTACACGCTTCGGGTATGGCTGCTGTTTCAACGCTTCTATTCGCAACGGTTTCAACGCAACAAAAAGTGCTCTCGCATTTATCCTTATATGGCGGTACGCAAGAGCTAATCGATAAGGTGTTACCGGATTGTGGTATTCAAACGGTGTTAGTAGATTTTCATGATTTGAATGCCGTAGAAGAGAAACTGAAATCAGAACCTTCTATTGCCTTAGTTTATATTGAAACACCGGCTAACCCAACTATTCAATGTGTGGATATTGAAGCCATTACGCAGCTTGCCCATCAGTATGGAAAAAAAGTAGCTTGCGATAATACCTTCGCTACACCTTACTTGCAACAACCGTTTGCCTTTGGCGTAGATTTCGTACTTCATTCAACTACTAAATTTCTTAATGGTCATGGCACAGCCATCGGTGGCGTATTACTAGGAAGGGATATAGAATTTATGTCGACCCGTGTTACAAAACACCATCGCCTACTCGGGGCAAATGCCAATGCCTTCGACGCCTTTTTGTTGAACAACGGTATTAAAACCCTCGAATTGCGCATGCAACGTCATTGTAGTAATGCAGAACAGGTTGCTTCTTTTTTATCGAATCATGCAGAGGTTGCTTTTGTAAATTATCTAGGATTGGAACATCACCCGGATGCAGCTATCGCGAAGAAACAAATGAAGCACGCAGGGGCTTTATTAAGTTTTGAAGTAAAAGGCGGCTTTGAAGCCGGAAAGAAATTTATAAATCAATTACAATTGTGTACGTCGGCTGTTTCACTGGGCACCTGCGATACCTTAATTTCACATCCTGCTAGTACAACGCATGTTGGCGTACCACGTGAACTGCGCTTGCAAAGCGGTATTACCGATGGACTCATTCGTATGAGTGTTGGTATTGAAACTATAGACGATATAATAAATGATTTGAATACGGCCTTAAAAAAGTAACGAGTCCCTTGCACGATATAGAACCATATTATAATTGGCGTCATCAGTACACCGCGGAGGAGGATGAGAAGTCACCGTTCTTCGGACGAACGTATAGCGAGTTTGAATTTAGCAACACGGTTTACAATTATTACATTCATCCGCAATGGGATGATATGGGTTCAAGAACCCTGTATGTTAAAGTATTATTTGTTGATTACGATGATGGGTATGCCATCTTAGAATTTATTGGCGAATGGAATGACGCGATAGAAAATGATATTCAAACCTTGAAACGAAATTTAATTGATGTTTTACTAGAACATGGCATTAAAAAGTTTGTTCTGATAGGCGAAAACGTACTTACCTTTCATAGCGGGGATAATGATTATTATGAAGAATGGTATGAGGATATTTGTAATGAAGGCGGTTGGATTGTTGGTGTCAATTTTAATGAACAGGTGCAATTTGATTTCAAAAAAAGTAGACTAACCCATTTTGTACAATTGATGTACGAAACGAATTGGCGAACGTTAAAACCGGAACATTTCTTTCAAAAAATAGATCATACGTATTTGGAGTAGTTATACCGCTTCGTTTAGAGTGCAGTACATTAATTTATTTACACCTTTCGAAGAACCTCGCTTTTTTTCATTCCTCTGATACCTTTGGTAGCACATCAGATTTTTACAGCGTTAACTTGAGTTACGCATACGGTTCATTTTTTTCAAGAGAAAAGAACATAAAGAACGAAGATCATTTGAAATTCAACGGTTTCATTTTTATACAAACATTCCACTCAATTTTATCCTTACTTTTGTGACCTAAATTTTTTAATCATGCCTTTTACACTCGCACCTTTACCCTTTGCACATGACGCATTGGTTCCGCATATCGACAAATTAACCATGGAGATTCATCATGGAAAACATCATCAAGCTTACGTCGATAACTTAAACAAAGCCCTCGCCGGAACAGAACATGAAAACAAAACCTTAGAAGAGTTAATGTCTATCATGTCTACCTTGCCCGCTGCCGTACGAAACAACGGAGGAGGACATTGGAATCATACTTTCTTTTGGGAAAGTTTGGCTCCAAATGCAGACGGCCCTTCAGGCGCTTTAGCCGATGCCATTAATAACGAATTAGGCGGACTCGATAAGTTCAAAGCCGATTTTCAAAATGCCGGTATGACCCGTTTCGGAAGTGGTTGGGCTTGGCTTTGTGTGAAGGCCGATAAATCACTTTGTGTTTGTTCTTCTCCAAATCAAGATAACCCGCTCATGGATCTATCGGATTGTCCCGGCACACCAATCCTAGGTGTTGATGTATGGGAACATGCCTACTACCTCCATTATCAAAACCGTCGCGCCGATTACCTCGCTGCGTTTTGGAATGTGGTAAATTGGGATAAAGTGTCTGCACGCTACGCGGAAGCTATTCAATAATTCATTCAATTACGTTTTCTCTCGATGAGAAATACCTTTTTCAAGCTATACCTGCTTTTGTTATTTATTGCAAAGGCAGGTATTTCTTTTTCGCAGCATCGCCTGCCCTGTAGAGTGGAATCGCCTTATGTTTCAAACTGGAAACTCCTTGGGCCTTTTACTACCGATTCTACCATACAAGATCAACACTTCGGTATGATAACGGCAATCTCTGTTAACCCTCGAAATAAAAATGAAATCTATGTGGCGGGTTCTTCATCCGGTTTATTCGTAACAAAAAACAGAGGCAAAACGTGGGAATGCCTTACCGATCATGCGGAATTTCCCGTGGTAGGTATCAAACATATTTTTGTGAACTACCTCGCTTCACCTCGAAAAATAATGTGCTTCACCGGCGAAACATTTCAATGGTATGATCCGGCTAATTTCGGAATAATTCGGAGTCATGATGGCGGACAAACCTGGACCAGAATGTATGAAGAGGCCAAGGGCGTTTTTAATGTATTTGCTTTTCACGGATTTGTACAAGATAGTTTGCACGACATTATGTATGCCTATGGTTCGAAAACGATCGTTCGTAGTAGTGATGGTGGCAGCAGTTGGCATCCGATCTTTTCTGTTGAAAAAATGCAAGGCTTAGCACAGGCCGCTGATTTCAACATCAAAGATATTGCGTTGAACAAGGAAAAAGATGAACTGTTTATTAGTTTGGTAACCTACCCGATTAGAAAAAATAATCAACAACTCCGGGAAAGTAAGGTTATTGGTTTAACACATTGCGACGCGTTGGCAACTACCATGAAAACGATTGATTACACAGAACTATTTACAAAAGCGTATATACATCCCGATCCGGAAGGTATTTGGAATATCCGTTTGCATAAGTCATTTGCAAACAGCGATACCTTATATGTGAATGCGCAGTTTGCCAAAACAATGTCGCAAGTAATTTATCTCTTTAATACAAGTACGCATAGCATCGATAAATTCGTAATACCAAATCAAGGTAACATGAAGGAGGATTTAGGTTGGAAAGCCGGTTTGCGAGTTAACCCTTATCGTCCGGAAGAGATGTATATGGCGGGTAATGTGTTACATCGATCGAATGATAGCGGTAAAACATTTCATGCTTTATATGCCTATGGTTTTGGAGATGCTACGGTACCGCATGCGGATATCAGAACCTATGTGATGAACTGGTCGGATAAAGAATTAAAAAGTGAAATTTATTTAGGTACCGATGGAGGCTTATCGTATTCTAGTGATGGTGGTACCTGTTTTACTAACCTTAATGGAACCCAGCTTCCACTTACGCAATTTTATGGGTTAGATGTTTCGCCGTTTACTTCGATTATCAGTGCCGGCTCGCAGGATAACTCTATTTTCTCATATCAACCACAACAAAAAAAATGGATTTATGATTGTCATGGTGATGGCTACGATGTAGAGTATAGCAAGCGTTACCCCTTGGTTGGTTACGGACAATACAATTACCGCATTCCGTTTAAAACCAAGAATGATTTGGCTCCGTTTAATGAGATGATTAGTTCAGAAGCTTTTGATATTGCGCTTCAACGTAAAACACTTCAGGCATACCCTAATGGCGATCTTTATTTTGCTGAAAAGAATTTTCATATCTACCATCCCCAGAAAGATGTTTGGGAAAAATATCCTTTACCAACGCCGCATCAGGCACTTGCATTTCAAGTAGCTCCTTCGGATAGTTCTGTTGTTTATCTCTCAAGTTTATGGTCGGGATTATATACATCGAATGATGGCGGAAAAACATTTCAGGATATTACATCTTCTATTTATTGTAACGGATATTATTTAGGAGGAAGTAGGTTTCATGCAATCTGCGTTCATCCGGATGATCCAAAGCGCATCTGGATCGGACTTGGTTATTTGGGTGATTATTACGACCTGTGCCGACAATCGATTCGCATTATTTATTCTAGTGATGGCGGAAAAACGTGGCAAGATTATTCTGAAGGACTTCCTATTTATAGTGTTTCCGATATTGTTTTTTTAGAGGGTACAAAACAAGCGTTATTTGCCGCAACCTTAGAAGGCATCTATTTTAGAGAAGATTCTTCTTCTGCTTGGAAGCTGTATTCAACGCATTTTCCTAAGTGCGTAGTGCCTGAATTGAAAGTAGATTATTGTAGAGGTAAGCTAGTGGCCGCAACCTATGGTAGAGGATTATGGGAAACCGATTTGCCTGCATGCAACTACAATGCGCCTCGTATACTTTATGGTTCAAACCATTGGAAACTTTCCGAAAAGGATGCTGCTATACCGGTAACAACGGATATCGATTTAGGAAGAAAAGCATCTTTAACTATTAGCAGTCCGGTTTACATGGCTAAAAACAAGTGCATCTATTATAAAGGCAAACTTAAAAATCGTGTTCGTTTTGAAGGCAATGGTACAATCATCAATGGTTGCGGCGAAGTATGGGGCGGCATCAAAAAACGTAAATAGTGGTTCACGGCCTTCCTGACAAACACATGGTTGCTTCCTAGGCAATCATTTTCTAAAAGCCTTCATGATTATGCTACTATTCATCTCATATAAATCCACTTCGCCTATCCTTTGAATTACCTAGGAAATAGAAACTATCTTCGCCGATTGAAATTTAAAAAATGATGAAAAAATTTACCGTTGTACTTTTTCTTACATTGGGCTTGTGTTTGCAGCTAAGTGCTCAGATAGTTAGTACTGAAAGCTTTGATACCAACCCTTTCGTGCCGGTTGGCTGGGCTTTAAAACCAACCTCAAATAACAATGCATGGGTTCGTGTAACCACGGGTACTAACCCTAACGTAACTCCTCATAGTGGTGCAGGGTTTGCTCGTTTCCGCAGCAGTAGCACCCAAGTTGCCAATGGAACACAACAAATTCTTGTTTCTCGTTTGGTAGATTATTCTACCCGTGGTACTCAAGCTGCCAATCTTAATTTTTGGATGTATCGCGATGATTTAAGTCCAACATATGATTCCATTCGTGTATTTGTTAGTAGCTCCGATACTATTGATGCTACAGCTACATACTTGGCTACTATCGTTCGGAATCGTACGTATGCCATGCCCGATACACAAGCCGCAAATGGTTGGTATCAGTATACGTTTGCTATTCCGGTAACGTATACCAACAGTACCACTACACGATTCTTATTACAAGGTACAAGTGAATATACTACGGCTGCCAGTGCGAATATGTTTATTGACGACATTAGCTTCGACGAGTTTCCAAACACCTGCACCGGAATACCAAATGTTGGAACTATTGTGAATCCGCTACCATTAATTTGTGGCGGTTCCGGAAGTACAACCTTATCGCTGAGCGCACCCATTACAGGTGTCATCGGATTAACTTATACCTGGGAATCAGCACCGAGTTCAAGTGGGCCATGGACTTCCTTCGGCACCAATGCTACCACGGCTAACTCCGGTACCTTAACCACCACCACGTATATTCGTTGCACGGTAGATTGTAGCGTTTCTTCTCAAAGTTATACAACACCTATCGATAGTATTCTTGTTTCAACTAATCCGTTACCAACCGTTACGGTTTCACCAAGTCCTGCGCCATATTGTGCCGGAAGTGCCGGAGTATCCATAGTGGCTTCAGGCGCCGTAACGTATTCTTGGAGCCCAGCCGCCGGTTTGTCGGCTACGACTGGAGATACCGTTTTTGCTTCACCTGCCGCTACCTCTTCGTATACCGTAACTGGTATCGATTCAGCAGGTTGTGCTGCTACAGCAACTGTAAATGTACCTGTTGTGAACCCGCCTAACGTAACTATGACAGCCAGTCCGAATGATACTACCTGTAGCGGTTCAACCGTAATTTTAAATTGTGTTCAAGGGAATACGCAAGGCTTAAGTTATTTATGGAGTGATGGAAAAACTACCCGTCGCGATACCATCGTAGTAACGTCAAACGCTACATATACAGTAACCGTAACCAATGCTAGTGGATGTAGTGCTACCGATTCAATTTCGGTATATGCTTTGCCGTCACAAAATGCTGGTTTCACGTACAGCGTTAATGGTAATACTTACACCTTCACCGATACAACAAACGGTGCTACCAACTGGGTATGGTCGTTTGGCGATGGTAATGGAAGTTCAAGCCAAAATCCTATTTATACGTTCTCACAACCCGGAACTTATACTGTAACGTTATATGTAACAGGACCTTGTAAGGTGGATACGATTAGTGTTCAAATTCAAGTGTACCCGCTAGCGGTGAATGATCTGGTAAGTGAAAACGGTTTAGTATGTTATCCGAATCCTGTAAATGATATTGTGATGCTTCAAAGTGATATTGAATTTGTGGCTTTGGAAGTGTACAATTTACACGGAGAACGCATTAAACGTGTACCTGTTTCTTCTAAAAAGAATGCCTCGTTGGAAGTTAAAGATTTGCCTCAAGGTATGTACTACTTGCGTGCGCATACAGTTCAAGGAATTAAATCAATCTCCTTCCAGAAAAAGTAAATACACTTACATACTTCGTGTTCTTAAAACGAAAAGAAGCCGTCTCGAAAGTAAAATTACGTGACGGTTTTGCCGTATTCGGTCCATGCTGAGTTTCCCGCTTCATGTAGCAATAGCGTATTGTGATTGTAAGTGGACCCAGCGTTACCTAAAAATAACGGTGTAGATTCCTGTGTTTCTGGTCTGAGAAGTTGTATTTCACAGAATAAGTTGACGGAAACTTAAAAAATGCAAAAAATCTGCCTCCTTTAAAAATCCTTGACCACCCAATTAATAAATCAATTTCTTAGAAGAAAAACTGATAGTTTCGAATAGTAATGTATTTTTCCTGAAATTTTTCTCCCCTATGAAGCATAGGATTAATTGGTTTGAGATTCCGGTTACCGATTTTGAGCGGGCAAAAAGTTTTTACGAAAATATTTTTGCCATCCACATGCAAACAACGCAAGTAAATGGGTACAAAATGGCTTTCTTTCCGGATAGTGATGGAGCCGTAAGTGGGGCCATCTGTTTTGGCGAAGGCTATATACCTAGCGGTGGTGGATCTCTCCTTTACCTCAATGCCGACCCCGATTTGAATGTAGTATTAGATAAAGTGCCTCTTTGTGGCGGACGCATTCTGGTTCCGAAAACGCTTATCGGAGAAGAAGCCGGTTATTATGCCTTTATTGTTGATAGTGAAGGAAATCGTATTGCATTACATTCAACCCGATAAATGAATATGGCAAAGGAATTAATACGTTGTCCTTGGTGCATGAAGGATGAACATGATAAACAATACCACGATGAAGAATGGGGTGTACCGGTACACGATGATGCCAAACATTTTGAATTTATAGTACTCGATACTTTTCAGGCGGGTTTAAGTTGGCGAACCATTCTGCATAAACGCGAAAATTTCAGAAAGGCTTTCGATCAATTCAACTATAAAAAAATAGCGAAGTACGATGATGCTAAAATGGAAAAGCTGATGTTAGATGCCGGTATCATTCGGAATAAATTAAAAATAAAAGCTACGGTTACCAATGCGCAAGCCTTCCTTAAGATACAAAAGGAGTTTGGCAGTTTTGATACCTATATCTGGTCGTTTATCAAGCACAAAACCATCGATCATAAACTGCAAACCCATGTGAATGTTCCGGCCACGTCGGCTGAAAGTGATTTAATCAGTAAAGATCTTTACAAACGAGGATTCAAATTTGTTGGTTCCACCATTATTTACGCTTACATGCAAGCCGCCGGATTAATAAATGACCACCGCGTGGATTGCTTTCGATATAAACAAGTAAAAAAATAACAACATGAAAAAGGGCATAGCAAGTATCATTTTCTTATTCGGCTGTTTACAACTTACCGCACAATGGTCGCTGGAAACAACTTTCACACAATATAAAGAAGGTAAACCAGTATTGAATGGCCGAAGAAGTTTATTCGACAGTCAGGATAAATACGATAGCAAAAACCGTTTGGTAGAAAAAATTTATTTAGGTACAGTTACCAAAGGAGCTAAGGCAATGTTTGAGTATAATGATAAAGATCAGAAGGTGAAAGAAACACATTTTGATAGTACCGGAAAAGTGCGTACCTCAAAAGTGTTTACATATAACAGCAACGGAAAAGTTGAAACAGTTTTGTTTGAATGGACCGATAAAAGTGGCGATAAACGCACCGGTACTGAAGCGTATTTTTACGACGATAAGAATGATCTAATTCACAAAACATACACCACCTCCAAAGGAGGCTTGGAAAGCGAATGGTTCTTTGAGAATAAAAAAGAAAACGGACATAAAATTGTTACCACCCGTCATATTTCTAAAGGAAAAGAGCAGAAACCAGTAGTTGTGGAATACAATGAAAAGGATTTAGTGATTAAAGAGGGCTCTCTAAATTATGAATATGAATATGATGAAAAAGGCGATTGGAAATTGAAAAAAATGATTCGTAATGGTGAATTGGTCGGAGAATATTATCGAACGAAGAAAAAGGATTAAAGAAAAGTAGATCATCATCTTGTATTTAGAAAGAAGCCTTACTACCTTGCAGCCAATCTTAATTTGATACATCGTGAAATTACTTGAAAATAAAGTTGCCTTGGTTACCGGTGGTAGTCGGGGCATTGGTGAGGCTATCGTGTTGAAGTTTGCCTCACAAGGCTGTCATATAGCGTTTACTTATATCAGTGATAGCAGTGCAGAGCGAAGTACGAAGCTAGTTTCAACATGCGAAGCGATGGGCGTTAAAGCGAAAGCGTATAAAAGTGATGCCGGCAAATTTGCCGATGCAGAAGCGCTTGTAAATGCCGTAGTATCTGATTTCGGAACCATTGATGTTTGTGTAAATAACGCCGGTATTAGTAGAGATAATTTACTCATGCGCATGACCGAACAGCAATGGGATGAGGTGATGGAAACGAATCTGAAATCGGTTTTTAATATTTGTAAGCAACTGATGCGCCCAATGATGAAGGCTCGAAATGGTGCCATTATTAATATGAGTTCGGTTATCGGTGAAATGGGTAATGCCGGACAAAGTTCGTATGCAGCCAGTAAAGCCGGTGTAATTGGGTTTACGAAATCGTTGGCTAAAGAAGTAGGTAGTAGAAATATTCGCGTAAATGCTATTGCTCCCGGCTTTGTAGAAACCGACATGACGAGCTACTTACAAGATGGTGAGGGCGCAGAAAAATTTAAAGCAGGCATTCCATTGGGTCGATTTGCCAGTGCCGAGGATATTGCCAATAGTTGTTTGTTTCTGGCTTCTGATTTAGGAAATTATATAACAGGACAAGTACTAAGTGTTTGCGGCGGATTGTGTATTTAGTTTGGTTGCGACGGCATTCTCCAAAATAAAAATATAGCTCTAGCTAGCGCGCGCCTGTGGCGCGTGCAGGTTCTGTTCGACTAAACAAAATCAATTTCCAAAAGCGATTCCTTTTCAGCATAACTGCTTGCACTACTATATTTCAAATGCCAATCTTCTAGAACGAATCCTGAAGTAACTGGATTATGATGTATGTGATTTGGTTTTTGATAGCTCACGATACATGGATTTTAAACAGAACCTGCACACGCCCTAGCTAGCGCGCGCCTTTGGCGCGTGCAGGTTCTGCTCGACCAAACATAATCAATTTCCAAAAGCGATTCCTTTTCAGCATAACTGCTTGCACTACTATATTTCAAATGCCAATCTTCTAGAACGAATCCTGAAGTAACTGAATTACG
>JAEUVD010000038.1 GCA_016787065.1 Chitinophagaceae bacterium
ACACCATCTTTCTTCACATAGCCCTCATTGATTAAGTTTACTTTAGTAAGCGGAAAAGTTGCAACTACGGAACCATTATTTATCTCCTCAAACTTAACGTCTAGGCTATCATAATAAATAGAATCAACATTTTGTGCTAACAGTAAATTATCCAAAACCTCATCATAAAAACCTTTTACAACCTTTACATAATGGGCGGTATCTGTTTTTGAAAGCAAGCAGTAAACGGCAGTTACTTCCTTATACGGCGCGCCAACTTTGAATTTATTGCTACACGAAACGAGAAAGGCTAATGCGGGCAAAACAAGCCAGAACAGTTTTTTCATTCCGACAAATCTATACTTTAATTAAATATGTTAGCCACAAAATAGACATATCTTACATTTGCGACTACAAAAATGAACATGTTACTGACAAATAGATTAAAACTCGCTGTAGCCAACGTTCTTAAGAACAACTATCAATTCGAAATTAATCCGGATGAAATTCTAATAAGCGATACAAAACCAGAATTTGAGGGAGATTATACTTTGGTAACCTTCCCATTTTCTAAACCATTAAGTAAAAAACCAGACGACCTAGGACAAGAAATAGGAGCTTTATTAACAGAACAAAACAGTTGGATTACGAGTTTTAATGTGATTAAAGGTTTCTTAAATTTAGTTATTGCGGAAGAAACCTTCGTGCACTTTTTAGCTTCCAGCTCGGCAAGAGAAATTGCACAGATGGAGGGGCGTACAGAGAAAATAATGATTGAGTATTCCTCACCGAATACGAATAAACCGCTGCATTTCGGACATTTACGAAATATATTTTTAGGTGCTGCCGTTTCTAACCTCTACAAAAAATGTGGGTTTGATGTAATTAAAGCGAACCTTATAAACGATCGCGGCATACATATTTGTAAAAGCATGATTGCTTGGATGAAGTTTGGGAATGGAGCCACGCCGCAATCAACAGGTGTAAAAGGCGACCATTTGGTTGGAGATTACTATGTTCTTTATAACGATACTTTCAAAAAAGAAGTAGAAGCCATGGTAACTCAAGGTATTGAAAAAGAAGTTGCTGAAAAAACGGCGCCTATCCTATTGGAAGCACAACAACTTTTACGAAAATGGGAAGCACAGGATGAAGAAACAATCAAACTTTGGAAACAAATGAATGATTGGGTGTACGCTGGATTCGATGTTTCCTATCAGCGCTTAGGTGTGAGTTTTGATAAATATTATTACGAGAGTAATACCTACTTATTAGGGAAGTCGATTATTGAACAGGGTTTGTTGTCTGGAGTTTTATTCAAAAAAGAAGATGGTTCGGTTTGGGTTGATTTAACCGCCGATGGTTTAGATGAGAAGTTACTTTTACGAGGTGATGGTACATCGGTTTACATCACCCAAGATATTGGAACTGCCGATTTGAAGTATCAGGATTTTCAAATGAACCAATCGGTTTATGTAATTGGTGATGAACAAAATTATCACATGCAAGTACTTAAACTCATCATGCAAAAATTACATCATCCGGGGGCTGATGGTATTCATCATTTATCGTATGGTATGGTTGAATTGCCTTCGGGTAAAATGAAAAGTCGGGAAGGTACCGTTGTAGATGCCGACGATATGATGGATGAGATGAAACAGATGGCTCAAAAAAATACGGAAGAACTTGGTAAGATTGAAGGCTTTACGGAAGATGAATTACAAGAACTTTATCAAACCTTAGGCATGGGCGCCTTGAAGTTCTATTTGCTGCGCGTTGATCCGAAAAAGAAAATGATTTTCAATCCGAAGGAAAGTATCGACTTTCATGGCTTTACCGGTCCTTTTGTGCAGTATACCCACGCTCGTATTTGCTCCATTTTACGCAAAGCCGGTGCAATACCAGAAGCACCAACGACTTATGTACACATGACGAAAGCGGAGAAAAAATTGCTTCAACTTACGGAGCAATATGAACAGGTTTTGTGGCAGGCAAGTTTAGAGTTTAACCCAGCGAATTTGTGCAACTATTTGTTCAACATAGCACAGCATTATAATAGTTTCTTACCGAATCATCCGATATTAAAAGCAGAGGATGAAGCCATACGAAACTTCCGATTACACCTTTCGCGCCTAGTTAAACATATTTTGGCGGATGGTTTACTTGCACTGGGCATCAAAGCACCCCAGCGAATGTAAGTTTCTTCTTTCTCTGAAAAAAATAGCGCTTGTAAAATCGCATTTTTTGCATTTAGTATCTAGTTCAAAAATATCCATTTCCATCCAAGTGGAATTGTACGGAATTACCTGCTAACTTCTCTTTTTATAATTTAATACAGCCCAGGTATTAAATACTAAACCAATAGCAAACATATAAAGCAAATGCGGCGTAATATCAGCTAAACCACTTCCTTTTAAACAAATCATACGCATCGCTTTTATGAAATGACTCAGTGGAAAACAATTTGTAATAAACTGCGCCCAGGCCGGCATACTATCGAGATTCGTAAACAACCCACTCATCATGTTTAGGATATTCATAAAAAAGAAAGCAAGCGACATAACCTGTTGTTGCGATTCGGCATAGGTGCTCAGTAATAAACCGAAACCAACGAGGGCAAACAAAAAATCTAACAAAGCAATATACATCGTTGCGATACTTCCAACCGGAACCATTCCGTAGAAAACAAAACCAACCAATAAACCAACAGAAAAAATAATAGCCGATAAAATATAGAACGGCAAAAGCTTACCAAGAATAAACCAAAACTTTTTAACCGGGGTTACATTGATTTGCTCAATGGTTCCTATTTCCTTCTCATTCACCAAATTAAAAGCGGTTTGCATTAAACCGATACCCGTTACCAAATTAACCAAAATACCCGGTATGATATAGAGATAATAATTTAGAAAAACATTATACCAGTGAATTGGAATAATACGAAAAACAAATGCCTGATGCGTTGGTGGTAGAAAACGTTCTCGTATGTCGGCATTATAATCGAGCAAAATTTGCGATAAATAAGCTCCAGCCAATCCTGCCTTCACACCTTCGATGGCATTAATTTCAACACTGAGTTTCTCGCTATTTTCACGAACTAAATTTCGTTCAAAGTGTGGTGGAATTTCCAAAACTAGATCCGCTTTATCATGTTCAACATAAGATAAGGCTTCCTTATTGGATTCAGACGTAGCATATAAATTAAAATGACCAGACGATGTTATTTTAGCCACCATTTCGCGTGAGGTTGATGAATGATCGTGATCAACAACCACCAGTGAAATATTCTTAACCGAGTAATTGGCTGCCAAGGGCATCAAAATCAATTGAATAATAGGTGCAATAAATAGCGTTCGTATAAGACCTTTTCTTCGACGCATTTGTCGAAACTCCTTCTCCAATATAAAAAATAAAGAACGCATTACTCCTGTAATCTGATTTTAAATTTACGAATACTTACTACGAGCAACAAGAACGCCATAAGCGTTAAAATTCCCATCTCTTTCCAAACGTGCATAAACCCTAAGCCCTTCAACATTACATTTTTGATAATAATAAAAAACCATCGGGAAGGCACAATATTCGAAAGCATTTGCAAACCGAGCGGCATATTTTCAATTGGAAACATAAAACCTGTTAATAGCATAGTGGGTAACATCATACCTAACAAGGAAATCATCATGGCGTTTTGTTGCGATTTGGCGGTGGTACTAATTAGCAATCCTATCGCTAAGGAGGTTATTATAAACAAAGCACTTGCTAAAACTAAAAGTAAAACAGAACCCTTTATCGACAAACCTAGCAGCGTTACACTCAACACCAAAATAAAAACCAAATTGAAAATACTAATTAAGAAATATGGTGCCAATTTGGAAATGATAATATAGAGCGGTTTAAAAGGAGATACCAATAATATTTCCATCGTACCCATCTCCTTTTCACGTACTATAGATACGGAACTCATCATGGTACAAACCAACATAAGCACCAAGGAAATAACACCGGGTACAAAATTGAAAGCGCCTTTAAGCTCCGGATTGTACAACATTCTTACTTCCGGAACAATTTGCATGGAAGCAGCTTGTTTATTCTTTTCAGCGAAGAAACTATTCAATATGGTGGTTAAGTAATTTCGTATGGTAGTTGAAACATTAGGATCACTCGCATCCGTTATAAGCTGAATGTCGTTTGGTTGTTGTGCAAACGCCGCTTCTTTAAATTCAACCGGAATTACAACAACGGCCTTTATTTTCCCCTTTTGAAAAAGTGTTTCCGCTTGTTTGGTATTTTGAATATGGTAGCGAACGTCGAAATAGGTACTGGCATCGATGGTTTGAATGATAGATTGACTTAATTCTGTTTTTGCCGCATCGAGTACCGCAACTTCAGAATTTTTAATTTCATTTGTAAGAGCAAATCCAAAAAGAATTATTTGTGTGGTTGGCATGCCAAATAGCATGAGTAATGTTTTCCTGTCGCGAAAAACATGCTTAAATTCTTTTTGTATGAAAATAAATAACTGCTTCACGTTACTCGCTACGTTTTGCTTTTCTGGCCAATAAATAAAATACCTCTTCCATACTATCCACATTAAATTTTTGCTTTAGTACCGACGGTTTATCAAGCGCTTCAATAACACCATCAACCATGATCGATACGCGGTTACAATATTCCGCTTCATCCATATAGTGTGTGGTAACAAATACGGTAATGCCTTTGGAGGTAGCATAGTAAATTAAATCCCAAAATTGTCGTCGGGTTATTGGATCTACACCACCGGTAGGTTCATCCAAAAAAACAATTTTAGGGTCATGAACCAAGGCCACACTAAACGATAATTTCTGTTTCCAACCTAGCGGTAATTCACGAACTAGTTTATCTGCTTCTTGGGTAAGTTGTAGCTCATGTAATAGCTCATCGGTTTTCTTTTTAATCTGTGGAATTTTTAATCCATAGATGCCTCCATAAAATCGAATATTCTCCTTAACGGTTAAATCTTCGTACAACGAAAATTTCTGACTCATATAGCCAATATTCTGTTTGATTTTTTCTGTTTGAGTGTACACATCGAAACCAGCGATACGAGCCTCACCGGAAGTTGGTATCGACAATCCGCATAACATGCGCATAGCCGTAGTTTTTCCTGCACCATTAGCGCCAAGAAATCCAAAAATTTCACCGGGCATAACGTCGAATGTAAGTTTGTTAGCTGCTATAAAGGAGCCAAAACTTTTAGTTAGTTCTCGTGCTTCAATTACTGCTTGCATTGGGTTGATTTAATAGGTCTATAAAACAATCTTCCAACGTAGGATTGATCTTTTCCAAGGTTGCGTTTTCATCCAATGCTTGAATAATTGATTGTAACGCACTGGGCGTGGTATGGATTTTCGGTACCCAGTGAATACTCTCTCCAAATGCAAAACAAGTATATGTGTCCGGAAGAGAGCGAAGCGCATTTAAAAGTTGAAAGGTCTTCGTAGTTTTAATCGCAAACAATTCACGGTGAAACGAAGCGAGTATTTCTTTAGGCGTATTAATTGATAGAATATCACCTTTATGCATAAAAGCAATTCGATCGCATAATAAGGCTTCATCCATATAAGGCGTGCTTACCAAAATGGTTAATCCTTGTTCTTTGAGTCGACCGAGCATTTGCCAAAACTCCTTTCTTGAAACCACATCAACTCCTGTTGTTGGTTCATCTAAAAACAAAACCGCCGGTTTATGAATCAATGCACAGCAAAGCGCTAATTTTTGCTTCATACCACCACTTAGTTTCCCCGCTTTTCGTTCCTTAAAAGGTTGTAGTTGTTCGTAAATATCTTTTATGAGATGATAGTTCTCTTCGATCGTTGTATTAAAAACAGTTGCAAAAAAATGAAGATTTTCTTCCACGGTTAAATCAAGGTATAACGAGAATCTTCCGGGCATATAACCCACACAGGTACGAATGTCATTAAAGTTTGTAACAACATGAAAGTTATTCACTTGGGCTTCTCCACTATCCGGTAAAAGCAAGGTGGTAAGTATACGAAACAAAGATGTTTTCCCGGCTCCATCAGGACCTATCAATCCTAACACTTCACCTTTTCCAACGGAAAATGAAATCCCATTAAGCGCCTTTACCTTGCCCTTGTTATACGTTTTTACTATGTTGTTTACTTCAATCAAACTATTCAATTAAAAATTAACGTCGGCGTACATGCCAATTTTCAAGTAACCATCATTCGGTACTTTTATTTTTATGGCAAACACTTGATTAGCTCGTTCCTCCTTGGTAAGAATCGTTTTTGGTGTGAATTCGGCTTTAGCACTCACCCAACTTACTTTACCCTTATATTCTTTGAACGACTTGTCGTCCTGGTCTATAAAAACCTTAACGGCTTGTCCGAGTTTTACTTTACTTAACTGCTCTTGCGTTGCATACACTTTTAATGTCATAGTATCTAGGTTTGCAATTTTCAAGAGCACCTTCCCCATGGTAGCCATCTCCCCTTCATACGCATATTTGGTAAGTACAGTACCGGCTATCGGACTAAAAACTACCCCTTTACTAATTTGATTTTCCAACTGAGCAATCGATTTCTGCAAGGGTTCACGTTCACTCAAAATACCTGAATTTTGGGTATGAATGGTACTCAGCGTTACATTTAATTGCTGTTTGGTAACTACGAGTTGTTTTTCAACTTGCTCCATTTGCGAATTAATATCATCCAATTGCTTCTGCGTAGCTGCATCCGCCTTCAATAAATTTGAAACGCGATTACGTTCCCGTTTTAATTGATCAAGCTGCACTTGCTGCACTTTAACTTGGTCTTGCATTAACTTAATTTGTGCGGCGGGGTTATTCGTTTTTTGTTGAAGGGCTCTAATACTGGCCTGTACCTGTTCTGCTTTGAGTTTGTCGTTTGAAACATCGATTTGTGCTAATGCTTGAAGTTGCTTCACTGCATCGCCTTCCTCCACATTCATAGACAGTATCTTTCCATTTTGTTCTGAAGAAATAAGAATTTCCTTTGCTTCAAAAAAGCCAGAAGCATCATGGGCTGTTTTAGTTCTGCAGCCTTGTAAAACAACGAAGGCAGCTGTAAAGAGCATAATTTGATAGATAAATTTCATGATGTTGTAATTATTGTCCTTTTGTAAAGTAAACAGCATATTGCGCTGTTAATAATTGAATTTGATGTAATAGTTTGTTTTGTCGCGATTGATCTTCTGCATTCACCTCTCGAATAAAATCATTCGTTGAAATAATACCATTTTCCAACTGCACTTTAGCGGTCGTTTTAATCGTAGATCGCAGGTTGATGAGTTCATCATCGGTTTGTAACAGTTGCTGAAGTTTTTGAATCTCCTGATTTTGTTGCAACATTTGTTGTTTGATATTAAATAAGAACACTTCTTTCTGCACCGCTAACATATTGTTTTCGTTTCGAAGCAGATGAATGTCATTTTTATTAAATAGTAGCGTATTGAAATTCCAAGTGGCACGCAAGCCACCAATAGCAAACGGACTCAAACTGGCATTCAAAAAATTTAACGGATTTGGGTTTCCAAAACCTAGTTGAGCGAATACACTTAATTTAGGAATTGCCTTATTGCGAATCGTAGCTTCCTGAAGTTGATTCCCTTTTATTTTAGCATCCAAGTAGTTCAATTCCGGTCGTCGTATATCATTATCAAGCACTAAACCTGCCGGTTTTTCCAACATGGTTTGTTCATTTAAATTTTGATTAAGAAACATACCTAACATCGTTAAATAGGCCGTTTTGGTTGTTTGTAATTCGAGCTTTCGTTGCTTATTCTGAATACGTTGCGCTTCAATTTTATCTAAACTTGTTCTATAGTCAACCCCATTTTTAATAGCTGCTTCTACCCTCCCTTTACCATCTTCTAAATCTTTATCAACTAAATTATTCAGACGTAGTTGTTCATCCAAGAGTAAGCTTCCTAAATACAGTTGATTAATTCGTTCGCGGATCTTGTAGACGTCCACCTCATTATTAACCAATTGTGCTTCTCTATTTTGTTTAACCACTTCCTTCAGAGGTTTTACCAAAAATAAATCGGTGATAGGCTGTGCTACATCAAGAGTAACTTTATACTGCTGATAACTAGGTGAGGGAATAGTTACATTGGGAATAGGAATATTAATTTTGGTTACCTCAGATTGGGTTGTACCCTGAGCTTGCATATTGACTTGTGGCCACAACGATTTGTTCAGGTTATCGAGTGTATAACTTGCCGCATGCTCAATCAGGTTCCGTTGTTTAATCAGCGGATAATTTTGTTCAGCCAAAGCATAACATTGCGGCAAGGTCAGTTGCTGCGCATACAAAGAAGTTGAGCTTAACAGGAATAAAAAAACTAGGTACTTCATCATGGTTAAGGTTTAAGTATCAATTTCATCCATTCGGGAATTAAGGTTACACGATCTTTTAACAAAGCAAGCATTTGAGCGTCATCCAACTTCGCGCGTTGCTTAATAAAAGGAAACATAAGATAAGGAAACATAGTCATCGACATTAAGTTCATCATCACATGAGCCGGATGCATCTTTTTGATTTTCTTTTTCTTCATCAGATCTTCAATCTGTTTAAACAAAACCATACGCGATTGCTGCATTCCATCACCATCTAAAAACAGTTCCGGGTTTTGGTGCATGGTATTGAAAATAAAAAGCAATAATTCCGGATTAGAACCAAACTCCAAAAAATAGAGTTCTGATAGATGCTCAATTTTCTCAAATAAATCCATGTTTTCATTTCCAAATAAGTCAGATACGCTGCGCTTAAACCCGGTTAAATTCTCGCTCATTACTCGGGCATAGAGCATTTCCTTGCTTCGAAAATAGTAGTTCAGTAACGCCAAATTAATACCAGCCTCTGAGGCAATATCACGTGTTTTAACAGCGTGCAATCCTCGCTCTGTAAAGAGTTTTCGCGCAGCAGATAGTATCTTTTCTTCTGCTGAAACCTTGGATACTTGCTCCTTTTTAACGGATGCCATATTACTTAAATTCGGGCACAAAACTATATTGGTCATTTGAATTAAACAAATTATTTAATCATTTGTTTAATTTTTTTTGATAGAAATTTTACGCCTTCAAAACTTCAGACCATCAAGGGGGCGTTGCTTTTATAAAAAAGAAAGCTCCCTGCCAAACCTTTAAATATTCCTTTCGGTAAACCACAGAATTAAGCATAAACACCCCAAATTCAAATAGCTCTATTTCATTCTTATTAAAAACGCTTTATTCCATTTTTTCTACACTTCATTTGCATTTCGGAAGGAATGCCCTAAAAATGAGAGTCTAGCTTCTCTTTTATATTATATTTACCTCAATGCTACGAAGGCTAACTGTAATTCTCATTCTGTTCATTCAGGTTCAAGTATGCGCACAACACAGTACGTATAATTTTTACCGATTAAATGAAAAAGATGGCTTGAGCTATAATGTAGTGAACTGCTTTCTGCGAAGCAAAACAGGAAATTTATGGATCGGAACTTACAATGGTTTTAATCGTTTTGATGGTTCAAATTTTTATACTTATAAAATTCGAAAGGGCAAAAACTCCTTACAAAGTGAAGTAATTCATAGTTTATGTGAAGATAAACGTGGTACTATTTTTGGAAGTACCGACAATGGCTTATTTCGATATAACCCTCAAACCGATTCATTTACAAATTACAGCATCCAAAGTTTTGGCAGAAATAGTGTTTTTTACGAAATAGTTCAAGATCAGCAAGGGCAAATTTGGGCATCGGGCATTTGGTCGCTTTTTAAATATGATGAAAAGAATGATAAATTTGAGGAGATCGTAAAAACAATAGAACAAGAGGATTCTATACAAGCGTTCAAAATTGGCAAAAACTCTTTTTTAGAAGACGAATCAGGAAAAGGATTCTGGATTGCCACGAATACCGGATTGATTCATTATGATAAGGTTCGAAATAAAATGATCAGTCAAAAAACAAATCCTCAAGACGCCATTTTCAAACGTACCGTAACTTCCGCACTCTGCAAATCAAGAAATCATTGTATTTGGTATATTGATAATGAAGACAAAAACGTAATACAATTTGACACAAGAACAAATCAAATACAACAACAAATTTCTTTAAAGAAATACATTCCTAATACCTATGTCATTTCCATATTTGAAGATAAAAACCAGCATTTATGGATGTGTACATGGACGTACGATAAGTTCGAATATGATATGTTTAAGATTGATCCGAAAACAAAGGATAAAATCATTAAAATAGAACATAATGATAATGATACACGATCTATTTCTAGTACCTTTTTTTGGGACGCCTTTCAAGATGAAAATAACACCTTATGGTTTGGAACCTTGAACGGTATTTCGAGGTGTAATCCGGAAGGTGACATTTATAGGTCGTACAATTTACTCAAATTTATACCCGAACTGTCCAATAAACATATATACAAAATTCAAGAAGACAGCACGACACATAATTTATGGATAGCGTGTAGTAATAATGGTTTGATCAACTATAATCCTAAAAATAATCAATACCATTATTATGATTTAAACAAATCTAAACCGAACAAATTTGGGAATACACCAAGTGCAGTTAACAGAGTGTATCGAATGCAAGGTGATGTGGTATTAGCTACATACTCTGGGGCCTGGCAATTAAATTCAAAACAAAATAATTGGGAGCCGTATACTTTATTACCCAAAGAGTATACCGATTTTACCTGCAGTGAAATAATATCGGTAGGCGATTCGCAGTATTATTTTAACAATGGTAAAGAAATCTTATTCTGGAATAGAAATAGTAATTATTCGCGTCTGATAAAATACCCAACCGACAAGGCCATGCCTGAGAACAAAACCATTATAGCTTATATGATGCGTAGTCAAAATGGCGTAGTTTGGTTTAAATCGTATAATGGGCATATCGCTTATATTGATCGGAATTTCAATATTCAAAAAGTTCTAATTTACGATGATAGAAAAGATAATGGCGGCGGTATTGTTAGTTTAAAGGAAGATAGCCAAAGTAACTTGTACATACTTTATAAAAGTCGTGGACTTTACCGCTATAATCCCAGATCAAAACAATTAAATTTCTGGAACGAGCCTGATGGCCTGCCCGGCAACCGAATTCATATATCAGATCTCGACAATAGAAATCGCGTATGGATGGCCATGTATAATAAGATTTGTGTTTACCTGCCTGAAGGAAACAAGTTTATTAATTTTAGCATACCCTATAGTGAAAGTGATTACAATTACACAAATAGCATGGTTAGAAGAAGCAATGGAGAGATCGTTGTAAATATAAACAATGAATTATTCGGCTTTAATCCGAATCAATTGCTCAACAAACCTTTTTTACAAACTCCACAAATCAGTCAACTTGTAACTTCAAAACAGCATTTTGAATTTCCAATTAATAAGCCCATAGTACTTAACGCCGATGAAAATACCATTCGAATTTTCTTCGGTTCCTTTATTAACGCTGAAATTTATCCTTATGACGTTGAATATAAATTGGAAGGTGCTGAAAAACTTTGGACGGTAGCCGGAACAAATAAAAATGCTTTATATAACAACCTTGCTTCCGGAAAATACATTTTCAAAGTTCGATTACGAAGTAAAAATAATATCTGGCAAACTAAAGAAAGTGCTCTTGCATTCGAAATAAAAACGCCATTCTACCGAAGTTATTGGTTCTATTCATTATTAATATGTTTTGTTCTGATAATGGCATACAGCATATATAAGTACCGAATCAATCAGAAAAATCAACTCATCGAACTTGAACGAAAAACAGAAATTCTGGAGAAGGAAAAAGCGATGGTGATGTATGAAAACCTGAAACAACAACTTAATCCTCATTTTTTATTCAACTCACTTACTTCCTTAAATAGTTTGATTCAAATTAATCAGGATGAAGCGAGCACCTTCCTGGAAAATCTTAGTAAAACGTATCGTTATATTCTAAAAAGTAGAGATGCTGAAACGGTACCTCTTTTAGATGAATTAAACTCAGTAGAACATTTCATTCAACTTCAAAAAATACGATTTGAAAAAGGGTTTGATGTACAGATTAACATTGACCCATCGTATCATGTGTATAAAATAGTTCCGGTTACTATTCAAAACTTACTGGAAAACGCCATTAAACATAATATCATAGATGTAGATAGTCCGTTGATTGTGTCGCTGTTTGTAAAGGAAGATTATCTCTGTATTCAAAATAATTTACAAAAGAAGCGCTTTGTAGAAACCAGTAATAAACAAGGTTTAGCTCAAATGCAATCGTTGTACACCTACCTTAGTTCAAAACCTTTAATCATTGAAGAAACATCAACATTCTTCACCGTAAAAATTCCATTAATTTAAAACCACAAGTCATGCAAGCTATCATAATTGAAGATGAAACCCTTATAGCTAAAGAACTGAAAGCTAAAATTAGCGCAGTAGCACCCGACATTACTATTCTAGAAATTCTGCCAAGCGTTAAAACCGCGGTTAATTGGATTAATAATAATGCAGAACCCGATTTGATTTTTGCAGATATTCAGTTGAGTGATGGCGTAAGTTTCGAGATTTTCGAAAGATACAAACTGAATTGCCCTATTATTTTTGCTACCGCTTATGATGAATTTGCCATAAGAGCCTTTAAAGTTAATGGCATAGATTATCTGTTAAAACCTGTAGACAAAGAAGAGTTGAAAAAGGCTATCGACAAAGTTCGTGACCAGAGTAAATCAACACCTCAAGTTACTACTGATTTGGAACGTTTATTGCATATGATGACAAATCCATCATCCATAGCGTCTAAATACAAAGAAAAATTTGTGGTGAAACATTTAAATAGCTGGATTCCTATTTTAATTTCGGATATCGCCTTCTTTTGTCGTGACCAACTGAATTATCTTTATACAAAGGCCGGTGATAAATTTATTGTTGACTACCCGACCCTCGATGATATAGAAAATTTACTCGACCCATCTATATTCTACCGTGCTAATAGACAATATATTGTGCATAGTCATAGTATTGCTAGTTATAAAACAAATGAAGGTTCAAAAGTGCTGATAACACTTAAACCTCCTTTTCAAAAAACGATGATAGATATTAGTAGAGAAAAAGCACCGACCTTCAAAAAATGGTTTGAAGGTTAAATACGATTCGTTCCATGAAAAAACAGTTTGAAAAAGAAAGTTCTACGATTCAAAGAAATAAATTAGTACCAAAGGAAAGAACAACACATATTTACATTTACAGAAAAATACGAGCATGAATCTGAGTGAACATCAAATTAAATTGGTTAAACAATCCTGGTTAAAACTTCGCGGTATTGACCCAAAAACGATTGCAGATTTATTTTACACGAAGTTATTTACCGATACTCCTTCCTTGCGTAAAATGTTTCCAACAGACATGCAGCAGCAATACGTAAAATTGATGGATATGTTATCGGCGATTGTTGTTCGTTTAGAGAATATACATGAAATGGATAACGTAATTACAGAAATGGGTGATCGGCATACGAAAGAATATGGTGTTAAAAATGCCCATTACGACGCTGTAGGCAGCGCGTTAATTTGGACTTTACAAAAAGGTTTGGGTGCACATTGGAATGACGAGTTAGCGGAGGCTTGGCTAACTTGTTATCAGATAATTGCACATACCATGATGCATCATGAGAAGAAATAAGCTTTTCAAAAGCATTAATAATTTTATTTTCTAACAAAAGCCTGAAGAGTTTTGAATAGATTTTAACCACAACAGTTTGCACCGTTGTTTATATCAAGCCAACGTATTTGAATTTAAGAGAACATTATATCTATATTATACTGAGTTATGGTATAGAATTATTCCCTCATTTCTAAAACCTGTAAATTTTTCGATATTACCTTCTTACTCAATTTAAGTAAAAGTTGTCCTCCTGAATCATTTCGTTTATTATTGGAATAACCACTAAATGCCTTTCCCGTTTTAACGCTTAAAACGATAAAGCCTTGTATATACCCTGGTTGTAAACGACTATTGCCGGCAACCTTGGAAACTCGTTCAAATCGTACATTCAAATCTAATTGATCTGATTCGAAAACAGTCAAAACCGTATCGCCCGAATATACGAGCACATGTTTGTTAGCAGGTTGGTTTGAGGTTGGAAAGTAGTTTTCGCCGGCCAATTTATTAAGTATATAGTCATGTCTTTCTTTTCCAACCGGAACTCGAAAAGCAATAGCATAAATACCTTCTAAAGGTTTCTTTGCCCAAGCTCCGTTAAAGGTAAGCGCTCCATTATCGGTATCAAAATCATCACCCGTATTATTAATTTCAGATGCGGTATAAGGTAGACGGGTTGCGGGGTTCAAGTTGCCATCACGTAAACCATCGAAGCGCCCCGACACATCACAAATATTGCTCAGTATATAATTACCCGCATCATCTTTCCACCAAATTTCTTCTGCTGTATGTATTTCGGGTTTGAAGAAATGACCACCATCACCAATGGCATCCTCGCCTCCATCGGCAATAAACGGACCAAATGCGCATACTTTTCTATTCAGTTGGGGCGCAAAAGGTTTAGAAGGATAAAAGTAATTCTTAAATGAGGCATCTAAAACATCTATTTCAGCTTGAATATGGTTAAATGTTATCAAGCGATTTAATCGAGTTCGCGCATTCGTATTGGCGAGGACTAACATGCCTTTAAAAGAAGTATCCGGAATAATATTCAAGTTTAAATCATCATCATTATCGGTAAAAGAGGAACCTGAGTAATGAAAATACTTATCTGCCTTGCCACATACGGTTCGCTTATAACCATCAATCGGAAACCAAGTATCGGTATGCATCGTTACCACTCCAGTGCGCTCTGCTGCTGCCATTCCAATAAACTGATCTTGATAAAAATTACTTCCGATAACATCTTGCTGAAGCCTTGCTTGCTGAAAAAGTTTAGTATCTGCACTAGTAGGTCCGTTTACTACGTTGCGATTATTGATTCGTGTTATTACAGGGTTTGGCCTTAAAGTAAAGTTACAACTACCGGGTCGAGCACCCCATACCAAATTGATGCCATATTCCCTTGAACCATAAGTTAGGTAACTCTTGGTACTGGTTCGTGCAACTAGCGTGTTCTTTAAAGTTATACAAGGTTGACTAGCTGTTAAATTACCACTAGGCTGCCATTCCTGATAAGTGGTAGTACTCGTTTCATGCAACCATTTCAAATTAATACCATAATCGCGAGAAGCATAAACCACAAAATCATTTGCGGTAATATTATATAAACCGGTAGCAACATTTGATTGTACGGGCCCCACATCTTGATTGTTTATAAATTTCCATTCATAAACGGGTGTGGTACTCCAGTTCAAATTAATACCATACGATCGTGATTCATATTTTAAATAGCCATGACCATTCACATACAAAGCAAACGCATCTTGATACTTTATTAGTTGTGCTTTGATTTTAAACGTTGGTAATAAAACCAGAATTAAAAACAGCAGTAACGAATTAAATTTAGATCCTACATACATACCTGAAAAATTACAGTACAAGGTATGTATTTACACGGAAGATTTAGTTACTTTTTCCTAGCATTCTTAAACTATCCTTATTGCTTCGTAAATTTTTCAACCTGAATAACTTGCTCCGCCGCATCGCGTATAAAAAGAAAGTAATTTCCACTTGGTAGTTGTGAACAATCCAACGTTGATGTTAAGCCTGTGGCATAATCTGTTTTTTGTTTAAGAAGAATTTTCCCATTTACATCAGCTACAACAACATCGTAATTTCCTTTTGATATTTCATGCGCTTGAATCGTCAACAAATCGTTTACCGGAATAGGATACACCGTAAACTTCTTATTGTCTGAAGACTCTACATCGAAACTACCAAGGGGCACTTGCGGAACAAATAAAGTATCCTCCAATGTTCCGTTCAAACCTTCATCTACAAATACTACGGTTTGTCCGTTACCAAAAAACGAATTTACCTGATGTGCTGCATTTGGATTCAATGAAATATTCGTTGCGCTAAACTGGCGCGCTGTATCATTGCTAAAGGTAAACGTGTTCAAATTATATGTTATTGCGTTACCGCCAAGTTTAGTAATCGTGTACACATAATCACTTGGATTTTTGGTAAGAATACTATCGCCTTGAACAAGGTTTTGCAAATTGGCAATTACCGTTGTTGCCTGGGTAGCATTTTGATTTACTTGAATAAAATAGCAAACTAAATTTTTACTAACATTATCCGGGTTTCCATAGGTTAACATGCGATGCGACAAACTTGAATTATCTGTTTCAGAAAGAAGTGCATTTCGTTTGATACCCAAAGTGAGTAAGGGCTTATGCAACGACCAATGCATGAGTGTATCCGAATAATTCGATGAAGAAAGATTAAAATTTGAATTAGTATCTGCAATAAACGCGATAGGTTTACTTATAAAAACACCTTCAGGTTGCACCGGCAAAATATTGGAACATGCATTAGTAAACAAGCCTGCATTCAACGTCATACTTTGGGAACTGCTATTGGTGGCGGTATAATTCAAATTTCCTTCAATAGTGAATTTAAACATTGAGTCGGCAGCGCTGCGTGTTTTATTTAAGGTACTGTATTGTGAAACAATTGTATCTCTTACACCTACTTTTTGAAAACGTATTTGGTAAGCGTTATTTGTTCCTGAGGTGTAATTGGCGTTAATGGCCGTGTCGCCGCCGTTTTCCACAAATGGCGCACGAACCCGAAAGAACTGAGAGGAATCATTCGGATAGTTTGAATCGTAGATATAAAGCGTATCCATTGCAACGGTGGGGTAATCAAAAGGAAATTTCTTCGGTGTTCGAATTTTATATGGCATCACATTATGACCGGCTAAGGGCGGCGTAAGTGCATTCACACCTAAACCCATACCCAACGATTGAGGATTTGTAGTAGCGGAATCTTTCAAATATTCATTTTTAAACCGATACATTCCACGCCAATAACTTGTGGTAATCGGAAACATTTGATTTCCCCAAACAGGATCGTACTGTTTTAAAAATCCTCGTTCAATAGCTAATACAGAAACAGTATCAGTATTTTGTGCGGTGGAAATATCAAAATTCACGGGTTTGTCATACCATAGGTTAAATAAGTCGGGGCGATATTTTTTCAATAACGCGGTAAATGAAAATCCGAAACAATAACCGGAAAAACCATTGATATATTTAGCCTGACTATATTTCGCAAACAACAAGGGTTTAAAATTATTTTCATACAACAGCACATTGGTTGCGTTTGCTATTTTAGCGGCAGTTCCTAAATTCGATTCTTCACAAAATCCTCTCCACGACACACTTAAACTTTTCGGTAACACTAACGGGTTATACAAACTTTGTAACACGGAATTCGTTAAAGGATGACCGTTATAAACAAAAGGATCTACACTCGTATAATTAAAGTTGTTGTAGTAATTTGGGGAGAATACATCGGTAGGTCCAGAACCAGCATTGTTTAGGAGTTTTGTCCAAGTATCCTTAGCATACGAAAACTGTGGTAATCGATATTCATTCACATTGGGGCGATAAATAAAACCAACCCAAGTATTGGTTACCGGGTGCAAATACGAACCAACAAAAGCTAAACTATCATTTACCGCATTGATGATGTTCTGAACGGATGTAGATGAAAACAGTGAATTAATCGAAGAAAAATTAGAAACCATGCCAGTACTATAGTTGCCGTAAAAACCACAATAAACACCATTAGACTGTCTGTATTCGCCACAAATGACATTGTTATTATTCAAATCTCGTGGTTTCATATTATTAGCAAACGGAAGCACATCAAAGGTATTCGATTGAGCATCATACACCATCGGAGTATTTAAACCTGCATCAATATGATAGCCCGCAAAAAGTTCATTATCATTTCCTTTAAACAAATAACTCGGTAATAAATTGTATCGCTTGGCCGACCAGGTAGCTAAGGAAGAAGCATTGCTATCATTCAACATAAAACCCCAACGATCTGTTAGGTTTGGATACCAACCGGAATAAACGTTCTTGTTATTGATACCAAAAGGCTTGGCATTACCAGGTTGCCCATTGCCCGAAACAGCCTGTAAATTATATGACTGTGTGAGTTTATTGAAGTATCCTTTATAAATATCAATACTCCCTGAACTTGTGGTTGCATTGATAATAATGGTAGAAGAATCATTAATGCCCTCTACGGAAATATGTTGGTAAGAACCCGGAAATAGATTGGCCGATAAAACAATATTCTTTCCCAAAGGGGTGATTACATAGCCAATTTTATCGCCGGAAATAGATTCGTAATAACCACAAACAAAACCCTTATTATTAATATCTGTGGTGTAGGTGTTTAGTGCGATTGAGGCATTTGGCGAAAAATTAATTTCCTCTAATGTTTGTGAAATTCCTTGATGAACAAAAAGAAGCAAGAAAATAGGGAGTAGAAACTTCTTCATAGTATGATTTTTACTGCAAAGCTATATTTTATGAGGCCTAAAATAATACCAAATTTGTAGTAGCTATGCTACCCTTGAAGTATAATGTATTTACGAGGTTGAAATAACTGACCATTTCGGTAAAATCTTCTTTCCACAATTGCCTATCTTAGGCACATTTTACCTATGTTTGTGCTCCAAAAAAACAACGTATATCCATGAACTTTCAATTATCCGAAGAACAACTGATGATTCAGCAGGCAGCTCGCGATTTTGCTCAAAATGAACTACTGCCGGGTGTTATAGAACGTGATGAACACCAAAAGTTTCCGACTGAACAAATTAAAAAGATGGGTGAACTTGGCTTTATGGGTATCATGGTTGACCCACAATATGGTGGCGCCGGCATGGATACTATTTCTTACGTGTTGGCGATGGAGGAAATATCAAAAGTAGATGCTTCGGCTTCAGTATGTATGAGTGTTAATAACTCACTGGTGTGTTGGGGCTTGGAAACCTACGGAAGCGAAGAACAAAAACAAAAATATTTAGTACCCTTGGCGTCCGGACAAGTAATTGGTGCGTTTTTATTAAGCGAACCGGAAGCAGGTAGTGATGCTACTTCGCAACGAACTACGGCCGAAGATAAAGGTGATTATTACTTATTAAATGGTATAAAAAACTGGATCACTAATGGTAATTCAGCAACACATTATTTAGTAATTGCACAAACAGATACCGCCAAAAAACATAAAGGTATCAATGCATTTATTGTTGAAAAGGCTTGGGATGGCGTGAGCGTAGGTGCTAAAGAAAATAAAATGGGTATTCGTGGTTCCGACACGCATTCAATCTCTTTTCAAGATGTGAAAGTTCCGAAAGAAAACCGCATCGGTGAAGATGGCTTCGGGTTCACCTTCGCCATGAAAGTTTTAAGTGGTGGGCGCATCGGTATTGCCGCTCAAGCTCTTGGTATTGCTAGTGGCGCGTATGAACTTGCTGTAAAATATGCTAAAGAACGTAAAGCTTTCGGTACAGAAATCATGAATCATCAGGCCATTCAATTTAAACTTGCCGATATGGCTACGGAAATTGAAGCCGCTCGCTTGCTGGTTTTAAAGGCAGCTTGGTTGAAAGATCAACATGAAAATTACGATATGGCTTCTGCAATGGCTAAGTTGTATGCATCTGAAATTGCACAACGTGTAACAACCGAAGCCGTACAAATTCATGGAGGTTATGGTTATGTAAAAGAATTCCATGTTGAACGTTTAATGCGTGATGCGAAAATTACACAGATCTATGAAGGAACGAGTGAGGTTCAAAAAATCGTAATCTCTCGTTTTGTTTTAAAATAATTTCAAACTATATAAAAATACATCATGACAACCGTTGATTTGATGGAAGAAATGAGCCAGTCGGCCGTTAAACTTCAAAAAGGATATGAAACCCTACAACATATTGGAAAAGTAGAAGTAGGTACCACACCGAAAATGCTAGTGTGGCAACAAGATAAAGTAAAACTATATCGCTACGATCGTTCAACACCAGCCAAATGTAAGATTCCGGTTTTGGTAAGTTTTGCTATCATGAATCGTCATGATGTACTCGATTTACAACCAGATCGTTCTTTAATGAAGAAATTTTTAGATGAAGGATTGGATGTGTATATCATGGATTGGGGCTACCCTTCCAAAGCAGATCGTTATTTAACTATGGAAGATTATATCGACGGCTATATGAATAATGCCGTTGATTTCATTCGCGAAGCACATGGTATCAACAAGATTAATAAGATGGGTATTTGTCAAGGTGGAACCTTCTCTACCATATACGCGGCTCTCTATCCTGAAAAATTAAATACCCTAACCGTTTACGTTGCTCCTTTTGATTTCACAACGGATAAGTGTATGTTGTACAAATGGACAAAATACATCGACGTTGATACGATGGTTGATTCGTTAGGTATTATTCCTGCGGATTTATTGAACGCCGGTTTTGGCATGTTGAAACCTTCTGCCGATATTTCTAAGTATTTTGGTGTTATGGACATGATGCAAGATGAGTCGAAAATCATGAACTTCCTTCGTATGGAGTATTGGAAAAATGATTGTCCGGATTTAGCTGGTGAAATGTACCGTAAGTATATCAAAGACCTCTTCCGTGATAACAAACTGATTAAAGGGGAATTTGAATTAGGAGGTCGTCGTGTGGATTTAAAGAATATCACCGTTCCTTTCCTTAATGTATATGCAACAGAAGATAATATTATTCCGAATGAATCTACCATCGGAATCAATGATAAAATCGGTTCCAAAGACAAAGAATTATATGCTTTCCCGGGCGGACATATTGGTGTGTTTGTTGGAGCACGTTCACAAAAAGAGTTAGGACCAAAAGTAGCTGAATGGGTTACTAAGCGTAGCAAATAATTTAATCAATAACATAAACCTTTGTGATGCATCGGTAAGAATTTTTCTTGCAGAATGAATTACAAAGGTTTTTTTAATGAAAGAAAATCATGGAGAAAATTCAAGTTGGCATTATAGGTTGCGGCACCATGGGAGCTGGAATTGCTCAGGTGGCGGCTCAAATGGGGCATGGTGTTATTGTTGTCGATACACAACAATCCTTCTTGGAAAAAGCGAAGCAAAACTTGGCTGCAACCTTTAATAAATTAGTTGAGAAAGGGAAATTAACTTCAGAAGAATCCGTTGCAATACAAGATCGAATGTTATGGACTACCGACAAATCGCTCCTGAAGCCATGCGGTTTTGTTTTGGAAGCTATAGTTGAGAACTTAGAAATTAAACAACAATTGTTTCATGAGTTAGAACATATTGTTAGTGATGCGTGTATTTTAGCAAGTAATACCTCTTCCCTATCCATAACGAGTATTGCGGCAGCTTGCGCTAAACCAGAACGCGTAATGGGTGTTCATTTTTTTAATCCGGCTCCGATAATGGAATTAGTTGAACTAATTCCTGCCCTTCAAACGCAAGATGCCATTACCAACCAAACACAAGAACTAATTGATTCATGGAAGAAGAAAACAGTGAAGGTTAAAGATACTCCGGGCTTTATTGTAAATCGTATTGCTCGTCCTTTTTATTCGGAAGCGATTCGCATTTATGAAGAAGGAATTGCCAGCATGGAAACAATTGATCATGCGATGAAGGCCTATGGTGGTTTTCGTATGGGGCCCTTCGAGCTTATGGATATGATTGGTCATGACGTAAATTATACTGTAACAGAAACCGTATGGAAGTCATTTTATTTTGACCCGCGCTACACACCATCTTTTGTTCAAAAAAGATTAGTTGAAGCCAAATGGTTCGGCAGAAAATCGGGTCGAGGTTTCTATAATTATGCTGCGGATGCAGTGAAACATGATCCCGATACGAACCACATTTTAGGTAAACAAATTGCAGATCGTGTTATCGTAATGCTGATCAATGAAGCAGCTCAAGCCTTATACCTTAATATTGCTACGGAGCAAGATATTGAAACAGCTATGACCAAAGGTGTTAATTATCCGAAGGGGTTATTAGCATGGGCTCAGGAGATAGGTTATAGTTCCTGTGCACAACAATTAGATGCCCTTTATAACCGATACCATGAAGACCGTTACCGTTGTTCGGTTTGGTTACGAGATAAAAAGGAGAATTAATTCATTTCCACAAAAAATTATGCTTCCCAAATTTGGTTACGTAATAAATCATCTAGTGTTTGTCGCTTACGAATAAGTTTAAACGCATTACCCGTAAACAATACTTCCGCCGGTTGATTACGTGAATTAAAACTAGACGACATTTCGAAGCCATAAGCTCCGGCATTCCGAAAAACTAGTACATCATTTTCTCGAATTTCCGGTATGAATCGATCCCAGGCAAAGGTATCGGTTTCACAAAGATTCCCAACAATGGTATAAATACGCTCCACCCCGTCCGGATTTGAGAGGTTATGAATTTCATGATGCGCATCGTAAAACATAGGTCGTATTAAATGATTGAAACCTGAGTTCACGCCGGCGAACACTGTTGCCGGTGTTTGTTTAATAACATTTACACTTACTACGAAAGAACCACTCTCACTCACTAAGTACTTTCCAGGTTCAAACCAAATTTCTAACGGATGATTATGTTCCAATTCAAAGTGGTGAATTCTTTCCGCTAACTTTTCTCCTAAGGAAAGAATATTGGTTCCCTTTTCAGATGCCGTGTAGGGTACCTTAAATCCACTACCTAAATCTAAATATTTTACTTGCGGAAAATGGTCAACCATATCTAACATCACTTCCAAGCCTTGAAGAAAAACTTCAACATCTTTTATCTCACTCCCGGTATGCATATGTAAACCTTCCACTTGAATTTGCGTTCGCGAAACAATACGTTCGATATGTCGGATTTGGTGAATACTGATTCCGAATTTAGAATCGATATGTCCGGTTGAAATTTTAAAATTACCCCCAGCCATTATATGCGGATTGAGTCGCAACATAACCGGATAAGTATTTCCATATTTATTTCCGAATTGCTCGAGGGTAGATATGTTGTCGAGATTAATATGAACCCCTAATCGCATAGCTTCTTCAATTTCTAAAAAATGTACGCAATTTGGTGTGAACAAGATTTGCTGAGGTTCAAAACCTGCCTTCAAACCTAATTGCACTTCATTAATGGAAACCGTATCTAAGCCTGCACCCATTTCCTTTATGATTCTAAGAATATTAATATTCGATAATGCTTTACATGCATAAAAAAATCGGGTATTACTTTTTGAAAACGCCTGTTGCAGTTTAGCATATTGCGTTTCGATCGTCTGTTGATCGTACACATATAACGGAGTTCCGAATTGTTCTGCAGCGGAAAGAAGTTGGGTGTCAGTCATGATGATAAGAATTGATTTTTACAATGAACAGTGAATAATGAACAGTGAATAATGAACAATGAACAGTGAACAATGAATAATGAACAATGAATAATTGTGTAGGTTGATAAGTTTTTCAACTGCTAAATGCTTTATTTGAATGAAATAATTACAAAAATCATTTTTCTCTTATTGTTCATTTATCCTTTTGTCTTAGATACATCGTATAAATTAATTAACGAAGCATAGCTATAAATAAAGTATTCATTGCCCACTGTTCATTATTCACTATTCATTGTTCATTGTTAATTAAAAAGGGGAACCTTTCGATTCCCCAAATAGTATACAGAATAACTTGTTGAGGGTTATGCTTCTTCTCGTTTACCTTTTGCTTTAGCAATTACTTCTTCAGCGATATTATTTGGTGCTGGTGAGTAATGACTAAATTCCATGGCGTTACTTGCACGACCTGAAGTGATAGAGCGTAACTGTGTTACGTAACCAAACATTTCAGATAACGGTACTTTCGCACGAATAACTTGACCTCCTGGTTTGCTATCCATACCTTCTAAGATACCACGACGACGGTTTAAATCTCCGGTTACATCACCCATGTATTGGTCAGGCGTTACAACTTCAACCTTCATGATAGGTTCAAGTAAAACTGGTTTTGCTTTACGACCTGCTTCACGGAAAGCCGAACGAGCACATAATTCAAAGCTCATCGCATCCGAGTCAACATCATGGTAACTACCATCAAATACACGCACCTTCATATTCACAACAGGATATGAAGCTAAAACACCATTACTCATAGCGTTTTCAAATCCTTTTTGAATCGCAGGTAAGAATTCTTTTGGAATAGATCCTCCGAATAAATCATTTACGAATTGGAAGCTCTTACCATCATTTTCTTTTAACCACTCTTCATCGGCAGGTCCCATTTCAAACATAATATCCGCAAACTTACCACGACCACCCGATTGCTTTTTCAACACTTCACGGTGTTCGATTTTCGCTTGGAATGCTTCTTTATATGCAACCTGAGGTGCTCCTTGGTTAACTTCAACTTTAAACTCACGACGCATACGATCAACTATGATCTCTAAGTGAAGTTCACCCATACCACTTAAAATGGTTTGACCTGTTTCTTCATCCGTTTTTACACGTAAAGTAGGATCTTCTTCTACCAATTTCGCTATCGCCATACCCATCTTATCTACGTCGGCTTGTGTTTTAGGCTCAACCGCAATAGAGATTACAGGCTCAGGGAAGGTCATTGATTCCAACACAATAGGTTTTTTCTCATCACAAAGAGTATCTCCTGTTTTGATATCTTTAAATCCTACCGCTGCACCAATATCACCGGCTTCAATGAAATCAACCGGGTTTTGTTTATTCGCATGCATTTGCATGATACGACTGATACGCTCATTCTTTCCGGTACGTGTATTCAACACATACGAACCTGAATCTAAACGACCAGAATAAGCACGGAAGAACGCCAAACGACCTACGAATGGATCCGTCATGATTTTAAATGCCAAGGCAGAGAATGGTTCTTTTGGATCTGCTTTACGATCTTCTTCTTCACCCGTATCAGGATTTGTTCCTTTTACCGCTTCAATATCTAACGGACCAGGTAAGTAACGACAAATCGCATCTAACGCTGTTTGTACTCCTTTATTCTTGAAAGAAGAACCACACATCATAGGAATGATAGAGATATCGATAACCGCTTTACGAATCGCTTCGTGCATTTCGGCTTCGGTAATGCTATTTGGATCTTCGAAGAACTTTTCTAATAATTTATTATCGTATTCAGCAACCGCTTCCACTAATTCTTGACGGTATTGGTTAACCTCTTCAATCATATCATCTGGAATAGGTACTTCTTTAAACGTCATTCCCAAAGTAGCATCGTCCCAAACGATAGCCTTCATGGTAATTAAATCCACCACACCTTTGAAATTATCTTCAGCACCAATTGGCAACTGCAATGGAACCGCCTTCGCACCTAACATTTCACGAACTTGCTTCACTACATTCAAGAAATCAGCTCCTGAACGATCCATTTTATTTACGAAACCGATACGTGGTACGCGGTAACGATTTGCTTGACGCCAAACGGTTTCAGACTGAGGTTCAACCCCAGATACAGCACAGAATAAGGCTAACAAACCATCCAATACACGAAGAGAACGTTCTACCTCAACGGTAAAATCAACGTGACCCGGAGTATCAATGATATTAAATTTATATTGTTTAGTATCGGCATTTTTTGCCCCTTGGGTGGTTGGGAAGTTCCAAAAACAAGTTGTTGCCGCTGAGGTAATCGTAATACCGCGTTCTTGTTCCTGAGCCATCCAATCCATGGTTGCACCACCATCGTGTACTTCCCCGATTTTGTGGTTAACCCCGGTATAATAAAGGATACGTTCTGTAGTTGTAGTTTTACCCGCATCGATATGCGCAGCAATTCCGAAATTCCGTTGGTAGCGTAAATCTGCCATTATTAAAAAATTTTGAGGCGCAAAAGTAATATATTTATTTTATAAAAAGAATAGGTGTTTGTTACCGTAAAGAGAATAGTTGGAATTAGCATCCAAGCCAAACTCCATCGCTCTTTGGGGCTAAGTTTAGAGGGAAGAAAAGTCTTTTAGTCCTTACCTTAGCCCCATGCACAATCCTATTTCGCGTTTTCTGTTGCCCCTTCAAAGCATGGAAAAACTAGTTACGCAATCCGCAAAACAAAAAAATCAAGTGTACTGGTTGTTTCAACATGATTTACGAACGCCTTGTTTTCAGCTTGAAGGATTAGCTCGTATTTATTCGTCCTGTTATGAAAGAAAATTCTTTCAAAAATTAAAAAAGCGTTCAAAAACCCTGGAAGATCTGTTGGGAAAACTGGATTATTATGCGGCTTTCGAGCAACAACTAAAATCACAACCTGCTATACCTACCGAAGTTAAACTTTATCTTATTCGTCGGGTGAGAACATGCACAGATGATCTCGAACAACAATTGGCGGAAGAAAATTGGCTGAATGGTAAGCGTATCCTAAAAATTAAACAAAAATTACAAGAACAAGTTTGGCATTCCGAAGAAGAAGATTCCAAAAAAATAGCTTCTTTTTTTCAAGAAGAAATAATTGAAATTCAAGAATTCCAAAATAAAATTTCAAACGGTATTCAGGATGCCGAAACCGAGTTACATGAGTATAGAAGAAAATTACGTTGGTTAAGTATTTATGCTCAAATTCTACAAGGACAAATTATACTACAACCGAATAAAATTAATGCTACCCTATTGAAGTCGTATGCCACACGCGAAATCGTGGAATCGCCTTATAACAATCTTCAGAAAAATAAAGCTATCAAATTTCCTATTCACCTCGATAAATCCTGTTTCTACGCCATAAGCTGGATGATTAAAGAAACCGGCCGATTAAAAGATCTTTCGTTAACAACTAACCTGCTTCATGAGGCTTGTAATGCTACCGGTATATCACGTGCTAAAATGTTCAACACACGTTCAACACTAGCCGGTTACGATCCTTCACAGAATTATTTAAAAGAAGCTGATAAATTAATAATGACTTTTAAAAAATTGAAGGTACTCGATAAGCTCTTCATAGGATTGTAAATTCTATGCCTGCTCGCGCAAGTATTTGTCTACGAAGGCTGGCGCAGGCTTGGCGCTTGGCCACGTGCGTTGGCCAGCCTGTGCCTTCATGTAACAAAATCTTTCTAAGTAGCATGTGGCATTTGCATTTAGTACTCATTGTTTTCTTTGTTTTAGTTGTTTTCAGAATGGAAAGTATTGCATTTTTATTTTATGGTTGGCACTTTATTGACTTGTATTTTATTGATTTGCTAACTTGCTTAATTGCTAAACTGGCACAGGTTGGCCACCGCACAAAGCCACGTGCCAAACCTGCGCCAGCCTTTGCTTTTTGGATAAACTTAAACTAGCTACGCTATACAATCTTATACCAGCTAAATAGGCACAGGCAGGCCAACACACAAAGCCACGCGCCATGCCTTCGCCAGCCTTTGCTTTTAGGATAAACTTAAACTAGCGGGGGATAAACTTAAACTAGCTGTGCCAGCGTTCGCTTTTAAAATAAACTTAAACCAGCGGGGCCAGCCTTTGCTTTTAAGATAAACTTAAACTAGCGGGAGCTGCACTTTCCCTTCTATATAATAAAACTAAGCAAAGGCACTTGAATAAACAAATTCTTCAGCTTTTATTGGCAGTTTCCCGTTTCTAACGCAACTTGTTTATAAATGTAAATATTTTTTTTAACTCTCGCTTTGGCAGGAGAACCGCTTCGCTAATTCTCGCGCCAGTGGGGGTTATTAAACATTTCGTTTCC
>JAEUVD010000006.1 GCA_016787065.1 Chitinophagaceae bacterium
ATTTTAAGGGCAATGCTCGTGTAACAGGTTTACCCGATATGGATAATGTGTTGTTTGATATTGAAGCTAAAGAATTTAGAAGCAACGGTAACGATTTAAATAAACTCATTCCTCAAACAAGAACGGAAGCTGTTGCTTGGAGTGATTTAAAGGACATCCGATTTAACGGAACCTATAACGGAGGTATAACCAATTTTCATACAAAAGGAAATTTACTTACCTCACTCGGAAATGCAGTACTGGATTTAAGCATGGATTTCAAACCAAAAATCCCAACTTATAAAGGGCAACTTGCTACCACGGCATTTGATATTGGCCGTCTTATAAAGCAGGATAAAGTTGGAAAAATTACTATGGATGGATCCATTGACGGACGTGGCTTTGATTTGAATACCCTGCAAGCTAAAGTGAATGCGAAAGTTTCAGAAATTTTTGTGGATCAAACCGACTATCATGATTTAACCATTAATGGATTAGTGGCCAATAAGAAATTTGATGGGATTTTTATTTCACAAGATGAAAAGTTAGCGGTTAATTTTAATGGGAAACTTGACCTCAGTGGCAAACAACCTTCTTATAATTTCGCATCGCGTTTTGTGCGCTTCAATCTTCAAAAAATGGGAATTACTAAAGATCCTATTTTAGGTTCAGGGTATGTTCAGCTCAACTTCACTGGCGATAATATTGATAATTTTCTGGGTTCCGCATTCTTAAGAGATATTACAATAGAAAACAATAATCAGAAAATATTTTTGAAAGAAGTGCATCTTAATTCGACGGAAGAACTTGGCGAGAAAACCATTTCAGTTAAAAGTTCGTTGGCAGATGCCATGTTGAAAGGAAAGTTTAATATTTCCGAATTAGCACCAACAATTCAGTATTTTCTGTATCACTACCTGCCACATTATATAAATAAACCTGAAAAGGCAGCAACGCAATCTTTTACATTTACAGCACAGCTAAAAAATATTGATACCCTTGTACAAACACTCATTCCAAAGTTAAAAGGATTATCGAATAGCTATGTAGATGCCTATTTGAATACAACAGATCAAAAACTTGGATTAGATATTAATATTCCCGTGTTCGGTTATGATCAGTTTTACATGAAACAGATAAGTATTGTAAGTGCCGGTGATTTAAAAGGTTTAGATATTACGGCTACCGGTGGCAACTTATTTTATAATGAAGAACTTATGATTCCAGCCATACAGTTAACATCGAGTATGGCTAACGATACAGCAAACCTTGCAGTAAACACTCAAAGTATTAATGATTTACTTGGTGATGCATCTATTAACTGCAAGGCTACCGCATTGAACGATCAGTTATTCGTTCACATGTTACCTTCTAATGTTCGGATAAAAGAAGATAACTGGCAATTCTATAGCGAAGAGGATATGGTATTCGGAAAACATATTCGCATTAAAGGGTTTAACATTGAAAATGGCGCACAAAAAATTGCATTGAATACAAGAGATGGTTTACTTCAAGAAAGCACAGATGACCTATTAGATATTGCCATTCAAGAAATAGATTTAGAGAATATTTCGAATTACCTCGGACTAGATAACCCAAGGTTTTTTGGCCGTTTCAGTGGTAATATCAATGTTCAAGATTTTATGAATCATCCGTTTATTTCTGCCGAAATTCATTCAACTCAAGCATTGAAAATCGATCAAGATATTTTAGGCATGGTTAATGCCAATATTAGTTATGATGTCGATAAACAAATACTTGAAATTAAAAACCCATCATCACTAACACATGATAACAGCAGTGGTTTTATTTCCGGAAAAATCAATCAACATGATAGTACAATAAATGTTCAAGCCGAATTAAATAAAACCAGTATTGCATTATTAAATCAATTCTTGTCGGATTATGTTAGCAACCTTAATGGTTTTGCTACAGGTACTATCATGTTAAAAGGTGATTTGAATAAACCAACCATTACCAGTTCATTGAAATTGGAAGATGCAACATGCAAAGTATTATTTTTGGGTACTACATACACAATTCCTAGCATTAACCTATCGGTGAATAATAAAGTAATTAAAATCGATCCATTTCAGCTGAAAGATGAACGATTAGGAGAATATTATGGCAATGTAAAAGGATCAATAACCCATAATGATTTCTCCGACTTTGATTTAAATTTCAAGGTTAATTCCGATAACCTTCTTTGTTTAAATACAGGTGAATTTGATAATAGTTTATTCTATGGTTATGTTCCTGGTGCCTTAACGGTAAATGTTACCGGACCATTAGATGATATTGATTTGGATATGAAAATTAAGCCACTTAAAGGTTCCGTATTCAACTTGCCAATTAATTCCTCCGGCGATGCTTCATCTTATGACTATATACAATTTGCCGAATTTGGTCATGCACAAGATGAACAAACCAAGAAGAAAAAATCAAGTAATTATGTAAAGATGAATATTGATATTGACGCAACACCTGATGCGTTGGTGAATATCATCCTTGATCAAAATACACAAGAACAAATTGTTGCGAGGGGTAATGGCAATCTGAATTTAAATATCGATTTAGGAAACACCATGACGATGACAGGAGCCTATGTTATTTCAGAAGGAAAATACAATTTCAACTTCCGTGGAGTGCTACCTCGAATCTTTGATATTAGTGATGGAAGTAAGGTTACTTGGTCGGGCGATCCATTAGACGCAAAAGTTGATATTAGTGCCATTTTTCAGGCGCAAAAACCTTTAGCACTATACAACCTCATAAATCAAAGTACGCAGCCGTTAGAAGGTACAGATCTAGCTGAAGCGAAAAAAACTTACAAAACGTTTGTCCCAATTACGTTGTCTGGTAGTTTAGGTGCACCTGAAATTAAATTTGACATTACGCAACCGGATAATAAAGCCGTTGGAACACCCGGCTATATCGCTCTTGAAAATTTGAGAAAAAATGAAAATGAATTATTTTCTCAGGCTGGGGTAATATTATTATTAGGCGATTTCAAAGCACCTGAAGGTGGAATTGCTACATCCACCTATGGTCAAGGAGCCATATCAACTGTATCGGATGTGGTTACCAATTATGTAAGCTCTGAAATAACCAATCAATTCCAAAACCTTACAGGCATTAAAAATTTAATTTTCAATGTGAATTATCAGAACAAATCCGATGCCTATGCACAAAATCCATATAACGTTAATCAGGTATCTGTAAATGTTTCCGGAGCTTTCTTTAAACAACGAGTTATAGTTGATTTTGAAAATAGCGTTGACTTTGCCCGAGGAAGTTCAGGTAATAGTAACAATAACTACGCTGGAAATTTTAAGGCTCAGTTTCTGATTACAGAAGATGGAAGATTACGATTAAACACCTATCGAATAAGTGATCAGAATTTAGATGGTACATCGAACACAGGTATTACCAAAAGTGGTTTAGGAGTTTCCTATCGACAAGTTTTCAATCGCTTTGGTGATTTAATTCAATCGAAAAAACGTAAACCAGGTTTATTGAACGACAGCACTAAAAGTGAAGTCGATAAATTATCCGGAGTTAGTAATTAAGTCTACAATGTTTAATAAGAAAAGTAAAACGAGCTAGTTTAAATTATACGCTACCGTTTAAACTCTTGATAAACTACAAACTCACTTTCGGTAAGAATTTTTCCATTACTTTTTTAAGAAGTTCTGCTTGTTGCTGATATTCTTGTTCAACGGATTGAATAGCCTCTATTTGAATGGTATTGGGTTTAGCCTCCATGCCACAAAATGATCCATAAAGTTTACTAACCTTCTCACGAATGCGTTCTTCATCAGCAAAAATTGATTTCTGCTTGGTAGCCATCATTTCAGAACGAATTTTTTCAAGTTCTTTTTGAAATTCTTTATTGGCTTTATTTTTCGATAAAGAGTCTGCCTTAATTTTATTTTGGTACCATGTGATTGTATCAATCGTATTGTTAACCTGATTATAGAGTTCCTGAAGTTGCATGCTTTTATCATAAACTAACTTACGATCAGATTCAGTAAGATCTTTATTCATTTTGTCGTGAACACAATTGATTTTACCTTCATATACTTTATCTTTTACCTTCAATTTTACCGTATAAGTTCCAGGCAAAACCATGGGTGCTGTAAAACCGGCTCCATCAAATTTAGTACTTCCTGCAGCAACTCGAGGAGGTGTACCTCGCATATTCCAATACACTTTATTAATTCCTTTACGTTTACCTCCCGGAATACTTTGAAGCAATTTACCATTTGCATCATAAATTTCTACATCTGCCTTTCCAGAACTTAATCGATCCTTCAAATAATAATCGATACTTTGAATTGATGCCGGGTTACCACAGTACCAACCACCGGAAATTTCAGACCCACCCCATCCGAATCGACCATTATTCAAGGTAATATCCGGAGTTGGAAATAAATAAACATCTTGATTCCAAATATCCGCGGTTAAATTTCGAATAGCGCGTATATCATCGAGAATATAAATACCTCGTCCGTGAGTACCTAGGATAAGATCATGGGTACGAGGGTGTATTTTAATATCACGAACCAAAGCGTACTCCGGAATGCCATTCTTAAGAAGAAACCAGTTCTCGCCACCATCTAAGGTTGAATAAATACCCATCTCTGTGCCTAAAAAAAGTAATTTAGGATTAGAAGGATCTTCGCAGATTTTATGCGCAAAACTTTTGAATTCTTTACTTGAAATAAGTTTCCACGATTTACCCATATCAGTACTTTTAATCAGGTAACATGCATGATCACCATACATATGATTTTCAAGTGTGGCATAAACAGTATTCTTATCAAAATGCGAGGGGTCAATACTACTTACCCAAGCGCCTTTAGCAGCACCGGAAAGCGCTATCGTATTCGATACATTAACCCATGACGTACCTCCGTTGAGTGAATATTGAATGTTACCATCATCCGTTCCAACCCAAATCAAATTTTCATCTAAAGGACTTTCAGCTACAGTAAAAATTGTACAATGGTTCTCGGCACTTGTGTTATCGGCACTTAAACCACCACTGTCTTCTTGCTTTTGTTTGTTCTTATCATTGGTTGTTAAATCCGGAGATATACGTTTCCAATTTCTACCCTGATCGGTGGATTTATAAAGGTATTGAGCACCAACATATAAATTTTTTGGATTCTTGCTACCAAGCACAATCGGCGTATTCCAGTTCCAACGCAATTTTTCTTCTTTCAATGTTTTTTGAGGTTGAATATCTTCACTTTTACCCGTTGCAATCACGGTTCGTTGCATATTACCTCCTTGATATTCGGCATATACTGTTTTTCCATCTATGTCAGGCTGTGTCCAAAAGCCATCACCACCTCCTACGCGCAACCAACTTCCATTGCCAATACCTCCAGGGGCAGCACTTGGGGCCATCCAACTTCCGTTATCTTGCAATCCTCCGTAAACGTGATATGGATCTTGCATATCGTAAGAAACATGATAGAACTGACCGACCGGTAAATTATGACTGAAACGCCACGTAACACCACGGTCGATACTGGTGTAGATACCACCATCGGTACCAACGTATAAAATGTTGGTATTATTCGGATTTATCCAAAGCGCATGCATGTCGCTATGTACCCAACCACCTTCGCCGCTCGCAGATGAAAAGGAATAGCCGCCATCATCAGAATAGGCGAATTCAAACGCAGGACGGTAAACTCGTTTTGGATCTTTGGGGTCTATTTCAATGGTCGCAAAATAAAACGGTCGTGCAACCGTATTCATAGTAGCACTTTGATTTTTCCAATGCTCGCCGCCATCATCTGAAATGTATAAACCGGTGTTATTACTTTCAACAATAGCTAGCATTTTTGTTGGTTCTGAAGGTGCTAAAGCCATAGCAATTCTTCCGAATGGTTTTTCCGGCAACCCCTCTTTAAGTTCAATCCATGTTTTACCACCATCGGTACTTTTATATAATCCACTACCCGTTCCTCCTGAATTAAAGCTGTATGGCTGTCTGCGAAATTGCCACATACTGGCATACAAAATATTCGGATTCTTTGGATTAATTAATATATCCGCGCATCCGGTTTTTTCATCTTTATAAAGAATTTTCTCCCAATGTTCTCCGCCATCGGTCGACTTATATAAACCTCTATGTTTACTATCACTCCACAATGGGCCGGGCACAGCAACATAAATTACATCTGAATTTTCAGGATGAATCACTATTTTAGAAATGTGTTCCGTACTATCTAACCCAATCGCTTTCCAGTTATCGCCCGCATCCGTTGATTTATACATCCCTACCCCAATGGATACGGAATTTCGCATATTACTTTCTCCTGTTCCAACATATACCACATTTGGTTTTTTCTGATCTACAGCTACGGCACCAATACTCTGACAATACTTATCAAAAACAGGTTTATATGACGCTCCTGCATTTGTGGATTTCCAAACACCCCCACCAGCAGTGCCTACATAAAGTATTTTATCATCCGTTTGAACGCCTTGAATAGATGTAATACGTCCACTCATGGTTCCCGGCCCCATAGAACGGGCGTCCATTACACCAAACGTACTCGAGTTTACCGGACTTTGTGCATGAGCCCCTAGTACGGTGCACACGGCTACGAAAAGAAAAAGTTGGATTTTCATGTTTATCGGATTTTAAGTTCAACAAAAAAGGTTTGTGAAACACAAACCCTTACAAAAAAAATTCTAAATTATTGTTCGCTTGGTTTAAAGAGTTTTTCGTCTATAGTGCCATTAATTTCAATATTTTGAATCTCAATGTCGCCCATATCACCTCCCATGCTATAAGCCATTACTATACCGGTATCGTGTTTTTTGTAGTTACTATACGTAAGTGTTGCTTCCACTTCTTTACCATTCGCTGTGGTTTTCGTAACCGATTTAATAATAAAATAATTAGATGGGTCTATCCAATAAGATGTTTCCACACCTTCTTTGTCGGTTAATTTTACTTTATGACATTCAACACCATCCATATCATCTTTTCCAACGAGTTCTAATTTTTTACCCATGTCTTTATAAGTAATGAACTCATCAATAATTTGAAGTTGATCTTGAGAGCTTTTCACGTCATCGGCTGTCATAGCTTCGTATTTTGTTTGTCCTTGAAAAGGCATAAACTGCCAACCTTCTTTATCGGTAATGATAGCCCAACCTTTCATTCCAAAAACATCCAAATCCATACGCATGGCTTTTTTATCTACTACAACACGACTTACTTTAATATCTGCGCCATTTGCTTTGGTAACGGCATCCATTTTCATACTCTTTACTTTGCGCCAATTAGTTTCACCGCCAATAGCGTCAATATGTTTTTTTACGATCTCTTCCAACGATTGTGCTTGTGAAAAGATAGATGTACCTAGTAGGAAAAAGGCTAAAAATAATTTCTTCATGTTGCTTTTATTTATTGGTAAATGTAAATCGGTGATTTCATTCTTGTGGTTATTTTTTTGATGAATGGAAAAAAGTGGCCACAGAAGGAAAAATAAAAAAAAACTGCCCCAATTTGGGGCAGTGTGATGAAATATTTTTGAATGAGACTTATACTCGAAAATGTGCAAAAGCCTTATTGGCATCTGCCATACGATGGGTATCATCTTTTTTCTTAACGGCATTACCTTCACCTTTTGCGGCTGCAATAATTTCGTTTGATAATTTATCGGCCATTGTTTTACCGTTACGATCACGGGAATAACGAACGATCCATTTGATGGTTAAACTAATTTTACGATCAGGACGAACTTCCGATGGAATTTGGAAGGTAGCACCTCCGATACGACGACTACGAACTTCCACCGAAGGAGTTACGTTAGCCATAGCACGTTTCCATACATCGTAACCTGCTTCTCCTGTGTTTTTCTCTACTTTATCGAGAGCATCATAGAAAATTTTTAAGGCGATACTTTTTTTACCATCCCACATCATGCAGTTAACAAAACGTGTTACCAGCGTGTCGCCAAAGCGAGGGTCTGGAGCTAAAGGAATTTTTTTGGCTTGTTGCTTTCTCATTTTTTAATTTTTATTATGAGATAATGCTCAAAATTCTTCAAGTATTAAAACTTTACTCTGAGCCTATCCCTTATTCTTTATTTTTTTACTTTTTCGCGTTTTGTACCGTATTTAGAACGACTTTGCTTACGATCCTTCACCCCAGCAGTATCTAAACTACCACGAACGATATGATAACGTACCCCTGGTAAATCTTTCACACGACCACCACGAATTAATACAATCGAGTGTTCCTGTAAGTTATGACCCTCACCTGGAATATAGGCGATCACCTCAACTTTATTGGTTAAACGAACTTTAGCTACCTTACGAAGGGCTGAATTTGGTTTCTTTGGTGTGGTTGTGTAAACACGAGTACAAACACCACGGCGTTGTGGACAAGCATCTAACGCACGCGACTTAGATTTAGCGCGGATAATGGTTCTTCCTTTACGTACTAATTGTTGTATTGTAGGCATATTACCTGTATAATTTAATTTTGGGAGTGCAAAAGTAGGCTTCTTTCGTAGAAAAACAAGGAAATATCAAGAAAAAAATCATGTTTTTCCGTATTTTTTTCCACGTACTTGTGTATTTTTTGATTAAACAATATCAATTTCGAAGTTTACCAAATCAACAAACTGATTTAAACGCATGTCGATTTCTTCTTTGCTAATTTCCTTTAAACGCTGAGTTCCGAATTTCTCTACTACAAAACTGGCCATTGCAGAACCCACGATGATGGCTGTTTTCATATTCTCGAAACTGATATTTTTAGTTTTGGCTAGGTACCCGATAAAACCACCGGCAAATGTATCACCCGCACCTGTTGGATCGAATACATCTTCTAAAGGTAATGCCGGAGCAAAAAACACTTGCGTTCCATGAAATAACAAAGCTCCATGTTCTCCTTTCTTGATGATAAGATAGCGCGGGCCCATGCTCATTATTTTTTGTGCCGCTTTCACCAAAGAATATTCGCCACTTAGCTGACGAGCCTCCCCATCATTGACCATTAAAAGATCTACTTTTTTAAGCACATCCTTTAAATCATCCATGGCAATATCCATCCAGAAATTCATCGTATCCATAATTATTAATTTCGGGCGATGTTTCAATTGATCGATTATCTGCATCTGTAATTTTGGCATCAGGTTGCCGAGCATCACATACTCTGCATCTTGATAAGAGGCTGGTACTTGCGGGTTGAATTTTTCTAATACATTCAAATCGGTAATTAATGTATCTCGTGTATTCATATCCATGTGGTACTTACCACTCCAAAAAAACGACTTTTCATTTTGAAGCTGCTCTACTCCGTCGAACTGAACACCTCGTGCTGAAAGTTGATCAATTTCTTCTTGAGGAAAATCGCCACCAATAATTGAAATCTGTTGAATTGGTTGTGTAAAATGCGAAGCGCTCCAAGCGGCATAAGTAGCTGATCCGCCAATAATTTTATCTGTTTTTCCGAAGGGTGTTTCGATGGCATCAAAGGCCATAGTACCTGCTATAAGTAATGACATGGCCGCGAAGGTAAGGAAAGTTAGTAATTCAAGCTAGTCTGCACAAATTTCTGATGTGTTTCAAATTAGTCAACATTTCCTGAATGTATAAGGGTACGAAATTTAGTACTTCAAACCCGAAGTAGTTGGAACTCACACTACAATTATCATTTCAACGAATCGAAACGACAACGTATTTTCAATACAATAGATTTGAGTATCCACTATGGCAAAGCAGCACCAATACCGTCGGTGATGTTTTGAAGTGTAATCAACGCATCAAAAACATCTACTACTCCATCACCATTAACATCTGTACTTAAATAACCAAAATTACCATTAACAATATCCGGATCCATATCTAAATAGTCGAAAACATCAATCGAGAAATCTTGATTAACATCGCCGGCATACAAGGCATAAATACCTGTTTCCACCTCGATCTGGTTATCGGCATACGCTTGATTGGCTGCTAGGGTAAAATCATAGAGAGGAGTTACAGATGAAATTAATATTGGATTAGCACTCCATGTTTGAATATGATTACGTTGTACAACGGCTAAGTAGTAGCTATTTCCAATCGCACTTGCCGGGAAAGTACAAAGTATAGAACCATCTGTTTGAAGAATACCTGCATGAATATGCGCTGTTGCGTAAGGAAAGGTTGCGTCATGTAATTCTATATTTACATCATCACAATCCGTTAATGGATTAGGCAATCCTTGATTGCTTAACGTTGATTGCATAACTCCTGAACCTAAATAATATCCTTGCAGAAATACCTTCACTGGAACCTCAGCTTCGAGTGGCAATACAATTACGGTTACGGATACCGGAGAGCAACTTGCAGATGGCGTATAGGTAATCGTATGCGTGCCCACTCCGGCTTGAGATGGGTCAAAAATAGCAGCGCTTACGCCTGGCCCACTGAAGACACCACCTGAAGGGGTACCTATCATGGTAACAGGCGCGTCATTAACAAAATAGCTAGCATTCAATCCGGAAATAGAAGCATTTGGATAAATAGTTAGATCTAAGGTTTCATTCACAATACAACCTTGTGCATTAATTGAAGTTCCTGAATATATGCCCGTTGTATTATACGTATTTCCATTAACAGCCCAAGTATAACTGCCACAAGCAGAAATTGTTGTTGTATTGGTGAGTGGCGCCGAAGGCCCTGCAATAGAGAATGTTAGGGTACTGCTTGTACAACCTACGGGAGTTATGTTTATAGTATGACTGCCCTGTGAGAGATTAGAAAGAACTATGGAACTAACAGAAGAAAAAGTTTGATTAGCACCTCCATCTACACTATATGTACCACTGGTAGCATACGACAAATTAATTATTGCGGAACCCACACCTCCAAAACATAAAGGATCGGTAATCGTACCTAGCGATGTTACCACACATGGTACCGGAGGGTTGTTTTCAACATAATGTTGTGGACCACCGATGTAATTAAACGGATCAGTAGGTGCAGATGCATTCGGAGTACCACCTGTTGTTTGTGTGGTAATTGCCGACCCTACCGGACTTCCATTTTTCCAGCAGGTTAACCCGGTTTTGGTTCGATTGGATGCATTAATGAATGACCAGATAAAATTAGGTGTTGCACCTACTGATAACGGAGTTGTACAGGTTAATCGAAACGTACCATACTTTACTCCTGATGAAGTAATTGCTGTAGCATTGGCGGCAGAAGGTTGAATATTAGCCGTCATACGAATTTGCTTGGAAGTCGCGTTCAACGAAGTGTTTACTGTTAAATTATTTTGAGGAGCCGCCAAGGTATTTGACCCTGGCACAAAAGCAGCCGTAATGGTTCCGGTATTAGCCATTCCGCTATAATTAAATTCAATACCCATTTGTAAGGATTGCAATAAATACGTATTGATTCCGGTATTTTCAAGCCAAATATCAAATTCGCAGGTATAAGGTGTAGGATAAGTAATGTTTTTCAAATCACATCGGTAAGTGTTTGTATTTACATCCACAGTTTGTGTTGCTGTAGCGGTACATCCTCCGGCATTTGAAACGGTAACGGTGTACGTTGTTGTTGTAGCCGGCGATACAATGGGTGAACCATTTAAATTACCCGGCATCCAAACCGATGAGGTTCCTCCGGTGGCAGTAAGTGTAGATAAACCTCCTACATAAATAACACCTGGCGTGGCATTCGTAGTTACCAATGGTATTTGATATATACTTAAAATTAGTGTATCGGCATGAGCACAACCAGCCGCGTTTATTGAATTCATGGTATAAATACCGGATTGTGTGTAGTTCGTATTATTAACGCTCCAGGTATAATCAATACATGCATTTACAACGGCAGTATTACTTGTGCTTTGATTAATAGTTAAATTCAATATTTCCGTATGCGTGCAACCGGCAGCGTTCATTGACGTGGATGTATACGTTCCACTTTGAGTATACGTTGTTGCATTTACAGTCCAAGTATAGGCATCGCATGCGGTTGCTGATGTGGTATTCGACGTACTATTATTTATAGTTAGTATTAAAGTTTCAGCAACAGAACAACCTTGTCCGTTTACCGAAGTACCGGTGTAAGTTCCCGATTGCGTATAAGTGGCACCAGTTACCGACCACAAATATGAATCACAGGTTGTAATTGTGGAGGAATTGGTTAAGCCGGATGTTGGCCCGCCAATGGCAAAAGTTAAAGTGGTAGCTGTACAACCTGTTGGTGTAACAACAATAGTGTGATTACCTTGTGTTAAACCATTTACGGTTAACGATGTTGTTTGCGTAAAGGAAATTGAAGAACCTCCATCAATAGCATAGGAACCAATTGCAAGATTAGATAAATTAATATGAACAGAACCCGTACCTCCGAAACAAAGAGGATCGGTGATAGTACCGGTTGTTACAACAGGACAGGTTTGTGGTACAGGAGGATTGTTTTCAACATAATGTTGCGGACCTGCTATATAATTATACGGTGACGTTGGAAAATTTGCGTTGGGTGTGCCGCCATCCGTTTGTGTGGTTACGGATGCGCCTGTAGCCGCACCGTTCGTCCAACATGACAAAAACGTTTTGGTTCGATTCGATGATGTTAGAAACGACCATATAAAGTTTGGAGTGGCACCTAAAGTAAATGGTTGGGTATTAGTTAAACGGAAGGTTCCATATTTTAATGGAGTTGAAGTAATAGCAGCCGCACTGCTCGAGGAGGTTTGTATAGAGGCCGTTATTCTAAACTGTTTGGAAGTAGCATTCACCGAAGTATTCGTGGCTAAATTGTTTTGAGGTGCTGGTAATGCATTTGAACCAGGTACAAAAGAACCGGTAATTACGCCACCATTCGCTAATCCGGCATAGTTAAACTCAAGCCCTACCTGTAAAGTTTGTAATAAATAAGTATTGCTCCCTAAATTTTCTAACCAAATATCAAACTCCATGGTGTTCGGAGAAGTATAGGTGATATTCTTCACATCACAACGATAGGTAGGTGGATTTACAACAACGGTTTGTGTAGCTGTATTGATACAACCATTCGAATTGGTTACGGTTACGGTATAGGTTGTTGTAGTTAAAGGTGACACAACCGGTGAGCCACTCAAATTACCCGGCATCCAAAGGTAGCTTGTTCCTCCAGTTGCACTTAAGGTTGAAGATGCGCCATATTCGATGGTTGAAGGTATGGCATTCGTTGTTATTGTTGGCAACGAATTTATCGTTAAACTGAGAATTTCAGTATGCGTACAACCTGCAGCGTTTACAGAAGTTGAAGTATAACTACCACTTTGTGTATAGGTTAAGCCAGTAACTAACCACGTATAACTTCCACATGCACTTGCCGTTGTAGTATTGGATGTACTTTGGATTATTGTTAGGTTCAACGTTTCGTTCACCGAACATCCTTGTCCGTTAATTGAGGTTCCGGTATACGTCCCAGTTTGCGTATAGCTTTGGGAAGTTACAGCCCATGTATAGCTATCGCAAGCCGTTGTGGTTGTAGTATTCGTTAATGGTGTGGTTGGTCCTCCAATAGTAACATTTAAGGTGGTTGAAGCACAACCGGTTGGTGTTACTACAAGGGTGTGTGAACCTTGCGATAGGCCGCTTACGGTAAATGACGTTGACTGAACAAACGATTGCGCAGTACCACCATCTACACTGTATGTACCTACTGCTTGATTTGACATATTCACTTGGAGGGAACCCGTTCCTCCATAACAAGCTGGATCAGTAACCGTTCCAGCGGTTATAGTAGGACAAGTTTGAGGAACTGTAAGGTTATTTTCTACATAGTGTTGAGGCCCGGCAATGTAATTATAAGGAGCAAGTAAATTATTTGCATTTGGCGTTCCTCCATCCGTTTGTGTAGTTACAGACGCGCCAGAAGTAGCTCCATTCGTCCAACAAGACACTAACGTTTTCGTTCGATTCGATGAAGTTAAAAACGACCAAATAAAATTCGGTGCTGCTCCTATGGCAAAAGGCTGCGTATTGGTTAATCGAAACGTACCGTATTTAAGTGGCGTTGATGTTATGGCCACTGCATTGGCAGAGGATGTTTGAATTGACGCTGTAACCCTAAATTGCTTCGAAGTAGCATTAACAGAGGTATTTGTTGTTAGATTATTTTGTGGAGCGGGAAGCGTATTGGAGCCAGATACAAAGGATCCGGTTATTACTCCTCCATTAGCCAAGCCATCATAATTAAATTCAATCCCCATTTGAAGAATTTGAAGAAGATACACATTGGAACCGGTATTCTCTAACCAGATATCAAACTCCAACGTATTCGGGGTTGGATAATTGATATTCTTTAGATCACAACGATAAGTTTGTGCATTACTCTGGTTTGTTGTTGATAACAACAGTCCTGTTAGCATAACAAGACAACTAAAAACGCGTATCATTTTTTTCATGATTTCCCCTTGTTTAATGATTGAACTAAAAATTGATGGAGTGAATTTAATCTCCTTTCAGAAGGAATCATAATTTTTAGAGAATATGTTTAAATTATTTTTTTCTTTTAAATACCTTAATACCCATGGCGTAGAGTTTATGGTTGTAAAAAAAGATGTTGTTTCATGCACCAATTCCTTAAGTATGACCTTACCTATGAAATGAATAAAAAGCGTCGCTTATTATGTTATGTATGCTTAAAGTAAAATAATAAGAAGTCCATTATGTTCATTTGGATGAAAGAAAAAAGGTTGGTGAAACACCAACCTCAAGAGTATGTATAAATTATTCGTACTTGAATTGTTGCTTTTGTTTAAAACAACTTACCCTTTCAAACTTGAATTTCTAATTTAAATATCTGTAGCCTCACCGTAAGCCATAGCAGTTGCCTCTTTTACGGCCTCACTTAAAGTAGGATGCGGATGAATAGCATTCAATACCTCTTTATAAGTAGTTTCTAATTTACGTCCTAAAACGGTTTCTGCAATCATATCCGTAACATTCATTCCAATCATATGCGTGCCAAGCCATTCGCCATATTTGGCATCGTAAATAACTTTTACGAAACCTTCGGTATTGCCAGCCGCTGCTGCTTTACCACTCGCAACAAATGGAAATTTACCAATTTTCAATTCATATCCGGCTTCTTTCGCAGCTTTCTCCGTCATACCCACACTGGCTACTTCCGGACTGCAATACGTACATCCTGGAATGTTTCCATAGTCGATAGGTTCGGGTTTATGATGCGATTTTTTCTCATTGAAGGCAATATTCTCTGTACACACTATAGCTTCTTTACTAGCAACATGCGCCAAGGCTTGGCCTGGGGCCACATCACCTATCGCATAAATTCCGGCCACATTGGTTTGTCCGAATTCATCCACTACTATCTTACCTTTTTCGGTTTTAACACCTGCTGATTCTAATCCAATATTTTCAACATTAGCAACTACTCCTACCGCACTTAATACCACATCGGCTTCCAAAATAACTTCGCCATTTGCTGTTTTCACCTTTGCTTTAACACCAGATCCTGTAGTATCAACACTTTCCACCGAAGCATTAGTCATTATTTCAATACCCTGTTTCTTGAAACTTTTTTCAAGTTCTTTAGAAACATCTTGATCTTCCACCGGAACGATATTTGGCATGAATTCAACAATCGTTACTTGTGTTCCAATACTATTATAGAAATAAGCAAATTCCACTCCAATAGCACCACTTCCTACCACAATCATTTTCTTTGGTTGCGTTGGAAGTACAAGTGCTTCACGATAACCAATAATCTTTTTTCCATCGATAGGTAAAGTTGGCAATTCACGGGCTCTTGCACCGGTAGCGATTATAATATGGCGGGCATCGTACGTTGTAGTTTTACCATCGGTACCTGTAACATCCACTTGACCTTTAGCCTTTATTTTACCGTAACCCATAATCACATCTACCTTGTTCTTCTTCATCAAGAACTGAACCCCTTTACTCATTTTATCGGCTACGCCACGACTGCGTTTAATCATACTTCCGAAGTCGGCAGTTGGGTTGGCAAGGGTCACACCATAATCAGCAGCGTGTTTGGCATAATCAAAAACCTGAGCCGATTTTAGCAATGCCTTCGTAGGTATACAACCCCAGTTTAAACAAATTCCTCCAAGACTTTCCTTTTCAATAACTGCGGCTTTCAATCCTAATTGAGAAGCCCGAATAGCAGCAACATATCCTCCTGGTCCTGCACCTATAACGATTACGTCGTAACTCATAGTTTATTTTTTTGTGGGGCAAAAGTAATTCAATTAAAAATAAATTCAAACCACATCTCCGAAGCACTTCAAATAGCCGTAAAACATGGTAATTTCTGTGGTCACATAACGTTTAATGCCGCTTCAGACTGAACTGAATTACCTCCTTGGTAGCCTTGGTTACTTTAAAACGGTTATCGTTTCTTACACTAAGCACCCATACAATGCGCTCCTTAGAAACTAATACCCAAATATCTTCTTTTTCATGAATAGGAATTTTAGCATCAATTAGTAATCGTGCCACTTTTTTCTTTTTTTCCATACCAAACGGATAGAGATAATCGCCCGGCTTCCATGGTCGAAGTGTTAAAGGATAATGCAATTTATCGGCATCCACATAACAGCAATCGGAATCTGTTTTTATTTGAAGGTCATTGTTTCGAAGTCGTTTTTGTACTAAGGTGAAATTTTCTGCTCTAGTTTCTGTTACTCCATCCGATTCCAGTTCAATCCAGGAAGATGCTATTGTTTTAATAGCCGTAACAATAAGAAATTGTTGGTGTTTAATTATCCTGAAAGATTCACCGATGACCTGTTGCCCCCCTGAAGACGAAACAATTTTTAATACCTCTAAAACTTGCTCGTAAGAAAATCCAAAATCCTGAAGAAGTTCGTAGAGAACGGTTTCGCGTGCTTCCACAAGTTTCAAATAGTTAATTGGAATATACCAATCCTTACCTCGTGGTAATAAAAGTTTTTTACGTAAACGACCAATTTCCTTTTGAAAAAGCATGTGCACTTGTTGAAACCGATGCACGTTTTGCGTAATATTTTGTTGAAAAGAAGGAATAATTTCTTCTAGTAACGGAAGTACTTGTAATCGAATTTTATTTCGAGTATAAGTCAATTTCAAATTACTACTATCCATTCTATACTCTATGCTGTGTTCGTTCACATAAGACTTCATCTCCTCTTCTGTCCAAGATAATAAAGGACGAATTAATTTAGTACTATTTGAAGGTATACCACAAAGTCCTTTAATACCTGTACCTCGTAAAAAATGAAAAAGTACAGTTTCAACTTGATCTTGAGCAGTATGGGCTGTTGCTATGCTATCAAGTTTTCTTTCATTCAATAAAGCATAAAAAAAATCATAGCGAATGGTGCGTGCTGCCTCTTGAATAGAACATTTGTTTTTGGAAGAAAAAATTGCTGCGTTCTCGCGTTTTACCCAACAAGGAATTTGATGTTTTTCAGCCCAACTTCTAACAAAAAATTCATCCCCATCCGATTCATCTTCTCGAAGTAAAAAGTTTACATGAGCAATTTCAAACGTAAGTTGATGTTGTAAAAAAACGTGCGCCATAAGCATAGAATCTCGTCCGCCGCTTACTGCAAGAAGGTACTTTTTAGATTGAACTACGTTGTGTAAATCAGGCATCTTCAAATTCATCGAGGGCCATTTGTAATTCATTCCGCGCGTGCATATCTTTTAAACGGGTAGCTACTTCGATTCCCTTTTCAAACGTTGCTAAAGCCGCTTCATGTTGACTGGTTTGTAAATAGAGATGCGCCAAGTGGTAATACGTACCCACATAATCTTCATTGATAGTTAGCACCTTTTCAAAACTTGCTTCTGCTTGTTTCAGTTCATTTACTTTGATATACTCCAAACCTAGGGCGTGCCACAAAAAACAATCTTCGGAGGATTGTTCTAACATCAACTTTAATTTTTCTATGCGTTCCATGTACTATGGAAGCAAAGGTGCAGGTTTCTGCTTACTTAATAGTGTATTTCAAAAGAAAAATCATGAAATTTCTATCTTCCCAACCATTTAAAGAAAATGAAAAACACGTAAAACTAGGTCAAGGCAATAGAGCGATTCTCAAGGAATATTACCCATTCAGTTTTTTCTTGAAACAAACACTATCTTGTATATCGGTGTATGGACCGTAATTAGGTATTCTTTCATAATTATTCTTTGTATAAAGTTGAATTGCTTCAGGCTGTTTCAAACCGGTTTCAAGAATACAATAATCAAAGCCAAGTTCACGGGTCCAATCTTCCAATGCCAATAGCATTAATGTGGCTATGCCTTGGGCACGGTAGTGAGTTAACACAAACATTCTTTTCACTTCCATCGTTTGAAGGTCAAATTCTTTGATAGCCCCACAACCAACAGCCATAGAACCTTGATAGGCCACAATAACTTGTTTTAAAGATTGGATAGAATTAAACTGTGCGTAAAATTCATGATCATCACCATCGCGTATTCGAAGTTCTTGATCTAACTTAATAACTAATTTCTGAAAATCCTTATCATCTGAATTAGTTCGAAGTAGTTTAAATTCCATTACTCAAAAGTATAGGTTATCATCAACTAAACCTTAAGGGAAGCGTTTAAAATAAAAACAATTGAACTGTTGTTGTGATTCCTTTCAAGAGCTTGAGTTAAATCAACAAGCCAGAAATCAAGCCAATATCTCGTGGTTATAAACCTTAAATTTTATCCCAAAATTCAATCTTCTTCACCCTATATTTGCACCTCATAAAAATAGACACGGATGAAGATTCTGGTTTGTATTACAAAATCACCTGATACCACCACTAAGATTGCATTTACCGATAACGACACTAAGTTGAATGAAGCCGGTGTGCAATGGATTATTAACCCTTATGATGAATGGTATGCACTTGTTAGAGCGTTGGAATTGAAAGAAGCGGGTATTGCTACTGCAGTGCACTTAATTACCGTGGGTAAAGCCGATGCCGAACCTGTAATACGCAAGGCTCTTGCCTTGGGTGGCGACGAAGCTATTCGAATTGATGCCGATAGCAATGATTCTTATTTTATTGCTTCCCAAATAGCAGGTTATGCCAAAGCTAATGGCTATGATTTAGTGCTAACCGGTAAAGAGAGCATTGATTATAACAATGCTAGTATTGGCGCCATGATAGCCGAATTAATGGATTTACCTTATATTACCCATGCCAGTAAATTAGATATTGCAGGGGGCGTAGCAACCGTAAACAGAGAAATTGAAGGTGGCGAAGAAACGAATACTTGTAACTTACCATTGGTTATTTCCTGTCAGAAAGGAATGGCGGAAGCGCGCATTCCGAATATGCGTGGTATCATGGCAGCCCGAACCAAACCCTTGAAAATTGAAGCTTCTAATGGAAGTTCAGAACTTACCGCCATTCGTTCGTATGAATTACCTCCTCAAAAACAAGGTGTAAAAATGTTAACAGCTGAACAAATGGATGAATTAGTTCACTTACTACATACAGAAGCTAAAGTTGTTTAAACTGTGGCTACTTTAAACATTAATAATTTTGAAAACGATTCAACAACATTAAACATTAAAATAATTATATCGTGGTTTTAGTATTTGCTGAACAACAAAAAGGACTATTTAAAAAGGCAACTTTCGAAGCAGTGTCTTATGGTGCAGCGGTGGCATCGCAAACAGGAACTACCTGTGCAGCTATCGTTTTAGGAGAAGCATCCGACGCCGCGCAGCTTGGTGCGTACGGAGCAACAACCGTATTTCATGTTACTGATAGTAAATTAAACAACCTAGAAGCAAAAGCCTATGCGAAAGCGATTACTTCCATAGCTGGAGAACATAACGCGTCCGTTTTAATTTTCTCAAATAATAATACGGCCAAAGCAGTAGCCCCTCGCGTGGCTGCACGTTTACAAGCCGGCTTAGTGGCAGGTGCCATAGCACTTCCTGATACATCAAATGGTTTTGTAGTTAAAAAATCTGTGTTTTCAGGCAAGGCCTTCGCATTTGTTGAGGTAAAATCTGCTACCAAAGTCATATCACTTACTCCGAACGCATATGGAGTGAATAAAACAGATAGCAGTGCCAGGGTAGAACAAAAGACGGTATCTTTTTCTGATTCCGACTTTGCGGTTAAAGTTACCAATTCAAATACGGTAACAGGTATTGTTCCTTTAGGTGAAGCTGAATTAGTAGTGAGTGGCGGACGAGGATTAAAAGGACCTGAAAATTGGGGTATCTTAGAAGACTTAGCCGCTAGCATTGGAGCTACGCTCGCCTGCTCTCGTCCGGTTGCCGATGCACACTGGCGTCCACATCATGAGCATGTAGGACAAACAGGTGGTACCATTCGTCCGAATTTATATGTTGCGGTGGGTATATCCGGAGCTATTCAACATTTAGCCGGTGTAAACAGTTCAAAAACGATTGTGGTTATCAATAAAGACCCGGAAGCACCTTTTTTCAAAGCTGCCGACTATGGTGTCATTGGAGATGCCTTTGACGTTGTACCGAAATTAACAGAAGCGTTTAAAAAGTTCAAAGCATCGCAAAATAGCTAATCTGATTATCTTTGACATCCTATGAGTTCAAGAAAACTAGAGCTGGAAATTGTTGCCCTTTCACATAGTGTAACCCAATCGCATTCCTATGCTGTTGTTTTAGGCGAAGTAAATGGTGTTCGTAAATTACCCATTGTGATTGGTGGTTTTGAGGCTCAAGCGATTGCCGTTGCTCTGGAAAATATGCAACCTACACGACCTTTAACGCACGATCTGTTGAAGAATATGATGGTGGCTTTCAGTTTACAATTATCTGAAGTATTGATTCATCGAATTCATGAAGGTATTTTTTATGCCAAACTAATTTGTCAGTCTCCAACCGAAACCATTGAAATAGATTCTCGTACCTCCGATGCCCTTGCTTTAGCCGTACGTTTTGATGCTCCTATATTTACCTTTGAATCTATTTTAGATACAGCAGGTTTACAAATGGATGATAACCTTACCGATGAGGGCAATCCGAAACCAACGAAATCAAAAGTGAGTAGTAACAAAAATGAATTGGCTTCCATGAATGTGCAGGATTTACAAAAACTATTAGAGGAAGTTTTAGATAAAGAAGATTATATCCGCGCTGCAGCCATTCGTGATGAGTTGAATTCTAGAAAATAAAGAGAAGGTTATTTTTTATACTTAAGTCTTAGGTTATTTGTTTCATACATTTTATGTGTATTGCCTGATGGTATGTTAGTTTAATTTGAACTCATTCCTTATATACCTCAAGCTGATTATGGTAATGGTATCCAAATAAATTGCTAACGAATTCGTTAATCATGTATGACCAAATACATCGGCCTCTATTTCATTCCCTTGTTTTTTCTTGCCTGTCAATCTAATGTTTTCGATCAAATGCTTCGAAATGATCAAGAACTTCACAAACCTCAACCGGGCGAATGGCGTTTTGAACACAAAGAAAATAGTCAATCACTTCATGATTTTAGACAATCAAATTTTATTCGACCTGATTCCAAACGCAAGAACATTGATCTAATTCCAATTGGAACATTTACTTTGAACGATGCGCAACAGCTCAGTTTATGCTGCGAATACTTGTCGATATTCTACCAAATTCCTTGTCGTTTATCGACAGTAATTTCAGATACTGCTATTCCTACTAAAAACAGACGAATAGGAACTGACCATCAAATTCAACTCTTGGCTCCTTTTATACTGGATTCTGTTTTGTTACCACAACTTGATTCACATGCCTTTTGTTCCATGGCTATAACAACCCAAGACCTTTTTCCTAAACCAGAGTGGAACTATGTGTTTGGTTTAGCCTCTTTTACCAATCGAGTTAGTGTAAGTTCCATATATCGATTTCGGGATCAGCCTGCTTTGAATCAAATCGATAATGTTTGTTTGCTACGGTTATTAAAAACAGCATCTCATGAAACGGGTCATATGGTGGGCTTACATCATTGTCAACACGCGCATTGTGTCATGAACGGATCGAATAGTTTACAAGAACTTGATCAAATTTTTTGTCGCCTTTGCTCTGATTGTCTTCAAAAATTAAACAGTAATATTCCTTTGAAGATAGAAGAAAGAAACATACAACTCCTTCAATTTTTCAGAAAGAATCATCTCGAAACGCCCATACAAGAACTCATTCCGGATAGTATAGCCTTTGCTAATTAAGATTAAGAAAAGGATATTTTATTAAATACTTCATTTCAAGAATCTGTAATCTTTATTTATTACGAAATGAGCGTTTGTACTTTATAGAGCAATACGCTTTCAGTTGCATGCAAGGCATTTGAAAATGCCCCCTCTGATTATATCAAAAATTACTGCTAATATTCTGCTTCAAAAATTACCTTTGCCCCATGCAGTTAAAACTAGTAGAATGTCCAAGGGATGCTATGCAAGGGTGGTCGCATTTTATTTCAACAGAAAAAAAAATTAACTACCTCCAAAAACTATTAGAAGTTGGTTTCGATACGTTAGATTTTGGATCCTTTGTATCGCCAAAGGCAATACCTCAATTGGCCGATACAGCTGAAGTATTGAAAAAACTGGATGTAAGTGATACCCGAACTAAACTTCTCGCAATCATTGCCAATACGCGCGGCGCTGAAGAAGCAGTGGCTTATGAACAAATACGTTATTTAGGATTTCCATTTTCAATTTCTGAAACCTTTCAACAAAAAAATACGAATAGCAGTATTGAAGAATCATTGCATACGGTGGAAAAAATTCAATCGCTTTGTGTTCAACGAAATAAAGACATGGTTGTGTACATTTCCATGGGTTTTGGTAATCCGTATGGCGATCCGTATACTAGCGATATAGCGCTGCATTGGGTTGAACGTCTTGCACAATTAGGTATTCATATATTTTCCATGTCGGATACGGTAGGTGTTTCCAATCCTGAGAATATTGCGTACATTTTTTCTCATTTAGTTCCGGCTTTTAAAAATTTAGAATTTGGTGCTCACTTTCACTCTACCGTAGAAACTCGACGTGAAAAATTAAAAGCGGCATTTGACAATGGATGTCGACGATTTGATAGTGCCATACATGGCATTGGTGGTTGCCCGATGGCACAAAACGAATTAGTTGGCAATATGGCAACGGAAGATGTAATTGGTTTTTTTGGTGAACAACAAATCGACTTGAAACTTAACTCCAATGCACTTGCTGAAGCTACTATTTTGTCGAATGAAATTTTTATATAGAAAAGCATTGCTTTCAAATTCTAAATCTATTTGATCATGAATCACATCATGCATGTTGAAACAATTTTATATGTTTAAGATCAAGTTGCAAGCACCTTATTTTATTCAAAACTTTTCAGAAAAAAACCTGATTTAGAAGTTCCTGGAATAACAGAATTTAAGATCAACGACCAATTTAAAATTGGGTTGATGCCAAACCATGGGATTCAAAAAATTTTAAACACCATGCCTCATCCAATGTTGGGCACTGGCATTCCACGTTGCGAAGTTTATCTTGAAGTTAATGATATCGCCTTGGAATTTAACAATGCGCTTTCTGCCGGTGCCACCTTAATTAGTGGTATGGAAGCTCGTGACTGGGGCGATATGGTATGTTACTTTGCCGATCCCGACGGTCATATCATTGCCTTTGCGCAAAAGATTCGTTAGAATAAATTCGCCTCCATTTTCATCTTCTAAGCATCTTCACCCCAATGCTCCAATTCCTCTGCTGACCATAAATCGGGGAAGAAAATTCGACGTTGATAACGGGGGTGCATATACTTACGCCAATCGCTTCCTCCGGTAGCTGCGGCCTCACCTAAATACTTACCGGCCGCATGATAATGAGCCATTACCCAGGTAATGTTTACCGTTTTATCATAATGCCGCATGGCCGCTATCAGTTTCGCATCTTGTCGAACATCATCCGGTAATTGTTTAAAGCGCGTGTACAAGTTAGTAGTGTTATACTCCTCCATTTTTCTTAAAAACATAGTCCGATACTTCCGTTCGAATAACACAATTAACGTGTTCTTTTTACCTGTTGCATGATCTTTACCTGCCGCTTGCCAATACAAATGATCGTATGCATGTGAATAAGGCGTATTACGATCAATAGTTGCTCGAAATCTGTAATCAATCAAATTAATTAACTCGGTAGACGCGAATTCAATTAAGCGATACTGTGCACTTTGAAACCCACTTGCAGGTGTAAGTGTATTACGGAATTTTTGATATTGTTCGATATCCATACCATCACCCATAATAGAAAATGAGGTGGAAAGCATATCAAAATAACGACTTATTCTGCGCAGCTTTTCGGTAAAAAATGCAGCTTCAATGTTATCACTGTTACTCACCTGATCAATTTCCCATAAGATCATTTTGAAAAGAAGTTCATTTATTTGATGATACATGATGAAAACCATTTCATCGGGTAAGTTACTTCGTTGAACTTGTAAACTCAGCAAGGATTCAGGCAGAATATAATCCCAATAGGTAATGGGTGTTGCATGAAGTAAGCCTTCTAAATGAACATCTGTATTCTGATCAATAGCCTTAAATTTTTCGTCTAATTGTTGTAACAAAAATTCTCTTTTTTCCGTCATGGTGAAACACTGTAAGTAGCAAACTTAATCAATTTCCTCGTTGTTTGAAATGTTGATTGCTTTGCACATTGAATGATTTTGATCAGGTTCTACCATAAAACAAAAATCTCCTAAACAAAGTGCTTATCCTCAATCTGAATAACTATTTTTTCCTACTGCATGAAAAGATTTTACTTTCACGGCTTAGGTATATGAAACATAAATTCATCACCATAGAAGGAAATATTGGCGCGGGAAAAACAACACTCGCAATGATGATGCAGGAGCATTTTCAAGCTAAACTCATTTTAGAAGAATTTGCAGACAATCCTTTTCTTCCTAAATTTTATCAAGATAAGGAGAAATATAGTTTTCCTTTAGAGCTTTCCTTTCTGGCGGATCGCTATAAACAAATGAAGGCCTTGCTCAACACACGCGATTTATTCAATCAGGTAACCCTTTCAGACTATCTGTTTATTAAGTGCAAGTTGTTTGCAAAAGTAAATTTACCGGAAGACGAGTATCAACTGTTTAATACACTCTTTGAAATCATTTTACCAAATCTTCCTGAACCTGATTTACTAATTTATTTACACGCTCCGATTGAAAAATTGACTGCCAATATCAAAAAAAGGAACCGTGCATATGAGCAAAATATGGATACAACCTACCTTGAAAATTTACAACATATCTATACCCAATTGTTGAAATCGGCGTTGTACCCTACCCTAATTATTGATACCACACAAACCGATTTTTTACAGCATCCAACTCATTTCAAAGAGTTGCTTGCGCAACTGGAACATGATTATCCAAAAGGATTACATTATGCCACATTCAGTGCGCTTGAACCAAGCTTGTTTTAAAATTCCAAAGCATTTTTTTACTGCTGTAATAACTAAAAATAAGGACGTATTTGTTTTAGAAACAACTTGCCATCATCAAATTTAAACTCAATATCGTACGATACACTGGAGTTGATGAATTGCGCAAAATATTCGTCGCAAACAGCTATTGCTTTATAGAGCTGTTGAATTTGATGAATCGATAATACAGGTTTACCCATATTTTGGTTTCCATATGCGATATAGTCTACAGCAATGTCGTCTGTAAAAGGATTAAAATCTGCAGGTTTAAACATCGTGAACTGATCGCACTGTAAATTTGAGTCCGGTTGCACCACGCTGAGTTCCTTCGTTTGTACATTTACAGTAAACCCAGGAAATGAAGGTCGGTAAATGTTCTTAGTTACCACAACTCCATTCGCTTCTTCCTCCGGAAAATTTTGATGACATAGAATTGCCATCATTACGCCATCTTGAACTATATGTGCTTGCTCTCGGGTTATAAACGCTTCAAAACTCCAGGTAGATGCCCACACTTTTTTAATCGCTAATTCAATCGACTTCATAGAATCTCCAAGAATACCGGTTTTACTAGAATATAAACCAGCACCAGAAAAACCGGGTGCATCTTCCGCATTGCTACTTGAACGAAAACGATATGAACCATCGTTTCCTTGTTTTCTTATAGCTGCTTCCACTAATTTTAAACATACCGGATCCATTTTTTTAGCGAGAATTAAATTCCGTAATGTCTTAAGCGCAAACTTTAATTCTTCCTGCTTTAGCGTTGATTTTGATTTAAGAATATAGTCTAACTGCGTTTTAATCAATGAATCGGATATGTGCTGTTGATAATAATAAAATGGTATGGCAAAACTACCCGCAGGCGTATTAAATACATTTCTGTTTTCTTTACTAAGCTTCTCTAGTAAATAGAGGTTAGCCGCTTTGTTGCCTATCTTATTCTTGTCTTTATACTTGAACGATGCCAATGGTTGAATTGCACGGAAAATAGTATCTGCCTCAAGCTTTACAGCTTCTTGTTTTCCGATGCGTACATTGTTTCGGCAAACATTCTCCTCTACCTTCTGAATGAAAAAACTATCGGTTGTTATACGCACATGAACCCATGAATTGTTCAGTTCCTGAAACGATTTATTCCAAATCTCTTTATACGCAAAACATGGCATTCGCTTGTTGTGCGTTAATACCTGAATATGACTTAAAGGGGTTTGAAATTGATCGGTAATGATACCCTGACAAGTTGGAATGAATAAAGGTGAACCCTGAAGCACATAAATACAATCTTCTTGATAGAACGGAATATCTTTAGAGGAAGAAATAAAAACTAACTTACCATAAGCATCACCAGTAACGATGCATTGATAGGATAAGCTTGCATAAATATCATTCGGATAAAGAAGAGGTAATGGTTGAATTTCGGGTACAGCCTGTTTTAACAGTTCGCCGTTTATAAGTATGAATAACTTGTTTTTGATGTAACTAGTTTCTTGTATTTTTTTATAAATAGCAGTAATAATATTCGGACTAATTTCATCTTCCGTTACGAATTCCAAGCCATATGAATTTAGTGTTGGATAGTAATTAAGATTTGCTAAACCATACTTGCGCATACTTGTTTCAGTGTAATTCGTTTGATTGAATAACGTTAATCCACCTTGAAAGCCAAGTATATCCTCACAAAAATCAAAATGATAAGTATATACATTAGAGTTGATATAATAGAGTTTTTTCGACTTCAAATCGTAAACCACCTTAACTGTACTTACACCATTATATTTAGCAACAAGCGGCGAACCACTTAATGCTTGAAAAGAATTACTATCGGCCAGTTTAAGTTGATATAGGTTCGATGATTTTTTTGTAGTTTGATTTTTCTTTTCCGGAAGAAAAAAACTCTTAAGGCACAGCGCTGTGGTAAGAAAAACCAGTAATAACGTTATAAATCGCCACATGGTTTTGCTCAACTTTTTACTTTTTTCCATCCGGTAACAATCATAATAAACGAAAGTACAACGAGGAAGGAGAAAAAAAGTACTACCATCCAATTTGCTCCCGAAGATAAGGCTACAAAAACAGCTCCTAATTGCAGCGCCGTGGATAAAGCCGCTACACTCAGTGTAAGCCACGTTTTACGTATCAATCCCCAATAAATTACAAAAGGGCCAAACGGTATTAACGTGATTAAAAGAATAAAAGCGATTAATAATAAAATGGCATCTAAAATTGAAAGATCAGGACCAAAATTCTTGGCCGATGTAAGTAAAAACAATAACGGAAGTAGTGCTAGACGTTGAATTTTCCTCATCTTATGATTTTGCCATACCGATGAGCATTCCGTTAATAACACAGGGAACAAAACAAATAAGTGCAGGAAGAACCAAATTCAGAGACACTAGAAAAAAAACACCACTTAAAAAAAATGGAATGGTGAATAAACTTCCTAAAACGAGAAATAACAGTTTAGGTTTCTTTTTATAGGCTGCGGAAAAAACAAACGACAAGATTAGTAACACGAGAACTAACGTGATTAATCCAATAAGTACTTCATCGGAAATAATATCACCTTTTATTCCACCCGCATAAACTGAAGATGAAATAAGTGAAAACAAGGCTAGCAGGGTATTTCTTCTTTTCATAGTACAAAAGTAGAAGGACTATCTGTTAAAACAATTCCAAACTTAAAACTGAACTATTTTTTTACAAATATCTATCCCCTTTATTGCGCTTAACCTCCGCAACATAATCTTTAATTTGTTGTTCCCGATTACGCTCACAAATTAGTAAAACATCTTTGGTATCAACTACAATAAAATTTTCTAAGCCTTGCAATACAAGTAATTTTTCATCGGGTGCTTTAATCATACATTGCGATGAATCAATGATCATAACATTCTTACCGTAAACAGCATTCCCTAAATAATCTTTATCTGAATTATCATATGCACTATTCCATGTACCTAAATCGCACCAACCAAAATAAGATGGAATAACCTGAACATTTTTTGCTTTTTCCATGATGCCATAGTCAATAGAAATATTGGTACATTGTGCATATACTTTCGACAAAGAGGCATATTCATTGGGTGTATTATAGTCGGTTACGCTAGAAAATATTTCGTGTAACTCGGGTAAATAATGTTGAATATTATCTACAATCGTTTTTACATTCCAAACAAAAATACCGGAGTTCCAAAGAAAATCACCGGAACGAATAAAGGTTGCAGCTAATTCATGCGAAGGTTTTTCGGTAAACGTTCGTACTTCATAAAACCGATCATTCGCTGAACCGGTTTCAAACTGAATATAGCCATAACCCGTATCGGGCCGCGTTGGTTTGATACCCAACGTAACTAAAACTGTATTTTTACTCACGTAATCTAACGCATCAATAATATCACGTTCAAATTTTCTTTCATCAAAAATTAAATGATCCGCAGGGCTCATAATAATATTCGCATCCGGATTCAGTTGAAGAAGTTTATGGGCAATATAGGCCGCGCAGGGTGCAGTATTTTTACGCGACGGTTCACTTAAAATATTCTGATCTTGAAGCTCTGGAATTTGAGCCTTCAAGGTATCGATATATTGTTCGTTGGTAATGACAAAAATATTCTCTACCGGACAAATATTACGGAAACGGTTATAAGTCCATTGAATGAGTGATTTACCGGTTCCTAAAATATCTAAGAATTGTTTAGGATAGTGATTTCGACTTTCAGGCCAAAACCGACTGCCTATTCCTCCTGCCATTATAGCCACGTAATTATTCTTCAAACTCATTCAGTAAAATTAAGGTGCTAAAAGTAATTTAATTTCCGATTAGTTATTTATACCACCTATGATTGACATATAATTCATCTGAAATTCGCCTTTAATTATGCATTAATGTTCAAATCAAAAAATACTTTAAAAAAAAAGTTACGTAATTTTTTACAATCTGGTTTTTAAAAGAAAATTTACCATAAATTTATGGCCTAAATGATAAGAATGAAAAAAATATACTTAGCATTATTATTGCTGATTCAAGGTGGAAGTATGTGGGCTCAAAAGTCGAGTGAACTTGGTTTTGGTTTAGGCTTTTCCACGTATTTAGGGGATTTAAAATCAGAAGATTTTAGCTACCGCATGCCAGGTTTTGCACATGGCTTTTCGTATCGTCAAAACTGGAATCCGTATTTAACCACGAAGGCATTCCTTAATGTGTGTAGAATTCATGGCGATGATCGGAATGATACCGATCCTTCACACCGAAGTCGTAACTTAAATTTCCGAAGTGATATTTGGGAAATTGGCTATCAAGCTGAATATAATGTGTTGCCGTTCGATGCATTTAACCCCCACCGTAATGCAGATCGCAGGCATTTTAATTTTACACCTTACTTTTTCGGCGGCTTGAATTTATTTCATTTCAATCCAAAAACTTACTATAAAGGCAGTTATGTAGCGCTTCAACCGTTAAATACCGAAGGCCAAAATTCTACCCTAAGTACCGAATCTTCTTATAGTCGTACTCAATTCGCTCTACCCTTTGGTTTTGGTTTAAAAGCTCAACTTACCCGATTTGTAGTTATCAGTTATGAAGTTGGTTTCAGAAAAACCTTTACCGATTATTTAGATGATGTGAGTGGCCGTTATGTAAATCTGCAAAGTCTAGCTGATTCAAAAGGAAGTTTGGCTGCTGAACTTTCCTATCGTGGCGATGAATTACCGGATAATACCTATACCCCGCGACAAGGAGAAATTCGTGGTAATCCGGATAATAAAGATTGGTATATCATAAATAGTTTGAATGTAGCATTCAAGCTTTATAAAAAATAAAGCATCACATATAACTTCGTAAAAGCAGGAATTTATCCTGCTTTTTTTATACGACACCCTTAGCTTAATCGTTATATTTGTTCCTTATAGAATTCATGAAAAAAGCCTTTCTGTTCTTATTTCCATATGTCGTTATTGTTTCAGTGGTGGCGTTTACCTTCTCCTCTTGCAAAAAAGTAAAAGTACTAAAAGAAGGAGGTGAAATATCGTTTTCAACCGATACCCTAACCTTTGATACCGTTTTTACGAGTATTGGCAGTTTTACCAATTCGGTGAAAATTTATAATAAACAAAATCAACCGATCGTATTATCCGAAATTAAACTCGCAGGTGGTGAAGCTACGCCCTTCCGATTGAATGTAGATGGTTTGCCCGGTAAAGAATTCCATGATATTGAACTAGCCGCCAATGATAGTATGTATGTTTTTGTTGCGGTTACTATTGATCCAACTACAGGAACAATGCCCTTTTTAGTTGAAGAAAAATTACAAGTTACTTTAAATGAGAAACGTTTTGAGTTACCCTTAGAAGCTTACGGTCAGGATGCTCACTATATTGTAGACAGTGTGTTATCTTCAGCCACTTGGGTTAATGATAAACCATATGTAATTATACATTCTGCTTTAGTAGATTCAGGTGAAACGCTAACGATTCAGAAAGGTTGCAGAATTTATATGCACCAAGACTCAAAGCTTTATGTGGCCGGTACTTTGTTGGCTTATGGAACCAAAAAAGATAGTATTATTTTTCAAGGAGATAGATTAGATAGAGCCTATTTTGGCTACAAAGATTTTCCCGGTGAATGGGGAGGTTTAGTGTTCACCACAAGTAGCGTTTGGAACAACTTGAATTACTGCATAATTAAAAACGCAGGGAATGCAACCGGCTTCGGATACCCCAGTGCTATTCATGTTTCCAATGTAGAAGCCATCGGTAATCAGCCCAAATTAGAACTTACCAATTGTACCATTTTTAATTCTGCCGGGTATGGCGTAATTGCCTTCGCCTCGCAATTGAAATTTGGAAATACACTCATTCACTCATGTAATATGCAGTGTTTGGCTTTAGTAGAAGGTGGAAATTATGAATTCAATTATTGTACGTTTGCTAACTACGGCGCTTTAGGAATTAACCATGCTCAGGAGCCTACCTTAGCAGCTATCAATTTTAGAGAAACGGCCCCATCAACCTATACCGGCACCGATCTAAATGCTGCCTTTCATAATTGTTTAATTTATGGTTCGTTGGATGATGAATCTGCCTTCAACAAACTGGATAATTGGGGATGTTCCATTTTATTAAATCATTGTTTATTGAAACGAACTACCGCACTACCTGCCTTTGTGCAAACGAACAACACGCTTCTCAATAAAGACCCTGAATTTAAAGGTTCTGGTAAATTTGATTTTCACGTTGAAACTACCTCTCCTGCAAAAAATGCCGGTGTTTTCCACCCTTACTATTTGAAGGATTTAGATGATAAACTTCGAAGTACCTCAACACCTACTATAGGGTGTTACGAAGCCGATTAAAACCAACCGCTTTTCTTTTTAGTTGTGCGCGATCGGCCTCCTAATCCTAAAACTCCTAAAAGGGAACGAGTAAGAATAGAAGCTGCAGTTCGTCCTACCTGACGCGCCACAGGATTATCTAAAATATTTTCCAACGTACTTTTTTCCTTCTTACCTGAATCGGTTTTTTGCTCCTCCTCGTCATTGTCATTCTTTGAACTAATTTTTGCATTCAAAAGCTCATAGGCACTCTCCGTATCAATAACCTGATTGTATTTCTGAGCAATTTTAGATTGCGAACAAATGGTGCTTATTTCTTGAGGTGTTAATACATCCATTCTTGAAGCTGGCGGACAAAGCATGGTATGAACCAATGGTGTCGGAATTCCTTTTTCATTTAACAACGTTACGATAGCCTCACCAATACCTAATTGGGTAATTAAATCCTCGGTTTTGTAGTATGCCGTTTCTGGATAGTTTTCTGCAACTTTTTTAATATCTTGTCGATCCTTGGCCGTAAACGCGCGAAGTGCATGTTGTATTTTCATACCTAATTGTCCGAGTATAGATTGAGGAATATCATTCGGATTTTGGGTGATGAAAAAGATTCCAACTCCTTTCGAGCGTATCAATTTAATTACAGTTTCTAGTTGTTGTAACAGGGCTGGTGTAGCATCCTGAAAAATAAGATGTGCTTCATCTAAAAATAAAACTAGTTTTGGTTTATCGAGGTCGCCGGCTTCCGGTAAACTAGCATATAATTCTGCCAATAACTGCAACATAAACGTTGAAAACAATTTCGGCCTGTCTTGCAAATCGGTAACCCGTGTGATAGAAACGATACCCCTGCCGTCATCACTGATGCGCATTAAATCATCGACCTCAAACGATTTTTCTCCAAAAAACACATCTGCTTTTTGTTGTTGCAGTTCAATAATCTTTCGTAAAATAGTACCGGTAGAGCTTGCAGAAATATTGCCGTATTGTTCTTTAATTTCATCTTTCCCTTCGTTATTCATAAACTGAAGAACGCGGGTTAGATCCTTCAAATCCAATAAGGGTAACTGATGATCATCACAATACTTAAATATCATGGAAACAATACCTTCTTGGGTATCGTTTAGTCCTAAAATTTTAGATAATAGCACCGGACCAAATTCACTAACTGTAGCACGTAAACGAGTACCGGGCTCATCACTTAATGTTAGAAATTCAATGGGTGTAGCAGATGGTTTATAGGAAATACCAATGTGCGCACAACGTTCATTTATCTTATCATTGGCAACACCGGCTGCTCCAATACCGCTTAAATCCCCTTTGATATCCATCATCATAACTGGAACCGAAGCATTACTAAGACTTTCAGCGATCAATTGAAGCGTTTTCGTTTTACCGGTTCCGGTTGCACCTGCAATTAAACCATGCCGGTTCATTGTTTTTAATGGTAGATTTACCTTGCTTCCCTGAACAGGTGCAGCATTCAACACAGCACATCCTAATAAAATAGATTCCCCTTTAAAGGTATAACTCGAATCCAACAATACTTCAAACGACATATAGCTAAAATTTCAGATGTGAAAGTAAAGTATTTTTTGAACTACAGTAATAGGCAAACCTTATTTTTGCTAAAAACAAGATTGTGTCGGTAACTAATCTTTTAGTGGAAATTGAACGAAAATCAAAGCGTCTGATTCAACGAAATCAACGACTGGAAGAAGAGAACACAGCGCTTAGAAATTCTGTATTCGAGTACCTCCAAAAATTAGACGAATTGAAAAAAGAGATGGCTAACCAAGAACAGGAGCATCTCATACAAAAAACACAGAAGCTTTCGCAAGAGGATAAAAAAGCCATTCTAAAAGAAATCGACAAATATGTACTCCTCATCGATAAGTGTATTTCATCAGTAAAAGTTAGCGGGATTATATAAGTCCTCAAACTAACTTCGATGGAGGAACGTCTTTTTGAAAAATTAGGTACATTTACGCATTAAATAATTCTATGAGGAAAATTCTATTATTAATAATTTGTTTGTCGGGTTTGACGGTTTCCGGTCAGAATATTGGAGGAATTATTAATGATTACACCGCGGTTACGTCGATGAATCAAAACGTTTTTGATGTAACCACTACAACCAATTTTAATGTTGGGGATAAGGTTATGGTGATAAAAATGAAGGGCGCGAGCATTAATCAAACCAATTCTCCCTCCTATGGCGATACGATCAACACGAATCAAGCGGGTCTGTATATTTTTTCGAAGGTAATAGCCAAAACTGCTACTAATCTTACGTTGAGTCCGTATTGTAGTTTATTTACGAACTCCGATTATCTTCAAATCGTTCGTATTCCACAATATTCCAATGCCACCGTAATTGCGACTATTACTTGTCCGGCATATGATGGTAGTATCGGTGGTATCATTGCTTTTGAAGCAGATACACTCAATCTTCAAGCCAATATTGATGCTAGTGAAAAGGGATATCGAGGTGGTGATCTTTGGGGAAATAGCTTTTTTTGTGGTGGAACAGGCACTTATTATTCAGCGCAGATTCCATTTGGTCCGGAAGGAAAAAAAGGAGAAGCTATTGCCGATTGGATTCCTACACAAGAGTGTGGATGCGCTAAGTTAGCGAATGGTGGTGGAGGGGCATTTGCAGGTAACTGTGGTGCTGGTGGTGGAGCCAATTTTGGAAGAGGCGGAAACGGCGGTTGGGAGTATAGTGGTTGTCTTTCTACGAATGTTTTTGGTTATGGAGGACAAGCGTTAAATCATGATACTTCCCGTTTTTATATGGGCGGCGGTGGTGGAGCCCCACAGTCGGATAATGGATTTCAAATTTACAATGCTGGTTCCGGCGGTGGAATTATCTATATTAAATCTAATCAAGTAAATGGTAATGGTTTTGTCATACAATCCAATGGTGGAACTACACCAATCATAAATGATGAAGGTGCTGCAGGTGGTGGTGCCGGTGGAAGTATTTATTTGAATGTATTGAATTACACCGGAAACATTAATGTACGTGCCAATGGAGGTGCTGGTGGTTCAAATAATAATGTACTTTTCGTAGCTGATTGTCATGGCCCGGGTGGCGGCGGCGGCGGCGGATTAATTCATCTTTCTTCAGCCTCCTTGCCTGCTGGTATGACAACTTCTGCTTTAGGTGGTGCTGCTGGATTGGTGTTAAATCCGAATAGTACTTGTTTTAATACCTCGTATCATGCAGAACCGGGAAATGATGGAAATTTGAAATTCAATTTTCTTCCGTCAGTTTTACCAAATACAACCGGAATTAACTTAGGTCCGGATGTTCCTGTTTGTTTAGGATTAGCCGTAACCTTAGACCCCGGCCCCGGACATTTGAGTTATTTATGGGATGATTTAAGTACAGGACAAACACGTTCAACAACTACAGCAGGTACTTTTTACGTAACTGTTGTTAATTCAGTCGGTTGTACCGCAAGCGATACCATTATCGTTACGCTCGATACAAGTATACATGCCAATTTTAATATTATTCCTCGATTAGGTTGTGAAAACGATACAATACAATTGGTAAATACTTCTACGGGAGCAGGTAATTATTTATGGTGGTTTGGCGATTCGCAATCATCCTTATTAGATAATCCAACTCACGTGTACCAGAATCAAATGGTATATTTTGTTACATTAATAGCCTTTAACGGGTTATGTTCCGATACCTTAGTTCAAGCCGTAAATGTTACACATCCGCTCATAGCCGATAATTATATTTATAGTAATTCAGGGTCTATTATGGTAGATTCCACCTGTGTTTATAATAACCTCAATGCTCAAAGTTTATCCGTACCTGTGGGGTTAACGTCTCACTTGTTTTATTGGGGTGATGGCACATTTACCGATGTTGGTTTTAATACTTTAGCAAGCCATAAATATACGGAGGGTGGTAATTTCATTGTTACCATGGTTGCAACCGATACCCTTGGATGTCATGATACTATTTCCAAACCGGTTTATGTAGATCCGGCCAGCTTTGGTGATTTTACTATATCTGATAGTATAGTTTGTGTAGGTAGCCCGATTTTGTTTTATGATACGATTAGTTCGTTCACACAATCATTTTCCTATGATTTTGGAGATCAAACTACCATGGATGACATTGAAAATCCAACGCACACCTATGACCGCGACGGAAATTACATTGTTACCTTAACGGTTCGAAATACAATTTGTCCGGATACAAGTGTGAGTCGCAATATCATTGTGGATGACTTCCCTGTTATGGATTTGGGTCCAGATACTTCTATTTGTGCCGGTATAACAGGTACTATTATACTTTCTAATCTACAAAATCAGGCGGGTGTTTATGAATGGAGTACCGGTGATGTTGCTAATAATTTAAGCGTTACTGAACCAGGTATTTATTGGATAAAAGGTGTAAGCCCGAATGCCGGTTGTATAACTATTGATACTATTGAGGTAAAACGCGATTGTTATTTGAATATTCCGAATGCGTTTTCTCCGGATGGTGATGGCATGAACGATTATTTTATGCCAAGGAATTTATTATCTAGTGGTGTTACCTTCTTTCGATTAACCATATATAACCGTTGGGGTGAATTAATATATTCAACAACAGCCACAGATGGTAGAGGTTGGGATGGAAAGTTTAATGGTAAACTACAACCTATGGGTACCTATGTCTATCTCGTAGACGTAATCTTCGATAATTTTGTGAAAAAGAATTATCAAGGTAATGTAACCTTGATTCGATAAAATAATACGGTAATGTCTATTCTGTACTACCTTTGGTTTTCCAAAAATAAGTGTACATGGCAATATTAGATTCCAGATACAAACTGGATTACATAAATATATTCCTCTTATTCTTTTCTTGCGCTTTAGCATTTCTAGTACCTTTTGAAATGTTTTTAATCGCCTATGGTGTTTTAGGTCCGTTACATTACTTAACGGAAATATCCTGGCTTCATGATAAGAATTACTATTCTAAAGATAGGCGGGATGTAATCCTACTGGTAGTAATTTCCTTTTTGATGACTTTTCTATTCGTAATGCAGAAGCACTACCCCGACTGGTTGGCTACTTATATCAAACCGGAATACCAAGTAGCAGGAAGTCTTACCTATATTGCCTTTGGAAGTGCATTATTTATGGCCTTCATTCGAAAACCCCTTATAAAACTCATTGGTATAGCCTTATTGATATTAACCGTTAGTTTATCGCATCACATAATAAGTTTCTTCACGGTCTTCTTACCAACCTTGGTGCATGTTTACGTATTCACCACGTTATTCATGTTGTACGGGGCCTTGAAGATAAAATCCAAACCAGGATATCTAAGTGTTTTGGTACATATAGTTTGTCCATTTTTGTTATTTCTTTTATTCCCGGCCAGCAATATTTCATCATCGAATGGTATCGACATGTACACGAAAAGCGATTTTGCCGGCTTAAATCAGTATATCTATTTTAATTACTTTCATGAAGCTACCGAAGGGGCCTTTACACAAGATAATTTCATGTCGATGGTATTTAATTCTCAAGCGGGAATTGCAATTATGCGATTTATAGCCTATGCTTATACCTATCATTATTTAAATTGGTTTACGAAAACGGAGGTAATAAAATGGCATAAAATGCCAAAGCAGCGGGCTTTTTTTATTGCCATTTGTTGGCTGGTGAGTGTTGGATTGTATGCTTATAGCTATAGTATTGGTTTTCAATGGTTATTCCTGTTAAGTTTTATGCATGTTTTGCTTGAGTTTCCGCTCAACTACATTTCCTTCGTAGGCATTTTCAGTGAACTTGGCTTTAAACGTTTGATAACCGCAAAATAATTACATGAAAAAAATCGTGCTTCTATGGATAGTGTTAGGAATAACACAGGTGAATGGTCAATATTATAATAGTGCCCTAGGGCTTTCAGGTGCTGCGTTGCAAAATTCGTTGCACACCATAATAACAACCAATCATATTCAAAATACCTATAATGATTTATGGAGTTATTACGGAAGTACAGATATTAAGAACGGTAATCAATTATGGGATATTTATTCTGATGGAAATACCAGTTATACCTTCATTTACTCAACCGAACAATGTAGCTCCAGTTTGAGCCCAACGCAAGAAGGTAATTGTTACAATCGAGAACATACATGGCCTGCTTATTACTTTAACGACTTCTACCCTATGTATGCCGATCTTTTTCATGTTATGCCTACCGATGGCTATGTGAATAATAAACGTAATAATTTTCCCTACGGTAAAGTGAATACGGTTAACTGGCAATCTGAAAATGGTTCAAAACTTGGGGTCGGTAATACTTATACTTCGTATTCAAGTAGCAACCCTAACCACTATGAGTTTGAACCAATTGACAGTTTTAAAGGTGATGTTGCCAGAAACTATTTTTACATGAGCACGCGTTATAAAGGACTCGATGGATCGTGGTATAATTGGGAAATGGCAAACGGCGCCAACCTTACGCAAGACGCCATAACACTACTCCTTTCTTGGCATCATTTGGATCCGGTTAGTCAGAAAGAAATAGACCGTAATAATGCTGTTTTCGCTATTCAACAAAATCGAAACCCTTTTATCGACTACCCTATTTTTGCTGATTGTATTTGGGGAAATCAAGATTGTACCAGTTTGAGTACAAAAAATATTCTGGATGAGTCGGTATTACGTTTATTCCCAAATCCTGCATCAGATAGACTTACAATAAGTTCCGGATTAGGAATAACAGTTAAATCTATTGGGCTTTTTGATTTGTGTGGACGATCTATACCGGTTATTTACAATGAAGCTACAAAATCAATAGAACTATCTAATTTGTCGAAAGGACTTTACATCGTAGTTATAGAAACTCCAGATGGTGTTGCCAGAAGACAAGTAAGTAAGATGTAATTGAAAAAATTAGGAAATATCAGACTTGAACGTCTTTACTGAAATCTTGCCGTCTGATAAAGTGGGTTTAACACCTTGAAAGATACTTTGGTTTACCTTATTGATTGGCGTGGTAGAAAAATAAGGGGAAGTGCTATTATTAGAACTAAATTTAGCATGATAAATTGCACATATCACCAAGGAATAACCTACAATAAGTACCGTGTATAAGTTAAGTTTTTGCTTCATACGTTTAGAATAAACTCCTAAATCCAGTGCAAAAATAGGTAAAGATGTTGGAATTCACGGCATTATTCACTAAAATTTATCAAAATATTTGAAAAAATTATATCAGTTACAATCAGATTTGTTCATTTCATTCAGTTTGAACATGTTAGAAGGCGACTTATCTATAAATAAAATGATAATAACATAAATGCATGCTCCGTATTGTGTTTCAAAAAGTGGTTCAAATAACATTCCAAAAAAAAGCACCAAGAATACAGCAACATGGAGGAACCCGAATTTTAGTACCCGCGTTATCCATCGCCACTGAAAATAAACCAGATAAAGGCAAGCTAGAAGCCCTCCTCCTACCCAAACCATTAAAAATTGATTATGAGGTAACAAAGGTTCTTCCGTACGTTCAGGAAAATCTCTTTTGAAACGCCAATCCATTTCTTTATATACATCGCCCAAACCTACTCCTAAAAGAGGCTGCTTTTTGAGTATATCGAAGGCGTATTGGTACGAGATAATTCTTCCTTCGTCGCTTACATTCGCTTGCAGATGATTGTTTCCTATTTCGTGAAAACTATATTCCAAGTAACTAATCTTACTTCGAAATGTGGATGAAAAACGATAGCTTATTACTGGAATGAGCATTAACAGGAGCAACAAGCCAACCACAAATTTTCTATTCTGCTTTTTCCTAAAGAGGTAAAATAGAAAAGTTAAACAAACCAAATAATAGGATAAAACCCCCGTTTTTGAACTTAGTATATGAATAAATACGGTAAAGTACAAGAATAAGCCGCCCCAAAGAATTTTAGAAATCAACGTAGGAGCTTGTTGCCCATAGAATAGAATTACTGCACATCCTATAGCCACAGCCATACTGTAGCGAATATGATCGCTTTTGAAAGGTGTAGGAATTACTTTTGAAAAGCCATAACTGGCATCAAACAAATCCTTTTGGGAGAAATAGGTAAATAAGCTAATTGAGTTTCCTATTGTAAGAAAAACTAAAAACAAAATAAGCCCTGGTTTAAGCCATTCATGGGTTTCATTTCTAAAAGAGAGGAAACTAAAAGGTAAAACAAGGAATGGAAGCATAATCGTCATTCGTTGAAGATAATACTTCAAATCAGTACTCCAAAAGAAAGTAAACGCCATAATTATGGCGTAAAGGCTCATTAAAACATAGGGTGTATTATGAATAAATTCACTCCAGTTATTCTTCCTTTTTGAATGAACTATAGCTGCTAAAACAAGCGTCATCATGCCAATACTCATGAGCGCTCTTGAAAAAAACAAACCTATTACTATAAGCAAACAACCCAACCCGTGTATTTGAATCGGCAAGGATTGTTGTTTAATTTTAAGTAATAGTTCTTTCAAATTAAGGAATTAATTTAGAAGGCAAAAATGATGTAATACCTTTGCATCTCCTTGCAATAACGAATAAAATATCAGAAAATTTTGTCTATTTCTAAACTCATTCATGAAATTAATCTTGGTTCATTTCAAGCCATCGCCAAAGGAATTACTTTGGTTGAAAATCAGTTACCTGGCCATCAAGAATTGTTACGAACCATTTCCCAAAATCGTAGAACCAAAATTATTGGGTTTACAGGCCCTCCCGGTGCCGGTAAAAGTTCTCTCATTAATGCCCTTCTAGCTCAGTTAGCCCACTCAAATAAAATTGCCGTACTTTCTATTGATCCATCATCACCATTTAACTTAGGCGCACTTCTTGGCGACCGGATAAGAATGAACGATTTTTATTTGAATCCTCATGTTTTCATACGTTCTATGGCTAGTAGAGGATCGTTGGGTGGACTTTGTCCTTCCGTTATTGAAGTGACCGAACTACTGAAAGCAGCACCTTTCGACTATATTTTTCTGGAAACCGTAGGTGTTGGACAAAGCGAAATTGAAATTAGCGGACTGGCCGATACAACAGTTGTAGTTATGGTACCGGAAGCCGGCGATGAAATTCAAACTATGAAGGCCGGAGTAATGGAGATTGCCGACATCTTTGTTGTGAACAAGTCCGATAGAAGCATGGCGGATGAGTTTATCAAGAACTTAAAAATATTGGTTCACGCTAACCATCAAGAATGGGAAATACCTGTACTAAAATCGGTTGCCACTTCAGGTGAAGGGATACAGGAAATTATTCGCCTTATAGATCTTCACGCGAATTATACCAGTAATAATACACTGAAACGGTCTCAATTATTATGCGATAAAGTTTTTCAGCTCATCCAGAAAAAAAGAATGGAAAAAGTAAATAAAGAAGATTTACAACGCCAACTTCAGCATGAAATGGATTCCTCAAATTTTAATCTGTTTCGATTTGCTGAAGCTTGGTACTAATTTACTTTTTGCTTAAAACAACCACTGGAATTAACATCTCTTCTAACGAAACACCACCATGTTGAAATGTATTTCTGAAATAATTTACGAAGTGATTATAATTATTGGGATAACATAAATAGCCATCATGCTTCGCAAAAATAAAGGTGGAATTAAAATTAGGTTTTGGAAGTCCAACATCATTCGGTTCTCGATAAGAAATAACTCCTTTACCTTCATACTGAAGATTCTTACCATGTTTATAACGAATATTCGTGGTAGTTTGCTTGTCGCCAATAACCTTATACGGAGATTTGACACGAACGCTGCCATGATCGGTTGCAACCACCAATTTAATGTCTTTGTCTGCAACTTTTTTCAACGCCTGATGTAATGGTGAATGTTCGAACCAACTTTTAGTGATTGATCGATAGGAAACTTCATCATTTGCTAATTCTTTCAAGACCTCCATTTCAGTGCGGGCGTGTGAAAGCATATCCACGAAGTTGTAAACAATAATATTTATGTCGTTATGCAATAAATCCTGAATATTATTTACCAATTGTTCGCCGCTATCATGGTTTGTAATTTTAGTATAAGAATACTTTAGATTCCCAAGTCCAGCGCGTTGCAATTGATCCTTAAAGAATAATTCTTCATACAAATTTTTACCCCCATCTTCATCATCATTTTTCCATTCAACAGGAAATTTCTTTTCGATATCTCGTGGCATCATACCCGCGAAAATGGCATTCCGACTATATTGTGTTGTTGTTGGTAAAATAGCCATTGCTATATCTTCCTGAAGCACTCGGAAATTTTCAGTAAAAATGGGTTCAATCGTCTTCCACTGATCAAATCGTAAATTATCGATGAGAACAAAAAAGGTCGACTTCCCTTTTTCCAAATTCGGGAATAAATAATTTTTTAGGAGAGAATGACTCATAACCGGAGCATCAGGTGAATTATTCTTCAGCCATTTTATATAATTCTTATCGATAAACTTACAGAATTCATTATTGGCTTCTTCCTTCTGGGAAGTATGAATTTCCTGCATTTCCGGACTATCAGATTTCTGCATTTCCAACTCCCAATAAACTATTTTTTTATACAATTCACACCATTCTTTATAATCAGGATTTGAATTTAAGGCCAAAAATAAATTTCGAAATTCTTGTTGATACTGTTGCGTAGTTTTTTCACCGACTAGTGTTTTGGAATCAATGATTTTCTTTAACGTCAACAATATTTGATTCGGATTAACAGGCTTTATCAAATAATCGGTGATTTGCGAGCCAATAGCATCCTCCATAATATTCTCTGCTTCATTTTTGGTAACCATCACCACCGGAATATGTTTGTTATACTCTCTAATTTGAACAAGTGTTTCAAGACCTGTCATACCTGGCATACTCTCATCTAAAAGAATTACATCTATCGGATTCGATTTCAAATATTCTATTCCATCATAACCGTTTGACTGTAATTCAACGCTATACCCCTTGTTTTCAAGAAACATAATTTGCGATTTAAGAGAATCCATTTCGTCATCAATCCAAAGAATTTTTGTACTCATTATTTATTTTATATTGTTGGTAAATGTAGTTTTATTGTACTACAAACTAAGTAATTGCTAAAATATTGCTCTAATTCATTTTCTTTTACATTATTCTAACACAAAAAAAAGCTACCCAAACGGGTAGCTTCAGCGAAATAGGTTTTTATTAATTTTGTTTTTGAAGGAATTCGTTTAACTCATCTTTACTGCTTTGGAAAGTAAAAACATCATTCACTTGAAAATAGTTTCGTTTATCGGCAACATAGCGGTAGCTCGACTTAGCAAAATCCAAACGAGTACTTTCGAAACTAAATTCATTGAGAATACCAACCAGTTGGGCAACTGAAATTCGATTATTACGTAACGCTGTATTGGCAACACTTACTTTACTACTTTCAAAAGATGCCTTGCGTATTTGATCAATCAATTGATTATACCCCCCTGTAGTCATTACACCAGAATAATTATTCCAGTTACGATCGTTGTAATCGTCATTATAGCGCTCTTGTTCGTTATGTTTCCAATTTTCATTATCATTAATCCGATTCCAACTGTTATAATATTCATTTTGTTTTTTTCGGGTTGGATCGTTTTTCCAGTTTCTGTTATTATTCCAACATTGATTGTCTTCATCCCAATTATCCCAATTATCATTGTTATTCCAATAACCATAATCATCGATACAACAATTTTCTTCAACCTCCATCGACATTCTATCTACTGAACAATAATAAATGTTACCTGGTTTTGTTTTAATGTTGCCTTTATAAGCTAGTATTCCATTACGGTAACCATGTCCGTTAGAATTATAAACAAATACAGAGATAGTATGAAAACCTGCTGGTAAATCACCGATAGTAAGATTTCGAGCCATTTTATTAAATCGCTTACCGTCGATGGTTACTGAAATTGTTCTGCCACGATATTCTCTGATGCGCAACATCGAATTTCGATACGACGCGTTTGTTGTAAGTTGTGCGATCAGAATTAATACGAATAAAAATATCTTTTTCATTGTTATAAAATTTGTGGCCTAGACTTTCTTTAAATTTTGAAGTTAACAAGCAAATATAGAATAACTTTAAGATAACAGGTGATAACAAATAATACCTGTTGCAACAGCAACATTCAAGCTTTCTGCCTTGCCCTTTGCCGGAATCGTAATTCGATGATCTGCAAGTTCGATTAATTCATCACGCAGACCCTTGGATTCATTGCCAAGAAGTAAAAATCCTTTGGAACTTGGATTAACCTGCGCTAACGAAATTCCGTGCAAAACCGCGGCATATTTAGGTATGGTCGGATATTGAGATAATAGCGAAAGCACATCGGTTACGATACACTGCACTCTAAAAATGCTACCCATAGACGCTTGAATCACCTTTGAATTAAAAACGTCGGCTGTATCGGGTGAACAATACATGCTTTCTATTCCGAACCAGTCGGCAATTCGGATAATGGTTCCCACATTCCCGGGATCCTGAATTTTGTCAAGAACGAAATGAAATCCATTTGGTTCCGGAACGGTACTGGTATTTTTTTCAAGCACAGCCATTATTGGCTGTGGGGTTTGCCAATTGCTAATACTGTTTAATTCGGATTGTTTTAAAAAGTGAATTTTTGATGAATCCAGCGAATCCAATTCTAGCTTTGAATGTTCATGAACTAAAATTTGTTTTACGTTAAAGCGTGATAGTAATGCTTCTCTTACCAATTTTTCGCCTTCTATTACAAACTCCCCCACTTCATCGCGGTATTTTTTATCGGATAATTGTTTTATATGATTAATTTGCGACCGAGTAAGCATACATGAAACTTAACAAGAAGCATCGCACAAAACATCTGCAGTATATGCTGTTTGCTTTACTTGCCATGATTGCTTGTTCTTGCAATTATACCAAACACCTTACGGATAATCAAACTTTGGTGAAAAAAAATTCGATTACCGTTCGTTCGCAAAAACCAATAAAATATAAAGGTGAATTTGAAAGTACCATCTTATCCTTGATTTCCCCGCAAGCAAATTCACATGTATTTGATTTAGATTTTCTTCCAAAATATAAATTATGGAAGTATAATAACCGATATGCGTATTATGAGAAACACGATTCCGACAAAAAACTGCTAAAGCATAAGGTTGAAAAACCAACCTTACTCGATACAGCTATGATTTTTCGAACGGAAAAAGTTATTCAACAATATCTCATAAATCAAGGCTATTTCTATGCTAAAGTTTCTTCTCAACTTAAACCCTTAGGGAACAAAATGGTTGAGGTACATTATGATATTGAAACCGGTAAATCGTATTTCATCAATAAAATATTTCATGAGTATGATCAACCCATATTTAGAATGGTAATGAGCGACAGTAAAGAATCTTTTCTAAATACCGGTTCCATTTTCAGTAATTATAGTTGTGGTTTAGAGCGAGATCGAATTTATCGTGTCATGCAACAACAAGGATTTTATGATTTCAAATCGGATAATGTAAGTTTCTTAGTGGATACCTCCAACAAACAAGCACTTAGTCGTTTACTGGATGATCCGTTTGAGGTTGGATCTAGCTTCAATAAAGATTCAACCAGTCGGAATGATTCCTTAAACGTAAAGGTAATTATTAATGAAACCAGAGATAGTACCTATGCTATTCCTTATTATATAGACTCCGTTCTCGTTTATATCAATGATAATTATACCGCTGTAAACGATCAAACACCCGTAACGATGAATCAGTTGGATTCAATTTTTTTCGTGTATAAATCGTTGCCTGTTAATAGAAAAATTATAGCTCGTAATATTTTCATTTTACCACATGAACTTTACAATCCAAAAAATAAAGAATTAACCGTTAATCGTTTAAATCAGTTAAACGTATTTCAATTTGTGAATGTTCGTTTTGATAAGGTAGCTAATAAACCGGGCAAACTTGTTTGCAAAATTATTCTAACTACGCAACCCAGAAGAGAATATGCGGTAAATATGGATGCCAATACTACAGACGCCGATTATTATTTTGGATTTGGAACTAGTTTACAATACAAAGACAGGAATTTATTTCATGGTGCAAATCAGTTTTTTATTAAAAGTTCTGTTTCCGCACAATTCAGAAACGATACGCTGTTAACTGGTGTTAAGCAGTTTTATCTTTCAGGAGATAATGTGAATGTGAATGCTAGTCTAACCTTTCCAAAATTCATCGTACCTTTTATTCAAAATAAATTTAGCAAAAAGAATTTACCATTTACCTTGGTGGGTTTTAATTATAACTACATTCAACGTAGAAGTAATTACACCATTAAAAACATTTCCGGAAGTTTTGGTTATACCTGGAAAGAAACCGATTATAAAAATTGGCGGTTCAACCCGGCATTTCTAACGCTTACTTTTGTACCGGAACGAAATTTAAGTGCGGCATTTCAAGAGCGAAAAAAGCAATCGCAGTATTTGAATAGTATTTTTTCGAGCAATATTATTTATGGTGAAAATGTAAACTTCGAATATCGATCGAAAGAAAAGAAGCTGTATAAAAGTTTGAATACGCTCAAACTAGGTTTCGAAGAGGCTGGTACTATTCTTAAAGGTATCAATACTATTTATCGATCCATAGCTAATGATAGCATTCCAAATATATCGCACTATTTACGGGCAGATGTTGATTATCGTTCGTATAAAAACAGGCGAAAAGCACAATGGGTTAATCGTTTGTTACTTGGTTTTGGAATGCCGCTCAGTCAAGCAAAATCGCTACCTTATATTAAACAATATTCCGCCGGAGGTTCCTTTAGTTTAAGAGGTTTCCAAGCAAGAACCGTTGGGCCAGGGCATTCCAATGACAGTTCATACAGTGGTAATAAATTACTTATCGACCGCACCGGTGATTTAAAATTGGAAGGAAATACCGAATATCGTTTCAATTTATTAAAACTTTTTTCAGGCGCTATAAATCTAAAAGGCGCCGGTTTCGTGGATGTGGGCAATATTTGGTTGTATAAAAAAGATGAAAGTATATCTGGTGGTGAGTTTAATCCTAAATACTTCTTTCGTGATTTAGCCATGAGTGCCGGCGCAGGAGTTCGACTCGATTTCTCTTTTTTCGTACTTCGTGTTGACTTAGCATACCCTGTAAAACAACCATCAGTTAAAGAAAATTATGGATTCATGTTTGATAAACTGAACTATTATAAAGATGTAAATGTTGTTCTTGGTTTTGGTTATCCATTCTAGTCATTAGTAATTTCATCACAACTTTTTAAATTATAGACTGTAATATTGCGGCAGTTCTTTCCTCTGTCTTTGTAATAATTAGAGCTTAGCGGGCCATTCCAATTCGTCTGGATTTTTTCAAAATCATATTTGCTTTTCTTGTTATTCAAGACCGATTATAAAAAACGAAGTAATCGGGAAAGTGAAATTTAGAAAAAATGATAACATTCAGCGAAATGGGTCTGAATCAGGATTTGCTTACATCCGTTCAAGACCTGGGTTTTGTTAACCCAACCCCAATTCAACAAAAAACCATTCCGGTATTTTTAAAACAAACCAACGATCTAATTGCCCTCGCGCAAACAGGTACGGGTAAAACTGCTGCCTTCGGATTACCGATTTTACACCATTTACGCACGCAAGATAATTTTACACAAGCGTTGGTTATTGCACCAACACGTGAATTATGTATGCAAATTGCGAATGATTTAAAGAACTTTGCAAAACACTCTCGTGGCGTTCGTATCGTACCCGTGTATGGCGGAAGCAGTATTTCTGGTCAGATTAAAGACCTTCGTCAAGGTGCCCATATTATTGTTGCTACTCCGGGTAGGTTAATGGATATGATAGACCGCAAAGCTGTTCGGTTAAATCAAGTAGAAATTGTAGTGCTCGATGAAGCAGACGAAATGCTTAATATGGGCTTTCAAGAAGACATTGAAGCAATTCTAGCCTTTACTCCTGCTGAGAAAAAAACAGGTTTGTTTAGCGCCACTATGCCTAAGGAAATCAGACAGATTGCCAATAAGTATTTGTCTAATCCGGTAGAAGTTAGTGTTGGTAAAGCAAATACCACAAGCACCGATATCACCCATCAATACGCTGTTGTTCACGCTAAAGATAAAATGGCTGCGCTCAAACGCATCATAGATTTTAATGACGATTTCTTCGGCATTATTTTCTGTACAACAAAAATTGAAACACAAGATATATCAGATTCCTTAGTTAAAGCCGGGTATAATGCCGACTGTTTACACGGCGATTTGTCGCAACAGCAACGTGATAAAGTAATGGGCAAATTTCGTAAACGTGTTATTCGAATTTTATGTGCTACGGATGTTGCAGCAAGAGGAATTGATGTACAGGATATAACTCATGTAATTCATTACCATTTACCCGATGATATTGAGAATTACACCCATCGAAGTGGCCGTACTGCTCGAGCTGGAAAAAAAGGAATTTCCATTGCCTTGCTTCATATTAAAGAAGCATACAAAATGCATCAAATTGAAAAAATTGCTCAAATGAAATTTGAGAAATTTATGATTCCAAAATCTGCAGAAATTATTTCTAAACGTGTTCAATCGTTTATAGATCAATTTGTACAAACAGAGCCAGCGGAATTTCCTACCATTCAAGACAACTGGAGAACTTCTTTATTAGAATTAAGTAAAGAAGAACTTATAGATAAATTGCTTTCACGAGAATTAAACAAACTTAGTTTACGTAGCCAGGAAGAAGATGATTTAAATGTAGACGAAACTCGACGTTCAAGTGCATCTTCAAGTGGAAATTCAAGAGATCGAAAAGGATTTTCTTCCGGAAATGCGGATGATGTGCGTTTATTTATTAATCTTGGAAAGAAAGACGGTATTCGCTATGATGAAATGCGCGACTTGATTTTTACATCCTGTAAAGTAAGCGGAAGAAATATCAAAGAAATAGATATGCAAGGTGTGTATTCTTTCTTTAATACTGATGAGCATAGTGCGGAGCGAATTATTAAAGGTATTTCTTCAGCTCGCTATAAAGGAAGAGAAGTTCGAATTGAACGCTCGGATAAGCAAAAGAAATTCAGTCATGGTAGAAAACGTAGTAAATAATATTACGTTTTCTGAGGTTTCTTTTTAGCTGCCGGAAACAATACATTATTTAATATAAGTCGGTAACCCGGTGAATTCGGATGAAGGTTTAAATCGGTCGGAGGGTCTTCAACAGCATGTTGATAATCTTCCGGATCATGACCTCCATAGAATGTCCAAGTTCCTTTACCTAAATCTCCATGAATATAACGTGCCTCTCCTGCCGATTTATTTTCACCTAAAACGGTAACGCTACTTTTCAATACTTGATTTCTAAAGGCTGTGGTTTGCCCCATAAATCCTTTTACAGTAGTTGTATGGTTTTGACATAACATCGATGGCACCGGATCAAATTTTGCAGAAAATGTAAACAAAGTAAAATAATCCGTATTCATGGGTACCCGACGTGTATTGGTAGCATCGATATCAGAATATTCATACTCCATGTAATTTGTAACTAAACGGAAATCCTTAAACGCTAAACAGCGCTGATAATCCAAACTACTTTGCGCATTTGGGTCCATAGCATCGCCATCAAAAACTTGATGACAGATATCGGTACCTTCGGCAGATAAGGCAATGTCGTAACTATCCGTTGCGCTGCACATGGCAAAGAGATAACCTCCTCCGATAATAAAATCTTTAATCTTTTTAGCAGATGCCAATTTCAATTGTGATACTTTATTGAAGCCAAGTTTCTTTGCCATAGCTTCATTGCGCTTTTGATCGTCGATATACCATGCTGCTTGTTGAAAGCCTGCGTAGAATTTTCCATATTGACCGGTGAAATCTTCGTGATGCAAATGAAGCCAATCGTATTTTACAAGTTTATCCTCTTGTAATTCTTGATCATATACTTTATCAAATGGAATTTCAGCGTAATTCAAAACCATGGTTACTGCATCGTCCCAAGGTTGTTTACCATCCGGAGTATAAACCGCTATACGAGGAGCTTTTTCTAAACGAACAACATCCATATTAGCATCCGGGTCGGAAATTTCTTGAAGAATAGCGGTGTATTTTGCCTCAGGAATTACCTCATAACTCACATCTCTGATTTTACATTCATTTTCTATTTCAAGAAAATGATCAAATACAAATGCCCCGCCTCTGTAATTCAACAACCAATCCACCTTCTCATTTTTTTGCAATACCATAAAGGCAATACCATAAGCCTTTAAATGATTATGCTGACCGGCATCATCCATAGGAATGAGCATTCTTGAAGCGTTAGCCATCATCACGTTGCCAAGAAGAAAAGCCAAAAAGAAAATACGTTTTGTCATGATCATTTATTTCAAGAAAAACAACTATTAATAATACACTCCATTATAAAACATCTTAAAGGAGTTAAAACCTACCTTGTATTGCAGTACATCATAATCGAGTCGCATTTCATTTAAACTGGCATTACTTACTTCATACAATTTTCCATCAGAAAACATGCGTAAAATATTGGCTTTATTAATCCAGGCGACAGACCGATATCCAATTTCAAATTTATCAGGATAGTAATTTTCGAGCATGGTTTGTTCACCTTCGTAGAAAACTTTAAAATAACCATTCAAATCTTCAAAAGTTACTAACCAATCTTTTACTTGATACGAAGGCGTATAATATCCAATGGTGTACATTTTTCCTTTATAGAAAATTTTGAAATAGCCATCGCTGCTTTGAAAGGCAACCACATCATCGCCAACCAAAAATGATTTTGGCATAAACGGATCAGCTTGAAAAACCTGTCCTTGATGATATATCTTGAAAATGTTATTAATATCTACATACGCCATCGTATTTCGCCCAAGCTTAAACTCTTTGATACGTTGATTTTCCAATACCTCCGATTCACCATTATAGAAAACCTTGAATTGTTCGTTGTAATTAATATAGGCTCCAATATTATCGGAAACCTTAACGGTTTGTTGAAAATCAAAGTCTGTTGTATCGAGGTTAAGAAAGCCTTCCAGTTCAACAATATTTCCATTTGAATAGCCATTAAACGTTTGTTTATTCAAATCATAAAACAATACTACACTATCGCCCATGGCATACTGACTACAAAGTCGAGAAAGCAGTACAACATCGGAACCATCCATTACGGTTAATATTTTTGAGTTATTATAGGCAATTAAATTATCGGAAACCTGAAAATCGGTGGTAAAAAAATTCGACACGGTATTCACGGCACCATCTTTATAAATTTTAAAATTATTGAGGTTATCTACATAGGCTATGCCACTTCTTCCTATTTTATATTCTCTCGGAATCAGAGGCTCAACTCGATTAAAGGCTCCATTATCAAATATATAGAACTCCTGACGTATGGTTGAGTACGCCGATAATGGCTGAGCGTCTAAACCAATTGCTGTAATTAAAGCGAATACAATCAGTAGTAAAATGTTCTTCATGGTTCTGAAATAACTTGAATGGTGTAAATATCGTATAAATTGGTTTCGACATCGTCAAAAAACTGTAAAGCCTTTTTATTGAGCTACTGCTTTGATGGTTGGTAGAACTACGAAAAAAAAGACACCACCCTGTTTATTACATTTTCCACAATAGCATCCGGACAAGAAGCTCCTGAGGTAATTAGTATTTTTGCTTTAGCACCGGAAGGTAAATAAGGCGACGTTTCTACCACCTGATGCGTTCTTAAATCAAAATGAGTAATTCGGTTTCGATCTAATAAACAGGTTTCATTTTCAATATAAAAGGTAGGTAATTTTTCTTCACACAATTCCACCAAATGACTGGTATTACTACTGTTATAACCGCCAACTACTAAGGCTAGATCAGCGTCGATTTCTAGCAATCCTTTAACGGCACTTTGATTGTCGTTGGTAGCATAACAGAGTGTATCTCTCGTATCAGCAAAGCGTGTTTGAACTGCACTAGCATCGAGGTTGTAATGAGTTTGCATAACCCCTTTTAGATAATCTGCGATTTCTTGTGTATCACTCGCTAACATAGTCGTTTGATTTACCACGCCAATACGTTCAAAATGTAGTTCCGGGTTAAAATTGGTGCTATATTGTCCTTCAAATTCTTTATAAAATTCAGCGCTGTCTTTTTCTCCAGTTAAATAACCGGCAAGTTTTAATGCTTCCTTCATATCGTTGATAACTACGGAAGGCGCATTATTTGAACTATGTGAAAAAGTTGCTCGGGTTTCTTCGTGTTTGGGTTTACCGTGTATTATGATGGTGTAACCTTTATCACCTATTTGAGCGCTTCGATTCCAAACTTTCTCTACAAACGGACAAGTAGTATTGTATTGCAATGGGTCGATACCAATTTCACGCAGTTTTTCTTCTGTTTGAAGTGTGGTTCCGAAAGCTGGAATAATTACTATATCTTCTTTAGTAAGCGATTCCCAAGGTGTGTACATATTTCCCAAGGTATCCATGATAAAACCAACGCCACTTCGAACCAAATCGGCATTTACCTGTGGGTTATGGATCATCTCACTGAGTAAGAAAATGCGACGCCCCGGGTTTTCTTGTACCGTACGAAAAGCTATTTCTATCGCATTTTCTACCCCATAGCAAAAGCCGAAATGACGAGCCAAATAGATTTCCACCCCTTCAAAGTCTAAACGAGTAGGCGTAAAGTCCTTCTTCAATTTATCTTCAACTTTACGTCTATTCTTAATTTCCGTTATAAGTGGGCTACGGTAAAAGGCGGGAATTTCAAAACTTTTCATGGAATTGTGCACAAAACTATCCTCTAACGTGAATTAAAACAACTTCGTCTTTGAATTATTCGATTAAAAAAAACCTAATTTCGCAACACTTTTAAAAAAATTCAATGAAAAAACTATTACTAGCTGCAAGTTTAGTTCTATTTGGAATGAATCTTCATGCACAACAGATTAAACGCTGTGGTTCAGTTGAGTACTTAAAAAACCTCGATAAAAAATATCCCGGATTTGAGCATGGTGTAAAATCCCTTCAGGATTACATGAACACGATACCTCAGAAAAAAACGCGCGGACAAGTTTACATTCCGGTGGTTGTGCATATTGTTTATAAAAATGCCACAGAAAATTTGTCTGATGCCTATGTAACGGCTCAGATCGATCAGTTAAATAAAGATTACGCTCGTTTAAATTCCGATACAACCAACTTACGCGCAGAGTTTAAACCGATTGTAGGTGCGGCCAATATTCGTTTTGTATTGCAACAAATCAAACGAAAGCAAACTACGAATGCCGATTTCCCGATGGAATTTGATTGGTTAGGAAATAATGCTGCAGATGATGTTAAAGTAAGTGCCAATGGTGGCGATGATGCAGTAAGTCCGAATACTACTTTGAATATCTGGGTTTGCGACATAAGCGTAACCGGTGGTGAAATTTTAGGTTACGCCTACCCTCCTCCTGGTTTGCCTAACTGGGGAGCCGGAGCTAACTATCCGTCGCAGGCACTCGATGGTGTTGTCATAGATTACATCGCTTTTGGAGGTGCTAGTAAATTACCGGTTGGTTATTCTTCATTTGGCTGCAAAGGTAGAACGGCAGTGCATGAAGTTGGGCACTATCTAGGGTTACGTCATATTTGGGGTGATGATGATGGCGCTTGTCAGGGCCAAACAGATTATGAAGATGATGGTATTTCAGACACTCCAATTCAAGCAGACGCCTCGCCATTTAATTGTAACAAAACCATCAATAGTTGTAATCAAGGTACAGGTGATTTAAAAGATATGGTGGAGAACTACATGGATTATTCGTCTGAAAGTTGTCAGAATTCTTTTACTAAAGGACAAGTTTCTTTCATGGAAAATGTGTTGGCTACCATTCGTACTTCTATTCATATGCCAACCGGTATAGCAGATCCAAATCCGGATTTTGGTATTCAGATATTCCCAAATCCTGCATCTAATAATATCAATATTAACTTAACTTCATTAGATGAAAAACAAGCTTCTATTTTGATCAGTGATGCCACAGGTAAAATTGTGTACAAAGCAGTTCATAATGCATTAAATGAACTTATTACAATCAATACCGAATACATGCAAGCCGGGGCTTATTTTGTGAAGATTCAAACCGGGTCTAAAAACTATAATCAAACTATTATAAAACAATAATGTTGAATCGATATCTGCTAACACTTGCAGCCTTTTTGATTGCTTCAAGTTGTTTTGCACAAAAAGTATTACAATCGGTTACCATTAAACAAAATGGTTGTAAAGGAACTTGTCCGATGTACAACATAACCATAAACAAAGACGGTTCTGTTATTTATGAAGGGAAGCGCTACTGCGATAGTATTGGAACTTACAAAATGAATATTGGAAGTAAAAATGCTAAAGCCATTTTGATCAAGTTAGAGAAGAACAAAATTCTATCACTACCCGATTCATATCCAATGAAAATTGCTGATCTTCCTAGCTTTTCCTATCAAGTGAATACTAAAACCAAAGAGAAATCAATAATTCGAGCTAATTACGGTCCTAAATTTCTTTCAACAACAAAAAAAGATGTAGAGGCCCTCATCAAAAAGTATAAATGGATTAAACAAGATGTATCATGATAACTGAAGTACAAACACATCCGGTGCTCTTCACTCAAGGAGCCATTGAAGAACTTAAACGCATTGCGGCAAGCAAAGAATCAACTGATCAAGTGCTCCGTGTTGGTGTTAAGGGTGGAGGTTGTAGTGGTATGACCTATGTGTTAGAATACGATACAAAAAGCGATACCGATTATCAATTTGAAGTGGATGGATTGCAAGTAATAATTAACCCAGCTCATGAAATATATTTAATGGGCATGGAAGTGGCCTTTGAAGGTGGATTGAATTCTCGTGGCTTCACATTTAAAAACCCAAATGCCAGCAGTACCTGTGGTTGCGGAACCAGCTTCGCTGTTTAAATTATAATCATTGGCAAAAAGCAGAACAAGGAAAAGCGGAAAAACAACATTCAATCCGGGAGTACAAGGAATATTAGATGTATCACGCCATGGCATGGGCTACGTAACGGTACCCAACATGACCGTTGATATTGTGGTAAAAAAAGAAAATCTTAAGGATGCCATGCAAGGCGATACCGTTGAGGTTCATATTTTTAAAATAAGCCCTGTATCCAAGCGTCCGGAAGGAGTAATTTCCAAAGTTATTAAACGTGGTCAACAAGAATTAATTGGAACCGTAGATAAGCAAATGAACTTTGCTTTTGTGATACCCGACAATAAAAGTTTTACGAAAGATATTTTTGTTCCTGAACGAAATGCCGGTGCAATTAAAACGGGCGATCGCGTAATTGTGCGTATAACAGATTGGAATCCGAAAATGAAAAATCCGGAAGGTATTATTGTTGATGTGCTTAATGATGAACGTCAGAGCGACATTGCCATGAAACAGATTTTACTTGAAAATGGATTTAATTTAGAATTTCCAACGGAGGTTCTGCAAGAACTAGCTGCCCTATCCACAGAAATTAGTGAAGAAGAAATTAGTAAGCGAAACGATTTACGTGAAACCTTTACCTTAACGATAGATCCGCATGATGCTAAGGATTTTGATGATGCGATATCGTTTAGAACGTTAAGCGATAAAAAAGTAGAAATAGGTGTTCATATTGCGGATGTATCCCATTATGTACAACCTGGAACAGCGTTAGATCAGGAGGCCTTTCAACGCGCCACATCGGTGTATTTGCCCGACCGTGTGTTGCCAATGCTTCCGGAGAAAATATCCAATGAACTATGTTCTTTACGTCCGAAAGAAGACAAACTCACCTTCTCCGTGATTTACGTTATGGACCAAAAAGGAACTATCGTTGAAGAATGGATGGGTAAAACCATTATTCATTCTAACCATCGATTTACCTATGAAGAAGTTCAAGAAATAATTGAAACCAAAGAAGGCCTTTATAAAGAAGAAATTCTCTTTCTGAATAACCTTTCACAATCACTTCGAAAAAAACGATTCAAACAAGGAGCCATCAATTTTGCTTCAGAAGAAGTACGATTTAAATTAGATGAACATCATGTTCCTATTGAGGTGGTAGTGAAAGAAAGTAAAGAATGTCATCAGTTGATTGAAGAACTTATGCTTCTGGCGAATAAAAGTATTGCTCTTTTTGTAAGTAAGCAACAGAAAAATAATCAGCCGGTTCCATTTCCATATCGAATTCATGATACTCCTGATTTAGACAAGTTGTTAGTTTTTTCTGAATTTGCGAAAAACTATGGCTATCACTTCGATTTAAAAACACCGTTAAGTATTGCTCGGTCGTTTAATGACATGGTAAAGGATTCGGAAGTACATCCTGAGCATAAAGTACTTCAAGCATTAGGTATTCGAACGATGGCAAAAGCTGTTTATGCTACAGAAAATATTGGCCATTATGGTTTAGCCTTCGAACATTATTGTCATTTCACCTCCCCTATTCGTCGATATCCGGATGTGCTTGTGCATCGCGTATTATTGCAATGTTTAGAACGTCAAATTCATCCGCTTCAAAACATGAATGACCTTTGCATTCATTGCAGTGAGAAAGAACGAAAAGCCATGGAAGCAGAACGCGACGGCAATAAATACAAACAAGTAGAATTTATTCAGAAACATGTAGGCGAGGAATTTGAAGCTGTAATAACCGGCGTTACTTCGTTTGGTATTTGGGCACAAACTACAGCACATCGATGTGAAGGCTTTATTGGTATTCAACAATTATTAGAAAAGGATGATTTTGTTTTCATTGAAGAAAAGTATGCTTTAGTTGGACGACGAAGTAAACGACAAATTCAAATCGGACAATTTATTAAAGTACAAGTTGCGGCTGCAAATTTGGTAAAACGGCAAATTGATTTTGTTTTGATTTCTTAGGTGCCAGTAATCCATTTACCTTTTTTTACACCTATGGCTGAACCTTCAGCAAGAAAAACAGAATGTGGCTGCATGTTATTTAGGAAAGCAAAATCGGAACCATACACCTCTTCAAAATTAAGCGCTAACGAAAATGATTGAATAGGATAAACTTCCCATCGTGGATGCTCCACTTCATATTCGGAAGTTCGATCGTGTACTTTGGTGTAACCCCAATAATGTTCGGAAATAAACTCTTCTTCTGAACCGGGTTCAATAGGTTTGCTATCAGGAGATGCAATCACCTTCATATGATGCCAATGTTTCTTCTTCCATGAATACGCAATTTCTAGTTGATGATTCCGTTCGATCCATTCATGGTGCATGGGTAAACATAAATAATGCTCTTTGTACAAGATATTAGCAATCCAACTTATTAGTGGTTTAGGTACTATTTCATTCACGAAAACAACACCGCGCTTCCATGCTTCTCCATCTTTATAGCGAACATAAAATCGAAGGTTAACTTCTTCAAAATTCACATGCCAAGGAACTCGAATACCTTTTACTTGGGTATTTTGAAACATGAAGCCAACAAGACTAACATAACATTTTCCATCCCAAAAATCGAGTTCTGTATGGCGAGGTACATAATTAGTTAGCACCTGAGGGTCTATTACATAATTCATCATCACCAACTTCCGCCATGCTGCCTTCAAAAAATATCCTGAACCCATTTTAACGTGTTTTACGGCATAACGGTAACATCACCTTTTTTAATATAAGTGTTACCGTCGGTTAAGCACTTATATCGGAAGATGTAGTAGTATGTATTTCCGTCAACAATTTTACCTCCATCACGTCCATCCCAACTGCGTCTAAAATCAGGTGTCGACCAAACTCGGTTACCCCAACGGTTATAAATTGCAAATTGAATAAGCTCAATACCTGCGCTGGTAACTACTCTGAATACATCGTTTACGCCATCATTATTCGGACTGAACGCATTCGGTACAAAAACCTCTTCGCAACATGGTCCCGGTTCGATATACACGGTATCGGTTTGTTTACATCCTCGCGCATCTATAACATCCACAAAATAATATCCAAAATATAAACCGGTTGCAGTTTCAGAAGTTTGAATTGGTACGGTACTCCATGAATATGCATATGGTGGAGTACCATTTTCAACATTCACTTTGGCCCATCCTTCCGTACCCGTTCCGAAGCAACCCAAGTTATTTTTATCAATACTTAAACTCATCAAACTACCCGGCGGGTTCACTTCAACAACGGTATCTTTTAAACATCCTTTATAATCTTTGATTGTGATGGTATAAATACCCGCTTCTAAATCATTAAAGACACCAAACTTATTAATTCGAATGTAAGGACGAAGGATATAGGTATAATCACCATTTCCACCCATAGCAGTTATTATAATTCTTCCATTTTTATTTTCACCACATTCCGCAGATTTAATATCAATGGCTAAAAAGTCGATCGGATCTGGTTCAGTTAAATTAATTATGGAATCACGTAAACAACCCAATTGATCATTTACGGATAAGGTATAAGTTGCAGCCGACAAACCGGTAAACAATCCATTCGTAGAGGAAAGTCCACCATTCAATTGATAATACAACGTGCCTGAACCACCGGTTGCAAAGGCATGAATTTTCCCATCGATATCGCCATGACAAGTTGGCGATGTTAATACAATGGAATCAAAAACAATAGCAGGATTTTGGTTAATAAATACCGTGCTACTTGCCGTGCAACCATTGCCATCGGTAGCGGTGATGGTGTATGTGTTAGAACTTAAATTATCAAAAAATCCGGGTGCAGTAAACGTTCCAATTGCCGGGGCAAGCTGAAGTGTTTTAGGTCCTGTTCCTCCGTTAACACTTATCTGAAAATTGCCATCGCTACCACCATAACAGGTTACATCTTTTTTAGAAATCAAATTAAATACAATAGCCGGTGGTTGATTTACGGTGAAAGGTCCTACACTCGAAGAACAACCATTTGCATCGGTAACCGTCATGGTAAACGTACCTGCAGGAACATTGGTAAAATCACCAAGGTTATTTGTAATACCTCCCGGTTGTATGACATACGTAAACGGCCCTGTTCCTCCGGTGATTGTTGTATAAACTTGACCGTTAGGAACACCAAAGCACGTGGCATCTACAACGGTATTCAATACAAAATTGATTGGTGAAGGTGTGAGGATAACCACGGTGGAAGATGCAGAACAATTCTTCACATCGGAAATGGTAACGGTATAAGTACCTGTTGGCAATCCATTAAAGAATCCGGTAGTATTACTGCTACCCCCTGGCTGTAAGGTGAAGGTATAACCTCCGGGGTTACCGCCGGCGCCGGTAGCAGTAATGGTTCCATCCGAATTTCCGGCACATAACACATCGGTGTGATTCAGAGAGGCCAAAGCAATCGCTGCTGGATTTATAATAAAGATCGTCGTACTACTTGAACAAGCATGTGCATCAGTAACAACAAGCGTATAGGTTGAACCTGAAAGATTGGTAAAAATACCGGTTGTGTTGGATTGTCCGCCCGGTTGTAAGCTATACGTTAGCACACCACTACCACCTGTAGCTGTGGCGTTAATGCTTGCATCTTGTGTATTGTTGCAAGTTTCATCGGTATGAGTTACAGTTATAAATTGTAACACTGCCGGCGAATACACTGTAAGTTGCGTTGACGTTGAACAGCCATAAGCATCAATACCCGTAACGGTATAAGTACCTGCGGTAAGGTTAGTAAAATTACCTATGGTATTTACGATGTTGCCCGGTTGAAGGGTATAAGAAATAACACCGGTTCCTCCGTTAGCTACAACTTGAATACTACCATTTGCATCGCCAAAACAAAGTACTGAATCGGCAGTAGAAGTTACTACTTGAACAGGAGTTGGCTCCGTTAAGTTAATGATGGTAGTAACGGTACAATTATTTAAATCGGTAACTGTTACGGTGTAATTAGTTGCTAACAGGTTTGAATAATTTCCGGTTGTATTAGAAAGATTACCTGGCGTTAAGAGATAGGTTAATGTACCAAGACCTCCACTAGCTGAAACCTGAATGCTTCCATTCGATCCACCAAAACAAGAAATATTTGTAGAGCTTAGAGATGAAATTATTGGTGCACTCGGAGGTAAAATAGTTTGTACTGCCGTTGCGGTACAACCATTCAAATCGGTAACTGTTATTGTAAATGTTCCACTCGACAAACCAAGTATAACATTGGATGATTGATTGGCTCCTCCAGCCGTGTACTGATAAGTTGGTGTTCCTCCGCTTGCAAAGACCGTGATGGTACCATCATTTCCTGGAATACAGGTTGGTGTGGTATATATACTTGAGTCTATTTGAACAAGGGTTGGTTGTGTTATAAGTATTGTGGAAGTTGCAATACAATTATTTACATCGGATACCTGAACGGTGTATGTTCCGGGTGTAATATTTGTAAACACATTCGAACTTTGTGGCGCACCACCATTTAAACTATATGAATAAGATGAAGTACCGCCTGATGCACTAGCTGTAATCGTGGAGGTTCCACCATTACACGCAATGTTGTTTGCACTTAACGTAAGTTGAACCTGAGTAGGTTCTGTAATTTGAATAGTTGAAGTTGAAGTGCAATTATGAACATCTATAACCATTATGGTGTACGTTGCAGCTGGTAACCCTGAAAAGATTGCATTACTTTGAAGGGCACCACCATTCAAACTATATTGATAAGGTTGTGTACCTCCGTTTGCATTTGCTGTAATGGCCGCAGTTCCACCATAACATGCAATACTAGTGGCTACTAACGAAGTAGTAAGTACGGCTGGCTCGTTGATCGTTGCTATAGAAGTAACCGTACATTGATTAACATCCGTAACGGTTATGGTATAGGTATTCGCATTCAAGGATGCAAATACCCCGGAAGTATTGGAACTCGCCCCCGGGTTTAAAAGGTATGTGAGCGTTCCTAGTCCACCGGATGCAAAAGTGGTAATCGTTCCGTCTAATCCTGAAAAACAAGTTACATCGGTTACCAATATCGAATCTATTTGAGGAGCACTTGGTGAATTCAAGGTAATACTTTGGGTGATCGTACAACCATTTAAATCTGTAACGGTAATGGTATAGTTACCGGCTGCTAAGCCCGTTAAAATATTGGAAGCCTGGTTAGCACCCCCAGCAGAATACATATAGCTCGGTGTACCACCACTTGCGAAAACAATAACGGTACCGTCGTTGCCCGGTATGCAGGTTGGAGTTGTAAGTTGAACAGAGTCAAGTTGTAATAGTCCTGGTTGAATAATTGAAATGCTGGATGATGTTGTACAATTATTTGCATCCATTACTACAACGGTATAAACGCCGGGATTTAAGTTAGTAAAACTATTGGAAGATTGATACGCCGAACCATTCAAGCTATAAACTAAAGCACCTGTTCCACCGGAAGCATTCGCAGTTATTGTGGCACTACCTCCATTACAAGCAATTGTTGATGCCGAAAGATTTAGGGTTAGAACTGGAGGCTGTGAAATCGTAATATTAAATTGAGTGGAACAATTATTGCCATCGTAAACACCCACCGTATACGTACCTGCGGATAAGTTTGAATAAACATTATTGGTTTGAAATAAACTACCATTTAAACTATACTGATAGCTTGGCAATGTACCTCCGTTGGCGGTGATGGTTAAGGTAGAAGTTCCACCAAAACAAGCAAGCGGTGTTACCGAACCAGATGCTGTTAACTGCGTTGGTTCTACAACTTGAATTAAAGTAGATACAGAACAATTATTAGCATCTGAAGCCACAACGGTATAACTACCTGCGCTGAGTGCTGAGAAAATACCCGTATTGTTTGATTGCAACCCTGGCTGCAAGGAATAGGTTATGGTTCCAAAACCACCGGTAGCTGTAACTTGTAAGCCACCATCATTACCACCAAAACAACTTACCAGATTCGTGCTTACAGAAGCAATGGTTGGAGCGTTAGGTGCGTTGATGGTTATACTGGAAGTAGCAGTACAGCCATTCGCATCGGTAACAAGAATAGTATATGTAGATGGGGCTAATCCCGTAAGTACGTTCGATAACTGATTACCTCCTCCTGAACTGTATTGATAGACCGTAGTACCTCCACTGGCATAAACTATAATACTTCCATCGTTACCCGGAATACAGGTGGGCGATGTTGTTTGTAATGAATCGATACTAAGCAAAGTAGGTTGAGAAATAGTTGTGCTTACTGTAACGGTACAATTATTCGCATCGATCACGGTGATGGTATAGCTTCCTGCTGCAATATATGCGAAGGTGGCACTACTTTGATAGCTGCCACCATTTAAACTATATTGATATGCTGGTGTTGCACCACTCACTGTTATTTGTAAGGTAGTAGTACCATTATAACATAAGATCGGAAGGGCACTTACACTTGCTGTTAATACGGATGGTTGATTGATAGTTACAATGGAACTAGCTGTACAATTATTAGCGTCTTTTACACCTATCGTGTACGTTCCAGCTACTAAACCTGTAAATAGAGTGCCTGCTTGGTAAGCACCGCCATTTAAATTATATTGATAAGCAGTTAAACCTCCGTTTGCCGTGAGCGTTAATGTGGTAGTTCCTCCGTTACATGCAATAGATCCAGCTATTCCGGATACTGATAAAAGATTAGGCTGATTGATTTGTATGGATGTAGATACAGTACAGTTATTGGCATCTTGTGCAGTAATGGTATAAACACCGGCCGATAGATTTGTAAAACTACCGTTCGTTGTAACCATATTGCCTGGTTGTAACGTATAGGTAATACTTCCAATCCCTCCACTCGCTGTTACTTGAAGAGTTCCATTGGATTCACCAAAACACAAAACATCGGTGCTAACAACTGAGTTGTAAACAGGTGAATTTGGTGGTACAATTACCACGGATGAGGATTTGGTACAACCATTCGCATCTTTTACTACTACCGTATATGCTCCTGATGCCAAACCTGTAAATTGAGATGATGTTTGCCATGTACCGCCAATGCTAAACGTATATCCTGAACTTCCTCCGGAAGCAAACACTTGTAAAGTAGCGTCATTACCTGGTATACAAGTAGGCACTACCGTTTGAACTGAATCAATGACTAAGGCTGATGGTTCTGTAATAGTGATAACCGAGCTACTTGAACAATTATTGCCATCTTTAACTACGATGGTATAGGTACCCGCTGTAATCGATGAATAGATATTACTTGTTTGAAAAGAAGCGTTATTCAAACTATAGGTGTACACCGTATTACCTCCGGTAGCTGTGGCTACCAAGGTAATAGTACCACCATTACAAAGTATTGCATTGGCTGTTATTGTAAGCGTAACTTGAGACGGTTCATTTAAGGTAACAAGTTGTGTTGCCGTGCAATTATTAATATCCTTTGAATAAACAGTGTAGGTTCCTGCTACTAAACCCGAAAATGTTGCACCGTTTTGATATGTACTTCCATTTAAACTATATTGGTATGCAGGTACGCCACCGGTAGCCGTTGCGGTAATCGTTGTGGTTCCACCCTGACATGCTATCATTCCGGATGTTGCTGTTAGTTGTAATTGCGTTGGTTGGCTAATGTTAATTACGGTAGAGGCGGTGCAATTATTCGCATCTTTTACGGTTGCCGTGTAATTGCCCACTGCTATACCAGTAAATACAGATGAAGATTGATAAGCTGATCCGTTTAAACTATATAAATTTCCTCCTGCTCCACCCGTCGCGGTAATTGTAATAGTAGTTGTTTGTCCGTAACATAAAATAGTGGCAGCACTGGCACTTACTTGTAACTGACTTGGTTGTGCAATGGTAATCGCCGACGATTTCGTACAATCATTCGCATCTTTCAATACTACCGTGTAAGTTCCAACCACTAATCCGTTGAATACATTAGAAGTTTGATACCCCGAACCATTCAAACTATATTGATAGGCAGTGGTACCACCACTACCTGTTGCTGTTATCGAACTTGTTCCTCCAAAACATAAAATACTATCTGCAACTAAATTCAAGGAAAGCACTGCAGGTTGTGTAACCGTATAAATCGAACTTAGGGTACAGTTATTTGCATCCTTCACTTGTAAGGTATAAGTACCCGCTGTTACGCCCGGAAACTGATTACTACTTTGATAAGCAGCTCCATTAATTTGATAAGAATACAAAGGAGTTCCACCTGTTGCATTAACCGAAATAGTAGTATAGTTACCATAACACAGAACCGGAGTGGATGTAACGGTTGCCGCTAAAATCGGTGGTTGATTAATGACTACTACCGAAGATACACTACAGTTATTTACATCACTCACCACAACGGTATAATTACTGGCACTTAAGTTTGTAAACTGTCCGTTCGTATTTGTTGTATTTACTGGTTGAAGTGAATACGTTAGTGCTGATGAACCTGAAGCTGTTACAAGAATTTGTCCGTTCAACAATCCGTTACAGGTTACCTGTGTGGTATTCACATTAGTTATAACCGGACTATTGGGATTTGATATCAAGATCGAAGTACTTACGGTACAATTATTCGCGTCCTTCACGGTAACCACATAAGTACCGGCTGCAAGTGCATTGAAGGTAGCCGCATTTTGATAAGCGCCTCCATTCAAACTGTATTGCAAAAGAGGTGTACCTCCGGTGGCTGTTATACTTAACGTAGCATCATTACCCGGTAAACAAGTTGGTTGCGTTGCACTTACCGCAGTTATTTGTAATAAAGGTGGTTGCGTAATTGTAACCACCGATGATTTCGTACAGTTATTCGCATCCTTAACAGTTATCGTGTAAGAGCCATTTGTAATGGAAGTAAATGCGGCAGCGCTCTGATAGCTTCCACTATTTAATTTATACTCATACAACGGTGTTCCACCAGTTGCAGTTGCATTAATGGTTGTAGTTCCTCCATAACATAAAATAGGTGATGCCGTTAATGCGAGGGTTAATGCATTCGGTTGTGTTATTGAAACTATCGTTGATACGGAACAGTTATTTCCATCATACACTTGCACCGTATATGTTCCAGCGGTCAGGTTATTATATACATTCATGGTTTGATACCCTGCCCCATTCAAACTGTATTGATACGATGGAATAGTTCCACCGCTAGCATTAATTGTAATTGTTGCAACACCACCATTACAGTTGATGGACGAAGCCGAAGCACTCACGTTAAGTTGCGTTGGTTGTGTGATAACAATTGTTGTAGAAAGCGAACAGTTATTCGCATCTTTAACCGTTAATGTATAAGTACCTGCAACATTATTAGTAAAACTATTTCCAGACTGAAAACTTCCGCCATTTAGACTATATTGATACGGTGTTGTTCCTCCTGAACTGGTTAGTGTAATAGTGGAATTGCCTCCATAACATAAGATAGCACTTGAAGCTGCGGAGAGTGTTAATACCGGTGGTTGTGTAATGAATAAGGTTGTTGATTGCGTACAGTTATTGGCGTCTTTTACTATAATCGTATAAGTTCCGGCATTCATTCCGGAGAAAGTGGATGCAGATTGATAACTTCCTCCATTTAAGCTATACTGATACGGACTCACACCGCCACCGTCAGTTGCTGTTATTACTGCACTGCCACCATTACAAAGTATAGCAGTTGACGAAGCCGATGCCGTTAGTGTTGTTGGTTGGGTTACCGTAAGTGTTGTTGATACTGTGCAGTTGTTTCCATCCTTTACGGTTAAGGTATACGTTCCGGCAACAGTGTTATTAAAAAGGTTAGCGGCCTGAAAACTACCGCCATTCACACTATACTGATACGGTGTTGTTCCTCCATTTGCTGAAGCAGTAAGTGTAGTAGTATTACCATTACATAATATGCTTCCCGCACTTAATGATGCCGTTAGTAATGTTGGTTGTGAAATTATTATTACCGATGACTGTGTACAGTTATTCGCGTCTTTTAACGTGATGGTATACGTACCGGCATTATTATTTGTGAAAATATTAGAAGATTGAAAGGACGCACCATTCAAACTATACTGATAACCTAAAATTCCACCACTACCTGTTGCAGTAATCGTAGAGGTTCCGCCAAAACACAAAATGGAAGAAGCGCTTAAAGATAAAACCAGTGGTGTAGGTTGTGCAATGGTTATGCTTGATGATTTCGTACAATCATTCGCATCTTTTACAACTATGGTGTAAGTTCCGGTTGACAAACCGTTAAACACACTAGATGATTGAAACGCACCACCATTTAATTGATATTGATATGCAGCTGTTCCTCCTGTTGCAGTTGCAGTAATGTTTGAACTTCCACCATTACATAAAATACTACTTGCATTCAACGATAAATTTAATATAGCCGGCTGATTAATTACTAATACAGAGGATGCTGTACAATTGTTAGCGTCCTTCACGGATAAGGTGTACGTACCGGCAACAACGCCCGGGAAGGTAGAGGCTGTTTGAAAAACACCGCCATTAATATTATATTGGTAAGGAGCTGTTCCACCGGTTGTGGATACACTAATCGTTGAATAATTACCATTACATAAAATTGCCGTGTTGCTAGGATTTATTTGTAGCAATGCTGGTTGAGTAATTACCATACCGGTAGTTACTGAACAATTGTTAGCATCGGTAACAACTACGGTATAGTTTCCGGCAAGTAAGTTTGTGTATACCCCGGTACCATTGGTGATATTATTCGGAAGCAATTTATACGTTAGTAAGGTCGATCCTGAAGCAGTAACAGTTAGCTGTCCATTATTTAATCCGTTACAAGTAATTGGTGTACTTGATGCATTGGTAATTACCGGACTATTAGGATTTGAAATTGTTTGAACTGAAGTAACGGTGCAATTGTTAGCATCCTTTACGGTGATGGTATAAGTAGAAGCACCCAATCCTAAAAACTGATTTGAACTTTGGTAGGCACCTGCATTCAGTTTATATTGTAATAATCCTGATCCACCAGAAGCGGTTACTGTTAAGCTAGCATCATTCCCTGGTACACAAGTCGGAATGGTAGATGTAACATTCGTAATTTGCAGCACTGGCGGAAGAGTGATTGAAACGGTTGAAGTCTTTGTACAGTTATTCGCATCTTTCACGGTAATCGTATATGTACCCGGACCATTCCCTGAGAAGGTATTTCCACTTTGATAGACTCCACCATTCAAACTATACTGATACGTTGTAGTACCACCACCGGCGGTTGCGGTAATCGTGCTTGTGCCGGGATTACATAAAATAGCTGTAGCACTCGCACTCAAGGTTAGTGCCGTTGGTTGAACAATACTTACCGTTGTAGTGGTTGTACAGTTATTCGCATCCTGAACCGATATCGTATAAGTTCCGGCATTATTATTTGAAAAGATATTCGATGCTTGATATGCACCTGCATTTAATTTATATTGATACGCTGTGGTACCTCCATTGGCAGTAACGGTGATAGTGCTTTGTCCTGCATTACAACTTATCGCTGTTGCAGAAGCCGTAGCCGTTAGTAAGGTAGGTTGCGTGATAGTTACTATTGTAGTTGCCGTACAGTTATTCGCATCTTTAATCGTAACGGTATAACTTCCAGCTACAACATTCGTGAAGCTTGTTCCTGCTTGATACGTACCTCCATTCAAACTATATTGGTAACTTGTTGTACCCCCAGTTCCTGTTGCGGTGATTGTTGTATTTCCACCATTACATAAAATACTTCCAGCCGAAGCGGTTACACTCAATACATTTGGTTGTGTAATTGAAACGGTTGATGTCTTCGTACAGTTATTCGCATCTTTCACAGTAATCGTATATGTACCCGGACCATTACCTGAGAAGGTATTTCCACTTTGATAGGCTCCACCATTCAAACTAAATTGATAAGCTGTGGTACCACCACCGGCGGTTGCGGTAATTGTGCTTGTGCCGGGATTACATAAAATAGCTGTAGCACTCGAACTCAAGGTTAATGCTGTTGGTTGAACAATACTTACCGTTGTGGTGGTTGTACAGTTATTTGCATCCTGAACCGTTATCGTATACGTTCCGGCATTATTATTTGAAAAGATATTCGATGATTGATACGCACCGGCATTCAATTTATATTGATATGCTGTGGTACCTCCATTGGCAGTAACCGTGATTGTACTTTGTCCTGCATTACAACTAATTGCTGTTGCAGAAGCCGTTGCCGTTAGTAAGGTAGGTTGTGTGATAGTTACAATTGTAGTTGCAGTACAGTTATTCGCATCTTTAATCGTAACGGTATAACTTCCGGCAACAACATTCGTAAAGCTCGTTCCGGCTTGATACGTACCACCATTCAAACTATATTGATAACTTGTTGTACCACCGGTTCCTGTTGCGGTGATTGTTGTATTTCCACCATTACATAAAATACTTCCAGCCGAAGCAGTTACATTCAATACATTTGGTTGTGTGATTGATACAGTTGATGTCTTCGTACAGTTATTCGCATCTTTTACGGTAATCGTA
>JAEUVD010000017.1 GCA_016787065.1 Chitinophagaceae bacterium
TATTGGCCGCCATTTTTTGGTAGACGCAGCATCACCTGCGGTGAATAACGAATTTTATTTACGGCATTTTAATGCTAAGGATAGTACCGATCTGGCCTTGTTGGCTTTGAAACTAGATCACGGTTTTCAGTCTAATGAAGCCTTGGTTTTGCACCATAGTTCAAAACGTTCTTTATTGCGGCATGATTCGCTCGGCATACTTTCGCACGCATTACCCCTTATTATTTTTACGGAAGATAAAAAGCTAACCCATACGGTTTCCACTTCCGTAGATGAAATTCCAAGTTTAGTTTTTTTTGATTCCCTAATTGCCAATAAAGAAAGGTTGCGGATTATCTGTTCCAATAAGTTTGAACAACAATTTAAATGTAATAACGTGGTTGGTTTCCTTCCTGGAAAAAGAAAGGATAGCTTCCTTGTTTTTACTGCCCATTATGATCATTTGGGTAAACAAGGTCAAGCGATGTTTCCAGGGGCTAGTGATAATGCCAGTGGCGTTAGCATGGTCTTAAATCTGGCTTCATATTTTGCGCAACACAAACCTAAATACCCAACATACTTTATTTTGTTTAGTGGTGAAGAAGCGGGGTTAGTAGGGTCCACTTATTTTACAGAAAACCCTTTATTTAATCTGAACAAAATAAAATTACTTATCAATTTGGATATCATGGGTAATGCTGAAAATGGAGTTACGGTGGTGAATGGTGAGCAGCAACGAACTTATTTTGAAGCCTTAAAGAAAATCAACGAGCAAAATCAATTTTTACCCGAAGTTCGTATTAGAGGTAAAGCAGCCAATAGCGATCATTATCCATTCGCAGAAAAAGGAGTTCCGGCTATTTTTATTTACTCTTTGGGCGGACAAGGTTATTATCATGACATTGATGATACCTACGAGCATCTCGGTTTTAAAAATTATGAAGCGGTATATAAACTCTTACTTACTTTTACGCAACAATTATAAGGTCATGAAGAAACTATTTCTATTATTTTGTTTAACAACTTTTACGCTTACTTCATTCGCTCAAACGCAATCAAAAATAATTCGACCTAAAAAGGAGAAAGCCTATGTGTACCCGTCTTCCATAATAAAAATTAATACAACCAGCTTATTGTTCAAAACCGTTGCGGTGCAATATGAACGTAAACTAGCTTCTAAATGGTCGTTTGCACTTGGTGTGTTATACCGACCTTCCAGTAAATTACTTATGTATGATGCAATGGCCGAAAGCACCCAGTCTTATTTAACCCCTAATGCAAAATATGCTTATTCCACCATGAAACTTTCAAGGTTGGCTATAACCCCTGAATTCAAATTCTTCTTCAAGAAAACAGCACCACGTGGACTTTACCTTTCTCCGTTTTTTCGTTACCGGAGGGATGTAACACCTTTCGATTTTAAGTATTTTGCCTCGAACATAAGTGCAACGAATGAGAAAACAGGCACGGCTAAAATTACGGATAGAAATATCGGCGTAGGAGTATTGTTTGGGTTACAAATTCTAAGTAAAAATAAATTAGCGGTAGACTTTTGGTTCTTGGGGCCCGGACTAACAAATGCTAAATCATCGGTAAGTAGTAAACTAAATACTTCGGAATTAAATCAAATTGATAAGAATTCTATTAGTACAGATTTGGAAGAAATTACTTCTGTAGCAATTAAAAATGATAACAATGGTTTTTTTGGAAGCAGTACGGGATATTCCTTTTATTTTCGAATGATAGGAGTGAATATTGGTTATAATTTCTAATTTTTCTTGCCTTCCAACATGGGCACAAAGGAAAAATAATCAAAAGCTTCTTCTTGAATATTACCATCTTCTTGTTTTGTGATACGAAGCATACGTTGTTTTCCTTCTTCGCCAACAGGAATCACTAATAATCCACCGGGTTTTAATTGTTCAATAAGCGCCTCCGGAATATAGGGAGCCGCTGCGGTTACAATCATTTTATCAAAGGGTGCATAGGTTGGAAGGCCTTTATAGCCATCACCGTAAAAAAATTTCAGATGTAGGTATTTGCTCTTGAAAGGATAATGCTTCATGGTTTTATCGTAGAGTTTCTTTTGGCGTTCAATCGTAAATACTTTGGCGCCCATTTCGGAAAGAATCGTAGCCTGATACACCGAGCCTGTTCCAATTTCTAACACTTTATCTAACTTCTGTATTTTGAGTAGTTCCGACTGGTATGCGACGGTAAAAGGTTGAGAAATAGTCTGTCCTTCACCGATTGGAAATGCGCGATCTTCATAAGCAATTTTATCAAAAGCCGGGTCGAGAAAAAAATGTCGAGGTACATTACGCATAGCTTCTAATACAGCCATGTCTTTGATTCCTTTCTCCTGAAGTAGCGTAATTAATTTCTCCCGTAATCCTTTATGACGGTAAGTGTCTTGTTGTTGAACAATCATAAATTAGGGCTGTGTAGATTTTCGAATGTAGGTGATTTCGTGAAGGGCTGTATTTAATTTGTTACTCAGAATTAAGGTATCGTTGCCCTTAAATTTATAACTTAAGTAATGCGTATTATTATCTTCCTTGGTGTATAAATTCAACGAATGATCTTTTTCATCTAAAGAATAGGAAAACCCTTTTATTTCTGTGAGAATAGAAGTACCGCCATTGTATGTGTTATTTGGAAAGAATTCAAACCAAACCTGATCACATTGCCATTTTCCGATAAGGCGTTCTTTGTCTTTTTTACCACAGGAGGATAACACAACAAACAGTCCCAAAACTAATATGTAATTCCATCGATTCATTATCGCAAAGGTGTATTAAAAAGGTCAAATAAAAAACGGCGAGATAAACTCGCCGCCTCTTGTGTTTTTTTCTGTGAAAAATGAAAAATGAAAAAAACTATGTTTAAATGAAGAAATTATCGAATGGCAAAGCGAATAGTTTTGTTCTTATCTGTGGATGAAACATGCATTAAGTACATACCTTTTGATAAACCTGAAGTGTTTATGTGTAAAGAGTTATTTCCTTTCTTTTGCATTTGTTTTTCCTGATGAATGATTTTTCCATCCATACTAAGAATTTGTATTGAAATAGTTCCTGTAGAATTTGAATTGAAATTCAGATGGATTAAATCGGTAGCAGGGTTAGGAAATAACATCATGCTAGCTTCATTAGCTAAAATCTGCTGAGCAGAAACAGGAAATACGCCCATGGAATAAGATGCTGTATCAGGGTTGAAGTTAGTCCATCCGGCAAACCAATCATCATTCCCAAATGCACCACGATAAGCAACTGTAGTAAAGCCATTTGATAATTTAGCATCTGTAAAATCTGCACCTGTTAAAGCCGGAGAACTAGACGTTGGTTTTAAATCGGGTGATGTATAATTAAAAGGCGCTGTAAGCATGATGTCGGTATTTGCTGCATACATGGCATTGGCATTCGCTGTGGCACCATACCAAGGACTAATATTCCAAGCTGCTCCGGCCGTTGAATCAAGCGGTAAGGTACAAGCAGACATCATATTATTTTTGAATTTAAGGGCACCGTTATCGGCATTGGCATGACAGCTATCGCCATCTATTTTAACTCCAATTGGAAAACCCATGAAGATTGAATTGAAAATACTTAATCTTGAGTTTCTTCGAACATGGGCCACGGCATTAAAGTAGTTGCTAGTTGAGGTTGTAGCGGTCTGTTTCGGTCCTACAATGGTCATATTACTAAATACAGCACTAGTATAGGGTTGATTACCACTACCAGAGGCATCGTTATCACTTTCAAAACCATTCGCTTTTGAAACGGGGTCAGCAACATTGGTATCGCGAATGGCAACACCAAATTGAACACGACCGCTGTAACCGAAATCGGTATCAAAGTCATCATCATTTCCTCGGAAACTTACAAGATGATGCGCGTCTACATTACCTCCAAAAAATTCAAAGGCATCATCAAAACCATAACTACATTGTACGTATGAAATTTTTGTGCCGCTACCTACACCGCCTAAGGTTAAACTATTTAATTCATTATTTGCAGCATATGCAAATCCGGCATATTCAATTCGAACATAACGTAACTCACCGCTGTTATCTAAATCGTTTAGTCCACCATATTTTCCGTCACTAACGGTTCCATCGGGATTCGATAGATTACCGCCTTCGAACGTACCTTCACCACCGGTTACATTAATACGAGCATTTCCGGCAATTACTAATCCACCCCAATCACCGGTAGATTTATTTCCAGGAGTTTCACTAGAGGTAAAAACTATAGGCTGTTGAGCTGTACCAATAGCATAAATTTTAGCACCGCGTGTAACAATTAAGGCTGATCCTGCGGTTGTTTTATCGCCTTTAATAACAGTACCTGGTTCAATGTTTAAGGTTGCACCCGATTTTACATATACTTTTCCTTGTAGCAAATAAATGGTGTCATTCGACCAATTTACATTTCCTACTAAATTACCTGTAATGGTTACCACAGGTGCTTGTGCTTTCATGTTTGTGTATCCTAAAAACACAATACTAATAAGGGTTAGAATTTTTTTCATTTTTCTTTTTTTCTATTTTGCGAAATTAATTGAGGTATATTACGTTACTATTACCGGTGTATTACTAAATTATTAGTAAATCAAAATTTAAAAGGTATAGCTTAAGTTTAAGGATAGATTTCTACCTTGTTGTTGATTCATGAATAAGAAATCATGTTCTTTTTTATAAGAAACTTCTTTATTAGCCTGTCCTAGACTATTCATGTTGTAGTAATAACGTATCGGGGAGGCAAGAAGATCACTCAGTGAACATTTTATTTCGAAATTCTTTTTTATTTTTTTACTAAGTTGAAGATCTAAAATGTTGCGCGGAGCTTCGTATAAATCTGGTACGATGGTTTGATTTCCTACGGCTACAATGCGTTCTCCGATGCGGTTGTACACAACAGTAATTCCGATATTATAGGTAGGATGTTGATAGCTTAATCCACCATTAATGATATAAGGAGATTGTCCTTGCATACGACGTTTTTGAATCAACTTACTACTATCTACCGTATGGTATTCAATTTGTACTTCTGATTTGATATAAGCAAGGTTTCCAAACACACTTAAATCATTTAAGAAACTTTTTTTGGCGTTAGTGAGAAACCCTAGATTTTTGCGAACTTCAATTTCAGCGCCGAATAAATTGGCTTCTGGTGCATTGGCATACGACATTAATTTAGTACTTAAATCCATTACGGATTCAATTGGATTTTTGAATTTTTTATAGAATATCGAAGCCGATAGCATTTCTCCTTTACCCATAAAATATTCGTAACGCAAATCATAATTATTAATTTGGGTTTGAAGTAAGGATTCATTTCCAACATAAGTAAGTAACATATTATAGTTGTAAAAAGCGGCTGGTGCTAATTCACGAAATTCAGGACGAGAAAGGGTTTGTGACCAACAGGCGCGTAGATTTGTTTTCTTATCAAGTGCGTATGTAATATTTAATGAAGGAAGAATATTGGTGTTTTTCTTCTCAATAGTTTTGTCGTTCGCTTTTGTAAAGCCCGTTGTAATTTGTTGTTCAAATTGTTCTGCTCTTGCTCCCCAAACTACACGAACGTTATTACCTATTTTATTTTCACTCAAGAGGTAAGCTGCTTGTAATTTTGATTCGGCCTGATATGCATCACTCGGTTGGGTAATGTCATCAATCATAATGCCTGTTTCAGTCATATTAGCTGAAGTAAATAATTGTTCTTGAGGCAATAGTTCAATTTGATTATTATACTTACTCAAGTTGCTCACTTTAAAACCTAACACCCGAGCATCATAATTTCTTTCTTTCGATTGTATATAAACACCGCCCTTCAACCATTGTTTTGCGTTGAATAAAGTATAAGGTAATTGTATGTCTAAACTTCCGGTATAGATGGTTTCTTTCGTTTTGGCATAGAAGGTACCACTATAGAACGGAGAACCTTTAAGAGGAATATAGGCGCGGTAAACAGAATCATCATAATTCTTGGCGGATTGAAACTTCCGTAAATCAGGAATGTTGCGCACGATGGCTTGTCGGTTCAACGACCATTGAATCTTTATTTTTTGCTTTGAAACCTGATGTTCGCCGCTGAGCGCATTGGAAAGAAGTTGATTGCTTGTGTACCAACCTGCATTGCTCTTAATATCTTGTTGCGTTTCAAAACTTTTTCCGGAACGAAGAATGGTTTGATTTTCTCCGGTTGCAGAGTACATATTTTTAAATTGTACTTTATGATTGTCATTCCACTTGAAACTAACATTAACTAGTGCGCCGAGCAATGTACTTTCTTTGTAAACGTTATCTTGAAAGTTGTATAAATACTCCGTACCATTCAAATCTTTTCGCTCTACCGAATGCGTTCGATAAAATCGATTATAATTCAATGAACTGATAACCCCTAATTTTTGTTCCTTTTTAAATTTATGTGAGTACCCACCTGAAATGCCTAAGCTTTGGTTTAACGGTGTAGTACCTTCTTTAATTTCCCAATTATTTTTTAATGTTTTACTAGCCTCTAAACGATCGTTTTTGGAGAATGCAGAAGAACTACTTAAAAACTTATCGGTTGATGGAAAGCTTGAAGGAAGAATACGTTGAGAGTTATCAAAGCCTAACCAATCAGTAGAAGATTTTGTACTGATTGAACGCTGTTTGAGAGCAGATAAGCTATTGCCACCACTTCCAATTTGTATCTGTAAAAAATTATCACTTCCAACTTCTTTGGTGCTAATATCAATGATACCACCTGCAAACTCGGCTGGTTTATCAGGAGATGCTGTTTTTACAATACTTATCCTATCTACCATGGCAGATGGAATTAAATCGAATGAAAACGCTTTTTTGTCGGATTCGGAACTAGGTAAAATATCACCATTCATTAAAGCGAGATTGTAGCGATCGGCTAATCCACGAATAACGGCATAACGATTATCTACTATGGTAACACCGCTTACACGTTTTAGAACTTCACTGGTGCTTCGGTCGGAGGTTTTTTTAATTAAATCCGCAGAAATTCCGTCAGAGATCGTTGCCAGATTTTTTTGATGTACTAAAAGCGATTGCATGCTTTCTTTTTTCATCTGACTTTTAACTTGAACTTCTTTCAGGTTTTTTTGTTCACGTTCAAGATTAATTACAACACTATCTGATTTGCCATTCTTAACAGACACTTCTTGCTTTATCGTTTTATAAGATACATAGCTTATTTGTAGTTGGAAAGTTCCATCATTTAAATTTCTTATTTGAAACTGTCCATTTACATTGGTTTTTGTTCCTATGGAAGTACCCATTACAGAAATCGTAGCCCCAATTACAGTTTGTTTATTTTCGTCGTAAACAATACCTTGAATCGTGCCTGATTGCGCTTTACAAATATGTTGAATAATTAATAAACTAAGCGCGAAATACCATTTTTTCATTTTTTCACTTTTACTAATGAGCAAAGCAAGAACTCTTATGTTACCTTAATATTATCGGCGTATTACGGCAATATTAATTTCGAGGAATAGTAAGATGGTAATAGTAACATAACATGAAAAATGACAGAATTGGTTTTAAATGAACTCTCTTTGCATTATAAAATACAGGTGATCGAAATGCTTTACCTACATGCACATACACCGATAGAGAATGAGCTCTACCGACAATTGAAAACAAAACAAAATCATGTTTCGCAATTAAATATTCATCATCTTCATGACAAGCAATATTTAGAGAGGCATCATTATATACATCCCAGTGATACATTAATGTATTCTTTTCTGGATTATGCTTCGTACGATTATCTTCCATCTTTTCAGAAAGAAGTGGAAGCAGTTGATTTGATTTTAGAGTTTGCGGAGGAATTAGGTTACAAGCATCTTATTTTTATTACTTATCCCGGTGTCTATTATAATTCGGGTAATTTGTTTTCTCAACATAAAGCGATTATTCAACAGAAAGTTGCACAAAGTGGATTAGGTTTTACGTTCTTAGCAATCAATGCACTTTCATGTTTTGAAAAACAACAACATTCCTTGTATCCGCTTTGTTACAATAACGATGCAGAGAAATTCATTATACCTTTTCATCGCTCGAAGGTGATTTATAACTTGGAAGTAGAAAATTTAGTACGCTTACTTTCTGCACCAAATTTTGTAGCCATGAATAAGTCGTATGAAGTATTTGATGCTATTTATTCCATGAATGAGTTTTTATCCATTTTTAGTGATCATATTCCGGTTACGCATTATCCAAATTTCCTTTTTAGTTTTCTCTCTTATATCCGTGATTGGCATACCCCGTCGATGGTAGAATTGCTCACTAAACCCTTGGTAACTATGCAACGGAACTTGGTTGAACGCGATTTTCATATCTCGTTACAACCCACGCCTTTGGTTAATAGTTACTTATGGCGTCTGGAAAAAGGTAAACGAGGGTTCAATCAGCCGGATGAATTGGCATGGAATGGCGCATTCTAGGGGCTTTGGGAGAATTAATAATTTGGTAATATTGGAAATTTCATTTTGAGCTTGTGATGAAGATACTTTTGTGGCGAAAAGTGAAAAATGAAAAAACGTATACTCTGTATAGGTATGCTGATGGCATCCTTATTATTACACCTCAACGCATTCTCCCAATTAGAAAAACCGGAAACAATTGATGATAAACTGGATACTTTGTACACCAGAACGGACAATCTAACCCATGAAATGGAACGAATGAAAAAACTGCAAATTACAGGATATGTTCAATTGCAGTTTCAAATGACCGACACCGCAGGAGGAAAAGGTAATTCTTATGCCGGTGGTGGTTGGGATAATAACACGAATAGTCGATTCCAAATGCGTCGTTCCCGTTTAAAAACTGTTTATGAGAATAACGATGAGTTCGGGAATAACAAAACACAAATTGTTATGCAGATGGAGTTTTTTAATGCTGTAAACAATGCCGCTAATGGTGTAATTAGTCCGGTGGTGATCCGCGATTTTTATGGAAAATTTACAGATCCCTGGACTCGATGGTTTGGTATAAAAGCCGGTGCCATGGATAAACCATTCGGTTATGAATTAACCTATAGTTCTGGAACCAGAGAAACTCCTGAACGTGGAAGAATGAGCCAGATTTTATTTCCAGGTGAAAAGGATTATGGTGCGCAATTAGTAATTCAACCAGCTAAACAAAGTCGTTTTAATTGGTTGAAATTAGAAACCGGTTTGTATAACGGAACGGGTGTACTCAATGTTGATTTTGATAAAGAAAAAGATTGGATATCCAGATTTAGTTTCGCCAAAGGCAATTTGAATGAAACGATTAAGTATAGTGGTGGTTGTAGCTATTATTATGGCGGTCATAAATATGGAACCAAAAACAATTATCAACTTGAAGTATTAAATGATAGCACAGGAGCCATGGGTTGGAAACTCATTGATAGTAATTCAAACAATATTAATCATATAGGCTATTCTCGTTTTTTTGGTATAGATGGCCAGGTAAGTTTTGATTGGAAAGGTGGTTTAACAACACTGCGTGCTGAATATATTGGAGGAACTCATGGAGGAACGGCAACAACGAATAATACACCCCGAACGTTGCCTACTGAAGATTACCTTCAACGAAACTTCAACGGAGCTTACTTTTATTTTATTCAGAATGTAATGCACTCCAAACATTCGGTAATGATTAAGTATGATTGGTATGATCCTAATACAAAAGTAGCCGGAATGCAGATTGGCGAAAAGGGGAGTAATTTAAAATCAGCCGACATCAAGTATGCTACCTTAGGATTAGGGTACCTTTTTAACTACGATCAAAATTGGAAGTTTGTTGCCTATGCTGATTTAGTAAAAAATGAATTGACCGGATTGGCGGGTTACACAGCTGATCGTCCGGATAATGTTTATACGTTACGACTACAATACACTTGGAGATAAAATTACTTAATTAATAAAGAAAAGAAAATATGAAAAGAATACTGATTGCTTTACTCGCTGTAGTTACTCTAGCGAATGCACAAAATGTTAAAATTAAAGGGAGCGACACGGTATTACCGCTTGCTCAAAAAGAGGCAGAAGCATATAATAAAAAAGGGGTTGGTAAAGTTAGTGTTACAGGTGGAGGTTCCGGCGTAGGAATTGCCTGTTTAATTGATGGCAGTACGGATATTGCTTCCAGTAGCCGGAAAATTAAAATGGATGAAAAACTAAAATTGCAAGATGCCGGTAAAAAATTTAAAGAAGTAATTATCGCGAAAGATGCTCTCTCTATTATTGTTAATCCATCCAATACTGTTTCTCAACTAACTCGTGAACAAATTGAAGGCATTTTTACCGGTAAAATTACTAACTGGAAAGACGTTGGAGGTTCTGATATGAAAATCGTTGTTTACAGTAGAGAATCAAGTAGCGGTACATACGAATTTTTCAAAGAATTTGTAATGGCTAAAAAGAACTACACAAGCGCTGCTCTTAATATGCCTGCTACGGGTGCAGTTGTGCAAAGTGTATCTCAAACAAAAGGAGCTATTGGCTATGTTGGATTAGCATACGATAATAATGGTGTTAAACAATTAAAAGTTAGTTACGATAAAGGTAAAACCTATATTATGCCATCAATGGCTACAGCTAAGAATAAAACGTATCCTATAATACGACCTTTATACTTGTATTACAATACGAAAGATGAAACTAGAATAAAACCATTTTTGGATTTTTGTTTATCCAAAGAAGGTCAAGCTATAGTTGAAAAAACAGGCTATGTTCCTTTGGATTAATAGCATCATTTAGTCTTCACATTTCAAAGAAATTATACAGTTTCAATAATGAAAAAACTATTCACGAGGTTTCAAGAAATAGTATTACTAGTTAGTGGATGGTTTACCAGTATCATGGTATTGTTGATCGTATTTTTTCTATTTAAGGAAGGAATTAAAATCTTTGGAAAGAAACCGGTAGAAGAAGGATTTGTTATGGCTGTGCATCCAAATAATTTGGTGAACAGTATTAGTCCGGGAATGTGCAAAGATATTTTTGATGGTAAGATCGAAAACTGGGAACGATTGGGTGGTAGAAGTTACCCTATAGAGTTAGCAACCTTAGAAGACATAGGTTCTTTGTATACTGAAGAAGAGATTGGTAGCGAAATGGAACATCTTGATTCTTGTTTTAACGATTACATCAACAAACATGAAGGCGCATTAATATCCTTACCAAAATCTGCTGTTTCATCTTCCTTTAAGGGTAAAATTATCAGCGTAAAGAAAATTTCTTTAAATTCTTTTATTCGCGGTATTGAATGGTTTCCAACCTCAAAACCAGTAGCACAATTTGGAATCTTGCCATTAATAACCGGAACCTTATTAGTTAGTTTAGGAGCCATTTTATTTGCCTTACCGCTGGGTTTAGCTTGTGCCATTTACATGGCGGAGATTACGAATAAAAGAACAAGGTCATTCATGAAACCTATAGTTGAACTATTAGCCGGAATTCCAAGCGTAGTTTATGGTTTCTTCGGATTAGTAGTTATTGTTCCTCTTATTCAAAAAGTATTTCATTTGGATGTTGGGGAAACAGCGCTATCTGGAAGTATTATTCTTGGTATTATGGCCCTTCCTACGATTATAACTATTTCAGAAGATGCTTTACGTAATGTGCCGGTTTCGATGCGAGAAGCGAGTATTGCTTTAGGTGCAACGAAGTGGCAAACTATTTCTAAAGTATTAATTCCATATAGTTTAAATGGAATCACTACGGCCATTGCACTTGGCATAGGAAGAGCTATTGGTGAAACCATGGCAGTTCTTATGGTTACAGGTAATGCCGGAAACCTAACACTGAGTTATCTTAAACCAATTCGAACCATACCCGCTACGATTGCCGCAGAATTGGGCGAAGCACCTGCTGGTGGCATGCACTATCAAGCATTATTTACCTTGGGATGTGTACTTTTTGTATTCACATTAGCTATAAACATTTATATCAATTTTGTAACGAAACGAAGAAGAATGTAATGGATGCAAAAAGAAAACAGCAAGTAGTTTTTACAGCAATCAAAACGATGAGTTTTCTGGTTGTAGCTATTTTAGTTATTATACTGGGTTTCATTTTTATTAATGGCATACAAGTAATCTCCTGGGATTTTCTCACAAAAATGCCGGAAGATGGTATGTTAAAAGGAGGCATTTTCCCTGCAATTGTAGGAACCGTATGCTTAATTTTTGGGAGCATGTTATTCGCTTTTCCTATTGGGGTATTAAGCGGAATTTATATGAACGAATATTTAAAGGAAGGCCCAATTAAACAATTCATTCGTTTAATGACCGACAATCTTGCCGGTATTCCAAGCATCGTTTTTGGATTATTTGGGATGGCCTTTTTTGTGAATAAATTAGGTTTCGGAGATAGTATTTTAGCCGGCTCGCTAACATTAGCAATACTAGCGATACCTGTTATCATTCGAACAACCGAAGAAGCTTTACGCTCCGTTGATAAAACCTATCGCGAGGCAAGTTATGCATTGGGTGCTACCAAACTTCATACTATTAAGAAGGTAATTTTACCAATTGCCTTTCCAAATATTTTAACTGGTTTTATACTTTCTGTTGGTAGAGTAAGTGGTGAAACTGCACCCATCTTATTCACTGTGGCAGCCTACTTTCTTCCGAAACTTCCGCAAAGTATAATGGAGCAAGTGATGGCTTTACCTTATCATTTATATGTTATGGCAACCAGTGGAACGGATATCGAAAAGGCACGACCACTTGCTTATGGTACAGCCTTGGTGTTAATTTTTATTGTACTAATCTGTAACCTGGCGGCAAATATTATTCGGAACCGATACACAAAAACTAAAAAGTAATCAGAATGATTCAGATTGAAAAAGTCAATTTCTTTTATGGTATTCAAAAAGCTTTGAACAACATAAATCTATCTGTGCCACAACATTCTGTAATGGCATTTATCGGACCCAGCGGTTGCGGAAAATCAACCTTGCTTCGATTAATTAACCGAATGAATGATTTGATTGATGGTACAAAAATGGAAGGGCTTATTACCGTGGATGGCATGAACATTTACGATAAGAAAATCGACATAGAAACCTTAAGAAAAAATGTGGGCATGGTATTCCAAAAACCAAATCCTTTCCCAAAAACAATTTTTGAAAATGTGGCCTATGGACTCCGTGTTTCTGGAATGAGTAATGCAACCGAATTGAAAGACAGAGTAGAGAATGCACTCATCCAAGCGGCGTTATGGAAAGAAGTGGAACCGGTTTTACATAAAAATGCCACGAATTTATCGGGCGGTCAACAGCAACGGCTCTGTATTGCCCGATGTTTAGCTGTTAATCCAAAAATAATTCTTATGGATGAACCAGCATCTGCGTTAGATCCTATTTCTACCTCTAAAATCGAAGAACTGATTTTAGAACTAAAACTGAATCATACCATTGTTATTGTAACGCATAATATGCAGCAGGCCTTACGCGTAAGTGATTACACCTCTTTCTTTTACTTAGGCGAACTCATAGAATGCAACACAACTTCCGAAATTTTTAACAACCCTAAACAAGATAAAACTAGGAATTATGTAACCGGTAAATTTGGTTAATAACTTAGCAACAAGTTCATTTGCATCAGAATACACAGCAGCGTACTTTTAAATTCAAAATATATCAAAAAATGGCATTTAACATTTTAAAATTCTTCCAACCCAAAGATCGCGTTTTCTACAATTTATTTGAAAAGGTAGTTCAAAACAACACCCTTCTTGGCAAGAAACTGAAGGAACTAGTTTTTACTGCCGACTTCAACGATCGTCAAAATATCATTGTACAAATAGAAGGGTTAGAACATGACAACGATGAAATTACCCATCAAATTTTTACAGAATTAGGAAAGAATTTTATCACGCCGTTTGACCGTGAAGATATTCACTACTTGGCTTCTGCATTGGATGATATCGCAGATTATATTCAGTCATCGGCTAAGAAAATAAATTTCTATAAGGTAAACCCGGATGATCAGGGCTTTCAAAAATTTGCTGAGATTATTGAGCAAGGTACCGAACTTCTGCATACTGCCGTAATGGAACTACGTAACATGAAGAATGTTGGAAGTATTACAAATGCCATTGTAAAAATTAATAGTCTGGAAAATCAAGGGGATGATATTTATGATATGAGTATAGAACGACTATTCGCAACCGAACCAGATGCTAAGGAAGTAATTAAAAAACGTGAAATTTTTCAGGTGATGGAATTGGTAACCGATAAAATGGAAGATGCAGCCAATGTCATTGAATCCATTCTGGTTAAATATGCTTAAAACTGATTTCAATTTTCTTTCGAATTTTCATTTTCAGAGAAATAAATCATGGCAGAAATAAAAGAAATCACATTCGATAAAAACCGATCAAAGATCACCAAATCCTCAAATAAACATACATGTCATTTGTATTAATAATTATAATTCTTGCCTTGATATTCGATTATATCAATGGTTTTCATGACGCGGCAAACTCAATTGCAACTGTTGTATCAACAAAAGTTTTAACTCCGTTTCAGGCTGTGCTTTGGGCGGCGTTTTTTAATGTAGTAGCCTTCTTTATCTTCAAAGATCATGCGGTGGCTAATACAATTGGTAAAACGGTATTTAAAGATTTTATCACATTGCCTGTAATTTTCTCCGGATTGATTGCTGCGATATTTTGGAATCTTCTTACCTGGTGGTACGGTATTCCTTCCTCTTCATCGCATACCTTAATAGGAGGCTTTGCAGGGGCGGCAATTACAGCAGCCTGGATGAAAGATTCATCTTTAGATCTAGCTCAAATTATTGATAGTGGCAAGGTATTTAAAACGGTAGCCTTTATTTTCCTCGCACCTTTAATTGGGATGCTCATTTCTATGTTTTTTACCCTAGTGATGATACAGCGACTAACATGGATTAAATGTGGTATTCTCGCCTTGGTAGGTGTTGGTTTGTGGTTTCTGTTTCAGAATTTTCAGGAAGGAAAAATCAAAGAAAACCTTACTAAATTTTATCGTATCGATAAGAATTCAAAAATTGTTTCAGACGAAACAATTAAAATGAAGAAATTAACGGAACCGGAGAAAATAGAAGAATGTAAAAAGAAAATAGAAGAGGCACAGGGTAAAGTGACTAAAGCGGAATTAGCATTAAAAAAATCACAACCCTTTTTTCATCAGTATGAAAGTAAAGGTGCCGATTGGGTAGCCGAGCAAATTGTGGCTAATGTGGATATTAAAACTACAGTTACGTCACGTATTGGCGATAAACTCAACGCATTTTATAAAACAGAACAGCTAAAAGTTCTATCTAAAAGGAATGAAACCCGAAAGAAAGAATTTGAATATGCAAAAGCAACCGTGGATAGTTTGAAGCCATTAGCAAAGAAATATTATGATGTTGGCTATGATTCTATGATTGCGTTAATGGTTACTAAGGCAAATATGAACCCCTTAGATGCTATTAAATTCAAGGATAAAATGAAGTTTGATGTTACGAATGATTTATCGAAAGAAATTAGTAAAGGCGATAATAAAATGCTTCGCTATTTCATTTTGGGTGGGCTTTTAATTTTTATTATTTCATTCATTTTTGTGGAGAAGCTCCGCGAGCCAAGTGCTGGTCGTCAGGCTACTTTATTCAAACGTTTACAGCTATTAAGTAGTGCTGGTTTTAGCATCGGTCATGGTGGTAATGATGCGCAAAAAGTAATGGGAATTATTGCAGCCGCCTTAATGGCGAACGGCGATATTTTGGATATTAAGGATATGCCGAATTGGGTTCCATTATCCTGTTATGCTGCAATCGGTTTAGGTACCTTAAGTGGAGGATGGAAAATCGTAAAAACCATGGGAACCAAAATAACCAAAGTAACTCCGTTGGAAGGTGTTTGTGCTGAAACTGCCGGAGCTACCACCTTATTCTTAACGGAACAAATGGGAATACCGGTAAGTACAACGCATACTATTACAGGTTCTATTATCGGTGTTGGTGCTACCAAACGACTCAGCGCAGTGCGTTGGGGTGTTACCATCAATTTACTTTGGGCTTGGATTCTAACTATTCCGGTAAGTGCCTTACTTGCGGCATTAACTTATTGGATTTATACCTTAGTGAATTAGAACGGTTTGATTTTTATAAAATACCAGATTTTTTAACTCGAAATATCCTTAAGTTGAACGGATAATGTAGCATGGCAGTCGCATGTTGGAAGGATATAGAAATCTTACGAATTGCAATGCAACTCACAATACCTTCAACAGTTTTGTCATTGTTTCTACATCACAGCTAGGAAAATTTGCTATTCTAATTTGTTTATTCTTTTCCTCTCCGTATCCTCCGGCAATATGAAAACCTTGTGCATTTAGCTTTTGATTGAGTGCCGAGGCTGGAACAGTTGTATCACAAACGAGAGTAGTACGACTAATAACCTCTTTAACATCCGTCCTAAATTGAAAGCGTTCATCCCCTTGAAGAAACGAATACAATCTTTCAAATTTTTCTTCAGTTTCTTGTCGAATCGTCTTAATTCCCGTTCGATTCATGTCTTCAACAATTTTACCTAGAACATAAATAGCCATAGTATTTGGTGTTGACGGTGTTTCATATGTTCGATAATTTTTTTCAAACGCACTCAGTCTAAAATGAGCAGCGTTCATTACGCCTTCTTGTTCGAGTTGCGTGGCTTTTGATAAACAAGCTTCATTTACAATCCATACACCTAATCCTGGGGGCATACCCATGCCTTTTTGAACAGAGAAAAAAGAACAATCTATTTTTGAATAATCTAGATTTACATAAGGTACTGCACTTACAATGTCACAACAAATCAAAGCATTCGGATAACGTTCTTTAACGGCCGCAATTTCGTTCTCTTCAACTCTGATACCACTGGATGTTTCATTTTGTGTGAAGCAAATAATTTCTGTTTCATCTGGAATAGCTATATGCTGCAAATGCTCAAATCCCAAACCGTCGGGAACTTGATATTTTTCAGGTTGTTTAGCGGTTAGCTTTCCAAAGTCATAGAATTTTTTGGAAAAGGCCCCCTGCACGAAATGGAAGGAAGTACGTCGCACTAAATTGAAAAAGATGCGTTCCCAAATTTCAGTTGCCGATGCAGTAAAAAAAATACGATGACTTGAAGGGATATTCATTAAAATTCGCAATTGTTCATCCGTATGCTGATAAATTTTTCGAAACGTTTCCGATCGATGTGAAACTGAACCAAGTTGTTGGTTAAACGCATCCTGATAATGCTTAGTGCATGTAGGATATAATTGAGATGGGCCGACGGTAAAATAAAACATGATTCTTAGTATAAAATGCGTAAACGAATAGTATGTTCAATACGCTTCAAAGCGTCAATCATTTCCGGTTGGTAATCTGTGGCGATATCCGTAATTACATAACCTACATCGTCCAAAGTTTTCAAGTATTGCGATTGAATATTGGCATTGTACTGTGCAAAGAGGGTATTGATTTGCGCAAGAATACCAGGAACATTTTTATGAACATGTAACATACGATGAGCTCCTTCAAAAGAGGGGAGTTGTACTTCCGGAAAGTTAACAGCTCCATAGCTATCACCTTTATTGATGAAATTCACCATTTTTTGCGATACGAAATCACCAATATTCGCCTGCGCTTCTTCGGTACTTCCACCAACATGGGGAGTAAGAATCGTATTCGGTAAATTTCGTAACGGGCTTTCAAAAGGTTCATCATTATTTACCGGTTCATACGGATACACATCAACTCCTGCGCCCACCACTTTGCCCGATTGAACCGCATGTTGTAGCGCGTGGGTGTTCACTACATGACCGCGAGAAAGGTTAAGAAAAATTACCCCATCTTTCATACATTCAAATTCTCGTTCGTTTATTAAATGTTCATTTTCTTTTCGTCCATCAACGTGCATACTAACTACATCGGAAATGGCTAAAAGTTCATGGAGTGAAGTGCATTTTTTGGCATTACCCAAGGCAAGTTTATCTACAATATCATAATAACATACTTGCATGCCAAGAGATTCTGCTAGCACCGAAAGTTGCGCACCAATATTACCATAACCCACAATACCCAACGTTTTACCGCGCACTTCAAAACTATTACGTGCACTTTTATCCCAAATTCCTTGATGCAATAAATTACTTTTCGTGTACACATTACGAATCAGAATCAACATTTCTCCGATAGCAAGCTCAACTACAGAACGGGTATTGCTATATGGTGCGTTAAATACCGGAATGCCCAAATGCGCTGCGTTGGCAACCGCCACTTGATTGGTGCCGATGCAATACGTTCCAATGCATAATAACTTCTTGGCTGCTTGCAATACCGTTGGGGTAATACTTGTTTTGGAACGAATACCCAGAACATGTATTTCCGGAATGACTTGCAATAATTCTTCCTCAGTTAAGGCACCACTGCGCTTTTCAACTTGATATTCTTCATTGGAAAAAATAGATGTTGCGTTGGCATGAATATTCTCCAGTAGTAAAACCTTGATTTGATTTTTGGGAAAGGAAAGTTGTTTAGCCATGCAGCGAATTTAGGAGTTCATGAAGAGAAAAAATAATTTGATCGTACTGTGGTATTGAATCACTGCGATTACAATGTTCGGCATATAAAATAAATTGGGTGGCTTTACCTTTTTCTTTCATTTCGTAATCCGTATAGCCATCACCAATAACTATAATTTCTCCATGCAATGGTAGCGTTTGAAGCGCAATTACTTTACCCTGATCGCGCGATAAAGCAGCTTCGTCATCGGCTAGTAAAATTCCGTTTTCTTGTTCTATAAAACGATTAGCAAAAACATGTTCCGACTTAATACCAATTTCTTCTACCACAGGAATAATATACTCTTCAAAGCCTCCGGATATGACAAATATATTATCGCGATGCGTTTGAAAGAAGTCTTTATGTTCTTTAAAAGAAGCGGATATTTTAGTTTTCAGAACAGGTATTAGCCAATCAATATCGTGTTTAGTTAATTGCAGTGCATTCATTCGTTCTTTTAAAGCATCACGAAAAGAAAGATCACCCTGCATGGCTTTGGAGGTGAGTGAAGCTATAAGCTGAACTAGGTTCAATCGTGCTTCATCCGTCAGTTGTGCACCTTTATGTTCCGCTAATACATCGAGCGCCTCAACGGATGTAATCGTACTATCGAAATCGAAAATAAAATAACGTTGCATCATGTTTATTCCCAAATTTTGCCGGGGTTTAGGATGCCATTTGGATCAAAGGCATGTTTAATGTTTCGCATAAGTTGCAATTGAGATTCAGGAAATAGAATCGGCATATATTCTTTTTGTACATAACCAATACCATGCTCTCCACTAATAGTACCTTTTAGTTTTTTGCATAATTGAAAAATTTCTCGAATAGCTTCTTTCACTTCATGGTTCCAGAAATGATCGGATAAGTCATCTTTCAAAATATTCACATGCAAATTTCCATCGCCGGCATGACCATAGCAAACAGTTCTTACCTGATAACGAGCGGCTATTTCTTTAACGCCTTCATATAATTCCGGTAAAGAAGCACGAGGAACAACCGTATCTTCTTCTTTATAAATATTATCGCGCTTGGTTGCTTCGCCAATACTCCGACGTAATCGCCAGAAATAATTTTTCTTTTCTTCACTATCGGCTAGCAACATATCGGTGCAATGATGTTGATCTAACACCTCGTAAATTTCTTCTGTATCTTTTTCCAAAACAGCTAAGTCTTTTCCATCTACTTCAATTAATAAATATGCTTTGGTTTCCGGTTTTTGGTCAAAGGTTAATCCGGTTAATTGTGCCGACAATTCGAAAGCAATAGGTTCTACAAATTCACATACTGATGGATTACAACCTGCTCTGAACAAGGCACTAACGGCTTTGCAAGCATCGGTAGCAGCATTAAAACTAGCTAGCATTAGCATGTTAAATGGTGGTAAAGCAATAACTTTAAAAACAATTTTGGTAATAACGGCCAAGGTGCCTTCGCTACCTATGAGGAGATGTGTAAGGTTATATCCGGTTGAGTATTTTAAGGTATTTGCACCTGTCCAGATTACCTCTCCATTTGGTAAAACTACTTCTAAGTTCAACACATAATCTCTCGTGGTCCCGTACTTCACGGCTTTGGGGCCACCGGAAGCATGGGCTACATTGCCTCCTAAAAAACACGAACCTTTACTTGCAGGGTCGGGAGGGTAGTATAATTGATGTTTGAATAATTCTTGTTGAAGTTCTTCATTAATAACACCGGGTTCAACACATACTTGTAAGTTTTGTACATCGATATCCAGAATCCGATTCATTTTTTCCAAGCTTAATACGATACCGTTATAAATGGGCAGCGCTCCTCCACTGAGACCGGTGCCGGCGCCTCTGGGCGTAACCGGAATGCGATGATGATTACAATACGAAAGGATGGAGGCTACTTGTTCCGTATTATTCGGTTTTAATACAAGATCAGGTGTGAAATGAAAATCTTCGGTATGGTCGTGTGTGTAACGTTCAAATTCTTCTTGATTCGCTATATGCCAATTGGATACATCTACCAAGGAGGTTAAGTGTTCAATATCCTCTGATGATACTTGCTTAAACATGAGGCAAATATAGGATGTTATGTTTGAGGGAAAGAGACAAGACAATGTAGATTATTGTGTTTTGATCGGCATGTAATTTAAGCACAAGGTATAGGTGCTATTTGCGGGAAATGTCTATATTGGAATAGCGCTTGAATCAAACTTATTTTTTGTACTTTTAGATAATGAAAATGTTTAGTGTATTTCCAGTTCTTATTATTTTGGGTTTAATTTCAAGCACTTTATTCGCCCGTTCTAATTTCGCCTTAAGCATTGGAACCGGATATATTGAATACAACCCGAAGAAAGATCAGCACTTTTATTCCACATCTCAAACACGTTGGAATCAAACTATGTTTTATACAACGGATACAAAATTTAGTTTTTTAAATCCTTATTATGTTTCAAAAGCGAATACGTGTGGCTATAGTTCACCGGTTTTATATTTTACTTTTCAGGCTTTAAAAGATTTTGCGTTACGTTTCTCTTATCAACGATCTGCATTTAAAAATAAAGAAGTAATACCGCAAACATCTATTTATCCGGGTTCCGGTTTTTGGACTATGCCTATAACCGTGTATAATTTATCCTATATCTATACTATGAATGATTATCATGCGGGTTTCTCTTTTCAGTTCAACCCAAAGAATAGAATAAAAATTTACGCCGGATTTGATATAACCTTATTCACTTATACTAGCAACCTTAATTATTTGAATAAGATGAACCATGAAGATGAGAACAGCTTTCAAGGTGAACAGGTTATTAGAAAAGATCGTTATTATGGTTCAACCTATTTTTTAGGTTTGCAAACGTCGCTCTGTAAAAACCTGCTACTTAATTATGAATGCTCCGGTGTTATTAGTCATGAAGCACTCTATTATATTCGTCCGTTAAGCAGACTTTCTTTAGGATTTCAGTTTTAGTTAGAGTCTAAATAAAAGAGCCAAAATGATTTTTGTTTCTTGTTTAACTAAATCAGGTCGCCAACTTGGGTCTAATGTTGCAGTGGTATATCCTGTTTGAGAAGTAACGCCGCCATGACCAGCAAAGTAGGGTACACTGGCATTCCGATTTACTAACTCTACACGGAAGGTGGTACTTTGATTAGGCATATAATCTAAGTTCATAGAACAATCCCATCCCCAAAATGAATCGCCTGGATTTGCAGAGAAGGGAAACGCACCTTCTGTTTTGGTTGGGTCATTAGGATTGGGTAATGGACTCGCTTGACCGGTAGGATACAACACCAAATAGCGCCCCGGATTTTTTAGCACACCACCGCCACAGGTAAAGGCCAATTTATTGTGATGAAACCAAACACGGTGATAAGCCATTGCACTTAGAAAGTACTGCGCAGGTTTTGTGGAATCATTGGTTACAAAACCGTTTACACCACCGCCCTTTTCAAAACCAATATCAGCAGTTAACGAAAAAGCCATTTGGGTTATTCCGTTTTTTTTTGCTTTGTTATAGTATCGGTATAAGCAACTATTATCACTATGAAATCGTTTACGTGATTTTATACCGGCCGCATCGGTTCCATAATAGTTATTAGTAAGAATTTTGAAATTACTATGAGGTATGTAAGTTATGTTACCACCAACGCCGGGCATCTGATTAAACTTACCATAACTCTGCCATCCATTAATGATCCAGGGTTCAATTTTAAGATGTGGTGTTGGATGAAATTGGAAACGAATACCATTAAAAAACCAAGGTGTATTATCGGAAGTAAAGGAGGCTTGATACTCCCAGTTTTCCGCTTGATAAAAAGAGTTTAATCCAATGTACGACATAAACAATCCGGCATCAATATTTATTCCATACCATTTGTTGATATGATAACCGGCATAGGCTTCACTTAGATAACGATATACATTGGCTAATTGATACTGCCCCCGATAAATGCTATAGTCGTTTCGTGGAACCACGGTGCTTCGAGTTCCGAATTGCGTCATGATGCGGGCATGCGAATTTTTGTAATTGAAATCACCTCCAACATGTAATGCTGCAAGTTGTACCTCATTATGACGAGCGAGTGCGGTACTACCAACAACGGTATGATCGATAGGATTATGGAAAGAGTAATTGTAATTAACATCAACTAAAATGGAAGGTGTAAAGTACTGCGATGTTTTCCATATATTTTCTTTTCTTCGATCGCTACCATTGGCCCAGGTTAAGTAGAGGCCTTCAAAAGGCTCTCCTTTCTGATTATTATTCACTTGGGCATTTTCCAAGTAGGTCAACGAATCTAATTGGTTGCTACTATTCTGAGCAAAACTATTCAACGCAAGTAACGCTGCAAATAAGGATGTTATTAATTTCATTTCGTTTCTATTTTTCGGGTGAGTGTAATGGTATTGTTTGGCTGATATATGAGTGGTACTTGTTCGGTAACCACATCGCTTTTGTCTAAACCGAAAGCGGCTTCGTCGGATTGACCTAATTGCTTCAGTAAAAAATATCCGTTGAGTAGTAATCCTTCTTTGATAGCAAATTCATTTTCTACCGATAAAAATTTCTCAATGATTACAAATTTGAAATCGGCTTCGTTATTGTATTTTGTAGAGCCATCCGGACGAATATGTAAATTCAACTCTTTGCGTTCTACTAATTCTTGCACTATTTTCTTAAAGTATAATTCTGATTTAGGTTGAATACGAAATCCAATATGAATGGTAACTTTTATTACTTTGTCGTCTATTAATTCCGTAACATCGTAATAAAGATCAAACGGCTGACTTGTTCTATTAAGATGTAAGAACCAGTAAACATCGGCCCGTTTGGGTTTTTTTGAGAAGATAGATTTGATAATCTTTTCTTCGATCTGATGATGCTGATTAGCTTTTGTAAGATAGATTAAATGGGTAGAGAATTTTGGAATGTCTTCGTCTAACGACAGCATGTTTAATTGCGCACTGTATTTTCCAAGGTCAATAAATTTGGTGAATCGATTATTTATTTTTCTCGCCTTAAACCAAACATACATAGCTAAGAAAATAAACAGCTCAAAGAAAAGAAACATCCATCGTTCTTTTATTTTGGCTACATTGGCGAGGAAGAAGGAAGACTCAACTAAACCAAAAAGTAGCAATAACAAAGAGAGTGTTATTCGATTCCATTTTCTGATATATCGTAAATAATATGACAGTAGAATTGTGGTCATAATCATCGTAACTGTTATACTAAAGCCATAGGCGGCTTCCATATGTTCAGATGATTTAAAATATAAAATCATGAGTACACAGCCTGCCCAAAGAATGGTATTTACACTGGGTATATAAATTTGTCCTTTTGAATTACTGGGTTGTCGCACTGCTACACGAGGCCAGAAATTCAGGTTCATCGCTTCACTTATTAATGTATAACTACCGCTTATTAAAGCTTGTGATGCTATGATGGTAGCCAAGGTTGCAAGCAAAATGCCCGGCAGAAGCAACCAATGCGGCATGATTTCAAAAAATGGATTTCTTCCTTCGAGGTATTGTCCACCGGAATGTAATATCCAAGCAGATTGTCCGAGGTAATTTAGAATCAAAGCGATTTTTACATAGGCCCATGAATACCGAATATTTTTTCTACCGCAATGTCCTAAATCTGAGTAGAGAGCTTCCGCTCCGGTAGTGCACAGAAACACAGCTCCTAAGAGCCAAAATCCTTTTGGATATTGTGCGAGGAGTTGATAGGCATAATAGGGGTTGAACGCTTTAAGTACTTCGTGATGTAATGTAACTTGATAAATGCCTAGCACGGATAACATAAAAAACCATAGCAACATTACCGGACCAAACGCTTTACCAACAAGGTTTGTACCAAATCGTTGAAAGAAGAATAGGAGTGATAAGATAATAATAACCATGGTTATAGTTACCGTATTGCCGGGTTTAAAAACGGTTTCTAACCCATGTACACCCGACAAACCTTCGATTGCGCTTGCTACTGAAATAGGTGGTGTAATAATGCCATCCGCGAGCAGGGTGGTAGCACCTAAAATGGCAATAATGCTTAAACCTTTCGAATATCTTTTTACTAAGGCATATAAGGAAAAAATACCACCTTCTCCCTGGTTATCAGCCTGAAGAGTTAACCAAATATATTTAATGGAGGTTTGCAATACTAAAGTCCAAATAATACATGAGATGCCACCGTAAATAAGTGTATCTGAAATAGGTTTAGTACCTACTATTGCTTTGAGTACGTATAGCGGACTCGTACCGATATCGCCATAAATAATTCCAAGTGCAATGAGTATTGAAGTGGCTGTAATTTTGCTTTTATGAATCGAATGAGATTCCATGGTAAACGATTGAGAATGCAAACGTCTATCACGCTTACGTGTGTTCTGATAAAGAACAAGGCACTTGGTATAAAGAAATTATAAAGATTACATAAAACGATAACCAATACCACTTTCCGTGATAATATGTTTCGGATGGGTGGCATCATCTTCTATCTTCTTCCGCAAGGTACCTATAAACACCCGCAGGTATTGTGCTTCAGTTTGTCCACTTGAACCCCAAATCGCTTGGAGCAAAAAAGGCTGAGTGAGTACTTTTCCAACATGCATCATGAATAAACTTAGTAATTTATATTCCGTTGCAGTTAGCTTGACTTCTTCTTGATTTTTGGTTACACGATGGGAGACAAAATCTATGGTAATGTCGTTACAAGTGATAATCGGTTCACCCGGAACAACCTGATTACGTTTAATAGCATTACGTACTCTGGCAATTAATTCCGCCGAACGAAAGGGTTTCGTTAAGTAATCGTCGGCACCGGCATCTAATGCTTTCACAATGATGTCTTCAGTATCAATAACCGATAAAATAAGTACCGCTTGATGAAACCATATTTTTAAATCTGAAAGTACTTCTAAACCATGCCGATCAGGCAATTCAAGATCAAGTAAAATGATATCGGGTTTATGGCTTGCAGCCATAGCTAAACCAGTTCTTGCATTGTCGGCCAATAGTACCTGATACCCTTGCGATTCAAAGGTAATCTCCAGAAGTTTCCTTATTTGTGGCTCGTCGTCAATTACGAGAATGTTTGATTTATTCAATGTTCACATTATTTATATAGGAAGTTTCGATTGGAATATTCACCGCAAAGGTAAGTCCACCATATTCATTTTTAACCACCGTTATCTTTCCTCCTAATGCGTCCAAAAAACCTTTTACAATGGATAAACCGAGACCGGTTCCTCCTTTAACTGCATTGGAACCTCGAAAGAATTTTTCAAATAATAATTGCAATTCATGCTCCGGAACACCTTGTCCGTGGTCTATTATATAAATGCACCAAGTGTTATCCTGTATAATAGAATCCTGAATTTCAACCTTACATGAATTATTGTTATGTTGAAAAGCGTTCTCTACTAAATTTTTTAGAATCTCACTTACAAACCCGGCATCTGTTTTAAGAAGTGGATTGCGGTTATTTTCTACATGAAAGATTTCAACCGAACGGGAGTTTTTAATAGATTGAATTACGGTTGAAATAAGTTCATTTGGATGCACCCAATCGAGTTTGGGTTTCAAAATGCCATGTTCAATACGATTCATGTTCAATAAATTGGAAACTTGGTCGTTTAAACGATTTCCAGCGATGGCTATTTGTTCTGTGAGTGTTCTTTTTTGAATATCATTTAGGAATTGCTGATTGAAAAGCAAGTTGTCGGTTGAAGCGAGTATAGTTGCCAAGGGTGTTTTTAATTCATGACTTAATGAATTGAACACATTGGAATAAAGTTCTAATTCGCGTTCCTTTTCAGCGCGCATTCGTGCTTGTTTTTGTTCAATCTTAATTTTATAACTCAATACACTGTGTAGTACGGCCACAATCAAAAAAATGAATAATAATAATACATCATTTGGATTGGAAATATGAAATGTATTGTACGGAACCATGAAGAAAAAATTGATAATAAAAGCTGAAAGCACACAAGTAATTAGTACCGGAAAAATAGGTTGCACGATAGCTATAATTCCTACAAAACTCAACATGGCAATAATGATAAAATGATAATCTATATCGTCTCTAAACAATAATCCGATGAGCGTTAACGCGGCTAGCCCAAGTAAAATGAAAAAAAAGTGTACGAGATTAAATTTACTTTTCTTTTCATCCTGAAATTTCATGCTTACAAAGTTAACCGCACTGCAAGGAATTTGTGGAGGTATAAAAATAATTTTTCCGGTATCTTTGAAGCGAAAATTCGAGTCATCATGAAATTGTTTAACCTACTCTTACTGGTAGTGGTATGTGTTATGTCTACTGCCGCACAACAGCTAAAGATACCAGAAACCGTGTTAAAGTCGCAACGACAGAAATATCCATTAAATAAGGTACTTCTATGGCAACAGGAATCCGATCTATATGTAGCGCAAATGGAAATCATTGAAGTGAGCTACTGGAGCTCGTATAAAGAAGACGGTTCTTGGGTTTCAACAGAATCTATTATCGAAACATCTGAATTGCCACAGGAAATAAGTTCCTTTCTATCTACCAATTTTTCGGACCAAAAAATTACCCAAGCATCTAAAATTAATTATGCCGATGGTTCGATGAAATTCAAAACGGTATTGAATTCTACAAGTTTAATGTTTGATGCGATGGGCCGATTTTTAGGTCGGGGAAATGTTCTACCGAAATAATTATTCGGTATTATTTTCCGGATGAAGTTCTTCTGCGAAATCGTTTAAAAGACTTTCATTACCAATATCTTTCGGATTTGGACCATATTCATTCGGGCCATGTTCGCTATCACCGAATAGTAACATTATACCATAGAACGGAATAAGTTGCCACCAACCAGAGTTCCCTCTGTCGTGACAGCGTTTAGCATTTTGCGCAATAATGAACCAAAATAGGGGTATAAACACAAGGAGTGCAATTATTGAAAGTAAGGCAGAAGGACCTTCGATCGAATCTTGGTTGAACGCTGTTACAAAAATGAATGCATAATATATTACCGTATAAATAATTACACTGATGCCATATTCCAACCTTCGGATACGACCGTTAAAAGAGAATGGGTTTTTAAACATATGAATAGGTTTGATTCAAATATAATCCAGAAAACATAATGTGTAAGTTTATTTTCTAGAGAATAGATTCTTGTAGTGTATAAAAAAAGAGGTCATTCCAGACCTCTTTGTATTTCTTTCAGTACGTTTATTAAGCGAGTGAGATGCTCTTATCAAGATAAACATCTTGAATCGTATTCAATAATTCAACGCCTTCTTTCATTGGTTTTTGGAAAGCTTTTCGTCCGGAAATTAATCCCATACCACCTGCACGTTTATTAACTACTGCTGTCATTACTGCTTCTGCTAAATCGGTAGCACCTTTACTTTCACCACCGGAGTTAATCAAACCAACTCGTCCCATATAGCAATTAGCTACTTGGTAACGGGTTAGATCTATAGGATGGTCAGTTGTTAGTTTATCGTACACCAATTTATGTGTTTTACCAAAATTAAGGGCGGTATAACCACCGTTATTCGTTGGTAATTTTTGTTTGATAATATCGGCTTGAATAGTAACGCCGATGTGATTCGCTTGAGCCGTTAAATCAGAAGCTGCATGATAGTCTACACCATCTTTTTTGAAACCACTATTACGTAAATAACACCACAAAACAGTTGCCATGCCAAGCTCATGCGCATATTCGAAAGCCTTTGCTACCTCCTGAATTTGACGCGTACTTTCTTCGCTACCAAAATAAATAGTGGCTCCTACCGCAACAGCACCCATATTCCATGCATCACGAATACTACCAAACATAATCTGATCAAATCCATTAGGGTATTTAATAAATTCGTTATGATTTATTTTTACGATGAAAGGAATTTTGTGTGCATATTTTCGGGCGCAAGCACCGAGTACACCATAGGTAGAAGCTACGGCATTACAACCACCTTCCAACGCTAATTTTACAATATTTTCCGGATCGAAATAAATAGGATTTGGTGCGAAAGAAGCACCAGCACTATGTTCGATACCTTGATCAACCGGCAGTATTGAAACATATCCGGTATTTTTTAAACGTCCGTTTCCAAGTAAAGCCTGAATACTCCGAAGCGTTTGAGGATTTCTATTGCTGTTTATCCAAACTTCATCTACGGTTTTCTTAGAAGGCGCATATAAATCATTTTTTGAAATGGTTTTACACTCGTGCTCAAGATAATAAGCGGCATCTTTTCCTAAAAGTTCTATGATGTTGTTATTTGCCATTTTTTATGGTTTTGGTTTAAAAATGGGTGCAAATATAGGGATTTGAACGTTAAACTAAGGGTTTGGAGGATATTATGGAGCTATTCAAGCTTTTAAATGGAATTTTTATTGCGAATGGTGCAATTTTTCAATTTAATCTGCGTTAGTACGTCATCGTGTCAAAAATGTATTTTGCCATCAAACCGAGATTAGAACTTTTCTTAGGAAATACTTTTTATTATACTCAAAACAGCAACTTTTATACAATTAATTTTTGATGATGCATTTACTGCGAATTTTAATCCATCATATTGAGTTCGTAATGATAGTCTTATTTCTGTTAGCTGCATACGAACAACCTATAACTTTTAATCCGTTGTATGTAATTTTAGCCTTGGTATTTCTTATTCAATATATTACTCATAACCGCTATGTTGGATTAATTTTAGGAAGTGGAATTTTAATTTTAGCCACCTTTTTCTTTTTGGCATTTCTCTCAGAATTCCATGAGTTTCCATCTATAAATAATGAATCATTAAAATTTCTGATCGGTGGTATGTTGATCTGGTTAATTATCGTGTTCGTGGGTGTAGCAATGATTTACAAGTATTATAAAATTAAAAAAACACCCGCCTATTAGATTATACAGTACTTTTTCAAATCATCAATTAAAAAAAGAATCTATGATCTATCTTAAAAAACAATTTTCATTGAGTTTAATATGCCTGTTATTGGTATTTATGTCATGCCAAGAAAACAAGCATACGCATGACGCATTATCGCTATCTAAATTTTTACCTCTTTCTAAAGATTCTTCAAAGAAACTAGTAGAAGAGCTGAAACTCGTAGATACATCGAAGGTTGAATTTGCAATTGAAGGCTATGAAGAGATTGATGGTAAGAGATACTTGATCACCAATATTGAAGAAGAACCGTTGTCGTTAAATTTACCCTTGCTTATTCCCGATTCCGCGAAGGGATTAGAAATGGTTGTAGCTAAAAAAGCTATCTCGTATCGAGGTGCAATCTTAAAAAAACTAAAGTATAAGATAGAAGAAACCCCAAATCATATTGAATTTGTTTTTCAAAGTGTGGAAACTATTTTAGACTAATATTAGTTACTTGATGTCTGAAAGCAATCAGTCGTATCACGCGAACTGTGATTGAACGTAAAAATGTTCATTGATAATCATACGCGTAAGTAAATACTCTAAAATTTGTAAAAAATATTTATTTACCTTTCCACATAAACTTAATTTCATGCCAACCAAAAAGAAAAGTACTAGCGTTACTAACAGCAAATCAAAAAATACTCTTCTTAAGAATGCTGATAAGAAAACCCCTAAAAAAGAACTCTCAAAAACAACACAACCGGAAGTATCTAAACCCAAATCAGCTACAAAAAAAGTAACAGCGGTCAAATCCACATCGATTGCCAAAAAGCTTAAAAAAGAACCTGAAGTAGTTAGCGACGATACGATTGATATTGAGGCGTTCAATTTGGAACATGGTTATGTTTCAACTGCAAAAACCCGTGATGTTCAAGCAGAAGCGGTTGTAACCTGTCCACAAGGTAAACAGCCTAAAGTAATTCGAGATAATTGTAAGTTAGCACCTCCGCAAGATAAAAATCAATATATCGTTTTATTGCATGTAAAACTAAGTACACAGCAGTTAACAGTAACTTGGAAAGATGGTAAAAAAGACGTTTGGCTTTGTTCTCCTAATCCATCCTTAACACCACGATTAAAAGATGTAGTTGGATTTAAATGTGGCGCAAAACACACGAATTACAAACGCGATGGCATGGCTTGGTTTACTGCGTTGAAGAGCAAAGGCATGGCTTATGGTTTTCACAACTCTCAGCCGGTAGGTATCGGTATTAAATCGCATGGCTGTATTCGAGTGCGATGCGAGCACGCTAAAATCATTAATCAAAATTCATGGTCGGGAGTAACAAAAATTGAAATCGTACGATAGCTTGTAACTACGATTTCATGTTGATATACTGCAATGGTATTTTAAAATCGGAGGTTCTACACAGTTGAATAACCTCTTGAAGATCGTCGATTTTTTTGGCGGTAACCCGAATGATATCATCCATAATTGCAGCTTGTACTTTCAAGCCACTATCCTTAATGGCTTTTACTATTTTTTTGGCATCCTCTTGAGCCAAACCATTTTTCACCGGAATATCTTTCTTCACAATTTTACCGGAAGGAAGCACTTCCTTCGATAAATCAAAACTATTAGCATCTAAACCTTGTCGCATACTTCTACTAATCAGTACATCCACTAACTGCTCCATTTTCATATCACTATCGGATTCTAAACTAATTTTGAACGTTTTCTTATCGAGATCTATTACGATATGCGACCCTTTAAAATCATATCGGTTTGTGATTTCTTTTTTTGTGGTGTTAACAGCGTTATCCAGTGTTTGAAGGTCCACTTTACTACTTATATCAAAAGATGGCATGAGCGTTTGAATTAGAAAGCGAAGATAGAACTTCTCATTAGAAACATGGAAGGAATTAGTTCAAACTATTTCTGAATGCGTATTAAAAAATATAGAGATTGTTCTTAACTTAAAGTTTCTACGAATCCGAAATTACATCGAGGCGAATAGGCAAATGGAAGGCAGATTTTTTAAAGTTCAAGAAGGGCAACGTGTTTATTAAAGAAAGAAAACGTGTAGTCTTTAAAAGCTTCGTTTAAAAATTTGATCCGAAAATTAATAGTAATAGACAGTTAAGAGTGATTATTTTCGCCTAAATAAGATTTCTATGAAACAGTTTTTGTTTTTCATGTTGTGCTTTTTGCCCGGGTATTTATCTGCTCAAAGCTATACGTCCTATTTTACTGGAAATACTGCTGATACTATAACCAATCCAAAGGGTGGAATCTGCTTAATGGGTGGCGCTACCGAAGACGATAACGCTATGAAATGGTTTTTACAACAAGCCAATGGTGGCGATATTTTGGTGTTGCGCACATCAGGAAGTAATGGTTACAACGCCTATTTATATTCTCAATTGGGCATTCCGGTTCATTCTGTTGAAACGATAGTTTGTAATAATGCTACAGCTAGTTCAGATGCCTATGTATTGCAGAAAATTCAACAAGCGGAAGGGATATGGTTTGCCGGTGGCGATCAATGGACTTATGTTTCGTACTGGAGAAATACCGCTGTTGATAGTCTGATAAATCTAGGAATTCAACAACGCAACATTGTAGTTGGAGGCACCAGTGCCGGCATGGCTATTCAAGGAAAATATTATTTTTCCGCTCAGAACGGAACAGTAACATCAACCGCAGCGTTGGCTAATCCGTATAATTCATTGGTAACTGTGGATTCGACTACATTTATCAAAAATAATTTTCTCACTGAAACGATTACCGATACGCATTTCGATAACCCTGATCGTAAAGGACGTTTATTAACTTTTATGGCTAGAATGTGGATGGATTACGGAGTTGAGGGGAGGGCTATAGCCTGTGATGAGTACACCGCAGTTTGTGTGGATACCAATGGACTAGCCAGGGTATATGGCGACTTTCCGGCGAATGATGATAATGCGTATTTCATTCAAACGAATTGTGAATTGGTGAATGGAACACCGGAAATTTGTACTTCCGGATTACCCTTAACTTGGAATCATTCCGGTGCTGCGGTAAAAGTTTATCGTGTAAAAGGAACCGCCACTGGATCGAATACATTTCAGCTAAATAATTGGCTCGTTGGTAGTGGTGGTTCATGGTTGCAATGGAGTGCAAATACAGGAAACTTTGTTGAAACAACCTCGTCCAGTATTAATTGCTCACCCTTGGCAATGACTGCACCCGCTGTAGAAACCAGAATTAAGATATATCCGAATCCTGCTTCGCAACAAGTAGCCATTGATTTTTTGGAACAGAAGCATGTTGTTGAAATAAATTTATTGGACGGTACCGGAAGAACCATTCAATCATTAAAACAACAAGACGTTCAAAAAGTTGTTTTGAATACCTCTCAGATAATACCAGGTATTTATTTTATCAAAGTTCGAATTGGGATGGAGAGGGTGCATTATCAGAAACTAGAAATTAATTAGTCTTTTGTTCTTTGGTGTCATTGGTCTGGTTAATTGAGCCCGTTGTTTTAGTAACGGTTTAATTCATTTCAACCCCGTTTCATTTTAAAAGATAGTCGTTTTAGTCGGAATAAATTGACACCTTTTTTGAAAGTGATGAATTTCGTTTTCAAATTAATAAACAATGCAAACTCAAACTACTACCATTTTCGAATCCTTACAAGAAATCATGAGCCAAGTTGAAACATCAAATCAACACAACTTGCAAGCAGACATTCAAGCATTCAGTGAATATTGTCACTTAGGTATCGATGATGATTCTGAAAAATTATTATCAACCATTTATTTGAATGCCCTGAGAACCAAACTTCACTCAACCGGTCTTCATGAGAATCATTATGAAAAAAAATTTGAAGTTTCACAAATTGAATTATTCGATATTCTCATTCATAAATTTCCTTATGTTAAGTACGGACAGAAAATCGTAAATCAGTCTATACTCGAATGTATGAATCACAAGGAAGTTGTAACCCTTGTAGATATTGGATGTGGTTTGGGAACTCAAATGGTTCATATAATTCAGCAAGCTGCTCAACTGACCTCTTTACAAAAACTGGTTATAATTGGTATAGAGCCTTTCCCTGAAGCACTTAAACAGGCTGAAGAACAAATCAAAATTGCCGGATGCGATAAACATTTTTCTGTAGAATTCAAACCGATTATTGAAAAGGCTGAATATGTTGATTATAATTCCATGATGAATTTAGAGGGCTTTATCATCGTAAATGCCTCCTTGGCTCTTCATCATATTCAAACATGGGAGCAACGACGAATTACACTTCAAGGTATAAAACAATTACTAGCACATGCATTCTTTTTAACAGAACCTAATTCCGATCATACTACTTCCAATTTTATGAAACGATTTCAAAATAGCTATAATCATTTTTTGAGTCTGTTTAAAGTGATTGATCTACTGGATATTGAAACACGGTACAAGCAAGCACTCAAATTATTTTTTGGAAGAGAAATTGAAGACATCATTGGAAAGCCAGAGGTAGATCGATTTGAAAAACATGCATTAGCATCGGATTGGTTAACCTTGCTTCGCGAAGTTGGATTTACGGTTAATACCTCTTTTTTTAAGGACCAATTTCTTGCTGATCCCGGTGTTTCCATTGCGTTGCACCCTGAAGGTTATATTGGATTTACCTTCGAACAAGAAACTGCTCTTGCCATAATGTTGTGTAATTAAAATTATTCAAACGCTATTCTCACCATGAAAAATACATTTTTTAATACTTCCTTACTTCAAGCATCGCAACGGATTGCCGCTGGTTCAACCATGTTGTATGCCTTAGACAAAAATGAACAGGCGGTAGATATTTCGACTAACTTTAAAGAACAACTGTTAACCAACTTCTGTTTACAATCTTGGAATCGATATCCGGATATGAATTTGCGTGATATTGAAGAAAAAGTGGCCTTGTATTGTGGCTTACATCATGATAATATTGTTCTAAGCGATGGTTCTGCCAGTATTATTACCACCTTACTCAATTACTTTGGATTGAATGGGAAACATCTTGTTATTACTCAACCATCGTATAGTTTGTTCGACTATCATTGTAAAACATATAACATACCTTATGAACCATGGCTTTTAAATAATGAATTACAAACGGATGTTCGTTATATGCCTAAACTTTCCGAGCAATCTGTGGTATTTATAACCTCTCCTAATAATCCTACCGGTAGTTCCATCTCCATTCTCGAAGTAGAAAATTTACTCAAACAATATCCTTCAACACTATTCATTATCGACGGAGTGTACACAGAATTCGCACAAGAGGATTTTACACCACTCGTATTACGTTTTGATAACCTCATGGTTTTACGATCTTTTTCTAAAGCTTTTCCTTTGGCCGGATTACGATTGGGTTACCTCTGTGCTTCCAAAAATTTATGTCATTTGGTGCAGAAACTTCTTCTTCCATTCTCCTTGAATAACTTCACCATACATGTTGCTCGTGAACTGTTATTTACATCTGCTTTTCTGAACGACTCTAAGGAACGAATCCAACAAATAATACTTGAACGTGAACGCATGTTTACTTATTTACGTGAACGATTTAATTCGGAAATACTCACTGTTTATCCTTCAGAAGGCAATTTCTTATTAATTCGATTTACTTCCAAACATCTCTTTGAGCAAGGGTTAGCTAAACTCTCAGATCATGGTATTAAAGTTTTAAACACTTCTTCCAATGTACTTTTGGAAAACACGTTCAGAGTTTCCATTGGAAATCGATATGAAAATGAACTTTTCTTGCAAACAATGACTTCTCTTGCTTATCCGATTAAACCCAAGGTGAATTCTTCAAGAAAGTCGAATGCCATGCTGTTCAGCTAACTTCATCCTTATTTATTTTCTTCAATAATTCGGTTTTAACTTGCGCGGTACAATCGTTTAAATTTTATTTGATGTACCGTTTTCTTATTTTTCTATTAGTCAATATCTTTTTCATTCAAGCTTCATCGCAGGATGTAATAACCCCTTATGAAAAGATGGGCAAAAACTATACTGCTACGTATGAAGAATGTATCAAGTATTATTATCAGTTAGAAGAACATTACCAAGGTATTCGTGTAATGGAAATGGGAGAAACCGATTCAGGTTTTCCTTTACATCTGATTTTGTTGAATGCAGAAAATAACTTCAATCCTAAAACATGGAAAAGGAAAAAACAAGTTGTGTTACTCATAAATAATGGTATTCATCCCGGCGAACCGGACGGCATCGATGCCAGTATGATGCTGGCCAGAGATATAGTACAAAAAATAGCAGCCGGCGAATTTTCAAAACAAGTAAGTATAGCTATTATTCCGGTTTACAATATTGGTGGGGCTCTCAATCGAAGTGCCAATTTCCGTGTAGATCAAAACGGTCCGGATGAATTTGGTTCGCGAGGCAATGCACAAAACCTTGATTTGAATAGAGATTTTATTAAATGCGATAGTAAGGAAGCTCGATCGTTTGCAACTATTTTTCATTATCTTCAACCAACGTTGTTTATGGATAATCATGTAAGTGATGGTGCCGATTATTCCTATGTTATGACGCTCGCTTCTACGCAATCGGATAAGTTAGGGGGTGTTTTAGGAAACTACTTACATCAAAAAATGGAACCGGCTTTATTTGAATCCATGAAGGCAAAATCGTTTCCAATGCAATATTATGTAAATGCGTGGTCGGGTGATGCCGCAAATGGTTGGAACCAGTTTTTCGATAGCCCTCGATATAGTAGTGGTTATGCCGCACTATTTAACACGTTATCTTTTGTTCCTGAAACACATATGCTAAAACCTTACGTGCAGCGCGTGGAAGCAACATATCAATTAATGCAAACGATGATAGACTATGCCGATCAACATCACGATGGATTGATTGCGCTTATACAACAAGCGGATGAAAACGTACAAAAGCAAGATCGATTTCCGGTTAGTTGGTCGTTAGACGAATCAATTGTTGACTCAATTACATATGCTGGCTATCGGTATGAACAAAAAATATCCGATGTTTCCGGACTTCCTTTTTCAGTTTACAACAAAGCAGCTCCCTTCGAACGCAACATTCCATTTCATAATCATTACAAAACACAATATGAAGTTATAGCACCGGAGGCTTATATTATTCCACAAGGCTGGTATAAAGTAATTGATTTATTGAAACTAAATCGTATTAACATGACGCCCTTGGAAACAGATACAACTTTGAACGTGCAGGTATATTATATTCGAGGTTATCAATCATCCGAAAAACCTTATGAAGGTCATCATGCAAATCATGATGTACAAGTTGAAATGAAAGAGGAAAAACTGTTATTTAGGAAAGGAGATATGTTGATACCCCTAAACCAGCATGGAAAACGATTTCTGATAGAAACTTTAGAACCACAAGGGATGGATAGCTATTTTACATGGAATTTCTTCGATCCTATTTTAAATCAAAAGGAAGGTTTTACACCGTATGCTTTTGAGGCTATAGCTAGTAAATACCTGAATGATCATCCGGAAATTCGTAAAAAATTGGAGGCCAAGAAGCTCGACGACAAGAAATTTGCTTCCGATACACAACAACAATTAGAGTTTGTTTACAAGCTCAGTGAATATGCGGAACCTGCTTACCAACGTTATCCGGTTTATCGTGTTTCAACTAGCGGTAACGCGGAGTTGCTTCAGGAAAAATTACCTAGGAATAAAACAGATGAATAAGATGCTGAAGTTATCGTTTGTGGTTTTCTTCCCATTCAAACAATGCCTTCATTTTGTCGGAATTCTTCTCTATCCAGTCTTTGATTTCTTTATCATCTTTTGATTTCAAAATATAGTAGCAAAATGCTTCGGTATGTTTCTCTTTTGCTAATGCACTGAAATAGTCGACATAATAATTCCACCAAAAACCTTTATTATTTTTCTTCAATTCTCCTAACATACCAAACAATGACTCGGTATTTTTAACAAATAGCTCTTGCTTCGATAATTTTTTATTTTCTTCTAGATTTGATGATGCAGATAACAGAGCAACCATGAGTTCGGCCGCTTGAAATTCATCCGATTCATTTTCATTTTTACTGATTGAAATGTTGATCGTACTGTCGTTTTTCTTATCTACTCCTTTAGCAATAAGACTATTAAGCACATTAATACTATTTTTAGCTCTTGGATCTAATGGGTCTAGAAAAAGAAAATTGTAAAGACAAAGCATGGCTTTTATTCTATGACCGGTTTCTTTTTGAATGAAGCCCATCAATAAATGACTACTCGCATGTTTTGGTTTCAATTGCAAACTTTCTTGAACCGCCAGTTTAGCTGCCGCATAATTTTGCATTTTATAAAAGGTGAGCGCCAAATTATATTGTAGTAAATAACTCGTTGGTGTTTGTTTTATACCTTCTTGGTAAAGAGAAATGGCCTCTTTCGGTTTGTTAAGTAAATCGAGACAGGAACCAGCTAAAATATACGATTCCTCTTTATACTTTGAATTAGTACGAATCAGTAACATGCCCTGATCGAGCGCGGCCTGATAATTTTTCATGGCGAAAAATGAATTTGCCATTTCATAACGTGCAAGTTGATTACTTGAATCAAGTTGCAATACTTTTTTATACGACTCTATGGCGGCGGCGTACTGTCCGGCATCATGAGCCTGAATTCCTTTTCCTATCAAATCCTGCACTTCCTTGCTTTGCGAAAAGGATGCCTTGGAAATCAGAAGACACCCTAGCATGAATAAATAAATTGATTTCATGTTTAGGAGGATTTTGTTGTTAAATAAAGAGCGAGTATAAAGATAGGCATGCAATAGTTTAAATTCAGGACTATTTTGTGTTTTGCGACTAAAATGTCCACTGCAAACACGGTTTATTCAATGCATTTCTACTTAATTTACTCAAATTGCAGCCTGTTTGGTTTATGGTATCAATTTGCCGAACCTCGGTTCTGGCTTATTTGTAAATTCATCGGCATGACTTTAAAAAGAATCAATCTCCTTATATTCGTGGTTCTAACGTGAATACCAGCCTCCGGAATTTAGGTGATGATGCCTTAGTAGAAATTTATAAGAGTAAACGGGATGCCGATGCCTTAGGTATTTTGTTTGATCGGTATCATCATTTAGTTTATGGTGTTTGCATGAAGTATTTCAAGGATGTTGACATGGCAAAAGACCATACCATGCAAGTTTTCGAGAAATTAATGAAGGAAATTCCGCGACATGAAATACAATTTTTTAAAGCTTGGCTTTATAGGGTTACGCAGAATGAGTGTCTAATGACTTTCCGGGCTCAAAAGAAACACCCGGTAAAACATGTGGAAGAATTTCGGGATGAGCCTGTGGAATTTGAAAATGGTTTGCATCCGAAGGCGCAAAAAGAAATTATGTACGATAAACTGGAACAGGCTATGGCCGATTTAAGCCCTGAACAGCAACATTGTATTGATTTGTTTTATTTACAAAAAAAGACTTACGTAGAAATTATGGAACTAACAGGCTTTACCTTTATGCAGGTAAAAAGTTATATTCAGAATGGAAAACGTAATTTGAAAATTAAAATCACCTCCTGATCATGAATGCTTATCACGACATATTCCATGATAGTCATTGTCTGAGTAAGGCACAGTTACTGTCGTACCTGAAAGGCACCTTAGATCGTGATGAGATTTATACCATTGAAACCCATCTGAATTCCTGTGATTTTTGCAGTGAAGCCTTAGATGGTTTGATGCAACAATCGGTTCAGGAAACGGAACTAGCAATAAAAGAAATTAAAACAGCATTTCAAGAGAAAGTTAAAACCACCACGCATCCGAAAGTTCCATTAAAAGTTACCAAGAATTCTTCCCGAAATAGGTGGATGATAGCGGCAAGTGTTATTGGTTTATTAGGTTTGGCAACGTTTAGTGTTTATTCGTATTTGCATTCTACGAGCGATCATCTGGCCATGGATAATAAAGATCCAAAAACAACGGAAGGAGCGTACCGCCCTGTGCCAAATCAAACAGGTGAAATAACACAAATAGAAGTAAAACCGGAAGATATTAAGGAAACTTCCAAAGAAGTAAAATCAACAGAGAACCTAGCATCTGAAAGTAATAAAGTTGTTACCAAAAAAGAGGAAGCACCGCAAGAAAAAGATTTTAAGAAAACAACGGAAGTAATTTCAAGAAACGCTTCGTCAGAAGATGATTTTAAAGAAAAGTACGCGGAAACACCGGTAGTAAATCCAGTGAGCAACAATGCGCCGGAAGCTGTAACAGAAGAAGTAAAAATGCTCAAAGAGGATGTTTCTTCGAATTACAAACAATATTCTGTTTCAAAGCAAGAAACAAAGGTGCCGGCTGTTATAAGCAAAAAAACCAAAGCAGGAGGTATGGAGAATAGAAATTATATCAATAATTCGAATTTACCTTCAAATCAAAACAACAACAATTACGGAAATACGAATGAACAAAAATCGTCTTACGATCAAATAAAAACCGAAACGGAAATTAAGGCAAGCACTACAGATTTAGTATCTAAAGCCAAATCTCTCTATAACAAAGGAAAGTACAAAAAGGCTATTGCTTCTTTTAAAGAAGCGCTACCATCTGCAACTCCTCTGCAACGAAATGAGATATATTACTTTCTCACTGCATGTTATGTGGAATCAGGGGAGCAAGCCTTGGCTGAATCCTGTGTAAATATGATCTCCGTTACAGATAAATATTATTCGGAAGCGCGAAAATTGTTAGAAACCGTTAAAACAAAAAAATAGGACCACCGAAATTTTAAGGTTCCCGTTATACCTTTGCCTTGCTCATGCAATTTCGGCAACTTCGTTTATTTCAATTTAAAAACTACCTCCAACAGGAATTTACGTTTTCTCACAAATTGATTTGTATTACCGGTAAAAATGGCTGCGGTAAAACTACTATTCTCGATGCCCTGCACTTTCTGAGCTTTACCAAAAGTTATTTTTTACATCAAGATCAACTTTCAGTATCGAAGGATAAAGCGGGCATGCGTATTGATGCTTTAGTAGAAGATCAACAAGAGCACGCGAGCATTACCTGTGTGCTTCGCGAATTGGGAAAGAAAGAACTACTCCTGAATAATGTTCCTTATACCCGTTTTTCGGAACATATAGGTAAATTTCCTTGCATTTTTATTTGTCCGGATGATACACAACTTATCATGGAAGGTTCGGAAGGAAGAAGGCGTTTTTTGGATATGGCTTGTAGTATAGTTCATCCGGGATATATCGCAGCCTTAAACAAGTATAATAAAGTACTGTTGCAACGAAATAGTTTATTGAAGAATTGGAATCATACCTCCGATCAACATTCGTTACTGGCAGTTTACAATAATCAATTAGCCTTGTTTAGTGAACCCATTTTTGCATATAGAAAAGATGTTTGTGGTGTTTTAGCATCCTATACCAAACTAATTTACAATACCTTGAGTCAACAATCGGATGTTATTGAAACCGTTTATATTTCTACCTTAAACGAACAACCCTTGGAGGTTTCATTGAATCAAAACCAAGATAAAGATATTTTTTCGCAACGCAGTAATTACGGTATTCATAAGGACGATTGGTATTTTGCTATTAATGGAATGCCAATGAAACAAGCGGCTTCGCAAGGACAAAAAAAATCGTTTTTATTCGGTATCAAACTTGCCTTATTTCAACTTATAAAAGATCGATTACATAAGCACGCTATTCTGCTATTGGATGATTTTTTTGAGAAATTGGATGAAGAACGTGCAAGTTGTTTAATAAACTATATCGTGTCTCTGAATACACAAGTCTTTTTTACAGATACTCACGAAGAAAGGGTGAAGATTGCTTTTGAAAAGTATAGAAACGATGTACAATTAATTAAACTGTAACACCAGTTACTTTAATTAATTGGCTATCCACAACTCAGGATTCATTTTGTTACTCGTACCATTGGCACCAACGCGCCATATCTCAAAATGTACTTGTGTGTTGCCGTCATCATCGGTCATCACGGTTCCTATTTTCTGTTTATAGCCAACCGAAGAACCCTTACTTACATTCACCGAGCTTAACTTAGCATACACGGTAAAAAACGTTCCATGATTCACGATAACCGTTTGTCCTGTGCCCGGAATAGATAATACCGTAGTAACCTCACCAGGGAACACGGCTCGTGCATTAGCACCTCTATTGGTTTTAATATCAATACCATAGTTCTCTGTATAGATATTGAATAATGGATGTTTGTTTTTCCCAAAATGTTCGGCAATAAATCCTTTTTCTACTGGCCAAGGAAGGTTTCCTTTACTGGCTTCCATACTCGTACTAATTTGTCGCTCTGAAGGAGTTAATCCGAATAAATAGTCATCGCTTTTCATAACACGAACATTTGCTTTTACGGGTTCAGCAATGGTTTTGGCTACTGGCTCTGGTTCTATCGGTTTCGTATTTTTTTCAGCGCCTGCCAAAGATGGAACATATCGTGGATTGTTTACATTACCAGCTGTTGCATTTCGTTGCTCTTGTCGTTCTCTTCGTTTTCTATCCTCGGTTAATCGACGTTGATATTCTTCTTGTTTTTGTTTTTCTGCTAAAAGTTCACGTTGTTTTTCTTCTTGTCGATCTTTTTCATCTTGCAAATCACGTTCACGAGCTTCTTGTCGTTTTTTCTCCTGTGCAAGCAATTTCTCCTTCTCTTTACGTTTGTCTTCGGCTAGTAAAGCAACTTGTCTTTCTTTTTCTTCTCGTTCTTTTTGTTCAGCAATTAACTTTCGTTCTTTTGCTTCACGTTCTTTTCGTTCGGCAGCTAATTTTCTTTCACGCTCTTCTCGGGCCTGTTTTTCAATCAGTATTTTTCGTTCCTTTTCTTCTTGTTCCTTTTTAGCTAAAGCCAACGCAGCGGCAGCCTCTTCTCGTTTTTTACGTTCAGCGGCTTGTTGCTCTTGTTGTTTTTTTGCAATAGCCGCTTTTTGAGCTTGCTCTTCTTGTTGTTTACGAATACGTTCTTGCTTTAAACGTTCTTCAACTGCTCGTTTTTGTGCTAATTCAATTTCGCGCTTAATAGCATTACTGATAGCACGATTCAACTCATCGGCAGCCTTTTTGTTTTTCGCTAAACCGGCTAATAACTCTTTTTCTTTCCCTTTTAATTGTGTAACGATTTTATCTTTCTGCGCGGTTTCCGATTCAAGTATTTTGTTCTGACTTTCCTGCGCAATTAAAACCATATCCTTTTTCTGTTTTACACTATTCAGGTAGGCTAGTTTATTATTTAATCGCTGACTGGCAGTTGTGATTTTCATTGCCTGATCTACACGGTAACCACGATATTGTTTTACGTATTGATAGCGACGAATAGCATCGTTGAAAGAGGTAGAAGAAAATAGAAATACAATGAGGTCGGAAGAAGTTTTGTTTTTATACGTGTAACGCACCATTTCCGCATATTGCTTTTTAAGCGTATCGAGTTCTGTTTTTAACACGGAAACATCCTTATTCGCTAAATTAATGTTCGCTTCAATAATTTCAATTTCATTATTAATATTGGCTATCAAATTTTTACGGGCATTCAGTTTCGACTGCAATGCACTGAGTTCTTCAATTGTTGAATTTTTATTTTTTTGAAGAGCGCTTAATTGTTCTTGAGTTCGTTTGATTTCATCCAAAATCATCGTACGCTGATTTTCTAATTGCTCTCTTGAGGTTGTTTTCTCCATTGTTTTTTTACGCTTCTGTGCATTCGTTGTGGAAACGAAAAACAATAAGCTACTAAGCAATAAGAATAACAGTTTTTTCAAATAGAAAGGATGAGTCACAAAAATAGCCTTATTCATGAAAGAAGTACAACTTGAATGTTTTCATTTTGTAAATAGATTTTAATCTGCCGCGTTGCTCATACTGCTTTCATTGTGTAAACGATCTAAAGCAGTAACGATATAAATGAAATTGGAACCTTCCGTATGATCTAAATAATTTGTACTTCGAGTTATTTCAATGAGGTGGTCGCCTTTGGTAATATCAACTTTTTCATTTTGTTTGAATCGATAAATAGCAAATTGTAATTCTTCTTGTTTCGGATTATCTATAGTCCATTGAATTACTCGATATCCATCGCGAGAATACGATACTTTAACCTTGGGCGGTTTCGGTGATTCATCTTCCAACCATTCCATTGAAGGTAGTAAGGAAGGATGTTTATACCAATTGGATTTCATTTCCGCATTGATTCCTAGTTTATTCTTCATGAGGGCGTTCGCGCTATAAAAGCTACTTCCTTGAATATTCTCCGTGGTACGAACTTGATTAATTTGTTTCGTTATTTCGGTAAGCGATTTCCAAACGGGTTTAGAACTACCCAATTGATAAATTCCATGACCAATATACACGTGCTTACCAAAACTTTTTTCCGACCACCACTGAATTAAGGTTTGATAATCGGCAGCTTTGTGGCCATTTTCCCAATATAATTGTGGTAATACATAATCAATCCAACCTTCTTTCAACCACAACACAATGTCGGCATATAAATCATCGTAATTGGTTTGTCCGGCAGTGGTAGCGCTTCCTTGCGGATCTTTGTTTTGATTACGCCAAACGCCAAACGGACTAATTCCGAATTTTACATAAGGCTTTGTGACTTTTATTTTTTTACTTAAATCCTTAACCAGGATATTTACGTTATTTCTTCGCCAATCCTCTTTGTTAGAAAATTCGCTGCCATACTTGGCGAATGAACGGGCGTCCCCGAATTCGGTATGAGCGATGCGATAAGGGTAGAAGTAGTCGTCGAAATGAACGGCATCAATGTTATATCGCTTTACGACATCTAAAACCACTTGGGTGAAGTAATTTCTAACTTCAGGAAGTCCGGGATCGAAATACTTTTTTCCACCATAATTAATAAACCATTCCGGATGCTTCCAGGTAATATGATCGGGTGTATTCGGATTTTTGGAGGCGTCAATCAACGCGCGATAGGGGTTGAACCAAGCATGAAACTCAATACATCGTTTATGCGCTTCTTCAATCATAAATGTCAACGGGTCGTAGTAAGGCGAAGGCGGTTGTCCTTGTGTGCCGCTCAAATACCTCGACCAATTTTCATTTTCAGAATCATAGAACGCATCAGCGCAAGGCCGGATTTGAACTATTACCGCATTTAGATTATTTTGTTTGACTTGATTTAAGATATCGATAAATTCTTGTTTTTGAAGGTCCGATGAGAGTCCTTTACGGGAAGGCCAATCAATATTAGCAACCGTGGCTACCCAAACCGCTCTGAATTCACGTTTAGGGTTTTCCGCCAATGTTGAAAAAACAGAAAAAACGAAGCATAAAGTTAGATATATGCACCTCATATCGGGTAAAGATATTTGCAGGATAGAGAGATAATCATATTACTTTTACACAATGCGGTGTATAGTGTTGATGACATGCATTTTTCTGGGGAAATACCTAACAGCACAAACAAAAAACATAAATTTTGGTGTAAATATGCTAAGCGGACGGATGTTGAAACACACGTCTAAAATAACCATTCCAACACCTTTGGCGCAACAGGCTGTTGAGTTGAGTTATCGAAAGCAAACGCAAGGAAATAAAGTATGGCAACAGAAATTCGGTTATCCTGAAATAGCTTTAAATCTTTTAATGGCAAGCAATGGCCGATCTGAATTGGGTTACACTTTTGGTTTATATCCTTCGATTCAATTTAGTTTATTTAAACGGAGGAACACCAATTTATTCGGGAAAATTGGGGGAGGAATTGGTTACGTAACTCGTTTTTGGGATAGAATACCAGAGGCAGATACCCTAAATAATATCATTGGAGGGCGAATAAACAATGTAAGTATGTTTCAGTTGGGTGTACGATACTATATTAACCAACACTGGAGTTTGCAAACAGGATTCGATTTTTATCATGCTTCCAACGCATCTGCCCGTCAACCTAATTTTGGTATTAATACTTACGGATTCTTTTTAGGGAGTAGTTATCATCCAAAGGGATACAAACATCCTTTTGAACACGTTCAAGAAGATGCTTCTTTAAATAAATTGCGGTTTGGTTTACGATTGTCCTTCGCTATGTCGGAAGATAAGATACCGAATGGTCCTATGTATCCATCTTATCATTTTTCGGGTTTTGTTCAGAAATTTTACAGGAATAAAAGTTATTTGACCTTTGGCGCAGATGCCTCTTATTATGAGAAATTATATGCCTTATTTACCATGAATGGTATGTATAAAAATGAGGAAAAACAGCATGCTTGGCGGTATAGTATCTATGCAGGACATGAGTTTTTATTCGGAAAAATAGGGTTCCCTCTTCACCTCGGATTCTATTTAAATCGGCCCATTGAAGGCCCTAGATTTTATCAAAAATTGGGTATGAATTATCATTTCTACCAGAGGCGATCATCTTTCATAAAAGACATATTTGTTTCTGCTATCCTGAAAACTCATTTGGTTCAGGCAGAACAAGCGGAATTTGGCTTTGGTTTTTTCTTCTAGATTATCCTATTAACAAATGTTAATATGCTTGTTAATAGAAAATGGAATCCTTATATTCACAAAAATTTTACAACATGAGAAGAATCAATTTATTTAAAAAAATTCTGCTGTCCGGCTTTTGGATGTTGTTGTTATCAACAATATCCTATGCGCAAACAGTTACGATTAATCAGACACCGGGAAGTACTACCGGTAACGGTCCGATGGGGTCAAGCACCTATCATATTTCGGAACATATTTTTTTACAAACTGAAACAGGAATTCCTACTGGAATTCCCATTCCTATTGAGTTTGTAAATTTTTATATTAATTTACCAGCAACTGCCTTCCCGAATACTTTTAATAATGTTAGTATTTATGTTAGAACCGTAACAGGTTCTGTTTTTGCTGCTTCTAGCACGTACACAGGTACAGCGGGTTACACGTTATTGTATTCTGGCTCCATGACCTTTAATGCTGCAGGTTTTGGAGGTGTAAGTGTAACACCTGGAACGTTTACCTATGCCAATACTGCCGGCACCAATTTGGCCTTTTTGATTATACGTAATAATAGTTCTGGGAACCCCGGACATAATTTTTATTCCTCAACAGGGAATTCCACCAATACCGCAACTACCAATTTAACCTGTAGAAGGTATAATTCAACCTTAGCTCCAGTAGTAGGTTCTTCTGTTCTTTCTGGAACAGGTTTTAGAACGGCTATTCAATTCGGAAAAATTTTAAATAACGATGTTTCTGTAAATCAAGTGTACACTTTAGGTAAAATGCCGATTGAATATGGAGCTCCTACAACAATTCAAGCTCATGTAACAAATACAGGTGTGGGTGCAGTAACCAATGTGCCTGTTACTCTGAATATTACATGAAGTAATTCGTTTACCGATGTTCAAACAGTGTCGTTAGCTCCAGGGGCTTCGCAAGTGGTAACTTTTGCAAGTTATTCTCCAACCTCTTTAAGTACCAACGATCAAATTAATGTTTCGGTTCCGGCAGATGATGCTACCTATAATGATACTAAAAACTGGACGATGCAGGTTACACCCAATGTTTATACCTATAAAAATACAGCACAGGCGAACTCAGGCGGTGTAGGATTTACAGGTGGAACTGGCGATTTTGTAGCTAAGTTTAATTCTAATATCGGACAGAACTATCCATACAATATCAACAATCCTCAAATTAATGAAATCAAAGTTGATTTCACCACAACAGGTCAGCCTTATAACTTAGGTATTTGGGATGCTACAGGTCCGGGTGGAACTCCGGGTACCTTATTGTATCAAACCGCTTCATTAACTACCGCTGTTGGAACGGCCATTATTCCAATTCCTGATGTTCCGGTTTCTGGTGACTATTTTGTGGGTGTGCGTCAAACCGGTACAACCAATGTAGGTTTTGCATTCCAAGCGGAAAGCCCGATTCGACCTTCTACCTTTTATTATACTTCCCCAACCGGTACTACAACTTGGACTGATTTCTTAGTTACCAATTCGGCTTTCCGATTTGCCATTGAAGTTTCTGTACACATTCCGGTGCCTCCGAATTGTGCTATTAACTTAACACCTGCCGACGGACTTACTTTATTATGCGATAATCCGCAGCTAAGCTGGGGTAATGGCGGCGGTGGACCAACAGGTTATGATGTATATTTAAGTACCAACCAAGCTGATGTAGCATCCTTGAATCCAATTGCACTAGTTTCAGCTAATCAAGCTGGTACTACTTATACTCCAACGCTAGCCTCATCTACTACCTATTATTGGACAGTTATTCCTAAAAATTCAGATGGCGATGCCGCCGGTTGTTCAGTTAGTACGTTCACCACAGGTGTTCTAACAAATTGCTATTGCGCTCCGGTTTATGGTACACAATGTAATGGAACTATTACTAACGTGAGTGTTGGTACTATAAATAATACAACTAGTACTTGTGTTGCTCCTGGATATAATGCTTATCCAGCTAGTGGAAGTACAACAACTGATATTTACCAAAATACGCCAACAACGTTAAGCGTTACCTGTGATGCTTCGAGCATTATTTCAGTTTGGATTGATTATAACCATGATGGAAATTTTGATGCTTCCGAATGGAATCAAGTTGATTTAGCTAGTACTGCAAATACGGCTTCTAATTTTACTTTAAATATCCCTAATACATCTTTTACGGGTTTAACCGCTATGCGTATTCGTAGTCGTTTCGCTACCAATGTTAACGGCGCAATTGATGCTTGTACTACCATGGGTTCAGGTGAATCAGAAGATTACGTTATTAATATTCTTCCTGAACCTCCTTGTACCGGTACACCTAATCCAGGCAATACTGTTGCGAGTAGTTCATTAGTTTGTAATGGATCTACAGTAAATTTATCGTTACAAAATGCTACAGGTGGAACAGGTGTAAGCTATCAATGGTACAGTGCTGATGATGCGGCATTTTCAACCAATGTTCAAACGCTTGGTACCGCTTCTACACAAACGGCTACCGTTACTGCAAATACATATTACCGTTGTGTTGTTACTTGTTCTGGTAGTGGTCAAATAGGCACATCAACAGAAGTATTGGTGAATGTAAATAACGATGGATGTACATGTACTACTTATTGTACACCTACCACACCGGATGCATGTGATGAGTTTATTACCAATGTTACTTTCGCAGGTATTAATCAAACTTCAGGTTGTAATTATCCATATGTTTTCTTTAGTCAAACAGGTAGTGTTACTGCAGGTAATTCTTATCCATTTACCTATAATGTGACTCCATTCTACACATCTGATCAGGTTTCGGTATTTTTTGATTGGAATCATGATGGTGATTTTGATGATATTGATGAAACTTATGTTACAAATAATCTTCAAAACGGAAGTGCAAACATTAATGTTCCTAGCACCGCTGTTCCGGGTAACACACGTATGCGTGTTCGTCTTGCATGGGCTCAAGCACCAACACCATGTGGTGCAAATTCCTTCAGTGATGCGGAAGACTATTGTGTTACTGTAGCTCCACCAAGCACAAGTACACTTTCACTTACAATGTTCCTTCAAGGTTACTACATTGGTTCTGGTACCATGCAGCCTGTATTAAATAATCAAGGTATGCCTAATCCAACCACCGATTGCGATGATGTAACTGTCGAATTACACGACGCTGCATCACCTTATGGTTTGGCACATACCTTTAGTGGTGTTCTACCAACCAACGGTACGATTTCTTGTACCTTCCCTGCTTCAGTAATTGGTAATAGCTATTATATTGTTGTTTTACAACGAAATCACGTTCAAACTTGGAGTGCTAATCCGGTTACCATGGCGGCTTCTACATCCTATAACTTCTCAACAGGTCAAAACCAAGCTTATGGTTCTCCTGATGGTAATCAAACAGAAGTTGAAGCTGGCGTTTGGGCTTTCTATGCAGGTGATGTTAACCAAGATCTTACCATAGATGGATTTGATTATATCGATATGGATCCAAACATTGTTAATGGTGATTGTGGTTACTATGCTACGGATATTACTGGTGATGGTTGCGTAGATGTCTTTGATTTCTTAGTAACTAGTCCGAATATCGATGCTGGTATAACTATACAAGCTCCTTAATGAGGTTTTAATTGAATATAACTTTAAAGAACCGCTTCCTCCAGAGGCGGTTCTTTTATTTATAGGTTTCTTTGATTGAGGGTAAAAACGCATGAACTCAAAAGCCTTCGAGGTTGAATCGGAATTTAAAAATTATTACGATTACATTTGCCCGATTCTAAATGATAGAACGCTATAAAAAAATAGGGTGGTTGTTTCTACTGGTAATGTTGGGGAATCAAATGCTCCGACTTATTTTCTTTTTAGTGAATCGTACGATGTTTATGGATGTTGACCTGCGGGAATACTTACGCTTAGTGTATCATTCCTTGCGTTTCGATCTTTCTGTTTTCTTCAGTTTAAATCTTTTCTTTATTGCCCTTGCCGCGCTCCCAATTAAACTCATTGAAACGAAAATTATACGTCAAGTTCTACTTTATTTGTTTGCAGGTTTGAATGTAATCGCCTTCCTTTTCGAACTTGCGGATATTGGTTATTTCCCATATGTACGCAAGCGAATGACTTGGGATGTTTTCGAACTTCTTGGAAGACAATCTGATTTCTTAAATTTATTACCTTCCTATGCACTTCGATTTTGGTATTTGTTTTTGTTGATTTTTCTCTTCAGTTGGATTTTTATATACCTCAGTAAAAGAATTTGGAATAAAAATATACCTACGAATACTAACTTAAAATCAAGTTACCTTTTGCTATGGGCAGGAATAATTGGAGTAGGTATTATTGGTATTCGTGGCGGACTTCAATTGAAACCTATTCTGATTAATAATGCATTGCTTGTTGCTAGCAATGAACACGCACCTTTGGTTTATAATTCTGTTTTTTCAATTCTTCATTCCATGGATGAACAGAAACTCACACCTATTCAAATCGCAGAACCTAACGTAGTCGATTCTTTATGTAAACCAATTAAATGTTTTAATTCGGAATTGCCGTTCCAGAAAAAAAATGTGGTCGTTATTATTCTCGAAAGTTTTGGTAAAAGCTACACAGGTTACAGCGGACGAAAAAGCTATACACCCTTTTTAGATAGTTTAGCAGCGAAGAGCTTGATTTGCACGAAAGCTTTTGCTAATGCTAACACCTCCGCAATGGGCATTCCTGCTGTACTTGCCGGTATTCCGGCTTTTTATAATGAAGCCTTTACCACCTCACCGTATGGCACCAATAAAATTGATGCGCTTGGAAATTTACTTCGAAAAGAAGGCTATCGCACATCGTTTTTTCATGGCGGTACCAACGGTACTATGAATTTTAACGTATTCGCTAAGAATGCAGGTTTTGATAATTATTTCGGACGAAATGAATATCCTAATCAACAGGATTATGACGGCACTTGGGGTATTTGGGATGAAAATTATTTAGCATTTTTCGCCAAATACCTTCTACAAGAAAAGCAACCTTTTGCTTCAACCATTTTCACGTTGAGCTCCCATGAACCTTTTTCACTACCTCCTAAACATCCTGCATTTCTCGATTCATTAAAAAATATCCAACGAGGAATCGCTTACACCGATTATGCGCTTCGTTTATTTTTCAATCAAATTCAACACGAAGCTTGGTTCCAGAACACGCTCTTTGTAATCACAGCCGATCATGCCTATATGGCCTGTCAGGATGATCAGGGCTATTACAATCAAGGTTTTGGATTATTCTCTATTCCTATTCTTTATTTTGATCCGGGTAACGCATCATTAGTCGGACAACATGCTAATTATACACAGCAAATTGATATTCTTCCATCGGTGCTAGATTATTTACATTATCCAAATTCCTTTTTTGCTTTTGGAAATTCCATTTGGTCGGTAGAAACTCCTTATGTTATTAATGTGCTGAACGGACAACATCTTTTTCAATATAATAAGGAGCTTATACAGGCTCAAGATACTACCATTTCGAAAGTATTTGATTTGAAAAAAGATAGCAACTTGGTTCATCAATCATTCAACCAAGCATCTGATATTAACTTGCGTTATAAAGCATTTTTACAACTGCTTCATCAGAGTTTAATTGAAAACAAAATGAGCGCCGAAACTTACCCTTAGAATTGTACAGGAGTTGGTTTGGTGCCCATGACCTTATCGATAAGTTGCATGATTTCCTCCGTTAAAAGATCAACCATATCAATGGATTTTAAATTGTCTTTGAGTTGTTGCAATTTAGTTGCACCTAGAATAACTGTAGACACGTGCTTGTTTTTTAAACACCAAGCAATGCTCAATTGAGCTAAACTGATTTGCAAATCGTCTGCTACTTTAGCAAGCTTTTTTACTTTGTCCAGCTTGTCTTTCATTAACCAACGATCGGCTAACCAATCGAAACCTTCCAGTGCTAACCGCGAGCCTTTAGGAACACCTTCATTATACTTTCCGGTTAATAATCCTGAAGCCAAAGGGCTCCAAATAGTAGTTCCTAATCCAGGATTTTGAAAAATTGAAAGAAACTCTTTTTCCATTTTTTCACGCTCAAACAAATTGTATTGAGGTTGTTCCATCGTAGGGCCAATCAAATGATTTGCAGAAGCTACACGGTGCGCTTCCATAATTTCAACACCACTCCATTCACTGGTTCCCCAATACAAAATTTTACCTTGTTCTATTAACGTATTCATTGCTCGAACAGTTTCTTCAATAGGTGTTTGTTTATCAGGGCGGTGACAAAAATATAGGTCTAAGTAATCAACTTGTAATCGTTGTAAAGCTTCATGACAAGCTTCCATTACATGTTTTCTGCTCAGTCCGGTTTGATTCGGTTTGTTATTCACACCACGATGTCCGAAAAATACTTTGCTACTAACGGTATAACTGGTGCGATCCCATTTTTTCTTTTTCAGTACACGTCCCATCATGCGCTCGCTTTCACCTAACGAATAAACTTCGGCGTTATCAAAAAAATTGATACCGTTGTCATAAGCGAATCCCATCAATTCATCTGCCTTTTTATCATTAATCTGTTTGTGGAAGGTTACCCAACTACCAAAAGACACTTCACTTACTTGAAGGCCTGATTTACCTAAACGTCTGTACTTCATGATTCCAATTATTGATCGAAAATAGCAAAATGTTTTTCATTCTTCATCTTCTTAACGTATAAATATTGGCTTCAACTTCAACAAACCAAAAGTCAAATTAAACTGTCTGTAAAAGAAAAATTTTTTAATAAAGACAATTCATCTTAACTTGTTCAAAATTTTGTAACTATGAAATTAAAAAAATTACTTTTCTCTTCGATTTTCTTTCTAGGACTTGGCAGTATTGCCTTACTTAATATGTCAAGTAGCGGCGGACAAATGGGGGTTTATGCTACCGGATGTTCGGGTACAGGTTGCCATGGCGCTGCAAACACAAACACTTCTATTAGTGTTACGGGTATTCCTTCGGGTGGTTATGTTGCCGGCACTGTTTATCCAATAACACTCACAGTTACGAATGCAGATTCTACACTTCAGGCAGGTGGTTTTGATTTGAAGTTCGGCGGTGGAACAATTACCGGTGCTCCTGCAAATACCATGTTGATGGGACTTGAATTGCATCATACCCAGCCAAAGCTTTTAACTGGTTCAAGCGTTTCATGGTCATTTAACTGGACAGCACCATCTGCAGCCTCAACTACGTTAAACGTATCAGCCAATATGGTAAATGGTACAGGAAATGAAACTGGTGATCAATGGAACAAGGTTACCTTAACGTATAACCAAGCACCTAGTTCTGTAGACGTTATACGACTCAACAAATCAATATGTTATCCTAATCCTTGCACCGATAAGTTAA
>JAEUVD010000049.1 GCA_016787065.1 Chitinophagaceae bacterium
AGCACCTTCGCTCAGGTTCCTCAAAAATTCAATTATCAAGGAGTTGCCCGTACCGAACAAGGCGACCCAATTAAGAATCAAAACTTGAAACTCAAAATTGCTGTGCTTCCAACCGATGATGCCACGGTTTCGGAGTATGAAGAAATTCAAACCGTTAAAACCAATGAATTTGGTTTGTACACGCTTCAAATCGGAAACGGGGAAGCGGTATTAGGTGATATGAAAACGGTGAAATGGGAAACAGGTAACAAATACATCCGTGTTGCTATCGACCCGAAAGGGGGCAACGACTTTACCGTAATCGGAACTTCCCAATTACTTTCTGTGCCTTATGCTATTTATGCCGATAAAGCTGGACAAGCCCGTGAAACGGTTGGCGGACATACAGGAGATACCCGTAGCGGTGCGGTATCAACATCGGCAACGGGAACCGGTACTGTAAATTATCTTACGAAGTTTACCGCTGCGAATACGATTTACAATTCGCAAATTTTCGATAACGGAACAAATATCGGTATCGGAACTGCGGCACCCTTATCGCGTATGCACATTACTACGTCAGCCGGTAACCAAGAACATCTACGTATGGAGAACTTGAGTTCAACCAGTTGGGGTAAGTTCATATTCTATAATGATGTGAATGCAAACTACCACACCTTCACGAAATATGGTTCTGCAGTAGCCGGAAATTATGGTGGCGCAAGTACCTTATTTCCTTATGCGAACTTATTAGTGTTTGGAAGTAATAACAGTCCTACGGTAATGGCGAACGGACATAACATAGGTTTTGCCACCGTGAATGGAGGAACAGCCTATTTCAAATTCATTGGTATGCAATCAACCGGTAATGTTGGTTTAGGTGGAAACTCTACACCGATTACGAGTATTCATATTAACCGAACGGATGCGACCGGTGATACAGTAAAAATCACGAATAATACCACAGGTCATACAGCTACCGATGGTTTAGATATTCGTACCACAGGTAACACAGCACAAATCATCAATCGTGAGAGTAGCACCTTAGCATTTGGAACGAATAATACGGTAGGTATGACGATGGATGCTTCAAATAACGTTGGTATTGGAACAACTACACCAAGTGCAAAACTGGATGTAAACTCAACAACTAATTATCCAATGCGCGTTAATGGTACCTCTCCTATGTATATGGGATTGTATGAAAGTGGTTCGTACAGAGGTTATTTAGGTTCGTATTCAGGGAATGCAACCGATGTAGATTTCGGTACTGGTGCAGGTAATACAACAGGTGCTGTTCATTTAACTTTACAGGCTACTCCAAAACTTACTGTGGCTTCCAATGGCAACGTTGGGTTAAATAATACAAATCCTGCTTCACGACTAACTGTAGGTAATGAGGGTTATACTGGAAGTCAGGTTGTTCATTTTTACGATACAACGAATACGGTTTCTTACGTTCAACGAATTGATGTGACAGATGCTTACGGTTTGTTTGTAAATAAAACAGGGTTAAATGAAGCCGCGTATATTTCTAAAGATAATACAGGATCAGGTACATCTTCACTGTATGTTTATGGTAATATGAGTGCTGGAACACCTGCTCTTACTGTTACATCTGGAAATAACGATGCAGCCCAATTTTATGGTTCACTTACGGTAACGGATGGTAGCCAAGGAGCAGGTAAAGTATTTACTTCTGACGCTTCTGGTAAAGGAACTTGGAAAAACGGTATTTACTCTTCACCTTGGATGACGAGTTCATCTTTAAATTCATCCGATACCACAGTAGATGGAACTTGTGTTCGCGCTAGATATTTAAGTGCACCGGAGATCACTGCTGCCGTATTGAATGGCGCAATGATTGTTACTTACTTCAGAGTTGGTAGCATAGGGCCTTATCAATTGCCTTATACTTCAGATGCCGGTGGTGCAACCAATCAAATACATTGTTTTTACAACACAGGTAAAATTTGTGTTTACCGTCACACGTTTAATACATGCCGTTTCAATTCGGGTATTCCTGAGGCTTATCCAGGACAACCTGTTATGGTTAATTTACCTAATTCTTTAGAATATCGATATGTAATTTATTATAATGAATAAAAAAATAAAACTATGAAGAATATATTTTTAGCCAGTATCGCTCTGTGCTCAGTTGTTATAGCGAATGCTCAAAGCAGTGTTGAAACTACAGAAAAAAATAATGTTGTAAAACAAGTAGAATCAACGAATCAAAGTTCTGTTTCTCAAAGTACGGTTTCTGAAAATCAACCGACACAAACTACAACCCGACAAGTTCAATGGAATCATCCGAATTCTTCGAGTGTTTCATCGGTAGAAGAAAATGTTGTTGCTGCTCCTGTGTCTAACGCAAATCCGAAACCGGATAATCAAGCGAAACAAGCACCAAACACCAAATATTCTGCTTACTATCAAAATGGTAAAAGAAATGTTGAAGTTATGGAGAAACGATAATCGTATTTTTCCAAACGAAAAGTAATCATAACTGAATTTTCAGCGAATTACAGTTCACTAAATTAGAGGTTATCTCACAAGTTGAGATAGCCTCTTTTTTTTATTCAGTCTTCCTAAAGTTTTAAAATACGTTATGTTTAAAGTAGATAATTTTACTGAGGCATAACTACTTGCCTTATATTTTACCCAATTCGTTTTTCTGTATTGGCAGGATTGAGAAATACTTAAACCAAACAGTTTATTTCCTTTATTGTTGAGAATTAGTAGCATCTTAATTAGTACATAATAAGTACTTGTGACGCAATTTAAGTGTAGGCAATTGATTCCTGCACGAATCGATAACGTTTGAAAACAATTCTTACTACAGACATCCCTTAAACGATTCAAGTGAATTTTATTACGCTTCAACAGAATTAAAATACGGTTAAAGCAAATAGAATTTTTCGAACATAAAGACTATATCATTTTTACAGCGAAATAAAAAAATCGCTATGGTAAAAAAAATAATTTCTCTTTCTTTAATCACGTTTGGATTTCAAACTTATACTTTGATCGCACAAACAAGTTGGAGTGTAGCAAATAACCAAGCCACCATTAACGGTATTCATTTTGAATATGCTTTGGGGGAAATGGTTTCAGTTCAAACCGCTCAGAGCAATAAACTTATTGTTACACAAGGGTTTCTTCAACCACATGCCGAAAATAAACCAACTACAACTTCTATCAACCAAAGTTTACAAGGTGTTTCGATTTATCCAAATCCAACATCAGAAAAGCTAACCGTTCGCTTCTCGAATGATAACTATCAACGCATTCAATATAAGCTGCACGATGCCTTGGGTTCTGTACTGCAAACTGGTGAGATTGTCAATCAAACGGAATTCGTTTTGAATCTTGAATCGTTTGCCGTGGGTAATTACTACCTCATGCTGTCTACGACGGATGCGGAATTGCCTTTACATACTTCTTATAAAATTCAAAAAAAATAAATTCAATAATAAACTTCAAAATAAAAAACCATGAATCACATAAAATCATTTTTAAAAATGGCTAAAGCGAATTTCAATAAACCTTCACGAGGTCTTATCGCTTTAGCATTCGTTGCTCAACTTGGTATTAGTACGACCAACTTTGCACAAGTTCCACAAAAATTCAATTATCAAGGTGTTGCACGTTCGGAGCAAGGTCAACCTTTGAAAAATCAAAATTTGAAATTGAAGATAGCAGTTCTTCCAACGGAAGATGCTACGGTTTCAGAATATGAAGAAATCCAATCGGTAAAAACGAATGAGTTTGGCTTATATAGTCTTCAGATCGGAACTGGAGAAGTAATTCTAGGCGACATGAAAACGGTAAAGTGGGAAACAGGTAATAAATACATTCGTGTAGCTATAGACCCACAGGGTGGAAACGATTTTCAGCTTATAGGAACTTCCCAATTGCTTTCTGTGCCATATGCTATTTATGCTGATAAAGCTGGGCAAGCGCGTGAAACCGTAGGTGGTCATTCAGGAGATACTCGGAGTGGTGCTGTTTCAACATCTGCATCAGGAACAGGAACTACGAATTACCTAACTAAATTTACTGCTGCAAATACAATTTACAACTCCCAAATTTTTGATAACGGAACCAATGTTGGTATTGGAACGGCTACACCTCAATCACGTTTACATATTACAACGTCAGCCGGAAATCAGGAACATTTGCGCATGGAGAATTTGAATGCCGCAAGCTGGGGTAAATTTATTTTTTACAATGATGTAAATGCAAACTATCATACGTTTACTAAATATGGTTCTGCAGTTCCGGGAAATTATGGTAGTTCGAATCCGCTTTTCCCTTATGCCAACTTAATGGTATTTGGAAGTAATAATAGTCCTACAGTTATGGCCAACGGACATAATATTGGATTTGCTACCGTGAATGGTGCCATTGCAACCTTTAAGTTCATTGGTGTTCAAGGTACAGGTCATGTAGGTATTGGTGGCAATGCTACACCTGCTAGTAGTGTTCATTTTAATCGTGGTGATCTTGCTAACAACACATTGAAAGTTACCAATACAACTACGGGGCACAATGCAACCGATGGTTTAGATATTCGTGAAAATGGGAATGCCGCTGAAATAATAAACCTTGAAAATAGTACATTGAGTTTAGGTACAAATAATGCTACCGGAATGACATTCGACGCAGCAAACAATGTTGGAATAGGCACAACAACTCCTTTAGCTAAATTGCATGTGCAAGGTCATACGCTTGTTTCAGGAATGAATTATATGTTTGCCGCCGGAACCAGTAATCCGGATAAAATGGTAATCGCTCATAGTTCCCCATATGCAGATTACGGTTTGCAATATCAGGATGCTAGTGATAAATTCAATTTTATTTCAGGAGGAACAACAGTCTTAAATGCTGATTTAGGAAATCAACGTGTAGGTGTCGGTACCAATACACCAAGCTATAAATTAGATGTACGACACGAAGGTAGTAATGGTATTTTATCCAAATCAACCGCTGGGTCATCTATGATAAAAATAGATGCGGCCGATGCAAATGCTTCCGTTCAACTTACCGATAATGGTACCGATGTTTGGAGTATGAATAACGATGCGCTTTCAGGTAATTTACAATTTACTGAAAGTGGTGTTGGAGCACGAATGGTTGTACAAGATGGTACAGGAAATGTGGGCATTGGACAAATTACACCGACATATAAACTAGATTTACTTCATGGTGGTTCAACAGGTATTCGTTCAAAATCATCATCCAGTTTTTCCGTAGTTGATATTGATGGAGAAAGTGGCGATGCTGCAATACGCTTTGCAAAGGCTGGCGCAAATCAATGGAATCTTCGTAACCGTCCTGGTGATGATTATTTTGAAATCTATGAACTTGGTGGTGGCGGATCACGAGTTGTTGTACAAGATGGAACGGGTAATGTGGGTATCGGTGAAACCGTTGCACCTACTTATAAACTTGATGTACTTCATAGTGGTTCAACTGGAATACGTTCACGTTCAAGTGCGAGTTTTTCACTCATGGATATTGATGCCGCAAGTGGTGATGCTGCGTTACGATTTATTAAAGCAGGCGTTAATCAATGGAATACACGTAACAATCCTGGCAATGATGATTATCAAATTTTTGAATTAGGTGGAGGCGGTGAACGTTTACGAATTGAAAATGGAACCGGTAAAGTGGTGGTGAATGGTGATTTTACAGCAGTTGGAGTTAAAGCCTTTACAATAGATCATCCCTTGGATCCATTAAACAAAACCTTAGTTCACGCAGCCATCGAAAGTAATGAAGTTTTAAACGAGTATAGCGGTAATATTACAACGGATGCAAGCGGAAAAGCTATCGTTAAATTACCCGATTATTTTGAATCAATTAATAAAGATTTTCGTTATCAACTTACAGCAATCGGTTCTTTCGCACAGCCTATTGTTAGCAAAAAAATTAGTAACAATCAATTTGAAATTTCTACAAGCTCACCGAATGTTGAAGTAAGTTGGGAAGTGAAAGGTGTTCGTAATGATAAGCACATGGTAAAAATGCCTTTTGTAGCTGAGCAGGAAAAATCGGCCAATCAAAAAGGTAAATACTTCGATCCAATTGCTTACGACCAACCTGAAACAAGTCGCGTTTCCTATTCAGAAGGTGAAGCATCATCGTTAACTGCAAATCCAAAACCTATTAAAACAGAATTAAGAAAAGTAAACGGACCAACAAGTGTAGATGAAAAATAATTTCAGTTTAACCCAATTAACCTAATGAATAAAAGAACCGTTCCTTCAAGAACGGTTCTTTGCTTATTTCAATATTTTAAGAGCAAAATTAATTTTTCGACTTAAGGTATTTATCGAGAAACTGTTCTTGTTCCCATAACACATGGAGGATATTTTCTTTGGCAGCGTAACCATGACTTTCTTTAGGAAGCAATACCATTCTTGCATTGGCGCCTAGGCCTTTCAACGCCTGAAAATATCGTTCTGTTTGCAATGTAAACGTACCCGGGTTATTATCCGCATCTCCATGAATAAGTAAAATAGGTTTCTTTAATTTAGAAGCATTCATGAAAGGCGACATCGTGTTGTACACTTCCGGTACGTCCCAATAATTTCGTTGTTCCGACTGAAACCCAAAGGGCGTTAGTGTTCTATTATAGGCACCACTGCGTGCTATGCCACAAGCGAAGTAATCGCAATGCGTAAGTAAGTTGGCAGTCATGAAAGCACCGTATGAATGTCCGCCAACAGCTACTTTCGTTCTGTCGATATAACCTAATTTATCTAAGGCGTCGATAGCAGATTTTCCATTATCTACTAATTGCATAATAAAATTGTCATTAGGTTCTTTCGTGCCTTCACCAATAATAGGAAATGAAGCATCATCTAAAACAACATAACCTTTAGTAACCCAATAAACAAAGGAACCGTAATTTGGGAAAGTAAAGTCATTCGGATTTTTTGTATTCTGTCCGGCACTATTTTTATCTTTAAACTCTTCGGGATAAGCCCAAATTAGTAAAGGATACTTTTTCCCTTGTTCGTAATTCATTGGAAGGTATAACGTACCAGATAAATCAACACCATCGCTGCGTTTATATTTAATAACTTCTTTGTGTACATTATTCAATATTGCAAACGGATTTTTAAATGAGGTAATGGCAGTAATGCTTGGTTTTAAAGGACGTTTGTAATTCAGAAAATAATAATTCGGGAATTCAGATTTTGATTGAAGCATCACTAAGGCCTTACTTTCATTAATATCTTCAATAGAGATAAGATCAAGTTTTTTATCGGTATAAGTACTTTGATACAAACGTGTTTTCTTTTGTGTTTGGATGTCAAACTGATCAATAAATGGAAACTGTCCTTTCTCCGAATAACCAGGAGAGGTTAAGTATAATTTATTTTTATTTCGAGCCAATACGAACCAGCCAAATTCATTTTCTACTGTTTCAAAATCACCGGGATTACTATAAATATCTTGCGAATTTCGATCGAAGATAATAGAAGGATTTTCATTCAAAATAGAAGGATTAATCATATACGTTTTTTCATTTCTGGTATCGTACCATGAATCGGTTACAATAGCTAAATCTGCACTTCCCCAAGTAACACCACTAAAGCGCTGTATTGTTTTCATGAGCAGTTGCGGTTCATTCTGAAATGGTGCATCCCAAGAATATAAAGCATCACGCTGAGGTACCTTTTTAGCAGGGTCACCTTCATCTAAGGCTTCTACAAAATATAATGTTGCAGGTTTATCAGCACGCCAATTCATACTGCGTTTTCCTTTTCTTGTGGCAGAAAAACCTTTGGGCATAATTTCTGTGAGTGGTACGGTATTGACATCCTTAATTTCTTTTCCCTGTAACGAGTAAACGGTTGTTTTTTGTGGAAATCTGCTTAAGGGAACAATATAGGAATAAGGTCGTTCAACGGTTGTAAGCATAACATAATTTCCATCTGGTGAAATAGCATGATTAATAAACAATCCGGCATTTTTGAATGTTGTAGTTTTCCCACTTAAATCAACGAGAAGTAATTCAGCTTGAAGCAGAATATCAAAGTTTTGTTCATCGGTTTTGTTTCTAAGTAAATCAGTGAACGTTCTATTTTGAGAAACCTTTCCTTCAGAAATGGAAACCGTAGGTCCTTTGGGAAGTTCCTTTTTTGTATCGATCAGCTCGGGTCTGTTTGCCGGAATATGCCTTACTAAAATATGTTGGTTATCCTTACACCATTGAAAAGGATTTCCTACATTGGCATTCAAATGATCTAAAAGCTTATGTGCTTTTAAGTCGGCAAGATGGAGAACCCAAAGCTCAACACTATTTTCTGATGTATGGGTAAAAGCTATTTTGCTGTCATCCGGTGACCATTGCAAATTGGCAATACGAGCATTATTGGGTAAACCAGTAACCGCTTGTGGTTCCGATTGCGTATCACTTACTTTTCTTATTTTAAGATTGTTGTAATAGGTCATGGTGGAAGAAATATTAAGTTTCGGATTTACTCGTAAACCACCTAAGCGTAATTCATCCTGATTCAAATCATCTAAGGTTTTATAAGTATTTCGATAACGCAAAACCATTGTTTCGCGTTTGGTATCGAGTAATACGGAGGGAGTCGTTTCGTAATCGGCAAGGTCTAAAATTTCTTTCGATGGTTTTTGATATACCAAATCTTCCTGTGCCAAACTAACTCGACAAATGAGGATACATACAAGTAAAAATGAATTTCGCATAGTGTAAATATAGTTGTTCAAGAAATTAGTTTATTGGACGAGGTAATAATTAACAATGAACAATTAACAATGAACAATGAATAATGAATAATGAACAATGAATAGTGGTTGTGATGCTTTCTTAGAAAATAGTTTTATAGATGCTATTGGTTTTGGCTGTGGTTGAATACATATTCTAACGACATAACCTACATATCTTACTTTCATCGCAGATTGTGCTCTTTTTTTTCAAAACTGAATTCATCCGAGTTTTAAATACTATTTTTGAGCAACACACAAAAAAGAGAGTTCATTTTATGAAGCGATTTTCCTTGCTACTTACTTGTATTTTTTTCATTCTTACCTCATGTAGTTTATGGGTATTACAGAACGAATCAAAAACAAATTTTACTAAGTCGTCATTTCCACATGAAGAATATACCTTAGCTCAACAATTCGGTCATTTCGGTGAAGGTTTGAACATTTACAAGAAAGCGGTTCAGGATGAACTTCAACGCATGAAAAAGAAGCGCAGTGTAAATACCCCTTGGACCTTAGAAGGCCCTACCAATGTGGGAGGCCGTATAAATTGTATCGCAGTACACCCAACAAATACCAATACCTATTTTGTGGGTTGTTCAGAAGGAGGGATTTTTAAAACCACCAATGGCGGTACTACTTGGACACCAATTTTTGATAATGCATGGTCGTTGTCGGTGAGTAGTTTAATCATAGATTCGCTTAATCCGCAGGTGATGTATGCCGGAACCGGTGATCAGGTTTTAGGAGGTTATTCGCATGTTGGAAATGGTGTTTACAAAAGCACCGATGGTGGTGCCACTTGGCAAAATATTGGTTTAACCAATGTTGGTATGATAGCCAAGTTAGTTTTGAATCCTTTAAACACGCAAATACTTTATGCTGCAGCTACCGGTAATCCGTTTACTGCGGATAACAACCGAGGCTTATACAAATCAACCGACGGGGGTGTAACTTGGAATCAAGTTTTATTTCTGAACCAAAATACCGGTGTAGATGATATTGCAATTAATACAATTAATCCGGATACCTTATTTTGTTCCGGAAGATTTAGATTTCGATCTAATCAAACGAGTCAGCTTGTAGGACCAAAAACAAAAATCTATCGAAGTTTTAATGGAGGCACTACCTGGGATACACTTACTTCAGGTTTGCCATCAACGCCAACTTGCTTAATAGGGTTGGCCATTCCGAGTAATTCTCCGAACACTATTTATGCTAACTATATTGATGATAGCTACGATTATGGTGGTTTGTATAAATCAACAAATAACGGAAACAGTTGGTCGCTCATCAATACTACTTCGGCTAATATGGGTGGTTTTGGTTGGTATTTTGGAGAGGTTAGAATTAATCCATTTAATAATTCACAGATGTACATATGTGGTGTTGATTTAGCACGTTCTACAAACAGTGGTTCTACCTTCGCCGCTGCCGGTTCAACCCATTCGGATAAACACGATGTTGCTTTTGTGAGTTCTTCCGTTGTTTTATTAGCAACGGATGGTGGTTTCTATAAATCAACAAATGGCGGAACGTCTTATACACTCCTGAATAATTTTCCAATCACACAATTTTATCGAGTGGCGTATAATAGTTGGACACCATCCGAATACTATGGCGGGGCGCAGGATAATGGAAGTAATGTTGGCTCCTCTACATCAGGAATTCAAAACTGGCAGAAGTATTATGGCGGTGATGGTTTTCAATCGCAGTTTGATGCAAACGATCCGGATGTATTTTATGCTGAATGGCAAAATGGAAATATCGTTGCAACAACGGATGGAGGAAATTCCTTCAACGATATTTTTACTAGTGTAAATGCGGTAGAACGATGTAGTTGGAACACGCCGTATTTTGTAAGTAAGTTCAATTCAAACGAATTATTTGCCGGTACATATCGCGTGCATAAAAATACCTCAGGCCCTGTTGATAATTGGTTCCCTATCAGTCCGGATTTAACCGATGGTACCCCAAATACGTATCATGTTATCACTTCATTAGATCAATCGCCTTTAAATCAACAATACCTCTATGCTGGTACAAGTGATGCTCGGGTATGGTATACATCGAATGGCGGTACAAATTGGACTCAGATTAATACTGGTTTACCAAGTCGCTACGTGTCTTCAGTGAAAGCGTCACCCGCTAGTACGTCATCTATTTTTGTAACCTTATCGGGTTATCGAAATAATGATACCATGCCTCATGTTTATTATAGTTCGAATAATGGTAGTACCTGGACTAGCATAGCCGGTAACCTGCCTAACTTTTCCATTAATGATATTTGGATACGTCCTGGGTCGAATGATAGCTCCTTAGTTATAGCGAGTGATGGTGGTGTTTATGCAACTACAAATCGCGGACAAATGTGGTATCGTGTTGGAAGTAACATGCCTATAATTCCGGTGTTTGATATTGATATGAATCTTAGTACGCAACAGGTTTTTGTTGGAACCTTTGCTCGAAGCATGCAGAGTATGCCGGTAGATTCGGTATTTAATGTTAGTCCTTTTACCGTTGCAGTACAAAACGTTGAGAACAAGTCGCATCAACTGATGCTCTATCCTAATCCGGTAGTAAATAATCTTACAATGGAGAGTGATCAACCTATTCATGAAATTATTATTTACAACCTTTGGGGTGTTGTTCAGCACAAAGTGAAAATAAGTGCTAAACAGTATACGCTTAATCTATCCTCATTACAAACGGGGCAATATTTGATTGAATTAAAAAATGAAAATCAAAGCTCCATTCATAAAGTAACAAAATTGTAGAAGAATTTAAAGTTGATAGAGTAGGAGGAATCTGGTGCGCATGGCATTAATATCAAAATCGAAAATCGAACTAGTTTTATCTAAACTTTCCTTGAAATAAGCATGTTGCATCGTAAAGCCCGATTCTAGTGCTAATTCAATTCTACGTAAGGATAGTTTAGCTCCTATACTCGGCATTATATCTAAACTATACGTATTCGCTTTGTAATTAGGAATTTTATTTTGAAACGATTCCACATAGTTATAAGCTGTTCCACTTCCAACTTTTGAATTTTGGTGATTCTCATACGAACTCCACTCATACCGCAGTCGAGCATCACAACTGGCATATAATGAAACTTTTTTATAGAATGGTCGTTCAATTTCTGCACCTAGTCCAACAAAAACACCTTCATCATTTCTTACCAACGATTTTTCGATAAGGGTATCGCCTTTCAACGTATAGGAGTAAGGGGAATGAATGCGAGAACCTGTTACGTACCCTGCTTGCAAACGAATATGATGGTTCTTTCTAGCCTCTTTTTTGAACATGAGACCTAAGCCACGCTTACCGTTGCTTCCAGAATTATCTAATTGAGTTTCTAAGAATAGTCCGGCTTGTTTTTGTTTTGGGGCTTTAGCCTTGATTTGAGCATTCAAATTCAAGCAAAACAAACTCAGGAAAAGAAAAATTAAGTGGCGCATATTTTTTTTCTTATTAAACGACATATCATGGAATATCGTGTGATAAGGAGGTATTCAAACTTGGGAAAGCTCAGAAGTTTACAAATTTTAAACCACTATTATCGGAAATGATGCCGGATATGTCGGTAAATTAGTTTGAAACTAAGGTTAATTGTAGTTAACCGCGTTTAATTTTGCTGCAAAGCACACACACATGAGAAGATTTACCACCTTTTTACTGGTAGTCAGTTTAGCTATTCAAAGTTTTTCGCGAGAAGTTATTTTAAAAGATGCTCAGGCTAATAATGAAATTATCGGAGCATCCATGGTTCGATTTACTGATTTAAGTTCTTTGCCGAATTATATTCAGTTTCGTGAAGGAGAAGGAATTCCGTTACAGAATTTCAAAAATTGGCTACATACCCAATTCAGTTTAAATTCAGATTACGATTTCATAGAAATTAATCAAGCACAAGATAAACTTGGTTATACCCATTTTCGGTTACAACAAACTTTCAAAGGATTTCCTGTTATTGGTTCCATGTTAAATGTACACGTAAAAAATCAACAGGTTACGTCATTAGGAGGTGCTTTCTTTGAAAATATTCAGGTATCCGTATCAACTTCCCTACAAGAATCACAGGCGTTACAACTCGCTTTAAATAAAGTAAACGCAACCGTTTACAAATGGCAACTTCCGGAAGAAGAAGCGTTCATAAAGGCAGAACAACAAAATGCGGATGCAACTTTTTTCCCAAAGGCAAAATTGATCGTTCTTCATTCCAATACAGGTTTTCATTTTTGTTATGCCTTTGATATTTATGCACATGAGCCTTTAGGTCGAACCATTGAATATATTGATGCCAATACAGGCGCAAGTATTCTTTCCAAAAATAAAATTGAAAATGTTAATGTGAATGGTACCGCTGTAACTAAATATTCCGGAACCAGAACATTCCAAACTGATAGCGTTTCGGCAACCAGTTTCCGTTTACGCGATGCTTCGCGTGGCTTAGGTGTGCAAACATTCGACTTAAATAATGCTACCAGTTATGGTGGTGCCGTTGATTTTACGGATGCCGATAATTATTGGAACAACGTGAATGCGCAGCAAGATGAAGCTGCTACGGATGCCCATTGGGGAGCACAAGCAACCTATGATTACCTTTTTGATGTTCATGGCAGAAATAGTATCGATAATGCTGGTTTTTTATTGAAAAGTTATGTACACTATGGTAATAATTACAATAACGCTTTTTGGGACGGAACGCGAATGACTTATGGTGATGGTGCGGTAAGTTCTGGGTTTCTAATTTTTACAGCCTTGGATGTTTGCGGACATGAAATTGGACATGGTCTTGTTACGTATACCTGCGATTTAAGTGCTACCTCTTCGGGTACTCAAGAATGTGATGCGCTCAATGAAGCCTATGCAGACTATGTAGGAACTTCAGTGGAACGACACGCTCGTCCTACGCAATGGGATTGGAAAATAGGGGGCGATTTCACTTGCACAACTGCAGGGGTTCCTAATGGTTTAGGACTGCGATCTATGTCGAATCCGCTATCTTTTGGTGACCCAAATTGCTATCAGGGAACAAACTGGAATACTTCCGGAGAGCCACATGCCAATGCCGGTCCTTTAGATTATTGGTTTTATACTATGGTAATGGGCAATGCAGCCAGCAGTATAACCGGATTGGGTTATGATACTTCCGATAATATTACATATCGAACTCTTACTGTACATCTTTTTCCAAGTGCCGACTATGCGGATGCTCGTTTTTATTCCATAGTATCTTCTACTGAATTATATGGCGGATGCTCTCAAGCAACGATTACTACAACCAATGCTTGGAACAAAGTTTGCGTAGGTGCTGCTTATGTTCCCGGCCCGGCCGATGCTAATTTCACAGCAAATACTACCCAAAGTTGCGATACAACGTTAACGGTAACATTCTCGAATACAAGTACAAATATGAATAGTTGTACTTGGTATTTTGGTGATGGTGGAACTTCGACAGCGTTTAGTCCTACTCATACTTATAGTACGGGTAGTTACACCGTTAAATTGGTTATTAATGGTGGAAGTTGTGGAAACGATTCGCTGACACAAATTAGTTATATTCAAGTAGGACCACCAAATGGCCCGGTAACCGTAGGTGATACCCTTTGTAATCCGGGTGTGGCAACCTTAACTGCCACGTTAAGTAATGCATCAAACACTATGAAATGGTATGCAACGGCAACCGGAGGCACCGCTTTGGCAACTGGTACAACATTTAATACACCAAGTTTATCTTCTACAACAACATATTATGCTGAAGAAACCGTGAATGCACCGATTTATCATGTAGGACCGTTAAATAACTCGATTGGAAGTAGTGCGAATTATACCAATACAACACGGTTTATGGTGTTCAATTGCACTTCACCAACTATTTTAAAAACCGTTTGGGTTTACGCTAATTCGGCAGGTAATCGAACTATTATTCTTAAAAATTCAGGAGGCACTACCATCCAAAGTGTCACGGTGAATATTCCTACAGGAGGAAGTGTAGTTACCTTAAATATGCCTATCCCGGTTGGTAATGGATTACAGATTGGATTGGCTTCAACGAGTACCGTTAACCTTTATAGAAATAGTACCGGAGCGGTTTATCCTTATACTAACGGACCAATTTCTATAACAGGAAATACAGCTGCAGGTAGCCCAACCTATTATTACTTCTTCTACGATTGGGTAATTCAAGCCGATCCTTGTATTAGTACGCGTACCGCTACAACGGCTGTTATTGGTGGAGGTAGTGGAACAACGCCGGCAGCAGTTTTACCTGCTGGTCCGGTGAATGTATGTTCAGGAACTAATGTAACCCTTTCTGCTAACACGGGAAGTGGATTATCTTATCAATGGTACCGAAACAGTACGTTAATTTCTGGCGCAACAAGCGCTACTTATACAGCAACCTTAAGCGGAAGCTACTATGTGGTAGTAACCTCAGCTGGCGGTTGTCAAACACCGGGTACATCCAATACGGTGGTAGTTACTATAAATACAGCGCCGTTGGCTTCCGTTACACCTTCCGGAACGCAGTCTATTTGTGCAGGCAATACCTTAAACATGCAAGCTAATACAGGAGCCGGACTATCATACCAATGGTATAATGGCGCAGGGGCTATTTCCGGAGCTACCTCATCAACCTATAGTACGGGTGTTGCCGGTACCTATTATGTAGTTGTTTCCAACGCAACTGGTTGTAGTGCAACTTCATCAAACGTAATGTTAAGTTTAAACAGTACGCCGGTTGCAACCATAACGCCATCAGGTACTGTATCTATTTGTTCCGGAGCTTCACAAGTAATATCAGCAAATACGGGTACAGGTTATTCGTATCAATGGTTACTCAATAATGCGCCAATCAGTGGTGCAACTTCTTCCACGTATACTGCTACAGCAGCCGGTTCGTATTCGGTTGTAATTAGTGTTGGAACAGGATGTTCCGATACTTCCGCAAGTTTATCCCTCACCCTGAATCCATTACCTACGGCCAGTATTACAGCTTCCGGACCAACAACGTTTTGTATTGGTGGACAAGTAATTTTGGATGCGGTAACCGGAATTGGTTATACGTATCAATGGTATAAAGGAACAACCTTGTTAACTGGAGCAAACGCTTCTTCGTATACCGCTACACAGTCAGGATCTTATTCCGTTGTGGTAGGCAATAGCAGCGGATGTTCGTCTACATCCAATAGTATAAACGTAACCGTAAATAATTTACCAATGGCTATAACAACGCCATCTGGTGCAGTTGCTATTTGTTCCGGCGATAGTGTACAAATACTTGCAAATCAAAACACCGGATACACCTTTCAATGGATGGAAAGTAACACGGCTATTCCAGGTGCTACGAATGCGTCCTACTGGATAACAAATGCCGGCACCTATGCGGTGCAGGTGACCGATGCTAACGGTTGCATAAATATATCAAGTAATATTGTTGCAACACTGAATGCCTTGCCTAGCGCCTCCATTTTGGCTCAAGGGCCAGTTATTTTCTGTGCGGGCTCATCAGTTTACTTAACAGCGAATACAGGAGCTAATTTAAGTTACCAATGGTATCTCAATGGAGCTGTGATTTCCGGAGCTACATCAATCAATTATTTGGTAACCACAAGTGGCGATTATCAGGTGAAGGTAACCAATGCACAGGGCTGTTCCATGTTATCGAATACCATCACAGTTACGGTGAATCCGCTACCAAACGCTATACTAACCTGTGCTGATACAGCAATTTGTGAAGGTGAAATGGCTATGATGGGGGCAAACCCTGGTACTGGAAATACCTATACTTGGTTCTGGAATGGAATTCAACAAGCTACAGGTACTGCAACTATTTTCTACTCAATGTTAGCCGGAAACTATGTTTTCACAATAACCGATCCGAATGGTTGTAGTAATACTTCCAACCAAGTTACAATTACTGTAACCCCTCTGCCAACACCATCTATAATAAATACCAATGGAGTGCTTTCGGTAACAGGCGGACCTTATGTTTCTTACCAATGGATGAGTGGAGGAAACCCAATTCCAGGTGCCACCAATCCAACCTATACCGCATCGGCTAATGGTGATTATTCTGTGGAGGTAGAAATGAATGGTTGTAAAGGCACCGCTTCTTTCCACTTAATTAATATGGGCGTGAATGATTTGGATGCTTCGAATATTCAAATTGCGCCGAATCCGTTTAATCAACTCATAACGGTCGAGGGTGCTTCGATTTCCGCTTTGAAATTAATTGATATGGCGGGTCAGGTTGTTGCCACATCTACACAAACAAACAAATTAGATGTTCAACATATTTCAAAAGGGATCTATTTCATTCAAGTATATGGCGAGCAACACAAATTACTAGCTATTCGTAAGTTGGTTAAAGAATAGGAATTATACAAACTCGGAGATTAACACAAGGGCAGGTATTCTAAAGAAAATTTCTTTCAGAATACTTGCCTTTTTTGATTTTTAGACCTACATTCGCAGCCGATTTTTGGGTGGCTTATGGCTTCGCAAGAAACATTTTTTCAATCGCTCATCATCTAATGAGCTTAGATGCACTTACTATGTGTGTTATAATGGTCGATGGAAAAGCAGATTTCACTAGTTTATCGTTTCGGTAAGGTAGTGATGAATGTTGAATAAGAGTTCTTTAATGGTTTTAATGTAAGGGTACTTCTAGTAGGAATCTTTCTTTTTAACAAGAAAGATATTTGTTAAAAGAAATGCTTTTCACTAACGTTAAACTCATCATTGACCGATACTTAAATTCATATTCGCTGCTTGCCATCAAAAAAATCAAGCAACTTTTAAACTTAAAAATTAAAATTAATCGTCGTGGCTTTTAAAAAAGATCATCTGAAAACCAAAACGAATTTCAACAAGATTACCATCACGTTGGCATCTCCCGATTCCATCCTTGATCGTAGCTTCGGTGAAATTCTGAAACCGGAAACCATTAACTATCGTACCTATAAACCGGAACGCGATGGTTTATTCTGCGAAAAAATCTTCGGACCAACGAAAGATTACGAATGCTATTGCGGTAAGTACAAACGTATCCGTTATAAAGGTATTGTGTGCGACCGTTGTGGTGTTGAAGTAACAGAAAAGAAGGTTCGTCGTGAACGTATGGGGCATATCAAATTGGTAGTTCCTGTTGTTCATATTTGGTATTTTAAATCGTTACCGAATAAAATTGGTTACCTTCTTGGAACCGGTTCTAAGAAATTAGAAATGATCGTTTACTACGAGCGTTATGTAGTAATTCAAGGTGGTGAAGCGGATGCGATGATTCGTTCTACCTTGTCGTTAAAAGATACGGAAGATACGTACATGTCGTTACTTACGGAAGATGAATACTTAGATATCAGTGAAAAGTTGTCTAAGGAAAATCATATGTTGAGTGATGATGATCCAAATAAATTTATCGCGAAAATGGGTGCTGAATCGATTCACATGCTCTTATCGCGTATCGACCTAGATAAATTAAGTTATGAATTGCGTAATGCGGCAGCCTTCGAAACATCACAACAACGTAAAGCGGAAGCGTTAAAGCGTTTGAGTGTAGTAGAAGCGTTCCGTGAAGCAAATTCACATATTACCAATAAGCCGGAATGGATGGTCATGCAATACATACCCGTTATTCCACCTGAATTACGTCCGTTGGTTCCTTTAGATGGTGGTCGTTTTGCATCGTCTGATTTGAACGATTTATACCGTCGTGTAATCATTCGTAATAATCGTTTGAAGCGTTTATTAGAAATCAAAGCACCGGAAGTAATCTTACGGAATGAAAAACGTATGCTTCAGGAAGCGATAGACAGCTTAATGGATAATTCACGTAAGTCGAATGCAGTAAAAGCAGAAGGTGGTCGTGCGTTAAAATCCCTTTCCGATGTATTGAAAGGTAAACAAGGTCGTTTCCGTCAGAACTTATTAGGTAAACGTGTCGACTACTCTGGTCGTTCGGTTATCGTGGTTGGTCCGGAAATGAAATTACACGAATGTGGTTTACCGAAGGATATGGCTGCGGAGTTATTCAAGCCGTTTATTATTCGTAAATTAATCGAGCGTGGTATTGTAAAAACAGTGAAGTCGGCTAAGAAATTAGTTGAAAAGAAAGAAGCTGTTGTTTGGGATATCTTGGAGAATATTTTGAAAGGACATCCGATTTTATTAAATCGTGCCCCAACGCTTCACCGATTATCGATTCAGGCTTTCCAACCTAAATTAATTGAAGGGAAAGCGATCCAGTTACATCCATTGGTTTGTTCGTCGTTCAATGCCGACTTCGATGGTGACCAAATGGCGGTACACGTGCCGTTAAGCAATGCGGCTATCTTGGAAGCGCAGTTATTAATGTTGGCTTCTCATAATATCTTGAACCCTCAAAATGGTACACCAATTACCTTACCGTCGCAAGACATGGTGCTTGGTTTATATTATATTTCTAAAGGGAAACGCAACTTGCCGAATGATCCGGTGAAAGGAGAGGGGATGACCTTCTATTCTGCAGAAGAGGTAATGATCGCGTTAAACGAAGGGAAAGTTGATCTTCACGCCTTTATCAAGGTTCGTGCTAAGGTGCGTACTGATGAAGGGGAAATTGTAACTAAAATTATCGACACTACCGTTGGGCGTGTAATCTTCAATTTACATACACCGGAGAATGTAGGTTTCATCAATGAAATCTTAACGAAGAAATCGCTTCGTAATATCATCGGTGATGTAATTAAGTTTACCGATATACCAACTACGGTTAAATTCCTAGATGATATTAAAACCTTAGGATTCCGTACGGCCTTCCGTGGTGGATTATCGTTCAATCCGGAAGATCTGATTATACCTGATGTTAAAGCGAAATTGTTAGAAACAGCAACGTCTGAAGTAGAGGAAGTTTGGGATAACTATAACATGGGTTTAATTACGAACAACGAGCGTTATAACCAAATTATCGACGTTTGGAGTCGTGTGGATACACGCGTTACGGAAACGTTGATTAAAGAAATGGCGGCTGATAAGCAAGGGTTCAATTCAGTTTATATGATGTTGGATTCCGGAGCACGTGGTAGTAAACAACAGATTAAGCAGCTTTCCGGTATCAGAGGATTGATGGCTAAACCGCGTAAATCAGGAAGTACAGGATCTGAGATCATTGAAAATCCAATCCTTTCTAACTTTAAAGACGGACTGAACGTATTGGAGTACTTCATTTCTACCCACGGTGCGCGTAAGGGTCTTGCGGATACGGCCTTGAAAACGGCGGATGCAGGTTACTTAACACGTCGTTTGGTGGATGTTGCCCAAGATGTTATTATTCGTGAAGTTGACTGTGGTACACTTCGTGGAATTGCAACGTATGCCTTGAAAGAAAATGATGAAATCGTTGAATCATTAAGCGATCGTATCATCGGTCGAACGTCATTACATGATGTGTTCGATTACCAAGGTAACTTGGTTGTTACGGCAGGTACAGAAATTACACCTGATTTAGCGGAGAAAATTGAGAAAGCTGAAATCGACATGGTTGAAATTCGCTCGGTATTAACTTGTGAAAGTAAACGAGGTGTATGTTCGAAATGTTATGGTGTCAATCTAGCGAATGGTAAGATGTCGCAAACAGGTGATGCTGTAGGTATCATAGCTGCACAGTCGATTGGTGAGCCGGGTACACAGTTAACACTTCGTACCTTCCACGTGGGTGGTGCGGCAAGTTCGGCGGCTATCGAATCGCAAATGCTTGCTAAGTTTGATGGTAAGATAGAATTTGATTCCGTTCGTACTACAAAATATACTAATAAACAAGGTGAAGAAACCATCGTTGTAATAACGCGTATGGGTGAAATGCGTATGGTGAATGAAGAAGGAATTGTTTTGGTTACCAGTGAAATTCCTTATGGTTCAATTCTGAAAGTGAAGAACGGACAGAAGCTTAAAAAGGGTGATGAAATTTGCTCATGGGATCCGTTCAATGCCGTAATCATTTCTGAAATTGAAGGGAATGTTCGTTTTGAAAATGTAATTGAAGGTATTACTTACCGTGAGGAGGTTGATGAACAATCAGGCCTGCGTGAAAAAGTAATTATCGAAACTAAAGATCGTACGCGTATTCCTACCATCGTCATCGAAGGGAAAGAGAATAAAATGTATAACATACCGGTAGGTTCTCACCTGATTGTAAACGATAATGATAAAATACAAAGTGGACATATCCTTGTGAAAATTCCACGTGTAATGGGTCGTTCGCGCGATATCACCGGAGGTCTTCCGCGTGTAACAGAATTATTCGAAGCACGTAATCCATCAAATCCGGCAGTTGTTGCTGAGATCGATGGTGTGGTATCATTCGGAGGTGTGAAACGTGGTAATCGTGAAATTAATATTGAAAGTAAAGATGGTATCATTAAGAAATACTTGGTGCCATTAAGTAAGCATATCATTGTGCAAGAAGGTGATTTCATCAAAGCAGGTACACCACTTAGTGATGGTTCTACAACGCCTTCAGACATCTTAGCGATTAAAGGGCCGTTTGCAGTTCAGGAGTATTTAGTAAATGAAATTCAAGAAGTATATCGATTACAAGGGGTGAAAATCAACGATAAGCATATCGAAGTTATCGTGCGCCAGATGATGCGTAAGGTAACCATTGAAGATGCAGGTGATACAAAATTCCTTGAAGGAGATATCGTGGATAAATTAGAATTCCAAGAAGAGAACGACTGGATCTTTGATAAAGTGGTTGTTACCGATCAAGGTGGTTCAACAACGATGCATGCCGGACGAATTGCAACGTTACGTGAAATCCGTGAAGAGAATTCCTTGTTACGTCGTAATGATAAAACCACCGTTCAGTATCGTAATGCACAACCAGCTACATCGAGCCCGAATTTGTTAGGTATTACCAAGGCATCGTTAGGGACCTTCAGTTGGATTTCTGCGGCTTCGTTCCAGGAAACAACCAAAGTACTTTCTCAAGCAGCGATTGCAGGTAAAACAGACTTCCTGTGGGGCTTGAAAGAGAATGTAATTACAGGTAACTTAATTCCTGCCGGAACTGGTATGAAGGAGTTTGATAATGTAATCGTAGGTAGTAAAGATGAATTTGAAATTCTTCAAAACTCGAAGCAATTACTTGAGTTTGATGATGAGGAATAGTTCAATGAACAGTGAGCAATGAATAATGAACAATGAAAAGTGAAAATGAATAGTTGTTCGTAATGAATTTAAAAGGGCCATTAACGTTTGTTGATGGCCTTTTTTTTGTGCGCCGATTTATTTCACCAATGTAATTCTATACGTTTAATGACATTCATAAATTCATTAATTAAATCTCAAAAATCTATTCATTCTTCCAATCTGTGTTCCTCGAGTAAACCGCCCAAACTGTAAAAACAATTCTCAGTTTAAACTTGGTTTCAATTATAATATTATCTTCATGCTGAAACTAAAAACAGAAACTATGCTAAAATGGGTATCAATTGTTGCTTGTACTCTTTTTTCTTCGATTGATTTCTTACAAGCACAATCTATGATTCAATGGGATTGGGAGCAACAGAATCATATAGCATATTCAGATTTGGAGTATAAAGACAATTACATTTATGCAGCTGGGAATTTTACAGATAGTACAGTAACTCTTGGAACAAACACTTATTTGAATATTGGCGGTAACGACATTATTATAGCAAAAATGGACACTTTAGGTAATGTTATTTGGAGTCATCATATTGCAAGTAATAATAGCGAATCCCTGTTGAGCATCTGTGTGGATAATAACAATAATGTTCTGGCGATAGGAACAATGGAAGGCACACTTCAGGTTGGTTCAACAACGCTCACCAGTAATGGAGGTAGTGATGTGTTGATGATTAAATGTTCTTCTACAGGAAGTTTTTTATTCGCTAAGAATGTAGGTACAATAGGAAATGATAGTGGGAACGACTTAACAACCGACTATAATAATGATATACACGCAGTTATAAGTAAGAGTATGGATACTATGGCATTCGCAGGTACTATCAACTATGGTTACAGAAATGCAATTCTAAAATGGTCATCGAATGGAACGGAGGAATATATGACGTATGTTCTCAAACTATCAGGAAGCTTAGATGCGACTGGTACAACTACTTTAATTAAGTATAATTCGAAAGACTCCTCTATCATCATTGGAGGTACTTTAACACGATCGTCGAGCTCCATTGGTTTTTGTACTTTTTACAATTCTAGTAATCCTCAAATTACGTTAGTTATGCAATCAAGTAGTTGGGGCGCGATAAGAACGACCTTATTGTGTAAAACCGATATCCATGGCAATGCAATTAAATTGCTAGAAGTTTACGGAAGTCCGCATGCGTATATCCACGATTTATGTACGAATCCTGTGAGCGGTGAAATCTATTTTACTCAAAGGGTAATTGTATCTATCACTGGTAGTACCCGTAACCATTGGCTAAGAACAGATGTCAATTTAGACAGTGCTTCATACTTACAAATACCAATGTCTAATACAATAAACTATTCGCCATATTATGGAGCACCTTTGAAAATAAACTACTTTAATAATACGCTTTATGGTTTATTGTATCAACAGAACTTAAATTCGCTCTTTCCTTGTTCGGAGTATTTTGTGGTGAAATACGATTTGAGCACTAATCAATATAACATTATAGGTTTAGATATGCCCAACCAATATGCTAGTGGAATTGGATATAATGACACCTATATATTGGGAAGCACTACCTCAATATCTAAAAGTTGTCAATCTGGTTGTCCTATTCCATCATTTAGTTTGAACCCAGCGCCAGATGTCAGTTTGTGCTTTGGTAGCAGCCAAACTATTGGTTATCCCGCTTGTTATTACGTTAAGGGAGGTACTCCACCTTACACATTCCACTGGTCGCCATCGATCGGTTTAAATTCTATTACGGCACCACAACCTTATGTATCGGGATTAACAGCAACTACGACCTATACATTAACCGTTACGGATTCGTTGATGAATACACTATATGATACGGTAACGGTGTATTTCAATCCCTTACCAACGTTAAGCTATACCATTTCACCATCCACACCAGTTTGTTCCGGCGACACGGTTACCATAACGTATAGCGGAGCCCAAGATTATCAATTGAACCCATCACCTATAGGACAGTATTTAAACAATCCACATCAAGTAGTTGTAAATACAGATACCGTATTTAACGTAAAAGGAACATTAAATGGTTGTTCATCATATGTTAGTCCGCAAATTCAAACTTTTAAAACAACCATTGAATCTAGTAAACCAGTATTTTGCGAGAACGATTCGGTTAATCTCAAGGCAGCTCCGGGTGCAAGCTTTTCTTGGCAACCCGGATCGTACACTGGCGATAGCATTTGGGTATATCCACTTGGCAATACCACTTACACGGTTACGGCAAGCAATGGTGCTGGTTGCACTGCAACCACCTCGTTAACATTATTTACTTCGTCAACGTTGTCTGTTGTTGCAACACCAAACTCGATCTGTTTAGGTGATAGTGTTTCATTGTCAGCATCGGGGAATGGTTATAACCTAGGAACTACAACGATGCCAACGGGTTATTGTTCACCTGTGAGTTATGGTACGTTGTCAGGAATGAGTGCTATCAGCGGCTTTCAACTGGAGCAACTATACAATTATGATAACGTAAACAGCAATTTCTATTCTGATTATACCAACGCCATTAAACCATTGTTGATAGCAGGTTCTAGTTACAATGTCAAACTAATAAAAGCAACAATTGACAACTTGGGAATTGGTATTTGGATCGATTTTAATCATGACGGTGATTTCAATGATACCAGTGAATTTTTAGGGCAAAATGTAATTCCTTATAATCTAACTAAATTAAATTTTCCTATTTCAATACCATTAAACGTGGTACCCGGTTTTACTAAAATTAGAATTCTTTGCGGTGCAGGCGCAACTATTGTAAGTGGAAATAGTTGCAACTATAATTATTATGGTGAGTACGAAGATTATATCGTGCGCCTTGCAACATCGGAGAGTCTATCGTCTTTTGCTTGGAGTGGGGGTACAACACCCAACAATGGAGCCATGGTATCTGCCTTACCAACGAATGTTGGGAATCAAAATTATACGGTTAGTACAACGGATTTCAACGGATGCTATAAAACCGAAACAACTTCTGTTAATGTTGGTGACAAAGACACTACGTTTAGCAACCTAACCATTTGTTCAAACCAATTACCGTTTAGCTGGAACGGACAAAGTTTGAATGCCTCCGGAAATTATTCATTTCAAACGCTCAACGCTTCGGGATGTGATTCAACAAGCAATCTATATCTTACTGTTCTGACTACATCAATCTCTTCTGATACGGTTTCCATTTGTTCCAATCTGTTACCTTTCTTATGGAATGGTCAGAGTATTTCAACTTCAGGTAATTATGTGTACATAAGTACGGCATCTAATGGATGCGATTCAATCGCTCATTTGAATTTTAATGTTTTGCCAACGTCTTCAACAACTACATCGTTAGCTATATGTTCAAATCAAATACCGTATTTCTGGAACGGACAAAGTTTGAATGCCTCCGGAAATTATTTATTTCAAACACTCAATACTTCCGGATGCGATTCAACCGATAATCTTCAGTTGACGGTGAATCCATTACCGCTACCTGTAATTCAATGGAACGGAACAACTATGAATGCACAGAACTTCTATACCTCTTATCAGTGGTATTACAATGGAACGGTGATTACAGGTGCTATCGATTCTATGTACAATCCCATACTTCCGGGCAACTATACCGTGGAGGTAATTGATTCCAATGGTTGTACTGGATTGTCTGCGCTGTATAATTTTATTCCGGTGGCATGTACCACATTTACAAACGATTTGATTTGTATATATCCGAATCCAACGAATTCAAAATTGAATATTTCTTATGGATTGCTTTCAATTTATTCCATAGTGCTACAAGATATTCAAGGCAAGAAACTCATGGAAATATCCTGCGAAAAAAACGTACACACGAAAGAAATAGATTTATCAGGTTTTGCAAATGGTATGTATTTGATAAAGGTTATTGGTACGAATCGGAGCTATACGCAACGAATTACCAAGAATTAAAATCGAATTTTTAATAGGTATTTAAACTTAAATAATAACTTGTAATTGGATGAAATTTATCCAATACAACGTCAGTTGAAGGTACTTATTCATTCCGTTATATCGTTTTAGTGCATCCGAAATCAGCTCCTGACTTCCGCAGTGAGCCACCCAAATTTAGATGTCAAAAAATTGGGAGCGTCTTTTGATTTTCTGTAATAAATAAAATTTGCTTTGTTATTAAATTTTGGATTGAATTCGCTTCCATTGGATATCTATAACTTACAATCAGGAGTTCATTTTCTACGCGAAGAAAACCAGTTACGCCTACATGAAGTGCAAAAATGGGTGAAGCGTTAAGAACATTTTGCAACTTCGTTTTGGTTAAAATTGATACCTACTTGGGCACAGTCAATCCACGGAAAATAAAACATGGAATGGAGAAGAAGGAATCTGAAATATGTTATCACGGTTATGAATTATCCATTGTAATTTCTACTATTTTTTGGAGATTCTAGCGTAATGTAGTATCTACTATTGTAGTTATTACATAGGTTTTTCTGAAGTCATACTTATGTATTATTCGTTCTTCAATGAAAGGAGTTAACTTCAACAAGTCAAATTTTGTTCCATGAAAACAACTATGTTATTTTTTATTGTACTCTTTGGATCGTTTTTTTCTAAGTCACAAACATTACCCATTGTGTATGTTGATTCGAGTGCACAGGGGTTAAACAATGGTAGTAGTTGGGTTAATGCCTATAATCATCTTGATTCTGCCTTGCGCTATTCAAATCAAACTAATGTGCCGTTCGAAATTCGTATTGCAAAAGGCACCTATATTCCTACTAAAAAATACTATATAGGTTCGAACGAAGCCATTACTACCGACATAAAAGATAGAACCTTTCATATCCTAGAAGGTACACAGTTATTTGGTGGTTATCCCTCCGGTGGAGGCACTCGAGATATAGTTCAGAATCCTACTGTATTTAGCGGACAACTAAATACAAACGATAAATGCTACCATGTTTGTTTTCAAAATACCGGTGGTAATGCACCTGTTATCTTAGATGGTATCACGATAAACAATGGTTCTTGCAACAGTGGAGGATTTACACTTTATCCTAACGGGGGTGGTTATTATATGGAAACGGAGGGCTCATTACTTTGTAATGAGGTTAGCTTTATAAATAACAACGCATGGATGGGTGGCGCTGTATATCATTATGCTGGTAATGCTACGTTTACGCGTTGCGATTTTGTAGATAATGATGCAATGCATCTTGTGGGTGGCGTATTTTCAGATCATGGTATGTTAAATTTTAAAGCCTGTTTATTTAAGAATAATTCAAACCTATGTTTTAAAAACAGATCTTGATGGCAACGATCAAGCTAGCAATTGTTTGTTTATTGGAAACCATGGCTACGACGGTGGTGCTTTATATATTGGCTTGTCGGATAATATAACATTAAGAAGTTGTACGTTTTATGGAAACCAATCGCAAAATAACAAGGGCGGGGCCATAAGTGCTTCTGATCTTGGCATACTTAATATCTATAATTGTATTTTTTGTAATAATACCAGTGATGGGAATAGTAATGATATTAGTTGGGGACCTCAATCCGCTATCAATGCACGCTATTGTTCATTCCAGAATACCGCGAGTACTTACCCTACCGGTATGTTTGCTAGCACAGGGTATCCTACGTTATTTTTTAATCAAAATCCACTTTTTTTAGACACATCAAATGTATTAGGTCTTGATAACATGTTCCGAACGGCTGATGATGGCTTGCATTTAACTGGCTCAAGCTCTTGTATCAATACCGGAAATAATAGTTATCAAGATAATACCTATCTCTATGATTTTGCCGGAAGTGCTCGAATTCAAGGAACTATAGATCGTGGCGCTTACGAACAAAATTGTAGTGTATTTACTGGAGCATCATCAACAGCTACAGCTTGTGGAAGTTATACCTGGAGTATTAATCAAACCACTTATACAACCAGCGGTACCTATATATCCCAGCAAGCATGTACTATCTATACTTTGAATCTTGTGATAAATCCTTCGCCCGTTATTTCTTTTTCAGGGCCAACCACCATTTGTTCTGGGAGTTCTACTTCTATAACTTTATCGGGTGGCACTTCTTATGTATGGATGCCGGGATCAATAAGTTCAAATCCTATTACTCTCAATCCAACACTTACAACGAATTATACGGTGACGGCAACGAGCAGTGCAGGTTGTACGAAGTCGGCTCTCAAACAAATTGTAGTTAATCAATTACCATCGGTACAAACAACAGCTACTGCAACCTCTGTTTGTTTGGGTTCAAGTACTACCATTACCGCTTCGGGTACCAATACCTATACGTGGCAGCCGGGTGGTATTACTGGTAACAGTTTAATTGTAACGCCACTTGTAAACACAACGTATACGGTTACAGGCACTTCAACTACTACGGGTTGTAGTAAAACATCAACACGATTAATTACCATTAAATCATTACCAAACGTTACAACTACAGCATCACCAACCACAGTATGCTCAGGAAATGCGTCGACGCTTACTGCCTCCGGCGCCAATACTTATGTTTGGCAGCCGAGCGGTGCTACTACTTCCTCAATCGTTGTAAATCCAGTAAACACATCCATTTATACGGTTACCGGAACTTCAACCACCAGTGGTTGCAGTAAATCGGCTACCCGAACGGTTACCGTTAATTGTGGTAATAATCTTAATCTGAAGACCGTCATTCAAGGATATTATCAAGGAACACAAACAATGAGTAGTACGTTATTGAATCAAGGTCAACCTAATTCGATAACACAAACCGACAGTATTCAGGTTGAACTTAGACAGACAGTGGCACCTTATAATATCGCCTATTTAGTATCAGGAGTACTTCAAACCAATGGTAATTTTGATTGCTATTTGCCATCCACAGTGAATGGTAATAGTTACTACGTGGTTGTAAAACACCGAAATGCCTTAGAAACTTGGTCGAGTAACCCAATTTCTTTTTCAACATCCACATCCTACGATTTTTCCAATACTTCTTCGAAAGCCTACGGTAATAATATGATAGAAGTGGAAGCTGGTGTTTGGGCCTTGTTTTCCGGAGATTTAAATCATGATGGAAGTATAGATGTATTTGATTTTATGTTGATGTATCCAGACATAACTCAAGGTAATTCTGGATATTATCCAGATGATTTAAATGGCGACGGTAGTGTTGATATTTTTGATTTTATGGTGATTGAACCAAATATCACCACCGGACAAACTGCAGCAACGCCTTAGTTGCACCTTCATTTCGATATGGTGTGCTTATTCGATTTGGAACGAGATGTATTTTTTCCGCTTCGTTCAAATCTTTTATTTTTCTACGGTCTTTTTACCATTCTCAAAGTAGATTTGCCCAGCTATGAATAAACTGGATTTATTACACAGTAAAAAGGATCAAGCTGTGTTAGGAGGAGGTGCCAAGCGTCTTGCATCACAACATGCTAAGGGAAAACTTACCGCGCGGGAACGCTTACAGATTTTATTGGATGAAGATTCGTTCGAAGAAATAGGTATGCTTGTTTCGCATCGTTGTACGGATTTTGGAATGGAAAAAGAACAGTACCTCGGCGATGGCGTAGTTACTGGATATGGTACCATTCATGGTCGTTTGGTTTATGTGTTCTCTCAAGATTTTACCGTCTTCGGAGGAAGTTTAAGTGAAACTCATGCCGAAAAAATATGTAAGATCATGGACCTCGCCATGGAGAATGGAGCCCCGGTTATCGGATTGAATGATAGTGGCGGTGCTCGTATTCAAGAAGGTGTAGTTTCCTTAGGTGGATATGCCGATATCTTTTATCGCAATACAAGAGCCTCCGGTGTAATTCCCCAATTGTCGGCTATCATGGGTCCCTGTGCAGGAGGTGCTGTGTATTCGCCGGCCATCACCGATTTTATTTTTATGGTTGAACAAACTTCATACATGTTCGTAACAGGTCCGAATGTAGTTAAAACCGTTACGCATGAAGAGGTTAGTAGCGAAAGTTTAGGAGGTGCCCATACCCATGCCACCAAAAGTGGTGTTACACATTTCGCATCAGCGAATGAAGTGGAATGCATCGAATCGTTAAAACAATTACTTACTTACATTCCTCAAAATTGTGAAGAAACAGCTCCTGTATATCCGTACACGTCTAATGGGAATGAGCTTCGAATGAAACTCAATACCATGATTCCTGAAAATGCACAAATTCCGTACGACATGAAGGAAGTGATTGAAGAAATTGTGGATGAAGGAAGCTTTTTTGAAGTACACAAAGATTACGCTGAAAATATTGTGGTTGGATTTGCCTTCTTAGGTGGTCGAAGTATCGGTATTGTGGCTAACCAACCTGCTGCCTTAGCGGGCGTTTTAGATAATAATTCAAGTAAAAAGGGAGCGCGTTTTGTACGTTTTTGCGATGCTTTCAATGTGCCTCTTTTGGTGTTAGTGGATGTTCCCGGTTTCCTTCCCGGTACAGATCAGGAATGGAATGGAATCATTTCCAATGGAGCGAAATTACTATATGCTTTCAGCGAAGCAACCGTGCCAAAAGTTACCGTAATCACGCGTAAAGCCTATGGCGGTGCTTATGATGTAATGAACTCAAAACATATCGGTGCCGATCTCAATTATGCCTTCCCGAATGCCGAGATTGCTGTAATGGGAGCTAAAGGTGCTGTTGAAATAATCTTCAAAAAAGAAATTGAATCGGCCGATAATCCGCAACAAAAACTCGATGAAAAAGTTAGTGAGTACACCGAAAAATTTGCAAACCCTTACAGTGCCGCAGCGCGTGGTTTTATCGACGAAGTAGTTGAACCTTCGCTGATTCGTAAAAAACTTCAAAAAGGATTTAAAATGTTAGAAAATAAGGTTTGTGCTCTTCCAAAAAAGAAACACGGTAATATTCCACTTTAACACTTCCTTCTATCTTTGCAACCTAAACTATAAACCATGAGTGTAAACATCAAACATCTTGCAACCTTTTTACTCGGTGCTGCTGCCGGAGCCGCTATCATGAAATATAAAAGCATGACTCCGGAGGAACAAGAAGAAATGATGCGTAAGTTGAAAAAGCAAGCCGGCGATTTTAAAGACGAAGCGGAACAAACCGCTGAGAAAATTAAAGATTATATGTCGGAGTTAAAAGATAAAGGCATGGAAACCTTAAAGGAATATATCGGCGAGACAGAAAAAAATTCCCATGATATTTTTTCACAAGAAAAGAAAACGACACCCTAACGATCTTGAACTCAGTAACGCATCAACCTGTTTGGATTGTGAGCATGGGAGCTATTTCTTCCATAGGAATGAATGTTTCGGATCATGTAGAATCTCTTTTGAAGGAACGTCATGGTGTATCCCATGCTGAAATTCTTCAAACACATCATCAAGATAAATTACCGGTATGTGAAATTAAGAAAACAAATGACGAGCTAGCAACCTTAGCCGGTATGCCCTTGGGTTTGTCGCGCACCATTTATTTATCGGCACTAGCAGCTCAGGAGGCTTTGTTAGGCTTACCGTTTAACGATTTTTCCGCTTATCGTACCGGCTTCATTTCCGGAAATACGGTAGGGGGTATGGATCTAACAGAGAAGTTTTTTGTTGATTATTTACAGAATGCGAATCGGGGGCATTTAAGCGATGTTGTTCATCATGAATGTGGTGCTGTTACCGAAGTGGTTGCTAAACATATTAACCTCCAACAATTCGTTACAACATTTTCAACCGCTTGTTCTTCTTCTGCGAATAGCTTGATGCATGCAGCCAGAATGATTAAAGCGAATCAACTCGATATCGTATTGGCCGGAGGTTGTGATGCATTATGTAAGTTTACGCTCAACGGGTTTAATACCCTCATGATTTTAGATAATGAACCATCCAAACCGTTTGATAAACATCGTCGTGGATTGAATTTGGGTGAAGGCGCGGCCTATCTCGTTTTAGTGAGTGATTCCGTTTTACAGAAAAACAATTTGAAACCCATTGCCGAACTCATAGGCTATGCTAACGCTAACGATGCCTTTCATCAAACAGCATCTTCTGCCGAAGGACATGGTAATTATTTAGCTATGGAAGGGGCATTAAAACAAGCGGCATTAAAACCCTCCGATATTCAGTATATCAACGCACATGGAACCGGTACCTCTAATAATGATTCAAGTGAGAGTATTGCTATTGAACGATTGTTTAAGGAGAATGTTCCGATGTTTTCTTCCACAAAGGGTAATACAGGACATACATTAGGTGCATGTGGTGCCTTGGAAGCTGTGTTCTCTTGTGTAGCATTACAACATCAAGTGGTTTTTCCAAGTTTGCGTTTCAAGGATGGCATGGATGAATGTGCTATTCGACCTGAAACATCGTTAAAATCCGTTCAACTAAATCATGTTATGAGTAACTCGTTCGGCTTTGGAGGTAATTGTTCATCTTTAATTTTTAGGAAGGCATAAATGGCTGTTTTCATTCAAGGTATAGGCAATGTAAGTGCCCAGTTAACTCCGAGTTCAAACACGTGGCATTGGCATACTATTACCCAAAACCCAGCACCATGTGTTGAACCAAATTATTCAGATTTAATTGCACCCATGCAATTGCGCCGTATGAGTAAAGCAGTGCGCATGGGCATTGCAGCTTCCATAATGGCTCTAAAGGATGCCGGACTCGAAAAACCGGATACGATTATTACCGGTACTGCTTACGGATGTTTGGCTGATACCGAACATTTTCTTACCAAATTGGTAGATCAAGAAGAACAAATGCTAACCCCAACGGCATTTATCCAATCGACGCATAATACAGTATCCGGACAAATTGCATTGCATTTAAAATGTCATGGTAGAAATTTTACATACACACAACGAGGGCATTCCTTTGAACATGCACTACAAGATGCCATGTTGAGTTTGAACGAAGATGCACAGCAGCAACTATTGGTTGGAGCTATCGATGAAATTAGTAAACATTCGTTTCCCATTATCGGGCGTTTCGGAACTTATAAACACGAAGAAGAATCTTTCTTTCAAGATTCAAAAGGAACGATGGTTGGTGAAGGAGCGCACATGTTTGTGTTAAACTCGGAAAAAAAGGAGAGTAGCTTTGCAGAAATTGTGGATGTTTATACTTGTTTTACCGATCAGGTTGAGATGTCAATGAAGCTTTTTCTGGAAAGGAATAATTGTAAACCTGAAACCTGTTTGTTAGGTTTGAATGGCAACAACCGGTATGATGCATGGTTCGTTGAACAGCTCAAGAACCTTTCTTGTACGAATGTGTATACCTATAAAAATTATTGTGGTGAGCAACCCATAGCCGCTTCTTTCGCTATGATGATGGCCGCTTCCATGTTGCGATATGGAACCGATCTGCCGGTTTATCAGGGAAGTGCGTTGCATCCAAAAACCATCTTAATTTGGAATCACTATAAAAATCAGTATCACTCCTTTATTTTACTTCGTCGTTCATGACTCCCTTTTTAAAATTAATGTTGTACGGAGGAATTACCGCCTTGCTATGGTGTATACTCTGTTGGTTTAATTTGTTGCCATGGTTTTTTGTATGGTTATTGCTATTCTTTATTCTTCTGCGTTTGGTTTTAGGTGCTATTTATATCCAACAAAATTTCTACCTTCCTTCCATTAATTCATTGGCCGATGTTGGTACAGACGCATCAGAAAAGAAAATCTGTCTAACTTTTGATGATGGTATTCATGAAACAAGAACACCCCGTGTGTTAGATATTTTGCGAGATAAAGAAGTACAAGCTATGTTCTTTCTTATTGGTAAAAATTGTGAAACCCAGAAAGATATTTTGTTACGTTTACAGCAGGAGGGACATCGCCTGGGGAATCATTCCTATGCACATGATTTTTGGTTTGATATGAAAAGCCGTCAAGCAATGTATGACGATATTCAGCATACACAACAACTCATGCAAGACACGATTCAGTTAGCACCCAAGTTTTTTCGTCCGCCTTACGGTGTAACGAACCCGAATCTGGCAAAAGCTGTAAAGAGAACCGGTTTAACCAGTGTTGGCTGGAATTTACGCAGCTTAGATACGGTTGCAAAAAGCAGCTCACAGTTGTTAGAAAAACTAAAAAAAGATACAAAGCCGAATGCAATAGTTCTTTTGCATGATCGCTGTGAATATACGGTGGAGGTATTAACAGAATATATAGACTATTGTTTAGCGCAGGGCTATACTTTTGTTCTTCTATGAGAGCCCTGATAAATTTTTTTCTGTGCTTAGTTTTAAGCACATCCTTAATGGCCCAAACTTATGCACCGGTTAAAGATTTACCTTCCTTTAAAACCAATTTTGCAAAGGCTTCATCGGCTATACAAAGTATAGAAAGTGATTTCGTTCAGGTAAAACATTTAAGTCTTCTTAAAGATAAACTCGCTAGCAAAGGCAAATTCTTTTATAAGAAAGAAAATAAAGTTCGAATTGAATATACCAGTCCTTATAAGTATTGTATGGTCATTAATGATAAACAAATGACCGTTAAAGACGAACAAAAAACGAGTAGTTATAATACCCGTTCCAATAAAATGATGCAATCGATTAATGGTATTATGCTCGATTGTATGCGAGGAACGGTTTATGCTAATAAAGATTTTGTGACCACCGTTTTTGAAAATACAAAAGACTATCAGTTAATCTTAACGCCGAATACCGGCATGATGAAAAAAATGTTTAGTAAAATTGAAGTTTACTTAGATAAGAAAACATTTCAAGTAGTACGACTCAACATGATTGAAACCGGAGGTGATAATAGTTTGATGACCTTTACAAATACCACCCTCAACAAAACAATAGCTGATGCGTTATTTGCAATTAAGTAGTTTAGTATTACTGCTATTTTATTGTAGCTCATTCAAAGTAAAACCTTCTTTACCAGAGATGGGCTTTCAAGATGAAAAGTACCGCGCGGTGGTGGACGTTAGTTCAAAACATTTAAGTGGGATTCTTGTTGTAAAACGCATAGACATACATGAATATCGAGTGGTTTTCATGAATGAAATGGGTGTTACTTTTTTTGATTATTCTTTTTTAGAGAATTCCTATAAGGTTAATCAAATCATGAGTAAACTGAATAAGAAAGCTGTAAAACAAACACTCGCTAAAGATTTTGGTATGTTGCTAGGCGAGAGTATTTTTAGGAAAGAAACCACGCAACGACAAGACAGTGTGATCACCGTTGATCTTCAGAAAAAGGGCAGTGTGGAGTATATTCTTCAACATAAAAAAGTTAAACGAATTGAGAACCTTGGAAAGAAGAAATCAGTGGTAACTATTCTTCCTTTTTACCAAGAAGCAAGCTTATCTCCCGATTCTGTGAGTATACAACACCATACGTTTAACTTCACCATTCAACTTAAGAAATTTCAAGATGCTGAATAGTTTATATTTTATTGAAGCTTTAAATAAAACCGATGAAATCATTACTGTTGAAATCAGCATAAATCCAGAGCATGAAATCCTGAAAGCTCATTTTCCTGATCAAGCGGTTGTACCCGGCGTATGCATGTTAGAAATGATAAAAGATGTGCTTTCAGAAGCTCGTTTAAAAAGAATGAGTTTAGTGCAATCGTCTTATGTAAAGTTCCTTCATTTACTAACCCCGCAACAAACTACACATGTTTCTGTGGTATTGAACGTGAAGCAACAACAAAACTTTATTTCTTGTGATGCTTCTATTCAATGGGGAGATACTATTTTTATGAAATCTAAAGCGGATTATCAATAGAAATCATGTCGGAAGGTACTAAACAGTTTAACATAGATTGGGGAGAGGTTTGTATTCTATTACCAACGTATAATAATATAAACACTCTGGCGGATGTAATTGCACGAAGCTTAAAAATAACTTCGCATGTAGTTGTAGTTAATGATGGTTCTACAGATGGTAGTGCTGAACTAATTAATCAATTTCCGGTAAAGCTTCTTTCGTATGAAAAAAATCAAGGCAAAGGATATGCGTTACGTAAAGGGTTTTCGTATGCACGAAGTTTAGGGTATCGGTTTGCAATAACGATTGACACGGACGGTCAACATTATCCGGAGGATTGTCAGCAATTTTTAGAGGAAATAAATAAGAACCCGAATGCGCTGCTCATTGGTGAGCGAAACATGAATCAAGCGAATGTTCCGGTAAAAAGTAATTTCGGAAATAGGTTTTCTTCCTTTTGGTTTTGGGTAAACACAGGTATAAAATTGCGCGATACCCAAAGTGGCTTTCGTTTATATCCTATCGAACAATATGATGAAACGCGTTTCTTTACTAAAAAATTTGAATTTGAAATTGAAGTAATCGTTCGTAGTGCTTGGAGTGGCATTGCAGTAAAACATGTACCGGTACGCGTATTTTATCCGAATCCTGAAGAGCGTATTTCCCATTTTCGTCCGTTTAAAGATTTTACCCGAATCAGTATTTTAAACACGGTTTTAGTACTCATTGCATTTTTTCTAATTAAACCTCGTGATCTCCTGGTTCGCCCCGTAAAGGAGCGAGGTTGGCGGGGTTTAAAAGAAATTTTATTCAATCCTAACGAAACGGTGTTCATTCGAAGTGCATCCATCGGTTTTGGTTTCTTTATGGGCATAGTGCCTATTTGGGGCTTTCAATTACTCATCGGTATACCCTTAGCTATGCTGATGCGTATGAACAAGGTACTCTTTATAGTAGCCGCTAACATCTCTATTTTCCCACCGATAATTTGGGCCGCTAGTTTGGCCGTAGGCAAATTGCTTTTTGGTAACCCGGAATGGAATTTCAATTTTCTAACTATGAAATGGAGCGAGGTTGCTCAAACCGGAAAAGAATTTTTGGTAGGCGGAACCGTATTGGCCATCGTAATGGGATTGCTAGGTTTTATGATTACATATGTAATCTTGGGAGGAAGGAGAAAATAATCTACCAACTGACCTGCATTTTGGTTTGATATCCCTATCAAGATTATCGAATGACTTTGGCAACAAAAAATACTTCTACGTACTTTTCTTTGATTTGAATATTTTTGTCATTTAACTTGCACTATGCCGCATTATTACAGTCTCGGAAAAATTCCACATAAACGTCATACACAGTTTCGTAAACCCGATGGCGGTTTATACAGCGAACAGTTATTTAGTACGGAGGGTTTTTCTTATAATTACTCTCTGCTCTATCATATTCATCCGCCTACCACCATTATTAGGTCGGAAGAGCCTATCCCTGTTACTCCGGTTATTGCTTCTGATAATATTTTGAAACATCGAAGTTTTCAAGGGTTTAAGATTAAACCCGTTGCAGATTATCTTGAAAGCCGTCGACCGGTTTTAGTAAATAATGATTGTCATATTACCTTGGCTGCACCACAGCAAAGTATGACGAATTACTTCTATAAAAATGCTGAGGCTGATGAGGTGCTCTTCATTCACGAAGGGAAGGGTACGTTGAAAACAGCTTATGGCGAACTTCCTTTTTCCTACGGCGATTATGTTGTCATTCCGCGCGGAACGATTTATCAAATTGTATTTGAAACAACAGAAAATCGTTTGTTCATCGTTGAAAGTTTCGGACCAATTCGGTTTCCAAAACGATATAAAAGTACCGAAGGACAACTCATGGAACATGCTCCTTTTTGTGAACGTGATATTCGTAAACCAGAAAACCTTCAACCGATAGATGAGTTAGGAGAATTCTTAATTTATACTAAGAAAAAAGGACTGTTATATCCAATTACGTATGCGTCACATCCTTTTGATGTTGTTGGCTGGGATGGTTGTGAGTATCCTTATATTTTTAGTATTCATGATTTTGAACCTATAACCGGTCGTGTACATCAACCGCCTCCTGTGCATCAAACTTTCGATGGTAAAGACTTTGTAATTTGCTCCTTCGTACCGCGATTATATGATTATCATCCGGAGGCAATTCCTGCTCCCTATAATCATAGTAATATTGATAGTGATGAAGTATTGTATTACGTGGATGGTGAGTTTATGAGTCGGAAACATGTTGAACGAGGTATGATTACTTTGCATCCAAGTGGTATTCCTCACGGACCACATCCCGGTGCTGTTGAAAAGAGCATAGGTAAAAAGGAAACGCCTGAATTAGCGGTTATGGTTGATACCTTCCGACCTTTACACATGACCAACTATGCGAAGGAAATTGAAGATGAGAAGTATGAAATGAGTTGGGCCGAATAATAGTTAGATAGCAAAAGAAATACATCATGGTTCAATACAATCCGAAAGATTGGTTACTTTTTATTTTTCGATTTCATAAATCGGATACGATGCGTGTGCTAGCTCGCATCATGTTTTTTCTGATGCTTTACACCGCGGCGATTTGTTATTTGGAACGTGAGGTGTTTAAACTGAATGATACGAGTCCGCTAAAAAATTTGGGCATACTCCATACCTTATTAGGAATGGTAATTTCGTTATTGCTCGTTTTTCGTACGAATACAGCTTATGACAGATGGTGGGAAGGAAGGAAACTTTGGGGTGCTTTAGTGAATAATAGTAGAAATTTAGCCCTGAAGCTCGATGGTTTTCTCCCTATTGAAGCAAAAGCGGAACGTCAATTTTTTCTGAAAATAATACCGATGTATGCTAATGCTTTACGAACCCATTTAGTGAATTCTTCCCTCGCCAATGAATTGTTTGATGTGGATGGGCTTCAAGAATTTAAGCAACAAATTGACATTAAGAAACATGTACCCAATCAGGTAGCTCGATTGCTTATTAAACATATTCAAGATGCGCGCGATAAAAATTTGTTGACGGATACTCAGCTTCTTCTACTGAATGAAGAGCTACGAAGTTATACGGATATTTGTGGTGCTTGTGAACGCATAAAAAACACACCTATACCTTTTTCGTATTCTATTTTTATTAAAAAGTTCATATTTTTTTATGTGGTCACCTTGCCATTTGCGTTGTCGTTTAGTTTAAATTACTATGCCATTCCGATAACCCTGTTTATATTCTACGTTTTGGCTAGTTTAGAATTAATTGCAGAGGAAATTGAAGATCCATTTGGTACGGATAGCAATGATTTACCGATGCAAAAAATAGCAGATAATATTAAGAAACATGTGAATGAGTTGATTCGGTTTGCATAGAAATATGGAATAGATGCAATAATTCCATTTGGTTTTGGTTTTCTCATTCCTTCCAAAAAAAGAAATAAAAAAATTAGTGGTTTCAACTAGGGGTATTCCCAATTTGGATTGTCTTATTTAAAAAAGTTAATCAAAATGAAACAATCCATGCTTATTCTGGCTATTATTTGTGCCTTATCCTTATTATTCAGTTCTTGTCACAAAGTAGTGGGTTCCGGCCCTACCATAAGCGAAATGCGCTCCGCAAGCGGTTTTGATGCCATTAGCTTGTGTATGGATGCGGAAGTAACTATTCAGCAAGACAGTGCTTATTCGGTGGAAGTTCGAGCGCAACAAAATATAATGGATGAAATTATAACAGATGTTTCGGGTTCAACATTAACAATAAAGCATCGAAATAATGTTTGGATTAAATCCGATCCTATATACATAACCATCCATACGCCAAACCTAAATACCCTCGACGTAAGTGGCTCAGGTAAAATTCAAACCTTGAATACCATACAGTCCGGAAGTTTTTCAGCGGATGTGAGTGGCAGTGGAACAATCGTTTTATCTGGGCTCAATAGTACCAATGCCAATTTTAAAATCAGTGGTAGTGGTGAAGTTCAATGCAAATCCGGAACGGTGAGCGCCTTAATTACGGATATCAGTGGAAGCGGTGCTATTTACACTCAGTATATGTTAGCACAACGAGCCGATTGCGAAACCAGTGGTTCCGGTACAACCAAAGTTTGGGTGGAAAAGAACTTAAAAGCTTCTATTAGTGGCAGCGGCGATGTGTATTATCGTGGTAACCCTATTGTGGAAACGCATATTTCCGGAAGCGGAAAAGTACAGCATATTGATTAGTGAATTCAATCCGTAGTTTCTACTTTTACATCCCGAATGCAATCCTCACCGGAACTAGAGATAGATAATTTGAATAGCTTTGAAACAGTTTACAAACACTGGTTCAAACCGCTCATGGGCTATGCTATAACTATACTCAAAGATGAAACCTATGCCGAGGAAATGGTTCAAAATGTATTTGTAAAACTTTGGGAGAAAAAAGAACACATAGATATTCATACTTCACTGCAAGCTTATTTGTATAAATCAGTTTACTTCGAAAGCCTCAATTTTATTAAACGCCAGCAGCATCAACAAAACTATGAAACACAAACAGCGTATGCCATGAAAGAAGAAAAGGTTTGGGCTCATGAAAAGCTCGACCGAAAGCAACTCGAAACTAAACTTCGTGATGCACTCAATGATTTACCGGAGCAGTGTAGAACGGTTTTTCAGTTAAGTAGGTTCCAGGAATTGAAGTATCGCGAGATTGCTGCTTCCTTGGGCATATCTGAAAAAACAGTGGAAAACCATATGGGAAAAGCACTACGCATTCTTCGATTAAAATTAGCTGAGTTTATTTCCCTTCTTATAATTCCTATTATTCATTTCAAAAATTGGTTTCTATGAACGAACAACAAACTTACCCAGATGAATTGTTGGTGAAGTTTCTTCTTCAAGAAACAGATGAAAAGGAAACCGCCGAGGTTCATCGATGGTTACAAGAAGCGGAAACTAATCGTAACTATTTTGAACAACTGAAATCGGTTTGGGAGGAAAGTAAATCGCTTCAACCGACAATCACTATAAGTCAAGATGAATCGTGGTTACGCCTAAAGAGCAAGCTTGAGAAACCAGTTAAATTGTACAGTTCTAAACGGTACTATTATTATGCTGCGGCAGTCATTATCTTTCTACTTGGTTTGTTCTTTTTTATCAATAGAAAAGATAAACCGAGTGAACATTTTGCGCACCATCATCCTGAAAAAAAGAAACAAGATAGTTTGTTGATTTCAGAGAAACCCATTGTGGTTAATCTACTGCACAGCAAACAAGGTACGCGAATGGATACCTTGCCCGATCAAAGTTTAGTTACACTCAATAGGAATTCAACATTAACTTGTCCGAAAAAATTTGAAGGTAATGAGCGCCGCGTAACATTAAACGGTGAAGCATTTTTTAATATTACCCCTGATAAATCAAAACCGTTTTTCATCGATGCAGGAAATGATGTCGAAATTAAGGTCGTAGGTACTTCCTTTAATGTGAAATCCTATACCGATTTTACCGAAGTTATTGTTGAAACCGGAATTGTTGAAGTGCGTAAGTTTAATCGTGTGGTGATGTTACATCGAAGAGAGAAGGCTAAAATTCGCAAATCCGATTCGAGTATAGTGGTTCAGAAAAATACCGATAAATTATATAAATACTATCGCAGCAAAGAGTTTGAATGCGATAATTTACCTCTTTGGCGTTTAGTGGAAGTGTTGAACGAAGCCTATGGCGATTCTGTAGTTATAGGACGAAAGGAATTGCGCGGACTAACCCTTGATACCCGCTTTGATAATTTGTCGTTGGAAAATATTCTGGAACTCATTAGTGAAACCTTCGATTTAAAAGTAGAAAAACAAGGCAATAAATATATTCTGAAGTAAACCATGAAAATTAAAAGAAAAATAGGTATTCGAACACTGTTATTATTCGCCATTTCTATCTTGGTATGTCCTAGTTTGCAAGCTCAAAGTTTGTTACAAAGTACGGTAACTATTAAGGTGAATAAACAACCCTTGCATGATATTTTAACCATCATCAGTAATGAGGCAAATGTTACATTCTCTTATAATACCAAAGCTATTAATCGGGATAGTTTAGTAACCGTGCAAGCGCTTAATAAACCCTTGGGCGATGTGTTGCGAACTATTTTTGGTTCGGGCTATGAGTTCAAAGAAAGTGGCAGCTATATTATTATTAGAAAGAAACCTGTAAGCACCTCATCGGTAGTGTCTAAAGTACCAAGCGCACAAGATCATTACTATATTACCGGACGAATCATTGATGATGAAACCGGAGAGGGCTTAGCAGATGCAACCGTTTATGAAAAACAACAATTACTTTCTTCCTTTACAGATGATAAAGGGAATTTTAGTTTACGATTGAAAACAAAATATCCTGAAGCAAAATTGAGTATCAGTAAAGACGGATTTCTGGATACCTCGCTTACCTTACAGCCAAGGTATAATCAGAAAATTCAAATCGCCTTACATACCATAACACCCGAGGTAACTACACCCATTTTGGTAACCACAAATGCTAAGGATACAGACTATGTTTTTAATGAAAAAAGGGAATACGATATCATTGAAGAAAAATGGCTTGGTAAACTGCTCTTGAGTTCGAAACAGAAAATTCAGAGTTTGAACTTAAAGAAATTTTATACCACACGGGCCTATCAATTCTCTCTGGTTCCGGGCATAAGTACACATGGTAAAATGAATTCGCAAGTAATATCAAATACCTCAGTAAATATTTTTGGTGGTTATTCGGGTGGTGTAAAGGGATTTGAAATTGGGGGATTGTTTAATATGATTCATGAAAATGTTTCTTATGTTGAAGTTGGAGGTTTGTTTAACTTGGTAGGCGGTAAAGTAGATGGCGTGCAACTTGCAGGTTTGTACAATGATGTAAATAAAACCGTGGATGGTATTCAGGTTGCAGGCTTAGCCAACCGCGTACATAAGCGCGTGAAAGGGTTACAAATGGCATCGCTTGTAAATATGGTTGGCACCATGGATGGATTGCAACTGAGTGGTTTGATTAATTTAGTGCGAAATGAAATTAATGGTACACAACTTGCCGGATTGTATAATCATGCCGGAGAAGTGCATGGTGTGCAAATAGGTTTTATTAATCATACATCTTCCTATAAAGGCACTAGCGTTGGATTCCTGAATATATCAAAAAGTAAAAAGGGTAAAACTCGAGTAGGTTTTTTGGTTCGGGTACCCAGGGCATAATAGCTTGAAACGTTGCACGGGCAAGGGATTGTAGTGGAAAGCCCGCACCGACGACGTCAGGAGGAGGGCGGACTTGGAACGAAAAGCCCGGTGCCCACGGCTACGTGGGCATGACCCCAAAAAGAGTATTGAAAAATTTCGTGTATGTTGTAGTAGAATTTCTTGTAAGAAAAAAATACATTACGAGTAGGGGTAAAGAGCAAGTTGCTTGTCTTGTTTGAAAGTAAAATATGAAGTCTTACCAACGATTTTTTCTTACGTACTTATTACTACTAATTTTTGGAAGTGCACAAGCGCAAACACTGGTTCAAACCATTCGAGGTACCGTTACCGACAAAATTCTACAAAAGCCGATACCGGGTGCTACCATACGTTTACTGACAGTAACAATGGGTGATCAAACAGATGAACAAGGAATGTTTTCTATACAAGGAGTTCCGGTAGGGGTGCATGCTATTGTAGTTTCCGCCTTGGGTTATAAGGAGGTAACCTTAAATAATTTGACACTCAATTCAGGTAAGGAACTTGTTCTGCAGGTTACCATGGAGGAGAAAATTATTGAAGGGAAGGAAGTGGTTATTAAAACCGCTAAGAAAAAAAATGTGCCGATCAATGATATGAGTTTGATTAGTGCACGATCGTTTAGTGTGGAAGAAACACAGAAATACGCTGCGGCGGTAAACGACCCTTCCCGTATGGCATCGAACTATCCGGGTGTGATGATGGCAGACGACGGTAATAATCAAATTGTGATTCGTGGTAATTCGCCATCGGGTTTGTTATGGCGGATGGAAGGCGTAGATATTCCGAACCCAAATCATTTTGCATCCGCGGGAAGTAGTGGTGGCGGTATTAGCATTATTAGTTCTCAATTATTATCGAATTCCGATTTTGTTACTGGTGCGTTTTCATCGGAATACGGGAATGCTTTAAGTGGTGTTTTTGATTTGAAATTGCGAAAGGGTAATAATAAAAAACGCGAGTATTCGTTACAAGCCGGTGTGTTGGGTTTGAATGCCGCAGCGGAAGGACCTTTTGCTTCGAACTACAAAGGATCCTATCTTATTAATTATCGTTACTCAACCCTGAGTGTGTTATCGAAATCGGGTATTTTGGATATGGGGGCAGTTACTAACTTTCAGGATTTATCATACAATATTTTCTTGCCAACCAAATCGATGGGAACCTTTACGTTGTTTAGTTTCGGTGGGTTAAGTGATCAGAATTATGATGCCAAAAAAGATAGCAGCACCTGGAAAAATTATGGCGATAGGTATAGCAGTAAATTTATTTCGAACACGGGTTTATGGGGTGCAACCCATTCGATTCATCTTGGTTCAAGCAATTTGCTTAAAACTTGTATCGCGTTTTCAAAAACCCGAAATGCTTATCATGTGGATTATACGCTTAACGACTATAACAATCAGCGTTTGTATGAACAGGATTTCCAAACACAAAAAATAACGTTAAGCAGTTCCCTCAATCATCGAGTAAATAGTCGATGGAATGTAAGAACCGGAGTGATAGGCAATGCCATTTGGTTTGATTTTTTTGAGAAGTACAGACCGAAGGTTGATGATGCTATGAAAACCTCTATTAACACCAAAGCACAAACACAAAGTGTACAAGCATATTTACAAACGCAATATCGTATGAATGATAAACTAACGGCACAGGTTGGTTTACATGCCTTATCGTTGCTTCTCAATAACAGTTTTTCAGTAGAACCTCGTGCAGCACTTCGTTACGAAATGAATGAAAAGCAAGTATTCTCTCTAGGCTATGGATTGCATAGTCAGTTACAAGGTTGGGGAATTTATTTTGCCAATGCAACCGATAGCTTCGGACAAGCTACCATGCCCAACCGAAATCTTGGGTTTAGTAAAGCACATCATATTGTGTTTTCACAGCAATATAGTTTTCATAAAGATTTAAAATTGAAGACCGAATTTTATTATCAGCATTTATTTAATATACCGGTAAGTACTTTTGATACGAATACCATGTCGGCAATTAATCTGCAAAACGATTACGTAAGAGATCCGATGGTTAACAAAGGCAAAGGGCGCAACTACGGACTGGAAATTTCGTTAGAGAAATATTTAAGTAAGCAATTTTATTACATGGCGTCGGCTTCGTTGTACACCGCTAAATACACGGCCTCGAATGGTAAGGAGTATAATTCGAAATTTAATGGCGGACAAATTTATAATCTTATAGCGGGTAAAGAATTTAGTTCAAAAAATCAACGAAGAACTTTCGGTCTCAATGTAAAAATGTTGTATGCCGGAGGCTACAGAACAACACCGGTGAATGTGGATGAATCGTTGAAACAAGAAACAACGGTGTATTATATGCAACAAAGTTTTACCGAGCAATTGCCGGCTTATTACCGTGGTGATATTCGTATCAGTATGAAATGGAATCGTAAACGATTTACCTCCACGCTTTCCTTGGATTTACAAAATGCTACCAACCGAAAAAATGTTTACGACCGTATGTATGATTTCAGCACGAAATCGGTGAAGTATGTTTACCAAACCGGTATCATACCCATTTTAAATTATAAGATTGAATGGTAACAAGATTCATGCTATTTTTTATCATTGTCTGAAATAAATTCAATCAAACTCTTAAAACAATTATGGGTATTGATTGTTAAAAGAAATCAATAAACACTCTACATTCTTTTAGAACGCGGATTTTTTAAGATTGTTATGATTAAATTGGATGAAAGATGTTATTATGATTTTTGCCTTTGGCTTTAAGGTCAATATGCATGCAGATTTCGGAAGGATCCAGTTATTTCGATGAAATCAAAATTGATCTTAATAATCTTAAAAAATCAGCGTTCTATAATTATGTCGAACAATAGTAATTATTTTTGAGCTATGTTACAAGCTCTCATTGGTAATCCGTCTGAATTTTGGATCATTGTTATTCGTTGCTTGGCGGTATATATTTTCATGTTACTCGCCCTTCGAATTTTTGGTAAGAAAGAAATTGCTCAACTTTCTATATCCGATTTTATATTCATTATTCTGATTGGTAATAGTGTTCAGAATGCCATGGTTGGCAGCGATAATAGTTTGGTTGGAGGCATGGTGGCCGCTCTAATGTTGTTTATTTTTAACGCACTCTTGAAAATAGGATTACGCAATAGAAAGGTGAATGCCTTTTTACAAGGCAAACCCGTTTTATTAATTTTTGAAGGGAAGCTGATTCAGGAGAACTTAAACAAGTCTGGTATCAATGAAGAAGAAATTGAAGCTGTTATTCGGGAACATGGTTTGGCTTCGGTAGAAGACGTTGGTTTGGGTGTTATGGAAGTTGATGGCAATATTAGTATTGTTGGGAATGAACAAGTAATTAGAAAAACACGGTTGAAAAAAATTAAAGGATTCAATCGAGGCAATGCTTGACTGTATCAAGCAACATGGTGTTTTTGTTTAGCTGTGGTAACAGGTTCGGCAACGAGGTTCGTAAACGTCTTTTTCTCCCAATACTACCGTAGCATCTGATACCGTTTTTCGGTACGAATAGCTTGCCATATCGCCACAAACCATACAGATAGCATGGAGTTTGGTTACGTAATCGGCCATAGCCAGGGCTTGCGGCATGGGGCCAAACGGACGGCCAAGAAAATCCATATCCAAACCGGCTACAATTACACGAATCCCTCTACTCGCCAAGGTTTCTGCAACAACAGGCATTTCCACATCAAAAAATTGTGCTTCATCAATGCCAACCACATCCACTTCTTGTGCTAATAATAGTATTTGTTGCGAATTTTCAACCGGAGTGCTGGGTATGCGATTGTCGTTGTGCGAAACTATATCCAACGCATCATAGCGCGTATCTACTGTGGGTTTAAAAATTTCAACTTTTAAATTCGCAATTTGAGCTCGTTTTAACCTACGAATAAGCTCCTCGGTTTTACCGCTAAACATAGAGCCACAAATGACTTCAATCCATCCGCGTTTGCTGTTTCGTATGTTTGGTTCAATAAACAAGGTTAATCCCTTTAAATTACGATGAACGCGAATTTAATAGTTTTGAAAGAAAGGAAAATTAAATACTTTAGCAACCTGACTTAAACTTATTCACATGCGAAATTTAGGTGTACTTCTCCTGATGGTGTTTATCGCACCCCTAGCACAGGCCAAAGAAGGAATGTGGCTTCCGTTTTTATTAGAACAAATGAATGAGAAGGACATGCGTTCGATGGGTATGAAAATAAAAGCGCGTGATATTTATGATATTAATGAGGGTAGTTTGAAAGATGCCATTGTAATTTTTGGCAGTGGTTGTACCGCCGAAGTTATTTCCGAGAAAGGACTCATACTTACCAATCATCATTGCGGTTATGGAACGGTTCAAGGATTGAGTAGTGTAGAGCATAATTACCTTACACAGGGTTTTTGGGCCAAGAATCATCAGGAAGAATTGCCTTGTCCGGGTTTAACCGTAACCTTCATAGTACGCATCGACGATGTTACAGAACAAGTTAAACAGGGTATACAAGAATCTATGGAAGATTCAATACAGTCGAAATTAATCCAAGCCAATATTACCCAACTCGAAAAACAGAAAAAGGCTGAAACCGGATATGATGTGTTGATAAAATCGTTCTTTTCGGATAATGAATATTACTGTTTTATCATGGAGAAATTTACCGATATACGGTTAGTTGGATTTCCTCCGAATGGCATTGGTAAATTTGGTGGTGATACAGATAACTGGGCATGGCCGCGGCATACCGGTGATTTTGGGGTGTTCAGAATTTATGCGAATAAGGAGAATAAACCTGCAGTGTACAGTGCCGAAAACGTACCATTCAAACCGCGTCGCTCCTTCGCTATTAATATTGAAGGGATAGAAGAAAATGATTTTACATGGGTATATGGTTTCCCGGGTCGTACTACCGAGTATCTTAGTAGTGCCGGTGTTCGGGAGGTTATGGAAACTACCGATCCGATTCGCATTGCTTATCGCGAAAAGCGTTTAGCTATTATGAAGGATGCCATGTCGAAAGATGAAAAGACCTTTATTCAATATGCATCCAAGCAAGCATCAATAGCCAATTATTGGAAGAAATGGAAAGGAGAGTTGCTTGGCTTAACTAAGAATAATGCCATTGAAAAGAAGAAGCAAGAGGAAGCTCAATTTATGCAATGGGTTAATAACGATGCTAACCGAATAGCACAATATGGACAACTCCTTTCGAACTTAGAAGACTGTTACTCTAAACAACAACAGGCTGTGGCCAAAAATGAACATTATAATGAAGGCGTTTGGGCCTGTGAACTCTTGAAAAAAGCTTCCCTGTTACGTGATATCCATGATGCGTTAGATACGCTGAGTGATTGGGGGCTAACAGAAAAATATGTCAAAGATTTATCCGCTTTTTACAAGCAAATTAATAAAACTACCGATTATGCTTTTGGTAAAGAATTGCTCACTGATGCGTTAAATGCTATGTATCCCAACGATCATCTTAACGTAGAAAATTTGTTAGATGCCCTGTTTCAAAAATCGATACTAAGTTCAGAAGAGAATTTAAAACGATTGCTCGCTATAAAAGATAAATCTATTATTAAATCGGAGATAGAAAAAGATATTGCGTACAAAACCTTTATTTATTTTGATACTGATCAGAAGAATAATTTAACACAGTTAAGAGAATCACAGCAAAAAATTACGGGGTTGTACAAGAAGTATATTAAGGCACTTCGCGAGTTTAAAGAGGGTAAGCAATTTTATCCGGATGCCAATTCCACTTTGCGTGTAACTTACGGAAACATTCAGGGTGTTGAAGCGCAAGATGGTATGTTGTATCATTGGCAAACTACCTTGGATGGCGCTATCGCGAAAAATAATCCAAACGTAACAGAGTTCAAGATTCCTCAAAAACTGATCGATTTATTCCACACTAAAGATTTTGGCGATTATAGTATAGAAAAAGAAAATGGCGAGAAAACAGTGCCTCTGGCTTTTCTTGCTACGAATCATACTACAGGAGGTAATTCCGGTAGTCCGGTAATTAATGCTCGAGGCGAATTAATCGGAACTAATTTTGATCGGATTTGGGAAGGTACCATGAGTGATGTTATGTATGATATCAATCTTTGTCGTAACATTACCCTTGATATTCGCTACACCTTATTTATCATTGAGAAATTTGGAGAAGCACGATGGTTAATCGATGAAATGAATATTGTGAAATAGATTTATTTAAAGCCTTGAAAGCAAAGAACGATACTATAGCATGTAATTCAAAGAACAGGGTCTGAAATTGCTTTTTGAAAACAAAATGGAATCAATAAAATAATACGAATGAGTGTTCATAACGATAATAAAGAGTTTAAAAAGATAACAACCCACGCCTTGTTAGCTATGAAGCAACGAGGAGAGAAGATATCGATGTTGACAGCCTATGATTTTTCGATGGCTCAAATTTTAGATGATGCGGGTATTGATATTTTATTGGTTGGCGATAGTGCTAGTAATGTTATGGCAGGGCACGAAACAACGCTTCCGATTACATTAGATCAAATGATTTATCATGCCTCATCGGTTATACGGGCTGTAGAACGCTCCTTGGTGGTAGTAGATCTACCTTTTGGTTCGTATCAAGGTAATTCAAAGGAGGCCTTGAATAGCGCCATTCGCATCATGAAAGAGGCTGGCGCACATTCAATAAAAATGGAAGGTGGTATTGAAATTATTGAGTCGGTAAAACGTATTATTTCGGCTGGTGTACCCGTTATGGGTCATTTAGGATTAACACCACAAAGCATATATAAATTTGGAACGTACACCGTGCGAGCAAAAGAAGAAGCCGAAGCGGAAGAGTTAATCAATAATGCTCATTTGTTAGAAGAGGCTGGTTGCTTCGCCATTGTTTTAGAAAAAATTCCGGCAACCTTAGGAAAGCGTGTTGCGGAAGAAATTAAAATACCGATTATTGGTATTGGTGCGGGAAAACATGTTGACGGACAAGTGTTGGTTATGCATGATATGCTTGGAATCAATAAGGAATTCAGTCCTCGGTTTTTACGTCGTTACCTGAATTTATACGATCAGATATTGGATGCTACACGTCGCTATATTCAAGATGTGAAATCGGAAGACTTCCCCAATGAAAAGGAGCAATACTAACGGACCGTAAGCTAGTACTATTATTAGATTTCCATATCAGAGTATTGTATTCAAAATGCAAGGATACAACGCCCCATTTGTATTGAATCAGGTAAACTTCTATGTTTCAAAAAAACATAAAGGGAAGGAATTCGAATTGAAATGGTATTACATTTTCCGTCAGAATTCCTGAAAAATTCCACTTTGAAGCATTGTTGTAGTGTCATCAAACCATTCATTTAAAAAATACAACGGTTCATTGTTCTTTTTATACGCTTACATAAACAAAATTTCAACGCAAGTTTAATTCCATAGAGTTTTGGGACTGAATTAGAATTTAACCATAAAAAATTAAATCATGACAGCCAACTTCTCCCAAAAAACAGCGCAACGAATACGTTCTTTTCGTGCGTTATTCTTACTCGTGAGCTGTGTGTTGACTTTACAACTACACGCTCAAAAACGAGAAGCATTCAGTGAAATTAAAACCTGGTGCGAACCATTTAAATCGATTGAATTCTTGCAATTTAAAGAATCCTCTAAGGTTTCATCCGATGAGTTTCTACTTCATGCCGGCGAATGGCTGAATTTACCAACGGAAACTGAAATGAAATTACTCGATACACGAACCGATGAATATGGTATTACACATCGGAAATATCAACAGTACTATAAGAATGTTCCGGTGATGGGTGGCGAAATGATTCTGAATGAAAAGAATGGCCGTTTACTGTACATCAATGGCATGTATATGACTGTTTCCCAATCGAAGGCTACACCCGAAATTAATCAGGAGGAAGCATTCAAACGTTCGTTGTCACATATTAACGCCACAGACTATACTTGGCTCGATCATCATCAGGAGGATAGTACTGCAACCAACACCCATACACATGAAAAACCAACCGGGGAACTCTGGTGGGTAAGCAATATGGCCGCTACACCGGAAGAACGCACATACACCCTTGGTTGGAAATATCGTATCACCGTTCATACCCAATTAGAATCGCATGATGTTTATTTGAATGCTACTACCGGTGAATTGTTACTTAAAATTCCTTTACAATGGAGCTGCTCTGCCGGTACTTGTCAGACTTTATGGAACGGACAAAAAACGATTTCCACGAAGTTTCAAACCAATACCTATATTATGAAAAACGATTGTAATTCAGCTAATATTTATATCCGAAATGCTAATAACGACTTTAGTACGATAACCGATTATACTGATGTAGATAATAATTGGCCGAGTACTACGTTAGGTAAATACGTTGGACAAACGATGTGGTCGATGGAACGTACCCGTGATTATTATGCAACCGTACATAATCGTTTAGGGTATGACTCCGCAGGTTTTGACTTTAATGTGTACCTGAATCCTGGATTCGTAGATAATGCCTATTTTGATAGCGGTAGCGACATAATTAAATTTGGAGGTAATGCGCAAGGTGATAGTGCTGTAGTGGCGTTAGATATTGCTGGTCATGAAGCCACACATGGTTTTGTACACTTTACATCGAATCTTGCCTATTCCAACCAACCGGGTGCTTTGAATGAATCCTTTGCAGATATTTTTGGAGAAATGGTAGAACGTCATGCCTTAGGTACGCATGATTGGATGCTGGGGACTGATATTTATATGGGAGCGTTTCGTAATATGGCTAATCCAAACCAATTCAATCATCCAGATACCTATTATGGTTCCAACTATTATGTGGGAAGTTGGGACTATGGAGGTGTTCATGTTAACAGTGGTGTTCAAAATTATTGGTTCTATTTATTAGTAAATGGAGGAAGTGGTGTGAACGATGATTTGTATGCGTACAATGTTACCGGCATAGGTTATACAAAGGCAAGAAACCTTGCCTATCAAACCATGATTGGGCTAACATCGAACGCCAATTTTAGTAGTTCTAAAGATTTATCGATTGCTATTGCCACTAATCTTTACGGACAATGCAGTGCTGAAGTGATGGCGGTTAGAAAAGCTTGGGCTGCTGTTGGCGTTGGCGATACATTTTCTGTTTATGAAACGCTTAATACCGTAACCGTTTCGGCTAGTAGCACGAATGTTTGTTCAGGTGCTGCCGTAACTTTAACCGCTTCAGGAGCTAATTTATATACCTATGCTCCATCACAAGGTACAGGTGCTGTTTATACTGTTTATCCAACCGCCACTACAACCTATACCGTTACCGGCACTAACCCGATTGGTAGTTGTGGAGGAACAACAACAATTACTATTACGGTTGCTAAAAACCCTGTAATTACAGCAACTGTATCGGATAATTCTCTTTGTGCAGGGGAATCGTCTGTTCTTAATGCCTCCATATCTTCTGTATATGATACCTTATCTACAATATACACAGGTTGGTATGATACAGAAGCGCAACAATTCGATTTAACTGCAAATCAAGCAGTAACCCTACGTGCACTTAATATGAACTTAAGTTATGTTACTCAGGTAAAAGTATGGTATAAGTTTGGTGGCACGAATGGCGCTAATATTACCAGTTCTGCTGGTTGGACGCCTTGGGGAGGAATTATTAATGTTATTCCGGCAGGACAAGGGAATAAATCTTTCGTGCAACTTCCGTATGCTTTAAATCTTTCTGCCGGCCAAACCGTAGCCATTCTTGTTGCAACAAATGGCTATATTAATGTTGAAACAGGTAGCAGCCAAAATCCGATGATTTTTCAGGATGGTAATATTAGTGTTAAACAAGGTGTTTACGGTACAGGCTTCAATGGAACCTTTGATTTACATTTCACACTCGGCGTATTTAATGGCGATGTAATTTATAATGTTCAACTAGCAAGTTACTCGTGGACACCCTCAGCAACTTTATCTTCCTCCAGTATTTTTAATCCAACATGTACACCAACTGCCACTACAACGTATACGGTAACAGCAGCTACAAGTAGTGGCTGTACCTCAACCGCATCTAAAACAGTTTATGTAAATGCTAAACCGCAAATACAATCGGTAGTAACCGGTGCAAGTCCTTTGTGTGCGGGTGCTTCAACTACCATAACAGCTAACGCCTTATCGTCGGAATTCGATCAGCTTATTACAAGCGCTACATCCAGTAATTATTCTGGAGGTGCAGCCTTTAATGTTACAACAACGAAAGCCATTAGTATTAACAGTTTTAGTATAATTACCGATAATAGCACTCAAGCCGAAATATGGTTCAAAGTAGGTGGTTATGGCGGTACTGATTTTACTACTTCTAGTGGTTGGACAAAACTTGGTAATACGATTTCTTTCTCGCCACTTGGTTTAGGTACGTTTACAAATGTATTTCCTTCTGTTACAATGAATATCCCAGCAGGTGCAACGTATGGTTTTGTTATCGTTACCAATGGAATGCTTCGATATAAAAATGGTACGGCCATAGGTAATGTGGTAAGTTCAAATGAAGATGTTTCCTTGTTTGAAGGTCATGCTGGAAGTGGTTTTGGTGGAAACTTCAATTTCAATCTTTCACCAAAAATATGGTGTGGCAAAATTTCATATGCTGTAGATAATCAAATTACCGGTTATGCTTGGACGGGTGGTGCATCCACACTGAGCAGCACTACTATTGCTAACCCAACGGCTTCCCCTACATCAAGTACAACATACACGGTTACTGTTACCGATGGGAATAGTTGTACAAACTCGGCTACTAAAAAATTATTTGTGCGAGCAAATCCTCAACTTGTAGTTGCTGCTTCACCGGCAGCGATATGTAGTGGTGGAACTGCTCAAATGATGATTGGTAATGGAACCGTAGAACTTGATGCAATACAAACAAGTGCAAGCGGTACAAATACGACGGCAACCAATGGTGGTGTTATGTTTAATGTAAGTACAATCCGACCCATTACGTTAAATGGCGTAAAACTGCATATTCAAACCGGGGCCACCTTAGCAGAAGTGTGGTATAAAACAACAAGCTATGGTAATGCTAATGTTACTTCATCAACCGGGTGGACCAAACTAGGAAATACGGTAAGCATTAGTGCAGCCGGTAATGGTGCTTTCACTGATATTCCTCTTTCAACATCACTCAATATTCCTGCCAATACCACGTATGGTATTGCCATAGTTTGTAATGGAATAGTGCGTTATACTTCAGGAACAAGTATTGGAACAACGATTGAAACAACTCCTGAGTTAAGTATTACACAAGGACATGCCGGTACTGGTTTTAATGGTGTATTTAATTTTACAACCAGTCCGGTTATCATGAATGGCATGCTATCATATTCGGTTCAACCTTCCTATACTTCGTATCAATGGGCTCCTACTACCGGAGTTAGTAACCCAACATCGTCTGCCCCTAGTGTGCAACCATCGGCTTCTACACCATATACCGTTACAGTAACGGATATGAATGGCTGTACCGGAAATGCAAGTGTTGGTGTTACCGTGATGAATCCGTATGTTGGTACGGCCACGCTAACAGCATCATCACCATGTTTAGGAAATGCGGCAACCATGCAATACACACAACCTAGCGGCAATCAATGTCATGGTGTATTACAAACCGGATTTGCAGGTTCCTATGCGCCGGCAACATGGACTACCGTGGCAGGCGGATTAGGTAATATTACAACGTCTTCTGCTCCATCATCGGTTTCTATAACATCAGGTAATACAGGAGTTAATACAACCAATAGCACTGCATGGCAACATAGTATTTTATGTTCTGGTTATGTAACATTTAATTGGACTTATACAACCGGTGATGTTAATCCAACCAAAGACTATCCTCGTTACTCCATTAATGGTGGAACGGCACAAGTATTACCTGGTTTTAAAAATGGTTTATACGATCCTAACTATCAAAGTGGTACCTTTTCTATGTATTTGAATGCGGGCGATGTATTACAAATTCAGGCATATACACAAAATAATATGAATGGTGCTTGTACAATTACCTTAGTAGGTTTTTCAGCACCTTATTCAACTACGAGTGCACAAACGGTGCAATGGTACACGCAAGCCGTTGGTGGATCGTTGTTAGGTAGTGGTTCATCTTTAAATACAACGTTTAATACCTTGGGTAATCAAACGTTTTATGCCGCTATAACAAATACGGCCAATGGCTGTTCTATATTAAATAGAGTGCCAACGAATACCATCAATGTAAGTCAGCCAAATGTAAGTGCCTCTGCATTAAATGCAGTATGTAGTGGAAGTTCCATTGCATTAACTGCGAATGGAGCATCAATCTATAATTGGCAACCGGGTAATTTAAATGGCGGAGCCGTGTATGTGAATCCAACCTCAACAACAGTTTATACTGTTACCGGAACATCAAGTTTAGGTTGTACAAATACTGCAACTAAGTTAATTACAGTATATGCTTTACCAAATGTTCAAGTTACGGCAAGCAGTAATACGGTTAGTTGTAATAGCAGTTCAACCTTAACCGCGAGTGGTGCAGACAGCTACTTCTGGATGCCAAGCTTCACAGCAGGAAGCAGCCTGATGGTAACACCAACTACTACCACTACGTATACCGTTACCGGAACATCCTTGCAAGGTTGTACAGCAACAGCAACCCAAACCATAACGGTTGTTCCTTGTCCGAGTGGAAACCTCTTGATGTTGGTATATGTTGAAGGTTACTACGATCAAGGTGGATTTATGAAACCGGTGTTAAATAACCAAGGTGTATTGGCGCCTACGAATGTTGCTGATTCGGTAACTATTGAATTTCGTGATGTCTCATCAGCACACAACTTAGTTCACTCGGCAAATGCGCTGTTAGAAACAAACGGGGTAGTGCATTGTAGTTTCCCAAATGCTTTAATTGGAGGAAGTTATTACATCGTATTTAAACATCGGAATGCCTTAGAAACTTGGAGCGGAACACCGGTATTGTTATCAAATTCTTCGTACTATGATTTTTCATATGATCCGAATCAAGCTTACGGTCAAAACATGAAAGAACTTTATCCTGGTTTCTGGTTTTTATATAGTGGCGATTTGAATCAGGATGGATCTATTGATGTATTTGATTATCTGTTAATGGAACCAGACATTACATCCGGTGCAAGTGGCTACTTTGCAACTGATTTAACCGGAGATGGAAGTGTAGATGTATTCGATTATATTTTATTAAATCAAAATATAGAAAACGGTATTAGTAAAGCGCAACCCTAACCAATAGTTATATCAAACAAGGGATAGATAGTCATTCTTCGAAGAGGAGAGTGGCTATCTTCGTTTAGGGCTATATTTTTAAGGAACACGGATTTTTTAGGATTTTTAAGATTCTTTATGATTTTTCTGAGTAGCTAAAGTTTTCATAAACGCTTATGATTTAATTCTTATTGAATCATAACCATCTTAAAAAAATCCGTGTTCTTTTAAAAGGAATTTTATTTCAAATTGAATCATAACAATCTTAAAAAATCCTCGTTCCTTTTACTTAGCATAGTATTTCAAAATAAATCATAACAATCTTAAGAAATCCGCGTTCCCTTCGACGCAATTGTATTTCTAATTACATCATAACCATCCGTTCCATACGAAATACATGAACTACTTCGTTTGTGGCGTGAAATCGATCATCCATTCGATTCCGTATTTATCGCGCAACATACCGAAATATGTACCCCAGGGGCTATCGGATAGGGGCATTTCAATTTGTCCATCCGTTGCCAAACCATGAAACAATTTATCCGCCTGTTCTTTACTATCTGCTTTGATTACGATTTTGCTTCGATTTTCATTTTCGTTAGTACGACCTAACGCTTCGGGCACATCATTCGCCATTAAACTACTTGGTCCAATAGGCAATTCGATATGCATGATTTTATTTTCCTCATGTGCTGAAACCGGGAAGTCTTCACTTTTTAAATCCTTGAACCGAATTATTTTAGAAAACGATCCTCCAAAAATGGATTGATAAAAATTGAAAGCTTCTTCAGCGTTACCATTGAAGTTAATATGTGGATGAATGCTTGCCATTTTAATTTTTTTACAACATTAGCTCATATTCTGTTTTGTACAAAACCGATTTGATTTGGAAGAAAAGTAGAGGCTTCAATACTTGAATTCCTTTGTATTTAGAAACGGCCGACGTATGAAATGCAATACAACAGGACGTATTGGTTTCAATATGAAAAAATCAATCAAGTTTATATCGGTATAATTACACGTTATGATCTTGACATAATGGAATTAACAACCCTGCCTTGGATATGAATTGAAATTGGGAGGGATAAAAAAATAATCTAGTTTAAATCAGAAAGACTATTTTCCTGAAGCGCTGGAGAGCTAGCAGTTAAATCGTTGATTACTTTTTCAACCGCCTCTGGAGGTAGCGACTCCAGGAATTTGATCATGGATTTACTGGATTGTTTTTTTCGGATGGCGTTATGCAGGGGATGATTGTTTGGTAAATTCAATTTGACATCGGTGCGGAGCACCATCAAGTCGTTCGGTGTACAACTCAAGCGTTTGCAGATCCTAAATATATCCTTGAGGTTAATATTTTTAGTGGTGCCGTCGAGCAAGTTAGAGGCCTTGCTTTTTGAGCAGTTGAGGGTTTTACTCAGCCAAACAATGGGGTGTATAATACCGGAACGGTGTAATTTATTGAGGATATCGTATTCAAGCATAAAAAGAAATTAGTGCAACAAATATAGTAGACCGAAGTGTTTTTGAACTCCGAAAGGGTAAAAATTAATTTTAGGGATGGGTAATAAGACGCCATCATGTCCTTTCTCCAATATCCGAACTCGAGTTCTGATTTTCCGAACCCGAGTGCACATCTTGCTAACCTCAGTGCACATTGGGTAAACCTCAGTTCGCATTGTGCTAACCACAGTTCGTATTGTGCTAACGACGGTTATCTATGCTTGCACTGCGGTTCTGAATGCTAGAACGATAGTTCAGATTGATACGTAAACCGCCGTTGTTGCAATGACGTAAACCGTCATTGTGTCGCAGTCATTGCTTCCTGTAAAAATAAAATCGCCCTTTAACCTTGTAAACTGGCTTCTCCTTTTTATAAAATAGAATCTCGAGGTTATAAAATAAGGTTTCAACTAAGAAGAATACTTCTTTGAGGTTTTCGGATGAGGTTTTGGCTTTGGTTAGAAGGTAGCGTGTCTTAATAGACGCAGTACTGTGCTGTCATACTAACGGCTAGCAGCTGTTTAACGGGAACCGAGATTGGTGGAATGGGGGTGGTGTTTGGCGGGATAAACGGTTATGGTTCCAGATAGTAAAAGAACGTGGATTATACAGGATGATTAAGATTTGAAAGGATATTTTAACCTTGGAATTTTGGGGAAGAGGACTTGTAAATACAGATCCTAAAGTTGTAATCTTAAGTTTGAATAATAACAACCTTAAAAAAATCAGTGTTCTATACCACAATTGGGGTATTGTTTTCAGCTATAAGCCTTCCATTCTTTTCTTACATTTGACACACTTTTATCAACTACGGTAAAAACAACTATGAAAGTCAAAATTCAAGCTATGTACAAGGGACTCAAAGAGCAACTAGAGGTGTATCTTGAAAAGTTAGCTCCATTCCTTGAAATGGAGATCGCTCAACTGAGTAAAATTAAGAAAGGTATTCGGCAGCTCAAACGAGAACAGATACCAATTATTTCCGAAATACTCAAAGCCAGTGCCGATGAATTAATGACACTATGGTTAGCCGACCAGATTTATGCCGTAGTAAAAGATGAGAAGCTGGCATTGCAGGCCCTGACAGTAAACGAAGACGAAGTAAAAAAGCAAAATAAAAAATTAAAGAAATAACCCTAATAACGGAAGCTATATGAGCATCGAAAAATTAGACCTCAAAACACCCGACCTAGTTAATGCCAACTTTGAGAAGCTGGCTCAATTATTCCCGAACTGTGTTACAGAAACTGCCAATGGCAAAGCCATAGATTTTGATATGCTGAAGCAGGAACTCAGCCATGCTGTGATTGAAGGCAATAAAGAACGCTACCGTTTGGAATGGCCCGGTAAAAGAGAAGCAATTGTTACCGCCAATCTACCAACTACCAAAACCCTGAGACCCCTTAGAGAAGACTCTGTTGATTTTGACAATACCGAAAACATATACATAGAAGGCGATAATCTGGAAGTGCTTAAACTCTTACAAGAAAGTTATTTGGGCAAAATTAAAATGATATACATAGACCCTCCTTATAACACAGGGAAAGACTTTGTGTATAAAGACAATTTTACAGGAGATAAGGAAACAGAATTGATTGAAAGCGGCCAAAAGGATGAATACAATCAACGCTTGGTAGTAAACCCAGAAACGGCCGGCCGTTATCACTCTGATTGGTTAACTATGATGTATCCTAGATTAAAGCTAGCCCGAAACTTACTTACCGATGATGGTGTAATATTTATATCAATTGGGGAACAGGAAGTACATAATCTTAGAAAAATAACTGACGAAGTATTTGGTGAAGTGAATTTCATTGGAGGAGCTGGTAGAATCTCAAAAAAGGCAAATAACCAAGGTGATTATTGGGCACCAAATTTTGACCACGTATTGACATATTGTAAAAGCCGTGAGTTCTGTGTTCCGTTTTTTGGAGGGATAAATTACTCAAACTATAATGAAATTGAAACAGAAGGCCCACGAAAAGGTGAAAAATATCAACTAGTTCGTTTGTATATGACCAGCCTTGACCCAATGCGTGGTTGCAATAATCAAAGATATTTTATTGAATGCCCTGATGGAAGTTTTGTAATACCTCCAGGTAATAATTTCCCTTCAAAAAAGGAAGATGGTTCTTTTATAGCACCCGAAAGCGGCAATGACAAAGTTTGGCGTTGGGCATATAAATCTTATTTAGAAAAAAAAGACCAAATTGTAGTAAAGAAAGCCAGATCATCAAACTTGGTTAATCAGGAAGGTAAACCAACTCTTTGGAATGTATACACTAAAACGTTTTTACAAGATGTGATAGACAAGTCCTCTGCGACTCCAAATAACTTTATTGAAGACCACATTAATCAATCTGCCTCTCACGAATTGAAAGAATTGGACATTCCTTTTGACTTTGCAAAACCAAGTTCGCTAATTCAATTTTTAGCAGAAACCTGTCGAGTAAGTGCTAATGATATTGTGTTAGATTTCTTCTCTGGTTCTGCCTCCTCCGCTCACGCCATTATGAAGGCTAATGCAAAAGACAATTTATACAGAAAATATATTATGGTTCAACTTCCTGAATTGACAGATAAAGAGAGTGATGAGTATAAATCGGGTTACAAAAACATTTGCGAAATAGGTAAAGAACGTATTCGAAGAGCAGCGAATAAAATTAAAGAAGATTTAAAGCAGACAATAGAACAATTAAACAGCAAAGAAGAAAAATTAAAACAAGATTGGGCCAAACATAAAAACGAATTTCTAAGGGATCCGGATAAGATAGAGGCTATTGAGATTGAACTGGAATCTATTGCCAGTAAAATTCTCCAGACAGAGGAAAAGTTAGCTAAATTAGATTTTGGCTTCCGGGTATACCGATTGGACGAAAGTAATATGCAGGAGGTGTATTACAAACCACAAGATTACAAACAATCAGCAATGGACCTTTTTGCAGATAATGTAAAACCAGATAGAACAGCTGATGATTTATTGGCTCAGGTAATGCTTGATTGGGGCTTACCTCTATCACTTAAAATTGAGCAAATAAGCATTGCAGGCAAACAGGTTTTTAAAGTTGCAGGAGACTCACTCTATGCTTGTTTCGATAAAGGAATTGATGAAGCCTTTGCAAAAGCCATAGCTAAAGATAATCCGCTGCGTATTGTATTCCGTGATAACGGCTTTACCAATGATACTGCTAAAACTAATGTAAAACAATTATTAAAACAACTCAGTCCTGAAACTGAAATGAAAGTGATATAAGCTTATGAAAAACTACGCTGAAGAAATAGCATACTTATACTTTAGGTTAAATGGCTTCTTTTTGTTAGAAAATTACATAACGAATAAAGAAGAATATACAGGGAGAAACCACACTGATACGGATTTGCTTGGTATTAAGACTCCATATGTAACGGAAGAAATTGGCTTAAATAATATTAATGATATTGACACTAGATTGCGCGAGATAGTTCACCCTGATTTTTATATCGGTTTAATTTGTGAAGTAAAGGGTGGAGAGGAAGCAAATTGGCAACTAGCTGTCGATAAGATGAATCCTTGTGTGAAAAGGTTGGGACTTATACCACCTGAAAATACTGCTGAAGCCGTATATTCTTTAGATCGCACAAATCAATATACTTTGAGCGGAAGTCCAATTCAGATAATTAAAGTTTTAGCCACTGACAATACTGGCTTAAGTGCTGACATGGGAATGTTATGGAATATCATTCCATTAGAGAATATGGTTAATTTTATCAAAGACAGAATGGATAGGTATGATAGTAAACGGAACTCTTGGCATTTTAGTCATTCAACAATCTTTCAATATTTATTGTATGAAAAACGGAATAGAGCACATTAACTTAAGCAAATGAAACTTCAATTTAAAGAACAAGACTTTCAGGTTCAGGCTGTAAATGCTATAGTGGATTGCTTTGCAGGGCAACCACTAAAAACCAATCGTTTTACATTAGAACGTAGTAAAGAACTGATTCGCAAAGCCAAACAAGCAGCAACAGCCGATGTACTCACCCTCTCCTTTGAAACGGATGTGATGGAAGAAATTGGTTATCGCAACAGTCCTATTCAAATTATAGAATCACAGGTTCTGAAAAATATACAACAGGTACAAAAGAACAACGACCTCCACGAAAGTCAACAAATAGAACGTCCAAGAGGGATTAACTTAGGGTATAATCTCACCATAGAAATGGAAACAGGTACTGGTAAAACGTATACCTATATCCGTACCATGTATGAGTTGCACAAACATTATGGCTGGAGTAAGTTTATTGTAATAGTACCCAGCATTGCCATACGGGAAGGAGTGTACAAATCTTTTGAAGTAACTCAGGATCACTTTCAGGAATTGTATGGTCATAAAATCAATCCGTTTATTTACAATTCGGGGCGTCCGCAGGATATTGAAAACTTTGCTTCTGATAGCCGCATCAGTGTAATGATTATAAACACACAGGCATTTAATGCTAGGGGTGCAGATGCAAGACGCATATACCAGGAACTTGACCAGTTTGGAACAAGAAGACCTATTGAAATAATTGCTCAAACCAATCCTATTCTAATCATTGATGAACCTCAATCTGTAGATGGTGAGCAAACTTTGAAAAGTATGCAGGATTTTAATCCATTACTTACCCTGCGTTATTCAGCTACGCATAAACTGGATTACAATAAAGTATATCGTTTAGATGCCTTAGATGCATACAATAAAAGATTGGTAAAGAAGATACAGGTAAAAGGTATTAACCTGAAAGGGTCAGCGGGCACAACAGGATACATATACCTCGAGCAAATAAGTTTAAGCACCACCAAGCCACCATTTGCAGTAGTAGAGTTTGAGAAAAGAGCAGGTGATGGAGTTAAAAAAGTTCGTCAAAAATTAAGTGTAGGTGCCAATTTATATGAGCTTTCAGGCAATGTGCCTTCTTACAAAAATCAAACAATAACAGACATTAATGGTTACCTCAATAAAATTGTGGTTGCCGGTCAGGATATATACCCAGGTGATATTTTGAATGATAAGGATGAACACACTTTTCGCAGAATACAGATACGGGAATGTATCATGTCACATCTGCAAAAGGAAAAAGCATTATTTGAAAAGGGCATTAAAGTACTCTCCTTATTCTTTATTGACTCAGTTGAAAAATACCGGGTTTATGATGATACTGGTGAACAGGCATTGGGTGAATATGCCAAAATATTTGAGGAGGAATACAACAAAGTTCGAAATGATTTTTTAGATCTATTTCAACAAGAATATAACGACTTCCTGAAAGACACTGACCCCAGCAAGGTGCACAAGGGATATATGCCAACCAATTACGGTGAGTATTTAAAAAGAGATGATGCTAATAAAGTGCATGACGGTTATTTTTCTATTGATAAAAAAGGCAAGTCAATAGAGCCCATTGTAAAAAGAGGCAGCGAAGAATCAGATGATATTTCAGCCTACGATCTTATCATGAAGGATAAGGAAAGGTTACTCAGTTTTGAAGAACCTACTCGTTTTATATTCTCTCACTCTGCGCTTAAAGAAGGTTGGGATAATCCGAATGTATTTCAAATATGCGCATTAAAGAATGCAGAAACAGGTAGTCAGATAAGAAGAAGACAAGAGGTAGGCCGTGGTATGCGATTATGTGTAAACAAGAATGGTAACCGATTGGATTTTGAGTATGTAGGAGACCAAGTGCATGAGATTAATAAATTAACTGTAATAGCATCAGAGTCATATGAAGCATTTGCAAAGGGCCTGCAAACTGAAATCGCTGCAACATTAAAAGACCGTCCGCAAAAAGCCGAGGTAGAATATTTTGTTGGAAAAGTAGTAAGGAATGAAAAGGAAGAAGAACACCGTCTTACAGAAGATGATGCAAAGAAACTTCAGTTCAAATTAATTGCTTCACAAGTAATAGATGAAGATTATAAAATAACAGCAAGTGGGAAAGAGCTTATTGATCAAGGCAAAGTGCCTTTGCCTGAAAAGCTTGAGCCATATAGAGAATCCGTTACAAAATTGCTAAAATCGATTTATACAGGTGAAGACTTTAAGCCAGAAGATGAAAGACAAACCATTGTACTCAATACCAACAAGAATTTTAGTAAGAAAGAGTTTCAGGCTTTATGGGAAAAGATAAATCTTAAAACCATTTATGAGGTAAAGTTTGATACTGAGAAACTGATTAGTGATAGTAAGGTTCGTATCGATGCTCAGCTCCATATTGGCGACAGGGTGTATGAAGTTAAAACAGGTGAATTGCAGGATGGTACAAAGGAACAAATGCAAAAAGGCTCGTTGATAAGGGAATCGCAACGTCAATATTTGAAAATTAAGAATGACATTTATACCAATGCTGTCTATGATATTGTGGGTGAAATAGAAGCACTTACAAATCTGAAAAGAAGCACAATAGTCGCCATACTCAAATCTATTAAAGAGGAGAAGTTTTTATTACTCCGAAAAAACCCGGAGGAGTTTATTGCAAAGTGCAGTAAACTTATAAATGAAGTGAAGGCAAGTTTAATTATCAATAATATCGTTTATCATAAGATTGAAGAACGGCATGATTCTAAAACAGTTTTCACTAACAATAAAAATGCACTGCGCACTTCAGAGCTGCTGAAAAAGCATATCTATGATTATTTGACTTCTGATTCTAAAATTGAATCCGACTTTGCAAAAGCATTGGAGAATAGTACTGAGGTTGTGGTATATGCAAAACTTCCTAAGAGTTTTTATATCTCTACCCCGGTTGCGAATTATAGCCCTGATTGGGCCATTGTTTTCGATAAGGATAAAGTTCGACATATATACTTTGTAGCAGAAACAAAAGGTTCTGATTCAGATATGGATTTGAGGGAGATAGAGAAATTGAAAATTCATTGTGCCGATAAGCATTTTGAAACAATTAGTGGTGGTGTAGTGAAATTCTCAAAAGTTAGCAGCTATGATATGCTCCTTGAAATAGTACAATTAAAATAATGTTGATGGCAGACAATATATTAGATGAAGCAAGGTTAGAACGTGAACAGCAGCGCAGTGAAAGCGAGGCAAGGGATATAATTCATGATCTGCACAGGCTATACACTTTCCCAGAAGAGCGGAAAACAAGATGGGTATGGGAGTTACTTCAGAATGCTAAAGACGTTGCTGGTAACAGTGGTGTTGAGATAGCATTTAAACTGGAGCCGGACAGATTAGTATTTAGTCATAATGGACTTCCATTTAAAACAAAACATTTACTTGCTATACTTTATAAAACCTCTACAAAGGCTCTTGATGGTGAAGGAGGTACAACAGGCAAGTACGGTACAGGTTTCGTAACGACACATATTCTCAATAAAAAGTTGAGCATATCCGGTGTTCATGAAAATGATTTGGGTAAAAGAAACTTTACTATTGAAATCGATAGGTCCGCAGCTAGTCTTGATGAAAGTATAGCAATTGAAGCAATGCAACGTTCACTTTCAGAAACATTTACATCAATTGATAAGATTACCAAAGCACCTGCGGAAGATATTATTGTCAATTGGCATTCATTTACTTTTATATTAAATCCTGATTCGTATGTGTATGCAGAAAGAGGATTGCAAGAGTTAGAAAGAAATCTTGCTTTTACACTGTTGATTGATTCAAGTCTTACCAATACGAATGAAGTCAGTCCCTTTAAAGAAATTAAATCAGTGTCAATTGAAACTGCCTCTCAGAAAACCAAGTATATAGCAAGTCTGGAACAAACCAAAATCAAAGAAATAAGTTTTATGTCGTTAGGGTTGGCCACAGGGTTACTCTATCATCAAAAAGGAAAATTGATTTTTGGCATACCAGCCATAAAAGAAAATGAAAGTTTTAAGCTTTTGCCAATTGACGGACAAGCTGTTTTGTTTAAAGAATTTCCTTTAATTGGTACAGAAGATTTTAACCTGCCTGTATTTATACAACATCAAGACTTTCACCCTACTGAACAACGAGACGGAATTAGAACAAAGATTATATCCGAAACTGAGGAAGATCATACTGCCAATAGAAACAGGAAAGCCCTTGTAGAGTTTGTCGCCTCTTATATATATTTTATTCAAAATACTGTTGACGCAGGTCTATCAAACTCACATTTATTTGCAAAAAGCGGTCTTCCATCACTTGTCGAAAACTATTCTAATATTGAATGGTATCAGGAGAATATTCAAAAGCCCATCAGGGAATTTATTTTACAAAAGAATATTGTAAAATCGAATGCCGGCTCATCCGTTAAGATTGCCGAGGCCAAATTTCTTATCAACGAATTATACGGAAATACTGAGTTCTATTCGTTAGCATCAAATCTTATACCCGATCAACTACCAGATAGTTCAAGTGTTTGGGAATGGAGTAAGATTATAACGCAAGATGCTGAATCTTGGCCGGAAAATATTACAATAGATGTAGAAAATCTGATTAAACTTATACCTTATAAAGTCGATGTAAATGCGGAAACATCATATGATTGGCTAAAGAAGTTATATCAATATCTGGATCATAGTCAGCTCAGTCATCTGGGTGAAAAGAACCCAATCTATTTAAGTGAAGCAAATAATTTTTGTGTAAGGGATGATGTATCAATTCATCCACTTATTGACCCTGAATTTAAAATTGTATCCAAAGGTTTAGGTAGATCATTAGATGAAGAATTTTTAAATAAAAAACTTGGTATAGTTCCAGAAATTAAAACGTTTGATCTTACTGAATTTTATAATAACCTGAATAAAGAACTTATTAGTGAGTTAAAAATTGAAACGGCAACCCTAGAGCAGATAAAAGCTGTTTTTCATGTTTGCTGTCTATTTAGGAGTGACCGAGCTTATCGCAGAGAGACCTGGTTCAATTTAATTAACCAGTTATTACCTGATCTGGCCCAGGAGAAAAAAAGCATTTCTGTTGATTATGATAATTATTGGCGTTCCGCTGAGCTATGGAGCATTCGTTATATCTGTCATTTAATTGAAAAATCTGTAACCCCATCGGCATTTGCATCTTCATATTTTGAAGGAAACAATGATTCTTGTTTCGAGTGGTTGAAAATGTTTCTTGAATTCGTATTTTCATTAAAAGAAGATAATAGTGAAGTATTTCTGAAACGTAGAATCATGCCTACTCAGTCAAATGAATTTAAACCTTATGATGACTTTATTTTTGCTCAAGAGGGGACAAAGTACTTCAGCGATTCAATTAAAGATATATACAAGGATTATACTGGGAAAGGTGATCCAAGGAGGTTTATTATAGATAATCGAATAGCATTTGAAGGTTTACGCACCAGGGATGTGTCAGTCCTTACAAATGAAATAGACAAGATTTTCCATGATTTAAATATTGAAAGTAAAGTCAAGAAAGGCGGTTCCTTAAATGGAATGTTCTTGCAGCTCAACGATTGGTTTGAACAATTTTCAAAAATTGACACCCTTCTTCCATCTTTTTCAACAAAACGTGCTTCTCTATATGTTTTAGCATTAGGCGAAGGCTTTAGCAAGCAAATAATGGAGATTAATAAATCAGGGAAGTCTATTGAAGATATAGTTGAGTTAGCTAAAATTCAATTGAGCCCAGCACAAATGAAGCTACTCGATGATGCAGCAGCAGAATTAGGGGCCGTTGAGCTGTTGGCAAAGGCGCAAGAAATGCTTAATGCAAAGCACCAGATTGACAGATGGAAGAAGATAGGTACAGCAGCTGAAATTGCTTTCGAAGAGTCCATTGCTGGTTTGGATTTTGAATACAAGATTGAAAACCCTGATAGAGGTAAGGATTTTGATCTGATAATAAATGCGAAAGGCTATGCAATAGAAATAAAAAATGTAGTTGCCGGTAAAGAGAATGTAAGGATGTCAATTCTCCAAGGAAGGACTGCAGTGAATGAAAGGGATTTCTATGCTCTTTGTGTTATGACCAGACCAGATGATGAAATGATTATTGATATGGAATATTTCAAAGCAGAATCTCGATTCGTTATTGATATTGGATATAAAATAGGCGATAAAATTGCCAAATGGGACGAAGGTCTGCAAAGCCTTGAGGTTGATGCAGACGTGAAAGTTTCCCTTGTTGACAAAACTGAATCTGTCTATATTAATAGAAATATCTGGAAAAACGGAATTTCTTTTGAAGCATTTATTACAGAACTTAAAAAAATCCTTGCGGTTAATGAAGCTGATAGATAATGTAAATAATCGATTAGGGGATGACTTAAAGGCAAGTATCCGTAAAGGTAGCAAATTGAGTATTGCCGCTTCCTCATTTTCTATCTATGCTTATGTGGCTCTTAAAAAAGAATTGGAGAAAATTGATGAACTGCGTTTTATTTTTAGTTCTCCTACTTTCAGCGAAGAGAATTTTAAAAAGCAATCTCCATTATTTTACATACCCAATATTTATAAGGAAACAGAATTATGTGGAGGTGAATTTGAGTTAAGATTGATAAACCAATTAAATCAAAGAGCCATTGCAAGGGAGTGTTCAAAATGGGTAAAAGAAAAAGTGGTTTTCAAATCCAATAAGCATCATAATCTTCCAATCAACGGAATGATACACGTAAAGAACACAGAGCAGGAGGAGTATGCCTATTCCAATCTAAGCAGTTTTACTACATCTGATTTAGGGATTACCCACAAGAAGGGGTTCCCTACCTTGATTCAGAAATCAGAGTTCCCAGATAGTGCTGCATACTTGGATTGGTTTAATCAGATTTGGGAAAATGAAGAAGACTTAAAGGAGGTTACCCAAAAAGTGCAGAGCTATTTTGAAAGTGCTTATAAAGAGAATAGCCCGGAGTTCATATACTTCATTACGTTGTATAATATCTTTAACGATTTCCTGCAAGACATATCATTGGATAATTTGCCGAATGACCAAATTGGATTCAAAGACACATTGACCTGGAATAAGCTATATAATTTTCAGCAAGATGCTGTAATAGGAGCTATTAATAAATTAGAGAAGTACAAGGGGTGCATTTTAGCAGATAGTGTTGGTTTAGGGAAAACGTTTTCAGCATTGGGCGTTATCAAGTATTATGAAATGCGTAATAAGGATGTGCTAGTCCTTTGCCCTAAAAAATTAGAAGCTAACTGGAATACTTATAGGCATAACGACAAAAACAACATTTTAGCTGCCGACCGTTTTCGTTATGATGTATTATTTCACACAGACCTTTCAAGAGATAGGGGTATGAGTAATGGAAGAAGTTTGGAAAATGTAAATTGGGGTAATTATGGTTTAGTGGTCATTGACGAATCACATAATTTCAGGAATAATAACCCTTATTCAGACCGGGAAAATAGGTATCAAAAACTACTTCGCAGAGTGGTACAGGAAGGTATTGAAACTAAGGTGTTGATGTTGTCTGCAACACCGGTAAACAATAGGTTTAATGACCTTAAAAATCAATTGGCATTAGCTTATGAAGGTGACCCGGAGTTAATAAATGATAAATTAGATACTAAAACAGGCATTGACCAAATTTTCAGAAAGGCACAGCAAGCATTTAATGTATGGAGTAAGTTTGAAACTTCTGAAAGAACCACCGAGAAGTTATTAGATATGCTTGATTTTGATTTTTTTGAAATACTCGATTCGCTAACAATTGCCCGTTCAAGAAAGCACATTACCACTTATTACGATACGACAGCAGTTGGTAAATTCCCGGAAAGAAATAAGCCAGTATCAGTACAAAGTCCACTTACCGAAACGGATAATATTACTTACGTAGAAATTGCAGAGAAGCTGATATTGTTGAATCTTTCTGTTTATACTCCACTAAACTATATACTGCCAAGTAAGTTAGACGCATACAAAAATCTGTACGAAAAAGAAGTACGGGCAGGTTCAAGTAAACTTTCGCAAATAGATCGTGATAACAGCTTACGTATTTTAATGCGTATTAATTTATTGAAACGTTTGGAGAGCTCCGTTGATTCTTTTAGAATAACTCTTGAAAGGATAATTGCACAAATTGAACAAGCTATTATAACAATTGAACAAGGCTCAAAAGGAGAGTATGAGGGTATAGAAGCAAAGATGAATGATGAGGAGTTCGACTGGGAATCAGAATGGGGTGATGAGGAAAATGTGATAGGCAAAAAAATTAAGGTTCATATATCAGATATGGACACTACAAAGTGGAGTGAAGATTTGAATGAAGATTTAGCATTGCTCAATATGCTTTGGGGCAGTATAGTTGATGTTAGAGGAAGTAAAGATTACAAACTTCAGCAACTAATTAAATTATTAGATAATAAAATTTCTCATCCTTTTAATCCTAACAATAGAAAAGTCATAGTATTTACAGCCTTTGCTGATACGGCAAACTATCTCTATGAAAACATACAGGACTACTTAAAAGTAAAATATGGATTGTATACAGCATTAATCACTGGGTCCAAAAAATTAAGTAATTCTAAGAACATACCTAATGACCTAAACCCATTATTAACTTGCTTCTCTCCGGTGTCGAAAGATAAGGATCAGCTATACCCTAAACTTTTAGATGGCATTGATTTGTTGATAGCAACTGATTGTATTTCTGAAGGCCAAAATCTACAGGACTGTGATTATTTAATCAACTACGATATTCACTGGAACCCTGTGCGTATTATCCAGCGTTTCGGTCGCATAGATAGAATAGGTTCCAAGAATGATACTATCACAATGGTCAATTTTTGGCCGGACGTAACATTGGATGCCTATATCAATCTGAAGCAAAGGGTTGAAAGCAGAATGTTGATTAGTAACATGGCAAGTACAGGTGATGATAATATTCTGAACACAGATGAAAAAGATTTAGAGTACAGAAAAATACAGCTTCAAAAATTACAGGAAGAAGTTATTGACCTCGAAGATTTAAAAGAAGGGGTGAGTATTACAGACCTCGGTTTGAATGATTTTCGAGTTGATTTAACAAACTATATAAAGTCTTTCGGTGAGCTTCAGAATATTCCTGAAGGGTTACATGCAACCGTTAATGCCACTGATATTTTACCCCCCGGTGCTGTTTTCGTTTTAAAGAATGTAAACACATGTGTTAATATCAATAAGCTCAATAGACTTCACCCCTATTACCTAATTTACATAAATAATAATGGACAGCTTTTTCAAAGCCATGTAGAATCTAAAAAAATACTGGATGCTATGCGATTGTTATGCAAAGGAATAAAAGAACCACTATTAGAGATTTGTAAAACATTGAGTGTTGAGACAGATGAATATCATAAAATGGATGCTTACTCCTCGCTATTGAAACAGAGTATCAGTACAATACTTCAAACCGAAGAAGAAAAGGAAGTGTTGAGCTTATTTAAGGCTGGAGGAACTACAGCTTTAAAAGATAAAATAAAGGGTATAGAAGATTTTAAACTTATTTCATTTTTAATAGTACGGTAGATGGAAATGTTTAGCTTACCACATACCGCTAAAGTTAATAGAGTTATTCCTAAGAATGCCTTTGATGCCTATACTAACTCAAAGCAGAAGAAGCTATTCACGGACCAAATACTTAGGATAACTTGGTTGCAAAAACTTTCTCCTGGCACTGTAAATCTTGAAGCGAAAGAAATACAGGAAATACAAATTTTTAAGATTGAGCTTAAAGTAAGGGAGGATATGCAGACGTTGCTTGAAATAATAGATAGGGCTATTCCTTACAATATTATTTTCATAATTGAAGAATCTGACAGTATATATCTGTCAACTTCAACTAAGCATCCTCATCCGGTAAATGCTGATAATTCAGTAATAGATTGGACATTTAAAACATCGTGGTTTTTACCCAGACTTAATAAGTATTCATTGCATTTGAAGAAAAATCTGGATGCAGTTTATCATGACTTCTGTATTCAGTTAACAGGTGATAAAAAGATGGCCAGAAAGTCCTTACAGGATTTGGTTCAGTACAACAAACAGGTTGATGCCCTTGAGAAAGAAATAACACAATTAAAAAAGAGTATTAAAAATAGTAAGCAGTATAAATATAAGGTAGAACTCAATTTATTATTGAAGCAACGGACACTTGAACTTAAAAATTTAATAAGCTAATATTATGGCACTTTACATTAACCAAACAGGCAAACTAAATGAAGTAAAGGAAAAACCTTTTAAACTGGAAAAAGACATTCAAAAAGTCTTTGAGGAAAACTTGTCTACCATCATGGGGCTTGTATTGGTTAAAAGTGAGTTCACCATTAAAAATAAGCGGATAGATATATTGGCTTATGATCCACAGGCATGTGCCTTTATCATTATTGAATACAAAAGGGACAAAAACATCAGTGTGGTTGACCAGGGCTTTACTTACCTCAGCCTTATGTTAGAAAACAAAGCTGATTTTATTTTGGAGTACAATGAAAGCCCTCAACAAAACATGAAAAGAGAAGATGTGGATTGGAGCCAGACAAGGGTTGCTTTTGTATCAACAAACTTTACCGAAAACCAAGTTCAGGCAACAAACTTCAAAGACATTGCGATTGAGTTATGGGAAGTAAAGCAGTTTGAGAATGATACTATCATTATCAATCCTATTAAAAAATCTAACGCAGCAGAAAGCATCAAACCACTGACCCAGAATAAAGAAGCACTTAAAAAAGTGACGGAAGAAATAAAGGTTTACACCGAAGCAGAACACATTCAAAAGACTACCGAACTCATTGCAGAACTCTATCAAAAATTCAGACAAGGGGTTATACAATTAGTAGATGACATTGAGATTAAGCCCAAGAAAATGGAAATCGGTTTTCGAAAAGACAGCAAAGTATTTACGGATATATGCATTTTGAAAAACTCTCTTAAAATATGGATCAACCTAAAAAAGGGAAAGTTAGATGACCCAAAGAAGTTGGCAGAAGACGTATCAGAAAAAGGACATTGGGGCAATGGAGATTATCAGATACAAGTTGAATCGGATAAAGACCTTGAATACATAATGAGTTTGATAAAACAAGCAATTAGGTAAGTTAGAACTATCCAACGAGATTAATTTGTTGTACCTATGTTGTACCTTTAAAATAAAAAACCCTCGAAAGTTTCAACTATCAAGGGTTTGCACTTTATAAGTGCGGACCGGACGGGACTCGAACCCGCGACCTCCGCCGTGACAGGGCGGCATTCTAACCAACTGAACTACCGGTCCAACTATGTTTAATCTAAGATCTATTCTATTTTACTTTCGCAACAATCGCCTTGAATGTTTCAGGCTCATTCATCGCTAAGTCGGCTAATACCTTACGATTTAAATCGATATTGGCTTTCGCTAATTTGTTGATGAAGGTAGAGTAATTCATCCCTTCTTCACGAATCGCTGCATTAATACGAGCAATCCATAAAGTACGGAATGTACGCTTCTTCAGTTTACGACTCGTAAACTTGTACGTCATCCCTTTCTCTACCACATTTTTTGCAACCGTGAATACGTTCTTACGTTTTCCGTAATAACCCTTCGCCTGGTTTAATATCTTTTTCTTTCTAGCTCTACTTGCGACTGCGTTTTTTGAACGTGGCATAGTTTAATTTTTAATTTTTACTCCTTACTTTTTTGATTACCCCCCAATACACAATAAACGATTCACCATTCCTGAATTCGTATCGTTTACCATCGCCCCTCCACGTAAATGACGCTTACGCTTCGTTGCTTTCTTCGACAATAAGTGACTCTTGAACGCTTTGAAACGTTTTACTTTTCCGCTACCAGTCACTTTAAAAGTCTTCTTCGCACGTGAGTGCGTTTTCATCTTTGGCATCTCGTTTTTTTAAGGAGTGCAAATGTAGGCGTAAACATTTAAAAAAAACAAAGTTTTCTCAATTATTTCTTTCATTTGTGGAAAAAAAATGAAGAAAGCCCTGCTTCAAATGCATCTTGCTGTTTTTCTATGGGGCTTTACCGGCGTTCTCGGTCGCGCTATTCAACTTGATGCTTATCCCATGATGTGGTATCGAACCTTACTAACCGCTTGCATGCTGCTGCTGATTTTGTTGTTCCGAAAAGAAAAATTTATTAAGCAACCCAAGGAACTCCTTCGTTTTGCAGCTATTGGTTCTGTTATCGCTATTCATTGGGTAGCTTTTTATGCAGCCATTAAATATGCCAACGCTTCCATCGCATTAATCTGTTTAGCTACAGCGGGTATTTTTACTTCCTTACTTGAACCACTTGTTAGCAAATCTCGTTTTGATTACCGTGAATTTGTGGTGGGCCTCATTGCGTTAATTGGTATGTACTGTATTTACGCGTTTGATGTTCACTTTGCAACGGGAATTTTGCTCGGTTTAGTCGCTGCACTTTTAAGTTCTTTTTTTACCGTACTTAATAAACGTATCGTTTCTAATTACTCGCCGTTCTCCGTGGCATTCTATGAAATTGGTTTTGGATTTTTATTTCTATGTCTGCTCTTCCCGGTTTATCATTGGCGCTTTCCAGGGGCAAACTGGCAACCATCGCGCATCGATCTGGTTTGGTTGATAGTACTAAGCTTTTTTTGCACGGTACTCGGACAATCGCTGGCTATTTCTGCGCTTAAAAAATTGTCGTCGTTTACAACAGTCTTAATGGTGAATTTAGAGCCTGTTTACGGCATCATCTTGGCCATGATTTTTTACCAAGAAAACAAAGAACTCGGATTAGGGTTTTATCTTGGAATCGTGCTCATTGCCGGTAGTGTTGCGTTGCATACGTTGAATGTAATTCGAGGTAAATCGAGTCATTAATTACTCGTCTTCTTGCATGGCACGAGTAATAATTTCCCAAGTACTTTCATCGCTTTCAAAAACCGAAAATAAACCTTGTTGTTCTTGCGGAGGATCGGCAGAGTAGGGCTCACCTTCTTTCCAAAACCAGGTGGTAGTGTCTTTTTTCGGTACACCGGCAAATCCCCAAAAGTTAAAACCGGCAAAATTGTTTTTCTTTCCTTCTTGATAAACGCTTTCGTAAAAACGATTTCTAGCCTCCACATTCGACTTATACGAATATGAATTTCCATCGCGTTGTAATCCGAATTCTTCTAAAACCAAAGGCTTACCGAGTTCCTTACACAGCGAGGCATGCTGTTTAAAATAGTCGGAAATTAGAGTAGAACAAGAATCGCTGAGAACATGTTCCGGACCATTTTTATACCATTGCCAAATGCCTGGCCATAGATGAATCGTGGCATAATCTATACTTGGTATCGCATGTACTTCTTTAAAAAGTTCGTAGTCTTGGTTGGTACCAATCATCCCTTCAACACCAATAGTAACCATATGGTTTCTATCCATTTTTTTAATATAAGATGAGAAATGGGCTATCCACAAACGGTAAGCATCGATGGCTTTTTCGTTCATCGGACGTGGCTCATTCGCCAATTCCCAAGAAAAGATGTTCGGGTCATTTTTATAAGCTATTTTGTTAACCGTATTTACCCGGAGAACCAATTTATTCAGGTATTGCTCAAAAAGCTGTTGGCATTCTTTATTGGCATAATAACCGGAAATGTAGGTGCAATAAGCATCCCAATCCCAACTTTTTGTTTTCGGAAGCGGTGCTTTTTCCTTGGTAGTCCATTCTAGATACTGACCAAATCCTCCGCTCCATTCCCAATTATTATTCAAAACTAAAACAACCGTCATGTTGCGTTTCGCTACTTCATTTAAAAAGTAATCAAAACTCCGTAATACTTCTTCACTGAGTTCCCCGGGTTTTTCCTGTAATGCCGGAGTTATTCGATAAGGGTAACTGTTATTTCCTTCACCACAAAAAAACACACGTAGGTTATTGATACCTTTTTGTTGAAGAAAATCTAATTCCTCTGCTAGTCGTTGTTTGCCTTTATGTTTTTCATCGAGGGCCAAATAACCGCCATACCAATAATTACATCCTTGAACGGTTAACTTTTTACGCAATTTTTCAAAATGGGTGCCATTGGCAACTACGAATCGGTTTATTGGAGAAAATGCATTGGAAATCAGCACGATAGCCGAAAAAGCTAGTAAAATAAGGTGTACCCGATATTTTTTCATGTGTCCGAATATACGTTAACCGATAATTTCGGTGGGAAAATAAATAAGATTACATAAAAAAGATGAAAATATGAACCTGTTGTAATACCTTCGCCCCTCTGATAAGTCTCTCTGAATGAATCGAATAACTCTACTATCTATTCTTTTTATCCTGTTATCAAAAACTTTGCCAGCTCAAGAAAAAGTGAATTGGTCGGTTGTGGATAATTGGATACAACAAAGCGAAACGGTGCAATTGTCTGACTCAGTTACCTACCTGATTCGACAGGAATCCAAATTGAAGAACATTCCGGATAAGGTGATGAATAAAAACATGATCTATTTCAGGATGCTATTTAATCCAGCTTTTTCCACAGAACAGAAAATTAGAATTTCCGATTACGTCTTAGAGGTTTTCAGCGGGTTTGAAAATCAGTTCCCTACTGAACTGGTGAAACAAACCAAAGCTTACTTACAAAAACCGTAGACGATCTGAATGAATAAAATTCTACTGACCTTCCTCTTGTTACTCCTAGTAACGAGTGGCTTCGCACAGGTAATTAATGTTTCTAACGTTACGACATCTGGTCGATTTTCACAATGTAGTGGAGCGCCAATACCAACTATTCAAGTAAGTTATGTGAGTGGCACGGGTACTACTTTTTCCGGAGGAAACATTATTTGTAACGACCCTTGTGGAACCACAACCGTTCACGTGGTAATTGATAGTATTACCTGGCAACAAATGCCTGATGCCGAATGGTTACATGGTATCTTTTTACCGGCAAATGCAGGTTATACCGTTTCCGGAATTAATCTTCCTACGGGATTTGTAACTTATAATAATGGTTGTCAAGGACAATGTCCGGTTGGTATTTCAGCCGGTCCGGGATTTTATTTTGATGCTTCTGCAGGAAATGATTGTTGTGGAACTATTCTTGCGAACGATGGTTATCCGTGTAACAACTATGGTAAAACAACCTTGAATTGTGTAAACAAATTTTCCCTTGATTTTAATCTTACTTTTTGTAATTCGATATTAACAACACCAACTGAAACCTTTACTTTATCCGGAACATCTGATGGCGCTACTGGCTGCTGGTCGTACTTTACTGCTGCCAATCATTCTATCAGTTTTACGGTGAATGTAACTCCTTGTACAACGGTGTATAACGTGCCTTTTTCCGCAACAGCTATTACTCGAAGTTGTTCAGGAGGCATTGAAAATTTTACCACTACACTTACCGGTGGTTGTGGTAATGGTAATTCTGTAAGTTGGTGGAGCGCTGCAACCGGTGGTACATTATTGGGTAGTGGTTCTCCTTTTGTATATGACCCGGCAGGTTCAACTTGTCCGGGCGGACAAACCATTTACGCGTCCTGTTGTCCTGGTGGAACAACAAGTTGTATCGCACGTCAGGCCGTAGTTATTCCGGGTACTTGTTCCTCCTTAATGATAACCGGTGTTAACTCCGTTTCAGGAAATTGTACATCACCTTCTGCTATCAATGCTGTTTCGGTAGCCAATTCAATCGGAACTGTAACGTATACTTTATCTCCTGGAAATATCTCAAATACCAGTGGTATATTTACAGGTTTGGTTTTAGGTAGTTATACAGTAACCGTAACCGATGGTACAAACTGTTCAGCAACAACGGCTGTATCGTTCACTCCAATCAGTGTTCCTTCTTTAAGTTTATCGAATACCACTATTTTATGCAATGCCGGAACATCAACCTTAACAGCGGTAGGTTCCGGAACGAGTATTCCATATCAGTATAGTTTAAATGGAGGAGCCTTACAAAGCAGTGGTGTATTTTCAGGATTGAATGCCGGTACCTATACCGTAGTAGTATCTGATGGAAATAATTGTACGTCCAGTTCAACTATTCAAATTACGCAACCGAATGTACTAACACTCGGACTCGGCGCGGGTAACATAGGCTGTTTCGGTGGAAGTACAACGATTTCCGGCGTAGCTACCGGAGGAACCATGGCATATAGTTATAAATTGAATGCCGGAAGCTATCAATCATCAAATTCATTCACCGGAATTACAGCAGGTAGTTATACCGTAACCGTGAAGGATGCAAATAACTGTACCGCTACATCAAGCATTACCATTACACAACCAACTGCACTTGCAGTGTCGCTTAGTTCAGGTTCTATTTTATGTAATGGTGGAAGCACCGTGTTAACCGCAAATGCATCTGGAGGAACAACAGCATATCAATTTAGTTTGAATGGAAGTAGTTATCAGAATGGAAATACATTTACGGTATCAAGCGCAACCTACACCGTTTCGGTAAAGGATGCGAATAACTGCACTGCTTCTTCCACAATTATTATTACTCAACCCACACCCATCGTTTTTGGTTCAGCAAGTACAAATAATGTTTTGTGTAATGGTGGAAGCTCAGGAGAAATAGAAATTTTAGCCACAGGAGGAACGGGAACAAAAACTTATACCATTGCCCCTTTAGGTCCTCAAACAAATACTGATGGTGAATTTGAGAATTTAACCGCCCAATGCTATACAATTACGGCTAAAGATATTAATAACTGTTCGGTTACTACGGTAGTTTGTATTTCTCAACCAGCAGCATTAACGCTAACGGCATCGTCAACGGCTATAGCTTGTAATGCCGGTGTTAGCACTATTACTTGTGTGGCTGGAGGTGGAACACCTTCCTATCAATATCAGTTAAATGCAGGGGCTTTTCAAACTAGTTCGAGCTTTGCTAACAATGTGGCGGGTACCTATACATTAACAGTTAAGGATGCGAATAATTGTACTAAATCTACCGTGCTTACCATTACACAACCTTTAGCTTTAAGTTTATCCGTAAATGCAAGTGCTATTTTATGTAATGCGGGAACGAGTGTTATTACGGCTACGGCAGGTGGAGGAACAACCGCTTATCAATATAGTTTGAATGGTGGCACTTACCAAAGTAGTAATACCTTCTCAGGTAATGCTTCTAGTACATACACGGTTACGGTTAAGGATGCGAATAACTGTACAAAGACTTCAACGGTAGCTATTACACAACCGGCATTGCTTCAGATTATTGGTGTGTTAGGAACAATTCCTACGTGCATACCCGGCAACGATGCTACCTTATCGGTTTCGGCCATTGGCGGAACGGGTACACTTCAATATAAAATAAATGCATCGGCTTATCAATTGTCTAATCAGTTCTCCGGATTAAGTGCTTCAACCTATACTATCACTGTGAAGGATGCAAATAATTGCACGGCTACAACGGTGCAAGCTATCATGGCACCAGTACTTCCTGTTATTTCCTCTGTGAGCACAACGCCGATAGCCTGTTTCGGTAATAATACAGCACAGATTACGGTAGCTGCCTCCGGTATGACTTCACTCACTTATCAGCTTTTGCCGAATAATGTGGTGAATAGTACAGGCGTATTTAATGGATTGAATGCAGGTGCTTATACCGTTGTAGTAACGGATGGAAATAGTTGTTCCGCTACCAGTGCGGTTACTATCACACAACCTACCTTATTAACGGCAACGGCTTCGGCAACAGCGATTAGTTGTAATGCAGGACAAAGCACTATCACGGTTACTGCTAATGGAGGTACCACAGCGTATCAATATAAATTGAACGCCGGTGCGTATCAATCATCGAATATCTTTTCAAATAATAATGCCGGAACGTATACGATAACGGTTCAGGATGCGAATAACTGTACAACCACTACAACGGTAAGTATTGTTCAACCAACGGCACTAACCTTGAGTGCGAGTGCTACAGCTATTTTATGTAATCCCGGTTCAAGTACGATTACCGCAACCGCCGGTGGTGGTACTACAACGTATCAGTATAGTTTGAATGGTGGAGCCTATCAAAGTGGAAACACCTTTTCAGGGAATGGTCCGGGTACATATACGATTACCGTAAAAGATGCGAATAACTGTACGAAGACATCAACTGTTTCAATTACACAACCAAACGTATTGAGTGTAACCGCTTCGGCTGGAAGTATTTTATGTAACGGTGGAAATACAACAATCACCGCAACAGGAATCGGCGGTACAATCTCATATCAATTTAGTTTGAATGGCGGTACGTATCAAGCCGGAACAAGCTTCACGAATGTTGTAGCTGGAAGTTATACCGTTACGATTAAAGATGCAAATAACTGTACGGCAACTACAATTGTAACTATCACACAACCTACCTTACTAACGGCAACGGCTTCTGCATCGGCAATTAGTTGTAATGCAGGACAAAGCACTATCACCGTTACTGCTAATGGAGGAACCACAGCGTATCAATATAAACTGAATGCCGGTGCCTATCAAGCATCGAATATCTTTTCAAATAATAATGCCGGAACGTATACGATAACGGTTCAGGATGCAAATAACTGTACAACCACTACAACGGTAAGTATTGTTCAACCAACGGCACTAACCTTGAGTTCGAGTGCTACAGCTATTTTATGCAATCCCGGCACAAGCACGATCACCGCAACCGCCAGTGGTGGTACCACAGCCTATCAATTTAGTTTGAATGGAGGAGCCTATCAAAGTGGAAATACCTTCTCAGGTAATGGTCCGGGTACATATACGATTACTGTGAAAGATGCGAATAACTGTACGAAGACATCAACCGTTTCAATTACACAACCAAACGTATTGAATGTAACCGCTTCGGCTGGAAGTATTTTATGTAACGGTGGAAATACAACGATCACCGCAACAGGAACCGGTGGTACAACAAGTTATCAATATAGTTTGAATGGAGGTACGTATCAAGCAGGAACAAGCTTCACGAATGTTGTAGCCGGAAGTTATACCGTTACGATAAAGGATGCGAATAACTGTACGGCAACTACAATTGTAACTATCACACAACCTACCTTACTAACGGCAACGGCTTCTGCAACGGCAATTAGTTGTAATGCAGGACAAAGCACTATCACCGTT
>JAEUVD010000011.1 GCA_016787065.1 Chitinophagaceae bacterium
ATAAATTTGTTCAGAGAACTAGCTTATGGACGCACATTTTTCAGCAAAAGTAAAAGAAATAATTTCATTCAGTAGAGAAGAGGCTTTACGTTTAGGTAATGATTTTATTGGAACGGAACATTTAATGTTAGGGCTCATTCGAGATGGACAAGGTTTGGGTATTCAGATTCTTCAGAATTTACACGTTGACATGATTAATTTACGAAGAGAGTTAGAATCGGTTATACGCAATAAGAGTAATCCCAAAACGTCATCGAATACAAAGGTTAACAGTTTGCCATTAACCAAGCAAGCGGAAAAGGTAATACGGGTTACCGTACTTGAAGCTAAAGCGCTGAAAAGTGGATTGGCGGAAAGTGAGCACCTCATTTTATCCATTCTACGAAATAAGGATAATGTAGCCTGTCAGATTTTGAGTCAGTTTAATATCGACTACGACCAGTTTAAAAATGAACTAGCGGTATTTAGTGGTCATGCTTCCTCCTCAAGTTCTGTTGAAAAACCATTTAAAGCAGAATTAAAGGATGATGGATTTGAAGAAGAAGAAGAACGTAATCAATTCCAGCGCCGACAACAACCAAACGCAGGTAGTGGAGCTACTAAGTCGAAAACACCTGTATTAGACAATTTTGGAAGAGACATTACCCGCTTGGCAGAAATGGGACAATTAGATCCAATCGTTGGACGGGAAAAAGAAATTGAACGGGTTTCGCAAATATTATCCCGAAGAAAAAAGAACAATCCAATTTTAATAGGGGAGCCCGGGGTAGGTAAAACGGCCATCGTAGAAGGGTTAGCCATTCGGATTCATGAAAGAAAAGTATCACGCGTTTTATTTGATAAGCGAGTGGTCAGTTTAGATTTAGCAGCGTTGGTAGCCGGTACGAAATACCGAGGCCAGTTTGAAGAACGCATGAAAGCCATTATGAATGAGCTTGAAAAGAACCGCGATGTAATTTTATTTATCGATGAAATTCACACTATTGTTGGTGCTGGTGGTGCCAGTGGTTCGTTGGATGCATCCAATATTTTTAAACCGGCATTGGCCCGTGGCGAGTTACAGTGCATTGGCGCTTCAACTTTAGATGAATATCGAATGCATATTGAAAAAGACGGTGCTTTAGATCGTCGTTTTCAAAAAGTAATTATCGATCCACCAAGTGTGGAGGATACAATTACAATCCTTAAAAACCTTAAACCGAAATATGAAGAGTATCATAATGTATCCTATAACGATGATGCCATAGAAGCCTGTGTAAAACTGAGCAATAGATACATTACCGATCGATTATTACCGGATAAAGCGATCGACGTTATGGATGAAGTTGGTGCCAGGGTACATTTAAAGAATATTGATGTGCCTAAAAGTGTACTTGACTTAGAAGCTAAAATAGAGGAAATAAAAATTGAGAAGAATAAGGTAGTTAAAAGTCAACAATTTGAAAAGGCAGCTTCCTTGCGTGATACGGAAAAGAAACTACAGGAAGAACTTGAATTAGCTAAAGCAAATTGGGAAGAAGAAGTAAAAAGCAAACGTTACCCGATTACGGAGGAAGAAATTGCTGAGGTAATTCATATGATGACCGGAATTCCGGTGAAGCGTATGGTTGCAGCGGAAAGCGAAAAACTCAGAAATATGTCTACTGAATTGAAATCGGTAGTCATAGGACAAGAAGATGCGGTAGCAAAGGTTGTTAAAGCTATTCAACGTAATCGAGTTGGATTAAAAGATCCCAAAAAGCCAATTGGTTCCTTCATTTTCTTAGGACCTACCGGTGTGGGAAAAACGGAATTAGCCCGTTGTCTTGCTCGTAATTTATTTGATAGTGATGATGCGTTGGTTCGTATTGACATGAGTGAGTATATGGAGAAATTTAGTGTGAGCCGATTGATTGGCGCTCCTCCAGGATATGTTGGCTATGAAGAAGGAGGACAATTAACCGAGAAAGTTCGAAGAAAACCGTATTCGATTATCCTTTTAGATGAAATCGAGAAAGCTCATCCGGATATCTATAACTTATTACTTCAAGTTTTAGATGATGGACAGTTGACGGATGGTATGGGACGTAAGATTGATTTTAAGAATACAATAATCATAATGACATCCAATATCGGAGTTCGACAATTAAAAGAGTTTGGTGATGGTGTTGGATTTGCAACAAGCGCAAAGGTTCAGAATTCAGAAGATAATAGTAAAGCGGTAATAGAGAAAGCCCTGAAAAGAACATTTGCTCCTGAGTTCCTAAATCGTATTGATGACGTTGTTGTGTTCAATGCACTTACACAAGAGCATATTCATTCGATTATAGACTTGGTAATGCAAGGCGTTTACAAACGTTTAAGTACTTTAGGATTCACGTTAGAATTGACGGATAAAGCCAAGAATTTTTTAAGTGAAAAAGGCTACGATCAACAATTTGGTGCTAGACCTTTACACCGAGCTATTCAAAAATATTTAGAAGATCCATTAGCTGAGGAGATTTTGAATATGAAAATTGCGGAAGGTGATACGTTGGTTGCCGACCTAGATACCGAGAAGAATCTTATTTTCTTTACGCATAAATCAAAGAATCCGGTGGAGGTTGAATAGGGAATTAATGGCTATGCACGGAATAAAGAATATTACAACTGTACAAAACCCGGATTTACTGATCCGGGTTTTGTTTGTGAAATGCTTCCGAGAGGTTATGAAAATAAATAAAACGATTTTCCCATAATTAATATTATGTTAAATAGAAAACGCCTGATTCTAAGCGCATCTTAAATTCAATAAATTCTTCTATCTAATTGATTTTCAAACATATAACAAAAACTGTTTGGTACATTTCTCTGATTTCATTATTTAATGATTTCAGTAGTGAAATGTTGTACCCTATTATTCCCATGTACCTTCAACAAGTTGGTTATGGAACCTGGGCAATCGGAGTTCTAGAGGGAATTGCTGAATTGGTTGCCGGATTTAGTAAGATCGCTTTGGGGAGATTATCGGACGTTTATAACCGAAGATTGCCTTTTGTTCAGTTAGGTTATTTTCTAAGTGTTGTATCCCGACCTTTAATTGGTCTTACTTCCTATCTGGGTGTAATATTCACCGCAAGAAGCTTAGATCGCATTGGTAAAGGAATTCGCGGCGGTGCTCGAGATGCTATGCTAGACGATGCTTGCGAGCCGGAGCATCGTGCTGAGGTATTCGGTTTTCACCGCTCGATGGATACTTTAGGCGCTGTTTTTGGACCACTTACGGCTCTGGTCTTTTTGTATTTCAGACCGGCAGACTATAAATCTCTTTTTCTACTCTCTATTTTACCGGGTTTGGTTGCTTTAATTATAGGATTCAAACTAAAAGAAAAATCAACGAATCCGCTTCAGGTAAAACCCAACGCTCAAAAACTCTCTGTAAAACTAAAAACCTATTTTCTATTCTATAAAACAGCCCCAAAAGGATTTTTGAATTGGCTCGGAATATTTTTTGTCTTCGCGTTAGTAAACAGTTCAGATATGTTTCTTTTACTACGAGCAAAAGAATCCGTTGTGTCCGAAATAACTGTACTTCAATTATATATGTGGTTTAATTTATGTTTTGCATTAACATCATATCCCATAGGTAGAATTTCAAAACACGTTGGATTAAAACCTACTTTTCAGGTAGGATTAATTTGCTTTAGTCTTTCCTATTTTATCCTGGCCTCCATTTCGCCGTTATCTTCAACGTTAATCCTGTTCTTAGCTTTTACCGTTTATGGTTTGTATTATGCCTTTACCCAAGGGATTGTGAAAACAATACTTTTGAATCAAGTCAATAAAGAATCAAAGGCTTCTGCCATTGGTCTTTACGAGGGTTTGAACAGTTTTGGATTATTAATTTCAAATATTGTAACTGGATTATGTTGGTATAAGTTTGGAGCAGAATCCGTTTTATGGGTAATTGGTTTTATAGTGATGTTAATTAGCTTAGTGCTGTCTTTCAAAAAAAATAAATTCAACTAAATTGGCTTTTGAAATATGAAATACATACTACTACCCCTGGTTTTCTTATCGTTTTTCAACTCTATTCAAGCTAAAGAAAAACAAATTTCAGAATCCGAATTGGCTCGATATATTAACACCTGTAAGCAATTTTCAATGGAGAAGATTACGCTTCAAGGCGACTCTATCCGCACCGATTATTGTATGAACAGCGAATGTTCTACTTTTATTTCGTGGGTTTTTGATTTACAACATATTAAGAGTATTACCTTAAAACAAGACGAAGAATACTTTTTTCTTCACTTCGAATGTGCGGAAAACGATTGTATTAAACCACCGGTTATTGGTACGGTGTATTCACCAAAAAGTGAATATGATATGTATATAAAGAGTAAAGAAGAAGCTGAAAAGCTTTTAGGCATGCTGTTGCAGTATCAGAAAAAAGGAAAATCAAAATAATTCTAATATTGTTCTAATTTTAGGAATTAAAAACAATTTATGCGCACAGCACTTTTTCCGGGAACTTTCGACCCAATTACACTTGGACATACTGATATTATTGACCGCTCCATGGACTTATTTGATAAAATTATTATTGGTATTGGCGTAAATGCCGGAAAACAGCCCATGTTTCCACTAGAGCAACGGATAAATTGGATTCAAAACATCTATAAAGATCAACCCAAAATTGAAGTAAAAACGTATACCGGCCTCACCGTCAACTTTTGTGAAGAAATTGAAGCTCAAACCATTATACGTGGACTACGAACGGTTAGCGATTTCGAGTATGAAAAAGCTATTGCCGATATGAATCAAATGTTGAATCCTCAAATAGAAACGATCTTTTTAGCTTGCTCCGCAAAATATTCATCTTTTTCTTCAACTATGGTACGGGATGTTATTAGAAATCAAGGGGATAGTAGCTTGTTTTTACCTATGGAAATAAAACAACAAGTAAGTTTAATTCAACAAACTATGTTTCAGTAGATTTAAGTATACGGTACTTAATTCGCGCTGAAATTTGCAGTACTTATTTTAGATTTTTACCTCAATTGCTGATTTCAACCTTCAATTGATCCTGCTCTGAAATTAAATAAACATAATTATACAACTCCCCTTTTCGAATAAAACCATGCGTGAAACTGTCTACGCCGCCTGTACTATGTTTCACGGTAAATACAAATTGCCCTTCTTCCTGATTTAACTCCGTCCAGTTATACGTTGTACTCATACGCTCCCCTGCTTTAATTGGTCCGTAAGATTGACTAACATTATTGGTTTTGATTCCTACTTCAATTGTATGCTTATTTCTATTTTCAATATCAACTTTAGTTATTTTATCATAACTACATGAAAATAAGCTAGTTACAAAGAATATTAATAATACATTTTGAACGAAATTATTGCTCATTTATGGCGAGTTTAATATGTGCTAAATGATGATCACCATGCCAGGCGTATAAGCAAATGACATCCTTCAAACGGAAACTACGCTGATATTGCGGATGGTAATAGGTTCGGTTTAATTCAGCTTCATGTAGCTGTCGGATAATGGAATTCAATTTTGCATGAACACAATACAACAATGTAATGGCTATATTAAAAGGAAGCTTGTAATCTGCCATCTCCGCCCAAATTTCCTCCGGATACGGATTTATCGTTGGGTTATCATTGCTCAAAGTTAACTTCACTCTAAGCAGTGCATTTAAATGACTATCAGCACAGTGATGTATTAGTTGATTTACAGTCCAACCTCCTTCTCGGTATGTTTGTGCCAATTGCTTTTCCGTAAGATGCTGCGCAATTAGCTCTAATCGCTTGGGAAACGTTTCAATTGCTAAGAACATCGTGCGCATTTCTTCAGCAGAATATTCATCTTTAAAGGCACACTCGCCAATAGGAAACCGTACATGATAATTGTCCATAGAAAATAAAGACCGGATTTTCATCCGGTCTTTGTATAACGTTATTTTTTTCGTTTTATTGTTTTTGGCACTCGGCTTTTCTTTCTCATTTGCTTTCGTACAGGTGGTTCAGGTTTTACCTCCGTTTCGCCGGTCAAAATTTGAATGATCTTTTGTTGTTCTTCGGAAGAGAAATTATTTCCGGAATAGTCGAATTGTGACAAACTACTTAATTCTCTCATTTCAACTGGCACGGACTGCAAACGGTTGTTCATTACATTCAATTTATTCAAATGCGACATCATTGCAATTTCGGCAGGTATATATTGGAGTAAGTTGTTACTTAAATCTAAGTTTTCCAGTCCTTTCAATGAAGTAAGAACCATTGGGAAATCAATAAACCCATTATTTGAAGCCTGAAGCGTTTTTAAATTTCGAAGGTTAGCGAAGCTCGTTGGTAGGTCAAAAATTTTATTACCGTTATTGCCTTCATCTCCAATTATTAAAGTTTCTAAATTGCTTAATTGTCCGAGTTCGTAAGGTAAAAAATGAAGATTATTATTAGATATGTTCAACACTTTCAAATTCTTCAAATGTTTTATATCTGAAGGAATGTAATTCATGTTACAGCCACTCATATCTAAGTTGGTAACGTTTTTCATTTGGCGAACCAAATTGATCATATCAATTGGGTTTTGAACTTTGTTTCCGCTAAACTTGAAGGTACGAAGAGCCTGTAAACTATTGATTTCGTTGGGTAAATAATTTATTGGATTACCGGTAATATCGAGTTCTTCTAAATTGGTACAATTTGAGATTGCCGAAGGAATAGAAGTGAGTTTATTATTTCGTAAAATCAGTTTACGCAACTTCTTCATTTCACCGATAGTGGCAGGAATAGATGCTAGATTATTGTTCGATAAATCCAAAACTTCCAAATCTCTAAACAAATAAATATCTACTGGAACCGTAGAGATATTAGCATTTTGAAAGGTAAGTTCCTTTAAATTAGGATAACGCCATACCTCTTTAGGCAATTGATTAAACGGTTGACTCTGAATACGCAGAATAAACACACAATTATTGTCGTGCGATGCGGGAGGTAGTTTTTCAAAAACTTTATCCGGGTCACAAGGATTTGCTAGCGGATAATATTCAGTAGTTTGTGCTTTTAACAAAAACGAACTTGCCAAAACGGAAACCGACAATATCAATTTCTTCATCATAATGCGCTTCTCAAAATTTAGGGATTAAAAATAATTCCTTTTTAATCAAAAACAACAAAAAAGAATAATAATTGAAATTGAACCAGCCAAATCACCATTTCGGAAGGTATAACCTGTACTCTTTTTCATTTAGAACCAACCATTTTACCGGATGGAAGCAGATTACCCCAATTCAATATAAACCATGTTGAAGCTAATTGGCTACTTATTTACTTACCCTGCCGCTGAATAAATGTTTTTCGGAATGATAACTTGAACGAACCAAAGGGCCCGATTCAACATGATCTAATCCTAAGGCGTAACCTATCTCTTTAAATTCTGCAAATTCATCGGGGTGTACAAATCGAACCACAGGCAAATGATGTGCAGTAGGTTGAAGGTATTGTCCTATGGTAACCACATCACAACCGTTATCAACTAAATCTTGTAAGGTTTGTACCACTTCTTCTTTACTTTCTCCTAAACCGAGCATAATTCCGCTTTTGGTGCGCATGCCACCTTGTTTTAAAAACCGAATTACGGACATACTTCGATGGTATTTGGCCTGTATTCTTACTTTTCGAGTTAATCGTTCGGTGGTTTCAATATTATGCGATACCACTTCTGGTGCTGCCTCAATGATTCGTTGAATATTTTCTTCTTCCCCTTTAAAATCAGGAATTAGTGTTTCCAAGGTTGTTTCCGGATTCAACGCACGTACAGCACGAATGGTATTTTGCCAAATAATAGATCCCCCATCCTTCAATTCATCTCGATCTACACTGGTTAACACGGCATGTTTCACTTTCATTAAATGAATGGCTTCAGCAACCCGCTGCGGTTCATCAAAATCCACAGGATCCGGTTTACCAGTAGCAACAGCACAAAAACCACAGGAACGCGTACAGGTGTTGCCAAGAATCATAAAAGTTGCAGTTCCTTCCCCCCAACATTCACCCATATTCGGACAATTTCCACTCTCACAAATCGTATGTAATTTATGTGTATCCACCAAACCACGAACATGACGGTAATTCTCTCCAATAGGCAATTTTACACGTAACCAATCCGGTTTTTTTATTCTTGCTGTCTCCTGATTTGTATCCAAAGTACCACAACTCATACAGCAAATGTAGATTTATTCAGAGTATGTAGAAAACTGTTTTTAAATCTTTTTTTGTAATGCAAAATTATCAGAATAAATTCGTGTTAATTTTTTAACAAAATAGTATACACAATGAAAAGATTATTTTTACTCTTTCTAGGAACTGCATGCGGTTCTGTGATGTTCGGTCAGGATGTAAACAGAAAGATAGGAACTGCTCCGGCTCGAACTGCAGCTCAAGACAAGGTGTCAACTACTTCGGTTAATTCGAATGTTGTTGCCAGTAAAAAAACACGTCAGGCACTGGAAAGTTTCTGGACGGCTAAAGGAACAAAGGAAGTGGTTGGTCGTACCACTTACGATTTACAAACGAATGGTGCTATCCAACGTCGTGTATTACAATCAGGTAATACTATTAGTTGCGGATGGACACATTCTACAGAAGCAGCGGTAGATGAAACCGCTCCTTTTAACGATCGTGGTTCCGGGTATAATTATTTCGATGGAACAAACTGGTTGGCTCAACCTACTTCGCGCTTGGAAAATTTAAGAACTGGTTTCGGTGGATTTGCCGGAACAAATGCGGGATCTGAATTATACCTTTCTCATGATGGTAACGGATACAACATTATTCAAATGAAGAAAACGGGTTCAACTTGGGCTCAAAGCACATTGTTTAATACAACACCGCATACCGCATTATGGCCTCATGCTGCCACTTCAGGTAACTATATGTATGTATTAACTACTTCTAGTGATAGTAATATCCACTCCAATGGAATTCGCTTGGGCGTTTTCTTATCACGTTCGAATGACAACGGTCAAACTTGGATCGATAATCAAATTCCAGTTCCATTGTTAGATTCATCTAATATGTACCGTGCAGGAGCTAACTCTTACTCAATCTCTGCTTCTGGAAATAATGTAGCGATGTTATTTGGTGATATGGGCGGTGATGTAACTTTAATTAGTTCTACCGATAACGGGAATACATGGACTAAAACAATCATCTGGAATTGGCCTATAGACTTCTATAATTTTGCCGGTACAGATGTAACTAAGGTTCCTGGTAGTCCGAATGCAGTAGATACTTTATGGACTGTAGATGGTTCGCACAGTGTAACCTTCGATAAGGACGGTAAAATTCATGCCGCATTCCCTTTAGTGCGTGTGTTTAAAGATGGTTCAAGTACAGGATATCGTTTCTTCTTTAATGCTGCAATGGCATACTGGAATAGCGATATGAGTTCGGTACCAGATAGTATTTTAGTACTTGATCAATTCGGTCGTGATTGCGATGGTGATGGTGTTGTGGGTATTGGAGATAACTATGTTGGAACCAATACAGGTGATCCTGATTGTGCATATAATTCCATTGGTACTTTAACTATGCCAACTATTACTACAACCAATACAACTCCGGTTAAAGTAATGGTGGCTTACACTTCATTAATTGATTCTGATACTACAACTACAGATCCATTCTCTTCTGGTCCTGGTCCAAATAATTGGGAAGGTGCTTCTGCATTCGACGGTCAAAATTTCCGTGATGTAATGATGATTGGCTCTTCTGATTTCGGTGCAACTTGGACAGAAATAGTTAACATCTCTGGTACAGGTCATTTTGAAGAAGTATATCCTTCTACAGCAGAAAATGTTTCTGGTAGCAAATTGGCTATCTTATATCAAGCAGATAACGAACCAGGAACTTTAATGCAAAATGATGATTCACCAGATCCATATTGGAAAAATATGATGATTTGTCAAGTTGTAAGTATCGATTCATTCTTCAACACTTGGGGTAAAGACACCAATTCTGCTTGTGCTCAAATTCAATTACCATTGTCTACTTCAAACATTGCAACATTAAATGGTACAGTAGGTGTTTATCCTAATCCTTCAACTGATGTAGTTTATGTTGATTTAAAATTAAACGCTACTTCTAAACAAGTAACTTTCCAAGTTACCGATCTAACTGGTCGTGTTGTTTATAGCGAAAAAGCAACTAATGTTACTAACTTGAAAAAAGCAATCAATGTAGCTTCATTGAATTCTGGAAATTACATTCTTCAAGTAATTTCTGATTCTGGAAAATATACAGAGAAGATTACAAAAGAGTAATACAGTAATGTTTTAAACTATAAAAGCCGCTTTCGAGCGGCTTTTTTTATGTGTAGAAATTTAATTCCCAAAGGATGAATACAGCATTAGCTTCTCCGATAATTACAAGATAGTTTATCTTAAACAAGCTATTGGAAAACGCAAAGTACTTCTTCGCTACTAGTTATCTTTTATCTTTGAACATAATTACATCTATGTCAAATCTATTTTCACTACGAGAAATCATTACTTGCACCTTTGCCCTTTTTGCTGTTATTGATATGCTTGGCTCAATTCCTATTCTAATTTCATTACGAAATAAAATGGGAGGTATTAGTGCTTATCGTGCAACCCTGGTTTCAGGATTACTTATTTTGTTATTTTTTTTCGTTGGTGAAAATGTATTGAAGTTTATGGGTTTGGATATTGCTTCATTCGCTATTGCCGGATCCATAGTTCTTTTTATACTTGGTTTAGAAATGATATTAGGATTTGAATTTTTTAAAGGTGATAATAATCCTAAAGCAGGTGCTGTTGTTCCAATTGCCTTTCCTGTTATTGCAGGTAGTGGAACACTCACAACTATTATGTCGATGAAATCACTCTATGCACAAAATAGTATTCTCATAGCTATCGTATTGAATTTAATTTTTGTATTTCTTATTCTAAAAAGTTTAGCATGGTTCGAACGTATCTTAGGTCAATCAGGTATTCTTATTATTCGAAAATTTTTTGGTGTAATTTTAATAGCCATTGCGGTTAAAATGTTTCGAACAAATGTGTTCATTCACTAAATAATTCGTCAACAATATCAACACGCGTTAATAACTTTTTTGAAAAAAAATTTTTATGGAAATAAATTTTATTCTATACTTGTAGAAGTAATTACACTTACTAACCCATAAAATTCAAAAGAAAATCGAACAACAACATTGTTCGATTTTTTTTTATCTTCTACAACCCTTTATTCATGCATGATTGCGAAGATGTAAAACATACTTCTTTACTTATTTTGATACATTGTTGTTGCTATTTCTTTTTTGAGTAAAATTAATTTATCTACTTTTTGAGTTACAATTTGTTCCGATTCTCATTTGATTTTATACATTTAACAAAATTAATTTTATGCTTCAATCCATGACAGGATATGGTAGATCAGAATTCAATGTGAGTGATTATACCTGTGTAATAGAAATAAGATCATTGAATGGAAAACAATTTGAAGTGAATTCTAAAATTCCTCAAATACTTAAATTGTATGAGATTGAATTACGCACTATTCTTCAACAAAAATTATTACGCGGTTCTGTTGATGTTACTATTTTTTTGAAACAACATGGTTTAGCGAAACCTATTACAGTGAATATGGAATTAGCTAAATATTACTACCATGCTATGGAGGAAATTTCGAAAGAATTAAATCTGGAAAAGAAAGATACTCTTGCAACGTTGATGCGCATGCCTGATATTGTAAGTGCTTCCAATGAAACGGTAAGCGAAGCAGATTGGAATATTATTAAAGAACAATTAGAATTAACTTGTGATCAGTTGAATCAGCATCGTACCCAAGAAGGAGTTATGCTCACAACTCAAATTCGAAGCAATATCGATCGCATAAAGGCAACATGCTTATCGGTTGAACCCTTTGAAAAAAATCGTTTAGTACGCATCCGTGAAAAGTTAACCGTTGCCATCAACGAATTTGTTCAAAGTACAAACACCGATAAAAACAGGTTAGAACAAGAAATTATTTACTACATCGAAAAGTTTGATATTACCGAAGAGAAAAGTAGGTTAACCCATCATTGCGATTATTTCATTCAGTTATTAACAGAAGATGCGGAAACAAAAGGTAAAAAACTTGGATTCTTGCTACAAGAAATTGGCCGAGAAATTAATACCATGGGTAGTAAAGCGAATGATGCCGACATTCAAAAACTCGTGGTTTCGATGAAAGATGATTTGGAACAGGCCAAAGAACAATTATTGAATGCACTTTGATACATTTGCACCATGCGTAAGGTTTTGTTCTTATTTTGTTTCGTTTCCATAGCCCTATCCTCTTGTATTCAGTCAGGCGTTTTTGAAAAGAACATGAGCTTCTCCCATAATAAATGGTCTAAGAAAAACAAAGCGAATTTTCAATTCCACATTAAAGATACTTCCAGTAATTATTTACTCTATCTCTACTTACGTCATACAGATGCTTATCCTTACTCGAATATCTGGTTAAATGTATATACAACCATACCGGAGGAAACCAAGCCTGTTGTTACACGTATCGAAGTTCCGCTGGCTGATGCGGAAGGCAAATGGTTTGCTCGTGGCATGAATGAAATTCGTGAACATAAGATGCCCTTAAATAAAAATGGCGTTGTTCGATTTACAAAGGCCGGAAATTATACCATCGAATTGGAACAAATCATGAGGAATGATCCGTTACCGGAGGTAATGAGTGCTGGAATAATTATAGAAAAGCAAATCAAAAACTAAAAACATGTCGTTATCCACTATACAAACCTCTGCTTTAGTGAAGCAATATGGTAAACGTGTTGTTGTGAAACAAGTTTCTGTTGAAGTAAAGCAAGGTGAAATTGTAGGTCTGTTAGGACCAAACGGCGCTGGTAAAACCACAACCTTTTATATGGTAGTTGGTTTAATTAAGCCCGATGAGGGCGATGTATTTCTCGATAATCAACCAATAACCGCCTACCCTATGTATAAAAGAGCCCAATTGGGTATTGGCTATCTTCCGCAAGAAGCGTCTGTATTTAGGAAACTAAGTGTGGAGGATAATATTAGTGCCGTATTAGAAACAACCAAACTTTCTAAAACTGAACAAAAAGACAAATTAGAATCGCTCTTAACCGAATTCCGTTTAACCCATGTGCGAAAAAGCATGGGCGATGTATTGAGCGGAGGAGAACGCCGAAGAACCGAAATTGCACGTGCGCTAGCCGTAAATCCGAAATTTGTGTTACTCGATGAACCTTTTGCCGGTATCGACCCGATCGCAGTGGAAGATATTCAGGTTATTGTAGAGCAATTGAAATATAAAAATATCGGCATCCTAATTACCGATCATAATGTTCAAGAAACGCTAAGTATTACCGATAGAGCCTATTTACTTTACGACGGTCATATTTTAAAATCAGGTACAGCGGAAGAACTAGCCGAAGACCCTCAAGTAAGGAAATTGTATTTGGGTCAAAATTTTGAACTGCGAAAGAGACAAACTACTTTTACAGGCAATGAAAATTCTTAACCCTGCCCTGAAGAGTTTCATCAAGTTACGTTGGAGTGGAATTGATAATTTTTTATTGAATCCGCTGAACTCTCAGGCCATGGTCTTTAATTCGTTGGTGCATAACGGACAGTTTACTGAATTCGGAAAGAAGTACGATTTTCAGGGCATTAACAGTATTAAAGATTATAAAAAGGCTGTTCCTATTCATCATTATGATGATATTAAGCCCTATATCATGAAGATGATGGATGGTGCTCAACAGGTTTTGTGGAATTCAAACATCAACTGGTTTGCAAAATCAAGCGGAACCACTTCCGATAAAAGTAAATTTATTCCGGTAAGTAATGAGTCGTTGGAAGAAGGTCATTTTAAATCGGCCAAAGATGTACTAGCCCTATACTATCATAACTTTCCTCAATCCGGAATCTTATCCGGTAAATGCTTAACGCTCGGCGGAAGTCATCAGGTAAATCAACTCAGCGGCGATTCTTATTATGGTGATCTTTCTGCAGTGATGATTCAAAACCTCTCCTACTTTACGCATATCATTCGTACCCCGGATATTAGCATCGCCCTCATGGATGAATGGGAAGAGAAGATAAATAAAATGGCTGAAAGTACCATTCAGGAGGATGTTACCATGATAGCCGGCGTTCCAACCTGGACGATTGTTTTAATAAAAAAGATATTTGAGCTTACAGGTAAAACCAATTTACATGAGGTTTGGCCTAATCTCGAATTATATATGCATGGCGGTGTAAATTTTGCGCCCTATGCACAACAATTCAAGAAACTCATTCCGTCTGCTAAAATGCAGTACCTGGAAACATACAACGCCTCTGAAGGTTTTTTTGCAGCGCAGGATATTATAGGAAGAGAAGGCTTACTGTTATTTCTAAATCATGGAATATTTTTTGAATTTATGCCATTAGAAGAACAGCATAAAGAACATCCGCAAACCCTCGGTTTAGAAGAAGTAGAAACCGGTAAGCATTATGCATTGGTTATTTCTACCAACTCCGGATTATGGCGTTATGTGGTAGGCGATACCGTTCAGTTTGAAAGCACCTACCCTTTCCGTGTAAAAGTTTCCGGTCGTTTAAAACATTACATTAATGCCTTCGGTGAAGAAGTAATTGTAGACAATGCTGATTTTGCCATTAGCGAAGCTTGTTACGCTACCCATGCCAATGTTCAGGATTATACAGCTGCACCAGTCTATTTCTCAGATCAGGGAAATGGCGCGCATGAATGGGCCATTGAATTTGAAACGGAACCCGATAATTATGCGCTTTTTGAAGAAGTTTTAGATAGAAAACTGATGGAAATAAATTCAGATTATGAAGCCAAACGCCATAAAGATATTGCATTATCAAAACCTAAAATTAATTTTCTCCCCAAAGGAAGTTTTCATGAGTGGCTCAAACAACAAGGTAAGTTGGGCGGACAACATAAGGTGCCACGCTTAAGTAATGATCGTACGATTTTAGAATCGGTATTGGCACATCGTATGGTAAATACCGGGGTTTAATAAAGAAAAACTATGTCGTTTAAAATTTATACCAAAACCGGAGATGCCGGACAAACTTCACTCATCGGTGGAACACGTGTTCCTAAAAATCATATTCGAATTGAGGCTTATGGTACGGTAGATGAATTGAATTCATGGCTGGGTGTTATAAGTGATGCTATAAAAACGTTGGATAAATATGATGAGTTAAAGTATATCCAAGACAAATTATTTGTTCTAGGGTCTGAACTCGCTTGTGATCCAGGGAAGGAAGTAAAAATGAATTTACCTGAATTAAAGATAGAAGATATTGCTCGCTTAGAATCATCAATTGATCACATGGAATCTACCCTGCCCATGTTAAAGAACTTTGTTTTACCGGGTGGACATCCTATTGCATCGCAACTACATATAGCCCGTTGTGTTTGCCGAAGAGCAGAACGAATTTGTGTTGGCCTGCAAGAAATGAATGAACCTATAGACACGTTATTACTTCAATACCTAAATCGTCTTTCCGATTATTTATTTGTTTTGTCGCGCTATGTATTGCACCAACTTCATGGAGAAGAACGCATTTGGAAAGGTGTATAGCGTTCTTTCGTCTCAAAATTAGATAATCGAATCATGTAGTTATATTTCTTCGTTATTAAGAATCGGTGTGGACCGAAGTCTAAGAAAGATAAACAAAAACAAAAAGAGAAAGAAAACAGCCTTGCTTCTATTGGCCTTTCTCCTTCTCTTTTACCTTCTCGTTCTAACTTGGAAAGAAAACAGCCTTGCTTCTATTGGCCTTTCTCCTTCTCTTTTACTTTCTCTTTCTACCTTGGCTGGTTTAAAGCAACAAGTTTCAAACTATTTTATTGAAGAATTGAAACGTATATATCATCTTCTGCATGACTAAGTTTAAGAAAGATAAACACCAACAAAAAGAGAAAGAAAACAGCCTTGCTAATATTGGCCTTTCTCTTTTACGTTCTCTTTCTAATTGGGTGGGCTTAAGGCGACAAATTTCAAACCATAAAATTCGTTGTAATTTCTAAGATTAATTTATCTTCACCATAATACTTTATACTATGACACAAAAAGAACAACAATTCAGAAGCACTATTGTTTCTACTGCTCAAAACCCCGATTATGATTGCGTTTTATTGTTTAGCGGAGGTAAAGACAGTTCGTATTTATTATACTATCTATCAGAGATTTTGAATTTACGTGTATTAACTTTCACATTGATACATGATTTTTTACCTGAACAAACTATTCGAAATATTGAGGAATTTTCATCCCGCTTTGCAAAAAAGCATGTCAATATTCAAAACAAAACACTGAGCACGGCAGGAAAACACTTTCTTGAAACGTGGATTAACAAACCGGATGAAGGTAGTTTAATAACACTTTGTACGGGTTGCAGAATGGGTTTGGTAAAACCTGTAATTGAAACAGCTCATGCGGAAAATATGAAAGTAGTTATTGCCGCACATACGCCATTTGAAGAATCTGATTATAAAGTGAGTTTAGTAAATTACCCTAAGGGAAAGAAAGGCTTTATTTATTTTGCTATGGGGTACATGCGCTTGTTAATTCGAAATCCAAGCTTATTAAAAAATATTAAGGTATTCTTGAGTCAATTAGAAGAGTTTCATTACTATAAGAATAAGGATAGTATTTTTAAAAATGCAGGGATTGATTATTACAAACCGTTTTACTCTGTAATTGATTTTGATGAGCATAAAATAGTTAAAAAGTTAAAAGAACTGAATTGGGAAAAACCGAAATCAACAACAAATAGCTCGGTATGGCGCAGCGATTGCAATATGTATGCGGTACGGCATTATTTTTATAATCAAGTAGCAGGTTACAATGAAAGCAAGGTGTATTACGGTAATCTTTTAAAAGAAAATAAAATTAGTTACGAGTACTTTGAAGAGCATAGCCAACAAAATTATGAAAAGGAAGAAATCATGGATTTACTTACCAGTTTAGAATTATCAGAATCATCCATAAATAAATACCGCGATTTTTTAGGGAAATACGGCAATAGTGATAATCCTTTTCCTTCATGCTCTAGTTGCCAACGTATTCCATAAATTACTTTGACTATGACCATATCTGAAAAACAAGATCTTTTTGTTAAAAACATTTTGGCTATAACATCTTGGGAAGAAAAATTTGAATTTATTATGGACAAAGCCGATTCTGTAACAGACTGTCCTGATGATTATCGTAGCGCTGAATATCTTGTAAAGGAATGTCAGTCAAAATTATGGATGGCATCCGTTTGGAAGGATCATAAACTTCAACTTCATTTCCATAGTGCAACGCTAATAGTAAGAGGTTTATTAGGGGTTTTTTATGAAATTTATAATAACCATACAGCAACCGAAATAATCAATACCGATTTTCAGTTTATCGAACAAAGTGAGTTGAGCAGACTTTTTTCTAATCGTTCAATTGGTATTTCGGCGGTATTGAATAGAATTTATATTGAAGCGAAAAAGGAACAGCACTAATTTTCCGTTTATTTTGAACTAATTACTATGAACCATTTTCGAGAACAATTTCCAATTTTCAATACTATTTCTGATCCTTTCGTTTATTTTGATAATGCATCTACAACGCAAACGCCAATAACTGTAATTGATGCGATGAGCAGATATTATACGCATGATCGCAGCAATGTGCATCGTGCATTATATCCTTTATCCTTAAATATCTCTGACCGATTTGAGCATGCCCGTTCTAAGGTTCAACAATTTATTGGTGCGAGGTGCCCTCAAGAAATAGTTTTTACAAAAGGAACCACAGAATCAATAAATTTAGTAGCAGCTAGTCTAAGTGAAAACTATTTTCAAGAAAATGATGAAATTATTGTGAGCCTTCTTGAACATCATTCTAATATTGTTCCTTGGCAGGTTATTGCAAAAAGGAACAAGCTAAATCTTCGATATTTGACGGTATCTGAAACAGGTGATCTAAGTATGGAAGAATTGGAAAAATTAATCAGTCCTAGAACTAAGTTAGTCGCAGTTACACATGTTTCCAATTCTCTAGGCTCGGTCAATCCAATTCACGAGATTATTCAAATGGTTAAAAAAAGAAACTGTTTGGTTCTTATAGATGCAGCCCAGAGCATAGCTCATATACCTATTCAGGTGAAAGAACTGAACTGCGATTTTTTAGTTTTTTCAGGTCATAAAATGTATGGACCTACCGGCATTGGCGTTTTATATGGAAAGGAAGAAATTCTAAGGGAAATGCACCCCTATCAAACAGGTGGAAATCAGATAAGGTCGGTTGACGTTCAACAAACTATTTTTGCGGATTTACCAAGTCGATTTGAAGCAGGAACACCAAATATTGCTGGAGTATTAGGTTTGGAGGCTGCTGTCAATTTTATAACATCGTATGATCCTGCTGAAATCATTCAGTACGAATATGAATTAACGAATATGTTAGAATCCCGTTTATCGGAAATTCCGTTTGTGAACATAATTGGTAAGCCCAAACATCGCTCTTCTATACTATCGTTCACCGTGGAAAATTGTCATCCGACGGACGTTGCATTATTACTAGGCGAAAAAGGTATTTGCTTACGCAGCGGTTATCATTGTAATGAACCACTTATGAATGTGCTATCTTCAGAAGGTATTATTAGGGTGTCGTTGGCACCATATAACAACGCAGATGAAATACGATACTTCTGTGAAAAACTTATTTGGGCCCGAAATCTTCTACATCGAAATAAGAATGATATCCCAAGCAAGTCTAAAATCTAATCGCCAAAAATTGCGACAGCAGTTCTGCACCGCAGAAGTTCTACGCACATATAAATGGCGCGAATTCATTTGCCTGTGCCTTCTCGTGCGTACCTCATTTGAATAAACATTCCTACTTCATTCTTTACGTCCTAAAAGTACTACTTATCACTCCACCAGTACCTTTTGTGTTTGCTGCTCACAAGATAAAAAATACAAACCCTTAGGTAAACCGGAAATATCCATCTCCTCTTTTGCTGTTGAAATGAGTAGTTGCCCATACAGATTATATAACTTCTTCACTTTGCCTTTTGCGTTTTTGATGTACAGTATGGCATTCACAGGATTCGGATACAACGCCCATTGTTCATTGTTCAGTATTAATTGTTCATTGCTAAGAGGCCAACAAGTTTTAGCTCCTAAACTATAATTAGGCATGCATGGTGGAGTGCCTACGTAGGCAGTAGAACCTAGACTATCTAAGCGTAAACAACGCGGACAAAATGCACAACCTGCACCTTTTACATCCGGGTTATCAATGCGACTCATTTGTTTGCTTAAACCACCAAAGTTGCCTATATAAATTCTGTTGTCGGGGCCCATATAACAAGTTTCATACTCTTGAAATTTATTTGGAATAGTATCTAAGCCTGAAACATGATACCATGAATTATCTGATAAATCAAACTGATGAATATTACATTGACTTATAACGTAAAGGAATTGAGAGTTTGGAGAAAAAGCCAAGCCAACCGACAATCGTTCCATTATGGATGTATCCCAAGGTAAATGTTGTGAATAAGATGGCATTTGAATTGTTCTTGGATTACTCAACATTCCATAACATCGATCAAAATTTGCAATAAAAATTAACCCACTACTACCTCCATGCGAGGTAGTTGCAAACATCGAACCATCACTATTAAAGGTGCTTTGTCCGCGTATATCCCAAGCACCCCAAGTGGGATTGGCAAAGCTTTGTAGCCCTTTATCATAAATCGAATCCTTGGTAACTAAAAACGTATGCACATCACCATTATCCCCTTCATTTTTCAATAACCACCAATCTGTTCCATTACCATGTTTACACGCCATCATTTGTGTTTTACGTAAATTGGCATTTTCCATTAAGGGTTGCATGCGCTTAATTACTTTACCTGCACCTCCATTGGCATTCATATCCACAACATTGTATAAGAGTAAATCGAAGTAGCAATTGCCGCTATTATTATGACAATCATCATAACGTAGGTCAGAGAAGGTAGGTGTAATAAAATAGTATATATTACTATCCATTGGCAGAAATATACTAGTTTGAGAAAGAAAACTAGAACCAGATTGAATATCAAAATAATAATGAGGTACCAATGTATCACCGTTATCTAAATAACCACCTACTTTATTAAAAATATGAAATCCGTTACTATACAATAATAAATTACCTGATGAATCGCTTATACTACTATGCCCTGCAGTAAAATACTTTTGTGGATTTAAACCAATGGATGTTGATATTGTACTGCCATTAAAATGAATTCTATTCCCAGAATAACCTGTTACCCATGAGTTCCCGAACTGTGAATAGCTAGGGGTATTAAATAATAAAGCGAACAGCACAACAACTAAACTAATGGCCACAAATCGGTAAAACAGAAACGTGTGGGTTATCCTTTTCCATTTCACCTTGGAATCACACACAACTTTCATTTGATACATCATTTGTCGTAAAGAGTTTCGGTCTTAATGTTCATAAAAGTAGATTCTGATTCCGGAAAATAAAAATTTAGTCTTTGAATACTTGTACCGAAACCTAGCTGTGTCAGTTGAATTTTTCAAAAAACCACCTCGAGTTTCGTAAATGGAAACTGTTGTATCCGTTTTGCTAACATTTGTATCCATTTTGCTAACAACTGTATCCGTTTTGCTAACAACAGCACTTAACCAAACGATCTTAGTGATCTTGTAAGTAAACCGCAGTGCACGTTTGGATAACCACAGTTCGGATTTTGCTAACTCGAGTTGTTATCTAACCAACTCGAACCGTCAGCTTGTCAGCTCGTGCATTCATCTTTTTTTTCAGATGATCACTGTAGCTCATCAGTTGATGATTGCGAGGAATAGAATAAAGGTTAAAGGTGGTCAAATGAACACTCAATGCTTCAAAACAGGAGTTACACGTCGGTTTTCCTTACGTGCCATCGCTAATGAAGGTGATATGAAAGATACAGCAGATGAATTGATCATTCTATCCTAACCCAAGATTCATTGTTCATTATTCATTGTTCATTGTTCATTGTTCCCTGCTGGCCATACTTAAGCTAGTGAGTGCCCTTTTGGGCAGATGTATGTAAGTTTGAATTATTGTGAGCGATTAGTAATCATAGTGTAAAGCATTCTAGAAATTTGGTCGGCTATAGATAAATGAGTCAAGTATTGTTCATCTGAAATTAGTTTCTGTTCACGTAAAATATCTATCACCGCTACCCATTCAAAAATAGAACCCCGAGATGTGGTAAAATAATTTTAACGATCTGCTTTAGATGTTTTTCCCGAACCCTCTGCAATATTCAAAACTACACTATAAGAAGCACGGCCTAATTAATCTTGTACATACTTATCCGTCTTGACTTATGTGAGAATTTGTTTACAACCAATTTGAAATAACTTGGATTTCTAGTAAACTTCCAGTTTCTGGAAATCAAACATAATAAATGTGTTTTCTTTTAGTATGCATTCTCATTCTCCTATTGTTACTCTTTCTAATGTGAAGAATGAGAATGAGGAACAAAATGAGAATGAGTGTTTGGCGGAGAGAGAGGGATTCGAACCCCCGGTCCTGTTACAGACAACGGTTTTCAAGACCGTCGCAATCGACCACTCTGCCATCTCTCCGCGGCAAATGTAAGGTAAGCGATGTGTCATTTCAAAATTTATTTTGAAAGTTTTTATATCTTTTTTTAATACCCTAAAACAAAAAACCATCAACACGAAGTTGATGGTTTTTATTCTTGCTTAGTTTAAATTTTTTCTGCTTAGATAATCAACATGGCATCACCATAACTAAAGAAACGATACTTGTTTTTTATAGCTACTTTATAGGCTTCTTGCATTAATTCATGACCCATGAACGCTGATATCATTATCAACAAACTAGTTTTGGGTAAATGAAAATTCGTGATTAGCGAATTCGTTAAAGAAAAATCATACGGTGGATGAATGAAGATATTCGTCCAACCAGACGATGGTTTGAGTAATCCGGTGGTTGTAATCGAGGATTCTAATGCACGCACGGACGTTGTTCCGATAGCACATATTCTTCTACCCTCTTCCTTTGCTTTATTTACAACCTTACAAGCATAATCGTCAACATCATAGAATTCTGCATCCATTTTATGCTTTGAAATATCTTCTACTTCAATCGGTCGAAACGTACCTAAACCGGTATGCAAAGTTATTTCTGCAAAACGAACTCCTTTTATTTCTAAACGTTTAATAAGTTCTCTACTGAAATGTAAACCAGCCGTTGGAGCTGCAACAGCTCCTTCGTTTTTGGCATAAACTGTTTGATAGCGTTCCTTATCCGAATCATCTGGTTTACGTTTTATATATTTTGGAAGAGGCGTTTCGCCCATGTTATCCAAAATGGTTTTCAACTCTTCATTCGTACCATCAAACAAAAATCGAATGGTACGGCCTCGAGATGTTGTGTTATCAACAACCTCAGCGACTAAGGAGTTATCTTCTCCGAAATATAATTTGTTGCCAACACGAATTTTACGAGCAGGTTCAACAATTACATCCCACAAGCGATTTTGCTTATTGAGTTCACGCAGAAGAAAAACCTCAATCTTAGCACCGGTTTTCTCTTTTCGACCATATAAACGAGCGTTGAATACCTTCGTATTATTGGCAATCATCACGTCCTTGTCATCAAAATAATCAAGAACTTGCTTAAACGTTTTATGTTCTATTTTTCCGCTGTCTTTGTGAACAACCATTAATTTACTTTCATCACGATTTTTGGCAGGCGTTTGAGCAATAAGATTTACCGGAAGATCGTACGAAAACTGGGCTAACTTCATGAAGATTTTTTAGGGACGCAAAAGTAGGAAAATATCAGCAATATCAACAATGTTTTTCCCAATACAGGCTGCAACCTATCTTCGGCTCTCATATTCAATTTCATGAAACCTAAAGTTACCCTATTCTGGTTCCGGCGAGATTTGCGTTTAGAAGACAACCGCGGACTGTTTGAAGCTTTAAAATCAGGTTATCCGGTGCTACCTATTTTCATTTTTGATACGAATATTATACAGGGATTAGATAGCTCTGACCGTCGGGTTACTTTTATTTACCGTTGCATTTCCGCAATTCATGATAATCTTCGGAAAATTAACTCCGGTATTCTATGCTTTCACAACACACCTCAAGAGGCTTTTGATATGCTCCTGAAGCAATATGATGTTCACGGAGTATACACGAATCATGATTATGAGCCTTATGCACTGCAACGTGACGAGCAAATAACTAGTCTTCTTGCAGCAAATCAAATACCTTTTCATTCCTTTAAGGATCAGGTAAACTTTGAGAAAAACGATATTTTGAAAGATAATGGTGAACCTTATACGGTGTACACTCCTTATAGTAAAAAATGGAAGCTTCATTTTCGTTCTGAAATGGTAGAACCATTTCCGATTTCAATGAAAGAAAACAAATTTTTTTCTCATGATCGTTCCATAATGCCAATCACGGAACTAGGCTTCAAAACGGTACCATGTCCGGATATTCATTTCGAACCAAATCTTCAACTTATTTCTGAGTATCACGCTACGCGCGACATTCCTTCTATACAAGGTACGAGCCATGCCGGAATACACTTACGATTTGGTACCATTAGCATACGTTTATTAACCAAACTAGCTTTACAATCGAATGAGAAATACTTGAACGAATTAATTTGGAGAGAATTCTATCAACAGATATTGTTTCACTTTCCGCATGTTGTTCATCATTCCTTTAGAAAAGAGTATGACCGTATAGCTTGGCGAAATGATACGAAGGAGTTTGATTGCTGGTGTGAAGGCAAAACCGGTTATCCAATAGTAGACGCCGGGATGCGGGAGTTAAATACTACCGGTTGGATGCACAATCGTGTACGTATGATTGTTGCCTCTTTTCTTACAAAACATTTATTAATCGATTGGCGATGGGGCGAAGCCTATTTTGCCAAACATCTTTTAGATTATGATTTAGCTTCCAATAATGGTGGCTGGCAATGGGCAGCGGGTTCGGGGGTGGATGCGGCTCCTTATTTCCGTATTTTCAATCCTACGCTTCAAACTCAAAAATTTGATCCTCAATTGAACTACATTCGACATTGGATTCCTGAATTAGACAGTTTACAATACCCTCAACCCATAGTGGTGCATGAATTTGCACGAAAGCGCTGTTTAGAACATTACCAAATGGCCCTAAAACAAAACTAAAAAGGCCGCCTTTATGGCGACCTTTCTATAAACATGTTATCTAATTTCCTTAAGGAGCTTGAATCGTAATACCATTAGCAATATTCGGATCAACTAGTAAATAGTCGAACGCATCTACGGAACCGTTACCGTCAACATCCGTCGACAAATAACCACTGTTTCCGAAAACGATATCCGGATCCATTTGGATATAATCGAAACCGTCTATGGTAAGATCTTGATTCACATCACCTGAAATTAAAGCAAAAACTCCGGTTTCAACTTCCATCTGATTATCACCATATGCTTTGTTAGCAGCTGTTGAGAAGTCGTAAGTAACTAACCCACTCATAGTAACCGGATTGGCGCTCCATGTTTGTATTGCATTTCGATGATTCACTACAATATAATAGGCATTGTTATAGGCACCACCAGGGAAGCTACAACTAATAGTACCATCAGTTAATAATTTTCCTGTAAAGCTATAGGCAAGGGCATAAGGTGAAGTAGCATCATGTAATTCGATTATGATATCATCACATTCTGTTGCTAATGCGCCACTAACGCCTTGATTGAGTAACACGGAATTAAGTAAACCTGAACCAAGGTAATATCCTTGAATGAAAGCTTTCACATTAAGTGTAACACCACAATTATCTAAACCGGCATCGGTGATAGTAATTACTACCGGCGTAGTACCACCAGCCGGATTCACAGTTACTGCGCCACTTGGCCAAGTACCACTGGAAGCTGTTGCACAACCCACCAAAGATCCATCACTTAAACTACGTTGTTCTAATCGTTGAACACCATTCGCATTGTCGTTCGGAATTACTAAACCATACGCACCGCTAACACCTTCCACATTCGTACCATAAAATGCCGCAAAGCTTGTTGCAAGGGTACCATCGCTTTCCACATAGGTTGCAGATAAAGGACGTCCGGTTCCGGTTGCATTATCATACGCTAAAACAAAGTTTTTAGCTGTTGCATTTGAGTTTCCACGAAGTCCGGTTCCGTTATTTGGTCCGGCTGCTGCTACTAAATTGATAACTTTAACTGTATTGGTTGTGGTTACACGCGATAAAACGGTTGTACCGCCTTGACCATCATTCAACATGATACGCATATTAATATTGGTACCTGGTGTAAATCTTGCATTTGCTGAAGGATCCAATACAAACCAACCGGTGTAATTTCCTGAAGCATCAGAATTGAAGGTACCATAACCACCGGCTGTATTTAAACTATTAGAGCTAATACGAGTAAATCCAGAAGCATTCGGAATGATAGCGATTCCGGCCCCGTTACTATTCGCAGCATCAGCAGAGTTTACAACAGCATTATAATAGTGATACGTTGCATTAGGTATTAAATTACTAATAGTTGCACGGTAAGCGAATGGCAAACGATTGGTATTCGTACCATTAACACCTTGTATATATTGTGGAAGAATATCTTCTGTAATAGTTGGAACCGGATAAATATTCGCTGTTAAACCTGTTGGTTGTGTTAAAGTATAATTTGCCACTAAAGCACCAGTAATTGTTGAAGTAGATGTAACCGGAATATTATTACCAATAGCAGAAGAGGTAAACACCGCACTTGGTACTAAAATAATATTATCCGGAGAAAGAACACCAGATAAAGTACCCGTCATGGTTGTGGTAGTAGTTCCGTCAAACAACTTACTTGCCGCAACAGGGTTTAATATAGTAAGTTCTTTAGGAGTAATGTCAGCAATTAATCCGCTAGGTTGAACAAAAATGTATTTTCCTGCATCGGTACCTGATAACGTAGCGGTAGAAGTTATAGCCAAACCAGTACCTACGGTAGATTGCGGGAAGGTACCCGTAGCGTTTAATACAACATTATCACTTCCAACTACGCCATCCAGCGTTCCTGAAAACGTTGCAGCGGTTGTTTTATCATATACCTTATTATTTCCCAATGCATTTAATACACTAATTGTTTTCTTATCAATAGTAAGTGATTGGGTAACATCCGGAGCTGGTGAGTAAGTAACATTATCCCCAGGTTGAGAAGCGGTAATAATTACACTTCCATCGCTGTGCAAGGTTAAGGTAGAACCTGAAATTGATGCAACGGAAGGGTTAGAACTAGTATACGTTACTGGTAAGGCTGAAGAAGCGGTACCGTTCAAAGTAATTGGAGCATCTCCATAAGTAACCGGAGAGTTCAGCGTAAACGTAATTGTTTGAGAAGATAAACCCGGAGGTGTAATATCGGCACTTAAACCTGTAGGTTGAGTTAAATAGTAATTAGGAGCTCCAGCGCCCGTAAGTGAACAGTTTGCCGTTACCGGTATTGCCGTACCAACTGAAGATGTTGCAAAATTTCCGTAACCAACAAAGCCAACAACATCAGGAGAAACAACGCCGGTTAAAGTTCCCGTAATAACTGCATCATCGGTGCCATCAAAAATTTTATTTTGTGCCACGGCACCGGAAATGGTAAGTTCCTTTTGATTAATATCAGCTGTTAGCAATGGTTGCGATAACGAATAGCTACTAGCGTTTGTACCTGTTAAAGATAAATTGGCATTCACGAGTTTCGCAGTTCCAACATTTGCGTCGTTAAATGAACCATCACCAATAATTGAAATAGCATCTCCATTAACGGTTGTTGAAGGAGTTGCGCCGGTTATTGAAGCTATTGTAGTACCATCATAGATTTTATTTTGTGCCGTTGCACCGCTTGCAGAAATTACTAAAGTACTTACCGTACTACTAACTGTTGCAACATTTACGCTACCTGCACCGGTAGAACTTAGAACAATATTTCCGGAATAGGGAGAACCGGCCACTGTGGCAGTTTGAGCTAAACGTACATAAACCGGAATAAGTGAAAAGTTACCTGCTGTTCCTACGGTTGTTGTTGAACCGAAACCAGCGCTGTTATTATCTGATACTTCAAATCCTGAAGGGGCTGTAACCGTAACTCCAGTTTGCATATCGGTACCTGATACGTCGAAGGTAGCTGTTGATGAAGGCGTTCCGTAAGTTGTAGATAATGCAGTAAGTGCACCAGAGGCAGTTATAGTTGGAATTGGTCCAGCGCTTACCACTGTTCCTCCTAAATTCAAACTAAAATCGGTTGCTCCGGCAGTAAGCGATCGTCCAATAGCAAATGTACCTCCGGTACCGCTTGCACCCCACGCCACGATACGTAATGTAATTGTATTACCGTAAAGTACATCTTGTAATGCGCTAATACCGGATAAGTTTATTTGTGTCATAGCATCGCCACCTGTATTTGTTAAGGTATAACTTATTGGAGAGCCAATATTGGTATAAGCTCCGCCGTTAATACTGTACTGCCAAACAAAAGCATTTGGTCCTGTACCTGATCTACGAACACGATAATCTAATGTTGATAAGGAAACTTTATATCCAAGATTAGCGGAGAAGGTAAAAGAAAAACCTCTTCCATTCGTTTCAGCATCGGTTTGTGTTCCTGAGGCAGGGAAGTTAGTTCCGGAGAATGCATTCGCCAAAGCAGTAACATTTACTCCACCACCGCGAGTTAAAGCTGGTGTAGAGAGATTGGCTGCCACTGTGGTAGCATTTTTACTGGCTTCATTTCCAGCGGCACCATTCAATTGCCAAGCAGCTAATTGCGCTTTCGATGAAAATGAAAATAAACCCAAGAAGAGCGCAAGTAGCAGCCCTAAGCGTAGGTTTGGTGGGTTGTTCATGTTGAATTTCTTGTTCATAAATTATTCAAATTTTGAGGTTGCAAAGATTCAACAAAATACCCAAAGCACTAGGTTTGATAACGGGTTATTATCAACATTCATGATTATTTAATATTCCAAAGGAGGCTACCTTCGCCTGCTACATGGTGAGAAACTATATTCAAAAAGTTTATGGGGGCATTTCTTTGGAAATATGGATTTTGGCATCGGCCATGTTAATTAATCGATGCGGTTCCATGGTTCTTGTTTTTTTGAATGTGTACTTAGTTAAAGAGAAACATCTTAGTATTTCAGAAAGTGGTCTAATCCTGTCGCTCTATGGGTTAGGTTCCTTAGCCGGCGCTTATGTTGGTGGCAAATTGGTTGATGCCATAGGCTTCTACCCTATTTTATTCTTAAGTTTGTTTTGTACCGGTACAAGTATCATTGTACTTGGTCAGGCCTCAACTTTTGAAACCATTGCCCCACTCGCTTTCTTGGTTACTTTTTTTGCAGATTCCTTCAGGCCGGCCAACTCCGCATCCATCACGAATTATTCCAAGAAGGAGGATTATACACGGTCCATAGCCTTAAATCGGCTCGCTATGAATATTGGTTTTTTTATTAGTCCTACCCTAGGTGGTGTTCTTGCTACCAAAAGCTATCAATGGCTCTTTTGGGTTGATGGCATTACCTCCATTTTAGCAGGGGTCTTCATCGTCGTTTTTTTAAAGAAACCGCTCGTGTCTTTAGTTTCGAAATTGAAGAATAGCGCAGTTACTAAGATGAATCCCTATAAGGATGTAACGTATTTAAAGTTCATCTTATTCGTTACACTTTATGCAACCTTGTTCTTTCAATTTTTCACATCATTTCCGCTCTTCTTCAAAGAAAGTTATCAGTATTCCGAAAAGAAGATTGGTATGATAATGGCCATAAACGGTTTAGGTGTTGCATTGATCGAAATGTTTCTTATTCATTACATTCAAAACCGGTGGACAAAATTCAAATTCATGGGATTGGGTAGTTTGTTGCTCCTGGGTAGTTTTGCTGTTTATTTATTTCCGCAACATTTAAGTGTTGTTTTAGTGAGTATTCTCCTCATTACCTTTTCCGAAATGTTTGCCATACCCTTTATGAGTACTTATGCCATGAGTTCTGCTCCTCCCGATTCGATAGGTCGGTATTCAGCGTTATATTCTATGGCATGGTCGCTCGCGTTAATCATTTCTCCTTTAATAGGATCAGGCATCATTGATCATTTCGGATTTCAGGTACTTTGGATCGTATTGGCCGTATTGGGTTTTGTATCATTCCTTGGATTTCGTTATCTGGATAAACTTTCCACCAAAGCAAATTTGTAATTCTGATGAAATTAGGTTTTATATTTGTGCCTAACCATGTACAGTGTATTAAAAAACTACATAAATTCTAGAATTCAAATTAGTGAAACGGATTTGAATTTAATTAGTGAGTATTTTTTACCAATTAAAGTAAAAAAGAAACAATTTTTATTACGCGAGGGAGAAATCTGTAAACATTTATGGTTCGTTTCTAAAGGTTGTTTGCGGATGTTTAAGGAAGATCGTAAAGGACATGAACATATTCTGTTATTTGCATTCGAAGAGTATTGGGTTGGCGACCGTGAAAGCGTTGTAAGTGATAAACCATCGGATTATCATGTGGAGGCCATTGAAGATTCAGAACTATTGCAAATAAGTAAGGAGAAACTAAATGACCTCTATCAACAAATACCTTCCTTTCGGGAAATGCATATTGCTTTGCAACAGCGCAGCTTCAATAAATTACAGGAGCGTATGCAAAAAACATTAAGTTTTTCAGCGGAAGAAAAATATGCTGATATTATGAACCACCAACCTGAAATTCTTCATCGCGTACCACTCAGTATGGTGGCTTCCTATTTAGGAATTAGTAGGGAAACATTAAGTCGAATCAGAGCAAATCAGCTTAAACGTTAGCGTGATGTACATCAATTAATTTTTTACCTTAACTCACCCTTCGTTTAAAAAATTTTAATCACCTTCGCAGTTGAAGTTTATCTTCAAATTAATTTCGTCACAATTAAAAATAGATAAAATAAGAAACAATGAAAAAGCCTTTAGTATTGGCATTAGCCGGATTGATTACCTTAACCGTATTTGCAGCAGGAACAGCAGCGAAATGGAATTATGACAGTGGCCACCAAAAAGTTGCCTTCTCCGTTAGTCACATGACCATTTCAGATTGTGAAGGTTATTTTAAAGATGTGCAAGCATCTATAACGGCCCCGGGAAATGATTTCACAAATGCTGTTGCAGAAATGACTATTAAAGCAAATTCTGTGAATACTGATAATGAAAAACGTGATGAGCACTTACGTAGCGCCGATTTTTTTGATGTTGAAAAATATCCAAACATCACTTTCAAAAGTACTTCATTTACGAAGGGGAAAGTAGCTGGACAATGGGTTATCGTAGGTAACTTAACCATGCATGGTGTTACTAAACCTGTTTCACTTGCTGCTGTTGCAAAAACAGGAACAAATCCTTTCAGTAAAAAAGAAACTGCTGGTTTCAAAGTACTAGGAAAAATTAACCGTAAAGATTTTAACCTTGGTAGCTCAACACCTGATGCTATCGTTGGTAGCTCAGTTAATTTAGCAATTAATGCTGAGTTTATTAAAGAATAATCATGGGGATTGATTAGATAAAGTTCATGGAAACATGAATTTTGTAGAAGCTGTCATTGAAAAATGGCAGCTTTTTTTATGTCACAAATAGAAGTAAACTACATTGAATTTGAAAAAATGGTATCAGCGAATAGGTATTTGAATGCTCCACGTTATTCCGGCGTGATACTCATGGTTTCCTAATGTGCCATAGTTATAAACGGTATTCTTTAATGTGCATTCTTTAGAAATCTGAGATATTAATATCTTTTGGTATTCACCTCATGAAGGTTCAATCTGACGGAACTACAATCATTTATGGCTGATGCTACAATTTAGATTTCTTCTTTTTGAAATCACCACGCTTCCATGCTTTTAAAAATTCGGCCCATGCTAACGGACTAAAAATAGTCATTGGTGGCTGCTGACCTGCCCAGTAATTCTTCTGCGCAAATGTTTGTTGTAATACCGACTGCCCTTCTCTTCCATCACGAGGTAAAGTAGCTAATAGCACGCGCATGGTTTGAATTTCTGTATTCTTTCTGGCTAATTCATACTGATCATCCGGAATATCCCATGTAGAAAAAGCCTTTTCAAATTCCTCCTTACTTAATTGCGGACGAATGATGGTAGTAGTTAAATAAAACGTATCCTGCGTCATGAGTTGAATAATGGAATAACGATTTGAACTTAATTCTTTAGGAAGCACGTATCGTTTTTTTCGATAACCGATACTGGTAAATTCGAGCGTATCCCCTTTCTCTGCTATAATACTAAATACCCCTTGATCGTTAGAAATGGTGCCACGTTGTTTCGACGGAATCTGAACTGTTACAAAAGGTAGAAACCGTAAACTATCAGAACTCATTACCACACCGGTAAGTTCAACCATATTATCAAAACCATATTGCGCTTCAACTTGAAATACCGAAGCAAGCAGTATAATACTCAGTACGATTTTTTTCACGCATCAAAAGTAAAGGTTTCCATCCATTCCATTCATTTCTGATTACCTTTGCTCCACTTCATTTAACATTAGTTTATTACATGACACAAGAACAAGTTTTGCAAGCTTTAAGCCAAGTTCAAGAACCCGATTTAGGGAAAGATTTGGTTACGCTAAACATGATTAAAGATATTCATATTAACGACCTAGAGGTTTCCTTCACGGTGGTATTAACAACACCCGCTTGTCCGTTGAAAGATCATATTCGAAATGCCTGTATTAATGCCATTCATATTTTAGTAAGTAAAGAGGCCAAGGTTACCGTGAATTTCACCGCCAATGTTAATTCTAATAGAAAAGATAATCAGAATATACTTCCTCAAGTAAAGAATATCATTGCGGTAGGCAGTGGTAAAGGAGGTGTTGGTAAATCTACTGTTTCGGTAAACCTTGCTCTGGCTTTGGCTGAGGGTGGCGCCAAAGTAGGCTTATTAGATGCCGATATTTATGGCCCTTCCATTCCAATAATGTTAGGTATTAAAGGAGAACGACCGATGATGCGCGATATTGATGGTAAGGGAATGATACTACCAATAGACGTAATGGGTATTAAGGTTATGAGTATCGGTTTGTTGATCGACGATCGCCAGGCCGTTGTATGGCGTGGCCCTATGGCGAGTAGCGCTATTCGCCAGTTTGTGAGTGATGTGCTTTGGGAAGAATTAGATTACCTCATTATTGATTTACCGCCAGGCACCGGTGATATTCACTTAACTATGGTTCAAACAATTCCGGTTACCGGATCGGTAATAGTTACAACACCTCAGGAAGTGGCGCTAGAAGATGCCAAAAAAGCCATTATGATGTTTAACGGTCCGCAAATTAAAGTGCCTATTCTTGGTGTAGTGGAAAATATGTCGTTCTTCACACCACCGGAGTTACCGGAAAATAAATATTATATCTTCGGACAGGGAGGCGGTTTACGTTTAGCGGAGCGATTTGAAGTTCCATTTTTAGGTCAGTTACCAATCAATATGAGTATGCGCGAAGGAGGTGATCAAGGTAAGCCCGCCTATCTTTATGGTGATTCCATTTCTAAAGAGGCAATACAACAGTTAGCAATGCAAGTAGCCCGACAAGTTTCGATTCGAAATGCAAACCTAACTCCTACTCAACTTGTTGAAGTAACCGTTTAAATTATGACCAGAGAACAGATCGTAGAAGAAATTAGAAAAAAGAAATCGTATCTCTGTGTTGGACTCGATACAGACATTTCAAAAATACCCGTTCACCTTTTACAAGAGGAAGATCCTGTATTTAGTTTTAATAAGGCATTGATTGATGCCACACAAGCATATTGTGTTTCTTATAAAATAAATACCGCCTTTTATGAAGCACAAGGCATAAAAGGTTGGCAATCGATGGAAAAAACACTCAACTATATTCCATCCAATATCTTTACCATCGCCGACGCTAAACGAGGTGATATTGGTAATACCTCAACACAGTATGCTAAAGCATTTTTCGAACAAATGCACTTTGATAGTATTACAGTTGCCCCGTATATGGGAAAGGATAGCGTAAAACCCTTTCTGGATGTTGAAAATAAATGGACTATCGTTTTAGGACTTACCAGTAACGAAGGTGCTTTTGATTTTCAATACCAAAAAAATACTCAAGACAAAGAACTATATAAACAAGTGATAGAAACCGTTAGTACATGGGGAACCCCCAAGAATTTAATGTTTGTGATAGGTGCTACTAAAACGGATCAACTTGAAGCCGTGCGTCGGCTTATTCCCGATCATTTTTTGTTGGTTCCCGGCGTGGGTGCCCAAGGTGGGAGTTTAGAAGAAGTAAGCAGAATTGGTTTGAATAAGGATATTGGTTTGCTTATCAACGTTTCAAGACAGATCATCTATGCCGGTAACGGAACGGATTTCGCCGATAAAGCACGCCTTGAAGCGATGAAGATGCAACAGAGCATGCAACAATTAGCTGGTTTGAGTTAGATGGGTAAAGAAGAACCTCCTTGAGGTTTTCGTTCGTGATTTGATGCAGATAATTCAATAAATCTGTTGTTGAAATTCATGGTGCTTCTTTATATTTACCCTTTACTTAAACATGTACCAACCCGGTTTACATATCATTGCAACGTTAGCTACTCAAAACAATAAATTAATTCAACGGTTTGGTGCGTTTCAATCGAAAATACACGACCTCATTGCATTTCATCAACTTACTAACTTAGGTGAAGTGTTTCATCAATTTGAACCAAATGGATATACTGCTGTTGTGTGTTTAAGCGAATCGCATATCAGTATTCATACTTGGCCGGAATATGAAAAAGTGAATTTAGATATTTACCTAAGTAATTATAAGCAAGTAAATAACGGAATCGTGGAAACGCTGTTTAACGAATTGGTTTTGTTTTTTGAGGCGAGCATTGTTCACCGCGAAAATATCATACGATGAGTAACGGATTATCTACAACCATAACCTGTAAATATTGCAATCAACTTGTTACACCCGCTTTTGAACATGCAAACCTCTTGGTATGCGATCATTGCAATAACGTTAATCGAGTTCAAGACAATTATGGTTTTGCATTTTCCGATTACAACCTCACCAATAAATTTCGATTACAGCAAGTTCTTAAAACCCTCAAACTTCATATTCCAAACACCTCCATGGACTATACCCTCGATGGTATTATGGAAATGGAATACAATGAAGGTTCTATTTTCTTTTTATTTGCTCAACGACCAACACCGGCCATTTATATTCATTTTGAATACCAGTGGTATGAAGCCACGTTTAGTAAAGGTTCAGTACATGTAATGAACCCTTCCGCAATAAAAACCGGTGATGCTTCTCAGATTTTTGATGCGATAAGTTATGTCATTCAACGAGAGAAAGACAATAAAATTAGTTTAGCTGGAAATGTATTTCTTCCAGCCGTAACAGATTCAAGAACGCTTGTTGAACACGTTGTAAATCATCAATTATTTTTTTCTTTTTGGAGCGGCCATGTTTACATGGGAAGCTTTGAATTAAAAGAAACTACTTGTCCGGTCAATCAAACGGATTTTTTACATTACACCATTCAACACACCTGTTCGCTGTGTAATAAGCAACATGCTATCGAAGGATTTCCTTCCATCCGTTCCTTTATTTGTACTTGTGGCACTACCTGTAGTATTCATGAATTCGGAGAAGTAAGAGAGCTAAAAACAAATACATTAAAGGAAGAATCTTTTCTGCCATTACAAGCGGAAGCCACCTTTGATACAGTGCGTTATAAGGTTATTGGTCATGTTAAAAAAGAAGATCAGGATGATTTTCAATGGGATGAATTTACCCTTTGGCATAAAGAACAAGGTTTTTTGTATCTCAGTGTTTTTAACGGACATTGGTTGAAATTGAATCAGGTTAAACTAAAAAACTATGTAGCTACCAACCGATCACTTCTTGCCAATAAAGTATTTGAAGATGGCGAAAGTTTTGATTTATTTAATGATTACCAGTCGAAAATAGTTTTATCGGAAGGACAGTTTGCCGGTAATATTTATAACGATGGTATGTACAAAGCTGTGGAATACACCGCTCCTCCTAAGGTTTGGACTTTTGAAAAACCGCATAATGAGGGAGTTGCTGCTTTTAAAGGAGAACATTTGAGTGAAGAAGATTTGCGGGCTGCGTTTCAAGTTGAATTAAACTTACCGCAAGCAAAAGGTATTGGCATGGCACAACCATTTTCAGGAGGCATGCCGGTAAAACGGATGCGCATCACTATTTTACTCGGCTTTCTGTTAGTACTCGCAACACAATTTCTCAGTAGTGTTTTTAACCACAATAAATTTATTTTTGAACAGAGCGCTGCCATACAACCGGATAGAACATTTCCTACCATACAGACGGATCCATTTAATCTCACAAAGTCATACAATAATTTAGAAGTGGAAGTTAACTCAGACGTCACGAATTCTTGGCTTGAAGCGCAGGTTGAAGTTACTAACCTAAACGACGGTAAATCGTACACTTCTGAAATTGGTGTTGAATTTTATTCGGGTTATGAAGGTGGTGAATTTTGGAGTGAAGGCAAAAGAAAAACAAGTTTTGTTTTTTCGGCTTTACCTAAAGGCAAATACCAGGTAAACGTTACTCCTGCTTTTGATACTAACTTTCCTCCAAGCACATACACCATTGCAATTTATGCGGATGTACCCATGTATAAAAATTTCTGGCTCATACTGCTTTTCATAGCTATTCCAACTATCATCTTCGCGTTAGTGAATTATAACCGCGAGTATTATCGTTGGAGCAACTCAAATTACTCTCCTTTTTTACAAGAATAATATGAACAATTTTTTTCAACACTATATAAAACCTATGCGGTGGTTCTGGCTTCTGATAGCACTTTCCTGTGCTTCTTTGTTCTCTATGAACTACTATGGCTACCGCCTATTTTCTACGAATCAAAAAACGTGGAGCCAAAGTGGCTCTAACGGACATAAATAATTAAACTTCAGATCATGAAATTACTTTCAACCTTCGATGCAAATTTGCTCCTCAACTCAGTACTTTATTCTACCATTGGTATCATCATCTTGTTGATTTCCTTTGTTGTAGTAGAAAAACTTACACCGAAACATAGTTTATGGAAAGAAGTTGTTGAGAACAAAAACCTTGCACTTGCTTTTGTTGCAGGCTGTTTTATTTTAGGCATTTCCATAATCATCGCAAGCGCCATTCACTAACCCATGAAGCATAGAGAAGCTCTTCTCTTACTGGCTGTAGTTTGCATCATTGCTACTTGTGGATTGGTATATGAATTATGTGCCGGAACCCTTGCAAGTTATCTCTTGGGCGATTCTGTGAAACAGTTCTCCTTGGTAATCGGAATTTACTTATTTGCAATGGGTATAGGAGCTTATGTTTCCAATCATATCAAAACACAATTACTCGACCGTTTTATTCAAATTGAATTTCTTGTTGGTATCATTGGCGGCATCAGCAGTATGAGCTTATTGTTCCTTTTCAATTATGCCGAAGGATTTGAATGGATGCTATACGTGTTCATTACACTAACCGGTATATTGGTAGGTATTGAAATACCCTTACTCATGCGGCTTTTGAAAGACAATCTCGATTTTGGCAAACTCGTATCCCGCGTGCTTACCTTCGATTACATTGGTGCGTTATTAGCTTCTGTTATCTTTCCATTGATCTGTATTCCCTATCTCGGACTTGCTAAAACATCACTATTCTTTGGATTGCTAAATATTTTCACCGGCTTACTTACTGCATTTCTTTTTCGGAAATCCATCCGCTGGTACAAACAACATATTGGTTTAGGATTAGTTTGTGGAACCTTGTTAGCCATTCTTTTTGGATATTCCAATTACTTACAAGAATTTCTTGAAGGACAAAGCTTTCCTGGTAAAATTATCCATGCTGAAAGTAGTCCGTATCAACGTATTGTAGTTACGCGAAATGCTACGGATGTTCGACTTTACTTAAATAATAACTTACAATTTAGTAGTCAGGATGAACATCGATATCACGAAGCGTTGGTGTACCCTGCAATTCAAGGAAGTCAATCTATAAAACATGTTTTAATTCTAGGTGGTGGCGATGGTTTAGCCGCTCGCGAAGTTTTACGTAATCCGGAAGTAGATTCCGTTACCTTGGTTGATCTTGATCCTTCCATGACACGATTATTTCAACATCATCAGTTATTGAATAATTTGAATCAGGGTTCATTAAATAATCCTAAACTTCGTTTAGTACACGATGATGCATTTATCTGGCTAAGAAAGCATAAGCAACTATTCGACTGTATCCTGGTAGATTTTCCGGATCCATCCAATTATGCTATCGCAAAATTATATACCAATGTATTTTATACCGAACTCGCACAACATTTACGCCATAAGGGTTGTGCTGTAATTCAATGTACTTCTCCCTTTGCAGCGAAACAATCGTTTTGGACAATCGAGAATACAATTCGTTCAACTGGATTGAATACGATTCCGTACTATAATACCGTTCCGAGCTTTGGTATTTGGGGTTATATTCTTTGTACAAAAGATAGTTTGTATAAAACCTACAGAAAGTTGCCGCCTGGATTAAAATTTTATAAGGAAGAACAGTTTGTTACCATGCGGCATTTTTCTGATGATATGTTACCCAAACAGTTACCCAAAATCAATAAACTGAGCGATCAGGTTTTGGTACATTTATTCGAAGAAGAATGGGATAAATACATGCAATAAATGAAGCGAAGAGAATTCATTCAGCGTTTAGCGTTGGCCGGTATTGGTTCTGGTTTAATGTTGCATGGTTGTCGACCACACCCTAAGCCTCCTATACGTTCGTTTCCAAGCAATGCGTCAATAGGCCATTTACTTCGTAATAAACCGCCACTGCCCTCATCGTACGATGAACAGGAAACAGATGTTCTTATCATTGGAAGCGGTATGGCGGGTTTGTCGTGCGCCTATCACTTGGAAAAACAAGCCTATGCCGGTAACATAACACTTCTAGAAATGCAACCCTACGCGGGTGGCAATTCTTTTGGTGGTGAGAATTTGGTTTCAGGTTTCCCCTGGGCTGCTCATTACGTACCCATTCCGGGATTGCATTTGAACGAATTGATTGCCTTCTTCGAAGAGCTAAAAATAATTACGCATTGGCAAGATCAATTACCTGTTTATAATGAAGAATATATTTGTTTTGAACAACACGAACGCCTATTTATACACGGTGTTTGGCAACAAGGACTCATACCTGATCATGGTATTCCGTCTTCTGATAAACAGGTAATTAAGCGCTTTATGAAAATCGTGCATCAACTTCGTTTTGAAAAAGATGCACAAGGAAATTACCTCTTTGATATTCCTTTGCATCGCTCTTCTAAGTTAACAGAACACCTGACTCTAACGTCGATCAAGGCAGAAGATTGGTTGAAAGAACAAGGTTTCCATTCCGAATATTTACATTGGTATCTTGATTATTGCTGTGCAGATGACTTCGGTGGCGGATTGAAGAATACCTCGGCTTGGGCACTGCTTCACTACTTTGCCTCGCGTAAAGGCAAAGCATTTAACGCTGAACACGATGATAATTTAACGTGGCCAGAAGGAAATTATTTTCTGGTAAAGAAATTTTGTGAACGAATCAAATCACCTATTCTATTGTACGAAATAGCCCTGCATATTGTTCCGTCTAAAATAGGTTATGACGTCTATCATTTGAATACGGAAACGAAACGTTTTACTAAAACAAGTTGTATGCAACTAGTATTAAATACACCCATGCATGTAACAAGAAAATTAATTCCGGAATTGGATACGGAAGAACATAGAAACCTATTTCAATCGTTCCCTTGGATTGTTGCTAACATTACCCTTCGGAAACCTAAGGAAAAACAGGGTGCCGAATTAAGTTGGGATAATGTTCAATACGGTTTGAAATCGTTAGGTTATATTCATTCAAGTCATCAACTGTTGGGAAGTAGTTCGAATAAAGTTGTATTCACCTGTTATAAATCTTTTTATGAAACAAGTGCTACGGAAGAACGAAGAAAACTAGAAACTAAAAGCGAGGAACAACTTGCCAATGAATTAATAGATGAGTTGCGCATTATTTACCCAAACATACAAGAACAAATTGAAACCATAATCGTTCGTAAAATCGGTCATGGTATGATTACTCCGATACCCGGGTTACTTTTTTCAGATACGCTTCAGAAATTACAACAAGCACGAGGAAAGCTTCATTTATGTCATACCGACATTTGCGGCATTTCAATTTTTGAAGAAGCCTTTTATCGAGGATTAGAAACCGCTAAAACTATTCATCATGGTTAATTCTCCTTGGTTGAGTAAGCCAAAAACAGAGTTTCTATTCATCTGTTTACCTCCCTTCTTTTGTCTTTTGCTGATTTTACTTTTACCAAGTATTTTTCAGCAACCACAAGATGTAAATACGCTTTGGTGGTTGGCATTGGTTTTAGTGATTGATGTGAGCCATGTGTACTCCACGTTGTATAGAACGTATTTCGATAAGCAACAATGGCAATTACACAAACCTTTATTAATTGCAATTCCAATCCTTTGTTTTCTTTCTTCCATTATACTTTTTCAATTAGGTAGTGACATTTTTTGGCGTGTGATGGCATACATCGCGGTGTTTCATTTTATACGACAACAATACGGGTTTGTAAAAGTGTATCAGCGTAAAGAATCGTCTCATTTTCTTCACAACATGGAAATTGTAACCGTGTATGCATCGATGCTTTATCCGTTATTGTACTGGCATTGTTATGGTCCTTTTCAATTCACATGGTTCATTCCGAATGATTTTCTATTTCTAAAAAATCATATGCTGGAAGTCATCGGTCGATGGGTATACCTAGCTATTCTATTTGTTTATTTAATTACTTGGATACGATTTACGTGGCTCAAAAAATCCTTTAATCTACCTGTGCTTTTAGTAATCGTAGGTACTGCATTAAATTGGTATTTCGGCATCGTTTATTTCAAAAGCGATTTAGCCTTTACGTTATTTAATTTGTCATGGCATACCCTATATCACCATAGTATGGTTATTTACACAGAAATCACCGGTTGATGGTAGTAAGTCGAAATACAGTCTGCAGCGATTACTACTTCGTAAATATGGTTTGCTTTTATTTTTATTCATTCCACTCGCCTTGGGTTATTTAGAAGAAGGTTTTTGGGATGCTTTTGTTTGGAAAGATCATCCTGAAGTATTTGCATGGTTTTATGCGTTGCCTCAGGAAACGATATCGTCGATAATTATGCTCATTGTGCCGTTATTAATAACACCTCAACTGACACATTATGTTTTGGATGGATTTATTTGGAAGGTTTCAAAGGGACATGTTAGGATAAACTAAAAGTAAGCGGAACATCAACTCTTTTCTTCATAAAAAAAGGCTGCACCGCTGTACAACCTTATGAGCCGTTGGCGGGAATTGAACCCGCGACCTCTTCCTTACCAAGGAAGTGCTCTACCACTGAGCCACAACGGCAATTTCATTTCATTAATTCCTAAGAACAAAAAAACCGACTGTTTTCAATCGGTGTATCAGAGCGGAAGAACAGAATCGAACTGTCGTCATCAGCTTGGAAGGCTGAGGTAATAGCCACTATACGACTTCCGCAAATAATTTTAAATTACTATTTAAAATTAAAGTGGGCAGTGATGGATTCGAACCACCGTAAGCTGACGCTAACAGATTTACAGTCTGTCTCCTTTAGCCACTCGGACAACTACCCCCAAAAAAAAAGAGCCACTTGCCGGAATCGAACCAGCGACCTACTGATTACAAATCAGTTGCTCTACCAGCTGAGCTAAAGTGGCTTCTTGAAAAAATTTATTTTTCAGTTATTTTAAGAACTCGTTTTTTTCGATTGGAATGCAAATGTATTCATTCATTTTAAAATTCCAAATAATTTTAAAAGAAAAGATTTTAGTTCGGATGTGCGTAAAGGAACGTAACATTGACAAGGCTTTCATGAACTATCTCGCACATGCATTTTTATCGTTCAATCACCCGGAAATACTGATGGGTAATATGATGGGCGATTTTATAAAAGGAAAACAAATTGAGCGTTACGATTTACGAATACAAGCGGGTATTAAGCTACACCGAAGTATCGATCATTTCACCGATGCACACGAATTGGTACTTCAGGCACAACATTTATTGCGTCCTGAATTTAGAATTTCATCGGGGGTATTTATTGATATTTTCTTCGATCATTTCTTAGCTAATCACCCTGATTATTTCCCTGATAATACCCTGTTACCATTTACCGAAAAAGTGTATGCTACCATACAACAACAACGAGGTGTATTAGACGATGCTATGTTAACTTACTTTGGTTATATGGAACAATATAATTGGCTTTTTCACTACAGCACTAAAGAAGGAATTCAACGTTCTGTAGAAGGCATGTGTAAGCGGCATCCGCGCTTAGGAAACCCGGTCAAAGCGATGAGCTTATTTGACGAAAAATATTCGTATCTACAAGAACATTTCAACCATTTTTTTCCATCCTTAGTGGAGCATGCTAAAAATAAACTTCATGAGTTATTACCTTTGAGCGATGGCAGAAGCTTTGAGTAAAAAGGAAATGAAGGAATTACCTGTGGTTCCTTACAAAAAAATCAGAGATCATTTACATACAGGACAAATCGTTTTCTGTTCAGGAAATTATCTCTTCTCTGGTATTATTCAAAAACTTACTAAATCATCGTGGAGTCATGTTGGTGTTCTATATAAAGATAAAGAACTAGGCAGAGTTTTACTTCTTGAAGCGGAACCTTATATTGGTATTCGTTTAATACCTCTATCCAAATACCTTCATGATTACAAAGGAACCCATCGACCTTACAAGGGTAATATTTTCGTTTCAAATCTTAGCATCGATATTCCAAAGGAAGAATTGAATCAGGCTATTAGTTTTGGGTTAGATGAACTTACACGCCCTTACGACAACTGGGAAATAATACGCATTATGTTGCGCATACTTTTTAAAACCGGTAAGCGTGAACGCAATCGAAGTTATATCTGTTCTGAACTTGTTCGAGACTGTTTTTCTAAATCGGGTATACTTTTTAAATTCAAAGATTCTTATATCAGTCCGGATAATATTTGGAGTGATGAACGGGTAGAATTGAAGTATCGCTTGCTTTGATTTTAAATACTCTAAGCGATAAAGTTGTTGCTAGTAACTGCGCTACCTCACCCCCATATACTTATGAATTTGCAATGATAATTTCCATCGCGGATTTTCTTGTATATAGGTGGTTATGAGCGGCAACATATCTTTTTCCTTACTCCATTCAGGCTGAAGAAAAAGCATACATTCAGGAGGAACCGTTTGTGCATGTTGTTCGGCCCAAGCAAAATCGGATTTGTTATACACTACTATTTTAAGCTCATTCGCTAAGGATGAAACGGACGGTAAGGGTTCTTTAAATTTTTTAGGTGAAACACAAATCCAATTCCATGATCCACTCAAAGCACTCGATCCACTGGTTTCAAGATGCGTTCGATAACCTGCATCCTGTAACGCTTTAGTGAGTTCAGTACAATCATGCAACAAGGGCTCGCCACCGGTAATAATTACGATGTTGCTTGGTGTTTTTTTAACTTCCGTGAGAATATCTTCAATGGTTAATACCGGATGACTACTAGCATCCCAACTTTCTTTTACATCGCACCATACGCAACCTACATCACAACCTCCTAGTCGAATAAAAAAGGCTGCATTACCTTGGTAATTACCTTCACCCTGAATAGAGTAAAACATTTCCATGACCGGATAACTAGTTACCGCTGAAATATTTTCTTTCATTAATTTTTTTGTAATGTACGTGCTATGAGGGTATTCTTCATCAAAGCACAAATAGTCATAAGTCCAACACCTCCTGGTACCGGAGTTATGAAGGAACATTTATCTTTTACATGTTCAAAATCAACATCACCTACCAAACGAAATCCGGATTTAGTTTCTGTACTTTCAATGCGATTAATGCCAACATCAATAACGATGGCACCTTCTTTTACCATATCGGCGGTTACGTATTTTGCTTTCCCAATGGCGGCAACAATAATATCTGCTTCCGCACATAGAGCTTTCATATTCTTAGTTTTAGAATGACACAAGGTAACGGTGCAATTGCCAGGTTCGGTATTCCGACTGAGCAATAAACTCATAGGTGTACCTACGATATTACTTCGTCCGATAACCACACAATTCATTCCGGAAGTTTTAATTCCGAAATGCTGCAACATCAACATAATACCATAAGGTGTAGCAGGTACAAATGTTGGTAAGCCAAGCATCATCTTTCCTAAATTCACGGGATGGAAACCATCTACATCTTTAGTTGGAGAAATGGTTTCAATAACCTTGTCTTCTTGAATATGTTTAGGTAGAGGCAGTTGCACTAAGATGCCATCAACATCTGGTTTATTATTGAGTTCTTCAATTTTTTGAAGCAGCTCCGCTTCGGAAATAGTTTCCGGATACTCTACTAAGGTAGATTCGAAACCAAGCTCGGCACATGTTTTTACTTTTGAACCGACATAAGCTTTACTCGCTGGATTTTCTCCAACCAAAATAGCTGCCAAGTGAGGAGGTCGTTTACCTGCCCAGGTAAGTTCATGCACTTGCTTTTTAATTTCTTCTTTAATATGTGCTGAAACCAGCTTTCCGTCTAATAAGATCATGATTGAAACAAATTAACTTTATCGTTTAATACATCCCATTGTTCATTGTTAATTATTCATTGTTCACTGTTCATTGTTCACTGTTCACTGTTCATTGTTCACTGAAAACTACATTCTCCCTGGCATTTTCATACCCATTGCTCCCATTTTATTCATGGTTTTCATCATGGTCTTCATTTGATCAAATTGCTTCATGAAGCCGTTTACTTCGTTGATATCTTTTCCGCTCCCTTTTGCGATACGATTACGGCGACGTTGATCGATAATATCCGGATCGCGACGTTCTTCAGGTGTCATTGAGTTAATCATAGCTTCAATACCCTTGAAGGCATCATCGCTTATATCAATATCTTTCACTGCTTTTCCAATACCGGGTATCATTCCTAATAAGTCTTTTAGGTTACCCATTTTCTTAATTTGATTAAGTTGTTGTTTAAAGTCATCGAAATCAAATTTATTTGCTCTGATTTTCTTCTCTAGTTTTTTCGATTCTGCTTCATCGAATTGTTGTTGTGCTCTTTCAACGAGTGTAGTAATATCTCCCATTCCAAGAATACGTTGCGCCATACGTTCAGGGTAGAAAACATCGAGTGTTTCCAACTTCTCCCCCATACTCACAAACTTGATCGGCTTTTGCACGGTGTACTTGATGGTAAGTGCGGCACCACCTCGCGTATCACCATCTAATTTGGTAAGCACCACACCGGTGAAATCTAAGCGTTCGTTGAACGCCTTAGCTGTGTTTACCGCATCCTGCCCCGTCATGGAATCTACAACGAATAAAATCTCGTGCGGATTAACGGCGGCTTTTACGTTAGCTACTTCCGTCATCATTTCTTCATCAATTGCTAAACGACCTGCAGTATCTATAATTACCACATTATGGCCATTTTCCTTCGCAAATGCAAGGGCATTTTTAGCAATATCAACAGCATTTTTATTTTCCGTTTCAATATGTACGGGAACCTTTATTTGCTCAGATAGCACCCGAAGTTGTTCCATCGCAGCCGGACGGTATATATCAGCTGCTACCAGCAACGGTTTCTTCTTTTTATTTTGTTTAAGAAAGTTGGCAAGTTTACCACTGAAAGTCGTTTTACCCGAACCTTGCAAACCGGCAATCAGAATCACGGCAGGGTTGCCCGACAAATCGATGTCACTTTCAGTTTCGCCCATTAATCGTACGAGTTCATCCTTTACGATTTTAACCATGAGCTGCCCTGGTGTTACCGAGGTAATGACCTTTTCACCGACCGCTTTATCTTTTACTCGATCGGTAAATTCTTTAGCAATACTGTAGTTCACATCGGCATCTACCAAAGCCCGACGAATTTCCTTAACGGTAGTGGCAATATTAATTTCCGAAATTTTACCTTCTCCTTTAAGTTGTTTAAAGGCAGATTCTAAACGTTCGGTAAGATTATTAAACATGGACGCATTTTTTTGAGTGGCGCAAAACTACTGAATTTGCGTTTTAAAAAGATTCCAATCTATAATTCTCCCAAGAATTATTTTGGAATACAACACGGTTCATCTTAATATTGCAGCCCTGAGCCCAGATGGCGGAATTGGTAGACGCGCTAGACTCAAAATCTTGTTCTCGCAAGGGAGTGCAGGTTCGATTCCTGTTCTGGGCACGAAACTTTTAGCCGATCATTGGATCGGCTTTTTCTTTGAAACTAGGAGTTAAAGACGCGAAGCATCGCATCTCTACGCAAAACACAACTTCGACCAAAATCTAATTTGAATGATTTCCTAAATATTAAACGTTAAGCGCTATTCCTTTCTTAACCGAGCCAACCCTGATTTTGCACGTTGGTCGAGCGAATTTTTATAATCATGTTCTCCTAAATTCAGAAGCTTCTTGTAATAGTCCATCGCTAGGGTAAATTGCTTTCTATTTTCATAAATAAACGCCATTTGTAACGCCGACCGTGCTGCATAATACTCGGTACTTTCTTCCCCTTGTTTAAAGGTAATTTCGTAATACTTAAGCGCTTTTTCATCTTGTTGCAAATCATCGTACACACGGGCTAAGCGATAGGTAAACTCTAATTTTTCCGCTTCGGTTTGGAGTGTTGTTTGCACAATTCCGTTGAGTATAGTAAGTGCCTCTTGATTATAGCCGCCATCATTTAATAATCGCGCTTTGAGTAGAAATTTATTGGGCAGGTAATTTCGTTTTGCATTTCGTAAAGCTTGCTTATCCGCATCGGTTTCCGCATAACCTTCCGATATCGTTTTAGAAAGATACGTCTTAGTTAATGACGATTCGCCCTGCAAATAGGCTATTAAGGCTAATTGGTAATAGGCATCTTTGATGTAAAAGTACCCCTTGTAATTTTTTATGAATTTTAAGAAGTATAGTTTCGCTTCAAAATCTAACCGCTTCATTTTAGCATCGGCCATTTCATAAACCAACATAGGAAACGAAAAACTTGTTGGAGTTACTACCCTATTAGTTAGAATTTGTTCGGCTATAGCAGCATTTTTATTATTCAAAGCTAAATTGGAAGCTACAAAGGCATAAAGCGTATTATTTTTAGTATCTAGTTTGTATTGGTTTATCATGCTATAAGCCGCTTTCGGGTCATTCACTAGATAATTCGTTAGATAGATATGGTATAATATAGCTTCTTCTCGAAATACAACCTGATTCGTTTCAATATAACCTTTTAGAAACGACATCCCTTCCGATAAACTTCCTTTTAAACCTAACAAACTAGCTATCCATTTATAGCCCGACGGTATGGAGCTAATTACAGCTTCTTCCATTCCAATATAAATCTTATTCGGTGCGAAATTTGGAAAGGCCTTTTGGTTGGCCCGAAAATTTAAGTACGACTTTCTAAACGTAAGCGCAGCATCCGTAAAATCTTTGTGCTTTGCCTGAACCATACTCCATTGAAAATATAATAAGCCTTTCAAGAATAAATAATAAGGCGATTTCTTATCTGCCGCCTCTAGTACCTTTAACCGACCATGAAAAGCACTTTTCTTCACCTTATAGGAATCAGGGTTTTCATTAAAGGTTAGCGTAATAAAATCTTCATAGTTTACTAACGCATAAGGCATCAAATTTTTTGGATTCGATGAAAACTCCTTGGCTAACTCATTACGGGCATCTTGAATGCGAAAACTCATAAAGTACTGATAAGCTTTGGTACAATTAGGTGTCCATTCAAGTTTCTGAGCGCAAATAACATTCGCACTAAAACAAAAAGCAAGAATAAAAATTATTCTTGCCTTTAATATGTTGGTATTGAAAACGGTTTGTAGCAAACCACGATTCATATTAAGTTTAAACAGTAACAGAATCACTCAGTTCATTGTCAATCAAGATACGACCACAATGTTCACAAACAATCATTTTTTTACGTAAGCGAATATCACTCTGACGTTGCGGAGGAATTACATTGAAACATCCACCACATGAATCACGCTCTACTGCAACTACCGCTAAACCATTTCTGAATGAACTGCGAATACGTTCGTATGCCGTTAATAAACGTGGCTCAACAGCAGTTGCCGCTTTTTCACGTTGTAACAACAATTCCTTCTCTTCTTTTTCCGTTTCTTCTGTAATTTTTTGAAGTTCTTTTTGTTTCAAGCTAAGTACTTCTTGCTTGTCATCAATTTTGGCCTTCGTATCATTGATTAAAGTTTGATACTCATCAATTTCAACTTTGGCATCTTTAATTTTTTTGTCAAGAGCCTTAATTTCTAATTCTTGAAGTTCGATTTCCTTATTGATCGCTTCAAACTCACGGCTATTTTTTACGTTGGTTTGTTGCTTTTCATATTTCTTTAATAATGCCGCTGCATCTTCTTGTTGTGTTTTCTTATGATTGATATCATCTTTAACACTTTTAATTTCTCTTTCTAAACCGGCGATGCGGGTATTAAAACCTTCCATTTCATCTTCAAGGTCCTTTACTTCCATTGGAAGTTCGCCACGAAGTTTATTGATCTCATCAATCTTGGAATCAATTTTTTGCAGGGTGCAAATTGTAACTAATTTTTCTTGTACAGAGAATTCTTTAACTGCTGCCATATTGCGTTTTACTTAGAAATAGTACACCGGATTTGTGTTCACGGATGTAAATTGGAGGGCGAAAGTAGGAAATTTTTTCGTAAACAGTCGATAAAATATTTCAGGAGTGAATTGCTCACTTTCATAATGGCCAATATCCACAATCATAATCTTATCTTCAGCATCAAAAAACTGATGGTATTTAAAGTCGGCGGTTAAGAAAACATCGGCACCTGCTGTGAGCGCATCAGGCAGTAAAAAACTACCTGAACCTCCGCAAAGAGCAATTTTTTGAACATTTTCAGGAGGTTTTGTGTAACGTATCATACCGGTTTTAAATACCTCTTTAACTTGTTGCAGAAAAGTTTGAAAAGGCATAGGCTCCTTTAAATCCCCCACTATACCGGCTCCGATTTCCGACACCGTATTTTGAAGCGGAATAATACCATAAGCTACTTCCTCATAGGGATGAGCTCGTTTCAATGCCGCAACCACAGCTGATTTCAGGGCCGCCGGAAATACCAATTCAATTTTAATTTCTTGTTCTTCCTTGCGCACTAAAAGTTCTCCTGAAAAAGGATTGGCCTTTTCATTGGGTTTGAACGTTCCTATTCCTGAAGTATTGAAACCACATTCACTGTAATTTCCAATTTGTCCGGCACCTGCCGCAAATAGTGCATCTCGCACGGTGTTTAAATACGCTTCGGGCACGTAGGTGTACAACTGAAAGAGTGTGTTCGGTAGCAACTTGAGGATACGCGTATTGAGGAGTTCTAATTTTTCCGCCATGATCGCATTCACACCTTGATACACATTATCTAAATTCGTGTGAACACAAAGAATAGCGATATTATATTGAATGGCCTTGATAATAATACGTTCCGTGTAGGTTTTACCCGTTAAGCGCTTAATGCCAGAGAAAATTACCGGATGATGCGCTATGATTAACCCCAAACCTGCTTCTTTTGCTTCTTCCACCACGGCTTCGGTTACATCTAAACAAAGCAAGGCACCATTGACCTCTGTTTCCGGATTACCAACTAAAAGTCCGCTGTTATCATAACTTTCCTGATAACTGAAAGGTGCTAACTCGTTTATTTCTCGAAGAATTTCGTGAATTTTCATGAAGAATCAATTTACAGAAAACGTTTGACGTATTATTTTGGAATTAACTTTTCTCCTCCCAAATTTGACTCAGTGCAACCAGCATATCTACGGCTTTTTGCATATCTTGAACACTTACATATTCTAGTTTAGAATGAATAGCCATTTCGCCGGTGAAGAGGTTCGGACAAGGTAAGCCCATAAAGGATAAACGCGAACCATCCGTACCACCACGAATAATTTCTCGCTTTGGTTCAACTCCAACTCTTTTCATAGCTTCTTCAGCATAATCCATAACATGTGGAAGGTCTTTCAGTATATCCATCATATTTCGATATTGCTCGAAGGGTTTAAATTCATAAGCAGCACCCGCATGATTTGAAACCACCTTTTTTAAGATAGCTTCCAAGCGGTCTTCATGTTCTTTTAATTTAGCGGTTTCGAAGTCGCGAACAATAAATTTTACTACAGCCTTTTCAATGTTTCCTTCGATAGACATTGGATGCACATACCCCTCGCGGCCTTCGGTTGTTTCCGGACTCCAGGTATCCTTAGGTAAAGCAGCCAGAAATTCGGATGCAATTTTAATCGCATTTACGAGTTTACCTTTAGCATAACCGGGATGCGCACTGATACCGTGAATGGTAGCAACGGCGCCATCGGCACTAAACGATTCACCTTCAAGCCAACCTCGCTCACCACTATCTAGGGTGTAACCAAAATCGGCAGCGAGTTTCTTCATATCCACATGTTCTACACCTCGCCCTACTTCTTCGTCTGGAGTGAAAAGAATACGAATTTTACCATGTTTGATTTCAGGATGCTGGGTTAGATATTGAGCCAAATCCATGATGATCGCCACGCCGGCTTTATCATCAGCACCTAATAACGTTAAACCGGAAGCGGTAATAATATCATCGCCAATACGTTGTTGTAAGTATGGATTATTTTCGGTGTTTAATTTTAATGAAGCATCATCTGCGAAAAGAATATCTCCTCCTTGATAATTCCGATGCACCACGGGTTTTACATTGGTTCCGCTACAATCGGGAGCCGTATCCATATGGGAGCAGAAACAAATCACCGGAACTTCCTTATCGGTGTTCGAAGGTATAGAGGCATAAACATAACCCCATTCATCCATTTCCACATCAGCCAAACCTATATGTTGAAGCTCTTCAAATAATATTTTTGCTAAATCTTTTTGTTTCGAAGAACTTGGGAAGGAAGCAGATTCAGGATCGCTTTGGGTATCAACTTGAACGTAGCGCAGAAAGCGCTCTTCAACAGAATAAGAATAACTCATGCAACGAAAGTAGGATTTTTTTTGAGTTGAATATTCGATACCAAAAAACTTCTATTATAAAGTGTTTTAATAGCCATAAGATTATGTTCGATTTAGTATAGTAAGAAATTCGTTTCTCCATCTTCTATACTTCTATCCGTAACCACCTCATAATACGACAAAAGAATGTTCTTCCATCGGCAACCTCGTTTCAACCAAAACGAGAAGTGATTCAAACAAAAGAAATCAATTCTATCCTCACAGGAAATACGCGTAATTCCGATAAAACATTATCAAAATAAATATTGCAACCTTAAGGTGTACACATTGTTAAATTGTTCGGGCCTTCCCGTGATATAGTTATATGAACTTCTGATTTTCACCAAGGAATAAGAGAAGCGCATATTAATAAACAGGTTCTTATAAACTTGCAAACTACCGTTAATAACATAGCTTAAATCAAACTTACGAAACGGAAATAGCTTGGCATCATTTTCATACACGGTACCACTTTCATTGCGATAGGTTTCTTTACTCCGAACGAGTTGTCCGTAAGCAAGTCCTGCACCAATATTATTTCTCCGTTTATCAAAATATGAAAGATACAAGGGTACTTCAAGGTAATTCAGTTGAATACGATAATCGGTGAGAATGGTATTCTGATCGTTAGCCTTTCGAGGCAATTGTGAGGCTCCGGCTCTGCTTCCTTTTTGAGAATACGTTAATTCCAACCCCAGCGCCGTTTTTGTAGATAATTTCGAGAATACAATTAACCCTCCGTTCAAACCTGGTTTATGATAGCCGGCGAAATTATCACCATCAACCTGAGCAAAATTCGCTCCTAACGAAACGCCTCCAATAAAGGTTTGTTCATCATAATCCTGAGCTTTTCCATATACTGTGCATAAATTCAACCCGATAAAAAAAACCGTGATAATAAAAAGTTCTACTTTAGCCATGTAGCGGAATAAATCGTAACGCCAACAAATATATGAGTTTAAAGTATAACGCCCATACCTTAAAGAAATTAGAAGACCTGTTCGATGAATTGAATTACACTATACGTTTTGAAAAAGGTAATTTCAACAGTGGCTATTGTGTTCTTCAAGAGAAAAAAATGGTAGTTATTAATAAATTTCTCACCTTGGAAGGGCGAATTAATGCGTTACTCGACATATTACCTAGCGTAGATGCAGACCTCGATACGCTTACGCCTCAAAGTCGTCAGTGTTATGATCTTGCCATGGCCGCGCCAATAGACCGTTAATAGCACTCCGTTTATCAATCATAATCTACCAAATTCGTAATAAGGTCTACCAAAATCTAAACTGCATTTGATGTTCTAGTAAAATTTTGCAACTTCGTGAAAATTTTAAGGCTATGAAACAAGTTTTAATTGTATTTGCATTCATTTTTTCGGTTAGCATAAATGGGTTTTCGCAACGAGGTTATGTGCGTAAGGCGATCGAAAAAAATCAGGAAGAAAAACATCAAGACGAAAAAAATAAAGGTGAAAAGGCAGTTGATGAGCGTTTAGATGCATGGGATGCCAGCGATAAAAAAATGCGTGATAAGATTGAACCCTTTCCAACGATGAGTTATACGATGGATATGGAATATCCTAAAAAACCAAAACATAACGGAAGTATTGATTATAGTTACAAAGGGTATCAATGTGCTACGAACATGCATATGGATAACGATCGCAATCAAGAAACCCGAACCATTATGAATTTCAAAGAGGGCAAATCAATCATGCTCATGACCGATAAAAAAGGGAAGAAAACAGGAATGGAAATGGAGTTAAAAATGATTGATTGGGGGGCACGTGCAGCAGTCAATAAGGAAAATGAGATGCTGAAAAATGGAGATGCTGAACTAAAAGCAACAGATGAATATAAAACGATTGAAGGATATAAATGCCGAAAGTATGAATACCGAAATCAGAAGTACATTTCGGATATCTGGATAACCAATGACGTTAAGTTTGATTACAATCATTATAACCGCGCACTGGCTAGTGTTTACTCTACACAGCCTTATGCTCAAATGGAATATTATAAATCGGGCTTGAAAGGAATTGCGATTCAAATTCACACCATTTCCGATGACCCAAGAATTGGAGAAAGTATTCTTACTATGAAAAATATTAAAACAGGTTCTATCAATGAATCTGCTTTTAGTACCGAAGGCTATACAATTGAAAAAATGCCTTCTGTACGTGATATGTGGAATAGTTTCAAGAAAGAAGACTAGACGTTTTACACGTTTGCCTTTTGATATGATTGAATAGCACTATGGTCTATTGAATTATTCTTTCGTTTTATTCGAGTAGAAAAGAAGGAGGATTATGTTTCCAGTTTTTTAACATTCCTGTAAATCTTTTGAGAATGAATTTTTCACGGATGTTCTATTTTTGGCGATATGCCTCTACAGACATCCCGTACCCTCTTTCTTGCAGGGTTTCTTTATATATTAAGTTCCTGCGTATCGAACGGAGAACCTAAGCCAAAACTGGCCATGGAGAGTTTTCCCAAATTTGGAAAAGTAAACATCAGTTATAATGATACCACGGATCCAAAGTTTAAAGAAATGATTTATCAGTTAGACACCTTTTACCAACGCCAAATTTCCTTGGGTTTTAATGGCAGTGTGTTAGTTGGTTATAAAGGTAAAATTTTATACAAGCGTTATTTTGGAATAGCTGATCGAGAAAATAATATTCTTTGGGATGAGCAAACACAAAGTCAATTGGCTTCTACCTCCAAACCTTTTACCGCCGGTGCCATTTTAATTCTAAAAGATAAAGGATTACTTGGAATTGATGATCCGGTGAATAAGTACATCAGCTATTTCCCCTATCCTGAAATCACGCTTCGAATGTTATTAAATCATCGAAGTGGTTTACCGGATTATTTAAAGTTAATGACTAAAGCAGCCGACAAACCGTATTTGTGTAATGATGATGTACTTTCATGGTTAGCAGTTAAACGACCCAAATTAAATTTTACCTCAGATACTAAATTTACTTATTGTAACACTAACTATGTTGTATTGGCCAGCGTCATTGAAAAAGTAACCGGAATGAAATTCGATTATTTTATGAAACGTTTTCTATTCACACCTTTGGGCATGACGAATACCTTTGTAGTTGACCCTAACGATATTAAAAATGAACATACTGCGAACTCGTACAACTATCGCTGGAAGCTAGAACCGAATATGCATTTTGATGGTGTTTGGGGCGATAAAGGTGTTTACTCAACCGTTGAAGATTTGTATCGTTGGGATCAAGCGTTATATAGTGGTAAGCTTATAAAATCATCCACCTTAAGTGAAGCCTATCGAGGTTATAGTTTTGAAAAAGAAGGTGTAAAAAATTACGGTTTAGGATGGCGCATGCTTGATTATCCGAACGGTACCAAAATTATTTATCATAACGGTTGGTGGCATGGTAACAACACGAGCTTCTATCGTTTTATTGACGATAATTTCACCATCATTGTTTTGGGTAATCGTTTTAATAAAAATATATATCGTCAGCCTCAACAAATCTATAATATTATTAACGGACAAATGGTTAATGGAGAAGAGATAGAAACAGAAGAATAAATACCCCCTAACAAACTTAACAAGGGAAATGTTAGTTTGTAAAAATTTAAATCACAATACAATGAATCATTTAAAATCAATTTTAAGTATTGCCTTGGCATGCTTTTTAAGCAACACCATTTCGGCAGGAGTAAAAACTACATTAACAAAGAACGATAAAAAACAACGGGCTTTACAAATTCTTGCATTAAGCAAAGAAGAACATCAAGTTCAATCAAAATTCCGTTCCGGTTCTCGCTTAATTGGTAGTGCTAGACAACTATATCAGGGTTCCAGTTATGTTCCGCAAGATAGCACACAGTATCTATATAACTCAACATATGGTTATGACCCAACACCGGAAATGTTTGACATGATTGATATTAATAGTTTTCTCTATGACAACTTAATGAATTATTACGATAAGAGTTTAACCTGGGTAATGACATCAACACCTACCCTATCCGATAGTATGATGAACACATTCACTACCGGACATAAATTGCAACATTCCGTTAGTCGTAACATTCCTTTTTCGAGTTATAGTTCCACATTCTTTGGATATAATACAGCAGGACAAAAAATTCAATCGATTGATACCTTTAACATGGGTACGTTAAACGCATACCAAAGCGACTTTACTTTAAATGCGCAAAACAAAGTATGGGTCATAAAAAATAAGGAAAATGGTGTTTTTGTAAGTACCGATTCTCTGTACTATAATGTAGAAGGTCGACTTATTAAAGTTATTGAATTTGATGATCAAGATGAATTTTCGTTCAAGCTGGATATTGCTTACAATAGTCAAAATTTAATTGAATCTTTTATTTATTCTGATTGGACAGGTAGTGTTTGGAGTTACACTGATAAAACGGAATATTTTTATAATACCGGAAATCATATTTCAGCTGTTTACTATTCAAACTTTGTTGGTTCAAATTGGGAGTACGATTCAAAAGATACCTTAAGTTATACCACAAGTACAAGCTATCCAAGTAAAGTGGAGAACTTTGTATATAATCTATCGAGCATGATGTTTGAAAACAATAGTAAATCAGAGTACACATACAACAGCAATGACCAAGTTTTGAGTGAAGAGTATTTTTATTATAGTACGGTTTACACACCAAGCTATAAAACGATGTATTACTACCAAACGTATGCTCCCACTTCAATACCAAATGAAGCTATCATTCAAGGGCTAACTATCTACCCTAACCCAACCCAAGATTGGTTACAAGTAAGTTTGGAAGGCTCAACTGGAGATATTGAAATTTCTATTTTGAATTTAAGCGGTCAGGTTATTAAACGTTATATTTCCACTAGTTCATCCATTCGATTAGATACTCAATCGTTACCTGAAGGAAGTTATTATGTTCAGGTTATTAATCAAGGAAAGCAATCCGTTCAATCGTTCACCAAAATGAACTAAAACAGTATCTTATAAAAAGGAACTCCACCGATTGGTGGAGTTCTCTTTTTATTGTTCATTTTTCACGAAAACAACTTACCAGATACGAACACGATCTTCAGGTTTACGATACATTTTATTTTTTTCTGTAACATTAAAGGCCGTATACCATTCATCACAATTACTCATGGGTCCTAATACACGTAAAAATATAGGCGCATGTACATCGCTCAATAAAAGCGATGCTGTTTTAGCATCCGTTCTTGTTTGCATCCATCCATAAGCATAACCCATAAAATAGCGTTGCAACGGAGTGAGTCCGGCGAGTTTTTTATTTTCTTGAAATTGCTTGGTTTTCTTAAAGGCATCCAAACCTATAATCACACCACCTAAATCGGCAATATTTTCACCTAAACTGGCTTCACCATTAGCATGTAAGCTATCTAAAACTACATACGCATTGAATTGATCAACTAACATTTGTGCTCGTTTTTTGAAATTGGCTTCATCTTCTTTACTCCACCAATTTTTAAGATTCCCGTTCTGATCAAACTGTCGGCCTTCATCATCAAAACCGTGCGTTAATTCATGTCCAATAGTTGATGCACCAACATAACCATAAACAACAGCGTCATCTAAATCTTCATCTTTATAGCCTGGTGCAGTAAAAATAGCTGCCGGAAGCACAATTTCATTATTCGATGGATTGTAATACGCATTGTAGGTTTGGGGAGTCATCGACCATTCATTACGATCAACCGGTTTACCAAGTTTGTTGATACCATAATTGAATTGCCATAAATTTCCTTCTATCACATTACGACAGTATGAATCTTGTGTAATTTTCATCGATGAATAATCGCGCCATTTATTAGGATATCCAATTTTACGCTTGATACTATTGAGCTTACTGATTGCTTTTTGTTTGGTACTATCACTCATCCATGGTAATTTCTGAATATGTTCACGATAGGAAATTACAATTTGTTCTACTAAATCTTCATATCGTTTTTTTGTTTTCTCCGGAAAATACTCTTTCACATATAGTTGTCCTAAGGCATCGCCTAATGCATTCTCTTGCGCATTCAACACACGTTTCCATCGAGGGCGTTGTTCTTTCGAACCGCTGAGTAATTTCCCATAAAATTCAAAATTTGCTATCTCAAAACGCGTGCTTAAAAAAGGTGCGTATTCGGTAAGTGTTTGATAGGTTAAATAATTCTTCCAGGCTTCTATGTTAGCTGTTGTGAACAACGAATTCAATTTTTTAAGATATTCCGGTTGACCAACTATTACAGAATCTGTTTTGATACCTAATGCTTGAAATTCCTTACTCCAATCCATTCCGGAAATAAGTTTATTCAAATCTGCAACAGCCATCTTATTATAATTGGCGTACGGATCTCTTAAGTCTTCCAATTTCTTATGACTTTCCGCCATCTGCTTTTCAAGATTGAACACTTGCAAAGCAGCAACCTTTGCCTTGGTTTCATCATTCAACAACATATTCAACATAATGGCGATATGCGTTGGATATTCATTGCGAATGGATGTGGTTCTGCTATCGGTATTGAAATAATAATCACGATCGGGTAATCCTAAACCTCCCTGACTAATATACAAGAAGTTCTTATCGCTGTTCTTCATATCCTGATACACACCCATCGAGTACATGGCATCAACTCCATGTTTTTGTAAATTGTTCATACAGGTAAACAATTCGGGTAGCGACTGAATCGATTTAATTTGATTCAAGATTGGATCTAAGGGATGAAAATCATTCTTTTCGATATTCGCCGAATCCATACCGGCTGAAAAGAAATCACCGATTTGTTGTGTAGCAGATCCAGTTTTTGCTTCTGTTGATGTGGCTTCTTCACTAATTCTTTTAATACGATTTAGATTCTCATCTTCTACCAAATTAAATATTCCCCACCCGCTTTCACTTGCAGGTATAGGATTATCCTTTATCCACTGACCGTTAGCATAATTAAAAAAATCATCTCCCGGAGCTACGGTGGTATCCATGTGGCTTGATACAATATCTGCCAATTTAGAAGATGAACTGTTGTTTGAATTGCAGGATGCCATCAGGGCTATCACTAGCATAAAATAAATAGACTTCATATGGTTTTATAATTTACAATTTAAAGAGGAATATCAAAGCGAATCAGTTTTTTAATTTTCGTTCCATTCACCGTTCCTTTAACGATGAATTGAACCGAATACAGTTCAATTTTGAATGGCGCATCGATGGCAGCTCGCGCATTCTTCACTTCTTCTAGTGCTTTTTTAGTGAAATTGCTATTCTTCTTTTTTGCTTGTAATGCGTTGGTGAAAGCAGTTTTTAATTTTGCTTGATTGACGTCGTTGAATTGAATCGAGTTTTTACCGGTTGAAATAAATAAATTTTCTTTTCCCGGTAAGGTATACCAGGAAGAACTATACGTTCCTAATGATTGCAGCACGAAACGTTCATTTTGCGTAACAGCAGTTAATTTAGTTACAAGTTTTTCTTCCACACTAACCTCGTGTAGATTCTTTACTTGAATTTTCATTTCTTGAAAATCACCGCCATCATAGATATAAGATACATTATTCGATTTACGGGCATCCGGATCGCGTTTCGAAGGATGTGCCGATAAATTATTAAAAATGACATCGAAATCCTCAAAGCTAACGGTTAATCCTAGTAAAGGTGTTTGACTAACCGGTGTTTCTTCAAGTTTTTTAGTAGCGTTCAAGCTATCTACCTGAACCATCATCTGAGCAATTTTCTTCGAACTCGATTTATGGTTATTAGGAGCGATATCTTCTGTTTGATTATACAAAAATTGCGAATCCGTTTCGGTAACAACAGAGGAACTATCGCCCAAAATAATAGGTTGATTTGAACTGGATTTTTTATCGTCGCCACATGCATGCAACATGATAACGCCCGATAGTAACAACCCGTATGTGTACCTTTTGAAATTCACAAGTGGTAAAATTAAGGAAAACCCTAATTTTTATTTTGAAGCTTGCTATGTTTTTTGGAGTACAAGAAATAAATAACGATTCCGATAGCCATCCAGATGATTAATCGTAACCAAGTATCACCAGGAAGGAAAACCATCATAAATAAACAAGTAGCTACTCCTAATATAGGAACCAAAGGAACCAAAGGTGTTCGGAAAGCACGTGGCGCATCAGGCATTTGTTTGCGCATCACAATAACTCCAATACATACCAAAATGAAAGCAAATAAAGTTCCGATACTTGTCATTTCACCAACCACTCTTCCAGGAACAAACGCTGCGAATAAGCTTACAAAAACTAAAAACAACAAATTGCTTTTCGCTGGTGTTCTGAATTTCGGATGCACATCACTAAATACCTTAGGAATTAAACCATCCTTACTCATACTAAAAAATACGCGAGACTGCCCCATGAGTAACACCATTATTACAGAGGAATATCCCGCCAAAATTGCTACAATAATAGCCCGATTCAACCAAGGATAGTCCGGTATAATAATACCATCTGCTCCCGCTTTACCCATATGGTCGATAGCCACAGCAACAGGCGCAATACCATCTTTACCTTTAAACGCAGTGTAATTGGCTACGCCGGTCATTACATGAGCAAACAAAATATAAAGCACCGTACAAATAGCTAAAGATCCTAAAATACCAATGGGCATATTGCGTTTAGGATTTTTTGTTTCTTGAGCAGCGGTGCTAACCGCGTCGAAACCAATATAGGCAAAGAACACAATTGCAGCGGCACGAATAATACCACTAAAACCATATTCACCAAAGGTTCCGGTATTTTCAGGAATGTATGGTGTGTAATTTGAGTTGTTGATATATCCCCATCCGAGTATAATAAAAATTAAAACAACGGCTACCTTTAAGGTTACAATAATTGCGTTGAAGCGTGCGCTTTCCTGAGTGCCTCGCACTAACAACAAACTCATAAGTATTACAATAACAACAGCAGGTAGATTGATAATACCGCCATCCCACGGGCCAGCCATAAAATTTTCAGAGAGGTGAATATCAAAACCTTCAAGAAACTTTTTAAAATAACGGCTCCAACTTATACTTACTGTTGCCGCACCTACTGCATATTCAAGAACCAAATCCCAACCAATAATCCATGCCATAAATTCACCCATGGTAGCATAACTATAGGTGTAAGCACTTCCGGCTATAGGTATCATACTGGCAAATTCAGCATAACATAATCCGGCAAAAGCACAGCCTAAACCTGCAACAACAAACGAAAGTGTAATTGCCGGGCCAGCATTAGCGGCGGCGGCACCACCTGTAATTGAAAATAATCCGGCTCCAATAATTGCACCAATTCCTAATGCAATCAAGGAACCAGCTCCGAGGGTTTTTTTCAAACCTTTTTCTCCTTCAGCGGCTTCTTCCATTAATTGTTGCAATGGTTTTCTAACGAATAAACTCATGTACTTAAATTTTAGCCGACAAGATAGAATTTATTTTCAATTTTTGCTTGTAATTTTTTTTCACGCATTTGAAAGCATATAAAAGGAATTTGAACCTTGCTTTCATCGTCATTATTCATCGCACTAAAAAATCCATTCACCGTATCGAATTCTAATCTCTACTTAATTTACCGACAATAAATAATCTCTAACCTCATACAAAATAAATTCCGTATGTTGTGCGTTTATCTTTAGGATGAAAAAACACCCATGAACAGGAAACCTTTAACACATATTTTAGTGATAACTCTGTTTCTTGCGTTATCCGTAATTTTTACACCGCATTTATTTACAAAAGGCATCGTAATTCCACTTCATGTAATTTTTAAAGATCTGTTTACTTATTCGTTACTGGTAGGTTTTTTTTATTTGCATTACTTTCGATTGGTTCCGGAATACTTTGTAACGCAACGTTACCTTGATTATACTTTTGTAATCTGTTTAATTTTCTTAGCCATTCTTTTCTTACCTACTATTCTCTTTCATTTTATTTTTGGGTTCCCCTATCCTAAACCTTTTCATTATAAAGAATCAGAAGACGGTCTATTCGTTATTTATATAACTAAAACATTCAAATCGCTCCTCTTCCCTTATATAGGAATTATGTTTTCTTCCTTAGCTTTTGTAATTAATAAAGAATGGAAGAAATTAATAGAAGATAAAGAACGTGCTGAACTATCTTACCTGAAAGCACAATTGAATCCTCATTTTCTTTTTAATACACTGAACAGTATTTATTCTCTAGCCCTTATTCGATCAGCCAATACACCAAAAGCTATTCTAGGTTTATCGAGTTTAATGCGCTATGTAATTACCGAAAGTAAAGAAGACTTTGTACCCTTAGATAATGAGTTGAACTACATTCGAAGTTATATCGACCTCCAAAAAATTCGTTTGGGCGACACCGTTGATGTTAACTATACGTGTGAAGGTGATACAGAAGGAAAACAAATTTCACCCATTCTTCTTATACCCTTTATTGAAAATGCTTTCAAGCATGGCGTGAATCCGGAAGAAAATTCACAAATTGATATTTATATTTCTATTCAGGATAATGACCTTCTTTTAAAGGTTACCAATGCCCTGGTAGAACATAAACGAGAATTATTTTATAAAGGTGGTGTTGGTGTACAAAACGCCAGAAACCAACTTCGTGTATTATATCCAAACAAGCATTTACTAAAAATAGAGGAAGTAAATGCATGTTATCTTGTAACCCTTAAAATTACGTTATCATGATTAAAGCAATTGCACTCGACGACGAACCTATTGCCCTCCAGGTAATAGAAAATTACTGCTCTCAACTTGACAGTGTTGAACTGGAAAAAGTATTTACTAAACCGAATGAGGCGTTAAAATACCTTCATAAATTTCCGGTTGATTTAATTTTTCTGGATATTCAAATGCCAACCATGACGGGTATCGAATTCTATAAAAGTTTAGACAAAAATGTAATGGTTATTTTTACCACAGCATTCAGTGAATACGCCGTTACAGGTTTTGAACTTAACGCGATCGATTTTCTACTTAAACCTTTTTCTATTGAACGATTTACGCAAGCGGTTCATAAGGCACGCGATTATTATCAGTATATAAATCAAAGTCAGAATTCGCAACAGAATCACATGTTTCTTCGGGCAGATTATCAGCTTGTGAAAATCAATTATGCGGATATTATTTATATTGAAGGTTTAAATGATTATATCAAAATTCATCTGCATAATCATAAACCGATTGTTACTCGCATGACGATGAAGAATATTCTCGACCGCTTACCAGCCAATCAATTTGCACGCGTTCATCGTTCTTATATAGTATCTATTTCTTTAATTAAATCTATCAAAAATAAAATGCTTTACATTTCAACTGAAGGTTCAGCGCCTATTGAAATAACTATTGGTAAAAGCTTTATGGATGAACTAGAAAAAATTTACAAAATGTAATATTCATTTATTAATGAAACTTCGAGACCGTTATAAAACACGGTCTTTTTTTATTTTAAACAATCCGCTAACAACTGTTCATCTCAAATTATATTTGCCTTATGTCGAAAATTTCATTAGCGATTCATGGTGGAGCCGGAACCATTTTACCGAGCATGTTAACGCCCGAATTAGAGCTTAGTTATAAACAAGGTTTACAAGAAGCCTTAAATACGGGCTATAACATTTTAGAAAACAAAGGAAGTGCTTTAGATGCTGTTATAGCTGCAGTAGCTAGTTTGGAAGATTGCGAATTATTTAATGCCGGCAAGGGTTCGGTATTTACGAATCAAGGAAAACATGAAATGGATGCTTCGTTAATGAATGGCATTGATTTATCTGGTGGCGCTGTAGCCGGTGTAACGAATATCAAAAACCCCATTCAATTGTGTCGTGATATTATGTTACAATCGAATCATGTTATGTTAGCCGGAGAAGGAGCAAAGGAATTTGCGTTGCGTTGTGGCTATGAACTTCAACCCGACGCGTATTTTTTCAATCAATATCGTTACGATCAATGGCAAGAAATTAAGGATAGTGCATTTTATCAATTAGATCATAAGGAAGATAAGCTTCATTCTAAAGAAAAGGATGATCGCAAATTCGGAACCGTGGGTGCTGTTGCTCTGGATGCAAATGGCAATCTTGCTGCAGCAACGTCAACCGGTGGTATGACGAATAAGCGCTTCGGTCGCATTGGTGACAGTCCGGTTTTAGGTATTGGTACTTACGCTAATAATAAAACCTGTGCGATTAGTTGCACCGGTCATGGTGAATTTTTTCTGCGTGCTGTGGTTGCCTATGATGTTAGCTGTTTGATGGAGTACAAAGGACTTTCCTTACAAGATGCTTGTCATGTTGTGGTGAAAGATAAATTAGTGAAGATGGGCGGTGAAGGAGGATTAATTGCAGTGGATACGCTTGGCAACTATTCGTTGTGTTTTAATTCCGAAGGAATGTACCGTGGGATACGCACTAATTCCGGTATGAACGAAGTAGCTATCTATGAATAGTTAAAAAAGTTGGAGTGAATTTACAATTTCAGAAATAAACTGAATACCACTCTAATTAACGCTCTTCGTTAAAGTCGTAGAGATAATAGCGAATACCGATTTGAATACCTAAATTAAAAGGATGAGTTCCTGAACGATTCCAATTGCTTTTCGGATCATTCATGTATTTCGTGTAGTTGTCGTACACATAACCACTGTATGGAAAACCAACCGTATTATTTGTTCCATCTACATAACGGAAACGAGTTTTCTCAATACTTTCAATATTTGTAATGGTAAATTCACCTTTCAACTGTGCAATAAATTGCATTTTATCTTTGATACGATAGTTAATTCCAAATCCGGCTAGTGCTCCAAAACCATTACGAACAATCGGACTTTTATCCATACTCAAAACAGTTTGTAATTTGGTTGTATCGTAAGTTATCGTGTACGTGTCTTTGGTAATCGTTGTAGTTTCCGTAGGTGCTTTCGTTAAATCATCTTTGTAATCTTTTTTACGAACATCTTTATAGCCCGTGTTGTACGAGTAGTAAAAGCCAAGAGTATAAAAATACTTCAGTCGCTTGTCTTTGTGTGCTTGTAATCCGAAGATAATTGGAATTTTCAAAAAACTTGTTGACGTAGTAGCCGTCATGTTGTAAGTGTATGAAATATCATTACCTACGTACTTTTGATTACTCGTACCAAACGATAAACCACCGGCTACTGAGAATCCACTTTGATAAAGTCGGCCAAATTCTAAGGTAGCCCCAAAGCCAGGGGTAAACTGATATTTTTGAAAACTATCAGCACGAAAATCATCCGAATTAAAGAGGTTTGATTTATAACCGAATACATGAATACCATAAAACGGACCATAGGTTCTGTCCTGCGCCTTAGCTATTCCAATCGTTAGTACCGCAAGGCACAACACGAGAATTTTCTTCATGACGGTAAAGATAAATAAAACTCTGTAAAAGCAAAATATTCTTAAAAAAAGGCTGAAAGTGGTTATAAATAAGGGTAAACGATTAGTGTAAGCTTAGAAATCGCCTTTCATTTTATCCCATAATTCAGGAATTCGTTTCACCCAAACTAACTCCTCCATTTTTTCTTTGGCATCTTGAACAGGTATTCCAAACCACACTTTTCCGCCGGGTAACGATTTACCCACACCACTTTTAGCAAGCACAACGGTATTGCTTTCAATAACTAGATCCTTACTAACACCAACTTGACCATAAAGTAGCACATTATCACCGATGTTTACTTTCCCGGCAACACCTACTTGGGCTGCGAATAAACAATTTTTACCAATCACGGTTCCATGACCGATATGAATGAAATTATCAAATTTTGTACCTCGTCCGATAATGGTATCACCACTAACACCGCGATCAATGGTGCAACATGCACCTATTTCAACGTCATCTTCAATAAACGTTCTACCGCAACTTTCCAGTTTTAAATATAACAGGTCTTCTTTATTTCTTCTGTTGAAATAAAAGGCATCGCCTCCAATTACAGAGTTACCCTGAATATTAACACGATCCCCAATGGTTGTATCACTATAAATTACAACACCTGAATGAATCACACAATCTTTTCCAATTTTCACATTATGTCCTATAAAAACACCCGGCTGAATAATAGTTCCCTCACCTATTTGCGCTGTTTCACTAATCATTTGATTAGAAGGCTCAAAAGGTTTAAAGTGCTTTACCAGCTTAACATAATCGCCGGCTGGATCTTTAGTAATAAGTAATGCTTTACCCGCAGGGCAATTCACCTCTTTATTTATTAAAATAACTACCGCGTCGCTTTCTAGCGTACGTGTGTAATACTTTTCAATATCAACAAACGAAATATCCCCAGGCGTAATTTTATGAACTTCATTGATACCATCCGCCTGAACCGAATCATCGCCAACCAGTTTAGCGCCAATAAATTCGGCTATCCATTTTACACTTACAGGGGCTTTTAATTTCATACTTGGAATTAAATATGACTAAGATATGTTGTTGTTATGCTTGAATTAAATAATAAACCACAAATATTTTAAAAGTAGTTGAATAAAACAAATAAACATTTAAAAAGCTTGTAGCGTATATTTTATACACATAACTTTTATAGAGGGTTTAACGTGTGTTTCAAAATCTATTATCGGTGAAAGTGGCATTTGTTACTTCATTCAAAGGAAATCAGAAAAACTTCCAAAAAAAATAAATAAACCGCTTACCTTTGGCCGACCTCTTAAGGGAAATTCCAGTTTTTTTATTCTACTTCAAGATAGGTCATATAAGAAACGATATGGCAAAGTATATTTTTGTAACCGGTGGTGTTACTTCTTCATTAGGAAAAGGCATTATTGCTGCCTCGCTCGCTAAACTTTTACAAGCTAGAGGGTTTACGGTAACGATTCAAAAATTAGACCCCTACATTAATGTTGACCCCGGTACATTAAACCCGTATGAACACGGTGAATGCTACGTAACCAATGATGGTGCTGAAACCGATTTAGATTTAGGTCATTATGAGCGTTTCCTTGGAATTCCTACTTCACAAGCCAATAATGTTACCACCGGAAGAATTTATCAAACGGTAATAAACAAGGAACGTGAAGGCGCTTATTTAGGTAAAACCGTTCAGGTAATTCCGCACATCACCGATGAAATAAAACGGAGAATTACGTTACTTGGACAAGACAATAAGTTTGATATTATTATTACCGAAATTGGAGGTACTGTTGGTGATATTGAGAGTTTACCGTACATCGAATCGATTCGTCAGATGCAATGGGAAATGGGACGAGAAAACTGTGTAGTTGTGCATTTAACATTAATTCCTTACCTCAAAGCTGCCAAAGAACTCAAAACGAAACCAACTCAACATTCGGTAAAACTTATGAATGAAAATGGATTGGCTCCGGATATTATTGTTTGCAGAACAGAAGAACCTATTAATGGTGATATCAAACGAAAAATAGCGTTATTCTGTAACGTTACTACCGATGCTGTTATTGAAGCAGCCGATGCGGATACGATTTATGATGTTCCTTTATTAATGATGCGGGAAAACTTGGATGTTATTGTTTTAGACAAATTGAAAATGAACCTTCGTCATGAACCCGATTTAAAACAATGGAAGGAATTCCTTAATAAATTAAAAAACCCTACCAAAACAGTAAATATAGGCCTGGTTGGTAAGTATGTTGAGTTGCAAGATGCGTATAAATCAATTCTTGAAGCCTTCGTGCATGCAGGAGCTATGAATGAATGTAAGGTTAAAGTACATAATGTGCATTCGGAGTACCTTACCCCTGAAAACGTAAAATCGAGCTTAAGTGGTTTAGACGGTATTCTGGTAGCACCTGGTTTTGGTAATCGTGGTATTGAAGGAAAAATTGAAGCTATCAAATACGCCCGTGAACATAAAATTCCATTTTTTGGTATTTGTTTAGGAATGCAATGCTGTGTTATTGAATTCGCACGTAACGTACTAAAACTTGAAGCGGCAAATTCAACAGAAATGGATATTCATACTCCTTACCCTGTTATCGACCTCATGGAAAACCAGAAGAATATTATTCAGATGGGAGGTACAATGCGTTTAGGAGCTTATGATTGTGAAATTGAAAATAACACTCTGGCGTTTAAAGTGTATGAAAAGAATTTTATTTCTGAACGCCATCGTCATCGTTGGGAATTTAATAATTCGTTTATCGAACAATTTGAAAAAGCAGGTATGAAATTTTCCGGTAAAAATCCAAATTCCGGACTTGTAGAAATTATTGAACTTACCCATCATCCATTTTTTATTGGAGCTCAATTTCATCCGGAGTTAAAATCAACGGTTGAAAATCCACATCCATTATTTAAGTATTTTGTAAAAGCAGCCTTGGAAAATAAAAATTAATTTTCTAGTCTGCTTTAGTTTTCCAGAAATACCGGAATAAAATATTCCGTTTTATTCTACGGTGTAAATTTCATTTACTTTCGCTCGTACTATAACATGTATTATGATGAGCGAAAAATTGTTTCAATTCATTTGGAAACATCAATTATTTGACACTACCCAATTATTCACCACAGAAAATCAATCGGTTCTTATTTTACAACCGGGAATAGCGAATAACGATGCGGGTCCCGACTTTTTAGAAGCGAAAATAAAAATTGATTCTACGTATTGGGTTGGGAATATCGAACTCCATCTAAAGAGCTCTGATTGGATGTTACATGAACATCAAACCGACAAAAAATATAGCAATATTATTTTGCATGTTGTTTTGGATGATGATGTTCAACATCACCTTCTTTCGGAGAAGTACTTTCCTACCCTTACCCTTCGAAATAAAATAAGTTTAGATCTTTTAGGACGATTTGAACAGTTAATGAAGATGGGTTCTGTGTTACCTTGTAATGCCTACCTACCGCAAGTAAATTCAGTACAATTGAAAGCATGGTTTGAACGGTTATTAGTTGAACGCTTTGAAATGAAAATTGAAAGTATGCATCAAGTACTAGTACAGAATCATAGTAATTGGCAAGAACTCTTATACATTCAAATTGCAAAGTGCTTTGGTTTAATTATCAATCAACATGAATTTGAAGCCTTAGCTCAATCGATTCCACTTAAACTCATTCTTAAACATCGAAAGAATTTATTCCAATTAGAGGCTTTGCTATTCGGACAAGCCGGCTTTTTACAAGACTATTTTGAACATTCCTATCCTATTCAACTTCAAACCGAATATAGCTACCTAGCTACCATGTATCACCTGCAAGGTATGGAAAAAAGTAGATGGAAATTTCTGCGACTACGACCTTCATCTTTCCCAACGATTCGCATTGCTCAGTTTGCCAAATTTCTGTTTAATCATGTTGACCATTTGTTTGACTTAATTACGTTAAACAATCCTAAGCTTCTTGAAACTTATTTCAAAATAGAACTTAACGGTTTCTGGCAAAACCATTATACCTTACACGAATCTTCTGTTGAAAAGATCAAACAAACAGGCCCAACGTTTTTTCAAGGAATTCTCTTAAATGCCATCATACCAATTCAGTTTTTGTATGGCAAACTGCAAGCAGAAGATCGATATTGCGATGAGGCCTTCCAGCTTTTACAAGAATTACCTTATGAGTTCAACAAACACACCAAGGAATATAAATCGTTACAGTTTCCTTCTGAACATGCCGGTCATTCTCAAGCCACCTTACAATTAAAACATCGGTATTGTGAATCACGTCGTTGCCTTGATTGCTCCATTGGATTTTCCATCTTAAAAAATCCAGTATAGCGGAATGAGTAAAAAAAAAGGCTATTTCCACTGGAAATAGCCCTGAATATTTCTTAGGTGAAAATTACTTTTTAGAGATTCTTATAGTTTCTTGTTTACCATCAATGTGGTTCAACAGAATCATATAATTACCTTCAGATAGTCCTTTTGTATCAACTGAAATCTGACTGTTAGCAGCATTAGCATAACGCCATTGAATTGGAATTATTTGGCCGTAATAGTTCAGTGCCTGAATAGATTCAATTCCAGTAATAACTTC
>JAEUVD010000009.1 GCA_016787065.1 Chitinophagaceae bacterium
TTCATACTCCGAAACCGTGGCATCATCGGTTGGAAGCACAGCAATTTTGAGTTTCAAGTTTTGATTCTTAATTGGGTCGCCTTGTTCGGTACGGGCAACTCCTTGATAATTGAATTTTTGAGGAACCTGAGCGAAGGTGCTAAGGGTCAAAAATGTTCCGGCTAAACAAAGGCGGATGAGTTTATTTAATTTCATAGTAGAGAATTTATTAATGATTTATTTCTTTTGAATTTTATAGGAATACGATTGTTCTGAACTGTTGCTCGTTGATGTAATCATCAGATAATAATTACCCGAGGCATAGGAACGCAAGTCCAATGAAAAACGCTCCGATTGCGCATGCTCATTTTTAAGAAGCACTTTACCGGTGGCATCAAAAAGTTGATACTTCAACACACCGGAAAATTCGGTTTGAGGATCAACATACACTATGTCTTGGGTTGGGTTCGGGTAAATCTTGATAACCTCATTGGCATCCGACAGATTGGTACTTACCGGTCGTTTTGAATCGTTCGGTTGAAGAAAACCTTGGGTAACAATCAGGTTCGATGTTCTTTCCGTTGATACCAATGTCATTTCACCAATTACATACTCATAGGTATTACCTTGAATTGTTGCGGAATGACTGGTTGCTGAAAAGGTGGATTGTGCATTGGTGTGGTAGCTCAAACCAATCAATAAAAAAGTGAATAGCGTTAAATACTTCATCATTTATTTTAATTTGTTTAGCAAAATTAATTCTAACGCAGCAAATTTTCTTTATAGATTCATAGCAAGTTGAAATCAATTAGTATCTGGTAGGATTAAGGAAGAAAGTGGTTTGTTTTATAGGATAGTTGGTAAGCTAGAAAAAGTAATAAATTTCACTAGCTTCTGTAACTAAAGTCACCTTTTATTGTTTGAATCAAATTCATCTTTGCATAAAATTTCTATACCATGAAACAAAATATGGGTTCAGCCGACAAAACATTACGTTTAATTTTGGCAGCAGTTTTTATTTTATTAGCTGTGTTTAAAGTTATAACCGGAACATTGGCAATACTGCTTGTGCTATTCGGTGTCGTTTTCGCACTAACATCTTTCATCGGATTTTGTCCGCTTTATTTGCCTTTTAATATTTCAACCAAAAAGAAAAATCAGAACTAATTATGCAACACGAAATAGAAACCCAGTGGATGGGTAAAATGCAATTCAATGCTTTGGTAAATGGCCATACCATCATTATGGATACTCCGGAACGGGTTGGTGGCGAAGATTCAGGTCCGATACCTAAACCATTTGTGCTTACAGCCTTATCGGGATGTACCGGTATGGATGTTATTGCCTTGATGAACAAAGCAGGAAAACCTCTTCAAGATTTATCTATAAAGGTTAGTGGCGAAATAAGTAAGAAAGCACCTATTGAATATATTGCTGCACATGTGGTGTATGGTATAAAAGGGTTACCAGAATATCAAGAAGCTGCTCTGGAAGCTGTAACACGTTCACAAGAACAAATTTGTGGTGTTAGCCATATGCTTAAAAAGATAATGCCGGTTACCTGGGAAATAATCTATAATGGCACGGAAATTTTCAATAATCATGAACAAGTACTCTCCAATAACCTGAATTAAAAACAAACATTATCTATATGCTATCGATATTAAAGAAATTATTTAGTTCTGAACCTCCAACTGATTTCAAAGCCTTAGTAAAGCAAGGAGCTCAAATTATTGACGTTCGAACGAAAGCCGAATATCAAGGTGGGCACATAAAAGGCTCCTTGAATATACCGCTTCAAGAATTAGGTCAGCATCTTTCTAAAATAAAAAAGGAAAAACCGGTTATTACCTGTTGTGCCTCCGGCATGCGCAGCGCCAACGCGCGTAGTATTCTGAAAAGCAAAGGGTTTACGGAAGTGTATAATGGTGGTGGATGGATGGGACTAGAAAATCGACTTAATTAATACTGAATATTCTTTCACGGAGATCAAGCAGACGTGATTAACTGTGAAATTAACGAGTATTCAGACGAAAGCAGGAGTTAAACCTCCTGTTTTTTTCATTTAATTCCGGAGTTTTCAAGTTGCAACCATCTTATCTGTATTAAGTCGTGATGGTTATTATCTTTTTTCTTTACTTTGCCCAACTTTTAAACATGAACAATTACCCTATTCGCGTATTGGTAGCTAAGGTTGGACTTGATGGTCACGACCGAGGAGCCAAAGTAATTGCTACTTCACTAAAAAATGCCGGTATGGAGGTTATTTATACCGGATTACGACAAACTCCGGAAATGGTTGTTGCTACCGCTCTACAGGAAGATGTTGATGCCATCGGTGTTAGCATTTTATCAGGTGCACACAATACTGTTTTCCCGGCGATAATAACTTTATTAAAAGAAAAAAAACTGGATCATATTTTGCTAACCGGTGGTGGTATTATTCCGGATGACGACATGAAAGTATTGCAAGAATTAGGGGTGGGCAAATTATTCAGTCCGGGTTCTTCTACGGAAGAGATTGCATTGTATATCAAAGAAGAGGTTAATCAACGGCGCAACAAAAATTAACCATACAAAAATTAGAAATAAAAACAAACGAAATAAAATAAACATGTACTCTACCTTACTATTTACCATTGAGCATGGTATCGCAACGATTACCATTAATCGTCCTGAAAAAATGAACGCGCTGAACAAAGATGTTATTGAAGATTTGAGCAAGGCCATCGACGAAGTAAATTCAAACACTGAAATTAAAACGTGCATCATAACGGGTTCAGGTGCTAAAGCTTTTGTTGCCGGCGCCGACATTTCAGAATTTTTAAGTTTAGATCAAGAAGGCGGCGCAGCATTAGCCCGTAAAGGACAGGAAATGGTTTTCAACAAAATTGAAAATTCATCGAAACCTATTGTTGCAGCCGTAAATGGTTTTGCCTTAGGCGGTGGTTGTGAATTAGCGATGAGTTGTCATTTCCGAATTGCCAGCGAGAATGCAAAATTCGGACAACCCGAAGTAAATTTAGGATTGATTCCCGGATATGGTGGAACTCAACGCCTAACAGCTTTAGTAGGTAAAGGAAAAGCGATGGAACTATGTATGACAAGTCACATGGCCGATGCCAACGAGGCGCTAGCTATGGGTTTAGTGAATCATGTAACCACCTTAGATAGCTTATTAGATCGCACGAAAGAAATATTGAATATCATTCAAACAAAATCACCGATGGCTATAGCTAAAGTAATTACTTGCATAAACCGTGCAGGATATGATAATGGTTATGAAACAGAAATTAAGGAATTTGGTGATTGCTTTGGTACGGATGAAATGAAAGAAGGTGTAAGCGCCTTTATGGAAAAACGAAAAGCAAATTTTTAAATCGCTTTATATGATCGATAAAAAAAATCCCCTTGACCAGGGGATTTTTTATTTTTAAAATACTTTTTAATATTCATCTTCATTAAAGAAGAAATCATCCTGTGTTGGATAATCAGGCCAAATATCTTCAATACCTTCATAGATTTCTACTTCATCATCCAACTCTTGAATATTCTCAATAACCTCAATGGGCGCACCGGAACGAATAGCATAATCAATCAGCTCATCTTTAGTTGCTGGCCAAGGTGCTTCTTCCAAATGGGATGCAAGTTCTAAGCTCCAAAACATATCTTAAATATTTTTAATTTGTTTATTAATCTGCGCAAATGTAGCCAGAAAATTATAACCGCCAAATCTTTATGTTTGCACTATGTTATCCACAAAAAATATCTGTAAAAGACATGGTAACCTAACGATAATAAAGGATGTTAGCTTAGTAGTTAACCAACAAGAAATTGTTTCTATTGTTGGGGCGTCGGGAGCCGGAAAAACAACGCTCTTGCAGATTTTGGGCACATTGGATAAACCCGATTCCGGAGAAGTACTCATTAAGAATACCGATGTATTCAAATTAAATGCATCACAATTAGCCAGTTTCCGAAATCAAAACTTAGGCTTCGTATTTCAATTTCATCATTTACTACCCGAGTTTACCGCATTAGAAAACATTTGCATTCCGGCTTGGATTAAAGGGACTTCTAAATTGGAATCAAAAATAAAAGCCGAAAAACTTCTGGAATTACTTCAAATAAAAGATCGTGCAACGCATCGTCCGAGTCAATTGTCGGGTGGCGAACAACAACGCGTTGCAATAGCCAGAGCATTAATTAATGAACCCGCCATCGTTTTAGCGGATGAACCTACCGGGAATTTAGATAGTGAGAATTCACACGCTATTTTTAATATGATTAATGCCCTGCGTGAACAACTTCAACAAACATTTATTTTAGTAACACATAACGAAGAGTTAGCTTCTCTTTGCGATCGAACGTATACCTTAGCTGACGGACAACTTACTGGGAATGATTAAAGAAACTATCGAGCTACATGATATCGGTTATTTTTCAAACCTTATATCCGACTATCTTACATCGGATTCAAAGGTGGCAAGCTTCTATCATCTTAATCCATATCAGCTTAAGGATGATTCGTCAATTTTAGATAAATCATTCGAACCAAGAAAACGACAATTACTTGTTGATAGTTTGCGCGAAGATTATAAGAATTTGGCTTTGCACCCTAGTGTTGAACGCAACCTTTCTTATCTAACCTCAGAAAATACGTTTACGATAACTACCGCTCATCAACCGGTAATTTTTCTAGGGCCTTTGTACATAGTTTACAAGATACTTCAAACCATAGAACTTGCAAAAGTTTATTCAACGAAGTACCCGCATCATCATTTTATTCCGGTGTTTTATATTGGTAGTGAAGATCATGATTTAGAGGAAATTGGAAGTCTGCAAATCGGTAACAAATCGTATTCATGGAATACGTTACAGCAAGGGGCCTGCGGCGAAATGCATTGTGAAGGATTACTTGAACTATGGAATGAAATTAAAAAAGAGAATAAACCCTCCCCCCATTTTGATGCGTTAATTCAAAAAGCCTATCAAGCCCACCATACCATGAGTGATGCCTATCGCATTTTACTGAATGACTTATTCGGACATTATGGATTACTTGTTTTCGATGCGAATAAACCCTTATTAAAAAAGGAGTTCACTACAGTACTAAAAGAAGAGGTATTAAAACAAACTTCATTTGAAGTTGTTTCCAAAACCACCGAAGCACTTTCTAAACATTATCATGTTCAGGCTCAACCACGAACAATTAATTTATTTTACAAAACAGCAGGTCATCGAGAAAGAATTGAAGCCAAAGGAAATACATTTCAGATACATGGTACAGAGTTCGTGTTTAATAAGGATGAGCTTATTACGACCATAGAAAACAACCCAGAACGATTCTCACCCAATGTTATTCTTCGTCCTTTGTTGCAAGAAACAGTACTACCGAATATTGCTTGGATTGGCGGCGGTGGCGAACTTGCTTATTGGCTTGAATTAAAAACACTTTTTGAACAGCATAAAATAAAAATGCCTTTGTTATACCTACGTAATTCATTTCTAATTTTGAATACGGATAACATGCTTGCTATGAACCAGCTTGAATTAAAGGCAAAACAACTTTTTCAAACTACACGCGAAATTCTGAAAGCAAAATGGATGCAATCGGAAGATTATATCGAATTGAAAAAAAGTACGGAAACTGTACTTAAGCCTTTTCAAGAAATTCAACAACAAGCACGCAGTATTTCTTCAAATTTGGTGGAAAGCATGAAAGCACAAGAGGCTAAAACGAAGCGCATTACCAAACGTATCGAAGAGAAGTTTATTGCCCACCTTATTCAAAAAGATTTTACTTATCAACGCCAATTGGAAGAACTAAAATCCAAATTATTTCCAAACGGACAATTGCAAGAACGTTATTGCAGTTTTGTAGACATGGATGTACTGTATGGAACGAAATTCATAGAAGGTATTCTTCAAAACCTTCAACCAGAAGACAGTCGGTTTACCGTACTTACGTTAGAGCAAGCGTAGCTATTTCTTTTTGGTTACAACTTTCTTTAATACAATAATCGGAAGCTCATTCTTATATATGGTAATAATGGTTCCCTTTACTGTGAAGCGAGTTGCTGCTTCCATTTGCAAACCAAAGTTCGATTCAATCTGATTAATTTTATCGTTACAAAACATCTCTGTACTCATTAAATGAACAGGGAGTATCGCATTATTGGAAGTTTGCAATTCGCCACTCATTTTGTTGCAACCGAAGTGAGCGGTAATACTTTTTTCTTCCGAATTACACGATATTTTAGATTTAATTCCGGTAATGGTTTTGAGTTTATCGTCTTGTCGTAACTTAAGAATAGTATAGGTTCCATCTAATAAATCTCTTTTAATAGGAGCCATTCTACGGGCAAAAGAGTGAAGCGTTAAACACATCAAGCTAAGTACTAAAATCCTAGGTATCATGGCGCAAATATAACGGCAAAACTAATGATAAACTTTCCGGTGGAGCGAACAGTAATCTAATAGCAAGATAAAATCAGTTTTAGCTATGCCATCTTAGATTAATCATTTCATTGCCCTCTTCTTTTCAGCTTCGCGTTCACGTTTTTCATCCTCTTCATGTTCTTCATCCTCATCAAAGGTCTTTAATATGTTACCCGATGTATTGATTACATATCTTCTTTTTCCTTTGGTAACGATGGCTTTGCCTTCATGGAATGATAATGCATAATCGTATTTAGGCGCAATGGCAATTTGTCCATCTTTGGCTATATATCCATATTTTCCATTAATTCTTATTGAAGCTAGATCTTCACTGAAGTCGAGAGCGTCTATAAATTGTGGTCGAATTACTTCTTGTCTATCACTAGTCATAAACCCAAATAAATTCGCACGTTTAAATCGAATCATACCATTACTACTAATAAAAATTTCCTGATATCGTGTTTCATCAACAAACACTCCCATTTCATTAATAAATCTGAATTCTCCGTTTAGTTTAACGGCTGCCTGATGATTATAAAAGGGCAATGCTTCATCATAAATTAATTCAATTTGAACCCTACCTGATTGGTTCAAGTATCCGCGTTTGTTATTGGAAAGTACAATGGCAAAACCATTGATAAATTCACTACCGGCATCAAAAATTGCTTCTACTAAAGTATGTCCAGCGTGGTCTTTATATCCAACTTTACCCTGACTATAAAATCGAGTAATCTGACTTTGGCTACTAAAACTGATAAGCAGTGCACAAGCAACGAAAAGACAACGCTTCAACTTATCGGAATAGTATAAAATCTCCTTTGTAAACCAATTTTTCATTCAACCGATGATAAGCTTCACAGTAATAATAATAGGTATCGCCTTCTAATTCCTTTCCTTTGAATTTACCATTCCAACCTTGTTTCAAATTTTTAGTTGCGAACACTTGCATACCCCAACGATTATAGATTACTAAGGAATAATTGTTTGTATTCATATCTCCTATTACGATTGGTAAATAGGTATCATTTTTACCATCACCATTTGGAGTGAAGGCAGTTGGGAAGGCTAAATATCCATCACCAACGATAGTTGCACATTGCGTAGAGGCTCTTACCTCCATACATTGGCTTGTTGCTTCCAAGGTATAACAGAATACTCCAGGATGATTTTCAGTAACCGTGAGATCTTTCGTATTCCCTAAAAAATTTCGACTGGAATCATACCACGCGTAACTAACTGCATTCATTGAATAATTAATCATGTTGAATGTAGGATTCTCCATAGATGTTTGCTTTGGAGTAAGGGTAAAGATTGGAATAGGGTCATCCATATTGTAGATGGTAACTGTAACCGTATCTAAAAAGTCGCACAGCTTATCTCTAACTTGATATTGTGTGGTTTTCTTAGGCCACACCATCGGGTTATCGCAGGAAGTGCAACTCATGGAATTGATGTTATCACCTCCAGGTAGCACGGTCCATTCATACTGTCCGTTACCGGTACACCATAATGACGTGGTATCACCATAACACATCGTGTAATCATCCCCCGCTCGAAGGGGTTTTCGAACATAAATCGGAACGGTTGAAATACCCGGTGAACTCTGACAGTCGAGGGTATCTTTTACGTAAACTGTTAACACATGGGAACCGGTATCCGCAAGAACAGAATTCCAGTTAACACATACCCGTAACACATTAGATTGTGGATTGGTAAAAGTTACACTTGAACCAGGCAATACGGTAGAATAGTCGGAGGAAACATACATCACATTAGCGGTGGGATTAACCTGATCAATGATATCAAAACAAAAACTCAAATTACTACCCGGACATGTCATAACCGTGTCTGCAAGTAATTGTCCATTTACAATACTTAACGAATCCAACTGCGACACAACCGGCAATGGAACGCATACATCCACTACAATTTGCATATCGCGCATATTAGTTCCAATTAAAACACCATTGCGATATTCGGAAACTTTCACGCACATAACATAGTAGCCTAACTGGTTCGGAAGAAAATTAAAATAACCATTCGTTGTATTCAGGTTGAAGGTATTATTCGTGGGGAATGGGTTTCCATTACTTGTTAATAAGTTATATGCAGGTAATAATATATTAGTTGGAGCTCCAGTACCACATCCAGTAAAGGTTCTAGGTTGAATCATTTCAAAAACTAAAGAATCACCATCAGGATCCATAGCTCCACCGGTATGACTAAACGGAACGTTTATACATACATAAGGAACAGGAAGCGAAGTAGCCACATTGGAATTAATGAATACCGGAGAACTGTTATTGGCTGAAACCGTGTTGTCAAAGGTCGTTTCAATAAAGAAATTTTGAGAACCCGGAGGCGTAGTAATATTTCCGGTAATATCATTTCTGCAACACAGGGTTGTCCAGAAACGCCAAGCATTGCAAGGGGTCGACAGCGTTACAGTTGCTGTGTACCACCATTGGCGGTAACCATGCACGGTGCTGTTAATATTATCACAGGTAGTTATACTATTACATCCATCATTTAAGGGTGAACCATTCGGAACCGGTGGTGTAGTTGGAATATTACCAACAATCTTAGGCATTGTTACTGTTTGAATCGTTCCGGTACACGGGCTGGTGTAACACAGTGTAAAACTAGCCGGTTCAATGGAGGTACTTTGACCTACCGCTCCGCAATCTCTATAAAATCGAAAGGTAAATTGATAGGTATTAGGATTTCCAGGAACTTGTACATAGTATAATTCTCCTCCAGCACAGTGGGTAGCGCTGAGGTTGTTTGATAGGTAGGTACAAAAAATTAAAAGCAACGAAAGAACACGGTAAAATTTATCCATATTTGTTGTTTGTCGGTTAAATGTAGAAAATTTCATAGATTTAACCAACTAAGACCTGTTTTTTTTAGTATTCGTTGGTAGTACTTGAAAAAATAATCCCCCGATTATTCCCAACGATTTTTCTCTTCGTTGTATTGCTGTAAACCAATTTTTAGCTGAAATGGACTATTATTTTTATTGGCAAGACTAGTTACGGCATAAGCTCCAATCTTCATTTTGGCATTAAAAAGCCGGAATGGTTTTTCCAAACCTACAAATAACTCGGTGTAAATCAGCTTTCTTTCAGGAGCGTATAAAGCACCTGCACCGGCAATTTCATAGAGTTTCAGGTACTTCATATAAGGAATTTTATTAATCAATGATCCAAAAAACTGATGCAGATAATGTGCTTCATAGAACATTTTAAACAAGGCAAAACTAGAATCCATGGCCTGAAAATTTTGCTGAGGAGAAAAGAAAATAAACGGATCACCTCTACGTATATATTTATAGTCGATGGTTTGAAGATTCTTTTTACTTAAAAAATTTCCTGAAAACAATTGGTACTCGGAAGTACCTAATAATCCTAATTTCAATTTCTGGCGAAGCCCGAATTCCACATAGTCGAAATCAATCGCACTATTAAACACATTCGGAATACCTCGTCGCCACGTAGCGTAAATAGTTGGATACTTTGAACCTAAAATTACTTTTTGTCGAGGCTCACGCATATACATCTGTTTAGGAGTGTATTCTAAAGTAACAATACCGTAAAATGCATTGTAAGGTTTGAAGTTTACATAAATCGAAGAATCAGAACCCACACTTCCCAACCATTTATCGACGGCTGAATCTCGTGAATTAATTTGTATCGGCGATCGAAGCGCTAGTTCAAATCGATTCCGTAAAATCAATCCATTTACAAGTTCTAATCCATGCTCCAACGCCATATAATCCTTCTTGAAAAAATTACTTCTTCGGAAGAAATTGATGTAAGAATCATTGTTGAAAATAAAATCATAGTTCCTACCAAAACTTCCTGCCAAATAACCGTTACTGAACGGATTGTATCGTACCGAAGCCGACATAAATCCAACAAAATCCTTCATTTTCGGACTATACGCTAGGTTGGCAAACATGCCAAAATTCTTTTTACTTTTTGGCATTTTCGAATAAGAACCTCCATATGCTATACGGTATCCACCCGGATACAACGGTTGAAACATACTGGTAATTGGAAAAAGAAAAATCGTTCTATCATACTTCCGTTTATAAAACTCGATACCATCTAGAAAAATGTCTTGAAGAGTAATTTTGTTTTTACGTTTATCTATTGAATCCAAGTAATGCTGCGTATGCGTGTAATCATAAATGCTGTCTTTGTATTTTATAAAACTCAACTCTTTCTCTGTAAGCGGAACTTTACGCACGTTATTCCAAAAATTACTATCTCGTTCATACGCTTCCAGCGAAGTAGATGACACTTCCGTACTGAAGTGTTTTTTCTTAAAGGTGGTATCTAACTGATAGTCATCAAAAACTATACTCGTACTTCCGTTCTTTTTTGTTTTTCCATCTTTAGAGTAGTAATTCAGTTCCATTCTATCAAGCATCCAGGTTTTATTCTGAATAATCTCATACGATAACTCCACCTGAAAGAAATTATATTCGGGCATGAGATGTTCCGGAAATCGATAGATAGTATTAATAATAGCCCATGACGTATCAACAATGTCAACCTCCCCTTCAACTAAGGCATTCCCCGCTTTAATGGGTGTAAATCGTATGGAATAAATGGTACATCGACTCCGCTTATCTACTTTAACCGTTTTAAATTTATATGCTACCAATCCACTATAACTTATTGGAGAAAGAAAAGGCAAACTCGAAAGCGCATCTACTTTGATAAGATTTTGATATAAAGAGAAATTACCTTCCGTAGTGCTTTGATAAAAAAGTGCTTGTGTATTTCCTCGGCGCTTAACACCGGTACGTGTTTCTTTTACTTTATCGGGATACGAGTAATCCAAATCCATAAAAATTTCAGCCATACTCATACCGCCCAATTCACGTTCTTGTGCTTTCCGAATTGAATCTTGGATAAACTGAACTTTCATGGAGTCCGACATGTCTTCGGAATGAAGTGTTTTATTATTTCGTTTTTTACGTTTCTCCTTCATCGCAGTTTCCGTTTCTTCCGTTGCCTTGATATAAACCTTGCAGGAATAACTACTTACTTCGGTTTGATTTTCTTCTTTATGTCGAATAACTTCTCGAATATAATCCTCTGCTTTATCTCGTTTAGTAGCCGATACTCTTACCTCACCCAAATCCTTATTCGATTCTTGAAGTATTATATTTTTCACTGTCTTCTCTCCTTTTTGAACAACTACCTTTACAGACTGTGTTTGGTAGCCAAGCAAGGAAAACACCAAATCATAATCCCCCTCTTCCAATTTGAAAATATAATGACCACGATCATCCGTTCGGGTACCTAATTTCTGTTCTTTAAGTTGTACTGTAACAAAACTTAATGGTTCCAATTTATTATTGGTAACCTTACCCTCCAATACCCATGTTTCCGCTTGAACCAAAACGGAACTACATAGCAATAAAATAATGCAAATCAGTGAACGCACAAGCATCAAAAGTAACGCGTATCCCGATTAAATATTTGAGCTTTAGTAAAGATTTAATTTTTAGATTAAAATCATAAAGATTAAAATAAGGTAAATCGCTTATTTTTACCGCAACAGTAAGAGTATGAGTTCTATTATTTCCACCCAAAAAGCCCCGGCTCCAGTTGGAGCTTACCCGCATGCGCGCAGAGTTGGTAATTTATTGTTTCTATCCGGTATCGGACCTCGAACAGCGGGAACAAATGAAATTCCAGGATTGACCCTTGATAAAAATGGTAATTTTATAAGTTTCGATTTTGAAGCGCAGTGCCGAAATGTATTCGATAACGTTCGCACGGTACTCGAGGAAAGTGGAAGTAAATGGGAAAACCTAGTAGACGTTACTGTTTTTCTAGTAAATATGAAACGTGATTTTCATGTCTATAATGCGTTGTATGCCGAATACTTTAAAGAGGCACAACCTTGTAGAACTACCGTAGAAATTAATAGCCTGCCTACGCCCATTGCAATTGAATTGAAATGTATTGCTACCATTGATTAATGTTTAATAAATGAAAAATCTATTTACAAGCCTGTTGTTTCTGCTGTGTGTTTATGAAACTATGGGTCAACAACGCTCAGAATTTTTAAAAGAAATGAATGCTGCCATTGAAAACAAAAAAGAAGTGATGAAGCTTCTTGAAAAATCAGGTATGCTGGAACATAAAGAAATGGGCGGATTGTATCGTTTCAAATTAGAAGAAATTGGTTCGATCAAAGAAAAAGTAGTGGAACAGAATTTCATTATTAACGTGTATTGCACCGATGAAAATTGCTTTACCGTTTATAGAAATGATACCTTAGGTACTCAAGTAAATAATAACGCTTATTTTTTCACCTCCGCAGAACGTGCTAATTCCTTTGCACGAAACCTGGCATTTCTTGTTAATAGTTATAAAACCGATGGCAGTAAGGTAACACTTGAATTGAGTTTGGAAGAAAATACCGCCTCCACAACTAACAATAATTCACAACCTGATAAAGATGGTTTGGATGAATACCTCGACGCACAAGAAGATAATAAGAATAAAACAAAATCCGCTGAAACAAAAACCGTTGTGGTGAATGATGATGACGCAGATGTTGATCGAACAAGTACCAAAGCATTAGAAGCCAAAGAGCACATGGAAGAAATTAAGGCGAATCGAGAAGAGAAAAAACAACAGCGTAAAGAAGAATTTGATGAAAAAAGAGAGCAATTAAAAACGGAAAAAGAAGAACAACGTGAAAAACAACGAGAAGCCTTAGCGGAAAAAAAAGCTCAAGTTGAGAATTCAAAAACAGGAAATAAACGAACGAAATCTGATGATGAAGATGCTGAAATAAGTGGTTTAGCTAAAGAGGAAACTACCGACACCGATACAAAAGATAAAAAAAACGACGCGCTTTGTAAACCCCTTGAACTTATTTTAAAAAGTTATGCGAGCTCTCAATTTAAAAGTATTGAAGGAATGGAAACCAATACGGTTAAACATATTAATGAGAGTAAAGTGAAATGGAAAGGCGCTCGAAAAAGTTATCTTTCCAATTTTAGAAATAAACGAACCTTTATTGCCGAACTTAAGTCATCAAAAGATTTTGAGTTGCTTCAAGTGGAATATGATGAACTTCAAACCGACCTCGAGAACTGTTTAGGTCCTGATTGGGATTTTACCGATAAATCAAATAGTGATGAATACGCTGATTTTAATGGAGAAGTTCGTGATACGGAATATCATACCTCAAATTCAAATACACCTACACTCCGTATCATTCTTATCTCCGATGGCGATCGTTACACACTCTTCGTTCGTATTCAATAGTTATGTCGTTACTTTTCACTACTGCTAACTATACTTACTTAAAAAGTGAAATACTCCATCTCGTCAAGTGGCAAGAGGGATTATTAGAACGCACTCTTTTCCCGGATGGTGAAATTTATCATCGTATTCTATCTCCAATCGAAAATAAATCGGTTATTCTATTAGGAGGCACGTATACCGATGCCGAAACCTTAGAACTTATAGATTTGTCTTTGGGGTTTATTCAACAAGGAGTTTCTGAACTAAAAATAGTAATCCCCTATTTTGGATATGCTACTATGGAACGTGCTGTTAAAACTGGAGAAATTGTTAAAGCCAAAACAAGAGCATCGTTATTTTCTTTGCTTGTACCATCAAGTACAAGGGTAAAAATTTATTTATTCGATTTACATACTGAAGGTATTCCGTATTACTTCGAGCTACCCTTGGTAACACATCATGTGTATTGTAAAAAATTAATAGCTTCCATTTGTAGCGGAATTGCATCAGATTTCGTTCTAGCCGCTACCGATGCAGGGCGCGCAAAATGGGTAGAATCGTTAGCACAAGATATGCATGTTGAATCGGCCTATGTGTTTAAAAACCGAATTAATGCTACCACAACAGATATTTCCGGCATTCATGCCAACGTAAAAAATAAAGTAGTGATTATTTATGATGATATGATTCGAAGCGGAACAACTTTAATGAAAGCTGCTGAAGCATATCATAAATCTGGTGCTTCGCAAGTGTTTGCCGTTTGCACCCACGGTGTTTTTTGCAATCAAGCCTTGGAAAAAATGAAATTACAAGGCATCATTCAAGCAGTTCATTGTACTAATTCAAACCCTATCTCACAAAGTATTTCAAACGAATTCGTGAAAATTCATTCGTTAGCTGGCATTATATTTGAGGCTGTAGGCGAATAATGCTATATTTACATGCATAATCTGACAGGAAATTTTGCAGGTGTTGCTATGAGTTATGAGTTAGAAATAATTGATTATAGATCTCCAATGTACAAACAAGTACTTCAACTACGTAATGAGGTTCTTCGTATACCTTTAGGATTGCATTTAGAAGAACAGGATACTTACGAAGACAAAGATCAGTTCATAACCATCGCTCATCATGAAAACCAAATTATGGGCTGCCTAATGATAAAGCCCTTGTCTCAAACAGTTGCCAAATTACGTCAAATGGCGGTTTACCCCGAACATCAAGGAAAGGGTTTAGGAAGTACGATGTTGTATTATACGGAGAATTTCTGTTTGATGAACGGTTACAAAGTATGCGAATTACACGCTCGAAAGGAGGCTATCCCTTTCTATATCAAAAACAACTATTTTGAAATCGGTACAGAATTTTATGAGGTAGGTATTCTTCATAAAAAAATGATTAAAAATCTTGAACCTTTTATACTTTAGCAAAAAAGTATACATGCATTCATTTCAGGAATTATTCGAGCAATTTGAAGCCGTTTTTTCCCAGCATCATTTTCCTGATTCCCCGAAAACACTCTACGAACCATGCTCGTATTTATTGCACTTAGGTGGCAAAAGAATTCGACCTGTTATATGCTTAATGAGCCACGAATTATTTGCAGATTTGAATAAAAACGCCTTCGACACAGCGATTGCGATTGAGCTTTTTCATAATTTCACCTTAATGCATGATGATATTATGGATCAAGCACCGTTGCGAAGAGGTAAAGAAACTGTTCATACGAAATACAATCTCGCAACAGCCATTCTATCCGGAGATGTGATGAATATTTATTCCTATGTACATTTAAATAAAGTAGATAATGGTTTGATTCATGTAGTTATGGACTTATTCAATCAAACAGCGATTCAAATTTGCGAAGGACAACAACTCGATATGGATTTTGAATTGCGAGAATATGTTTCAGTAGAAGAATATCTTCAAATGATTTCATTAAAAACATCCGTTTTACTTGGAGCATCTGTTAAACTCGGAGCCCAACTTGGCGGTGCTTCTGATGGATGCGCCAGTTTGTTATACGAGTTCGGAAAAAATCTTGGATTAGCTTTTCAATTAAAAGATGATTATTTAGATAGTTTTGGAGACTCCAAAGAAACCGGCAAACAGATAGGTGGTGATATTCTTTCCGGTAAAAAAACCTTTCTAGTTTGCAAGGCTTATGAACTGAGTTCAGATCAAGAAAAAGAAAAACTCACCACGCTACTTCAATCATCCGATCCAAATAAAATTGAGCAGGTGCTAGCGATTTTCAAAAATCTTGGAATTCACAATTTGGCAGCTAAAGAAATAGAACATTACTCTAACATTGCTTTCAATTTATTAGAAGAAGCTCCTGTTCTTTCCAAACGAAAAAAACCGCTCATAGAACTTACCCAACACCTATTAAATCGTAAAAATTAAATCATGGGTACTACAAAAGAATCTATTTCTCCTGAATTGAAAACATGGATAGAAAAACAAAAAGTGTTTTTCGTAGCCAGTGCTCCATTAACGGCCGATGGTCACGTAAATTGTTCTCCTAAAGGGTTAGATTCATTTCGTATTTTAAATGAACATCAAGTAGTATATCAAGATTTAGTTGGAAGCGGTGTTGAAACCATTGCGCACGTGCAGGAAAACCAACGACTTACCATTATGTTTTGTGCGTTTGATGGACCTCCTAAAATTATCAGATTATACGGTAAAGGCGAGGTAATTACCAAATCGCATCCGGATTTTGAATCGCTGCATTCGTTGTTCAAACCGCATACCGGATTGCGATCTTACATTCGGTTACAAATACATCGCATTGGCGACTCTTGCGGTTATTCAGTGCCGCTCTATGAGTTCAAGGAAGATAGAGATGTTTTAGATAAATGGGTTGCCCATAAAGGTTTAGACGGGGTACAAGAATATATCGACACTAAAAACAAACATAGTATAGATGGACTTCCCGGTATAACCCATTAATTTAAACTTCGGAAATCCACAGGCACCAACTTACTTACCCCTGCCTCTTGCATGGTTACACCATAAATAACATCCACGCTTGCCATTGTTTGTTTGTTATGTGTAACAATAATGAATTGTGAGTTATCTGAGAACTTGCGAATCATATTCGTGAACTTACCTACATTAGCATCATCCAAAGGTGCGTCAACCTCATCGAGCACACAAAAAGGTGCAGGCTTAATTAGGTAGATGGCAAACAAGAATGCTGCGGAAGTAAGCGTTTTTTCACCTCCTGAAAGTTGAGTAATGGTGCTAGGTTTTTTACCTTTTGGTTGCGCATAAATTTCAATACCCGTATCCGCTAGATTCTCAGGATCTGTTAAGCGCATATCACAGGTATCATCTTCCGTAAATAACGCATGAAATACCTGAATAAAATTATCTTTTACTTTCTCAAAAGTATCTTTGAATTTCAAGTTAGCCGTAGCTTCCACCTCTTCAATGGTTTTAAGCAAACTCTCCTTGGCATTGGTTAAATCCGCCTTCTGCTCTTGAATAAAATCATGCCTTCCTTTCATTTCTTTATATGCTTCAACGGCCATAGGGTTAACCTCCCCTAGGTTGTCTATCCGTTTCTTAAGCTTTTCCACTTCCTCATTTAGTTCTTCCAAATTATACTCACCAGAGCGTGGCTGCTTGAGCACATCATCGATATCAACTTTGAATTCCACATGCAATCGTTCTTTCATTGAAGCCAGTTGTAACTTCATTTCAGTTAGCTTATCTTTTATGGAGGTAAGTTGTGTTTCCGACGCTTCTTTTTCTTTACGTTGTTTATTCAACGCCGCTTCTTTTTCATTCAATTGATTTCGGAAAACGTAAAACGATTGATCTTTTTCATTTAGAACACGTTCACTATTCTCTTTTTGTTGTAAGGAAGTGTATAAACGCTCTTCTAATTGTTTTAATTCCGATTCGGTTTGCTCTACTTGAAAAGTTGTTTCATGAAGTCGTTTTGCATTATCTTCTTTTCGTTGAGCTATTTCCTTTAACCTATTTTCACGAACTTCTGTTTCATGATTTAATTCATTTATTCTACTCTGTTGTCGTGTAATAATTAGGTTATGTTGATTATACTCTTCGTTTGCCCGATTATACGAAGCCTCCGCCTTGGCGAATCGCTCTTGTCCGGCCTGCAACCCTGAAAACGCCAACGTTAATTGTTGTTTCATTTCCTGATAATGTTGTTGCGTATCGGCAATAGATTGTTGCGTTTGCTCGAGTTGCATTTCCAAATCCTCTATACGTTTACTGGCGTGGCTATGTTGTTGTTGAGCGTGTTCCAGTTTATGTTGTGTTTGAACAACTGCATTCTCCACCCGATTTAATTCTGATCGAGTTTGTTTGATTTGATCATCTTTGGCCGCTTGATTATATCCTATTACCAACGCTTTGGTTTCTTCTATTTCGGCACTCAGTGTTTGAACTGTTAACTTGAGTTGCGCGATTTCTTCAAGCAGTTTTTCTAAACGTTGGGTACGCCCTATTTTATTACCTTCAAAAATACCAATAGAACCACCTACGATGCGATGTTCTTCGCGAATGGCCGCGCCTGATTTGTTTAGGTAAATGAAACCTGGTTCGATAGCCGAATCCGGAAATTCGCCATCCACAATAAACACCTTCTTGCTTAATTCATTTAGCAAACTCCGATATTTTTCATCCTTAATTTGAATTACATCTGAAGCTGATATACAACCTGGCAAGGTGCTATTATCTTTCTCTGTTCTTTTTGTTTCAGACAAAATAAAAAAACCAGCTTTACCCTTTTTCTGGTCTGATAACATGGCTACCGCTTGATAAGCTTCTTCAGCCCGATCAACCACATAATAGTTTAAATATTTATCAAGGTAATTTTCAATGCATACTCGATATTCATCTTGAACATTAAACACCTCTGATAATAAAACGGCATTCGGCGACCATTGATTATTTTTTGATAAAAATTTGATGCTATCCGGGTAACCCTCTAAACTATCCACTAACGATTTCAACAAATTGTATTCATTCTGGGTAGCATCCAGTTTACGATTTTCTTCAAATAATGCAACTCTTTTCTCTTCCAATAGTGCTTGAGAATCTAATAATTTTTGCGTGGCCTCTTCTTGTTTTTGAATCAAGTCTTTCATCAACACATTCAATGTTTCCAACTCCTGATCGAGTTCTTGCTTTTTTGATTGATTATGTTGAATATCTTGTTCTCTTGTAGCTTTTTCTTCTTGCAGTTGAACAATAGCACGTTGTTGATTATTAATATTATTTTCAGCAATAGCTACGGTTTTTTCCGCGTCAAATTGTTGTACTTGAAGTTGCTGATGCTGTTGTCGTAATTGATCTAACTGGCTTTTGTGTTCATCATACGTAACTCGCGTAGCATCAAGTTCTGAACGCAATTCTTCTAATTTTTGTTTGAACTTGTGCAACGTATCTTCTTCAGTACTCAATTTTGATTTAGACTCTTCGCCTGCTTTGTTCAACTGAACCGTTTGAAGTTCAGCATCTTTTAAATCTTTGTCGATCGTTAAACACAACTGTTTCAGATGATCTATGCGTTGAGAAGATAAATTCTTATCATTTTCAATCGAACGTAATTGGTTTTGTACTTCATTGAAGGTTTTCTGCAATTGATGTAATTCTTCCTCACGTTGTGTTAGTTCCAATTTTAATTGTTCCAACTCCGCACCGTCGGTTGCAATTTTAGCATCCATTTCTAAAATCTTGTCAACCTCTTGTTGCTGTTGAACATTCAAGGTTTGGTACGTTGAATTAAAATCTTCCAAAGAAGCTTTCACATATTCGATACTAACTTCTTTATACTCTTTTTTAATGGCGTGATATTTCTCCGCTTTTTTAGCTTGGCTTTCCAACGTTCGAAGGTTATTCGCAATTTCAAATAATAAGTCTTCAATACGATTCAGATCCTGTTCGGTTAAGTCTAACTTTTGTTTTGCTTCCTTCTTACGCGTTTTATATATGGAGATTCCTGCGGCTTGCTCTAACATTCTTCGCCGACTATTCTCTTTATCTTTAATAATATCATCAACCATTCCAAGTTCTATGATAGAATAGCTATCCGATGTAACACCGGTATCCATGAAGAGGTTTGTAATATCCTTAAGCCTACAGGTTACATCATTCAGACGATATTCACTTTCACCGTTTTTATAAAACTTACGTGAAATGGTTACTGTATTAAATTCGGTTGGAAGTAGATTTTTGGTGTTTTCGAAGGTAAGCGCCACTTCAGCTAAACCAGAACCGTTACGTGATTTTGATCCATTAAAAATAAGATCCTCCAGGTTATCAGAACGGAGGGTTTTTATTTTATGCTCGCCGATAACCCATCGAATGGCATCCACTATATTTGATTTTCCACATCCATTCGGGCCAACAATACCGGTAATCTGGTTGTCGAGATTAATTAACGTTTTATCTGCAAAACTCTTAAAGCCCTTTATTTCTAATGATTTTAACCGCACGTAACTCCTGTTTTTATTTTTTTGGAGCGTGAAGATACAGACTAGGTAGGGGTTTATAAAACCTTTGAATAAGTTGCGTTTTAATTAGGCATAACCTGTGGATAACTACTGAAAAACTTCCAATATTGACGAATAACTCCTAAAGATATTCAGAAATTATGTGGATTTAAAGAGCCGTTGATCGAACATAAAAACCTGTTGATGAACAATTTTCAAAGATGAATTCAATACATGTTCCGTATTTATCAGAAAATTAAATTCTTCTTGAATGATTGCAGAGGGGATTTTTAAAATAAAACCCTTTTGATCTATGAATTGCGTTCCCAGCCAACGAGTATATTCAACATCTTGATGCCAACCTTTTTTAAGCGCTTTAGGATCGATAGTATGAATTGCTTGATCGGGAATTTCGATATGCATTAAATGAAAATCCCTGACAATCAGTTGATCATTTAAATAAACCACATTTTCTAGTGCCGCTAAGGAGATATGTTCTGAACAATATAACGCCGAAATCCCTTTTGAATTCCAGCGTCCGCCATAGAGTCGGGCCCCTTCTCCGCTAAGGTCTTCACTAAATCGGGAATCAACAATTCGATAAACTATCATGAATTAGGCAACAATTCCGTGTTCTATTCTCCCTAATAGATCGATAACTTCCTGAACACCTTCATGGGAAATTAAGATTTCCTTCGGTGTATGAAACTCAATGGAAAATAACTTCCTGTTTAGCCATTGTGAAAAATTTTCTCGACCAAATAATTCATTTCCTTTTTCAATCATCTGTTTGAATAACAAAATGCGTTCAATTTGCAACCCGTTAAAAGCGGTATCTTCCTTAGCATAACGTTGCAGTGTACGTTCTGATGTATGCAAAAAAACCGACCACTCTTTCAAAGTAAAAGGGGCTTGATCGGCGATTTTTTTAAAATCCTGATAGGTAAAATCTTTGGTAAGAGCCCATTTGTGCGTATCGTTCTTTTGCTCCCGATAGTGAATTTCAGGCTCATTAAGCTGAAAGATAGAACGCTCCGTTTCGTTAAGATTTTTTTTAATTTTAGTATTCTTTTTCATACCACCAGACATTTGTCACACGAATGTACGTCATTTGTCTTGTATTTTATCTTTTTTCTCTTAAATTTTTACCATCGTAAGTATCGTTGCAATGCCTACCACAGGTTCATCGCTTTCGTCAAATACCTCAACTAACCATTTAACAATGCCTTTAGGTATATCTTCTTCATTTTTAGTTTCCGTAGGTAATTTTTCTTTACAGGTGAAACGCACATAAACCTTAGTACCTGGGTACACTGGTTTTGTAAATCGTAATTCATCAATACCATAATTCAACAATACAGGATTCATAGCATAACTATCTACAAAAAGTCCTGCGGCCACACTCATGATAAAATAGCCATGCGCCACCTGATGGGTAAACATGGTTCCTTCAAAATTAGTTTCTTTGATATGGGCATAAAAATGATCGCCACTTAAATCCGCAAAACGGTCAATATCGTCGGAAGTAATTTCACGTTTATCGGTTACTATCTGATCTCCTATGATTAGTTCATTAAAAGTCTTTTTAAAAGGATGTACACCATCAACACGACCTTGCGCTCCTTGCTGAAAAATACCAGTTACGGCCGTGAGCATAGTTGGAGAGCCCTGAATAGCAGTACGTTGTAGATAATGCATAACCCCACGTTTTCCACCCATTTCCTCGCCTCCCCCGGCTCTTCCCGGGCCGCCATGTACTAACAACGGCATTGGAGAACCATGGCCTGTGCTTTCTTTAGCGCATTCATTATTCAAAATCAACACTCTTCCATGCATGGATGCAGCGCCTAATACAAAATCCCGTGCATGATTGCCATCTTGGGTAACAACACTGCATACCAATGAACCCTTGCCCATCTTAGATAATTCAATAGCATCTTCCAACGTTTTATAGGTCATCAAGGTAGACACTGGTCCAAACGCCTCGATATTATGACAAGCAAGATTTTCAAAAGGATTGGAATTGAGGAATACAATGGGGGCTAAGAAGGCTCCCTTGTGTTTATCAGCTCCTTTAACTTCAAAATCCTCTAATGAACCGATTATTATTTCTTGCGTTTGTTTCAATTCCTGAATTTTCTCCAGCACGTCATTGCGCTGACTAACTGCAGCTAAAGGGCCCATGCGTACGCCTTCCACCTGAGGATCACCAATGGTGGTTCCTAACAGACGTTTACCCAATGCCAGATGAACCTCTTCCAAGCGTTGCTCTGGAACAATAATTCTCCTTACCGCCGTACATTTTTGTCCGGCTTTGGTAGTCATTTCTCTAACCACCTCTTTAATAAACAAATCAAATTCCGGCATATCCGTAGTAACATCCGGGGCCAAAACACATGCATTTAAACTATCAGCTTCCATATTAAATGGAACAGCTTGCTCTATTAATCGAGGATGTGATTTAAGTTTTTTACCTGTATCCGCACTTCCAGTAAAGGTTACAACATCTTGATTTTCAACATAATCTAAAATTCCACGCGCGCTGCCACAAAGAAGCTGAAGAGCCCCTTCCGGTAAAATTCCTGATGCTATGATTTCTTTAAATACGGCTTCGGTGAGGAAAGAAGTTAAGGTTGCCGGTTTCACAATTGCTGGCACACCCGCTAACAAATTCACCGCCACTTTCTCTAACATTCCCCAAACGGGAAAGTTAAACGCATTAATATGAATGGCCACCCCTTCCTTCGGAACCATGATATGATGTCCGATAAACGAATTGTGCTTACTCAGTTTGGCGATGTCGCCATCAACATGAAAAAATGAATTCGGAAACTGTCGGCGCAAACTGGCATAACTAAACAAATTTCCAATTCCACCTTCAATATCAACCCACGAATCAGATCGAGTAGCACCCGTTAAAGCACTAATTTTATAGAATTCTTCCTTTTTCGACAACAAATGGAACGCGAGTGCTTTTAACATTAAACCGCGCTCATGGAATGTCATTTTGCGTAAGCGTTGTCCTTTTTTGCGCGCATAGCGCATCATAGCTTCAAAATCAACCCCTTCGGTTCCGGCATCGTAAATAGCTTCTCCGGTAATCGCATTATATAGGATTTCTGAAGGATGAGCGCTCTTAAACCATCTCCCTTCTGCGTAATTTTCTAAGGTAATCAACGACATGTAAACTAAAATTTGGGTTCAAATATAGGGAGTAAACCGAAGGCTTTTCATTATAATATGAAAGCATGGAGTAGATCAACTTAGCCGAGTTCTTTATAAATTTTCCAAAGCATATAAAAGAGAGAAAGTAAAGCTAAAGAAATTAAAAATGCCGGGAATCGGATGCCCAAGGCTCGATCAATCTTCAACCCAATAAAAATAGCAACCCCAAGAGTTGCTATCATTTGCGAGGCTAAACCTGCATATTGTAAATAATTTTTATCGTTTTTATTGGGCACTTAGTTCAACTTTGGCAGGTTCTGGTTTAGGGTTATTGGCTGGAGCCGGCAAACCCATGCTGCAATTACCATTGAATTTAACGCCACTCTCAATAACTAATTTACCAGTATTAATATCCCCATCTATTACTGCATTTCCGCGCAAATAAAGAACATCAGCTACCTTTAATTTACCATGTACTAAACCGGCAATTTCAGCATTCTGACAAATAATATCACCGTCTACTTTACCATTGGTTCCTATATGCACTTTGCCTTTAGAGGTAATACCACCTTTTATATGACCTTCAATACGAATGTCTCCTTCAATTTTAATTTGTCCTTCTAAAATAGTACTCTCCGAGATATTCGTTACACTCGATGACGCCGAATAGGCGTTTGAAGCACTAGGGGCAGGAGTTGGAGGAGGAGTATATGTATTGTTAGCAGGTTGCTCTCGATTCGATTCTTTATTACTAGAAAAAATTGACATACGGTGGTTATTTTAAGAACCTACAAAGCAATTATTTTTACCGCAGACTCACTCATGGATATCTGAATCTTTTATCAACAAATTATCCTTATTCGCCTCTGCCAGCTTAAGAGAATCGAGGCGCTTTTGCTGTTCAACTTTAAGATATTCATAATTTGAAGCTTTATCAATAGACGTTTCAATATGTTGAAGAGCCTTTTGAATTTCAATATCTGAAAGCAAGGTCGTATCAGGCGTAGCAACTTTGCCTGAACTTACCATCAATAAGTTGGATACAAAAAGTTCTCGCGTTTTATTCAATTGAATGAGAGAATCACATGCTTTCTGTATTCGAATCATTTCCGTTCGAGAAATACTCTGTTGATTTCCTGGCACATAATATTTCAATGGAGTATAAAAAATTACCACTGAGTAAAAAATAAATAGAGCTACGAACACCGAGGAGAACAGAATGTAAACACTACGTTTTGTTAAAATAAAATCAAGGGCTGAAGCCCCATTTTCTTCGTTCGACACGATTAAACGGTATGGAGCATTCAAATTTTTTGCCAATTTACGATAATAAGAACGTAACCGTTCGATGGAAAAATGAAACATTCAAGCAAAAATATTTACTTTTAAAGCTTAATTTTAACCAAATTTGACAATTATCGAAAAAATTTATACGCCATAAATTCGTTATTCTGAGGTTCGTGAAAATATCTACTTATCTATATACCATACTTTGGATGGTGTTGTTTTGTGCAGCACCAAGTTTGCTTTCCGCCCAAGATCGTTTTACTCAAGCGGGTATCGACAGCGCAGCTATTCAAACAAAAGTCAATAAATTATTATCGCAGCGCGATAGTATGCTTGCCGCTAATGCCGCCCGAAAAAAGCAAGACAGCATTAATCGAGTTAACTTAAAAATAAGGCAGCAATTTGTTCGTGATAGTATAATTCAAGCACGCAATGCGAAACGCATAGCTGACAGTATTGCTCGTGTTGAAGCAAAAAATAAATTAATTCGCGACCAACAAATTAGAGATAGCATTGCAGCAGCTAACAAAAAACGAATCAACGACAGCTTAGCTTATGTAAAATTTAAATCGGATAGTTTACTACAAAGGCAGCGTGCTATCTCAGATAGTTTAATTGCTCGAAGGAAATTTGTAACCGATAGCACCAAAATTGCCCGAGACAGTATAAAGAAAATTAGAGAAGCGCTAACCAAATACAGGAATAGTAAACAGTACAAAGACAGCGTTGAACTTGTTAAAGCAGCTAAAAAAGATAGTATCAAGGAAGATAGAATTACAAAACTCAATGCGTTGCGAGAAAGGCAAAAGCAAATCGCTGACAGTACGAGGGCATCTATCAAACACTATAGCGATAGTGTGGCATCGGATACAAAACGTATTCGTGATAGTTTGAATGCCATAGCTAAGGCGAACAATGATAAATTAATAGAAACCAGAAAAAAATACAATGATAGTGTTAGCGTGGTTCGGCAAAAACGATTAGATAGTTTAAAAATTAAACGGGAGGAGCGAGAAAAGAAATTAGCCGGAAAAAGTAAAGAAAATACAAAGGAGAAAAAGGACCTCAAATTAGCGATTGCGCTTCATGAAAAGAAAACCGAGGAATGGACGAATGATAAATTACTGAAACGAAAATGGATAATCACCCGTCGAATTTATCAAAACACAGTAACACGGTATAACTCATACTATCATGCAAAAAAAAGGTATGATGAAAGCGTTCAGAAAGTTGTAAAAGAGAATAAAGACGACTTTACCAAACCAATCAATTTATACCCTTATGATAACGATAAGGCCGGAAATGCCGTTAGCGGAAACATGGATTCGGTAATCAAAAAGGCATCATACTCTACTCAGATACATGACCCACGTTCTAAGTGGTTCGATAACCTTTACCTCCTTATGGCGAAGGCCTATTTTCTGAAAGGTGATTATGACGGTGCTATTACTACCTGTACGTTTATTATTAACGAATATAAAGAAACACCTAAAAAATCAAAGCGCAGTATTGATACGTCGGCAAGTATCGCAACCAAAGAAAAAGGTAAAAAACTGATCACGTTCTTCAAACATAAACCGATACGAAATGAAGCCATTCTACTTCTCATAAACGGTTATATTCAAACAGAACAATACGGTGAGGCCCTCACCATGATAACCCTTCTTGAAAAAGATAAAGTACTCCCTAAAAAATACTTACCGGACCTCATGCTTTCCAAAGCATATCTTTCCCTTAAACAAAATAATCGAGATGAAGCCATTAAAGCACTCGAAATTGCGCTGAAGTCGAAAGTGCCAAGTAAGCAAAAATCAAGAGCTCAGTTTTTATTAGCTCAATTATATGCACTTAATGGGAATTACGATAAATCAACAGCGGCGTATAAAAAATCGTTCTACAAGAAAAATTCACCTGAAATGGATTTCTATACGCGTCTTCATATTGCTGAAAATGCAGCGAAAGGAGGTGGTGATTTAGGTTATGCCGTGAGTTTGTTGAACAAAATTATTAAAGATCCTAAGTACGTTAAGTTTAAGGCTCAGGCTTTGGTAACGCTTGCATTAATTCAGAAGAATGATAATGTAGACAAGGCAATTGCTACCTTATTAAAAAGTATTGCCGACCCTGAAAATAAAAATGCGTCTTCCCGTGCTGTGGCTTTTTCAGAATTAGGTTCTATCTATTTTGAACAGAAAAAATATGTTCAAGCAAAAAATTGTTACGATACCGCCATCAATCTGGGCACCGACCCACCCATAGACCATTTAGAAGAAATTTCGTACAAACGAAATGTATTAATTGATATTGTTCTGTACGTTTCTACCATTCATGAACAAGATAGTTTACTTGCGCTATCTAACCTTTCAGAAAAGGAAAAAAGAGCCATCGTAAAAAAGGAAATTGATCGTTTAAATAAAGAACGTGAGAATGAGGCTATGTTGAAGGTTGAAACAATGAAACCTATTGGTAAAAATAACACAGGTACTTCCAATACAAGTAATACTTCTACTTGGTATTTCACAAAACCTGAGTTAGTGGAACAAGGCCTCAAAGACTTCAAGCAAAAATGGGGAACCCGCAAGTTACAAGATAATTGGCGACGCGTTGGAGCCAATGATTTACTTGCTAATTCCGGGGATGAAGACAGCTCCGAAAATGGAGAAAATAAAGCAGCAAGTTTTGATCTTTGGTCGAAAATTCCAAGTTCACAGGCGCAGAAAGATAGCTGTCATCTGAAAATCATGAATGCATTTTACGGTTTAGGACTTGCGTATTACTCTCAACTTTCTGATTATCCGAATTCGAATGCCACCTTCGATACCTTGCTACAACGCTACCCAAAAACCAAGTATAAACCCGAAGTGTATTATGCGGAGTATCTCAATTACGGCCTTCTCAAAAACGAAGAAAAATCAACCTATTACAAGAATCTTTTACTGAAAGAGTTTCCATCTTCTGAACTTGCCAAACTCACCTCTAATTCAAATTTTAAAGCCGATCAAAATCGTGCTATGCAGAGCGATTACGAAAACACATACACTCTATATAAAGAAGATAAATTTGAAGAAGCACTATCCGAAATAAGTAAGGTTGAAAAGAATAATCCGCTGATGGCAAAATACAAATTAATGGAAGCATTATGCCATGCCGGATTAAAGAAACTTACTCAATGTAAATCAGGATTGATGGCGGTGATTAGTGAATACCCTGAAAGTTCGGAACAACGAAAAGCGCAAGAAGTATTGGCTTATATTTCGAAGTATGAAAGTGAAATGAATAACGATAGTTCTTCTAAAAAAATCAGTGATAGCTTAGACAAAAATATGAATCTGAAAAGCTCGGAGGCATTCGGGCAATACATCCCCGACCCTACGGGCATGCAACTTGTAATGATTTATTTAAAGAATGCCGATAACAAAACTACGGCATTCAAAGCCGGTATTAGCGATTACAATTTGCTTCGCTACAATGTAGAAGAGTATGCCACCGGTCTTAACTACATTTCTACGAATGAAGCGCTTGTAACAGTAAAAACTTTTCCGACCGTTCAAGCAGCAAAAAAGTATCTCAATGATTTGAAAAAGGAAAAATCGGTTTTCTCGCAATTAAAATCAAGCGATTTTGAGTTAAGTATTATTACGCAACAAAATTTCATTGAATTGCTCAAAACAAAAGATATTAATGGTTACCAAGATTTCTATAAAAAGAACTACTAACCATGAGCGCAAGTATTGATTGTGCCTATTACAAAAGCCCGGTAGGTGATTTAATAATTGGTGTTTATAACGATGCCGTTTGTATGATTGATTGGAAATATAGAAAAATGCGTTCGCAAATTGATCAGCGAATTTGTTCTTTTTTTAAAAGTGAATACATTTTCCAAGGTCATCCACTGCACGATGTAGTAACTCATGAGCTGGAGGCCTATTTCCAAAAACAAGTTACCACCTTTTCATTTCCCTTGAATTTAGCCGGAACCTCGTTTCAATGTGAAATTTGGAAATTACTACAACAAATTCCTTACGGAAAAACTTTGAGTTATCTTCAATTAGCTAAACTTTATGGCAATGAATTGGCCATTCGAGCTGTTGCCTCGGCAAATGGTGCCAATGCCATTTCGATCGTGATTCCATGCCACAGAATAATAGGCAGTAAGGGTGAGCTTACCGGCTATGCTGGAGGTATCCAAGCGAAGAAAAAACTATTGCAATTAGAAGGAAATAACCTGCAAGCAGAATTATTTTAAAGAAGCACTATCTTCTTTTTAAAATAAGGAAATCCTCAGAACTGTTATTATATTTGCCCGAATGAAGTTGCTGCTTGATCAGGAAAAATTTGATTTCGTAATTCAACGACTGGCACAACAATTAATTGAAAATCATCCTGATTTTGTCAATTGTGTCTTAATTGGCATACAACCTAGAGGTATATTTTTAGCGAATCGTATTGTTGCTCAAATCAAATATGATTTCAAAATCGTTGTTCCTTATGGTAAACTGGATATCACGTTCCACCGCGATGATATTCATAGTCAGAATAATATGCTGATTCCCAATCAAACAGATATTGATTTTAGTATCGATGGCAAACAAGTTATTTTGATTGATGATGTTCTATACACCGGACGAACCATACGCAGTGCGTTGGATGCACTGGTTGATTTCGGCCGACCCGATAAAGTTGAATTAATGGCCTTAATCGACCGTAGATATAGTCGTGAATTCCCTATTCAAGCCGATTACATCGGTTTACGGGTAGATTCTATTTTCAGTCAGAAGGTCAAAGTATTTTGGAAAGAAAACGATAAAAAAGACGAAGTTGTACTTATAGACAATCATTGATCATGGAAAAAACAACGTTCACTCAAAAGCATTTACTGGGTATTAAAGACCTAACCCGTAATGATATTGAGCTTGTTTTAAAAACAGCAGATTCATTTAAAGATTTAATGAACCGCCCGGTAAAAAAAGTTCCTAGTTTGAAGGATACAACGATTGTGAATTTATTTTATGAAAACTCAACTCGAACTCGAATTTCGTTTGAACTTGCAGAAAAGCGTTTAAGCGCCGATACCATCAATTTTGCCACGAGTAGTTCATCGGTATCGAAAGGTGAAACCTTAATTGATACCGCCAATAATATCCTTTCTATGAAGGTGGATATGATTGTGATGCGACATTATGCAAGCGGAGCACCTCACTTTTTGAGTCGACACGTTGATGCGGCTATCATCAATGCCGGAGATGGAACCAATGAACATCCTACTCAAGCATTACTCGATGCTTACTCGATTCGAGAACAACTTGGTTCACTTCAAGGGAAAAAAGTAGCTATTCTCGGTGATATCATGCATTCGCGAGTGGCCCTTTCTAATATTTTCTGTTTGAAAAAATTGGGAGCCGAAGTAACGGTAGCCGGCCCTCCCACCCTGATTCCCAAACATATTAAAAGTTTAGGTGTAAACGTAACCTATAATATTCAAGAGGCTTTGGCTTGGTGTGATGTAGCCAATGTATTACGCATTCAGTTAGAACGACAAAACCTACCGTTATTCTCATCGTTGCGTGAATATTCGCTCTACTATGGCGTTACCAAAAAAATGCTAGATAGTTTAAAAAAGGAAATTGTGTTGATGCATCCAGGCCCTATAAACCGAGGGGTTGAATTAAGTTCAGATGCGGCAGACAGCCACCACTCCATCATTCTAAATCAAGTTGAAAATGGCGTTGCCGTTCGTATGGCGGTTCTTTACTTATTAGCCGGTAAAAAATAAGGGTTCATAAAGGCAAATCAGTGGATATTGAAAAATTCGGATTTGAAATAGAATATTTCCAATATAAAAATCATATCTTGCAACAAATTAATCATTACAATGACGAAAAAGTTTACTCTATTCTTATTGGCTATAATTTGTTTTATCAACAGCAGTTATGGAGCCACCCAAACCATTAATGTAAACCTTACCGCTTCAAGTCCAACTTTTACACGACCTGTATCCGGCAATCCTCCAAGTTCTTTGTCACCACAAACAGGATGCTATTACAGTGTTTTCGTGTTTACAGCACCTTTATCAGGTTCTTATCAATTTCAGGCTGTTGGAACGCTTGACAATTTTGGTTGCTTGTATCAAAATTCTTTTGTACCATCAAGCCCATTAACAAATATTCTTCGTTCTAATGATGACTGGAATCCTTCAGACCCATTAAACAAAAATTACGGTTTCACCAGAACCTTAACAGCAGGGGTAACCTATTATTTGGTTTCAACCATGTTCTATGGTGCAACTACCGGAAGCTATCAAGTAAATATTACAGGGCCATTTACCACGGCATTACCTGTTGAGTTATCCGCCTTCAATGGTCGTCTAATTAATGATGAAGTTGAATTAACCTGGACTACTAGTACTGAACAAAACTGTTCTGGTTTTAATGTAGAGCGCAGTTTGGATGGTAAATCCTTTGAAAAACTTTCTTTTGTTGCATCAAATGCAAGTAATGGTAATAGCAACGAAGAATTAAATTATACTTTTTCAGACGCTAAACCTGCTGCCGTTAATTATTACCGTATTGGGCAAGTTGATTTAGATGGAAAAGTGATTTACAGTCAAGTAATCATCATTGATGTAAACAACTTAAATGCTACCGTTAATACTTATCCAAACCCGGTTTCAAATGAATTAAACGTTCAGTTCTATACATCTAAAATTTCAAAAGCTGAAGTTACCTTACATGATATGCTAGGTCGGGTTATTGTTCAATCCACAACGAATACTGTGGTTGGTAATAACATCCAAAAAGTAGATATGAGCAACTGCAATACCGGTATGTATATCTTAACTACATCTATCAATGGTAAAAAGTTGAATGCTTCTTCAATCATGAAGCAATAAATTAAAAATTATTCTTCTTTATCTTCGTGGCTCCGTCAGATTTTGACGGAGCTTTTTTTATGCCACACATTCAATTACCTTGTTCTGAAGAAGAACGCTTTATCATAGATCAGATTACACGAGCTTCCGAAAAATTAAAGACTGAAAGTTTTGTGATTGGTGGCTTTGTACGCGATAAAATTTTAAATCGCCCTACTAAGGATATGGATATCGTTTGTTTAGGTGATGGTAATGAATTAGCAGAAACATTTGCGGAACAGTTTAATCCGCCATTAAGTGTTTCTCATTTTAAAAACTTTGGAACAGCCCAAGTAAAATATCATCATTTTGAAGTTGAATTTGTTGGTGCTCGTAAAGAATCGTATCGTTCCGATAGTCGTAAACCTATGATAGAAGTTGGCACCTTAGAAGATGATCAGAATCGAAGAGATTTAACCATCAATGCCATGGCGTTAAGTTTAAGAACACATGATTATGGTTCCCTGTTAGACCCTTTTAATGGACTTCAGGATATTGAAGAAAAAAGGTTACGCACGCCACTTCCTCCGGATAGCACATTTTCTGATGATCCGCTGCGCATGATGCGTGTTATACGATTCGCTTCTCAATTACATTTTAATATTGAAGATGAAACATTAGGAGCTATAAAAAGGAATGCTTCGCGTTTAGCTATCATTTCTAAAGAAAGAATCATTGATGAACTGCATAAAATCATGCTTTCAACGAAGCCAAGTATTGGTTTGGCTTTACTTTACCAAACCGGATTATTACAAGAATTTTTTCCGGAGTTGGCCGCTTTAGCTGGCACGGAAAATATTGAAGGGAAAGGGCATAAAGATAATTTCTATCATACCATTCAAGTGGTAGATCAGATTTCCTTACATACCAATAATCTGTGGTTACGATGGGCCGCTTTGTTGCATGATATTGGTAAACCTTCCACTAAGAAATTTGAAGTTGGTTTAGGATGGACCTTTCATGGCCATGAATGGATAGGGTCTAAAATGATCCCCGGTATTTTTAAGCGATTAAAAATGCCACAGCATGAACAAATGAAGTATGTTCAGAAATTAGTTCAACTACATCATCGTCCGGTTAGTTTAACCTCCGAAGATATTACCGATAGTGCCATGCGTCGGTTATTATTTGATGCCGGAGATGAACTAGATGATTTAATGACCCTTTGCAACGCAGATATTACGTCTAAAAATCCAGACAAGGTAAAACGCTATCGCGCGAATTATGAACTAGTAAAAATACGCTTGAAAGAAGTGGAGGAATCAGATCATATTCGTAACTGGCAACCACCAATTACTGGAGAAATTATCATGGAAACATTCAACCTATCTCCCTCCAGAACAGTTGGACTCATTAAAGATGCGGTACGAGAAGCAATCCTCGACGGATTAATTAAAAATGATTTTGAGGAAGCCTTTCAGTTTATGATAACTAAAGCGAATGAATTACATTTACAGCCTGTTAAGAAAGCATAAGTATGTCGTTATTAAAATTTAAAGTTTATTGGGAAGATGATTCGGATATTTTCAGAGATATTGAAATACTATCAGCTCAATCATTCTATGAATTTCATCAATGTATCAAAACGAATTTTCAGTTGCCGGAAACTTTAGAAGCGTCTTTTTTTCTGAGTGATGACCGTTATATAAAAGGACGGGAAATTTCTTCCACAGTTGAAAAAAACCTGCGCGATGCACCAGCTTTAAGTATGAAGAAAACGCCAATAGGAGCTTTAATGAATGATCCACATCAGAAATTTGTTTATGCCTGTAATAATGAAAAGAATTGGCATTTTCTTCTAGATGTAATTACATTCAAGGAAGATCATCCGGATGTTTATTTATTTCCACGTTGCGTTCGAAGTGAAGGTTTATCCCCATCTCAATTTGGTTTAGGTTTAAATAATAAACCCGGAGTAATGGAAGTGGAGGAAAAATATGATTTAGCATCGCGGGATGGGTTTGGTGATGAAGGCGAAGAGGATGATCAAACGGAGGATATGGCTGATGAAGGAGGAGACGATAAATATACCGACGATTTATAAACGTGCATCGCTTAGTTGTAATCGGAGGGCCTACAGCATCAGGCAAAACAGCATTAGCAATTGAATGGGCCCTGAAATATAATACCGAAATCTTGTCGGCCGACAGCAGGCAATGTTATCGCGAGCTAGGCATTGGTGTAGCTAAACCCTCTTTAGAAGAACTTCATAAGGTACCTCATCATTTCATCAATTCGCATTCAATTCATGAAGAAATATCGGCAGCCGATTACGAAGAATATGGTTTACATTGTTTAACTACTTTGTTTCAGCAATATGAAACCGTTGTGTGCGTAGGAGGAACCGGACTCTACATTAAAGCCTTGTGTGAAGGATTAGATGCAATGCCTTCAATCAACAAAACGATTCAACTGGAAACAGAAGAACAGTACCATGCGCTCGGTTTAAACTGGCTTCAAGCACAACTTCAACAAGAAGATGTTGCCTTTTTTGAATCGGGTGACAGAAACAACCCTGCACGTTTATTGCGTGCTTTAATATTTAAGCGTTCAACGGGTAAATCTATCCTTCAGTACAGAACCGGACAACAAAAAACGCGACCATTTCACATAGACTATTTCCTTTTGGAACCAGATCGAAATACCTTGTACGAGCGTATTAATAAACGGGTAGATGTTATGATACAACAAGGATTGGTTGATGAAGCCCGAAACCTCTACCCATATCGAACACTAAAGAATTTGCAAACAGTAGGCTATCAAGAACTCTTTGCTCACTTCAACGGGGAATGTTCACTAGAAGAATCCATCGATAAAATAAAACAACATAGTCGGAATTATGCGAAACGACAACTCACTTGGTTCAAAAATCAAGGTCATTTTGTGAAAATAATAAATTGAAAATGAACGAGTTATATTTTCATTTTGTGAAATACGTCGTTTCTATGACTTTTTTTTCAAAAAAAGGAATTAGTTTTCCACAATCTGAATGAATGACAAGTCGAAAGATAGAGACCTGGATGACTTCATCAATGAATTAAAGAAGTCGGCGGACAAACGTTATGCTCCGTTAAGCCCGGAAGCCGGACAGTTTGAGTATGAATATATACTTAACAATCCGGACTTGTTGAATCGTGTATCATCAATGCATGCGCAATTACAAGAAACGCAACAGCAATTAAAAACATTGGATGAAAATCAATCGGCCATTAAAGAACAAATTTCGGAGTTAACCAATATAGTGGCAGAAGCTCCATCTCAAATCGCTAATGATGTTACGCATAAAGTAGAAAATTTTCTTACCTATTATACCAATAAGGTAGGGGAAAAAATTACTTCGCATGAGCATAAGATGGAGTTGGAGCGAAAAAAAATATTAGAAGAATACACGCGCTTACGAGAAGAAGCCAAGCGTATTTATGAAAACCCAACCAATCCGGTGATAATGGGCGTACCTGGTTCAGGTACAGAAGCCATGCCCTATTTAGCCTATTTGAAGCAAGAAATATCAAAAGAAACAAATGCTTCGCATCAAGAATTGAATAGCAAACTTAATTCATTAGAAGGCTATTTAAAGGACTTAAAGCGCGATCAGAATGCAGCAGAAACTTCAGCTGTTAAAAATAAAACAACACTCTTTTCCGGCTCCATACCTTCTTGGCTTTATATTTTGAATATTATTTTGCTGGCAGGTATCTTCTTATTTTTAGTTCATCATTTCGTGGCGAATTATTCTATAAGAATTGAACCGTCTTATTCAAAACCATTTAGAGAAGAGGTAAGGTTACAGGATGCAAAAAGCACCTCCGTACCTGAATTACTGCCCATTCCGGCTAAGGAGATACCGAAAGAAAACCATAAACCTCACAGAACCCAACCTAGTTCGGAAGGAAGTGATGTAGCCCTCATTAATTACAGCGACACCAATTATATGAATTCGTTACTTACCCTCGAGCAAAAACGAACACTGGATTCATTACGTTAAATTCTTTCCTGTATATAAAAAGAAATGGGCAAGTAGCATGAAGTGCTTTATTTTTGATTCATGACAAAATACTTGCTATTTTTTTCCCTCCTATTATTATTAGCATGTTCGAATGAACAACCTTCGAACAAAAGCAACTCACCTAGCCTAAACTTCAATCATGCAATGCAAAGCTTCTCGAATTATGAGGAGGTTACTTGCAAACATCTAGATTGGAACGCAACCATAGATTTCTCAAAAAAAATAATCTCCGGAACGGCCACTTGGAAGTTTGAAAACAAAGCAAAGGCGAAAACTATTCGTTTCGACAATCATGCACTTGCCATCAAGCAGGTACAAGTTAATGGAAGAAGCACGAACTTTAACATAGGCACCGCTTTTGAAAAATTTGGAGAAGGTTTGGAAATACCCATTCAGGAAGGCGACAGTGTGGTTGCTATTCAATATGAAACTAGTCCGAATGCTACGGCCATTCAATGGTTAGAACCTAGTCAAACTGCCGGTAAAAAACTACCGTATCTTTTCACGCAATGTGAAAGTATTCACGCCCGATCTTTGTTACCTTGTCAGGATGTACCCGCCATCCGTATCACCTATAATGCTCAAATACAAACGCCACAAGGCATGATGGCTGTAATGAGTGCACGTAACCCTCAAGAAAAAGATCCATCAGGCAAGTATTCATTTACCATGGAAATTCCTATTCCATCTTATCTCATTGCCTTAGCGGTTGGTGATATTTCTTATAAAGCCATCAATGAACGGAGTGGTGTTTACACAGAACCTTCGATGCTTGATAAGGCTGCACAGGAACTTTCAGACATACCCACTATGATGAAAGCAGCGGAAGAACTTGGCGGCCCTTATCGTTGGGGGCATTATGATGTTCTGATTGCACCGCCTTCTTTTCCGATTGGAGGTATGGAAAACCCACGGCTAACCTTTGCAACACCCACCATTATAGCCGGCGATAAAAGTTTAGTTACACTGATTGCTCATGAAATGGCACATAGTTGGAGTGGCAATTTAGTTACCAACGCTACTTGGAATGACCTCTGGTTGAATGAAGGATTTACCACTTATTTCGAACGCCGCATCATGGAGAAAGTTGCCGGTAAAACGTATAATGATATGCTTTGGGAATTAGGTTATCAAGATTTACTCAGCGACTTGAAAGACTTTGGTGACACCAGTGCAGATACTAAACTTCGAATTGAAATTGGCGACCGTCATCCGGAAGATGCCTTTACGAATATTCCTTACGAAAAAGGCGCTGTATTTCTTCGCTTAGTAGAAGAAACCGTTGGACGTGAAAAGTTCGATCTATTTCTGAACAATTATTTTCAATCGCATGCGTTTCAACCAATGACTACCGATAAATGCTTGGCCTATATGGATGAACATTTATTTAAAGAACATCCGGATTGGAAAAGCAAAATCAACGTCCAACAATGGGTTTTTGGAAGTGGATTACCCGATAATTGTCCGCATACATTTCCTGAACGATTTCAGCAAGTTGAAGAGAAACTAAACGGAATGAAACAAGAAAACATGCTTACCGAGATGGACACCAAAACTTGGACACCCCATGAGTGGTTGCATTTCCTTCGTGGATTACCACATCCTTCATCTCCTTCAGTACTGGAAAAACTAGATGCTACCTTTCATTTAACACAAACAACCAATGCCGAAATTGCCATGGAATGGTATCGTTTAGGAATTAGTAGTGGTTATGATGTTATCCTTCCCAAATTAGATGCATTCTTATCGAGTGTAGGACGCAAGAAATTTTTAGTTCCCTTATACACAGAAATGATAGCGAGTACCAAATATAAAAAACTCGCACTTGATATTTTTAAAAAGTATCAAAACAACTACCATCCTCAAACTGCAAGTAAGTTGCGTTCAATTTGGAGTGAATAATCAATTAAACGTAATGAAATCAATACATCCCGAAGCTAATTACTAATCCGTGTAACGAAAGAACTAAGGCTATATGTCAACATCCTCCGAAAAAGCAAAAAAACTAATTGCTCATTTTTCAAAATTAATGCCGTTTGAAGAGGTGCTAGATCAAGTGGTGCAGGACCCAAACCATGCGCATGATGAATACTTGAAGATTCCGGAATCTATTTCATGGAGCACCTCGTCGATGAAGAAACGACAAGCATTTATTAAGGAACAAACGTTTGTTGAAACACCGTACTTATATGGAGAACAGCACATTGAGGATACCTCTATTTTCAAAGGAAATATTGAACAACAAATCGGTTTTACGCAAGTACCCACAGGTATTATAGGCCCCTTAGTTATACGAGGTACTGCTGCACAAGGCTCTTTTTTTGTACCCTTAGCTACTACCGAAGGTGCCTTGGTTGCCTCCTATAACCGAGGGGCCAAAGCAACTGCCTTATGCGGTGGAATTGTATCGGTATGTTTAACAGAAGGAATACAAAGAGCGCCCTTGTTTAAATTCAAATCGCTGCAAGAGGTGGGAAAGTTTATGCAATGGACACTCTTACAATCAGCGGAATTTCATCGAATCATTTCCAACCATAGTAGGCATGCTAAACTTGAAGATTTCAAACTTAACATGGAAGGCAATCAGGTGGTTTTAATCTTTGAGTATCAAACGGGCGAAGCAGCCGGACAAAACATGGCTACCATTTGTACCGATGCGATTTGTAATTATATAATAGAGCATACCCCTATTCAACCTCAACATTGGTTTATCGAAAGCAACTATGCCGGTGATAAAAAAGCAACTGCTGTTTCGTTTACCTCCGTGCGTGGAAAAAAAGTTACGGCAGAAGCCATTATTTCCCGACAAGTGGTAAAAGAAATACTTGGTACAACCCCTGAGAAAATTGCCAGCTATTGGCAAGCATCCTCAGTGGCTGCAGTACAAAGTGGTAGCATTGGCATTCAAGGTCATTTTGCGAATGGACTAACTGCACTTTTTTTAGCAACCGGACAAGATGTGGCTTGTGTTGCAGAGGCTTATGTTGGCATTACTCGAATGGAAGTAAACCATGATCAGCAATTATATGTTTCGGTTACATTGCCCAGTTTAGTAGTTGGAACTATTGGTGGAGGAACACAGTTACCAACCCAAAAAGAATGCTTACAATTACTCGGCTGCGAAGGCGAAGGAAGCGCGCGCAAATTTGCTGAAATATGCGGTGCAACTATTTTGGCCGGAGAATTGAGTATTGCTGCTGCTATTGCTTGTGGTAATTTTTCCAAGGCACATAAACTGTTTGGAAGAAAATAATGAAAGCATCATTACTAAAGCGGTTTTTGACTTACCAAAAGGAACGCTATCCGTTTTTGGCATACATATTTTTAATTGGTTCTTTTAGTTTTTCAGCTATTGCTTTTTCACGCATATGTAGAGGTCAAACAACTTTTGTTCCTTTAACCACATTCGCTCTTTGTTTATTCGATACCCTTACGCTTTTTTTTATTTTACGAATCTTAGATGAATTTAAAGACCAGGAAGATGATCGGGCATACCGTTCTTATTTACCGGTTCCAAGAGGCTTAATATCCTTAACGGAATTAAAATATATCGGCATCGTAACGCTGATTCTTCAAGTCGGTTTAACCGCTATCTTCTTTCCTTCCTTGCTTTATCTCTTAGGTGTTGTTTACGCTTACCTATTTCTAATGAGTAAAGAATTTTTTATTCGAGCGTGGCTAAAACAAAATCAATTTTGGTATGTAACCACGCACATGCTCATTATTCCTTTGGTAGACTTCTTCGCTAGCGGCTTTGATTGGAAACTGAATCATGAACCCGCTCCATCAGGGTTAATTTTTTTCTTTGCTGTTAGTTTTATGAATGGAATTGTTTTAGAAATAGGTCGAAAAATAAAACCACCCGATTACGAAGAACCAGGTGTGCTAAGCTATACCTTTCAATTAGGTACCCGAAGAGCTGTTATGTTATGGCTAGGTATTCTACTTGTTACCTTGGTGTTAGCCATACTAGCATCTTATGTTGCAGAACATACTTTCTATGCTTATTTCGCCTTAATACTTGTATTTATTATTTGTTTGATACCGGCCATTATGTTCCTGAAGCATCAAACAAAAAGAAATGCTAAGCTAATAGAATATAGTTCAGCCCTTTGGACTTTCGCGATGTATTTAATTATTGGTGGAATACCTATGCTTATCAGTTTGTTGAAATGAACATAATTTACTCCCATAATCAACCTAGGCAAGATCCAAATTTTGGTGGCAAAGCCAATCAACTGCTTGCTGTACTTGAGCATGGTTTTAACGTACCTGAGTTTATCATTATCCCTGCGGATTACCTAAAATCCCTTATTCCAAACAACATTTCTTCCACTGAACAATTTATACGGGGCTATCAATTCAAAGAGGAATTCCTTACCGCCATCAGTTCTTATTTTGAAGATATACCTTTCCTTGCGGTGCGTTCTTCTGCTATACAAGAAGATGGTAAAAAATTCTCATTTGCAGGACAATTCGATACGAAACTTTTTGTTTCAAAAGAAAATCTACAGGAAGCACTGATTGAAGTTTGGTTATCTGCCTACACCCAACGAGTAATTCGTTATCAGCAACATCATCAACTTGCTTCCGATGGGATAGCTATCATAATTCAACGAATGATACCTTCAGAAAGTTCGGGTGTTGCATTTTCGGTTAACCCTATCACAGGGAATAAGCATGAAATAATCATTAATGCCACATGGGGATTAGGAGAAGGTATTGTTTCCGGTGAATTAAATACAGATACCTTTACTTTAATTGATGAACAATGCACATCACAAGTTGTTGAAAAAAATTGGGCGTTTCGATTGGATGAATCCAATCAGAGTGGAACCTCCAAACAAGAAGTATCTTCTGAAGATGTTTCAAAACCAAGCTTAACTGCTTCACAAATTTTAGAGGTTGGTAGCACAGTAAAAAAACTTGCCGATCTTTTTCAAACACCACAAGATGTTGAATTTGCATTCTATAATAATACGTTATACGTTTTACAAACTCGAGCAATTACTGCTCTTAGTAAGCAATCAACAACAATTTGGGATAATAGCAATATTGTTGAAAGTTATCCCGCACTAACTTCTCCGCTAACGTTCTCTTTCATTGTAAAAATGTACGAGGCTGTTTATACGCAACTTTCTATCATCATGGGAATACGTAAAAAAACAGTAGAACAACATGCCGCGGTTTATGCAAACATGCTTGGCTTACTTTATGGTCGCGTGTATTACAATCTCAATAATTGGCATAAATCCTTATCGCTATTACCGGGATATACCTTGAATGCTCAGTTTATGGATAGCATGATGGGAGTAAAAGAAAAATTTGATACTCCAATTGAAACGAATACTTCCACATGGAAGGAATATTGGTATGTTGTTGTGGCTTTATGTAAAATTATTCGAAGACATCAATCGATTCAAAAAGACAGAATAGCATTTCAGTCTTACTTTAACCAAGTTATGGCAACCAACCAAGCACTCGATTTTGATACGATGTCGGCTCAAGAAATTCTAACACATTATCAAACCTTCGAGCAAACCTTGGTAAAAAAATGGCAAGCACCCTTAGTCAATGATTTCTTTTGTATGATTTATTTTGGTGTGCTTCAAAAACTAGTTGTTGCTTATAAGCTTGATTCAAGTGGCACCTTGCATAACGATTTGGTGAGTGGTGCGAAGGATATCATTTCAACAGAACCCATTTCACTTACTCAATCTATCGTAAAACTAATTTTGGATTCTAAGCTTGCTACAGACCTATTTCAAAATAAAAATACCCATGAAATAGTACAAGAATTAAAGCAACCGGAATTTGATGCTATTCAACAAGCCATTTCAAATTATCTCAACAAATGGGGTGAGCGATGTGTTGGTGAGCTTAAATTAGAAACTATAACCTATAAACAACAACCGGAAAACTACCTTAAAATTTTACAACATTATGTTCGGAATGGACAAGTTGAAATAAACACAAAACCCAATCCGCTACGAGCACAGGCTGAAGAATTGGTTGCTCAAAAACTAAAAGGAAAGCCCTTTAAGAAAATGCTGTTTAACTATGTACTAAAAAAAGCAAGATACTTAGTAAGTCACCGTGAAAATTTACGTTTTGAACGAACACGAGGTTTTGGTATGGTTCGTAACATGATGTTGGCTATCGGACATAAATTAGCATCAAAATCTATATTGCTACACGAACGAGATATTTTTTTTCTTGCCCAAAAAGAAATAGTAGATTATCTCTTAGGAACATCTGTTCAAGTGGATTTGAAATCGATCGTGGCACTACGTAAAATAGAATATCAACATTTCGAAAATCTAGATTTACCGGAACGAATTAAAACACGGGAAGATGTGTATTCGGAATTGAATTTTAAAAAGCCCATTCAAGCTACAGAAATTGAGAATCAACTAAAAGGTATTGGTTGTTGTGCTGGCCATGTTAGAGCGAAGGTTTCCGTTATTCATTCACCCCATGAGATAGCGCATTTGAATAACACCATTTTAGTTACGGCCAGTACCGACCCGGGCTGGGTAGTACTATTTCCAAGTGCAGCGGCCATTGTAGTAGAGCGAGGAAGTTTGCTGAGTCATTCGGCCATTGTATCACGAGAAATGGGTATACCTTGTATTGTTGGCGTTAAAAATTTATTGAAGTTGGTAAAAACCGGGGATACCCTTGATATAAATGGTGCTACCGGTGAAATAAACATTATTAGCCGAAGTTGAGAGATAGAATAAAATATGCTAATTGTTGGGAAGATGCTGATAGGCTTCTTACTCTGAATTATACAAAGGCTGGTAGTGCTATTTTAAGTATTGCTTCTGGAGGCGATAACGCGTTGGCTTTACTTTCAACGAAACCAAAAATTCTTATTGCGGTGGATGTAAATAAAGCGCAATTATTCCTCTGTGAACTGAAAGCCGTGGCGTTTGCGGAACTTTCCTATGAAGAACTAATTAATTTTCTCTTTGGTTCTTCTGAGGCTAACGCGTATTACGAAAAAATAAAAAATCAGCTTTCACCGGCTTGCAAACAATTTTGGAATAATCATCTTCAATTTATCCAACAAGGCGTAGTACACTGTGGAAAATTTGAACAATACTTTCAATTCTTCCGAAAATACATGATGCCTTGGATTCATTCAAAAACAACCGTGACCGAGCTACTTCGAAACAAATCAGAATTAGAGCAAGCGACATTTTATCAACAGCATTGGAACACCTTTACTTGGAAATTTTTGTTTCGGGTTTTCTTTAGCAAGTTTATTTTAGGCAGATTCGGACGAACGAAATCGTACTTAGATCAGGTTGAGGTATCCGTATCAGAATTTATATACAAGCAAGCTGAACATCATTTAAAACAATCAGCTTGTCAAACCAATTACTTCTTGCACTATATTCTTACCGGAAAGTTTGAGCCTCAACTTCCATTTTATTTACGGAAAGAAAATTATCAAACTATCAAGGAAAATCTTCAATCTTTGGTTTTTAAACATGAGTCTATTGAAAACTATCTGCAGCAAGAAAACGATATCCATTACTGCAATTTTTCAAATATATTTGAATATATGAGTAAGGATAGCTTTAATGAATTTTACCAACTTCTTCGTAAATATTTACCACATGAAGCGCAAATTAATTATTGGAATTTAATGGTTGACCGGATGTTTGCAACCAGTTTTCCGCAAACTTTTTCCTCAGTTCAAACGCAATCAACGGAAATAGATAAGGGCTTTTTCTATAAACGATTTGTTTCTGAAATTAAACATGAACGCTAACCTTCTTCATTTAATTTGGCTAACCCTGGCCTTTCTGGTTTTATTCGGCATTGCAGAAGTGCTCTATCATAAACTGCAAATTTCGGTGGAGTACACCCGTAAATTAGTTCATATAGGCACGGGTTTATTAACCATGTTGTTCCCAATAGTATTCACGCATTATGTTTGGGTAATTGCTATCTGCGCTGCATTCCTTGGGTTACTGATTTTAAGTTTAAAGTATAACCTTTTACTTTCTATAAATAATATCAAACGAAACAGTTACGGAAGTGTGTCGTATCCGATAGTGGTAATTATTACTTTTCTATTTTACTACTTCAGAAAAACTAACCTTACTACAGATTACTATTTGTTCTACCTTCCAATATTAACAATGGCATTGGCCGATCCGGCGGCGGCATTAGTAGGAAAGCTATATCCTTTCGGAACCTTCTCTTTGGGCAGGGAACAGAAAACCGTTTCCGGTTCACTTGCATTCTTCTTGATTACTTTGTTACTTAGTTTTTTTCTTTTGCCAACTAAGAACACAGTAATTCTTGTGCTATTTTCAATAATTGCAACTGTGGTTGAAGCATGTTCTGGAAAAGGTTTGGACAATTTAACTATTCCCATTGCCATTATACTGCTCCTTCACTTCGTTTATTTACCATGCGTATAGAAACCCATACTAACAAAGAAGTATTTCAGGAGCTCGTTCAAGAGTTATCCCATTCGTTATATCATCATCACGCCACAAATATTCTGCTCAGTGCAGAAACAATACACGATTCTTTTGAAATTGGATTTACGGTGCGAGAAAATAATAAGCTAAGCGCCTCTGTGTGTATCACAAATAATACAGATTTATTTTATCAGAATAAACGCGCGTGTTGTTTCTCTCATTATGAATGTTCGGATAACTTAACTACAAGTCAATATTTACTTCAACACGCCATAAACTACTGCAAGCAAAAAGGTTACAGTTACCTTCTTGGGCCTATGAACGGATCTACCTGGAACTCCTATCGTTTTGCACTTGAACCTATGACGGATAATTTCTTTACCGAACCTTATCACCAACCTTATTATGTAAATCAACTTGAGCATATTGGATTTCAAACAGCGGCTACCTATGTTACACAACAGGATTCGATTTTAAAACCATTTGAAATGCATGTTCAATTCGATTCTTCAATCACGTTTAGAACATTATGTATGCAGCAATATGAAGTTGAATTAAAGAACATTTTCCAATTTTGTAGCACTATATTTCAAAACAATTTTTTATACACAACGATTGAAGAACAGAACTTTCTTAATAAATATCTAGCGTTAAAAGAAGTGTTACAACCTGAATTGATTTTACTAGCAGAACACCAAGGCGAATTAGTAGGACTGCTGCTTGCCATACATGATTACCATTGTAAGTTTGAAAAGAGATTGATCTTAAAAACGATCGGACGAAAACGAGGCAAACAATACGCGGGGGTGGCACATGAACTTGGTTTAAGAATGTTGCAAACGGCACAAACGCAAAAATATCAACACATACTGCATGCCTTTATGCATCAAAGTAATACATCTAAAAATTTATCCCGAAAATTTTCAGGTGAACCTTTTCGCAGTTATAAACTATTTTATCTGGCACTATGAGAACATGGTTTATTCGAACGACCTTCGTTGTTTTAGTATTTCTCATCGGGTGGTATGTATTGAGTCCGTTTAAGTACAATATAGCATTTGGTTATACCTGTGTGGCAGAATCTATCGTTATCAAAAAACCTGTTGCTTCAGTTTACGAATATTTAGGACATTCAAAACATGCAGCAATGTGGTCGGTATATGTTGATCATATTACGGTATTAAACCCTGAATTAATACCTGATGGATTGATAGGTTCAAGACGAAGATGTTATAAAAACAAGCAAGAAGATGGAATACGTTGGGATGAAACTATTTTGGAAAATATACCTAATCAAAAAAGACAATTAAATATATACAATACGAAAGGCTTTCCAATCATAAATGAAGGATTATATACCGAGCAGCGATACCATGCTTTAAACGATAGCACGTGCGAACTTACATTTACCTTATTCTATAAAAAAAAGAAACTCAAGATTCCAGAAATATTGAAAACGCATTTGGCTTCCTATTACATCCAATCTATCTTTAAGCAAAACTTAAGCAACATTAAACAGCAATTGGAACATGGAAAATAATCAACAGTTTAACATTACCACTTTGTTTTATGACGCTTGCAAGAAGTATCCCGAACGATTGGCAATTATTGATAAACAAGGTACTATTTCTTATAGCCAACTAGCACAAGAAGTACATAACACGATACATTATTTCAACGAAAAAGGAATACAAAAAGGTGATCGAATTTTAGTTTTTGTAAGTATGGGTATTGATTTATACCGTATCGTGCTTGCCATTTTTTCAATGGGTGCTATTGCCGTTTTTGTAGATGAATGGGTAAGTATAAAACGACTCTCGCAGTGTTGTAACATGGCCTCATGTAAAGCATTCATAGCTTCAAAACCTATTCGCTGTTTAGGTTTTTTTATTCGAGAAATTCGTTCAATTCCTATTTTTTTAAGTCACACAAAACAACTGCAAACCAGCAATGCTACTACCCCATCATCTACCATATTAACAGATACGGCATTAATAACCTTCACCACCGGAAGTACCGGAATCCCAAAAGCTATTGAACGAAGTCATGGTTATTTACAGGCACAATTCAACGAGTTACATCCATTATTACAAGGAAGCATCAGCATCTCGATGTTACCTATGGTATTGTTAATTCAACTTGGTTTAGGAATCACCTCTGTTATTCCTTCTTCACAACAAACACGATTTAGAAAATTCAACGTAAAAAAAATACTAGATCAACTAGAACAGTATCATGTGGATAGTATAATCGCCTCTCCATTTTATCTTCTTCAACTGGCACAAGAAAAGTTTACGAGCAACACGTTAAAACACTTGATTTCGGGAGGCGCTCCGATATACCTATCCGATGCAGAAACTATTAGACATGCTTTTTCAACCGCAACCTTTACCCTTGTGTATGGATCTTCAGAAGTAGAACCCATAAGCTATTGCGATGCAGAAGAATCCATCGCTAATAAACAAGAACTCGGTTTATATACGGGCCAACCTGTACCTACTCTTTCCGTTAAAATCATTCCGTTGTTATCACCTCATATTTCTACTGAATCTATGCTAAACGATCGGGCTTTAGTATCCGGCGAGATTGGAGAAATAATTGTGAGTGGAAACGCAGTAAACAAAACGTATCTCAATAATCCTTCAGCGGTCATGGAAAACAAAATCATTACAGAAAAAAATGTTTGGCACAGAACAGGCGATAGTGGATACATAAACAATCGTGGACAATTATTCTTAACCGGTCGTGTGGCTCAAATCATTCACCATAAACAAAAAACATATTATCCCTTTGTAATAGAAAATAAATTAAAAACTATACAAGGAGTTATAGGCGGAACTCTTATTGCATGGAACAACAAACTATATCTTATAATTTGCAAAACAGCTAATTTCAATCAGGCTGATTTGTCGGAATTTGATTTCGACGAACTTCATGTTGTAAACCAACTTCCATACGACCCAAGGCATCATTCCAAAATAGATTATGCTCAATTAACCAAAGATATTTCCTTGAAGAGGAGGCCATAACTCTGCACCATTTTTTTTCTTGTTTTAAATTAACCTGAAATATTCTTCTTGAAATTCTGACCCAGCTCCTTGCGGCCCGGTTCAACATAAATTTTAGAAGCCCTTTCTATGCCATACACCTCAATTTATCGAAGTTCAATAGGCGTTACAAACATTCAGTTTATTTTTAGCGCATGATTAAACATCTACTCGCTTTTGTTCTTTTAATTAGCTTCGGGAAGCTTCATGCCCAGGAAGCTGCATCTTGTTCTGATCTTAAAAAACAGTTTCATAACCGTATTCAAAAGAAAACCCGTGCAGGACAAGCCGATAATGTTTTAATGAGCAAGTATGATGTTCATTTTTATTTTCTCGATTTGAATATTGAACGAGATACTACCTACCTCAGTGGTAAGGTTAGTATCGGTAGTAACGTAACAGCCGCTACCCTTGATACGTTTGCGTTTGAATTAAATTCGGCTTTAACGATTGATAGTATTGAATTCCAAAATGCAACTATTCCGTTTACCCGTGTTGCTCACATGACCTATGCGGTTTTACCTACAGCAGCCGTTTCCGGCGATAATCTTTCCATTCGTATTAGTTACCATGGCGATGCCTCGGTGGTTGGTGGAGCCGCAATTGGTGATGGTTTCGCACATGATAATTCACCAAGTTGGGGAAATGAAGTTACTTGGAGTTTGAGTCAGCCTTACAGTGCGATGGAATGGTTTCCATGCAAGCAATTTCTTCAAGATAAAGCCGATAGTGTTTGGGTGTTTATCACTACCGATGCTTCGAATAAAGCGGGTGCAAATGGTATTTTAGAAGGTGTTGATACCGGACTTCCGAATAACAAATCGCGGTATCGATGGAAATCAAATTATGTTATTGATTATTATCTTATTTCAGTTGCCGTTGCGAAATATGTTGACTATACCATTTATGCTCATCCTTCGGCCTTGAGTAACGATTCAGTTAAAATTCAAAACTTCATTTACGACAACCCTTCCTGCTTACCCTTCTTCAAACCAAGAATCGATTCGATGGCTATGGTTCTGGAATACTTTTCCGACATACTTGGCCTCTATCCGTTTCATGAAGAAAAATATGGTCATTGTATGGCACCTATTAACGGCGGTATGGAACATCAAACCATGACCACCATTGGCAACCTCGGTTCACTTCGGGTTAATGCGCATGAACTTTTTCATCAATGGTTTGGCGATCATGTAACGTGTAAAACATGGAGTGATATCTTCATCAACGAAGGCTTTGCATCGTATGGTGAATATTTGAGTTACGATCAATTCAGAAGTCATACCGCTGCACAACTGCACATGGCTAATGTTCATGATGATGTGCTACAGGATCCTAATGCCAAAGTTTGGTTCACAGACACGAATAATGTGAGCCGTATATTTGATGGCAGACTTACGTATAATAAAGGCTCAGCAGTAATTCATACGCTACGTTTCATTCTTGGAGATTCTTTATTCTTTAGAGGATTGCGCGATTTTCAAACCAATTACGCTTGGAGTACAGCAAGCATTCTTGATTTAAAAGCTTCGTTGCAAACTTCCACCGGAGTTAACTTAGATGATTATTTCAATCAATGGTTATTTGGCGAAGGAAGTCCAACGTATGGCATTGAATATTTTTCTGATGGTTTCAATATCGTAGTAAAAGTTGATCATACCACAACATCATCAAATACTACTCTCTTTAAAGGGCCCTTAGAATTAAAATTAATAAGCACCATGGGTGATACAACTGTTAAGGTTAACATCACGCAGAATTCGAACACGTTTATAATTCCTTCGGATAAGATTATTTCTACTGTGGATGTTGATCCAAATAATTGGCTGTTGAATGCCGTAAGCAGTATCATGCCTAACCCATTGTTACAAGCAGTATCTACACAAGTTATTGCCTATGAAGAAGCACTTGGTGTTTATCCAATTCCAACTCAAGATAAGTTAAACTTGAGTTCTTCTCTGGGTGAAGAAATAAACTGGGTGTTATCATCTTCAACCGGACGAACGCTGCGTAAAGGGCATTTCATTCAAGCAGAAATTATTCCATGTCAAACATTAACGGCAGGAATTTACTTCATAACCTTCCACTCGAAATCAGGTAGTTGCACGAAAAAGATAATTAAGAACTAACTAGAGACGTTGACTTACACGGTTAACCATGCCGTTCTTCCATTCTCGAAAATCACCGGCAATAATATGTGCTCTGGCCTCTTTCACTAACCAAAGATAAAACGCTAGGTTTTGTATACTGGCAAGTTGAAGTCCTAGAATCTCCTGTACAGAAAATAAATGACGGAGATACGCTTTTGTATAATTATTACTGGCGAAACAAGTTAAGCCATCATCAATTGGAGAAAAATCGTTTTCCCATTTTTTATTCTTGATATTAATAATGCCCTGCGTGGTAAATAGCATGCCATTTCGACCATTTCGAGTTGGCATTACACAATCAAACATATCCACACCCAAGGCGATGTTCTCTAAAATATTAGCAGGAGTTCCTACACCCATGAGATAGCGTGGCTTTTCCTTTGGAAGAATATCGCAAACCAATTCAGCCATCTCATACATCTTTTCATTCGGTTCACCCACGCTCAAACCACCGATCGCGTTTCCATCGCATTCCATGGAAGCTATAAATTCGGCACTTTCCTTTCGCAAATCGTTATATACCGAACCTTGAACGATTGGAAATAAACTTTGTTGATAGCCATATAAAGGCTCGGATTCATTCTTATGTTTAACACAACGTGCAAGCCAACGATGTGTGAGTTGCATTGATTTTTTGGCATAATCATACTCACAAGGATAGGGTGTGCATTCGTCAAAGGCCATGATAATATCGGCTCCAATGCTGCGTTGTATATCCATGACCGATTCAGGTGTAAACATTAATTTACTCCCATCAATATGAGAGCGAAACTGGGCTCCTTCTTCTGTTATCTTCCGAATGGCGCTTAAACTATACACTTGAAAACCACCACTATCGGTTAAAATTGGTTTATGCCAGTTATTGAATTGGTGTAAACCTCCGGCTTGTTCCAGAATTTTTGTTCCAGGGCGCAAATTAAGGTGATAGGTATTTCCTAAAATAATTTGTGCTTGAATATCTTGTTCTAGTTGCTCTTGAGTAACCCCTTTCACGGTGCCAATAGTTCCTACTGGCATAAATATCGGTGTTTCGATGGTTCCGTGATCGGTTGTAATTAACCCTGCGCGGGCTTTACTTTGAGTATCGCTTGCTTGTAATTGAAAATCCATTTTTTAAATTACTTTTGAACGCATGGAGCTAACCCCTGATATGTTTGCAGTGGCTTTGGTTGTTCTGTTCGGCAGCATTCAATTATTTTATTATTTATTTTATTTTATTCGTTTGGCTCTGTTTCGTGGCAAACCAACGGAAGTTCAGGAACAGAAACCGGTGAGTATTATTATTTCAGCGTTTAATGAGGAGGCAAATCTAAAGAAAAATATTGCGCTTTGGCTGGAACAAGATTATTATAAAAACGATCGACCGTATTTTGAAGTTGTAGTGGTTAACGATAATTCAGAAGATGATACCTTTTATTTCTTGAATACCTTGCAACCGAAGTACCCGCATCTTCATATTGTTAATTTAACGCAAGAAGCCAAACTGATACCCGGTAAAAAATTTCCACTTTCAATGGGTATCAAATCGGCACGGTATGAACGTTTATTACTCACGGATGCCGATTGCAGTCCTAGCTCCAACCAATGGCTTAAGCGTATGAATGAACGATTATCTGATCGGAAGAAAATTGTTTTAGGTTATGGCCCTTATACCAAACATAAAGGATGGTTGAATAAGTGTATTCGTTTTGAAACGGCGCATTCAGCTATGCAATATCTTTCGTATGCTTTAGCGGGTAATGCCTATATGGGCGTAGGACGAAATCTTTCTTACTTGCGTGAACTATTTAATAACAACAAAGGATTCTCATCGCATCATCATATTGCCTCAGGCGATGATGATTTATTTATCAATCAAGTAGCTACGAAGAACAATGTAGCCATTTGTATCGACCCGGATAGCTTTGTTTATAGTGAACCGAAGAAAACACGTTTGGAATGGCATTATCAGAAAAAGCGACATCTAAGTACCGGCAAATTTTACAAGTTTAAACATCGTTTCCTGCTTGGATTATATGCATTGAGTCATGCTGGTTTTTGGTTCTCCCTCATCCTAGCGATAGTATTTCATCACTATCTTCTCATTACCGTAATAGCCTTTGCAACCCGATGGCTGATTCAGTTTATTATATATCAACGCATCTTTACCAAACTGAAAGAAAACGATTTAATATGGTTTATTTGGTTGTTTGATGTTTGGTTATTGTGGTATCATATCAAGAGTGTTCCTGCCATCTTTTTTAAAAGTAAAAACAAATGGAGATAGTAAAAAAGTACTTTGCCGAGTTTACCGATAAACAATTAACGCAATACCAAACCCTACTTGCATTGTATCAGGAATGGAATGCTAAAATCAATGTAATCTCTCGAAAAGATATTGATAGTTTGTACACCAATCACGTATTACACAGCTTGGCTATTGCGGCCTTGTTTGAGTTTGAACCTGGGCAACGCGTATTGGATATTGGAACCGGAGGAGGATTTCCCGGTATCCCTTTAGCCATATTCTTCCCAGAAACAGAATTTCTTTTAGCAGATAGTATTCGAAAAAAACTCACGGTTGTGGAAGAAGTTGCGAAAGGTATCGGACTAACCAATGTAAAGACGCATTGGGGACGAGTGGAAGAAATAAAATCAAAAAACAGTTTTGACATTGCGGTTAGCAGAGCGGTCGCTCCCTTAGGTGATTTATGGCAATGGGCCAAACCTCTTCTCAAAAAAGGACATAATCATCAATTTGAAAATGGGCTGATCTGTTTAAAGGGAGGTGATTTACATGAAGAAATTTCCGCTTCCAATACCAAACCGATGTTATGGGAAATTAAAGATCTTTTTGAAGAAGATTTTTTCAACGAGAAATTTGTTTTGTATGTGAAGCGCTAGTTTTGATTTTAATTTTCGGAATAGAGCACGATTTCGAAATGCATGAGTTATCCTCCTAATTTCTCATTTTTCTTGCTTTTTGAATTGGATAATGTAATTTGAGCGAAAATACCTATGGCAAACCTCTATCAACCTGTTTATTCAAAAGAACCTGAACCAGGGCACGATGCGGAACATGTTCTGGAGTTAAAACAGTTTATTGATCTTTTACGTGAGGAAGAAGATTATTGGTCGCCCGACCAGCACAATACTTCCTTGATGATTTCTAAACTTCGAAAAATTTTCTATGATCAATGGGGCTGGAATAGTGAATTAATTAAAGATGCGGCTTCAATAGAAACACGATATCAAACAGAAATAAAAAACACCACGGAAACACAAGGACAAGAAATTGCTCGGTATAAAAATTATATCTATACACCGGTATATCGTGTGGTAACATATACTGCCCAAGATAGAGTGTATGGTAATACACGTGACGGACAAATTCCGTTTATTTATCAGCACGATCATCAAGAAGTAAAACTACCGGACGGAACGTATTGCGACGTAGCCCATATTTTAGCCGGATTAGATGCGATTAATTATAAACGCATGGTAACACCTTTGCCATCCTTTTTATCGTTTCTCGCGAAGCTCTTTCCTCATGTGGATTCAAATGTAGATGTGGTCACTTGGATCGGCGACATAGCCAGTTCATCGGCCGATTTTCTTTTTGACTACCTTAAAAATGGTGATCGAGTGATAAGTATCGAAGAACAGCAAGCCGTAATCAATTCGGACGCGCCAGGTTCGGATATGTTAGGCGATATTGAACCCTATGTAATTGCTCATCACTACGATGTGAGTACGTCGAACGGAATGCGAATAACCGATATTTTGACCGATTATTATTCCGATCAAAATGCTTTTCGATCCCGACGTCTTCTAACATTTTGCGAACTCATAGGTTTGCAAGGATGGAATGGGGTAACGTTTAGCAATGAAACTGCGTGGTTAACTTACTACCATAAACAACTTCGGGATGCCGTTACTTTTGTTGCCTTTAGTCAGAATGAAAAATCGATTCTGGGCTTTTTACTTCCGCTAAAAATTTGGTTTAACATGTATCAAAAGGTTTTACGATTAGATACCTTGTTACAACTCTTTGTTCAAGAATTAAAACGTCTTTTAAATCAACCTAAATAATTTTTGTGTATGACTGAAAATTCATCTAAACATGTTTTACGCATTCTTGGCGCGTTAGGCTTAATGTTTGTATTTCCCTATTTGGGTGCATTCATTCGATACAAAGGCGACTTTCCGAAAACGATGTTCAATTACCCTGCTATCGTACCTGAAGCAAAAGCAAGTTTCAATCCCTTACTATTTGGTATTCTTTGTATTTTTCTTATTGCCCTCATTACCTTGTATGTGTACCCTCGTTTAGTTGGATTTAAGAAAGTAACTATTCCTAATTCGAAAAAAGAGATAAAGAACACGCCCTTCCCAAAGTGGTTTTGGATTGGTTTGGTGCTTTGGTGTTTGTCGCTTTTTTTACTTTGGGGACATCACATAGGACTCACTTGGTTTTTTAAATTTATAGATATTACCCTTTGGTGGAGTTTCTCCTTGGTGCTTGATGGCATCGTATATAAACGCACCGGCGGCAAATCGCTACTAAGTACCAGCCATCGTGAAATCATTGGAATCGCATTTGCCTCGGTGATGGGTTGGATGATATTTGAATATTTCAATTTTTTCGTAAACGACAACTGGTATTATCCAAATGGAAATCAAATACCGGCTGCAGAATTTTTATGTTATTCTATGTTGGCTTCTACTGCAGTGTTTCCCATTTCATTTGAGTGGTTTAGTTTATTCAACACCTTTCCAAAGTTTAAACTTAAGTACACCCAAGGGCCTAAACTAGTATTTCCTCGATGGTTAAAAACGACGTTAGTAGTTTTAGGTTATGCAAGCATGTTTGCGATAAGCTATTTCCCCGATGAATTATTTTTTATGGTCTGGATTGCACCCTTAGCTATTTTTTCCGTGGTGTTAGACGATTTGGATATTTGGACTCCCTTCTCTTCTCTAAAAAAAGGCAATTGGTCGCCTTTACTTTTAATTGCGCTTTCATGGGTGAGCGCCGGACTCTGCGTTGAATGTTGGAATTACTTTAGCGGAACACATATCGATGGTATTTTGAAAAGTTATAATACCTTGTATTGGGCATATAGTGTACCTTATGTGAATGAACCACATTTGTTCGAAATGCCACTTTTAGGCTATATGGGATATCTTCCTTACGGTGTATATGCCGGTATTTGGTGGATTACCTTTGCCTATTTATTAAATATACCAACTCAATTTTCTGAACATGGACATCAAAATGTATAAATGATTCATAACCGATTCCTACTCGTTGCACTCTTGAACCTCATCTGTTGGCTTGAATTAAAAGCCAATCCGGTTATAGTTTGGGATAACACAAAACAAACCTTAGACATAGCCAAAAAGATTTTTGTTTATGAAGAGAAGGAAGGACCGGTTACTATTGAACGCATTTCAGATACTTCCTTCAACAAAAATTTTAAGCAAGCTACGCAACCAGTACTAAATCTGTTTAATGACTCGTATTGCTGGATCAAATTTGATCTTGAAAACAGGGCATCGCAAGAGCTCGTATTAGAGCTAGCGCAGCCTGGAATTGAATTGGTAGAATGTTATGCATATGATATTGATCACGCCACCTGGACTCAGCGCAAATCCGGTTTTTCAATCCCATTAAAACAGCATTATTTAAAACACCCCTATCCCCTGTTTCCAATAGCTCCCGGACGTTTTCAATATTATCTTCGGTTTCAATTTGTGGGTTTAGGTGTTCCCGTTAAACTGTGGCAACACGATGCGTATGAACAGCATATTACGCAACAAAAAATGTTTTTTGGTGTATTTACCGGACTCATGGGTTTTGTAATTCTCATCAACCTCTTCTTCTTTTTTTCCCTGCGAAAACGTGCATATATACATTATGCTGTTTTGGTTAGTTTTTACTATTTGATTGCTTGTAATGTTGAAGGCGCTATACTTTATTTCTTTTCACCAACAAACACTATTTACGGCTTAAACATATGGTCTATTTTAGCTTGCCCTGTTGGTATCAGTTATGTGATGTTTTTTTTAGAAACCAAAAAATATACGCCTCGCTTACATAAAATCTGTATAGGATTATTTTTCTATTACCTCTCGTATGTCTTCTGGCATCGCTATCTAACGCCTTTGCAACTTGTGTTTATTACTGATCTGAATGGTTTAGGTATTGTATTGATCATGACAACCATGGGAATACAAACCGGAAGACATGGTAATAAAATGGGCTACTACTATTTTAGTGGCTATCTTATTTTTTTCATATTTGCCATTATAGATTCTGTAAATCGCTTTACTGGTTTTCCCCCTTCCGTCTTCGGTATTTTATACATATCCTTAGGCTTCCTAACCGAGGCATTTATGTTGGCTTATTTACTAACAAAACGATTTGAATGGGAAAAAGAAAGTAATGACCAAGAACGCCTTAAAACGCAAAATTTACTTTTAGATAAAACCAAAGAAAACGAACGCATGATACGAGAACAAAATATCATGCTCGAGAAAAAAGTACAAGAACGCACCGAAGAGTTATTACTTGAAAAGAAAAAATCGGATGATTTGTTATTGAATACATTGCCTGCCGATGTTGCCGAAGAGTTACGCCAAACGGGAATCACTAAGGCTCGCCAGTTTGATTCAGTTACCATAATGTTTACCGATTTTGTAAACTTTACCGGACTGAGTACGCAGATGACAGCCGCCGACTTGGTTGCAGAAATTCATGAGAATTTTACAGCGTTCGATGCCATCATTGAAAAACATGGCCTGGAAAAAATTAAAACTATTGGTGATGCGTATTTGGCTGTTTGCGGACTACCTAATGTTCGAGAAGATCACGCACTTTGTGTGATTCGTGCGGCTATGGAAATTCGCGATTATGTAAAAAAGCGTAACGGTAAATTTCAGGTACGTATTGGTATCAATAGTGGTCCTGTGGTGGCCGGAATTGTTGGTGTAAAGAAATACGCTTACGATATTTGGGGAGATACCGTAAATACGGCTAATCGCATGGAAACCCATGGTGAAGAAGGCCGTATCAATCTTTCCGAATCCACTTATCACTTAATTAAAACTGTATTTCGTTGCGAATCGCGCGGTAAATTCCAAGTAAAAGGAAAGGGTGAAATCGACATGTATTTTCTTTCAGAATAATACACTGCAATTTCACCCTTACCTAATTAGTTATACGAACTCTTAATGCACTAATTGCTGATAGCTACGTTTTACAAAAGCTGTAAGTTCTTCTCCTTGTAAAAGGTTTTGAGAAAGCTTCGCTAAATCAACCGCCTGTTTAATCAAATTTGTTTGTTCTTCTTCATTCTCATTTTTAAGAATGCGTGCACTTAATTCATGATTGGTATTTACCACCACATTATACATGTCGGGCATATTACCCATACCAAACATACCACCGCCATGCATACTCATCTCTTTCATACGACGCATAAATTCAGGTCGGGTAATTAGCAAAGGAGGTTGCGCGCTGTCCATGGCTTCCATTTGCACCGTGTAAGTTTCTTTTGGAATATGATTTTCAAGAATGGTTTTCAACTGATTCTTTTCGTCATCACTTAACACCGAAGCCATTTCCTCCGTTTTCTTAATTAAAGTATCAATCGGGCCGGCGTCAACACGAACAAAACTAATTTTCTCGTGTTCACTTTCTAATTTTTGAATCAGATGGGAGATTATTGGCGAATCCAGTAACAACACCTCGTAACCCTTCTCTTCGGCATGTTGTATGTAAGCATGTTGCGCATCCTTATGGGAAGCATATAAAATAATGAGCTTACCTTCCTTATCGGTTTGGATCGGTGCGATTTTTTCTTTTAACTCATCCCAAGTATGGTAATTTCCTTTTACCGTAGGGTAAAGGAAAAACTCTGTAGCTTTTTCATAGAATTTAGCTTCCGACAACATGCCATATTCCAATACTATTTTAATATCGTTCCATTTCTTTTCAAAATCTTCGCGATTGTCTTTAAACAACTGCTTTAATTTTTCGGAAACCTTTTTCGTAATATAGTTAGAAATTTTCTTCACGTTACCATCCGATTGCAAATAGCTTCGCGAAACATTTAACGGAATATCTGGTGAATCGATTACACCTTTCAACATGGTTAAAAACTCGGGTACAATACCTTCAACATTATCTGTTACGTAAACCTGATTTTGATAAAGTTGAATTTTATCCTTTTGTAATTGAAGGTCATTCGAAAGTTTAGGGAAGTATAAAATTCCGGTAAGGTTGAACGGGTAATCAACATTCAAGTGAATATTGAAAAGGGGTTGTTCAAATTGGGTTGGGTACAATTCATGATAGAAATTCTTGTAATCCTCGTCACTCAATTCGGTTGGCGGTTTTGTCCATGCCGGGTTCGGATTATTAATTATATCATCTACCACTGTTTTTTCCTCTTTGGCCTCTTCCCCTTCACCAACTGTTGTGGTTTCTTCGCGCGTACCGAACTTAATAGGTATCGGCATAAATTTGTTGTACTTTTTCAACAACTCGCGAATGCGGTATTCTTCCAAGAATTCTTCGGAATCTTCTGCAATGTGCAAAATAATTTCGGTACCTCGTTCTTGACGGTCGTGTGCCTCGAGGGTATATTCCGGACTGCCATCGCATACCCATCGGCAGGCGGGTTCGTCCTTGTATGATTTTGTAATAATTTCAACCTGATGGGCCACCATGAAGGAGGAATAAAAACCTAGTCCAAAATGTCCTATTATACCTGCATCTTTGGCAGAATCTTTATATTTATTCAGAAACTCCTCTGCACCTGAAAATGCTACCTGGTTGATGTATTTTTCCACCTCCTCGGCGGTCATACCCAAGCCTTGATCTTGAATATGGATCGTTTTCTTGTCTTTATCAATACGAACCTCAATTTTAGGTTCGCCGTATTCAACCTTTGCCTCGCCTATATTACAGAGGTGCTTGAGTTTGGTAGTAGCATCGGTTGCGTTGGAAATTAACTCACGGAGAAAAATCTCATGGTCGCTGTACAAGAATTTTTTAATAAGGGGGAAGATGTTCTCTACTGAAACATTAATTTTTCCACTTGCCATAGTATTCTGATTTTATTGTTTTTTTCCGTACATCGCAAATACAATACCATGGCCGGTAGATATGCCAAATTTTCACCTAGCCTATCACTGAATGAGGTACTCTGGACGCCATTTGGTGCTACTAGAGGTTACACAAATACTCAGGAGAATAATCATTGAATTAACACTCTAGGTTAGACGCGAAGCATCGCGTACCCAAATATTGATATTGTTGAGGTAACTTACCTTTGAACGAAATTGTTCATTATTCACTGTTCACTGTTCACTGTTCATTGTTCACTGTTCACCACGCGCTAGCAAAACGTATGCAATCAGGGAATAATCATTGAATTAACACTATAGGTAAGACGCGAAGCATCGCGTCCTCTACCAAAAATATTGATATTGTTGAGGTAACTTACTCTTGAACGAAATTGTTCAAAGGTCATTGTTCATTGTTCACCACGCGCTAGCAATATGTATGCAAGCGGGGAATAATCATTGAACAAACACTATAGGTTAGACGCGAAGCATCGCGTCCCAAAATATTGATATTGTTGAGGTAACTTACTCTTGAACGAAATTGTTCATTATTCACTGTTCATTGTTCATTGTTCACTGTTCATTTTAAAATCATAAATGTAAAACAATTACTCCACCAGCACCTTTTGTGTTTGCTGCTCGCAGGATAAAAAATACAAACCCTTAGCTAAGCCAGAAATATCAATCTCCTCTTTTGTGGTTGAAATAAGAAGTTGCCCGCACATATTATATAACTTCTTCACTTTGCCTTTTGCGTTTTTGATGAACAGTATGGCATTCACCGGATTCGGATACAACTCCCATTGTTCATTGTTCACTATTAATTGTTCATTGCTTAGAGGCCAACAAGTTTTAGCTCCTAAACTATAATTAGGCATGCAAGGTGGTGTACCTACATAGGCATTTGCACCCAAACTATCTAAGCGCAAACAACGAGGGCAAAAATTACAACCTGCACCTTTTACATCAGGGTTATCGATACGACTCATTTGTTTGCTTTGGCCGGCAAAATTGCCAATGTAAATTCTGTTATCAGGACCTAAGTATGC
>JAEUVD010000010.1 GCA_016787065.1 Chitinophagaceae bacterium
TTACGACCAATTAGCCGATGAATTTTCAGAAAAATTGGAAGCCATACCAGGAGTATTTTTTGAAAAAAGCCAACCCATACAAATGCGTTTTAATGAGTTAATGACAGGCATAAGGCAAGATGTAGCAGTAAAGATATTTGGCGAAAATATGGACACTTTAGCTACCTATGCCAACAAAGTAAGCAATGCCATACAATCAGTACAAGGTGCTACTGCACCAATGGTAGAAAGGGTAAGTGGTTTACCTCAAATTAATATTGAATACGATAGGTTACGATTAGCCAATTATGGTTTGACTGTAGAAGATGTAAACGATATTGTAAGCACAGCTTTTGCAGGCAAAAGCACAGGTGTAGTTTTTGAAAACGAAAGAAAATTTGATTTAGTGGTACGCTTAGATAGCACTTACAGAAGCAGTATAGATGATGTTAATAATTTAATGATACCTACCAATACAGGCAATCAAATTCCACTTTCACAAGTTGCAAACATCAATTTTAAAGTTGGCCCAGCACAAATAAGCCGAGAAGCAGGTAAACGAAGAATTGTAGTTGGCTTTAATGTAAAAGGTAGAGATGTACAAAGTGTAGTGGCTGAAATTCAACAAAAATTAGGTACACAAGTCAAATTACCTTCGGGTTATTATTTTACTTATGGTGGCACATTTGAAAACCTACAAAAAGCCAGTCAACGCCTAATGATTGCCGTTCCTATTTCATTATTACTAATTTTTCTATTACTCTATTTTACATTTAGCAGTTTCAAACAAGCCAGTTTAATTTTTACAGCTATACCTATGAGTGCCATTGGTGGTGTGTTTGCGTTATTGCTTCGTGGTATGCCATTTAGTATAAGTGCAGGTATTGGTTTTATTGCATTGTTTGGTGTAGCCGTATTAAATGGCATTGTATTGATAGGCACTTTTAATCAATTAGAAAAAGAAGGAATTGCCGATGTAATAAAACGAGTAATAGAAGGCACAAAAATAAGGTTACGACCAGTATTAATGACAGCCACGGTAGCCAGTCTTGGATTTTTACCAATGGCATTAAGTAGCAGTGCAGGTGCAGAAGTACAAAAGCCTTTAGCTACAGTTGTAATTGGTGGTTTAATTACAGCTACATTCCTCACACTATTTGTATTGCCTTTGCTATACATCATTTTTAATACTAAAATTTCATTTAAAAGAAAACCGAAAATGAAAACGATTACAACAGCAACTACAATACTATTGTTGATGTTTGCAATAAATACAAATGCTCAAACAGTTAAGCAAATAACAATTGATGAAGCAATCAATATAGCAATTCAAAACAACCAATCTGTAAAAGCAAGTAGTATTGATATTCAAGCCACAGAAAGTTTAAGAAAAACAGCAAACGAATTACCCAAATTAGATTTTAATACACAGTTGGGGCAATACAATAGCATTAAGTTTGACAATGCTTTTCAGCTATCACAAACCATACCTTTCCCTACATTGTTTGGTGCTAAAAAAGAGTTGATAAATGCCGAAGTAAAAGCAAAGCAAATACAACAACAGCTTACCATTTACGAAATCAAAAATCAGGTTCGCAGTCTATTTTATCAAATAGAGTATTTGCAGTTCAATAAGCTAAAATTACAAAGCTTAGATAGTTTGTACAATGAGTTTATACGTGTAGCCAATTTGCGATACAAAACAGGTGATACCAAGAAAATTGAAATAAGCACAGCCGAAACAAAAAAGGGAGAAATCAATTTATTGGCACAGCAAAACCAAGTGTATTTGCAAAATGCTTATCAAAGTTTAAAGGCACTATTAAATTCAAAAGATAGTATTGCAGTAGCTATAAATACTTCTTATTCTCCGTTAGCAGTTAATACACTCATAGATAGTAATGCAATTGCAAAGCATCCATTACTGCAATCCATTTATCAGAATATGCAAATAGCAGAGCAAACAAAAAATGTAGTAAAAGCACAAGGTTTGCCCGACTTCAAAATCGGTTATTCCAATCAATCACTTATAGGCATTCAAAACATAGATGGTGTAGATAAATACTTTGGTGCAGGTAATCGGTTTAATGTTGTAAATATTGGTGTAGCCATTCCATTAACTTTTGGGGCTACCAAAGCCCGTATTAAAAGTTTAGAATATCAAAAACAAAGTTTGCAAACACAAGCTGAATATCAAAACACATTGTTCAATACAAATTTGCAGAACGCTTTAACACAATACCAGCAAGATGTACAGCAGTATAACTATTACAAAATACAAGCCTTACCTAATGCAGATAATATTGTAAAAGCAGCACAGTTAGGCTATCGAACAGGCGATATTACCTATGTAGAGTATTTGTATGCCTTGCAAACTGCAACAGATATTCAATTAAAGTATTTGCAATCCATTCAGCAAATCAACCAAACAGTTGTAAACATCAATTCAATAATCAATAAATAATTAAAAATATGTCATTCAATATAAATAAGATAATAAGTGCAGCAATCATACTTTGTATGTTGCTTTCAGCTTGTGGTAGTAAGTCAGAAAAAAATACCAACACCCAAGTTACTAAAGAAGAAAAAACCGAAACAAAACCACACCCTAAGGCAGAAGCCACACCCACTATTGCAGCACTTACAGCAGAGCAAATAAAAACAGTAGGCATTACCTATGGCACAGTAGAAATGAAAGAACTTACAGCCACTATAAAAGCCAACGGTAATTTAAAAGTACCAAACAATAATAAAGGTAATGCTACATCTTTATATGGTGGTGTTATTAAATCTATCAATGTGCAAATTGGTTCATCAGTTCGTAAAGGGCAAGTAATAGCTACTATTGCCAACCCCCAGTTTATACAATTGCAAGAAGAATATTTAACCATTGCCAGTAGAATAACCTTTGCAGAGCAAGAATTAACAAGGCAAAAAGAATTGAACGAAGGCAATGCAGGTGCAAAGAAAAACTTACAAAGTGCCGATGCAGAATTAAAAACTTTGCGTACTCGTAGAGCTTCTTTACAACAGCAAATTCAGTTAATGGGCATCAACCCTAATAATGTTTCAAATAGTAATTTACAATCGGCTTTATTGGTTACAAGCCCTATTAGTGGCACAGTAAGTAATGTATTTGCAAAAATTGGAAGTTATGTAGATGTTGCTTCACCAGTTGCCGAAATTGTAGATAACGGTTCACTACATTTAGATTTGAATGTATTTGAAAAAGATTTACCGTTACTTAAAGTTGGGCAAACTATACATTTTACACTAACAAACAATCCAAATAATGAATACGATGCAGTAGTGTACAGCATTGGTACAGCCTTTGAAAACGAGAGTAAAACTATACCAGTACATTGCAATGTAAAAGGCAATAAAACAGGGCTAATTGATGGTATGAACATTACGGGTATAGTTAGTTTAAATAATGTAACAACTCCAGCCGTGCCTACCGATGCTATTGTAGAAGCTGATGGTAAATACTACATTTTTATACTTACAGATAAAGAACCCGAAGAACACCACGAAGAAGGCGAAGAAACCCACGACCATAAAGCAGCTAAAAAAGGCAAAGAACAAGAACCTAAAAACACCACCAACTTTGAAAAATTAGAAGTAGTTAAAGGCGTTTCCAATATGGGCTACACTGCCATCACATTTGTAAATGAAATTCCTGCAAACACTAAAATAGTTACTAAAGGAGCTTTCTTTATCAATGCCAAATTAACCAATACAGGCGAACACGAAGATTAATCATTTAAACAATAATTATTATGCAACATATTCATAAATACGATGCACAAGACAAACAACTTTGTTGCACACTTGCACAAAAAATTAACAATAATACAAAAGATGTAATGCAGCAGCATAATGTCAATGATGCACATAAGAATAGCGAACATTCAGCAACAAAAAGCAATCTGTTAGCCGAGTTTAAATTGCCTCTAATTTCCCTTTGCCTTTTGCTCTTTGCAGTTGGCTTAGATAATTGGTTTCCTCAAACTTGGTTTATAGGTTGGGTGCGTATTATTTGGTATGTAATAGCCTATGCACCAGTGGGCGTACCAGTATTAAAAGAAGCCTTTGAAAGCATAGCTAAAAAAGAAATATTCTCTGAGTTTTTATTAATGTCTATTGCTACCATAGGAGCATTCGCCATAGGCGAATACCCCGAAGCTGTAGCAGTAATGTTATTCTATGCCGTAGGCGAAGTGTTTCAAACCTTAGCTGTAAAAAGAGCCAAAGCAAATATCAAAACCTTACTTGACCAACGACCAGATGAAGTAACCATTATAGAAAATAACCAACCAAAAACCATAAAAGCAGAAACGGTACAAATAGGTAATATCATTCAACTAAAGCCAGGCGAAAAATTAGGATTAGATGGCGAACTACTCACAGACAATGCTTCTTTCAATACAGCTGCACTTACAGGCGAAAGCAAACCAGATACTAAAACAAAAGGCGAAACGGTTTTAGCAGGAATGATAAACTTAAATACCGTAGCACAAGTAAGAGTTACCACTGCTTACACAGATAGCAAGTTGAGTAAAATTTTAGAGTTAGTACAAAATGCCACAGCACAAAAAGCCCCAACCGAATTATTTATAAGAAAATTTGCAAAAATTTATACCCCAATAGTTGTATTACTTGCCTTACTAATTACAGCACTTCCTTACTTCTTTGTTGAAAGTTATGTGTTCAGTCAATGGTTGTACAGAGCATTAGTTTTTTTAGTTATCTCTTGCCCTTGTGCATTAGTAATTAGTATTCCATTAGGCTATTTTGGTGGCATAGGTGCAGCTTCTAAAAATGGTATTCTGTTTAAAGGCAGTAACTTTTTAGACATTATTGCGAACATCCAAAGTGTAGTAATGGACAAAACAGGCACTATGACCGAAGGTGTTTTTAAAGTACAAGAAGTAATATTAAAACCCGAATTTAATAAAGATGAAATCCTGCAAATGGTAAATGCTTTAGAAAGTCAAAGTACACACCCAGTTGCAACAGCTATTCATAACTATGTCGGCAATGTAGATAGCAATATCAAATTAGAAAATGTAGAAGAAATATCAGGACACGGATTAAAAGCGTCAATCAACAACAAAGAAATATTAGTAGGAAATTTTAAGCTGATGGATAAATTCAGTATTGCTTACGCTATTGACCCTGCAACAATTGTTTATACTTTAATAGCCATTGCTTACGATAAAAAATTTGTGGGCTATCTAACCATTGCAGACAGTATAAAAGAAGATGCACAGCTTACCATAGATAAACTAAAAGCATTGAATGTAAATACCACAATGTTAAGTGGCGATAAGTCAAATGTAGTCCAATTTGTAGCCAATAAATTAGGCATTACAAATTCTTTTGGCGATTTACTGCCCGAAGACAAAGTAAACAAAGTAAAAGAACTAAAAGCAAAAAACGAAACAGTATGTTTTGTAGGAGATGGTGTAAACGATGCACCAGTAGTAGCATTAAGCGATGTAGGTATAGCGATGGGTGGTTTAGGAAGTGATGCCACAATAGAAACAGCAGATGTAGTAATACAAGACGATATGCCAAGCAAAATACCAATGGCTATAAACATAGGTAAGCAAACTAAAAAAATTGTTTGGCAAAATATCATTTTAGCATTTTCCGTAAAAGCAATTGTGCTTATACTTGGTGCAGGTGGTTTAGCTACGATGTGGGAAGCAGTTTTTGCAGATGTTGGTGTAGCATTATTGGCTATTTTAAATGCAGTTAGAATACAAAGGATGAAGTTCAACAATTAATTTGCGACTTCGGTATATATGGGTCAATAACTGAGTATAATTTCCTAAGTAATAAATCAATGCTTGTGTTCGATATAGTTCTCATAACCTCCACAGAAAATTCATTCCCTATCTCCTCCTGTTTCTCATTCATAATCGAAGAAACAGGAGGAGTAGAACAATGAGAATCTCAATTCCTATTTTGAATTTCTTCTAAAACTTATGTCTTCGTTGAGTCTCACACTCTATGTAACACATACCCCAAGTAACTGAAAGTGCACCCAGCGATATTGGTTGAATATCGCTTATAATTTTAAGGCTCCTGCATTCAAGAAATTTACTCTATCAAATTTAAGAAGCAGAAAGAGAAGGGAAAAGAGAAAGAGAAACAGAAAGAGAAACAGAAAGAGAAGAGGCGCTGCTATGCAACCTATTGTACCACTTTCACATTATCACCCGGTATTCTATCCACCAAATAATTATACGGATCGATACCCACTTTCAATGGTTTCTCTTTTGTTCGAAAGGTAAACACATTCTCTTTTTTGTTGAGTTTCAAACGTTGATATACGAGTGGTTTTCCAATTGCTTGCTTATCTTCCTTTTTACCAAATACGCCAATATCAATATAATCGTTTAATGGAGTTTCGGTTTCTTTTCCAAAACTATCGGCATAAAATTTATTCGACAAGGTATGCAATGTAACTTCATATTCCTTTCCTACTTGTTTTGATTCTACCGACACCAAACGATTGTCAAACAAGGTAATTTTTTCGAATAAATCAGTAATGATATACTGCAAACTATCAGGTGTTACTTTTCGGAAAGCAGCTAAGGCGTCTAATGCGGTAGGATATGGCGGCTCTTTATAGGCAAACTGTTGTAGTAAACTACGTAGGGCTTCATTTACTCGCTCCTCGCCTATCATCTCTTTGAGGTAATACATCGCCACACTCGCCTTTTGATAATAAATATATTGCTGATGTTCGTTGTACGCTATGGGTAGTTCTGCTTCACGCTCATTGCTTCGGCCTTCTAAATAGCCATTCATTTCATACTCCAAAAACTCTTTCATTATTTCTTTTCCATATTCCTTTTCCATCACCATGAGGGCACTGTACTGAGCAAAACCTTCACTCATCCATTCACTCCCTTGCATATCAGGCCCTACTATTTGATGAGCCCAATATTGATGTCCCATTTCATGCGCCACCACATAAAATACAAAGTCAATGTCTTTTGTTTTCACGTTTCTCAAATCTTTAATAAATCCAATATTTTCACTGTAAGGCATGGTACCCGGAAAGGCTTGAGCAAAGGAAGCATACTTAGGGAACTCAATAATACGCGCTTGCTTATGGTAATACGGACCGAAATGCGAGGTGTAATAATCCAAACTTTTTTGCACACTGCGCTGCATGTTAGGAACGTTTACCGCATGTTGTTTATCGTAATACACTTCAATGTCTATACCATTCCATTTGGTTCGTGCTACTTCATATCGAGCACTTAAAATCGAATAGAAATTAACCGAGGCTTTATCTAATGTATAGGTAAAATAATTTTTATTATTTGCCTTCCACGATTTAACCAAGGAACCCGGAGCGATAGCCGTTTGATCAGACGCGGTGCTTATCGTTGTAGTAACATCTACCCAGGTACTATTGGTTGGAATGTAAGCCAACATACGAGCAGCTGTATCACTACTCAAAACTTGCATTCGTTTGCGAGGCGGCAATTTTAATTCCTTCCGTTTATTCTTATCCGAAATTTCATTGTCGCCAATATACCCTAATAATGGATGAATATCACTGTTATCAAAGAAACTACCATTCGCCGTAATTTTTGTAAATGAAACGGTGTTTTCAAATCCTTTATTTTCTAAAATATTATCTAAATGAATTTTCAACGTATCGTTCGGAAGCATCGGTTTGTTGAGCTTATAAATTCTAAAACCACAATCATCATCACGGTGTGTAAGTTTCGCTTGTGGTATGGTAATAGTAACGCTATCACTCAAACTCGGCATCGTAAAATATAATTCCGAAATAGGTTGATTGCTCGCATTACGCACCCAAGAGTCTGCATGCACATATAAATTTCGATTGCTTGGTGAAATATCAATAACATTCACAATCTTAAAAATGAGGGGCTGTGGTTTGCCTTCATATTTTTTATAACTCAACTCATACTTTTTCTGAAACTGTTCTTGTTGATTTTCATTCACCACCCTATTTAATACCATCGTATTGTAATAAATCCAAACACCGGAAGCAATAAACAATACGAGCAAGCTTCCTATTGCTACTTTGTTCTGATCGAATCGCTGCCAAGCCATTTTACTTCGTTGTTTAAAGGATGTTTCTTTTCCTCGAACCATAAAGCCATAAGCTATATATAATAGAAGGATTGCTCCAATTCCCCAATAAAGCGAAAACCATTGTATGCTCTCTCCAAACGGACCGAAGCCATTCATATCACTTAAACGAAAATTACCCACACCGCCATACTTCACCAATTTCGTAGACACTTCCAATACATCCCACATAAACGTATTGAGAATAAGGAAAAGAATAAAAGCAAAATAAGCAATGTATCGATTATTAATAAGCTGCTGCATGAAGATGGCCAACACCACCCAAAACGTAAAACGAAATACTTCGAAACCGAGTAAGTACCCGAAATAAAATTCGAATTTAAAATGCGTAAAGCCGTGAAGTAATTGCGTCGTTACCCCTAACACAATCAACATACATTGTATCAATCCCAAGCATAAAACGATGGCTACCACTTTAGCTACGAAAAACATACCCGTTTGCATGGGGGAAGCATCTTGCAATTCATTAATTTTAGCATCACGCTCCTTCCACACTACAACGCCCGAATAAAAGGTTATAAAGCCAATGACGAACATATAAAAAGTACCTACAGCTCGTTCAATAATGTGCAAGGTGGTTGGATATTCTTTTTCTCCGTAGGTGCCTGTAAAGCCTACCAAACTGGAAATAAACAAAATGGCTCCAATAACCATAATGATAATGAAGGTTGGATTTTTTATGATGGCTTTTAGTTCGAAACGTATTAAGACCAACAAACTCTTTACGCTAAATTGGTTTGCCGATTTTGGCTCATATACTTTATGCTGAAGGATGGGCTTATCTTCTTTTGCTGTCAATACCTTTTTTTTACTTGCTTTATTTTTTACACTGAACGAGAATTTAGAGTACATCGCAAATAAGCCAACTATGGCAAAAGCTAACCACAAGATTCTATTCCATAAAAACTCTCCTTTTAATGGAATACCGGCGCTATTTTTTTCACTGATGGTGAGGTATTTAGTTATGGTATCGAACGGACGTAAACCAAAAGGATCTAGGATATTGGCTAACCATTCATTTTTCATATCGGCCATTAATCCCTGTGATATTAGATAAAGCATAATAATTGCCATCGATCCAACGAAGGCTATAATATTATTTCGGAAAATTAACGCTAAAGAATAGAGCACTACACCGGCAATGATTACATTGGGAATAGCGAAACCTAAAATGCCCCAAACATGACCACTCCATACAACCGCGCCATAGCGACTGGCTTCAACCCAAGGCATGAAGGGAGCGATTAAGGCCCCCAAACTGATACCTAGTAAAGGAATAACAGAAATACTAGCAGCACCAATAAATTTTCCGAAGAAATAATTATGTTTTTTTATCGGCGAACTAAATACCAGTTGATACATGTTATGCTGAAAATCTCGTCCGGCACTGGCATTCATAAATGCGGTGGTCATGAGCAAACAAATCAAACTCATGAAGCCATAAAAATTCTCAATAACGAAAGGCGCGTTTTTAAACGTACTGCCTGTGCCACCTCCGATAATGATACTATCCGATGAGGTAGCACCAAAAACTAATAAGGTATTGATGATGAAAAATATCCAAAGCATCGGACTCTTAATCCAATACTTCCATTCTTGTTTTATAAATAGAAACATGAGGTGAAGAAAGTTTTAGATAAGGTTATTAATTTTTGCAAAGAATACATCTTCCAAATTTTCTTCCGCCAGTTCAAAACCATCACCTAAAGGATCTTTGGAAAACGCATGCAATAAAGGTTTTCCGCTCACCAACTTATTACTGATCACTTGATAGTTTTGTTGAAATGCTTGCAGGTCTTTTTTCTCGATCGATTTACTCCACACCTTACCCTTTATTTCCGACAAGGCATCCTGGGTACTTCCGGCAAATAAAATTTGTCCGTTATTCATTACCGCCATTTCATTACACAACTCATGTACATCTTGTACAATATGAGTGCTTAAAATTACAATCACCTGTTCGCCTATTTCGCTTAGAATATTATAAAATCGGTTACGTTCACCTGGGTCCAATCCTGCGGTTGGTTCATCTACAATTACTAATTTAGGATTGCCAATTAAGCACTGCGCAATACCAAAGCGTTGTCGCATACCACCGCTATAACTCGCCACTGCTTTTTTTCGGTGATCGTATAAATTTACTTTTTGAAGCAACGAATGCACGATTTCCTTTCGTTCGGAAGCCTTATCAAATCCCTTAATTAACGCCATATAATCTAACAACTCCAAAGCACTGGTTCGAGGATATACCCCAAATTCTTGGGGCAAATAACCCAGCACTTTACGAACTTCCTCTTTTTGATTAATCATATCTAAATTACCCAAAAAGGCCGTACCTCCATCCACATCTTGTAAGGTGGCTAGTGTTCGCATTAACGACGATTTACCTGCGCCGTTAGGACCAAGTAAACCGTACATACCCGTGTGAATAGTTAAAGAAACCTGATTCAAGGCATGCACTCCGTTAGGATAAAGCTTGTTTAAATTTTCTATGATTAATTGCATTCGTTTGTAGTTTAGGTTTTAAAAATAGTGCATTGCCTTTTGTTGCATTCAAATTAAATGGATGAAAGGCAAATTGATGGTTTTAACTCACGTATATCATAGCACTGTTAATCCATTTATTCTTCTTTGGCTATGGGGGTACTAAGTATTATTAAACGTTTAAAACACGGATTGAATGGCTAGATAGATTTAAAGAATTGGATGAAGGAACAGGCAGGCGAAATCATTATAGCATAGGCAGGAGAACCCTTTCGCTATTTGTCTCGCCACAGTTAGAAACTGAAAGGGGAAAGAAAAAGTTTCATGACCATTACTATATCGTTTAACCCTATCGGTTGGACTTCAACAACCGATAAGGAATGGAAAGTTAAAAAGAATGTACGATGACTACATAGAGAAACTCAAAGCGAAAGAGAATGTTTGATGAGCTATAACCTATCGGGTGTTGATGATAACTCTGGCAAAGAAAATTATAGCATAAGCTGTTTGAACTCCCAGCTAACTTAGCTTCTAGCTTAATAACACCGTTACTTTTAATTAATTGATACGCTCCAACGAACCTATTATCCTTTCTGAAAGGGACAGACAGCAATTTGTCAGTTTAATTTGACCATTTTATGTACTCTATTCTCATTTTGCTAACTCGTGTTAGCATCCCGCTAACTTCAGTTAGCATCCCGCTAACATGAGTGAGCATTCCGCTAACATTTGAGGGTGATTTGGAACTTAGAGCTGTTGTTTGACAAGTTCCAACGCCTAACCGACTAACTTGAGCCTTTAATGAACTCCCTTCAGCCGTCAGCTTGTCATGCCGACACACAGAAAAAAAAATGAAACGCTCTATCGAGTTAGCAAAATGCTCACTCGATGGAATAAAATGAGTATACGTAGTGGTAAAACAACTACTCTGGATTGTAGAACGAGAGGCCATATAAGTAGATTAATGATTAGAAAGAATACCACAAAAGTGTGAGTGCAGAAAAAGGTGTATCTGTTTGGTGAGTTGGGAGCTTGTGGTTTAGCTTTGGAGTGAGGAGTAAATGGGATGGAAGGAATGATGGGTATTTTGGATGCTGGGGGTTGTGGGAGAAGGAGGTGAGGAGGCCAAGCCTTAGAAACGATGTTCGTCTATTTACTCGTTAGCGGCAACTGTAATGGACCTTCAAAATATAACGAAACAATGAAATTCGAAATAATAGTTAATGATATTTTTGACAATATCAAATTAGACACAACACTGACACCAACAAAGAATAAACGTGTTCTTAGTCTTCTTAACGATTTTGAAAATGGTAATTGGCGATTTGATAAATTTCAAAACTTCATTTGGGACAACATTAAGGACACAGCTTTAAGTCATAGTGAAAGAAAAGCTTTAATTGACAAAGGCGAAGGTTCTGTACTTACAGAATCTGCTAAAAATTTAAGACTCGTTGAGGGGGAAAAAGCATTTGGACGTGGTAGTGAAATTGCCGAAATCGTTCTTTACGGAATAATGAAAAAACATTACTCGGCACTACCTATTGTGCCAAAGATTTTTTATAAACAAAATAAAAAAGATGAAGCTAAAGGAGCTGATAGTGTTCATATTGTTGTAGAATCTGAAGATAAATTTTCTTTGTGGTTTGGCGAATCAAAATTTTATAATAGCATCGAAAATGCAAGACTTGATACAATTGTTGAATCCGTTAATGATTCAATAAGTTTAAATAAAATAAAAAAGGAAAACAGTATCATTACAAATCTTAGTGACATTAACGATTTTGATGAGATTTCCCCAGCATTAAAAGCTAAAATAAAAGCAAGTTTATCACAAGAAGAATCCGTTGACAAAATAAAACCCTTATTAAATATTCCTATTTTACTCTTGTACGAATGCGAACAAACAAAAAATGGGACTGAATTAACTGATGAGTACAAGCAACAAATTATAGATTATCATAGAGACAGGGCTACTGAATATTTTAAAAAACAAATACATAAATGTTCTGCTACTCATTTATATGAAAAAATCAATTTTCATATTATTTTATTTCCAGTTGCTGATAAAGAAACCATTGTAAACAAATTTATTCAAATAGCAAAAGCTTACAGAGATTAATATGGAAGATATAGTATTTGAACATTGCCAAAGAATAAATGATTTATTGACAGCGGACAAAGAAAACGTCGCAAGACAAGAACTTATCAAGTTGCTTGATTTTCACGAGGAAAAACAAATAGAATACACGCCGCTTATAAACCATTTAATCCGGGAAACAGGCCTTTTCCCATATCTTGAGCCAGAAACTTCAAATTGGGAAGAACGTTTTGTTTACGAAGCTTTTAAAGTCGACGTAGGAGAAGAAACACCTCTGACACTACATCGGGAACAATCATTTTTGCTTAAACGCCTATTAGACGGAAATAATATAGCAGTTAGTGCACCAACAAGTTTTGGAAAAAGTTTTGTAATTGATGCTTTTATAAAAATCAAAAAGCCTAAAAACGTTTTGATTATAGTTCCAACCATTGCCTTGACTGACGAAACAAGAAGAAGATTATATAAAAAGTTTGCTTCTGAATACAAGATTATAACGACAACGGAAGTTGAACCTGCCGAAAAGAATATCTTTATCTTTCCCCAAGAAAGAGCAATCAATTATGTTGACAAAATAAAAGAACTTGACATTTTAATAATTGATGAGTTTTATAAAGCAAGTTCAAAATTTGATTCTGAACGTTCCCCAACTTTAATTAAAGCCATTCTTAAACTTGGTAAAGTTGCAAAACAAAGATATTTTTTAGCCCCGAACATTAGCAATCTAGGAGAAAACCCTTTTACAGAAGGTATGGAGTTTTTTCCTTTAGACTTTAACACCGTATATCTAGAGAAATTTGAATACTATAATCAAATAAACAATGACGATAGTATTAAAAGTAAATTTCTTTTAGAAATACTTGAGAATAAACCAACTAAAACACTTGTGTATGCAGGAACATACACGAATATCGACAGCGTTTCTACATTACTTCTTTCTAGTATTCAAGAGAAAAACAGAAAATTGCTAAATGATTTTTCAGGTTGGTTAAGTGAAAATTATGATTTCAATTGGTCGTTAACAAAACTGGTAAAAAGGGGAGCAGGAATTCATAATGGAAGACTACACCGTTCATTAAGCCAAATACAAGTAAAATTATTTGAAGAAAAGAAAGGACTTGACACGATAGTTTCTACCTCTTCAATTATTGAAGGTGTGAATACATCTGCCGAAAATGTAATCATTTGGGCCAACAGAAGTGGTAAAGGAAGAGCAAGACTAAACGACTTCACCTATAGAAATATTATGGGGAGAGGTGGAAGAATGTTTAGGCATTTTATCGGTAAAATTTTCATTCTTGACAAACCGCCAACGGAAGAAAAAACACAACTTGATATTCCTTTCCCAGAACAAATTTTAGGCGACCTTGATGAAAAAAAATTTGAAAATGATTTGACGAAAGAGCAAGTTGCAAAAATAATTTTATACAAACAGGAAATGGCAGCAATTGTCGGACAAGAAACACTTGAAAGACTACAAGCCGATAACATTTTTCAGTCAAGTGATGCAGAAGTAATTAAGAAAATTGCTTATGATATGAAAGTGAATCCCGATGATTGGAATGGTTTGGGGTATTTAAACTCTATGTATCCATCAAATTGGGACAGAATGCTGTATAAGATAATTAGAATTCAACCTATTGGTTGGGAATCAGAGTTTAAACCATTTGTAGAATTTATTAAAATCTTACGAAACAATTGGTTCAAATCTATACCTCAAATGCTTAAAGAACTTGAACAATATGAAATAGGAGTTGATGATTTCTTTAAACTTGAAAGAAAGGTAACCTTTAAACTTGCCTCACTTTTAAGTGATGTAAATATTCTTCAAAAAGAATTATTAAAAGACAAAAAATACGATATCTCACGTTTTGTATCCATAACCTCACACGCTTTTTTACCTTCGGTTGTTTATCAACTTGAAGAATTTGGAATGCCAAGGATGATTTCAAAGAAAATGCACGAGTCTAAATTAATCGACTTCTACGATAACGAGTTGGACATTCACAGTGCATTAAATCAATTTAATGAAATTGGTATTAAAACGGTTTTTGATAAAGTTTCTCTTACAGATTTTGATAAGTATATCTTGGAGTATTTTTATGACGGAATCAAAACAAACGATAGACAATAACGGCAGCCACTAACATTGGTTTTGCATTATGCGAGCAAAGGGAAGTTAATTGCACAAATAGAAGTAAATGAAGATTTGGAAGTTGATTGAAGAATTGTACTTTTATTCCCGCACAATGCAAAGCCATTTTCGTTGGCAACCATACTAGTAGTACAAGACAAAGTGCAAAGCTTTCAAACATAATCTGATATAAGTAATAGATGAAAAAGGTTTAAATTTTAATATCAAATGCCATAGTTATTCACTTGACCAAAATAGTAAATGAAAAACATTAAATACAGAGGCTTCATAAGCTTCTCTCATAAAGACTCTCAAATAAGCCTGGATCTTCATAAAAGACTTGAAGGGTATATAATTCCTAAAGAATTACGTGGTAGTAATTTAGGGTCTGATAAGCTAGGTTTATTTTTCCGAGACAGGGAAGAATTAGCAGCGAATATGCAGCTCTCCGAACAAATCAGAGATGCCCTTTCTCGTTCAGAGTGCCTGATAGTAGTCTGTAGTTTAAATTCTGTTCAATCAGAGTGGGTTGAAAAGGAAATTAAAACCTATATGGAACTAAAACCTAAATATCCAATTTACACAGTAATAGTTAATGGAGAACCGCCAGATTGTATTCCTAATCCTCTTAGAAATTTTGATTCAATTGCATCAGATTTAAGGTCTCATGCAGACGGGGTGGAAGACGGAGTGCTTAAGTTAATTTCTGGCATGTTAGGACTTAGATTTAGTGATTTGAAAGATAGGACAGCCAATCAGAATAAAAAAAGACAGAGACGATTAATGATATGGGCTATCTCTTTTTTGATTCTCTCACTATTATCAATAGGTGGATTAATAACTACATTTATTTATGCTAATCGAGCTAAGAAACTTGTTTCTGCATCTATTGAAAACTATGGACAAATAGGAGATAAGGGCTTTACACTAGGCTTGACCACCGGAGCATCTTTAGACGCTGTTGAAGAGTTCTTAGAATTTTCACAGGAAAAACTCAAAGAATTAGAGGCCTTTGGATTGGAAAAGGATGAATTAATATCTCGTAGCTTATGGATTAAATTAAGATTTTCTCATTTGTTTTTACAACGTAAAGATTATAAAAATGCTTTGGTAGTGGCTGAGGAGGTAATTGATTCTACTCAAAAAAGAAATGAGTACGGCTATATGCTTACATATACTACAGCAATAGGCGCCAAATCGCAAGCCTTGGCAGGATTAGAAAATAAAGATATGGCCCTTGCTTCTGCAAAATTATATCTTGAAGAAAGTGTTCGATTTAATGAAATTTATCCAGATAGATATGAAACACGTCTGGCATTAAGTGAAGCGCATAGCTTATTTGGAGATATGCTATCTAAAAATCTTGAAAAAAGTGCAGAACAGGCAATTGAGCAATTCTCCATTTCAATTCAACTTTTGAATGATTTGCTAAAAGAATTTCCGAACAGTGCAACATTTCCAATGCGAATTGCCGAACAATATGAATCTATGGGAAATATTGCGCTTCAATCCGATGACCAAAACCGGGTAGCAAATTGGTATAGTGAATCCGCAAACTGGAATTACCGCTTTCTTCAATATAATAAACCAAGATTAGATATTTGCCAGCATGTATTAGAAATTGCCGTGATCGCTTCAGAAAAATATATTAACCTCAATAATTACAAACAATCTGCCATGACAATGGAGTTAGCAGTCAAAGCGATGAAAATTGCTGAAAACCAGTTTCCCAATGATCCTGATATTATTCACAATTTAGAAAAGGCTCAAACAATGCTATCAGAAATTACCAAACGTCAGAACCCTTTTAATTCAAGTTTTACAAAGGATATAGCCAGAATTGGAGCGGTGCTATCAAGAGCGCAACAATTCATGGATGACGGAGATAAATATTCCGAAGAAGGTAAAATAGATTTGGCTGTTACTGAATTTCAAAAAGCAATTGATTTACTTACACCTCTTGTGAAGGAGGATATAGATGGGAAAGATGCGCTAGAAATGTTAGGGCAAGCGAAGCTCTTTGCCGGAGCCAATGCTGTAGACGCGGGACAGTTCGAAAAAGCTGAAAGGTTACTGTCAGAATCCATAGAAATTTGGAAGGAACTAATCACTAACTTTCCAGAAAATTCTGACTACCTTCTTTTAAAATCAACTGCAGAAAAGACATTAGCCGGATTAAAAGAGTAGTTAAATGAAGCTGTTAATAATAGAATCTCCGTTACTAATTGATAGTATCAGACAGTACGGCTGCCAACAGTGGTTTTGCAAAAGCGGGAGGAGTAATTCTTTGAAAATAAAGTGTTAAATTTTAACCTTGTACTTCTAATGAAGTTTAGTAATAGAAATCCCCGCCTTCGCAAATCGGCAAGAGGTCGGCTGAAACCATAGAAAACAAACGGTGATTATCAATTTAGCTAAAATACTAAACATTACCTACGCACGTTGTAGCACATTGGCAAGTTGCACAAAGACTCTACACAAAGCTAGTTTAGCAAAAGAACTACTTAGCCAAGTACAACTAGTTAACATTATTCAGTTACTGAAATACATTATTGGAAAATATCTATCCGAAAATATTACCTACACAAAAACGGACAACTACATTTTTTATTTCGTCACAGCCAGACAGGAGGTAGTCTCTAAATTATTCTTTAGCACTATCGGTCAATATATATTTTATTCAACGTGTAAAACTCAAAATTCAATATTGCCAATAGATGTCTCAATATTTCCGAAAGGGCTATATATTGGAAACCTCAAATTCGAAAAATACTTTCACCAATAAAATACAATGATAAAAATAAGTCCTCTAAAATTGCTTCATTTTGAGTTGCCTCCAAAACGTAACCTCATAATCAAATCGTTAAATTATCAAATCTTATCATCAGTAATTTGTACATTGGCTTATTGTTTCATTGGCGCATCACTATTCGCTCAAGCCTACAACCCAATCCAATTTGGTAACACACGTTGGCATTATCGTGAACAAAATTTTGGAGGTACTACAAGCTACAATTATTTTTCATTGGATACGAACGGACACTACTTCTTAGGTCAAAAATACTGGCGAATAGACAGAGTTGCAGCCCAAACTTATTCTCCAAGTACTACGCCATTTTATATTTATGATGATACAACGAATAGAAAAGTGTACGCCATAGTTGACACTGTTGCGAACTCCATAAAATTACTATACGATTTCTCTGCTATTACAGGTGATACAATCTTTAACATTTATTCATCAGGCGTTAATGATACTGTAAAAGTTGATTCCGTTAAATATCTTCTCGATCAAAATAATATTAATCGTAAACACCTTTTTGTACATTCCACTATTTACCCTCAACCCAGGGAATGGGTAGAAGGTGTGGGGTCTACATACGATCTTACGATACCTTCATTTACCTTTCCTGATCCAATCTATTCCTTCATCTGCCAAGAAGTAAACAACCATTTCTCCTATGGCGATAGCCTTCAATGTAATAATTTTTTAACCTCTATAAACCAAATCGAAAACATCCAACCCAATATAACAACCACTCTAAATCCATTTACCCACACCCTGTCTATAAGCAATCTTACCAACCAACAATATGCCATGCATATCCTAAACCTTAACGGACAAATCATCACACAAAAAAAATCAAATAACCCAATGGAGTACTTCAACCTCCACCAATACCAAAACCAAATCTTAATCCTCAAAATCACTACCACCCAACACCAACAAATTACCAGTAAAATATATGTGCATTAATATATATGATGGAAAACCAATAATTATCCTGTAAAAATTATCATTTACGTCTAGGAAATTATCATTTAATTTAAAGCAATGAACATTAACAGCACAGAAAAGACAAATTGAATCAATGTAATTACTACTACCCTCCAGGAAATTACCAATTGCATTAAAGAAATAAGAAAATACATCCAGGAAAGCCTCAACCCTTACCACAAAAAAAATCAGAGCTTAAAACGCACTTTCGCTTTGTTTCTCGCTCTGATTTTAAGTGACCGCGTTAGGATTCAAACCTAAAACCTTCTCATCCGTAGTGAGATGCTCTATTCAGTTGAGCTACGCAGCCATTTGGGAGCGCAAATATATAGTGTACTTTTGTTTCGACAAAGAAAAATTTTATGACGATTGAATTATGGAGTTTAGGAAAGCAAGATAAGAAAGAACTGGAAGCTGCCATCGACCTGTATGGCAAGCGACTCAAGCATTACACGAAGTATCAAATCGTAACCATCGACAATGCCAAAATACAAAAAACCTTACCCAAAGAACAGATTCTCGATAAAGAAGCCGAGCTCGTTTTGGCGAAACTGCAAGACAAGGATATTTTAGTCACCTTGGATGAACGCGGTCAGCACCTCACTTCCATTCAACTGTCAGAAAAATTAAACAGTTGGATGAATTTATCACCCGCTAAAATCGTGTTTCTCATTGGTGGCAGCTATGGCATCGCCAACAAACTGCATCAAAAAGCCATATTCCGCTTATCCTTATCGCAGCTCACTTTCCCGCATCAATTGGTGCGGCTCTTCTTCACCGAACAGCTCTATCGTGCCTTCACCATTCTAAAAAATGAAAAATATCATCATGAATAAGGAATTTTATTTCTTTTCCCTTATTTTCGCGCCCGCTTCGGATGGCAACATCTAACAGCAAAGTTGGCGTGATAGCTCAGTTGGTTAGAGCGCAGCACTCATAATGCTGAGGTCTCGAGTTCAAATCTCGATCACGCTACAAAAAGGTTGTCGTAAATGGCAACCTTTTCTTTTTTAGCAAGTACCTGTTCATTATTTCACGAAGAGAGTTTCCGAGTCAAGTAGCAGTACTTCCTTTCCTTCATGGATAAGCTCAGCGAATCGTTTTAAAATTTTATTTTACCGGTACAGTATCCTTTCGATTCAAAACCGCATAATTTCCTTTTGCCCATTGTACGGAAGGCCATATCCACTCCTTCAAAGGATGATACAAAAAGCCATGCTTTTGCTTTGTTTGCAATGCTATCTCCACAAATCGAGAGACCTTAAGCTTCGATTGCTTCATTCGATTACATGCTGAAACTCCAAGAGAATCATCAATCGCATAAATGGAAAGAATATTACCACACCAATTTATGTCCGGTAAGGTTTTCAAATCCGACTCTTGGTAACAGCCAATAAAAACAAAATTCAAATCCGCATTCTTCATGAAGGAAGAAACATACTGAGCAATATAACCTCCCATGGATGTGCCGATAATGGTAATATCGTTGGGCTTCACGCCTAGCTTCAATAAACTATCTATTTGAGAAACTACCTTCCTAGCATAAACCTTCACTTCGGTATGAGGCGGTCGTTTTTCTGAGATTACCACTAGCCCATTCTCTTTGAACGCTTGTACAATTTCCAAATACTCGTTTTTACCATACTCAGGATGCTTGGTTTCTAAATCAAACAATTGTGTAAAACGACTATGAAGAAAAAATACATACTTATCGGTTCTTGCATTTCCGCCATTACAAAAAACAAGTAATGGTTGATAGCAAAGCAATAAGGTCAACATGATCTTTATGATTGAAGTTGATCTACGCATATGTTTTAGTCGTTTAGAAAGGAGTTGATATATTTTAGCATCTCCTTTTGTTGTTTATTGTTGGCATTATCGCACATATTGTTATGTTGAGTTTCAGGAAGTTTAATTACCGTAATATCAAAGGTATGTTGCTCCTCCTCGGAAGGCAAAACGCCTGTATCCGCTACCTGATCACAAGAACGCAGAGAATAAATTTTAGGATTATTTGTTCTCGGTAATGCCATGCGTCGATTATCCAAGGTAATAATTTTACTAACCACACCGGGGTATTTTTGAGGGAACAAGGCTGTCATATCGCCACCCATTGAATGCCCAATCAAGATGATATGTTGATCATCTAGTTGCGGATATCTTTTTTTCATTTCTTGGATCACAAAGTAAATATTATCTGCACCTCGTTCCCAGAACGGACGACGAACTAGTTGCGGAACGCCATGATTCGGCAGAAGACTATCTGAAAGCAGTTCATGCTGAATACTCACAACATAATATCCCTTCTTGGTTAAATCATTCGCGATAAAAGAATATCCTAGGTAAGGTGTTCCTTCATTTTGATTGTATCCATGACTAATAACTACTAATGAATGGAATTTACTTTTTGATTTATATAAAGCGATTGGAATTTCTCTACTTCTGCTACTATCATATAGCGCAATCGTATCGGGTGGAATTTGTGCACTAACCGTTTTATAATTTGGAGCTAACAATAAAGAACAACTTTGAAGAAATACAAGAATAAATACACCAAGTAATTTGTTCATTTTGGCTTTTGGGCAATTCTTCATTGGTAGTGATACTTGTTGAATATGAATCATGCTTAAATGAGTGTTGGTTTTGGTTAGAATGATTTGTATTTGTTTTGAAATACAACTTAATTGGTTCGTTGAATTTCTTCAACAGTCTTTAACTGCTTCGATTTAATATTGCTATTACCAAATTTATAGGATACCGAAAAACGAATAGGATTACCGTCATACGAATATTCCTTCGTGTTATTTTGCAAGTTTGTTTGCAGCCAATATGATTTTCTAAAAATATCTTCAGCAAACAAAGAAACACTAAGGTTCTTTTTAAACAAAAGGTATCGAATACCCAGACTAACACTGGACATTGGTGCCCAAAAAACAAAATCTTTCTGTCTTCCTGAATAGTAATAACCGTTGATTTCGCCGAGGAAAGTGCTTTGCTTATTGAACACAAACATGTTGCTAATTTCTGTCCACCAGTTCAATCCAGAGAAGTCACTACTCCCAAAATTTTCATTGGCTTTGAAATAATTAGCGGCGCCATTCAAACTCCAATTTAGTTCCCACTTTTTTAATGGTTTTATACTACCTGAAATACTTATTCCTTTCGTAGTTCGAGTTCCTAAGTTTTTGCGAGTAACTGAATTAGCTTGCAAAATAGTATCAACGGTATATATCCTATCATAGTAGTTAGCGGTATAACTATAAAATAGTTTAATATTCCAATTCGATTGAAATGTGTATCCCATTTCCGAAGCATAAATAAAAGAGGGTTGCAATAATGGGTTTCCTACCGTATAGGAAGCCGGTGAATGAAAATATTTTAGGGGATTAAAAAAACTATAATCCGGACGATTTATTCTGCGGGTAAAAGACAAATTAACTACCTGATCTTTGGTGAGATTATATCTTAAACTTGCAGATGGAAACAATTTAATATAATCGAACTTCCGACTTTGTAAAGTACGATTAGAAACACCCTCTCCGATGGTACGTTCACCTCGAACACCAATTTGAACATCCAAGTGTTTCCATTGCTTTGCGAGCGACAAATAAGCAGCTTGAATTTGTTCCCGATACCTGAATTGATTCGATCTATCTGTATCCAATTCATAATGATCTGTTTTTAATAGCTCAAAATTGTTATCCATTACATGAAATGATTTCGATAGTTTAATTCCCAGATTGGCCTTGAATTTTTTGAATGGTAATTCAGCGTCTATCTTCCCTGAAATTATGCTGGAAATGGGTTGACTTGAAGTTCGATAGGCTTCGGAATAATCCAGTTGTGAATTCGAATGCAAATAATCAATATTGAAGTCTCTGGTTCGATTACCCTGCTGAAAATAATAATCTAAATCAATCCCAATTTTTTTACCTAAAGAATCAAGACGATATTCATAATTAGTATTTGCAGAGAATTTAGTTGGAAAAATATCGCGTGATTCCCCCTTTATTAATGTAGTTGAATCGATGGCATCTCTGGTATAAAAGAATGTTTCAAAATGTTCATCATTGCGAACCTTTGAAATATTATTCGATACCATGGCACCTATTGTTGATTTCTTCGAAAGCACGATATCACCTCCTAACTGAAATCGGGCGTTCTGATTTTTATACAATCCATTTTCTATCATGACTTGTTTCTGTTCGGTAAAATAGGAATTAATATAACCTGTATAGGGCCATCCACGGGTACCCGCGCTTACATTCCCGAAAAGGGTTAGGTTATTTCTCTTGTAGTTCAAGTTAGTACTAAGGTTAGGAAACAAGTATTTGGTATTATATTGATAGGTCAATGTAGTACTACCCTTAAAACCATTTTGCTTATGCTTCTTCAAAACCAAATTGATGATACCCGCATCGCCTTGTGCATCATATTTGGATGATGGCGACGTAATTACTTCAATTTTAGCTATCGTTGACGATGGAATACTATGCAACCATTGAATTAAATCATCGCCACCAATTTGCTGCAGTTTTCCATTGATCATTATGGAGACTGCACTTTTACCTACGATATTTATCTCATTATTACCGACCAAAACGCCTGGTGCTTTCTTGATCGCATCTAAGGCATCACCTGTGCTGGCACCAATACTATTTTCAACATTTACGACCGTTTTATCAGCATGATATTCGACGAGTGATTTCTTCGTTGTGAGCGTGACTTCCTTTAATACGTGATGACTTAAATCAAGTAATAAGAAGTTATAATTCCGTTTATTCGTTATCCTCTGCCATTCCGTTTGAAAACCTTCTTTTGCAACTCGAATGAATATCATTTCCTTAATTGGTTGTGCAATAAACATTCCCAATGAATCCGAAGCAGTTTCTATTACTACAGAACTATCTGCTGCTAATAATGTAATACGCGCAGAGGCAACAGGTTGATTGAGCTTATTGTAAATAAATCCGGTTATGTTTTTTTCTGTTTGTCCGAATACAAACATTGGCAGTATTGCCATTAAAAAGAAATATAGTTTCATGTGATTAATTTGAATCGATGATTATTGAAGGGTACAGTAAATTCCGTTTTCTGTTCTCGTAATACATGTTTAATTCAGGTTTCCAACATGCATGGATATGAACAGCAGACCATCCTTGTTGACGTGAGATTTCCTGATGCATTAAAGTATAGGCATAGTGATACATGCCACAAAAAAGAGTTCATTTGAGGTAGAGATTTTAATATGTGGTATTAACTATTTTGTTATGCGGTTGCTTCTATTATGATAATCGACAATGCCTGCCAGAATATTTCTACATAAGCGTTCCGTCTGAGATTTATCATGTAGCATTTTCATATTCACTTCGTCATCTAGGTTGCCGCACTCAATTAGCAGACATGGAATTTTGCATTCCTTCAAAAGATAAGCCATACTATGATCTACAATTTCTACGTTAAGTTTTTGACCCTTTAATTGATTGGCGATAGCTGAAGCCATAACGATACTTTTAAGATACGTTTTACTCTTCGGATTTATACCTAATTGGTAACTATTATCACGGGCTGCCGAACTTTGATTAATATGCACCGATAGTAACACGGCATCCTGATAACTGTTCGCCATTTTTACTCGTTGATCAATCGATAGAAAAAAATCCTGTGTGCGAGTAGTAATTACATTTATATTATACTCTTGAGACAGTTCAAGAATCTTTTTGCATAACTCCAAGGTGTATTCTTTTTCTATATAACCATTAGCGCCTCGCCCACCATCATCTTTTCCACCATGTGCAGCATCAAGGATTAAGGTAATTGATGATGAACTAGTAGTTACCTTATACGTTCTATTGGTTCTGGCAGTAACTAAAAAAGAAATGATTAAAACCAAAGGGATTAAGAACAGTTTTCGCATTATACTGTATCTGCTATTTCTCATTTTTGTTAACATCAATAACCTACGTTTTACAGTCGATTGAAAAAACGGGCTGATGACCGAATTATACTTGTTGAAACTCGATGCGTACAATAGCATTTTAGCGAATTCTATATTACTTCCTGTTTCATTGCCAATAGCCGCTTCATCTGCAAGGAATTCATGTTGTATCCATAATTCATTTTTAATCAACCAAAACATTGGATTCATCCAATAGAAAGCCACAACAAATTGAAGAGCTAATTTGTCGAGGCTATGTTTCTGCTGGATATGCGCTAATTCATGTTTGAAAATACCCATCCCTTCCGGTGTTTCTTGACTTAAATGCTTAGGCCAAAAAAGTAAATTCATAAAGGAGAATGGTGCGAATGAACTATTCGTTTGTATGACTGAAAAGTAACTTCGTTTTTCCACGATACCTTCATGTTTCAACCGTTGAATTTTAATCAAACTACCTAAAAACTGTATGATAATTCCTGCGGCGATTACTATATAACCTACCAACATGAACTTGGACGGATTGAAACTTGAAGTGCCCACCATTGTATTCGTAAGCTCTTCCACTCCTATTTTATCAATCTTTAGAATTGGAAAGTTAGATATACTGGTTAAGGGTGATTTTGTATAATTGATTTTTAAGAATGGAATAACGATAGAAAATAAAACCGATAGCAACAGATAAATTCGGTTGAATTGATGCATCTTGGTGTTTCGAAGAACAACCCAATAGTATAAAACCAGAACCCCTGAAATGAGGAATGTGCTTACAAAGTAGCTTAAAAGAGAAGATATCATTTGTCTTTACGTTTTAACTGTTTCAACAATAATTCTAAATCATTAATCGAGAGTTTATTTCTATTTACCATGTGGGAAACGGCATTACTAAATGAACCTTCAAAATAATCAGTTACGATACTCACCAATGATTTTGTGCTATAGCTTTCCTTCGAAAGCGCAGGATGATAACGATGAAAACGACCGATAGTTTCTATTTTGACAAATTCCTTGTCCACCAGTATTTTAAGAATAGTTGCAACGGTATTCTTATGAGGTTTAGGTTCCGGCATGGCTTCTACTAATTCCATTAATAAACCACTGCCCAAATCCCATAATACCATCATGACTTGCTCTTCCGCTTTGGTTAGTTTTTTCATCTAAACTAATTATTTAGTTCAAAACTAAACTAATTATTTAGTTCACCAAATTTTTTTTTGATTAACCTAAATAAACTTGCTCAACTTTCAACATCAGACTCGGGTTGTACTAATAGTATTATTAGAGTGAGAAATACCCTTTTCCTAAACCCCTCACTACTTCATTTCCTTCAGCTTCCGTTGAATGGCTTCCCGTTCATCTTCCGTTGCAATTTCAAATTGAAGGGCTTTCTGGTAATTTTCAACGGCCTTATCTTTTTGATTAAGAATAACATAATAGTCCCCTAACAAGCGATAGGTATCGTAATAATTAGGATTACTTTCTTTTAATGCTTCGGGATCTAAAGACTTCTGACGCAAAAATGTTTGTTCATTTTTTAAATACGTTTGTACATCTGTGAACGACTTTGCTTGAAGAAATGTATCCGGCGCAATCACTAAATCCTCTTCATAAGCCAATGGGTTCAGTGTGTTCTGAGCAACTATCTTTTTCAAATCATAACACACATAAGCTCCCATTTGCCATGGTGATGTACTTACCCAAACGAGTTGCTTTTTAGGTTCGAAGATGATAGAGTGATGACAAATAAATTGATTAATTGCTTTTTCATTCGTTAAACCAATATCGGCATTTCCTTTACCCCGATAATCTCGAAGAATGGCTGCTGTTTGCTGTGGTGTATTTTGATTCACTCCTTGTAACAGTTCCTCCAATCGTTGATAACGATACACCGATGCACTGCGCTTTTTTTGCTCTTCATTTAACGATTGATGTTCTAGCACCTTGCTTTGATAATGATTCGCACAACTGATTTCATTTTTACCGGAATCGTAGATAGCTAATTCATCCGGTGTTTTTTCAATAACTACTGCCTTATTATCAGCAACGCTTCCAATTAAAAAACTCTCACTTACAAACATGGTGCGTTTTTTAGCTATGGCATACGCTTCATCGATATTATGAGCATATTGCAGTATTTCACGAGCTACCAACGACACAGGTGTTGCTGCCCCAGATGGTATCGACGATTTGGCTGCATTAATAGTAACAGTTAAACCGGCGGCATTCATACCGCTTACCACACCAATAAATCCACCCCATGTTACCGACATAAACGGAATACCATTCTTAGGTTTGTAAAAAGCTACAATTTTATTCCTTGCGAAATCATCGCCTACGTAAAAATCAAAATTTCGCCCGATAATTAACTGACTGTCTACGGAACGATTATTCCATGTAGCAAAGGAAGTACAACCTACGAGCATCATATTCGATAAAGCATGTCCAATATCATGCGCTGCGTGGTAGTTTAACTGACGGGTATATTTACTGCCAATCCAATTAAATTTTTGGTCTGCTGAAATGGAAACGCCATAGATCTCATTCCGATATTCCGGTAAAACATGGTCTTCTAAATCTCGATTCATAAAACCAACCACATATTTCAAGAATTTCAAATACGAAGGATTCGGAACCATCCGTTGAATTTCCTTTGTAAATGCTTCTTCTTGATAGCGAATTAACTCCTCTCCTAGCTTCCCAAAAATTACGCCTCGTTCAAAACCATCGCCCTCGAGATACATTTCATAGAGACCGTATTTGTTTTTTTGAAGTACATTATTATTAATGGTGTAACGCACCGAGTCGGCAACGGTTCTTTTTAATTGTATCGCTCGGGTATCATTTAAAAATGGCGGTTGAACCTCGCTTACACGATATATGTAAAGTCCCAACCCTAGGAGAAGCAAAACGAATATACCAAGAGAATAAAGAAGAATCTTTACGAACCGTTTAAACCATTTTTTCTGCACGTTGATTTGCTTTACTTATTTTATTCACTAAATAATCGAGACCTACGAATTCTGCAGCGGTGAGTACTGCGGTTATAGAAACTCCTAACACACCGTGCAAATTGATATTTTGTCCGGTTAAATATAAATTGGGGATTTTTGTTCTTACCGAATAAGTCGTATTAGCTATATCATTCAATTTCTTTCGAAAGCCGTACATAGAACCTTGTGGTGTGTTCAAATAATCACGATAGGTTAAAGGAGTACAGGCATCCATTTTCTTTTCGGCATCTTTTAATCCTGGAATCACTTTGTCAATTTGTTCAATTATCTGTAATGCCTTTTTGTATTTCCACAACTCATACGCATTGCCTCTTGATTTAAACGAAGATGTGGTTCGAAACGTATCAATACCAACCGGTATTTCAGATTCATGCATATAGGTTAAAATTGCTATACCTTCTGCATAACGCAAATCCATATCCGGATAAAAATAAATACCATAAGAATTCGGCGTTTCTCCTTTATCACTTGTAACGTCTTTCCATACATCCTCGTCAAGATGATAATAAATGTTGTGATTTATATATGGAATCGTTTTCTCTTTCAAGGAAATATTTACCATAAAAGCAGACAAAGTATTTTCGGTTGAAGCGATTCGCTTTCGAGTTGCTGTTTTAATTAAACTTCCCGTAACCATTTTATACGTCTCGGCAGGGTGTAAATTTGAAATAATATGGTTGGCATAATACTTCTTACCACCTCTATCCTCCACATAACCAATTCTTCCCTCTATTTCTTGAATACAATTAACCTGCACACTTCGTTTAACCTTGCCACCCTGCTCGTGTATAATATCTTGAAGTAATTTAGCCAATTGCGCGCTCCCCTTTTTAAATTTATAACTGCTTTCAATGTAGCTATTCTGAACCAAGGCATACAAATAAAACGGAGTAGTTTCAAGATGTCCGGCGAACAACAAATTATTGCCACATAAAATATGTTTTAAAGTAGTATTTGAAATATGCTTATCAAGTACCTCCTTCAATCCTATATGTATCACTTCCTCTTTTTCATCAGCAGACCCTAGCCGCATATTATATAATGGAAAATGATTACAAACATGCTTTATTTCATGCATAAAATGCTCTAGCCCTAATCGTTCCTCTGGAAATTGCTTAGCCAAGGTTTCAACAAATCCGGCATGGGTTTGAGCCAACCGGAAACTGGTATCACCGAAACGAATTTCATCATAACAATCACTATCTAATTGGAGTAATTGAAGTTTATCTGCAATGCCCAGGTAGTTATATAATTGATGCAATGTTTCCCCTTCGTTCATGCTACCAATATAATGAACGGATGTTTCAAACAACTTGGCATCGAGGGCAAACGACTGAAGTGCTCCTCCAATTTGCTTGTTTTTTTCAAGTACTAACACCCTAAAATTCTCCTTAGCAAGCAATGCGGCACTTAATAAACCGCCAAGTCCGGCACCTATTATAATAAAGTCATAAGGTTGTTCCAGCGATTCTTCCATCAGAGGTCAAAATTAAATGAAAAGTTTACAAAAAATATTGTCTCTTTTTTTTGGGGTTTTCAATGCGGTTTGTACCTTCATGCAAGCAAAAGTGCTCTTTGAGTTATTAACAACGAAAAAAATTTTTAGCATTATGAACGTACAGATTCGAACACAGCGATTTGACGCTGACAAAAAATTATTGGAACATATCAATGAAAAAGTAGTAAAACTAAAAACTTATCATGATCACATTGTTGATGTTGATGTTTATTTGAAGGTAGACAATGTAGTGCATCAGATTAAAGACAAGATCGCAGAAATAAAAGTGCATATACCAAAACACACGTTCTTTGTAAAGCATGAATCGAAAATGTTTGAGGAATCATTCGACTTAGCGTTGAAATCGATTATCGATCAAATTAAAAGCTTTAAAGCAAAACAAATTGCAACTCATTAAAATTCAGAAAAAGCTCCGTATTCACGGGGCTTTTTTTTTGGCGTGTTTCAAGTAGTTTTGCGCCTGTCATGGTAAAATTTCCGAATGCTAAAATCAATCTGGGTTTACATGTTCTTCGCAAGCGAGAGGATGGTTATCATGATTTGGAAACAATCTTCTATCCGGTAGCTCTTTACGATTGTTTAGAATTCGTTCCTTCTGCCACACCTTCTTTTCAAGCCTATGGTAAAAATATTGCAGGCAGTGCTTCGGATAATCTTATATTGAAGGCTTACGACGTAATAAAGCAAGACTACCCTTCCCTGCCTCCACTTGAAATTCATCTTTATAAACATATACCTATGGGCGCGGGTTTAGGTGGTGGCAGTAGCGATGGCGCTTATATGTTAATGATGTTGAACAAGTACTTTCAATTGGAAATATCAAAAACAACATTGAAAAATTACGCATTACAACTAGGAAGTGATTGTCCATTTTTTATTGAAAATATACCTTGTTTAGCTTATGGCCGCGGTGAAGAGTTACACCCTATCGATCTCGATTTGAGACACTATCATCTCGTTTTAGTAAAACCCTCGGTGCATATTTCTACGGCCTCAGCCTTTAAGCATATCATACCCAATGATCAGCGGAGATCATTAAAAGATTGTATAGGATTGCCTTTGGAGGAGTGGAAGTTTGCCTTGACGAATGATTTTGAAGAGGCCTTATTTTCCTCTTACCCGGAATTAGCACATATCAAGCAAAGCTTGTACGAGCAAGGAGCTGTTTATGCGTCATTGAGTGGAAGTGGCAGCACCATTTATGGTTTGTTTGAACAACCCACCCCGTTTAAGAGCAACCTTGACGTTGAAGTATATCAAATACCATCGTTTTAAGTAGGTTCCAAACGATTACGGCAACATCAAACTTTACCTTGAATTAGTCTTAAATAAATTGCTTAGCTTTCAAATCGAGGTATTTATTCACTACTTGAACGGTAAGATTTTTAGGTTGCGTATAAATCGAGATGATTCCATGTTTCTGAAGTTCCTTCACTATTAATTTCTTTTCATACATAAATTTTTCTGCAATCGTTTGTTTATAAACATCTTCCAAACTTTCAGCAGTTGATGATGTTAGTTTACTAACTTCTGTATTCTCAAAGAAAATAACACATAAAAGATGTTTGCGCGACATAGCGCGTAAAACCTGCAGATAGCGCATAAAACCCGAATAGGTTTCAAAATTAGTAAACAACATTAATAAACTTCGCTGCCCTGATTTTCTACTAAGTGTGGCATACAAAGCTTCAAAATCACTATCTAAATAGTCCGTCTTTTGTTTATAAAGCATCTCCAAAATACTATTAAAATGCTTTTTATTTTTTGATGGTTGAAGTACCTCATGAACCTTATCGGCAAATGTAATGAGTCCGATTTTATCATCTTTTTGAAGCGCTACATTAGAAAACAAGAGGGAAGCATGAATGGCATAATCCAACAGTGTTAATCCATCGAAAGGGAATTTCATCAGTCGCCCTTTATCAATTAAACAATATACCTGTTGCGATTTTTCATCCATATACGAGTTCACCATCCACTGATTTCTGCGTGCGCTTGCTTTCCAGTTAATCGTTCTGATATCATCGCCACGTGTATATTCTTTAATATGGTCGAACTCCGTACTTGCCCCTTTCTGATACTTTCGCTGCCCCGTGCTCTCTGCTTGTCGATCGGGCATTGCATGCAATTGAAAACGTTTTAAATTCACAAAGGAAGGGTATACTTTAACCGTTTCCGAATGTTCAATGGTGAAACGACGTTGCGCTAAGCCGAGGATAGTAGTTACTAGAATATGAATGTCACCAAATTCATACTCACCACGTTCTTTTGGTGTTAAAACATAATAGAGATTTTGTTTTCCTTTAGCTTGAAAGGTTGTGCGAATCGTGAAATTTCTTTCTTGAAATCGAACCGGAATTTCATCTATTATTTCAACATCAATAGGCAATCGATATAAACTCTGAATGATTAAATTAATTCTATTCTCATCGCCATTACTCATCATTTTACCTACTGAACGAACACCTAGCATGGCGCCCTTTGTAAAAAACAATAATACCAAATCAACACAGGTTAAAAGCAATAGGCCAATGGCTACAAAAGAAACTAGGGTTAAGGTGGCAGGATAAAAAAACGATACTAAAAAACAAACAGCTACGATTCCCCAAGAATAATAAAAACGTGCGGGGAAAAACAAATGCTTCATACTTGATGTGTTAGAACCATTTCAAAGGATTACGACGAGCCGATAAAATATAATTCTTCACATTCATCCAAAAAGCTACCACACAATAAATAATAATTGGAGAGCCGAAGGTTAAAAATGAAATGTAAATAAACCACAATCGGATTCGAGAAATAGAAATGTGAAACATCTCACCAATATGGGAGCAAACACCAAATAATTGCAATTCAAGTATGTTCCTAAAACGCTTCACTCGTACAAATCTACAAAAAAATAAATGTTACAACCTATTTTATTCCTGTTTCAACCAAGCGTAACTTTTTGCTTCACCATTGGGTGCTACATAACGAATAACGTACTGACCGGTTTGCAAAGAAGTTGTATTCAGCGTTTGCATTGCAATCTTATCATCCAATTTAAAGGTACGCGATTGCAATACTCTACCGGTTAAATCGATCAATTGTATGAACGCATCCCCTTCTAGCTCCGAACGAATTTCAAGTTGTACCGAAGTGCTTCCCGGATTCGGATACATCTTTACTATGCCGTAGGTATCGGAACAAGAGCCAATCCATGCAGCCTTAGACGCAATTTGTTCGATGTTATTTTCGAATGTTCTTCCTTTTAGAACATACACGGAATAAACATCCGGAAATTCATCACGGTAGTTGATGGTTAAATCACTCGCTGGATGGGTATATGTTTGAAGTAAAACTTCTTCACCACCTTCATTGCGATATAATTCAATTTGTTTATAGCTATCGTTTTTAGTCATGTGAATCGTTACTTGTGCTTCACACTGTACCGGCGTAATTTCAAACTTAGAAATGTTGATAGGCAAACTAAAGGCAGTAAACAAGGCCTTACTTTTCAGGTAAGACGCTGTTGCCACTTGTTGTCCGATATAACGTCCCCAACCATCGTCGGTAGGAGGATGAATTCCACCATAGATACGCGAAAGACTCGATTCATTACTGGCATCGAAATAAGTAGCCCATTGCATGGTAATGTCGGTAGATGGGCCATGTTCTATTTGAAGGAAGTTGCTATCTTTTTTCACCAAAACCTCATGCAGTCCTCCCGGAAAATAAGGTGAACCGGTAATGTAATTAAGCACTTCAGCACCGGCACGACTGTAGGTACTATGGCCGGATACAAAACCTGAAAAGGGAGGCGTAACAAAATAACGTCGTTGATAAGGCCACCAGTTATAACCCATAATCCAGCCGGCACCAGCAACATCCACTAGAGGATCATTAATATGCGTGAAGCCGCTCCAGGCTTTAATTTTAACTTTATTGATATTGAGTGCATTAATTTGAGCTAAAGAATCGCCCGGTTGTACTAATTCAATAAAACCCGGAATAAGCGGTAAGCCGGCTCTATGATAGGAAGGTAAAGTTGAGTCGGACGATTGTCCGTAAGAAGCCATCTTTCGAATGGCACTAATAGGACGGGGAGAATCATACCAACCTTTTAACGCCCATGCTGCTATTGCGGCATCGTGAATAGCACCGCCCATAATTAAATACGATTTGATATCCCATTCTAAACGAGGTAACGAATCGCCTATGCCTTCAAATTTATGAGAACACAAAGGATGATCGGATACATCATTTAACAGTAAATACCAATGGCCGGGTGGTGTTTCCGATACTGGACCATCGGCCCAATACTGCGATACCACACGGGTATAATCGCCCCGTTTAACTAGTTGCGGTGTATAGGGTAAGCCTGTTACCGGATTAACCGGATGTCCGGTACTTGGGTCGCCACCTTGCGTTAAATTATAAAAGCTGTATTGATCATTCAAGGTTAAAGGAAAGGTGGTAAGGTTACCACGTGAGGCCGGAGAAATATCTATGGTGGTTGTATCGGAAGGATCCAGAAAAGATGACCAAACGGATACCAAGGCATTGGCCCATTTATAGTGCATACTTAACGAATCATATCCATCCAACGTATCCAAAATCGATGGGCCTCCTTGATCGAAATACACTTTGAATTGATTGCCATAACGCGTTTTAGTAACCGCTGTAGCAGGGTCTAAACCATAAGGTAACACATTACCCCATTCCGGCCCAATGAATTTTTGCAAGGGTGGAACGGAATTATTATTCTGATCGGTAGCACCCAAAATGTATAAAGGCTGCCATCGGTTTACATCATTAAAATTTGGAGCGCCCGGATCGGTAACAACAAAAGGACCGTTTATAGGGAAATAATATGTATTGGCATAATCACCGATTTCATTGGCGCCATCCGTTAATCCCATGGCAATAATTTTTTCGGCTATATAATTACCAATAGCCGCAGGTGTTCCGTTAATGAAATCGGTACTATGATAAGCGGTATCATACATCTGCTGATTCATGATTTGAACAAAGCGTATTCTTGATGCGCCCGCTAAGGGAATGTTTTTATACCGATGCATTAGTACCCGAAATGCCGCATAACTAATTGCCATGGTTTGCGACGATAACGTATCATTTCCGATATAGGGTATATTGGAAGGAAAAGGATAATAGGTTCCGTTTATAGTATGTCCTAACAGATAATTATCCGCCATCTCATTGTATAAGGCCCAAGCTTCATACATAGCAAGCGACACATGGTAAAGATTTCGAGCCTGAACAGGAGGGCGAGCCCTATCGCCACGAATGGCAAAAAGCTGTGCTTCATTCCAACGACGGGCTATAGATTCTTGCTGTGCTGTTGCGGTAAGTATGGAAAACAGCATAACAACATGAAGTAAAAATAATTTCATGCAAGGGTTATTTATGCACGCGAAGGTAATCGTTTCAATTAAATAGTTGGAATTTAGAACGGGTCTACATCTAACTGAATAATAATATTACTCATCCCTTTTAATAATTGAACGTAGCTCGCCGCTTCTTTTAATTGTTGTTTTACTAAACGAAGGTGCTTTTGATCGCGATTCAGTTTTAAGAGAATCTCTTGAATATAGAGGTTTTTAATTCGATTGATGCCCGGTTCCGCTGGACCAAAAAAAGAGGTTTGTGGTAATTGCTGAATCCGTTCAAAGTATTTTTGAGCGGCTTCATAAACCCGCAGTTGATCTTTGTGTTTTAAGGTAATCCGAATGAGTCGAGTAAACGGAGGGTATTGAAATTCTTCACGTTCTTGTAATTCATGTAAATAAAATCCATGATAATCATGTTGTGTTACAAACTGTATAGCTGGATGATTGGTTTTAAAAAGTTGAATTACAACTTGTCCGACCTGCCCTTTTCGCCCTGCACGTCCGCTCACTTGCTCCAAGGTTTGATACACTTTTTCATGAATTCTAAAATCAGGGATAGCGAGTAAACTATCGGCACTAAGAACACCAACAAGGTTCACATGTTCAAAATCTAAACCCTTAACTAACATTTGAGTGCCTACTAGAATATCGATTTGCTGTTTCTCGAAACGTTGAATAACCTCTTGGTATTTATTTTTAATGCGGAGGGCATCCCAATCGAATCGCTGCACACGAGCCTTCGGAAAAAGTTTTTTAATTTCTTCCTCAATTTTCTCGGTACCGTAACTACTACTTCCCATCTTATTGCTACCACATGCCATGCATACCTTCACAGGTTGGGATTTGGTACCACAGTAATGACAATGTAATTGATCGGATTGTTTGTGGTAGGTGAGCGAGACATCACAGAAATTACAGTGAGGTACCCAGCCACATACTTTACAAATAATAAAGGGAGCGTATCCTCTTCGATTTTGAAAGAGAATTATTTGCTTTTTGGCCTGCAATGATTCTTCAATTTTTTGAAGAAGCACTGAAGAAAACATGGCCTTATTTGTTTTATTGAGAAGTTCTTGCTTGGTATCAACCAAATGAATCGTTGGGAGTGCCAAATCACCAAAACGAACAGGTAGTTCTACTAACTTGTACTTGTTTTGTTGCACATTGAAATACGACTCAAAGGATGGTGTTGCACTGCCTAGTATTATTGGTGCATTAGCCTGTTGGGCTAACATGAGCGCGGCATCGCGAGCATGATAGCGCGGCGAGGGATCTTGTTGCTTATACGATGCATCATGTTCTTCATCAACAATAATCAAACCTAAATTTTTAAACGGAAGCATCAAGGCAGAACGAGCACCAACTACGATATCATAATCGTGCGATAAAACCTTATGCCAAAGCTCTACCCTTTCTTGATTGGTAAATTTAGAATGATATACACCAAGTCGTGAACCTAAATAACTTCTTAGTTTTCGAATAATTTGAGCGGTTAAAGCTATTTCCGGTAGAAGGTATAAGACTTGTTGTTTGCAAGCAATTGTTTGTTGTATCAGTTCAATATAAATATGTGTTTTACCACTACCGGTTATCCCTTTAAAAAGCACAGGCAGTTTGTTTTGAAAGGCCTCCTGAATGCTATTATATGCCTTCTGTTGCGAAGGTGTAAGTTGATTTACCAAGAGGTCGCCATCATATTCGAACGACAAGCGATCGGTATGTAATTGTTGAATTTCAAAAACACCTTTTTTAACCAGGGCATTCAATACAGACGAATCTGTTTCTGATAACTTGAGCAGGTCTTGTTTCTTTACTTCCTTTTTCGAATAAAATAAATGCAGGTAGGTAAGAAACAAGTTGCTTTGTTTTGGAGCTCGTTCTAAATCTTGAAGCAGTTGTTGCTGTGCTTTTTCCTCTTGATAGGTTGGTGTTAAAAAAATAAAACTTTCCTTTTTTGCCGAATATTGTTGATGGAGTTGTTCGTAAATATGAATAATTCCTTTGTCGAGTAAGGTTTGAATAACCTTTATGGCCGATTTATCCGGCACCAATTTCTGAATTTCCTGAAGTGTTATATCTTTTTTAGCCTTAGCGATGATTGCTCCTTTAAGAGGCGAAGATAAATACAGTCGGGGAAGTTTAAGTATTTAAGAATCCATCAACATTTAGGCGTATTTTGTTCAATGAAAATTATTATTGTCGAAATAATTTCGATCAACCTCTTAATACACGTATGGATATTGATTATTAAAAGAAATCAATTCCCCCCTACATTCATTTAGAACGCGGATTTTTTAGGATTGTTATGATAATATTGGATGAAGGATTTTATTATAATTTTCCTTAGGCGTTAAGATCAATATGCTTGCAAGTTTCGGTAGAATAAAGTTCCTTCAATAAAATCATGAGTAATCTTAAAAATCTTAAAAAACCACGTTCCATAATTATGTCGGACCATAGCAAATGAAAATTGAAAATAAACGAGAACATCTAATTTTTTTAAAGATTGTTCTTTTTATTATTTTCGTTGTGAAAATTATTTCACATGAAACAAGCGATAAACTTAGTTAGCTTTTTGTTGCTAACCTGTAGTTTATTTATTTCAGGTTGTTCCAAGAAATCACCGGAATCATTACTACTAGAAGGCACTTGGAATTTATCGAAGTATGAACGTTTGGAAGGCAATGATTATCGCAGTGGAGAGCATTTACGACAGTATAATGCGAACAGTATGAATCCTCAGAAACAATTGAGTTTTAAAGCGAACAACCAATATCAATCGGATTGTTCTTGTGATTTATCCACCTTTGTTATTGATTTAGAATTCGACAGTTTGCGAGTAGAACAAAGTGGTATTAATATGATTGGAAGTGGAGGCTATTCATACAATGCATCTACCAAGGAACTTACCTTTTCCGATGGTATACTTACAGGTGTTTATCAGGTTAAATCGTTAACCAAGAACGAACTTATTTTTGGCAATTTTTATTCCCTTGAATATGCCGATTCTTGTTTCACTTATAAAACCCAGTATCAGCAAAATTTCTATTTCACGCGATAAAGCGCAGCACAACTTGCAAACCTGATTATTTATATTTTACTCTAGTATCTATCTGATTAAAATGTATTTCCTGGTATAAATCTTCATCTTTCCAACTAGAACCAGGTTTACACCAGAATCATTTCACCGGTTTTGGTGTACAGGCATGTGTGTACTCGAAGGTTCCGCAGCAATCACGAATGACCCAAGAAGCCATATTCAATCCGAATAAGGCCGGTATATACGAAATGGTTCCATAAAAGGAACGTTTGTAATTACTACCATCGGTTACTTTTATCGACGCCTCATTCGGCTTCTCATCAGAGAAAACAGTCATAACTCCACCATGAATACCTTCTTTGCGTAAGCGTTTACGAATGTAGTAGGCAAAAGGACAAGCATGTGTACGCGATATATCGGCGTACTTCACTTTCATAGAATCAATTTTTCCACCGGCACCCATGCTACTGATAATTTTACACCCTTTTTCTTTCGCCGTTTTTATAAGATGAAGTTTTGGTGTAACCGAATCGATACAATCTAATACGTAATCGTACGCTTGATCGTTAACTACCCGAACAGTATCCTCTGGATTTAAAAATTGATTGATGGTGGTTAATTGAATAGCAGGGTTAATGCCTTTAATACGTTCCTCCATAAGAGCGGCTTTGCTCTGACCAACAGTAGATTGCAACGCGGGTAACTGACGATTCACATTGGTAATATCTACCACATCACCATCCACGATAGTCATACTTCCAACCCCTGCCCGTGCAATAAATTCGGCAGCAAAACTTCCTACGCCGCCTAAACCTACCACTAATACGTTGGCCTTTGCCAGCTTGGCCAAATTTTCAGAAGAAATTAATAGCTCGGTACGTTCTAACCACATAGGTCTTTAATTAGGTTTTTTCAATGAATAATGAACAATGAATAATGAACAATGTTTAACAAATGCGCTTCATTACATTATAAATCACTTTAGGTTTTCCTAAGGTATAGAAATGAATAACCGGAGCTCCTTGCTTAATTAAATCTTGTGCTTGCATCACTAACCAGTCTTCTCCTACCTGATCGCTTTCAGCATCGGTTTTGCATAGCATGATTTCCTTTGCTAAATCAGTTGGAATATCTACATGAAATAAGGACGGTATTGTAATTAACTGTCGCTTCGATGTAATTGGTTTTAAACCAGGAATAATAGGTACTTCGATATTCACTTCTCTGCACGCTTGTACAAATTGATGATACTTCTGATTATCAAAAAACATTTGTGTGGTGATATAATCTGAGCCGGCATCTATTTTATGTTTAAGATGCATAAGATCCATATCCGGATTCGGGCTTTCGAAATGTTTCTCCGGGTAACCTGCTACGCCAATACAAAAATCGGTTTTTCCACCTTCTTCAATAGTTTCTTCTACATAAACACCGTTGTTCAGGTTCTTAATTTGTTTCACCAAATCAATCGCGTAGTGATGTCCGTTTGGATCAGGTTGAAAGTACTTTTCATTCTTAGGTGCATCACCCCGCAATGCCAAAACATTATCAATTCCGAGGAAACTTAAATCGATGAGCGCGTTTTCTGTTTCATCCTTACTGAATCCACCGCAAATCAAATGAGGTACCGCATCCACTTTATAATGGTTCATTAACGCAGCACAAATACCAACGGTACCGGGGCGTTTACGAATATCAACGCGTTCAAAAGAACCGTCTGTTTTACGTTTAAAAACTTGTTCAGCACGGTGATACGTTACGTTAATAAATGAAGGTTTAAACTCCATCAGAGGATCTAGTACATGAAAAATAGATTCTATACTCTTACCCTTCATCGGTGGAAGTATTTCCAACGAGAAAAGCGTTTTACCGGCAGCTTTTTTAATGTGGTCGGTGACCTTCATGCATTAAGAATTTCGATTTATAAATTAGAACTTAGAACTAGAGTGAAAAAGAGCAGACTAAATACCCTTCCACTTATGCCTTGCTCATTTCGGCAAAGTACTTATGGAAATAAGGTATTGTTTCGATGCCTTTGTAATAATTGGCTAAGTCGTATTTTTCGTTTGGCGAGTGAATATTGTCGTTATCCAATCCGAAGCCCATTAATACGGTTTTCAAACCAAGTATTTTCTCAAACAACGCAATAATAGGAATACTACCACCACCTCTGGTTGGAATTGGTGTTTTACCGAAAGTAGTTTCAATAGCTTTTTCGGCAGCTTTGTACGCCATCGAGTCGGTTGGCGTAACCACAGGCTCACCACCATGGTGTTCGGTAACTTTTACCTTAACACAACCCGGTGCAATTTTATTAAAGTGATTACTAAATAATTCAGCAATTTCATGCGAGTTTTGATTTGGCACCAAGCGCATAGAAATTTTAGCATTGGCCTTAGAAGGCAATACTGTTTTAGCACCTTCGCCGATATAACCACCCCAAATGCCATTTAATTCTAAGGTAGGACGAACTCCGGTTCTTTCCAACGTGGTATAGCCTTTCTCACCCCAATCTTCAGTTACCCCTAAATCGGTTTTGTACTCATCTAAACTAAAAGGAGCGGTGTTTAAAGCAACGCGTTCGGCATCTGTTAATTCTACTACTTTGTCGTAAAAACCTTGAACCGTTATATGGTTATTCTCATCATGCAAGCTTGCAATCATTTTACTTAATATCGTAATCGGGTTAGCTACGGCACCACCATAAACACCCGAATGTAAATCACGATTCGGACCTACCACTTCTACTTCCATATAAGCTAGTCCGCGTAGGCCACTTTCGATACTTGGATGTTCCATACTGATCATGGAGGTATCGCTTACTAAAACGATATCCGCTTTCAAACGGTCTTTATTATCTTCTAGAAACTGACCGAGGTTATTGCTTCCAACTTCCTCTTCCCCTTCAATAATAAATTTCACGTTACAAGCCAAGGAATTTGTAGCGTTCATAATTTCCAATGCCTTCACATGCATGAACATTTGTCCTTTATCATCACAAGCTCCACGGGCATATAATTTACCATCTACAACTACCGGTTCAAAGGGGCCGCTAGTCCATAATTCTAACGGATCCGGTGGTTGAACATCGTAATGACCATAAGTAAGAATAGTTGGTAAGGAAGGATCAACGATACGTTCAGCAAATACGATGGGGTGACCACCTGTAGGGCATATTTCGGCCTTCGTGCATCCTGCTTTCAAGAGTGCATCGCGCACAGCTTCTGCACAACGGGCCGTATCGGCATTGTGTGATGAATCAGCGCTTACCGATGGAATACGTAATAAATCTTTAAGTTCTTCAAGAAAACGGTCTTTATGTTCAGTTTGGTAATCAGTCCAGGCTTGCATAGAATTATTTTTTAGAGCGCAAATATACAGGTTTGCTTTTTCAAAAGGAATATGACTTTTATACCTTTATGAAAACCGGTTAGCCCTATGAAAATTCGGAAAATAGCAGTTACACATTTTAGTTTTAGGCAGGAAAATGAGTATTGATGGTATTCAGGACAATCACTGAATTAAAATTATTGGTTAGACGCGAAGCATCGCTTCCCTACCATACCCACTCGCGCGAGAATGGCGTGTGGCCCTGTGCGCTGGCCTTCTCGTTCGCAATTTGTTTTGAATAAACAAACATACTTCATTTTTTGCTTTATAAAAAGTAATACTCATCACTCCACCAACACCTTTTGTGTTTGCTGCTCACAAGATAAAAAATATAAACCCTTAGCTAAGCCAGAAATATCAATCTCCTCTTTTGTTGTTGAAATAAGAAGTTGCCCATACGTATTATACAATTTCTTCTTTTTGCCTTTAGCATTTCGAATATATAAAATCGTATTCACCGGATTTGGATAAAAACTCCATGCCAACGCTCTTGGCTCTCCACTCTCACTCTGATTTAATGGCCAACAAGTTTTAGCTCCTAAACCATAATTTGGCATGCAAGGAGGAGTACCAACATAGGCATTTGTACCCAAACTATCTAAGCGCAAACAACGAGGGCAAAAATTACAACCTGCACCTTTTACATCAGGGTTATCGATACGACTCATTTGTTTGCTTTGGCCGGCAAAATTGCCAATGTAAATTCTGTTATCAGGACCTAAGTATGC
>JAEUVD010000036.1 GCA_016787065.1 Chitinophagaceae bacterium
AATAAGGTACTTGCGCCACCATAATTTCCGGCTACTGCAGAACCATATTTCGTGAAGGTGTGGTAGTTTGCATTCACATCATTATAGAATATGAACTTACCCCAACTGGTTGAACTCAAGTTCTCCATACGAAGATGTTCTTGGTTACCGGCTGACGTAGTAATGTGCATACGCGATAAGGGTGCCGCAGTTCCGATACCGATATTTGTTCCGTTATCAAAAATCTGTGAATTGTAAATCGTATTCGCTGCGGTAAACTTCGTAAGATAATTTACAGTACCGGTGCCTGAAGCAGATGTTGATACCGCACCACTTCGGGTATCTCCTGTATGACCACCTACTGTTTCACGAGCTTGTCCGGCTTTATCCGCATAAATAGCGTAAGGCACAGAAAGTAATTGGGAAGTTCCGATTAATTGAAAATCGTTGCCTCCTTTCGGGTCGATAGCAACACGGATGTATTTATTACCTGTTTCCCATTTCACCGTTTTCATATCACCTAATACCGCTTCCCCGTTTCCGATTTGAAGCGTGTACAAACCGAATTCATTGGTTTTAACGGTTTGAATTTCTTCATACTCCGAAACCGTGGCATCATCGGTTGGAAGCACAGCAATTTTGAGTTTCAAGTTTTGATTCTTAATTGGGTCGCCTTGTTCGGTTCGGGCAACTCCTTGATAATTGAATTTTTGAGGAACCTGTGCCAGAAGTGTATAAACAAAAAAAAGGTTCGCTAGAATTAGAAAAAATGGTTTCATTTCTCTAAGGTAGGCGAAAATTTAAAATTTTTTCCGCATAAAAAAAGTCGCCCCAACTTGAGGCGACTCTTTAATTCAAAGCATTTGCTATTACTTCATAGAAGTACTTTTACCAGGCTCGCTTACCGGAATTGGTTGTTCCTGTGTTTTCCATTCTTGTTGTTTTTGTTTGTTCTCACGCTCTTGAATCGCTTTACGTTGTTCTTGATCTAAAGTCATTGGATCAACACGATTTACTTTTGCTTCGGCTTGAAGTTTCGCTCTTGTAGGACCTTCACGCTTAGTAAGCGGTTGACCGAACACTTCTGGGTTCAAGTAAGAACCTTTATCGGCAGCAGCTTTTTCAACTTCAGGAACTACACGATTCGCATTTGCCCAAGCATCCTGACGAACACCAGTAACTTGCCAGCTTACTTCAACATTGGGTTTACTTGTTTTAATTTCGAAGGTATTGTTAGACACCTTACGACTTACTTTAGCCATTACAAAATCAGCACTATTATCAACAACAGTTAATTGATATTTGAAGTCTTTATTTTCAGCTTCAAAATAAGATGGTAAGCTTACGATAGCATTACCACTAGCATCCGTTGTGATGTTACCATTATACACATTCATCATATCCGGACTCTCCACGAAACTGTGGATTAAGTATTTGTTTTCAGGATCTGATGGGTGATCAATTTTAAACGTACCACCTGATTTAGAAAGTGTACCATTCACGTGAACGTTTCCATCATAATAACCTGCATAATTTCCTGAAGTGGTTAATGCTGTTGTACCGTAAACGGCGTAATTGTAAGTAGCATTGGCAGCATAACCAACCGTACCTAAATTAAAGAAATTAGGAGTATTTACTGATTCACCAGCAACACCAATAGAAATATGATCAAAAAAACCTCCATTCGACATGTTTCCTTCACCATATAAACCTACTGCTTCATTATAACCAATGGTATCTCCAAAATAATGTGTTATGGCACCGGAAGCACTATCCGCACGTCCGTAGCCTCCAACTTGTTTACCGGTAAAGTATCCACCATAACCAGCTCCTTGATCAAATGCATTTGTTCCACCCGCAACGCCATAATTTATTTGACCGCCAGTAGCATTAAAAAAGCCTCCCATTTTATAACCTGTATTCGTAGTTGCACCAATATTATTATTAGCCAAGCCATATACACCGTATGAATTTCCGGCTGCTTGCGATTGAGAATAAACACCATAGTTATACCAGCTTTCGTTTGAAATCGAACGCGCTTCTAAACCTACATAACCACCTTCTGTATAAATACCTTTACCGTAAGAATTCAATCCAGGTTTTGATTTTGCAAAAATAGAAATATGGTCAGAAGAGTTTGTACCGGTGTACTCACTACGAAGAATACCATTGGACAAAACGTTCGAACTTGTTGAAGTAAAATAACCTGCAGTATCTAATGCGGTATTAATATTAAAATTAGCATTACCAGTGTATCCGGTATTACCAAATTTACCCGTATTTACTTGAAGTTGAAAGCCACGCGAAGGTGTTGCATCACCCAAATACATACGATTATTATCTTTATTATAATATAATGACCCAACTGAATCTTGGTTAGCAAAGGAATAGAACCAGTTAAAATATTTAGCTGAGTCGGCAAAATGTATACCTTGCCAAGGGTTAGATGATTTTGAAGTGAGGTTAATATAGTTATGATAAAACGAACCAGCAGGTGTATTAATAATCATTGAACTTTTATTAACAGGCAAGTTGTAATAGAATCCTGTATAAGAGTCTGGCATACTATTGGCATTATAGATTAACCCAGTATTAGCTGAATCTTTTAATGCACTATTTCCAACTGTTGTTCCGTTCGGTGTGAACTTAGGAATATAATTTGTTGTACCACTACCTGCAAGGCCACCACCTGCTGCAGGGGTTTGCCAAGAAGCTAAACCGGTTGCATCACTGGTTAATACTTTACCAGCTCCAGGGGTACCTCCTGAAATTTTTATCGTTCCATTTACATCTAACGTTGTAGCAGGAGTATTCGTACCGATACCTACTCGGTAGCTACCTAAATCAACTCCCAACACCGTTGTACCGGCAGCTAAAAAGTTTAAACGATCTGTTGCATCTTGATACTGGATACCATAAGTAGAATACGCAGGAGAATGCGACCAAAGCATTTTATCGGCATTTGATGTTCCTGTTAAGAACATGTATTTCGTACCCGAAACATACGTATTTCCGTTAACATCAAACTTAGTTCCCGGTGTAGCCGTGCCAATACCAATGTTATTCGCAGCATCCATTGTTAAACCTACGGCGTTATTCGTTCCTAATGCTAACGTACTATTCTCACGATTGATGATTTGTGCTGTGTTACCCGTGGTACGAATATCTAAACCATCGGTAGCTGTATGACCTGTGGTATTATTCGTGATTTTTACTGTATCACCGGTCGCATCGGTTCGGTTGATATGAATACTCGTTATCGGTGTAGAGTTTCCACCTAAACCAACATTACCGGTTGATTGCATACCAATGAATTTGAAATAGGCTGTTCCTCCATTCACGGTGGCAAAACCTATGTTATGTCCGTTTGCCATTACCGTCGGACTGTTATTACTTCCAAACACTAATAAGTTCGCATAAGGAAATAAGGTACTTGCGCCTCCATAATTTCCGGCTACTGCAGAACCATATTTCGTGAACGTGTGGTAGTTTGCATTCACATCATTATAGAATATGAACTTACCCCAACTGGTTGAACTCAAATTCTCCATACGAAGATGTTCTTGGTTACCGGCTGACGTAGTAATGTGCATACGCGATAAAGGTGCCGCAGTTCCGATACCGATATTTGTTCCGTTATCGAAAATTTGCGAATTGTAAATCGTATTCGCTGCCGTAAACTTCGTGAGATAATTTACAGTACCGGTTCCCGTTGCCGATGTTGATACCGCACCGCTACGGGTATCTCCTGTATGACCACCTACCGTTTCACGGGCTAGTCCGGCTTTATCGGCATAAATAGCATAAGGCACAGAAAGTAATTGGGAAGTTCCGATTACCGTGAAGTCGTTACCCCCTTTCGGGTCGATCGCAACACGGATGTATTTATTACCTGTTTCCCATTTCACCGTTTTCATATCACCTAATACCGCTTCTCCGTTTCCGATTTGAAGCGTGTACAAACCGAATTCATTGGTTTTAACGGTTTGAATTTCTTCATACTCCGATACTGTGGCATCTTCGGTTGGAAGCACAGCAATTTTGAGTTTCAAGTTTTGATTCTTAATTGGGTCGCCTTGTTCGGTACGGGCAACTCCTTGATAATTGAATTTTTGAGGAACCTGAGCGAAGGTGCTAAGGG
>JAEUVD010000019.1 GCA_016787065.1 Chitinophagaceae bacterium
GGACTTGGATTGAACTATGTTAAATTAATTTGTAAACTACATGGGGGCGAAATAAAAGTAAATAGCGAACTTGGAATTGGCTCAGAATTTACTATTTTTATACCCAAAAATCATAAAAGCTGATATATGCCACAGAAAACAAAAATCCTCCTGGTTGAAGACGATGCTGCACTAGGGTATGTTATTAAAGACAGTTTGGAGGAAAGAGGTTTTGAAGTTACCCATGCAACCGATGGGAATGCCGGATGGCAACAATTTTCTAAGAATTTCTACGACCTCTGTTTGCTTGATGTAAATATGCCTCAAAAGGATGGTTTTACACTTGCAACACAAATACGACGAAAGAATACCTTAATTCCTATATTATTCATCACAGCAAAATCATTACAGGAAGATAAAATTGCAGGTTTCAAAGCCGGAGGCGATGATTATATTACCAAACCTTTCAGTATGGAAGAGTTGATGTTACGAATTGATGTGTTTTTAAAACGTACGAAAGGAACAGACCCTGATGAAATTATTTTCAAAATCGGAAATACTACCTTCGACTTCCCTAACTTAACCGTACTTGGTCCGAATACAGATGTTCGTTTAACTCAAAAAGAAGCCGATTTATTACGTTTCTTCTGTTTGAATCCGAATCGTGTAGTAAAGCGAGATGAAGTACTTACAAAAGTTTGGGGTAAGGATGATTACTTCTTAGGACGAAGTATGGACGTATTCATAACAAAAATTCGAAAATACCTCAAAGAAGAGAAAGACATAGAAATCCAAACTATCCATGGTGTAGGATTCCGATTTATTAATCCAAGTGCTAAGACGGAAGAGGAAGCAGAGAGCGAATAATCTCTTGAACTTCGCGGAGTTCTTCTTCAGTCGTGGTAAGTTTGGCCTGTGTAAAATTCAAGTCATTGGCGGAGTTTATAGGTATAAGGTGCATATGCGCATGCGGCACTTCAATACCAACCACACTAATACCACAACGTAAACAAGGAAAACCAGCTTCGATGGCTTTTGCAATAGGTTTGGCAAATTGTAAGAACCCTTGCAGTAATTCATCCGGCATATCAAAAAACTTATCTACTTGTTTCTTTGGTACAACGAGTACATGCCCTCTGCGTAAAGGAAAAACATCTAAAAAAGCTAAGAATTGTTCATCTTCCTTAATTTTATAACAAGGTATTTCACCTTCTATAATACGTGTGAAAATAGATTTCATAACTATCTAAATTGAAATATTCTCCACTTTAAATTGAAGGGAGCCACCGGGAGTTTCTACCTCTGCAACTTCGCCTACTTTCTTGCCAAGTAAGCCTTTACCAATCGGTGAAGAAACCGAAATTTTTCCGGCTTTCAAATCGGCTTCATTTTCAGAAACGATTTGATACTCGATCGACTTCTTCGTTTTCATATTAAGCATTTTAACTTTAGTAAGAATAGTTACCTTACTTGTATCCATGGTACTCTTATCGAGTATTCTAGAATTTGCAATGGCATTTTCTAACAACGCTATTTTAGCCTCATGGTGCCCCTGCGCTTCTTTAGCAGCATCATATTCTGCATTTTCCTTTAAATCACCCTTCTCTCTTGCTTCGGCTATTGCTTTAGCAATTTCACTTCTCCCTACCGATTTTAATTGATTAAGTTCTTCAATCATTTGATCGAGCGTTTCCTTGGTCACATATGTTGGTTTATTCATGATAGTACGATTAATGGTAAAAAAACAATCAACGCTTTCGGCTGAAAGCGTTGATTATGTAAATATAAAATTTTTATTGAATAAAATTATTCTTTGCCGCTAAGATTTAAGCGTATCCCAACCGTGTGAACACCGGCAGAGAAACGAGTAGGTTTGAAACCATAGTCGATTGCCAATCCTGGTCCGGTTTTAGAACTTGAAACTTTTGTAACAAAACTAACACCAACTGCAACCCCTGAATACAATGTAGCCACCTCATCTTTGTCGAATATCTTTGATTCATAACGGTAACCTGCACGCAGCATAAATTTTTCTTTGTAAGCATATTCAGCGGCTAATCCTAACCAATCAGAACTGAATGAATTCGATATAAAGCTAAACATAGGCGACAAGCGATGACTTGGTCGAGCATCTTTATCTTTTGCCATTGTTTTCTTTTCATCTAAATAGAAATCATAAGATGTTGCTAAGTTCAATTGAGACGGCAATGGTGCTTTTTCTGTTCTTGATTGAACGGTGATATCTTTTGCCTGATCAGGACTTAAACCTAAAAAGCTAAATCCATCACCAGAAAATCGAAGGTTACTACCAACATTGCGCAAAGCAATTCCAATGTGCAGATTATCGCGTTTACCATTGGTATATTGAACGCCACCATCGAACGCCATAGCACTCGCTTTGATATTACTGATTGCTTCATTCACGTAAGTAAATCCGATACCGGCGGTCATATTATCCGAGAACTTATGCCCCAAGCCCAAGGTCATATTAATGAACGTTGGCTTATAAGTACCAATATCTGAACCTACTGAACCTTCTTGCGTAATAGGAATTTCGCCAAAGCCAAAACTCATTACGTTAACACCAATTACGTTATCGCCGTTAAGGTTATGCGTAACACCAAGATTACTCATATTCATTCCTGTTCCAGATAAATATCGTGTATGAGCCAAACTAACTTCTGTACCTACTGTACTCGCTATACCGGCCATATTCAATTTTAACGCTTCGGCACCAGTTACAAAAGAACCATTCAAACCAAACATACCTGATGAGCGGCCATATGGATTGAGCAATAACTCTGTTGCACCTGCCTGACCGGAGCGATCTTTATTTCCTGCGAAGGTTGAAAGAAAAGCTCCTAATAACAAAGCCGTCAGTTTAATTTTCTTCTTTATCATTTTTTGTCTTGTTATTCGTTTTTAATTAGGGTTTAGAAGCTCGTGATATCTGTTGGTCGCATTGCTCCGAACCATTTTAATGTTGTTTCTCCTATACCAGGTAAGATTACATGGATTAAGTACATACCACTTGATATTGGTATATTCTTTTGGTTCTTAAGATCCCAATCAACATAACTTGTTTTGGTATCATTCTTTTCAATTGTACGAACCAGAATACCATCCAGCGTATAAATTTTTAAGGTAGCTTTCGTTGGAAGATTAATGATACGAATACGTGTATCTAATTTATTTCCTTCGTACTCACTTACAGCATAGTAAGGATTTGGAACTGGTTGGATACGTTTGAAGATTGCATCTTTATCGGAAGTGAAGGCATTACGCGTATCACCGATATTCGCAGGTACTAAATCAGATGTATTGAAAGAATACAAAGGCCAGCCATTATTTTTTACCGTAGCTGATGGATCAGGCGTGTATTTCACATACGGACGAGTTACACGAATTCTTACACGAGTTGGTGTTGGGATGATACCATCTTTGTAGGAAGCGTATATTTGACCACGACCTAACATGGTAAATCCAACCCATTGAACAGTGTTATAGATATCACGAAGTCTTGAATCCGGTGTACCGAACGTACTTGAATTATTTGTTTCAATAAACTTAGCACGGAATTCTGCACAACCATCATATTTCGACTTAGAAACATATACCGGATGTTTACCACCATAGATGTAGGCACCCGTTGCAAAGTCACGTAGAACATTGGTAGGATTGAATATCATATCGTTACCATTGTTTGCAATTTGAATAGAGGATTCACCGAAGAAGATATTTAAACGCTCACCAGTTTCTTGATTAATTGCATAACCTGGGAAGTAACTCATTCCATAGTCGTTCGGATCTGAAGAATAAACAGGTCGGCCTTGTGCATCCACATCGCCATTCCATCCGTTATGACCTCTAAGCTGATTGCGCCAGATTTTATTTTCAGAGATTGGTGTTGCACCTAAATCAGGGTTATCTGTAGTTTCAACAACCACACAACGTGACCATAATTTACGATCGGACGTGAATACAATATCCACACTAGATACATCTTCAAGTTTTGATTGCGTACGCGCCGCGGTGTATAATTGAACACCATAACCACATAAGTTAGAACGCTCGTTTGATGCGAGGTTATAAGGAGCCCATGTACCACTTACTACTTTCTCGAATGTATTTAAAAGATCTTTGTTGTTCAGAATAACCTCTCCATCTGAATTAACCCCATTATCGTAGTCGATCATCGAGCAGTTATTATAAGCAGCTTCTTTGTTATCTTGGAATTCAGATCCTGAACGAATCCAGTTCAAGAACGATTTACCATCGGCATCATGTACCCCATCCAACCAAGGTTTCGTAATATCATCAAATTGAATGGACGAAGAAATAAGGCCATTTTCAATTCCTGATAGTGTAGGATTATCTCCAGGTCGCAATACTTGATGTGCTGCAGCCGAAATACCCCAATCGAACTGATTGTATTTTCTCAAATACTTCTCACTCAATTCCGGTCCATTTAAATTGGTTTCACTCCACACTGTATCAGGATTGGCAGAAGTAGGTTCTTTAATAACCATCCAACGAGCGTATTCTCCACGTAAACCTTTCGCAGAATCAATTCCGGTAAAGGCGCTATCAACGCGGAAACGAACTTCATAGTTGCCGGATTTTAAGGAATCAGGGTTCACTACTTTCATCATCATTGGGCCAAAGTTTCCTTTGTACACGGGATTATAGCAATGGAAATTAGATCCTAAAACCGCTTCCATTTCTGAGGCTTCAGTCATTTCTAAATTCATTCCACCGTTACCTCTACCTTCTATTCTCTTTAATTGAATACCGGTTCCATAATCGGCATAAGTTTCAATGTACAAACTATCATTTGCCGGATGAGGCATAACCTCTAAGACTTGAATTGGACCTTGTTTACCGTCTGTTCTACTTTCTAAATATTGAATATTTTGAGTAGAATCTATTGAATTAGGATTGAACTTCTTAAAGTTGTTATAGGCGTAAGCAATAGCTACGTAATAGTAGTTTTTGTAATTCACTAACGACTTAGACGTACCTGTTGCGAATAAATCTTGGGTAACTTGGAAAGAGTGACTAATACCAGTATCAACTCCTTCTGCCATTTTTTTAGGAATATAGAACGTTGGATCGATTTCAGGATTAGGTTCGTAATTAAAGATTTCTTTAATACCATTCCTTTTATCGCATTGGAAAACGATACGCGCTACATCTGTATTAATTGATCCGTCGGAGGCACGAATATCGGCAACCGAAACTGTTGAATTTTTTAATTGGTACACAACGTAACCTTCAAATTTGTAAAGAGAATCAGCATAACCTAAGTCACGTGCTTTAGCACTAAACTCACGCATTTTGGTTTTCTTAGGATCCATATTCGTACCATAACCTTCAGCGAAGTTGTTTGAATTCTCGATGTTATCTAAATCAAACACAACTTTTTTATCCAAAGGCACAGCAGTCATTTGAGGAGCATTTGGTCCGAATGGTAATTTAAAATTAGATCGGAATAAATCTTGAGCAATATCATCACATACTTGAATTTTACCGAAACAAGCTGCTTTACCACCACCAACATTAGGAACCCATACGGCACCTATGGTGATATTATTCGGAGCCGCTCCTGCTTCTAATTTGAAAGGACCCGCAGAGTGGATAAAACGTCGATCATCCGGTGCATTGTTACAGTTTGCTTCAGAGAACCAACCACCAGAACAAGGGTCATCAGTGAAGATAAACTTTGTAGTTGGCGCATTATCTCGCGTATTACAAATCTTAGTGAACGGTTGACCGTCTTTCCAAGTTCCTGAAATATAACCATAGAAATCATCCAACGCGGAAGGATTTCCTGTTGGTGTATTTTGTGTATTGTTATAATATGTAAACACGCTCATGTTTAATCGGAATGTATCTCCACCTACGGTGTACTGTGGACCTTGGAAAAAGTCGATACCCACCATTGGAATATCAAAACCATAACCTTGAGCACCATTGTCGAAACCATCTCCATTATAAAGAATTCCTAATCCACGACCCGTATCACAACCTACATAGTCATCAAATGCGTAACCTAAATCAGCGTCGCACCAAGTTGCCATGTACGTACTATCTAAATCAGATGTACTGTAGTTATTAATTTTATAGTTGTAGAATGTGGCATCGTTCAAACAGTTATTGGTTGAGAACGCAAAGGCTGCTGCATGAATTTCCAAGCCGATGGCATCGGAACCTGTTTCTGTTTTTGCATCACCCTTATCATTGAATACCCACCAGATATACTGATCACCCATTATTTGAGGATAATCTCCTTTTTTCCATTCGTATTTACCATTTGAATCAAGGTCCACAAACGGAGCCATGTCTTTGGTAATTGGGTCTGATAAAAGTGATCCGCCACTTCCCTTCGCATCCGTATTTCCCTTAGCAGGCCACTCTTTGATAACATCGGCTACAATTGCATTATTATTCTCAATAGCCGCTTGAATATCTTGTTGAGTAACCGCATTTTCATAAATAGTACGGAAGGTATTCACGTCGGAAGCATTGATTTTCCAGAAACGATCCCATTCAGCACAGGTTTGGAAATTAACCGATTGGTTTTGGTCTAATGGACCCGTCCAGTAGTCGTTACCAGATTGACGATAGGTTTGCGCAGCAACTTTCAATTGATTTGCTCCATTATCATAACCTCCAATCCACACGGAACCGGCAAATAAGGCATTTTTATTACTTCCTTTAGGAACTTCGTACGAGGCGTTTTCAGCAGGAATATCCCACCACATATCACCTCCCGACATTAATCGCGCACGAACATTATTAACATCCAAGTCAATCACGGCTGTTGTTTCCGCACAACCGGAGGCTGCTTTATTTAATCTGGCTGTACGTTTCTGACCCACATTAGGGGCTGCCAAAGCGATTTGGCTCAGTGAACATAAACCCAAAATAGCTAAAAATATTCTTTTCATTTTTTTACTTTGATCGATTATTAAATAAGATGTTTTGAATTAGAAATCAAATAAGAAACCAACGAAGATTCGACGAGGTAAATTCAAATTACCACTCGAAAACATGGCATACGTGTATTGACTAGTGTAGGCATCCCTAAATTGGATATTACTTAATGCCTGAACACCTTGAGGAGATTGTAGATAAGAATCGTCTGTTGGTAAACCACTGTAACCATAAACACCTAATGTATTTTTCGTATTCAATAAGTTGTTGATATAAGTGTACACATTTACGAAACGTTTGATCTTACCTCTAGGGTTAATAATAATGTCTTTATCGATACGAACATTTAATTCATAATTCCAAGGTAAACGAGAACCATTTACAGTTCCAACAATTGGAGAACTGTTAAAGTCACCACCGCTTAAAGAAACCGCTTGAGAGAAACGAGTATAAGGTTCACCACTACGTGTACGGAAACCTAAGTTAATACCGGCATTAGCAAATGGATACCATTTCCCAATTTTTGGTCCACGTAAACCAACCCATTTTCCACCTACTTCACGATAAGTTAAACGGTAATCAACATTCACGTTTAACATATGACGAGAGTCAACACTTAAAGGGAACACGGTTCTTAAGTTTGGCTGACCGGATGCAAGTAATGAACGTTGTGAATTTGTTCCGGAACCTGTTCCTTCAGCAAATTGTAAGGTGTAGTTGATATCTAAACGTACCGGTTTTTCTTTAGGACGACGGAATTCTAACTTCACCGTTGCACCTGTTGTAGAAGAGAAGTCACGGTTACCATAAGTTTCGTATGTTATTGGGTAAGCAAGGTTGTAGCGTTGAATTTGAATTTGATTTCTACGCTCACGATAGTAAGCTTCGATTGTTACAACGGAAGTTTTACTTAAAGCTTGTTGGAAACCTAAGGCATAGTTAATACCTTTTTCCATACGCATATTAGCATTGTTGATCGTTGATTGACGCTCCTTCATGTAATAATAGTCATCAGGTGTAACCCAGCTATTTGAACTTGGTTGTTGTGTAACTACATCATAGTTACCATATAATAAGCTCGCATCAGAAATTGGGAAGGTGAACTGAATACGTGGTGATAAAGCAACTTGCGGTTTATAATCGTCAAATGAATTATTAGGATTGAAGTTGCTACTCTTAATACTATCTGTTTTATTTAATAACCAAGGTTGAATTGGTAAGCCTCCAGAGTATAATTCTGAAAGTACAGATGGATCTTGAATTTCTTTACCATAAGGGTCGAACCAAGTATCTCCTTTTCGATAACCAACTACGGTTGGGTTACTTGATTGATTATTATCTACATAAACTACATAGTCTTTATCAAAGCTCGACACTTTAGGAGCAGTATTACCTTTGGCTGTATTGTACGTACCGTCTTTAATATCTCCTGCTGTTAATACACCATATAAAGAATAAGGATCTTTCAATACTTTTTGGTTTGCGTCATAACGATCTACACGGAGTCCAATGTTGAACGCTAGATCTTTGTAAGAAAACTGATCAAGAATATAGCCATACATGTAAATAGGTCGGAAAGAACCAATCGGACGTAAATAATCACCACGACTGTCTTTCTTAGTCCAGAAATCATTAAAGCTTGGTTGTTTTTTCAAACGATTCCCTAAATAATCATATCCACCCCAAGTTACATACCCAGCTCCGTTGATCATTAGGTCTTCCGCAGAAAACATATCAATACTGAACGTAGATGGATCATAAGAATCAATATCAATTAAAGATAAGTCGTACTGATTGTTGTATAATTTCTTACGAAGTTCTTTATCAAATCGAGCATGTTGGTTAGCATCATATAAACGGTTGTATTTAATTGTATCAAATACAGAGAAATCGATGGTGCTAATTTGATCTTTAGTGTATTGTTGACCACCTACCGTAAAAATTGGGTTAGAAAGATCAAGGTTAGCAATATGACGATTTGAAATCAAACGCATTAAGCTCCATAAACCGGAAGCTGCAACATTATAGTAGCGATTATTAGCTTGATCATAACCTAATCCAAATTCGATATTGTGTGTAATTGGTGATTTCCCAAGTACATTACGTTTTCCTTGTTCGATATCCAACGAAGCATCCAAGGTTAAAGTAGCACGATCTATTTCAGATGAACCGGTACCTGTGATTTGAGTACCCGGACTAGCAAAAAACGAGTAGGTTGCTGCCGGACCATCACCGTTACGTAAACCTCCTAATGCTTGAAGCTCTGTGTTATTGGCAATTGGGTTGTTGTATTGTTCAGAATAGTTATAAACTGCTTTCGTATAATTTTCTAACAATGGATTCATCCCCGCAGGAGTGTAAGTCATGTTATATGCAAAATCATTGAAATAACGTTGACCTGTTAATCCGGTTACGGAATCTTTCCCTAATGTATAGAAAGAAAAACGCTGTGTGTTGAATTTTCCGAGATAGCCATAATCAAAATAATTTAAGCCATGCTCTGGGTTTCTACTGGTTTGCTTATCTTTTTGATAAGTAAATTGAATGGTATAATAAGCATCGGAAATAGCTGATTTCTTATCTTCTTTCTTTTCATTCTCGAACGATTTACCTAAACGATGCGTGAAGAAGATGTAGTTACGTGAAGAGATATCATTTACAATAGACCCACCTTTTGGTGCAAACAAACTATAGTATTGACCCGTACCCTTTACACGACTTACGGTTGTGATAGTTCCTAAACGTACACTTATTTGAGAGGTAGGCTGGAAATCAATTTTACCAATTAAGTTGGCATTCATACTCTCTCCAAAACGACGCGCTTTGATACGTTGAAAGTCGGCACTTGTAACCATTTCAGATGTTTTTACAAACTGACCGTTTCCATTAGGATTTAATACAAGGGGAGTTTCCTCTAATTGCTTTAAACGCTCATCGCTCAAGCGATAGTTTTGCCATGTTGGGTTGTTATCTTTATCATAGTTAAAGGAAGCATTCAACGAGAAGCCCATAAATGGCTCTTTATAATCTTTACCTTTACGCTTGATACTTACCAAAGGACCAGAAAGATCAATAGATAATAAATTATTGTTGTAACCTTCCACAGAATGTTGGAAGTTAATGGAACCACCTAATTCAGGTGAAATACCACGCGTTGTAATTACAGGGAAACCTCCAGTTGCATTACCATATTTGGCACTTAATCCATTACTCATTAATTGAATAGAGGTTATACTATTAGGAGGCAAGTTGATATTTCGTGAGCCACGAATCATAACACCATCAATCATGTACATGGTACCTGAGGAACGGTCACCACCAATACTGATACCGGCATCACCTTGACGACGTTGGTAAATTCCTCCTAAGTTAGAAACAATGTCACCGGTATTTACCGTAGCTTGTTTCGATATAAATTCTTTATCCAAGGTTTTATTATTCGGTGTACCGGGATCAACCAATTTACGTTCCGATCTAATGGTAACGGTAGTAAGTTCTTTACCGGCTTCAGCCTTCACCATTTTAACGTCTTGGACCTTTTTTCCGTTCGGTGTTACCTGAACATCTTTAATTTCATACGCCGGGTAACCGAGGTAAGTAACTTTCAACGTGTACATACCAGGTTCAAGCGCTTTAATTTTATAATTTCCGTTCAAATCGGTTTTCGAACCAGCTTTCACTATACCTCCTTGCATTGCAACAACAGAAGCAAAATCGAGTGGTTCATTTTTTTCGTTTGTAATTTTTCCGGTTATCTCACCAACAATAGATTGGCCGATGGCCGTTCCGGAGATAATCAAAAACAAAGTCAGAAGTCGTATGATTTTATTCATTTCTGAAAAATTTATTAAGCTTGTAAATATAGAGTAAAGATATTATTAAGGTTAAATTTTTTACAAATTTTAGAGATGAACCAAATGATTCAATCTATTAAATCTATACCAATAAGGTGAACATTAAAATACCTGAGATAAAGCGTTTTTTTAGCGTGCAACATTCACCGCTCTTTTCTCACGAATCACTGTAACTTTAATTTGTCCGGGGTATTGCATTTCCTTTTGAATACGATCGGCTATTTCAAAAGAGAGCTTATCACTTTCAGCATCACTTACTTTATCGGCTTCCACAATAACCCTTAATTCTCGTCCGGCTTGAATCGCATAAGCCTTTTCTACGCCGCCATAGCTCATGGCTAAACTTTCAAGGTCTTTAATACGCTCCAAATAACTTTGCATGATTTCACGACGAGCACCCGGACGGGCACCACTAATCGCATCGCAAGCTTGTATAATAGGAGAAATGATATAATTCATTTCCATTTCATCGTGATGCGCACCAATAGCATTCACTACCGAAGGATGCTCACCGTATTTCTCGGCCAACTTAGCTCCCAAAAGTGCGTGTGATAATTCTGATTCTTCGTCTGGCACTTTGCCTATATCGTGTAATAACCCTGCACGTTTAGCAAGTTTCGGATTAATACCTAACTCAGAAGCCATGATGGCACATAAATTAGCCGTTTCACGGGAGTGCATGAGCAAGTTTTGTCCGTACGACGAACGGAAACGCATCCGCCCTACCATTCGTACGAGCTCTTTGTGCAAGCCATGAATACCCATATCAATTACAGTACGTTCCCCAATTTCCATGATTTGTTCTTCAATGGCCTTCTTGGTTTTTTCTACCACTTCTTCTATTCGGGCAGGGTGCATACGACCGTCTTGAACTAGTTTTTGTAAGGAAAGTCGGGCAATTTCTCTACGAACCGGATCAAATGAACTTAAAATGATTGCCTCAGGTGTATCGTCTACCACTAAATCTACACCCGTGGCCGCTTCTAAGGCTCGAATATTTCTACCCTCACGACCAATGATTTGTCCTTTTACATCATCACTTTCCAAGTTAAACACCGTAATTGAGTTTTCTACCGCTGTTTCGGCCGCTGTTCGTTGAATAGTTTGAATGATTATCTTCTTAGCTTCTTTATTCGCCCGTGTTTTAGCTTCTTCCATTATCTCTTGCACATGAGCCATGGCTTCCGTTTTAGCCTCATTTTTGATAGCCTCTATGAGTTCTTTTTTGGCATCGGCTGCATTTAAATTAGAAACCTTCTCGAGGCGTTTAATATGCTCTTCATGTTGCTTTCCGAGTTCTTCTTGCTTTTTTGAAACTACTTCAAGCTGACGATCTAAATTCGTTTTCTTTTGTTCGTATTCTTGAATTTGTTGTTGTGCAGCGGTGGTTTTATCGGCAAGATCTTTCTCTTTTTGTTTTATACGGTTCTCGCTTTCCGATAATTTTTGGGTACGTTGCATGACTTGTTTCTCATGCTCCGTTTTCAACTGTAAAAAATGTTCTTTTGCCTCGAGTGCTTTCTTTTCTTTTAAGTTAGTTGCTTGTAATTCAGCTTCTTTAATTTTTTGTTCTGCTTCGGCGTTTATTCGATCTGCCTGGAGTTGGGCTTCCTCTACTAGTTTGGTGGTGTTTTTATTGAAAATTAATTTTCCGGCGAAAATCCCTACTAATAAGGCAATTACGCCCACAATGACGGTCATTATAATTGGATCCATGTTTCTTTATATATTGTATAGCATTCATATCTCGTTATAAATAATATGAATAATTGTTAAAAAATAATTATGCGAATATAATCGGTTTTTTGAATTATGCCACTTGGAGCTCCTAAAGCATCCTTTTCTCTACTTTTAGGCTTACGTACTACATCCATTCGAACTTATTGCAAAAAAGGGTTATTCATCATTTCTAAACCGATAGTGGTTACAGGCCCATGTCCTGAGTGAACAGCAGTTTCAGGAGGTAAGGTAAATAACTTGGTTCGAATACTTTGAAGGAGGGTTTGGTGGTCGCCACCGGGCAAATCGCTTCGGCCAATACTCATTTGAAATAAAACATCACCACTTATAACCCAATTAGCGGCGGCATGATACAAACAAATACTCCCTGGCGAATGGCCGGGAGTAAGAAAAACCTCAAGCTTATCAGTCCCTAAGGTAATTTCCTCCCCTTCTTTGATGTATGCATCGGGTGTTTTAGGTAATTGATCGAATTTGAGTCCGTACATCTCTCCAAAAACATTTGCCGCATCGTACACCGGTTTATCGGCTTCATGAAAATAAAACGGAATTTGATACGCGCCTATGGTTTTTGCCACGCCAAAAACATGATCGAGATGGGTATGGGTATTAATTATTTTGGTTGGTTTCAGGTTATGTGTTCGAATAAACGCATCATACGCTTCAAATTCGTTCGGGTAATACATACCAGGATCCACGAGAATAGCCTCCCCTTCTTGATTAAAGATGATATAAGTATTCTCCTGAAACGGATTAAAACAAAAACTTTGAATCGATAACATCCGGCAAAAATAAAGACAGATTATCTTTAGCCCGTGCAAACAATTGTTGTGGTTGGCGGAGGCGCTTCCGGTTTCTTCTTTGCTATTGAATTAGCTTCTCTTAGAAAAGACCTCGAAATTATTATTTTAGAAAAGAACCATGCGGTACTTCAAAAAGTAAAAGTGAGTGGTGGTGGGCGCTGTAACGTAACGCACGCATGCTTTCAACAAAGTACCTTATTGAAGAAATACCCTCGAGGGAAAAGTTTACTTAAGAAAACCTTACAACAATTTTCGCCCAAAGAAACGATGGCTTGGTTTGCTGCCCGTAAGGTGACCCTAGTTGAAGAAGCCGATGGACGCATGTTTCCTTCGTCTAATTCATCCCAAGAAGTCATTGACATGATGCTGTGCGAATGTGCTCGACTGAACATTAATATTATAACAAAACAAGAAGTAATTGGCATAAAACCGAAAACGGATGGTTTTGATATTCTCTTAAAAACAGGAAAAACTATCGCAGCAAACGCGGTTATGATGGCTTGCGGAGGATTCCATAAAAAAGAACATTATGCATTTATTGAAGCACTCGGGCATACGATTGAAACACCACTACCCTCGCTCTTTACATTCAATATTGCCCATAAAAAATTACATGAACTGATGGGGTTGAGCGCTATAGCTAGCGTAAAAATATCAGGTACACCGTATCAGGAAGAAGGCCCTGTGCTCATTACCCATTGGGGACTCAGCGGTCCGGCTGTGCTTCGCTTATCGGCTTTTGCTGCGGTAGAATTACATCAAAAAAATTATCAGGTTCAAATACAAGTAAACTGGCTCAACCAACCGGAACATTTAGTGCGTGAACAATGGCAAAGTATTCGAAATACCTTAGGTGCGCAACGCATGGAGCATAAAAACCCGTTTCAGTTACCGCAACGACTGTGGCATTATGTTTTAGACGAAAGTGGAATTCAAGCGCAAACGAAATGGAGTGAATTGAATGCAAAGGATCAAAACAAACTAATTCATACCCTTTGCGCGCAGGAATTTGAAGTGAAAGGCAAAACCACCTTTAAAGAAGAATTTGTTACCTGCGGTGGTGTACGTCTTTCCGAGGTGAATACAAAAACGATGGAAAGCCTTCTTCTAAAGAATTTATTTTTTGGTGGTGAAGTGCTAGATGTGGATGGCATAACCGGGGGCTTTAATTTTCAACACGCCTGGGCTAGTGGTTTCGCCGCCGCGAGGGGTATGAGCGATGCGCTTTAACCTTTCGTGATAGTGTAATTTACTCTTAGCTATTATTTTATACTATAGTTCGACTAAACTATTGGAACGCCGAAATTTATGATCATTTTGATTTGCGTTGATTTTTTGGGATTACTAAATTTCATATTTATTTATGATTTAATTCCTATAAATCGTACATCTTATCTCCGAAGATGAAAATCATAAAGAAATTTTTGCAAAAAGAAATCTTAATGAAACTGCCACATCGTAATAAAATCCTTCATCCAATTTAATCATAACAATCCTAAAAAAATCCGCGTTCTAAAAGGATATAGGGGTTTAATTGATTTCTTTTAATAATCAATATCCATAGTTGTTTAAAGAGGTTGATTTAATTTATCTCGGAGAACAATAATTTCAAAATCGATGCAACTTACATTCTAAACAAACCGTATTTCAGAATGCAGTATATAGCGCGGAAACCATCTTTCCAACCAATTTTCTTACCATCGGCATAGGTTCGACCATAATATGAAATACCAACTTCATAAATACGAATATTGGGTAAGCGCGAAATTTTTGCGGTTACTTCAGGTTCAAAGCCAAACCGTTGTTCTTTCAACTTTATTTTCTGTATCAGCTCGGTTCTGAAAACTTTATAACATGTTTCCATATCCGATAAATTCAAGTTGGTAAACATATTTGAAATGAAGGTGAGAAAGCGATTGCCTATCGTATGCCAGAAAAACAAAATTCGATGTGGCTTACCTCCAATAAAGCGTGAGCCATAAACAACATCGGCAAAACCATCTAATATAGGTTTCATTAAGATGTTGTACTCATTCGGATCATATTCTAAATCGGCATCCTGAATAATTAAATAATTACCGCTCGCCTCTTGAATGCCCCGATGCAAAGCTGCACCTTTACCCATGTTTTTAGGTTGGCGATAATATTGGATATTCAAATCGGGATTTTCGTTTTTGTAGCGTTCAATGGCTTCTTCGGTATCATCTTTAGAACAATCGTTCACGATGATAATTTCCTTTTGAAGATTCCCAATTAAAGGAACTGCCTTAACCTTATTCAAAATAAGATGAATGGTTTTCCCTTCATTATAAGCCGGTATTACTATGGATAGTTTTTCCATGATGAAAGCGGGGCAAATGTAAGTTAACCTGACTATTTTCCATACACATTCTTAGCTTTCAGAAATTAACGGGGCATTTCAGATTGTGCAACCTAAATTTGCCGCCATGCTTATTAAAATCGATAAGTATATCTTACGAAATTTCTTGCTCACGTTTGTTTTTCTGCTGATCATTTTCTCGGCGATAGCGATTGTATTCGACTATACCGAAAAAATGAAAGACTTTGTAAAACGCAAACCGGCTGGTATAGAAGTGTTGCATTATTTCGCCAATTTTCTGCCCTATATTCTGGCTCTACTGTTTCCGATTTTCATTTTCGTAGCAGTTATCTTATTCACATCACGACTAGCGAATCGAAGTGAAATCATTGCCATACTCAATACCGGCATGACCTTTAAACGTTTTCTTCGACCTTATTTTTTAGGAGCCGCTATTATCTGTTCTGTTTTGTTATTGGCCAATCATTACATTATTCCGAAAGCCAATAAAAAGCGACTTCAATTTGAGGAGAAATATATTTGGGAACATTTGTATGAAGGAAGTCATAATGAAATGCATATAAGAATTAGTCCTACCGAATATATCTATTTACAATCCTACAATCCGGATACCAAAACCGGCTTTCATTTTACGTATGAAAAAATAGAAGGCACACTTTTGAAGGAAAAATGGATGGCAGATAAATGCGTGTACGATAGTATTCGTAAAGGCTGGAAGCTGAGTGATATTGTTATTCAACGCAATGATACCTTAAAAGAAAGTCTGGAAAAAGTAAAAGATCAGTTTAAGAAAATGGCTTTTGTTCCGGAGGATTTGGTAGTACGACGAGAGGGTAAGCAGATGATGACATCACCACAGTTGAATGCCCATCTTCGGAAAGAAGAAGCTAAGGGAAGTGAGAATTTAAGTGAATATTATATTGAGAAATACCGACGAACGGCATCGCCTTTTTCTGCATTTATTTTAAGCATTATTGGTGCCTGTTTAGCGAGTAAAAAAGTGCGCGGAGGTAGTGGAGTTCATGTGGCTATCGGACTTATGATAAGTGCGGTGTATATTTTTATGATGCAGTTTACTACCACGTTTGCTATTAAAGGGAATCTGCATCCGATGATTGCAGTTTGGTTACCGAATGTGCTATTTAGTTTTGTTGCGTATGCTATTTATCGGCAACGGATAAAGGTGTAGGAGGCTGCGGTTTTTTGGAACACGGATTTTTGGAACGCGGATTTTTGGAACACGGATGGAATGGATTTAAGGATGAACACAGATTTTATTTGGAACGCGGATTTATTAAGATTGTTAAGATAAAAATCTTTTCATCTGTCCATCTATTTAATCAGTGTTCTTTACTTTTAGTTGGAACACGGATGGAACGGATTTAGGGATGAACACGGATTTAAAAAGATTTTTAGACTTGTAATCCCTTTAATCTTTCCATCCATTTAATCTGTGTTCTTTAAATGTAGTTGGAACGCGGATTTTTGGAACACGGATGAAATGGATTTAAGGATGAACACAGATTTTATTTGGAACGCGGATTTATTAAGATTGTTAAGATAAAAATCTTTTCATCTGTCCATCTATTTAATCAGTGTTCTTTACTTTTAGTTGGAACACGGATGGAAAGGATTTAGGGATGCACACGGATTTAAAAAGATTTTTAGACTTGTAATCCCTTTAATCTTTCCATCCATTTAATCTGTGTTCTTTAAAGATAGTTGGAACGCGGATTTATTAAGATTGTTAAGATAAAAATCTTTTCATCTGTCCATCTATTTAATCAGTGTTCTTTACTTTTAGTTGGAACACGGATGGAATGGATTTAAGGATGAACACAGATTTGTTTTTTGGAACGCTGATTTATTAAGATTGTTATGATAAAATCTCATTAATCTTTCCATCCATTTAATCTGTATTCTTTAAATATTGTTGGAACGCGGATTTGTTAAGATTGTTAAGATAAAGATGCTAATAATCTGCCCATCCGTTTCATCTGTGTTCAATAATTAGAGTAGTCATAGGTAAAACACGCAACTTCTCAACATTCCTGCGTTTCTTCCGCACAACCCTTATATTTGCGCCCAAAAATTTGCAATATGGCTCAGGATTTATTTCAACATCCGGATTATTATCTTCTCGACGATTTATTAACCGACGAACACAAACTCATTCGAGATACGGTTCGGGCGTGGATCAAGAAAGAGGTTAGTCCGAATATTGAACATTGGGCTCAAAACAACGAATTTCCCAAACACTTAGTTCCTCAGATGGGTGAACTAGGCGTTTTCGGTCCTACCGTACCAATTGAATACGGCGGCGGCGGATTAGATTACATTTCCTATGGTTTGATGATGCAAGAAATTGAACGTTCTGATAGCGGTATGCGATCAACGGCAAGCGTTCAAGGTAGTTTGGTTATGTATCCAATATATGCCTATGGCAGCGAAGAACAACGTAAGAAATATTTACCCAAGTTAGCTTCCGGAGAGTGGTTAGGATGTTTCGGATTAACCGAACCCGATAGTGGTTCCGATCCGGGAAGTATGATTACTAGTATAAAAGATGCCGGCGATCATGTAATACTAAACGGTGCTAAAATGTGGATTAGTAATGCCCCCTTTGCACAGGTAGCCGTTGTTTGGGCGAAAGATGAGCAAGGTGAAATTAGAGGTTTGATTGTAGAACGTGGCATGGAAGGTTTCACCACACCTGAAATTCACAACAAATGGAGTTTGCGAGCAAGCTGTACCGGTGAGTTGGTTTTCGATAATGTGAAAGTTCCAAAAGAAAATATTTTCCCGAATGTGAAAGGGTTGAAAGGCCCCTTAGGTTGTTTAACCAAAGCGCGTTACGGTATTGCTTGGGGAGCTTTAGGTGCTGCGATGGATTGTTACGATTCAGCATTACGTTATACGAAGGAACGTTCTCAATTCGGAAAGCCCATTGCTTCGTTTCAGTTGCAACAAAAGAAATTGGCGGAGATGATAACAGAAATTACCAAAGGCCAATTACTGGTTTGGCGTTTAGGTGTTTTAATGAATGAAGGTAAAGCCACACCGCAACAAGTAAGTATGGCTAAACGAAACAGTTGCGAAATTGCATTGAATATTGCTCGCGATGCACGACAAATGCACGGTGGCATGGGTATTACAGGTGAATACCCGATCATGCGCCACATGATGAATTTGGAATCGGTAGTTACTTACGAAGGAACGCATGATATTCATTTATTGATTACCGGTATGGATGTTACCGGCATCAATGCCTTTAAGTAAGCATAGTTAAAATACAGCCTATCCAAGGTGCTAAGAAAATAAAATTATCGAGTACCAGTAAAAACCACGTGTCGGAGTTGGTTTTCATACTTATTGGAAGACTCCAATAAAGAAGTATAACGGGTACACTGTGTATCAATAATTGCAATGAATTTACCTGATTGTATAAGAGTAAATTCGATACCATTGCGAACAATAGTAAGGCATGAAGAAAATTCAAAAGTTGCTTGGGTTGTAATTGATAGATAAAGGATGGAATACCATGCTGCGCATCGCGTTTTCTATCGCGGTAATCGAACAAAACACAAACAACATAAATAAGCATATAACGGTAGAGCCAATAAAAAATAACCGTACTTGAAATAGATGATTCATTTACTAGAATAGGTAATACATCCATCGTGTAGATCCAGGTTATGGCCAACATGGTAGTCTTCATGCGAATATTTCTTCTAAAAAAATCAAACCAGGAAGAAGGAATTTTAGGAGCGAGGTAAACGAAGGAAGAAATAAAAACAGGCAATAACCAAACAGCTTCACGAAGCGAAAGTTGATACAAAAAATAGAGACTACCTAAGGCGGAAAAAAATGCTAAGAAAACAAAAAGAAGATAATAACGTTTAGTAAAAGCTTCTCGTTCGTTATACAGCTGTTTCGGAGGAAGCAACAATCCATGAAGATGATACATCGTTGAAACAGCAAAGAATAGAAAAAAGACAAGATCCTGATTCAAGTTCAAGTGAAAAAGAAAGCAGGTATATCGATACGATACAAACAAACCAGATGCCACTACTATATTCGAGTATAACAACAGATTTCGCATAAAGGGCCACACAGCGCGAAAATAGAACTAGTTTTCTGTATAATAGGGCTAGTATAACTCGTGGTATCCTATTTCTATTCTATACTTGAATTACAAAAATTGCAAACTCAAGCCACATAATCGTTCAAGGATTATTAAGGCGTAGCGGCTCCGATTCCTGCTATAATATTGGCTTCAAGTTTTAAATAATCGAAGCCATCAACAGCACCATCACCATTCAAATCAGTTACTAAATAACCAAAATTTCCAAGAACAATATCGGGTTCCAAAAGAAGATAATCAAAACCATCTATCGCATCATCTTGATTTATATCGCCACAATAAAACCCAAAAACTCCGGGTTCTAACTCCACTTGGTTATCGCCGTAGGCTTTGTTTAAGTTGTTCGTGAAATCATAATAGGTTAACACATTGTTGATCACTACAGGTTGAGCAGACCATGTTTCAATATGGTTTCTAGAATTTACTTTTAAGTAATACGAACCATAAGCAATACCCGGAAAATCACAACCTATATAACCATAAGGATTTATAGTTGAAGTTCTGGTGCCAACCATCGTCATGGTAGATGGGTCGTACAAACTTAACGTGAGCGAATCGGCCAAACTCGGATTTGAATTAATTCCACTATTATTAATCGGTGAATTCATCATACCACTTCCTGCATAATATCCTTGTAAAAAACACTGAACTACTACAACAGGAACCTCACAATAATTACCCGTTACAATCGGTGAACCAGTTACCCAATTAGAGGTTGAACCCGTAAGCGCGAAATTAGTGAGAACACCATTGGTATTATTCGTACTTGAAAAGAGTGTATTGTTTGAAAGATTATTTCCAGAAGCAAAACCATCATTAAAATGATATACATTGATTAGGTTATCTTGAGGAGTAAATATTTCACAATTCATGTATTGTTGTATTTGTGCCGCGCTCCGTTCTACATTCCAAATTCTCACTTCATCAAGCAACACATCGGCATAACTGGAACCATCACCTATCCACGCTCCTAAACTTAAGGGTACTTGAGTAGGGCTTATAGAACCAACCAAAGGAGCATTACCCACTAACGTTCCGTTTAAATACAAGGTATGATTTCCATTGCTGTAAACAATGGCAATATGATTCCAACCATACCCCGGTGATATGTTGCTTTGCAGCGAATTAGCACATCCACCATACGGCATCCAAACTAGTTTGCCTATTGCGGGGTCAGGGTGACTCAACCCTAAAACTTGATTGCTAAAACTATTATTCAATTGCCTTCCCATTACACAACCGTAGGTAGCGCAAGCACTCATATCTTGATTCGTACCAACCCATTTAACCCACATTTCAATAGTTCCGGATTGTAAATTGGCCAATCCTCCACCATCGGAAATTTCAACATAATCATCAAGGCCATCAAATTTTAAACAAGTAGCAGCACCTTGTGAAAGACAAGTGTCTGTTAAAACAAGCGTATTACTTTTTTGTAACACCGTATCATAATAAATATAGTTATTGAATTCTTCGCAATACACTTCATCCAAAGAGTTCAACGACGATGTAGTAAAAATTGGGCTCGTACTTGTTTGAACGTTAATTCCATTGACATAGAATTTATAATAAGAAAGTGGTGCTGAGTAGCCGGATTGGGCAGTAAAGGTTACAGCCTGGCCTGCACAAACATTAGTAGAAGAAGCCGATAAACTTGGAGGCGAATTAAATGGCATATACAGTACATTTCCAAAATAAGGTGTGTTTGGAAAACTTCCCACGGTAAGTCCGTTGTATAATCCTAATGTAGTTATACTTTCATTCGGCACCACAATGCCAGGACCTCCGATGGTATTTGTATTAAAACTATAATAGGCTCGTAAATACGGGTCGTTGGAATTTATATCGCTATGAAGTAGATGATACACTTCTTCCTGAGAAACTTGCTTATCCCATATACTCACATCATCCATCGTTCCCGGAAAATTACGATCCGATACACTACCAATACCCATGCAGAGATTACCGTGTGTTGAAGGCCAATAGGTATTTGAATTTTCAAATATTTTTATGCCATTGGTATAACCTGTAACTGTATTATTTGGTTTATCCCAGGTTAGTACAATATGATAGTTCTGATTTGGAACCAGTCCGTTGGGAATGAGTTGATGTAAATTGTAACTACTACCATTACTTGAAACAATAGCTACCAAACCACCTCCATATACCTGAAAGCTAAAACCTGCATCGATTGTACTTCCATTATTTTGAAAGTTTGTACTTAACACATTAGGATAAGTTCCCTGACCGGTCCAATTAAAAATAAACGAAATAGAACCCTCGTCCGTACAGGTGCCAATATTTCCGGCAGTAACATAGTCTGTTGAACCGTTTAAAACCATGCGAGAGGGCAAATTGCATTCTCCAATTACAGCGTTGTTATCGTTGCAATCGTTATACCCTAAGATGCCGGTTTTTATGTAATTGGGCCCCGGACTGGCGCATTGGTGGATTGCAGAACCTACGGTATAAAAATCACCATCGTTATCTAAATACCAGCTATCCGAATTTGAAATTTGCAGATGGAACCCTTGGTAACAACATTGCGTATTAATTGCTTTCACTGCGATAACATTCACAGCATTAGGAATCAGATAGAAGGATACATTTATATCAACATACTCTGGCCCTGCTAGGTTATTGGTATCTTGTACTACGAGGTTGCCATTGATATAGATTTCCATATCATCATCGATTACAGCACCTAAAAGTACCTGACAAAGATTATTACTTACATAAAATGATTTTCGTAGATAAGCCGTATTACTTTGCGATGCTGAAACGTTATTCCAAATAAATTTAGCCCCAGTTTGGTTATTAAATGTTCCCGTAGATAATTCTAAGGCATTACCCCAGAGTTGGTCGTTGAACGTGGGCAGTTCCCAGTTCGGATACAATGTATCGGTTGCCTTCCATGTAGTATCCGTAGTTAAAAAACTGAATTCGCCGGGGTTAATACCGGGATTCGTATCGTCGAAATCTCCACCTCCTAGAATACCGGAAGCGGTTACATAATTTAAACCCGGATTATAGCAATTGGCTATTGGCTGTCCGGTATAATAGTGATCGCCATCCGCATCCAAATACCATAGAATAGTGGTTAGTGAAGGCACCAATTGGTTTAACATGTTTCCCGTTCCAAGTTCTCCGAAAGCATTATTACCCCACAACCATAATTCAGCATTACTATTCAAACTCGTAGAATGAATTCCACCACATGAAACCGAAACGGTGGTCAAACAACTAGGACAAACAGGTGTAAATTGAGAAGTACTAGTCATGGAATTATCACCCAATTGTCCGTAGGTATTATCGCCGGTTGCATGTAAGGCAAAATCAGCTGTCATGCCTATCGAATGATTTAACCCTGTTGAAATTTTTATCCAATTGCTTGCCGTTCCAACCTGCGTTGGAGTTAGAACCATTGAACTTATAGGAAGCCCAAGCTGACCGCTGGTATTATTTCCCCAAGCCCAAAGCGTGCCGTTATTTCTAATACCGAATGAATGTGTTTCACCTGCGGCAATCGAATTCCAAGTAAAAGAACCCAGTTGCTGAGGCGTGCTTACCGCCAAGGTATTTCCAAATCCTAACTGACTGTTTCCACTACCTCCCCAAACCCAAAGGGTACCATTTTGTTTAATAGCCATACTATGTGCATTACCGGCAACCACTTGTTGCCAGTCGGTTGCTGAACCAACCTGAACAGGCACTAAATTATTACCACCCAATCGGCCGAGTTGTCCTTGCGCATTATCGCCCCACGACCACAAGGTTCCGTCATTTTTTATCGCTAGCGAATGACTATTGCCAACGGCCAAGGCCTGCCAGTTATTATCCAATCCAACTTGTACTGGTGCTAGATGTGGAAGTAACGAGTTATCGCCAAGTTGCCCAGCGCTGTTATTACCCCAAGCCCAGAGGGTTCCGTTCGATTGCAACGCAAGGTTGTGATTATACCCTGTAGCAATTTTTACCCAGTTACTGGCTGTACCAATTTGCACTGCCGATAATCTTGTGGTCGTAGTTCCATCACCCAATTGCCCAAGATCATTTTTCCCCCAAGCCCAGAGCGTTCCATCCGATTTAATAGCTATGGTATGGCTCCATCCTGCGGCTACTTCTATCCAACATTGAGCTTTGATTTTTTGAATGCTTAGGAGTACAAAAAGTACCAAGATTATTTTCTTCATACGAACTGATTTTATAAGATAGAAATGAAATACAAAACTAAAGGTGGTAGCTGCAATGAATCAATCCTGCAAATCAGGCATTTTTGTGCATCCCCTAAACAGGGGATATTTCGAGTGGATGATACTTTGTTTAGCTAATTAATTAGTTTTGTACGAACATATAACCTATGTATCGCCGTTTACTAACTCTTTTTTATGTTTTCTTTTTTACAACCTTACGTGCACAACAAGATACTACTTTAATAACACTCTATCGTTTACCAGATGATAGTAACAAACTAAAAAAAATATTATCTCTTGGAGAGGCATTAGAAGACAAAGACACCATACAGAGTTATAAATTATATCAAGAAGCATTAAGATTAAGTACAGACCTGAAGTTGTATTACTATCAAAGCAGAACCTTAAATAATTTAGGAATACTATCGAGAAAGAAGATGGATTTTCAGAGTGCTCTTCTGTATTATACTAAAAGTATTGCAGCGGCTGAACGTATACCCGATGAACTACGCGTTGCTTCAGCACAAACAAATATTGCCAATGTTCTAATAAAACTAAATCAACTTGAAGAAGCTGCAACTTATTTTCAGCGCTCTATCGTTACGTATGAAAAAGTAAAAGCTTCAAAGCAACATATACAGGCATTGTGTGGGTTAGGTATACTTTACCAGCAACAAGGTTTGACTAGAAATAGTATTGATGTATTGAAGAAAGCAATTACCAAGGCACATGAAATCGGTTCTGATGAACAATTACTAAAATGTTATAATACTATTTCGGTTTCGTATTTCAATTGTTCAGGATTGAAAGAATATTTAAACGCTTGTTTTCAATCACTGTACTACTGCCGACGTGTGGGAACGTCTTCGGATTTTTGCATTGTGTATAACAACATAGCAAGCTATTATGTCAATCAGAAAAAATATCAATTGGCGCAACTTTATTCCGATTCATCTGTTCTGATTGCTAATCAACTTCAATTGCCGGAACTTACTATACAAACCAAAATGCAGCGAGCCAATATTGCTTGTGAAATGAAACAATTTCAATTTGCGCATCAATTATTGGATGAAATTAAACCGCTCATTAAGTCAACCAAATCTTGGAAAGTACAAAGCGATTATCAAAAATCATGCTATCGATTAACTAGAGCCGAAGGAAATAAAGACAGCGCAATAATTCATTTATCTAAACGCATCGAATACGTTGATTCTTTAACCAATTCCAAAGCGATAGCTTATAATTTGGAATTAGACCGGAAGTATGAAACCAGAAAAAAAGAATTAGAAATAAAGCAACTACAGAAGGATCGACAATTCAACTCGATTCTGCTGAAGCAGAAAAATTATTTTCTACTAGGTAGTTTGCTCGGGTTGCTATTATTGGGAATTATTACCTTTCTACTTTACCTTAACACAAAACGTAAGCAGCGTATTTCTAAGCAAACTATTCTGAGTTTGCAACAAGAAAAAAAGTTAAAAACAGCTGGTGAAATTTTGCAGGCTCAGGAGGATGAACGCAAACGTTTTGCGAAAGACTTGCACGATGGTTTAGGAAGTTTGCTCAGTGGCGTAAAACTATCCTTGTCTTCCATTCAAGGCGCTCAAATAATTCCGGAACAAAGTGTACGTATATTAAATTCAAGTTTACAGCAACTGGATAACGCTATCCATGAAATTCGTGTGGTAGCTCATAATATGATGCCTGAAAGTTTAGAGCGATTCGGGCTGGTTGAAGCATTGCAAAATATATGTTCCAATTTACAAACATCTTCAGCAATTAGCATTCATTTCGAGGCCTTACATATAAAAAAACGGTTACCCAAAGAACTCGAAATTGTTAGTTATCGAATTTTGCAAGAGCTGTTAAACAATGCTATTAAACATAGTTCCTGTCATCAAATTATTGTTCAACTAAGCGAATATGATACGCATATTCATCTCTTAGTAGAAGACGATGGAATTGGTTTTAACAATAATGGTAATTTTGGTGGCATGGGATTAAAAAACATACAAGCTCGAGCAGAATATATGAATGGAACTGTTAACATTCGAACACAACCTAATCAGGGATGTTCCATTCTCATCGAATTTCCATTACCTGATAACCCTACTCAATTATGATTAATATTTTACTTGTGGATGATCATCCAATGGTACTTGCGGGCATGGAAGCTATATTTTTAGGTCATGAAAATTACGTTGTTAAAGGCAAAGCACAAACAGCTTTTGAAGCACTGGCTATTTTAAAACGAGATGCAATAGACTTGGTTATTACGGATATTCACTTACCGGAAATTAATGGCATAGATTTATGTAAAAAGATTAGTAAAGAATTTCCGAAAGTAAAAATAGTTGGCATGAGTACGTTTTCAGATAAGAGTTATGTAAGTAGTATGATACAACATGGAGCATCCGGTTACTTAACTAAAACCGCAGGAATAGAGGAAATTTTTGCTGTTCTTGATTCGGCTCTTCGTAACGAAATAAATATTAAAGTAAGTGATCTGAATTCCAACACCTTTAAAACAAGCAGTCCTATTCCAATTATTACAACGAGAGAGAAAGAAATATTGTTACTAATTTCTCAAGGATTTACCAATAAAGAAATTGCAGATCAGTTGTATGTTAGTGTAAATACAGTGGATAGTCATCGCAAAAATTTACTAACCAAATTCAACGTGCAAAATAGTGCGTCCTTAATAGCGAGTGCCGGTAAATTTGGTTATTTAGAATGATTGAAAATACTTTACTGGTAATATGTTATTCGAAGCATGTGTGATAAAGTTATTCCTCTATCGGTTGATAAAAATTGTTATGATTCAACTGTTTATTTCCTTTACTATTTAATAGTTTATAGAGAACCTAGTGTTCTTATAGTTACACATTAATTTTCTTTAACAGCAACGTATAATTTGTACCTAAACCTTCCGTTGATTGTACCTTAACAACACCACCTAACTCCTCTACCCTATTTTGAATATTCGTAATTCCATGCCCTCGTTTAACCTCATTCAACTTAAACCCTATGCCATTGTCCTTAATTGAAATTCCTATACCATCTTCGTCTCGGAAAAAAGATAGCTGTATTTGAGTTGCATTAGAATATTTAATTGTATTATGAATTATCTCTTTACAAATAAGTAAAATTTGTCTCCTATGATTCGTATCCAACACATTAGTTTTTGTTTCTTCCTTATAATCTGTCAGCAATTGAATATTCTTGGATAATAACATATTCTCCATTTGCTTGTGAAGGTGTTGTAGTAATTTGTCTACTGTATTATTATCGGGGGAAACCATCCAAATTAAATCACTAATACTATCAACCATACTAATAGATTGTTGTCTGATTAGGTTGATCCATTCGATAGCTTCATGCGCATTACCACTACTTATTTTGTCGGAAGCCGCATCGCTATATATTGCAATACCACTTAACGAAGAACCAATATCATCATGCAGATCTCTACTGAAACGCAATCGTTCTTCAAATAGTGCTTTTTCCTTCTCCAATTTCTTACGTTTAAAAAATAAATAGAAACTCATACAAGAAAAAATAAAGATGCAGGCGGTTGCCAAATAGGCAATATTTCTTTGCTTATTTTTAGAGGATATCAACGCTTGACTAAAATAACTATTTTGCCGCAAACTATCAATTTGCATTTGCTTTTGCTTGCTTTCAAATTGAACACTTAACTGATGAATTGTTTCCTCTGATTGCTGGTTAAATATGGAATCTTTTAGGGAAGCTGAAAGTTTCTTGAATTCATATGCTTTTTTATATTCCTGACGTTTGTCATAAACTTCAGCTAAACCATCATAGGCTAACTGTCTGCTTTCTTTATCCTCCTCATTAATTAACAAAGAGCGTTTAAAGTAATTCTCGGATGCTATGTAATTTCCTTGGTTCAAATAGGCTGTTCCTATTTGTTGATACAATCCACATAATGCAAAATCATTTCCATATTCATTACATGCTTCAATACCTTTTTGGTAATAGAAAATTGCACGATCTAATTTTCTTTGGTTGAATTGGATATCTCCCTTGCTCCGATAAATATGTCCTAGGCGCCAATAATTTTTAATTTCATTGGATTTAGTTTTTGCCAAATCCAAATGCACATCAGCTGCACTATCGTCATGAATATTCAAAAGATTATCAGCAAGATTCGTGTGTATTAGGATGATGTTGCTCGGATCATTAGTTTCTTCGGCAAGCGGAAGAGCCATATTCAAATATTGAATAGCTTTTTGATATTCCTTCATGGCCATAGCAATTGTAGATAAATTAATTAAAAAACCTGCTTTGGCATTTTTATTTTTCAATTTGTCGGATAAGGCTATTCCCTGATTCGCATAAAAACTGCTACTATCATAATTACTCAAATAATAATGAATATTACCTAAGGCATGATAAATCCACATGATTGTTGTACTCCGTTCGAAATCGTTTAATGAGGTTGTATTACTTATTGTTTGTTTGGCTTGTTGTAAATAATGCAAGGCACTGTCGTATTCCGTTTTTGCGATGTACACATTAGCGATATTCGTGAGTTCACTTACGATGGCCTTCTTATTGTTCACTATTTTAAATTCCTGTACGGCCTTCTTCAGTAGCACCATGGCGCTATCGGTATTTTCATTTAAGAGTAATCCGGCCATGGCACGATAATAACATCCGAAACCGTAATGATAAGTTGAGTTCTTTAATAACCGAAACGATTCCCTCGCAAAAATCAATCCTGAATCGGTATCCCCTTTTCGATATTCAAAGGCTATTTCGTTGAGCACATCAATTTTTTTCTGTGGAACGGTTGATGTTTTTAGTATGTGATGCAGGCTATCTAAATAACTGGTTTGCGCGTACGAATAAACGTAAACGAAACACAATAATAGAAATAGGACTTTTTTCATGGTAATACAAATGCAGGTATAGAATCTTAAGAAAAAATAAATGTATTCAACATTTACCATTTTTGGTAATACAAAGCTATATAAAGGTGTACTATGTTTGCTTTATGATAATAAGAGTGGCTTTATATGAAGATAACAAGTTCGTTCGTCAATCGTTGGAATCTTGCGTGGCAGGTTGCGATGATTTCTTACTAGTTGGTTCTTATAGTAACGCCAAACATATTCTGGAAGAAGTTGCATCGGTTGAACCTGATGTGCTTGTAATGGATATACAAATGCCCGGAATAAATGGTATTGAGGCGGTGAAACGAGTTAAATCCAACTATCCGAAAATAACCATACTCATGCAAACCGTCTTCGATGACGAAAAGCATGTTTTTGAAGCTATACAAGTGGGTGCTAGTGGTTATGTATTAAAGCAAAATAGTTATTTATTGTTGCCTCAGTATATCCGAGATGCGTATGCCGGTGGAGCGCCTTTATCGCCATCGGTTGCTAAATTATTTATTCAGCGGTTCAAAACCTCACATCGAAAAACAGCTTCCGAATTTGATTTATCGCCGAAGGAAGCTGAAGTATTAAGTTATTTAGTGAAAGGGATGTCGTATAAAATGATTGCCTCTGAAATGAATATTATCTACGATACCGTACGTGCTCATATGAAGAAAATATACTTCAAACTACACGTTGAGTCGATGACTGAAGCCGTAGCCAAGGCCTTACAGCATAAACTATTTGAGGAATAATTGATTGGTGCTTTATTCATTATCTCGGTACATCGATTACCACTTTTGGTAATTGCACGGGGTGATTATTCCTTGGAAATTTGTACAAAAAAAATGCACAAAGTAATTTCCTTTTTAATGTTTTTAATGGTTAGCTTTTATTTCTCGAGTATAAAAGCACAAACAACCGCTGTATTTGATAATATAATTGTTTATGAAAATGAGAACTTCCAAGGTCGAAGCCAATCTATGGCATTAGGAAATTGGCGTTTAATTGAACCTACTAGTTTAAATGACGCTATATCTTCCATAAAAATACCTGCGGGATTAGTGGTCATTGTCTATGAACATGCTAATGATGCAGGAGGATTTGGAAAATCTGTAGATCTTATGGAAAACCATAGTACCCTTAGCGATATCGGATTTAATGATAAAATTTCCTACATCTCTGTATTTAAATCTACTTCAAATAATACTTTTTGGAAACGAAATACGAAAATAAATGGTTCGTTTATTGCTGGTCACTGGGAACGAGTTAGAGCCACCGGAATACCAGTACAAATAAATAGTGTTGTATCCCCAGAATACCCTGAAAAGTTGATGCCAAAAAAAACAATACTTACATCTCATGGTAACTCAACCGAAATTCAACAATTATCTTTGGATTATAATGCCACTTTATGGGATAAAGCCAAAACAGATCAAATGGGTATAATAGGTAGTGATTATGGCGGAAAAGAAATAATAGGTCAGCATGCTTTTGAAAGAGCTACAGGCAATGGTGTTTTGAATTCTTTTGGAGCCGATCGATTTAATTTTTATTACCCTCAGCATAGATTGCATGACCCAGCCAGTAAATCTTCTTCTTACTACAAACATACAATTGCAGGAATTTTAAAAAAGGCTGCAACCTATCATGGCGAAGATGGTTTTTTCCCGGACGGAGATTTGAACATTGAGGTAACACCTTCAAGTAATTATCAATATTTAATAAGTGAAGGAGAAAAACCAGAAATAACTTTTCTTACAAAACAAGGACAAGATTTTGGAGGAACTGATCCTTGTCCTGATGTTTTCACCACGGTAGAGGGTGAAGTCGAATTAAAAACAAGCCAACACCATTTAGAAAATATGTTGCAAACATGTGGAGGAAGTACTATTTGTTTGTATGGGCCTTGGATTTACGATGACGGTCATTGTCAACATCCGGAAATACATCCTGCTGAGCAAATTTGGTTTTCGAAACCTTTTGGAAATGGCAATATTTATTACTGTGCTTTAATTTGCGATGCTTCAGAACGATTTTGGTGGCGTTCTCAGATGGATGTTGATGCAGTTCTTAATTCCGGCCCACGTAAACAGAAACCATGGGCATCTCCACCAATTATAGGAAAATTTGCTATTGCCTTTGAAGCAGAAATTGGATCTAAAAAACAGCAATTCTCTTTACAAGAAATTTCTTCTTTAAATCAATCAATCAATGCGAATAGCCATGAGACATACAATCTTATGTATAATGGTCAAATACTTATTTCATTTATACCGAATGGCAAATCTTTTAAAGTTACTTATGAAAATATTGGCTTGGTAACTGGAACTAATAAAATAAGAGGATTTATTGTATTAGAAGCAACCGTAGGTAAATTAACTCCTTTAACTTCTAAAAAAGATCCAATGGAAGTGAATGAACTTGAAGAAAGATTAAAGTTCAAGAAGCAAGCGGGACACTTGATATTCACAATTTCAAGCTCACAGCTTTAGATAGTTAGGATTATGTTTCCATTCCAATTGAATTCAATTATTATCTTCCTAAAATGATTACCACTTTTGGTAATTGCACAGAAATTTTCGGTATAAGAAATTTGTCCTTTAAATCAATATACCATGAAAGAAATCCTCTTACCAATTCTAATGCTTTGCTCCTTTTGTGTACATGCTAAACAATGGAGTGTTAGTAACAACCCAGCTATACCTGCACAATTTCCAGATCTCAATGTTGCTGTTAACAGCAGTTCAGTGTTAAACGGCGATACCCTTATCATCCAAGGTAGTGGTATCGCACAACCTGCAACAACAATTAATAAATCACTTACGATTATAGGTCCTGGTTTCAATCCAAACAAATCAGATATTTTGGTAGCAAAAATGTCCAGTATCACAATTGCTGTAGATAATGTTCAATTAATAGGCTTATCGTTTCTTGGTAGTGGTAGTCATCTATTTTACAATATTGTTTCAGGAATACAAATTAAAAATTGCTATTTCCAATTTAATAATATTTTACCTAATAGTGGTTTTTTAGGATCAAAACTCCGAAAAACCATCATAAACAATTGCATATTTTACGGTTCAGGAATCAATTTAAATAATGCACCTGAATCTTCAGTTATGATTTCAAATTGCCTCTTTCATTATTTTGGTGGAGTAGTTGGAATTGTTGCTAGCAATGGACAGTTATTAGTTCGTAATTGCACCTTCAAAGGCGGTTTTCTGAGTTCAATAACAAATGGGGTTTTCAAATATTGTATTTTCTATTCATCTACCAATAACTCCACTTTCATACAAAACTGTTTATTTAAGAAGTGCCTTTATTTTAACCTCACTAACATACCTGGCCAAGCTGCTTCTTCCGGAAACTTAGGTAATACCTATACAGATAATATTCTTTCCGACCCTATGTTTGTTGCGCCAGGAGTAGCCAATGATCAATTCAACTTTACCAACTTCGATTATCACCTCTCACCAGGCTCGCCCGCAATATTAACTACTGCTCCTTTTCAATTAGGTATTTATGGTGGTGGCAGCACCTTTAGCATGACAGGTGAACCTTTCAATTCCAGTATCATTCGAAATTTTGAAATTCTTAATCCGAATGCACCTGTAAATGGCAATTTGAATTTCAATATTCATGTTACGCCTCCAACTACTAATTAATCCACCTCCATATACGCACAAGCTATGAAAAAGATAATTATCTTGATATGCCTCTACATGTTGCAGGGCATGCAGCTTCCCGCTCAAATCGTTCGTATGATTGTACAAGGTGGTAATGACACTGCCGAGTATGCGAATGCACTAGATGCTAAAATTAATACCTCCATTTTTGCTATAGCACCTAATAATGATATCTACGTAATAGACAATAATTGTATCAAAAAAATTGATCACAGCAATGGTAAGATTCATACAGTGGTGGGTAATGGTAATGCAGGTACTAGCAACGATGGTATGCCATCCGGTTCATCCATCAATCAGCCCGATCAAGTTCGATATTTTAATAATGAAATATACTGGATTGAAGGCAATCGAATTCGACGATTACATGCCCCCACACCTTTTGCCGTTCCGGTAATGAATACCGTTGTTGGTTCTATTACACCAGGTTATAGTGGTGATGGCTCGCAAGCGTTCAATGCACTCTTGAACGAGCCAAGTGATTTTTGTTTTGATTTATCTGGTAATATGTTCATTGCAGATCGAGGCAATCAAGTTATACGAAAAGTTACACCAAGCGGCATCATTAGTACCATCGCCGGTAACGGGCCGGGCGGAACTATTCCTTCCAGCTTAGAAGGCCTGGTTGCCAACAATACTCCCATTGCGGTACGCTACATTCAAACCGATTATAATGGCAAAGTACATTTTACTATGGGTGTTGGTGGCTACGACAAACTTTGTTGTATTCTTCCTAATGGCAATTTGCATGTTGAGATGAATAATGGTGACCTTAGTGCCGGAGGAGAATTTGGTTATCCACCCAATCAAATGGGTTTTTCAGGTGCCACTCGTTTTTGTTTTGATACGATTGGCAACGCTTATATCGGATTACAAAAAGGATTAGTGCAAGGCAATAAACTCGTACGTGCCACCGTCCAAAATTCAACGTCTAATAATGGTTTTGTGGAATGGTTAAATTATCCGGTATCCGCTAATGCCAATGCAATCATAACCTATAACTGTGTTGCGTTTGATAACAACCAAGATATCATTATAGGTTACCGCAATTCGTCCAATCAACATATAATCTGCAAAGTAATAAGGCCTAAAATGAAAATACTTTTAGGTACAGGTACCAATGATATCACCGCTGATGGTGTCAATATTCTTAATGGCATTCAACCGGCCTACGGACCGCAAGATGTGCAATTTGATACATCATCCTATTGCTTATACTACAATGAATACACAAAAATTAGAAAAATAAATGCTCAAGGAATACTCAGCACCGTAGCCGGAAACGGAAACTATGGTACACAACAATACCATATACCTAACGGTAGCCTTGCCACTTCAGTTCCCATAACATTTGCTGGTGCATCAACACCATTCATTTTGGGTCCACATCATTCTATTTACTTTTTTTCGTCGAATAGTCGCTATATATACAAAATTGATTCACTCGGAATAATTACCACAATCGCAGGAAATGGAGACACCACAAATTTAGCTAATCACGTACCAGCACTAAGTACAGGATTAGGGTATGTATCTGTTATGGCTTGGAGCCCTTCGGGCGAATTATACTTTGCCGATGAAAATTTAAATAAAGCCGTGATTCATCGTATCGACACTTCGGGCATTACGCATATTGTAGCGGGGCCCGGCTTAACAAACACCGATACAGCAAATAATTTACTAGCTACAGATACCTACTTAGAAAGCAATGTGAACGGACTTGCATTTGATAGTCTTGGAAATTTATATTACAGCACCTTCCATAAAATCAGAAAAATTGACCATGTTACGCAACTTGTTACAACCTATGCAGGTACTGGTGATCCGACCACACCCGAACGACCTAGTGCAGATAAATTAGAAGCCTGTTTAAACTATCCGTATGATCTATTTTTTGATCAGGGTAATTTATATGTGTCAGAATATCTTGGTAATCGAATTAGAAAAATAACCGATCGAACTTATACCTATGCCGGTGCTAGTGCGTATGAATCTATCCAAGCTGGTTCACTGTTTAATAATCATAATACCATTGGCTTTTGTTGCAATGATGGTTTTGCCGAATTGGCGACTATGAATTTTATTCCTTCTATCTGCAAAGGGACCGGTGGAAATATGTTTCTAACCGATTGGGAAAACAGCAGTATTCGTATGATTTACGAAGAGCCCAATCAGTTTAATTCCTTCCCTTCCGATACAACCATTACAACACCTTCCGGTTGCAGTACAACATACTCCTATACGATTGAGGCAGTAAACGGAGCACAATTATCGTATCAATTTACAGGAGCCACCTTAGGTAGTGGTAATGGAACAGGCAGTGGATCTGAGTTTAACATAGGAGTTACCACTGTTACCATTTACTCGAACCTTTTCGGATTTCAACAAATACAACAAAGCTTTACAGTAACAGTTACCGGCCTTACTTTGTTGGTAACCGGTATGAACAACATCGCTATACCTTCAGGTTCTACTACCACCTCGCTAGTGAATGGAACCAATTTGGGCGTATTTTCATTTGGTGATATTAAGGTTCTTCCTTGTTTTAAAATTAGTTCGCCCGACTTCGTAACCATTGATAGTATTATCATCGATGGCGTGGATAAGGATATTGTTGATAGTATTTGGAATTTTAATCACTTCCTAAATAATTCCAGTATAACATGGAACCTCATGATTCAGGCCAGCATGATAGGTGTATTCGAATTTAATGTAAAAGTCTATATCAATAATTGCAACATAAATCCTTATAGCTTTCGTATGAAGTTTGAAGTACAACCTCAAACTATTGATCAACTTGAACTTGTAATCAACAACGACCCAGGTTTTGGAAATGGCCTGAGTACCACTGTTTCGAATGCCAATCAAACTATCATCACACTCCCTGCTAATACATTACAAGTAGAAGGAGGTTTTTTACAATTCAGCTTACCTGCTAATTTAGCTACTGGCTACCAAAACCTTTGTATTCGAGCAAAGAACTCAATGGGTGTTTGGAGCGTTTCGGGAGTAGATGTGGTAGATGTTCAACCTGAACTGGTAACTGAACAAGTGCAAGCCGAATTCTTTTTAGATAATGATCCTGGATTAGGCAATGCACTACCGATAACCCTGACAACCAATTCTGGAACTTTAAACACGAATGATCTTTATGCTACCGTATCATCTATTGCTTCCGGATATCATCCCCTTCATATTCGTTGTAAAAACAACCTCGGTTTATGGACTCCCGTTAGCACCGATCTTATAGATGCTAACCCATCAAGCAATTCCCAAGTTGCCCTTGAATTTGTTTTCGATGCTTCAGACCCCGGCCCCGGCAATGGAATTCCATTCACTCTAAATCCTATATTAGATTCCTTAAACATGAATCTTTCTCAACTCATACCATGTTTAACTAACGGCCAAAAAATAGTAAAAACAAGAGTTCAAAACAACTTAGGAATTTGGTCGGCTTTATCGAAAGACACCTTTGTTGTGAATGGTATTGCAGCGCCAACTATTACAGCCAGTGATACTGCTTTGTGTAATGGTGCAGTTACTTTATATCGTTCTGTTAAAAATGCAACGGGTGTAATAGATGCATGGAAACAATATAATAATATTATTGCCCTTGGAAGTGATTCACTCGTAGTAAATACCGCCGGTAATTACACGATGGAACGCGCTTGTCCTGCTCAACCTAGTGTAAATAGTAACACCGTAATTGTAGTTACCAGTAATTGCAATGATGAATTAAATATTGGTTTATTTCTGCAAGGTTTTATGGATGTAAGCGGAACTATGGTACCAGTTTTAGCCACGAATGGTTTAAGCAGTAATATCAATGAAACAGATTCAATAAACATTGAGTTACGCGATGCGGGCAATTTATCAAGTGTATTATTTCAAAATAAAACGATTCTTAGTACCACCGGACAAGTTACGTTGCAAATACCACATACACTTCTTAATACAACTCCTTTCTTTATTGTAATTAAGCATCGCAATCATGTTGAAACCTGGAGTGCTCAGCCAATATTAGCACAAAGCAATATGGTATATGATTTTAGTAATCAGGCTTCAAAAGCATACGGTGATAATCAAATTGAAGTACAACCGAATGTGTTTGCTATTTATTCCGGTGATATTAATCAAGATGGTTCAATAGATGCGTTTGATTATTTGAATTTGGAGCCTGATATCACCGCCGGGGAATTCGGTTATTTGATTACCGATTTAAATGGTGATAGCTCTGTTGACATTTTAGATTATTTAATTCTAGATCCCAATATCAGCAATGGTATTGGAATACAGGCACCTTATTGAACCAAAAAGGTTCGCGATTTCCCAAATATATTTTTGAAGACTTTGGGAAATAGTGTTTCGCAATATGGGTGAAAAACTTCCGCGCAATTCAGTCTTCATTCATTAAAAGAACCTAGATCGATAATTTCATATAGCGCTGAGTTCCCTTACAATCACTGTACGCTGTGGCTACCTATAGCGGAAGACTCAACGGGCACCAAATGATTTATAACATCATCGCACGCTCTCTGTTGTATTTTGTTTTGTATTCAAGAGGCGACAAACCGGTAAACCGACCAAACAATTCTCTAAAGGCTTTATTGTCTGAATAGCCTGTATCGAACATGACCTCACTTACCGTTTTACGCGAAGTTTCAAACATCCGTTTAGCTGCTTCAATGCGCACGCGCTGTAAATATTCGAGCGGACTTAATCCGGTAGCCTTTATAAATCGTCGATCAAAATTTCGTCGGCCAATATTGAGTTGTTGCGAAAGGGCTTCCATCGAAATTTTATCTTGATAGTTTAATTCAATATGGATCTGGGCTTTCAAAATATCGTCATCTTGATGTTGCTTATGTCCGTTAAAAATTGAAAATTCAGATTGACGATTTCGATCAATATCGATTTGAAAATATTTTGCACAATGAACCGCGGTGGCTCTATCATAAAATTTTTCGATCAAATAAAGAAGCAGATTTAAAAATGAATACGCCCCACCATTGGTATAGATCCCATGTTCATCTGTAATCAGTTTATCGGGTTTCAGGTTTACTTCAGGATGGAGCAACTTAAACTGTTCCGTTAAAGCCCAGTGTGTAGAACATGTTTTCCCGTTTAACAAACCGGTGGAGGCTAACATAAAACTTCCGATACACATACTCGCTACTTCCGCTCCTAGGTTGTATTGTTGTGCTATCCATTGTATCAGCAACTTATTGCCTTTAGTTGCTGTTTCATAACTTTTAATATTGGTAGCCGGAATCACAATGAGATCTGTTTTTGAAATAGATGATATGGCATGTGATGGCTTTACAAACAGCATATCTGAATGCACCGCATTATTTAAGTCGGCACCAACTAAAATCACCTTAAAGAGCGCTTGCTTGTGTTGTTTAACTCGAAGGTTATTGGCTTCATTAAACAATTGAAGGGTGCCCACTATACAGGCTATAGTACTCATATTACTTTGTTCATTCGGCACAATGATAGACAATAACTTCATCTTCTTTTTTTTCAAAGGTAGCCCAAAGCATTGTCTGAATCCACCGCTCAGAATGTCTTAATTACACACCCTTCAGTTGCAATTCAGACAATACTTTTACACTCTTATATAATTTTCAATGACAACTACACAAATCGCCATTAAGATGGTTCTCGACCGATGGTATGGCTCCATCACAAACGCAAACAAGCTACTGAGCGAATTAAGCAACGAGCAATTAGAAAAAGAAATCGCGCCTTCCAAAAACAGAGGGGTGTATTTACTTGGCCATCTAATTGCCGTACATGATGACATGCTCCGACTGCTTGATATGGGAGAAAAACATTATCCTGCATTGTATGAACCCTTTATTAAAAATGCAGATAATAAGGCTGTGCTAGAGCCGTCCATCGATGCACTTCGAAGCATGTGGACAGCATTACACAACCTATTGCAAGAAAAATTTGATACTACCTCAACCGAAGAATGGTTTAGCAAACACAGCGCAGTAAGCGAAGAGGATTTTGCCAAAGAGCCACATCGCAATAAGTTAAACATCATCATTACCAGAACATCGCATCTGCAATACCATACCGGACAATTGGTTTTACTCAAATAATCAACGATGCATAATTCACATTTTCAATTTTGTTTTGTTACACCCAAAAGCAAACAAGAAGTTTTTAATTATTTAAAGAACCCTGCCCATTGGTGGCAGGGTTTGTATCAAGAGCATCTTGAAGGAAGCAGCAAGGAGGTCAATGATTCCTTTTCATTTACGGCAGGCAATGGCATACACCATTCGATTCAAAAACTCCTTGAACTTGACATAGACAAAAAAATAAGTTGGCAGGTTATTGAGAGTAATTTAACCTTCCTGAATGATAGCACCGAGTGGTTGGGAACAAGGATTTGTTTCGAGATAGAAGACGAAGGAGAAAACACCAAGGTTATTTTCAGTCATGTTGGATTAGTACCTGCACTAGAATGCTACGACAGTTGCAGCCATGCATGGACTCAATATTTAGAAAAGTTGAAGACTGCTCTATGCTAGCGATGAGCTATTATGCGCTGTGAATACATGCAGCAAGAGACTCTGCGTGGGCCTAAATGTATGTGGTTGAAAAAGTATAAAACAAATTTTGTCAGCACTTTTTTTTGCTTTTTTAAAAATGGTTAGCATCCCGCTAACAACTGTACCCATCCCGCTAACATCAGTTAGCATCCCGCTAACATGAGTTAGCATCCCGCTAACTTTACATCGTAATCAGCAAGGAGTAATACCCGTTCCGAGAACGGAGGTAACTACTCAAGCACGTTGTGTATCCAATTGGCTAACATGAACAGTCAACTTGGCATAGCGAATCCCTAAAAATAAAATTGGTTACATACTCTAGTTAGCGAAACGGAGATTCAAGGTGATAAAGTAACATCTCGAGGTAATAAAACATGCTCTCACGATTTCAAAATGAAGGTTTAGAATAATATAACAGGCCTTCATGTTAGCTATTCAATAAGTCGTATACGTTATTTACTATATCCTGTTAGCAAAATGAAGACTTGGACATTAAAAACAAGGCTTGCAGTTTGTAAATTAAACCTTGAATATGTAGATTTGGGAGGTGAAGGAGGGAAAGAAAGGAGTAAAAATACATTAGCTTAAAACTTACACTTTGCACCTTTTAAATTAAAAACCGAAAGCAAACCAACTAAAACCTGAATTAAACTACATGGCTGACAAAGAAGCTAAAGCGCGAATTAAGATAAACAAAATGCTTGAAGAAGCATCATGGCGTTTTTTTGATTCAGATAAAGGCACGGCTACCATTAAACTTGAATCTACTATTAAGATGGAAGATTTGGGTGAAGACTTCGAACATTCAAAAAATGGTTTCATTGATTTTCTATTAGTGGATGAAAACCAAAACCCGTTAATTGTTTTAGAAGCAAAGAAAGAAAGTTTGAATCCGTTGGTTGGCAAAGAACAAGCAAGAAATTACGCCAAATCGCAAAAGGTTAAATTCATAATTCTCTCCAACGGAAACCTTCATTATTTGTGGAACATCGAAACAGGAAACCCTGAGCAAATTCAAGTGTTTCCGACACTAGAATCTATTAAACAATATTATCATTTTAACCCTGAACCTAGTAAATTAGTAAGCGAAGAAGTCAATCTTGATTATGTTGTTTTAACACAACTGCCAAACTATAAGGAAATTCCTGAGTTTCAAGACGAAGGGAAAAAGAAGGAGCTCGTTTTTAATTTAAAACTTAGGTTCCTACGATATTATCAATTGGAAGCAGTTAAAGCAGTTCAGAAAGCTGTTAGTGAAGGTAAAAAACGCTTCTTACTGGAAATGGCAACCGGTACAGGTAAAACCTTAACCTCTGCTGCCATTATAAAATTGTTTTATAGAACTGGCAATGCCAGACGAATTTTATTTTTGGTTGACCGCTTGGAACTTGAAGAACAAGCCAGAAAGGATTTAAATAACTATTTGAAAAACGACATAAGCACCGTTGTTTATAAAGAAAGGAAAAACGATTGGCGCAGAGCCGATATTGTAGTTACTACTATTCAATCTCTGATGGTAAATAACAAATACAAAAAACTGTTTTCTCCTACCGACTTCGATTTGATAGTTTCCGATGAATCGCACCGCCTTTTAGGTGGCGGTAACAGCAGAGCCTTGTTTGAATATTTCTTGGGGTATAAGCTAGGCTTAACTGCAACGCCTAAGGATTATTTAAAACATTTAGATACGGATAATATTGAAGACCCAAGAGAATTAGAACGACGACAATTGTTAGACACCTATACCACCTTTGGTTGTGAAAGTGGAATTCCTACGTATCGCTATACGCTTGCAGACGGCTCCAAAGACGGGTACTTGAAACAGCCCATAGTTGTAGACGCTCGAACAAATGTTACTACGAAACTTTTATCTGAACAGGGCTATGAAGTGATGGTAACAGTGGCTACCAGTGAGTATGAAGATGTTTTTGAAGAAGTGAAGTATAAACAAAATCATTTTGAACGAAAATTTTTTAGTGAGGAATCCAACCGTGTATTTTGTAAAACATTTATTGAAAACGGTCTAACAGATCCTATCACCGGTGAGTTCGGAAAGAGTTTGGTTTTTGCTGTTTCGCAAAACCACGCTGCTAAATTGGCTCAGATACTCAACGAATGTGCACACCAATTTTTTCCAGGTAAATACCAAAGCGACTTTGCTGTTCAAGTAACTTCCAATGTTGCCGGCAGCCAATTAATGACAACTCAATTTGCGGAAGACCAACTTTTAGGAAAAAGTAAGTTCTCACCAATTAACGAAGATGGTTACAAAACAAGCAAGGCAAGAATTTGTGTAACCGTTGGCATGATGACTACCGGTTGGGATTGCCCCAATATTCTAAACATCGGTCTAATGCGCCCTATATTTTCGCCAACAGAATTTATTCAGATAAAAGGAAGAGGTACTCGAACCCATACGTTTGAACATAAATTCAAAAATGAATTAGGTGAAGAAGAATCTATCTCTATTCAAAAAACGGCCTTTAAGCTTTTTGACTTCTTTGCTACTTGCGAATACTTTGAAGAAAAATACCAATACGATCAAGTATTGAAATTACCAACAAGTATGGATACAGGGGATGAAATGCCTTTGGTAGATGACCAAACGATTAAACCCAAACGCGATGGATATGAAAATACAGACAATGATTATATAACATACGTAAACGAACATCAGGTTGACTTTACTGGAATGAAGGTGGACCGAATGTTCTTCCAACAATTTGAAGAAAAAGTAAAAACGGATGATGAAATAAAACTATTGATGGAAGCTGGCGATGTAGAAGTAGCCACAGCAAGAGCTAAAGAAAAATACGACAATAAACCCGAAGAGTATTTTGATTTAGAAAAATTGCGTAAGTCATTAAAAATTGACCGTAAAATTAGCTGGCGGGAATTACTGGAACTCATCTATTACGGCAATCAAATTAAGAGCAAAGAGGATTTATTAAGCGATGAATTTGATAAGTTCATCAGTACCAACAATGTTTCCAACATTCAAGATTTGCAGGGTTTACGTTACTACTTCGATGCTTACATTACCGACTCCGACGTTCGCAACATGATAGACCGTCAAGATTTTACAGAATTGTTTCACAACGCAAGTTTTAACGTGGATGATTTTAATCGTGTAGACGATGAAATGAAAAGCAAATTGCCACACTATATTAAAGCTTATGTGCCAATGCAAAAATTCGTCTGAATTGGGATTGATAGGATTTAAGGATGATAAGATGTAAAATAATTAAAATGAAACACGAAGTACTAACACATAAAATAATCGGTTGTGCCAATGCAAAAATTCGTTTGAATTGGATTGTTAGGATTAAAGGATGATAAGATGAAAAATAATTAAAATGAAACACGAAGTACTAACGCTTAAAATAATCGGATGTGCCAATGCAAAAACTCGTCTGAATTGGGATTGTTAGGATTTAAGGATGATAAGATGAAAAATAATTAAAATGAAACACGAAATACTAACGCTTAAAATAATCGGATGTGTCAATGCAAAAATTCGTTTGAATTGGATTGTTAGGATTTAAGAATGATAAGATAAAATAATTAAAATGAAACACGAAGAACTAACACATAAAATAATCGGTTGTGCCATGAAGGTGCATTCGACTCTTGGTAATGGATTTCAGGAAGTAATCTATCAGCGTGCATTGGCTATAGAATTTCAAAAGCAAGGCATATCCTTTCAACGAGAAATGGAAATGGTTATTTACTATGAAGGTGTAGAAATCGGAACAAGACGAGTAGATTTTTTTGCAGAGGAAAATATTATGATAGAACTAAAGGCATTAATAAAACTTGAGGATGTTCATCTTGCACAAGCCATGAACTACTGTCAGGCTTATAACTTGCCCATCGGATTATTGATTAATTTCGGAGCCAAAAGTCTCGAGTTTAAAAGAGTGTACAATGTCAATCACCCGGAAAATAAAGAGTATACCAAGCAAAATCCTAAAATCAACTAATCCAAGAAATCCTAATTCAGACAAATGTTAGACGCTACAACAAAGAAGAATATCGACGATTGCCGCGATGTGTTGGTAGGTAAAGTACCCGACCCTAAAAGTCAAATAGAACAGATCACCCTGGCTCTTATCTATAAGTTTATGGATGACATGGATAAAGAAGCTGTTGAAAAATTTAAAGGCAAAGCAAAATTCTTTACAGGTGACTATGCAAAATACGGTTGGCGAAAATTATTTGACCCATCCTTAAGCGGACAAGACATGCTAGCATTATACAGCGAAGCATTGGAAAAACTAAATACCAATCCCAACATTCCTGAGCTGTTCCGTAATATTTTTAAAAATGCTTATTTGCCTTACCGCGACCCAAGCACCTTAAAGTTATTTTTAAAATACATCAACGAGTTTGAATATAGCCATAGCGAAAAACTAGGCGATGCGTTTGAATACCTATTGAGTGTCATGGGTAGCCAAGGCGATGCTGGTCAGTTTAGAACACCGCGGCATATTATTGATTTTGTAACCGCCTGTGTGAACCCGAAGAAGAACGAAACCGTGCTTGACCCTGCTTGCGGTACTGCAGGTTTCTTATTGAGTGCCTATAAGCACATACTCAACCAAAACACGGACAAACGGCAAGGGGATAAACTAAAGCCTGACGATAGAAAAAAACTAGCTACCCATTTCGTGGGTTACGACATTAGTCCGGATATGGTGCGCTTAAGTTTAGCTAATATGTATTTACATGGTTTTACAACACCACAAATACATGAGTATGATAGTTTAAGCAGTGAAGACCGATGGCAAGAAACCTTTGATGTGATATTGGCCAATCCACCCTTTATGACACCGAAGGGAGGCATACGACCACACAAAAAATTTGGGGTACAAGCCAACAAAGCCGAAGTATTGTTTACCGATTACATTGCCGAACACTTAAACACTAACGGACGAGCAGGCATTGTAGTACCCAACGGCATTGTAGCCACCAGCCAAACGGCTTATAAGCAATTACGTAAAATGTTGGTTCAAGACAGTTTATTAGCCGTTATCAGTTTGCCTGCTGGCGTGTTTCAACCGTATAGTGGGGTAAAAACTTCGGTACTTCTTCTCGATAAAAAACTAGCAAAGAAAAGCCAACATATTTTGTTTTTGAAAATTGAAAATGATGGTTTTGATTTAGGAGCACAACGCAGAGAGATTGATAAAAACGATTTGCCTTTGGCATTGCAAACCTTGGAAGCGTATAAAGCAGTATTAGAATCCGCAGGATCAGAGGATAAAGGAGTTGAAGGAAAGCTATTTGATAAGATTATAGAAAGATTAAAATCCAATAATCCTGAAATCAAAGAAATCCTAATTCAGACAATGGCGTCGTTGGTTGAGAAAGAAATTGTTTTGGGAAATAAGGATATTGTTTTAAGTGGTGAAAGGTATTTTGAAACAGAACAATCTAAACCAGAATTTAATTTAGTAAAGTTAGGGGATGTAGCAAAATTAGTTGGAGGAAGTACACCCTCAAAGGATAACTCATTGTATTGGGAAAAAGGAAATTTAGATTGGATTACTTGTTCTGATTTTTCAAGTAACCAAATGTATATTGAAGATTCAATAAGAAAAATTACGGATAAAGCAGTCAAGGAAAATTCAACTAGAATTATTCCAGAAGAGACATTGGTTTTGGTGACTAGAGTTTCATTAGGAAAAATGGCATTTGTCCGCAAGCCAACCGCACTAAACCAAGACCTAACGGCATTGCTTTTTGACGAAGAAAAAATAAATAAGCTTTATGCATATTACTTCCTAAATTCAATTGCGGACAAAATACAGCATGCAGGACACGGCGCAACCGTAAAGGGTGTAACAAGAGATTTTGTAAAGGAAATTGAAATCCCTCTTCCCCCACTCGAAATACAACAACAAATAGTAGCTGAAATAGAAGGCTATCAAAAAATAATTGATGGTGCGAAGCAAGTAGTAAATAACTACAAACCGAATATTACCATTAAGCCGGAATGGGAAATGGTGGAGTTGGGTGCAATAGGTAAAATAAGTATGTGTAAGAGAATTTTTAAAGAACAAACAACAGATAAGGGCGATATTCCTTTTTACAAAATAGGAACATTCGGTGGCGAACCAGATGCATTTATTAGCCAACAATTGTTCAATGAATATCAAACAAAATTTTCTTATCCCAAAAAGGGAGATATTCTAATTTCAACCACTGGCACTATAGGAAAAATTGTAGTATTTGATGGAAAACCTGCTTATTTTCAAGATTCAAACATAGTTTGGATAGCCAATAATGAAACAAAGATTTTAAATACTTTTTTGAAAATATGCTACCAAACTATTAAGTGGCGACCATCTGAAGGAGTTACGATTGCAAGGCTATATAATCGTATAATTGAAGAAACAAAAATTCCATTTCCATCAATTGAAGAACAATCCGAAATCGTTGAACGTATAGAAGAAGAGCAAATCGTAGTAAACGGCAATAAAAAACTCATTACCCTTTTTGAACAAAAAATAAAAAACAAAATAAATGAAGTTTGGGGTGTGAAGGAGAAAGAAACTTTAACAAATTAAAAAATCCATATGAATGCAACATTTATAAATCAATTAGACGAATTATATACTAGGTACGGATATGAACCTAGAAAAGGAAAAGAAACTCGTGTTTATCTATTCACGAAGAGTATTTACAATGGCGCAGACATTGTAAAAACCGGGACGGAAGAAGAAGCTGAAAAACTACAAGCAGACTATTCCAAAGGTGGCTATGCCGTTAAAGTTCGTGAATTTAAAACCATTAAGGAAGCAGAAGATACTTTATTCAAAGATTTCTTTAAAGCTGAAGGAGTAATTTATAATCTTAAAAAACGATATGAAGGATTTGTTCAAAAGTTGATGAATAATCTACCTGAAAACGCGCAATATCAATACATACGAAGCTCCTACGATTATATCGAATATAGCCTTGAACAAGACATTACCAAAACCATTTCAATTGGAGCTGATGATAATTACAATTCTCTAGTTAGCAAAGTTGTTAAGCAAATTAATGAACATAAAGGACCTCTCCTAATAATTATCGAAGCTGCCGCGGGTTATGGAAAAACCTGCACAGCATATGAAATTTTACAGGAATTCATTTCAATTCCAAGTTTCAAACTCCCATTCTTTACAGAACTTTCAAGAGATAGAAGCGCGAAAATTTTTAAACATATTCTTCAATTTGAGATAGAGGAGCAGTTTTCAAATCGAGTTGATTCTAACTTAGTAATTCATCAAATAAAGAGTGGTAGAATTCCACTTATTATTGATGGTTTTGATGAGTTAATTTCTAAAGACTTTTCATTTTCATCTAACCAATTTGATCAAGTTGAAAGTATGCTCTCAACAATAGTAGACTTGTTAACGGAAAATGCTAAAATAATAATTACCTCAAGAAAGACAGCAATTTTCAATAGCGAAGAATTTCACAATTGGATGATTGATAGAGATATAAATTATACGCTTACGAAAATTACAATATCAGAACCAAAAATAGAAAATTGGCTTAATAAAGAAAGACTTGAAGTAATTAATTCAAACAATTTTCCCGTTGAACAAATTGCTAATCCAGTTCTACTAACATATTTGCGTTATGTAAAAATTAATGAACTTAAAGAAATGATCAATGGAGACAGATCTATAGTAAGCCGATACTTCGATTTCTTACTAACCAGGGAACAAATTCGTCAAAATTTATTAATAGAACCCGAAACACAACTGCGAATTTTCAGAAAATTAGTACGTCTGCTTACTGAATGGGATACTAAAGCAGAACCTAAAGAATTTATTAAGGAATTAATTATAGATTATAACAAAACAATACTTGAAGATACCAAACGAAAATATACACCTGACAGACGTCCTAGAGTAGATCAATTAGCGGACATTCTTTCAAATCATGCATTTCTGGATCGTAAAGAATCAGGTAAAATCGGGTTAGTTAATGAATTTGTTTTAGGGACATTAATTGCGGAGAACCTTATCCATGGAAAATATCAACAATATAATCAAAAATTTTATGACAATATCACTCAGATGTTCGCTTTACTAGCTGTTCAAGCCTTTCAAGTTCAACCAAAAGAAAATAAAGAATTGCTTTGGTGCGTATTCAATCAATTTCCTTTTAATTATGATCCTCAATTTTTTTTCAAGATTGATGTTGATTTCAAAAATGAGATAATTCGAGAATATAAACTTGCACCATTAAATGACTTTCATTTAGAAGGATATTCATTTACCAAAATTGATCAATTTGAATCAACTACATTTACGGGCTGTACTTTCAAAAATTGCAAATTCGCTTTAACGGCTTTCAAAAATTCATCTTTTGTAAATTGCTATTTCTATAACTGTGAATTAAATACTAATGGTGAAGCATACTCTGATTGCTATTTCACGGTTTATGGATGTATTGATGACAACGGCTTTGTAAATAAAGTTTATGAAAGTGAGCTATCAGCAGGTACCACAGAAATTAATATTGAAAAAAATATACTTGAGTTATACTTCAAAAAGGGAAGTTTAAAACCAAGACATAGACAATTATCTCACATCAAAAATGAGCTTTCTGAATATGACTTTAAAACAATTAGTAAATCTATTCATAAACTTGAGAAAGATGGATACATTCAATTAAACGGAGATTTAAGTTTTCTAACAAGAACCGGAATTTCTTTTTATAACGATAAATACAGGAATCTTTAATTATGATTGACCAATCTCTAGAATTAATTGAAAAAAGATTAAAGACTCAACTTGTCCAGGAACTATCACGAACTGGATTATTATTTCGTTTATTTTCAAGAGTAAAAGAATCAAATTCAATTAAAGAAAAATTCACACGAAAAAACTATTCAATTGAAGAAAAAAAAATGCAAGACCTAATAGGCTTTAGGATAACTACCTATTTTAGTGATGATCTTAAAATTGTATTTGACCTTTGCAGTAAATTGTTTGAAGTTGTCAGCTTGGAATATGATACCCCCAAGGCAGAGGAATTCAAGCCTCTCAGAAAAAATATGGTTTGTAAAATGCCAAAGGAAGAAGATAGTATTTATCATGAATTGGCTAGAACTAGCAAACATTATGATTTAATAGAAAATACTTTTGAAATTCAATTTAGGACAACGCTTTCTGAAGGTTGGCACGAAGTGGACCATTTAATGAGGTACAAATGCAAAGATGATTGGACAGACCTAACTGATGAAAGTCGAATGCTGAACGGAATTTATGCCACACTTGAAACAAACGATCAAGCTTTAAAGGCTTTATTTGATGATATTGCATACCATCATTATAAAGCAAAGAAATGGGAAGCAATGTTACGTAATAAATTAAGACTTAGATTCACTTTGGAAAATCTTGATAATGATATTGTAGTTCATTTAAATAAAACTCCTGAAATTGGTAAGAAGCTTTTCAAATTAAATCGAAATAAATTAATAAACGAATACATCAACTCCACTCTTTCTTTTCCCACTACTTTTGACAATTGGATGTTCTTCATAAATTACACTTTTTTGAATGACAACTATATAGTTTCGAAGACTCCCGATTTTCTATTAGATGACTTTAAATTGAATCTTAAAGTAGATTAAAACTAAAACACTTTAAAATTTCGATCTACCCAATTTTACATCTGTATTAAAAGATTTAAAAATACTTGAAGACATTTTAAATCAACGATTAAGTATATATATGCTCATCCTAAATAAATAATGTTAAACCGATCACTGTGCAACATAAAGAGATAATCGAAAAACTGATTAATGCATTACAAAGATTAGTAAAAAGCAATAATCAATTTGATACATGGAACTATATGGTAAGCTATCGCCTTCTTTGGGCATTAGAAAATTATCCGGAAATGCAAATTCCAAGCACACGATTAGGAGTTGTAATGGACTATGAAAGCTGGTGCGAAATTTTTACAATCCGATATGAAAAGGATTTTCTTTGGGTTGGATTAGAAGGAATTGAACGCTCAGGCTTTGGTTCGGATGGCTATGAAAGGATTTATTATCATTATACTTTTGAGGAGGTTAAGGAAATGATGGCAAATGATATCAATACTGACTTTGGAGATATTAGTGAATGGTATACCAGGGTAATAAGCTGTTTGGAAGGAGGTGACTATAAAATAGAAATGGAATGCTATGAATAAAGAAAAGTGCCGACATATTTGTATCCGCATCAACCACTACCAAGATATAATGGTTTGTGAGGACACCAAACCATGGGAATAGGTACTAATTAATTAGAGATAGAGTATGTCTAAAACATATAATACCATAGGGTGTTTATCAACGATAAAATCAAAGCTTGCTGAAAATGATATTCATGATTTTAAATCCGTAAAGGAACTACTCGATTTTCGCGATGCTTACTCTTTAACTCGTCAACACATTATTACACTGCATGAACAACATATTGAAAATGAAAAATTGATACTAAGTGCTGATTTAAAGCAATTAGATATCGACATCGAAGCACATAAACAACACACCCGTAAAATACTGACTAATGAAATTGAAGAACTAACACAACGCGAAGAAGATATGTCGTTCAGTTCGTCTAGCCATATTTTTAGTAAGCTTCTGATCCGATATAAAAGGTGGAATTATCAAAAGTTAATTAAAAGATTAATGAGTAATCTGGAACATAAGGTTTCGAATTCCACAGAGGAACTTGTTGCTTTACATAACGCTAAAAAAGTCCGTTATCAATTTATTCAATCACATTTTAAGGAGTCTGTAATGCATAGTGCACAGCAGGAAATTGCTACGCTGGATAGAAAGAAAAGGGTAATTGATGGCTTAAACAGTTTCATTTACGGTGCTATTGGAGAGCAGCAAGTAGTTAAAACCTTGGAAGCACTCTCAGATGACTATCATATCATTAATGACTTCTTCTTTATTTTCGACAAACCTATTTATTATAAAGAGGAAGGCAGTTATATAACATCTATTCAAATTGACCACTTACTAGTTGCGCCATCAGGTGTATTCTTAATTGAAACCAAAAACTGGAATGAAAAATCGTTGCGTAATACAGATTTGCGTTCTCCGGTAAAGCAAATAAAACGTTCTAGTTTTGCATTGTTTACTCTTCTTCATAACGAAAACTCAAATATTCAAGGTAATTTAAGTTATCATTCTTGGGGGCATAAGAAGATCCCTATAAAGAACTTACTCGTTTTTACCAATTCTGTACCAAAGGAACAGTTTCAATTTGTAAAAATTCTTGCTCTTCATCAACTCATAAGCTACGTAAACTATTTCAAACCAATCTTTTCTTCCATTGAGACTATGAGAATTGCGGATTATTTGGCTAGTAAGAATAGTCGAAGGATGCATTATTAGAACCACTACTCTAGTGTATACTATTTATTCCAAGGTTTCTCTATCGATTGTTGCCTTCCGACGTTAGAGCAATTAGCTAGGAACAATTATTCTCATATTGACAAGAATGGAGGGTGGCCAACAGCATGGTCATCTTGTACTGGTATAAGAGTCGGTAAATACGTTAATTCATTTTAGCCCTCTCTATGAAAGTGTAAAACGTTCAGGTAATTGAATGGAACATTTCTTGATTTCTTTAATGAATCTTATCTCACCTGAAGCATTTACTTCATACAAACTTCCATTCTTTACAACCAATTGCGGCAGCTTCGTTTTTGTTGCATCTTCACTTGCTTTTGCAGTAGCAACAATTGCGGCACCTAACAATGCACCAATAAAAGCATCTTCTTCTTCGTCTTTAGATAATACCTCGCCGATTGCTGCACTAAGTAAACCGTTAACTACCATTCTTCTTATAATATCGTTCATACTATCCATCGTTTAAAATTACTAGTTGATTCCTTATTTTTAGAACATTAGGTGGTTTCTAAATTTAATCGAAAATGAACAGTGAACAATGAACAATGAACAATGAATAATGAACAGTGAATAATGAACAATAAATATTGAACAATTTGGATGGTTACTTAGGGATGATACCATGCGTTTATGTTGAACTTACTGGTATGATTCTCATTCATACCAACAAGGTTACCGACACATTAGAATTTTCAACATACCATTAGACCGGTAACACCTCTCTCTTAAACCCGCATAAAATGTAACTGTGACGAATTTGTGACGCTTTTTTAAAGGCTTGTGACCTATTTGTATCGCCTCGATATTAGGAATTTGGTTTACTGTATTCCATTTTTGTATTCACATGAAACTTCGCTCGAATATTCACAGAACAGCCCCCTATGTGCTCATCTTCCTCATTGGATTGATCATCATACTGATTATCTGGTGGTGGTTTGATCGGCAAATGCCTTCCTGAATCCTTCGTGCATCAAACCATTTTCACACCCTAAAAACAACATAACATGAACCAACGGAACACACCCCTTCAAAACAAATTCTTCCAAAGTCTCTACCGGACCTTTCTGATCCTGTTATTGTGCTCTTCCTCCAACTTCCTCCAAGCGCAAACCGGTGGCGCCCTCAATTTCACCAACGGTGATTATGTTGACCTCGGCGGCTCTCAAGGCAATTTTGGAAACGGCGATTTTACCATCGAAACATGGTTCAAAACATCCATGGCGGATGGTACCATTATGGGAAAACGCTCTATTTGTAATGTAAGTGCCTTCTGGAATATCCGAATTACGAATGGTAAAATACGCATGGAGATGATGGAAGCGGGCGGCAATAACACCGTTGATATTTCTACCCCGCTCAGCTATAATGATAATCAATGGCATCACCTAGCTGTTGTTCGGAATAGCGTTTTAGTTAAAATTCTAATCGATGGTTATGAAGTGGCCAGCACCGCCGAACCGATAACCCTATTAGTAAATGCCGATGCACTTAAACTAGGGCAAACGGCATGCAGTAATTATGTGGGTTTATTAGATGAAACCCGTATTTGGAATATCGCACTTTCTAACTGTACTATTTTTAGCAGGAAAGATTATGAGTATAATGTAGCCAATACATCCCTACGCTTTAATGCACATTACAACCAAGGTATTGCCTCGGGTACCAATACCACCACCACTTCTTTAACGAATTCAGCACCTACCTCTACCCCGGGAATCTTAATTGGCTTCGCGCTCAGCGGAACATCTTCGAATTGGGTTAGCAGTGATTGTCCGGCTCAGGGTGAAAGCGTTCCTTTCGTATCCGTTGAAACGAAAGTATCATGCGGTCCTTACGTTTGGGGTGGTGTTACTTATACTAACTCTGGTAACTACTTAAAAACATTTATCGCCGGTAATGGTTGTGATTCGGTAGCACAATTAGTATTAACCGTTAATCCCATTCTGTCTGTTACTACAATCACCAATGATGCCGCCGTTTGTGCCGGCTCGAGTTCTACTCTATCGGTAGTGAGTTCTAATAGCCCTAGCTATTGCACCCCTACTACTACCAACACAAGCGCCGGCAACGATTATATTTCTCAGTTTAGCTTCGCAGGCATTTCCAATACTACCGGTGATGGCCCTGGTGTTTACAACTACTATAATACCCAATACGGTTATGTAACCGCCGGTGGTACTAATTCGATGATGATGATTTTCGATGCCACCTTTCAACAAGGCGTGGCAATTTGGGTTGATCTAAACCAAGATGAAGATTTTGACGATAGTGGCGAGATGGTTTTTAGCGTAGCACCTTCCAACTTTGGCCCCTTAGCTAATATCACGATACCGTCTACCGCTCGCAATGGGATTACCCGCATGCGGGTAGCTTGTCGTCGTGGCGCTATACCCACCACCGGACAGTCGTGTGGCGGTTTCGATTATGGCGAGTTTGAAGACTATAACCTCGTTATTTCGGGTGGCGTTGCTAATCCAAATTATACAGCTTCTTGGTCGCCATCCACCTACCTCTCAAACACCAATAGTGCTACCGTAACTGCTTCCTCTATGAACAGCACAACTACCTATACCATTACATACACCGATGCTGTAGGTTGCTCGGCTACCGCTACTAAAACGATTACGGTAAATCCATTGCCAACGGCTCCGATTATTGTGTCCGAATCTCCGAAGTATTGTCAAGGTGATACCATGACCTTGAGTAAATCAACCTCCTATTGTTTACCTACCGTGAGTGGTGCGAATGTGGTTGGACAACATTATATTTCGCAATTTTTATTCGACGGACAAATTCAATCCGTTAGTGGTGAAGGCCCTGCTATTTATAACAATTATTCCAATCAAACGGCGAATGTAACTGCGGGTAGTACCTATAACTTTTTAATTGGTCATGGGGGAACAGCTTCAACGGGTAAGGCTATTTGGGTTGATTATAATTTTGATGGTGATTTTAGTGATGCCGGAGAATTCGTTTATTCGTCTGGCAGCAGTACATCAAGTATTTCCTCAAACATGACCATTCCTACTTCTGCTTACACCGGTATAGCTCGGATGAGAGTAGCTGTAAGTTCAGGCACACAACCAACGAGCTCACAATCATGTGTTGGATTCTCCTTAGGAGAGTATGAAGATTATTCACTCAACATAAGCGGGGGGCTTAATGCTTACATTTGGTCGCCATCGGCGTTGTTAAGCTCTTATATTGGTAACATGGCAAACATTGTTGGGCAGTACACCAATACCACCTATACACTCACCGTAACGGATGCCAACGGATGTAGTAATTCAGGTACTAAAACAATTCCGTATTTCGCGAAACCGAATGTTACGATTAACAATATCCCATCGAGTATTTGCAGTGGCTCTCAGATTACGCTTACTGCTAGTGGGGCGCAAACTTATGCATGGACGGGTGGTATTACCAATGGTGTTCCGTTTACTTTTCTAACCACTAATTCATATACTGTAACAGGTACTGATATCAATGGTTGCGTTAATACTGCTGTTAAATCGCTCACCGCTTTACCTGTACCGAATGCCCCTACGGTTATCTCTGGCGATACGATTTGTCCGGGAGGTACAATTCAATTATCTACTCCTAAACCTTGTACTCCGTATGCAGTTTTTGGTTATAGTAGTTATTCAAGCATGAACGGGTTATACCTAAACTCGCAAGGATTTGGTGCTAACCCAACCGTTTATAATGATTATAGTAATTACGAACTGAATTTAAACGCGAATCAAAGCTATCCGTTCGACATTAGTCAGAACGCCTACGCCAATTACTATGGTATTTGGTTTGACAAGAACCAAAATGGTGTATTTTCCTTTGATGAGAAATTATCCGGCGGACTTACCGGTGCGAACAACCATACGTCTGGCACCATCACCATACCGGCGGATGCTATTAATGGTAAATGTATCATTCGCGTGGGTGTTGCGTTCAATAATTTTGACGCCTGTTTGGTAGATTATGCATCGGATCCGAATAGTGGTTATGGGCAATTTATGGATATCACCATTAATGTTAGTAACGGACTACCTGCGTTTACTTGGACTCCATCAACCTACCTCAATACTACAGTAGGCAATAAGGTTACGGCTAATGCTGTTTTGAATCCAATCACGTATACTGTTACAAGTACCGCACTCAATGGATGCACAGCAAGCAGCACAATCGCTTTAACCCATTATACCAATCCAACAGTGGTGGCGAATGCATCATCCAATCTAGTTTGTCCGGGCACACCCGTTACCTTAACCGGGTCAGGTGCTAGTCAGTACGCTTGGAGCCATGGCGTTCAAGATGGAAGTCCGTATACTATTAATGCAACAACTACGTTTACAGTTACCGGAACCGATATTCATGGTTGTACCGGTAGTGGTACCACTACGGTAAATGTGTACTCGAATCCAGGTTATAGTATATCCCTTGCGCCTGTTTGTGAGGGTGAATCGTCGGTGATCAGTTTAAACGCTAACTATTGCACACCCACAGTTACCAGCAACCTCCCGAATCGTGATTACATTGATACCTTTATTTTTAATGGTAATGCTATTCAAAATTACTCTGGTGAAGTTGCAGGCAACTATAGTTACTATAGCGCTCAAACTGCCAATGTAATAGCAGGCAATAGCTATAGCTTTACGATGGGTATTGGTGGTAGTGTTGCCAACCTTAGAGGTATTTGGGTAGACTATAATCAGGATGGTGATTTTTCGGATGCGGGTGAATTTGTTTGGAGCAGTACGGCTACGCTCAATACGGTAACGGGTTCGTTTGTAATTCCGTCAACAGCAGGAAATGGTGTAACGCGGATGCGTGTGCTATGTGCTAGTTCCATTGGTGGAAGTTTAAGTAATATGTGGTGCAGTGGTGTTGTATTTGGTGAATTTGAAGATTATCGTTTACGTATTTCAGGAGGCAGTCAGATAATTACTTGGTCGCCTGCTAATCTTTTATCGGATAGTGTAGGAACTGAAGTTCTAAATACTCCTTTAACTGAGAACACAACCTTTTATGCTACTTACACTACCAACACCGGATGTAGCTATACATACTCTTCCTATTTATATGTTCTAACGAAGCCGGTCATTGCACCGATATCCAGTAACAATTCCGTTTGCCCAAATACGAGTGTTGACTTGCAAACGAATCTGATAGAAAATTCACTCTTCAAAACAAATCTATATTCCGGTTTACCAATTCAATATTTTACAAATACCTATTCTTACATGTCGGTTACAGGACTCCCAACTTCAGGGATGAAATTGAAGCGTATTATTTTTAATGGTTGTAATTTAACGAGCACTGCCGCGTTATATGCAACGTTAACTGGTCCGAATTCAGATTATCTCTTTCTATTCTATTTTGACTCTCCCGTTGAATTGATTAACGCCACCTTGGTTATGGATGATTCCTCTCCCTATATAAATGTATTCGCTAATAGCACCCAGAGCTATCTCAGTATTCATCCTTCGTATAACAACCTTTTATACAATTACATATACAACTTGGGCGATTTCACTGGAAATTTAAATGGCCCATGGGCTTTGCATTTCTTTTCAAATAGTCCATCAACAACCGGTCAATTTCAATCTTTTCAAATGGAGTTTGAATCATTTAACAATCCAAACGTTACATGGACGGCTAACATTCCTATTGCACAAAACGGTATTGCTAATCCTACAGCACTTAACACGCCGGCACTTATAAGCACAGCGGCAACCTATACCGTTACGGCAACAAGCAATTTTGGTTGTACAGCCAGTGGTTCCTTGGATATTTTCGCAGATACACCACAACCTGCTATTACCAGCAGCAATGGAAATACGTTCTGCGTGGAGAATACAGCCACTACTTTGCAAATAGACACGCCAAACTATTGCGTTCCGACGCATCTGAACGGATCTAGTCAGAACGATTTTTACCTAAGCTCTTTCTACTTGCCCGATGGCGTAACCAGTCCTTGGTTTATCACTTCCTTCCAAACAAATTATACGCACTATGCGCACCTACATCAGCTCAGTGCAGGTAACAATTATACTTGTACTATCGGTTATAACAGTGCCAACAGTTATATTCATGCATGGCTCGATTTAAATCAAGATGGTGATTTCTTCGATGCCAATGAGTACTTAGGTTATCAAGTTGGAAGTAGTGCCAATGCAACGGTGAATATACCGATGACCATTCCGGCGAACGCCAATAATGGCTATGTACGCATGCGTGTTGCCGCAACGAACAATATCTTAAACAGACCTTGTGGCGGAGCGATTTACGGTGAGTATGAAGATTATGATTTGGTAATTTCAGGAGGCCAAGCCAATCCAACGATTGCATGGTCGCCGACGAATAATTTGAACAACGCCTTAGGTAGTTCGGTAGCAGTTTCGAATGTAATGGCCACTACTACGTATACAGCAACGGTAACTGATGACAGCGGATGCAGTGCAACTGCTACGAAAACGATTACAGTCAACCCTTGTGGTAATGCTACACAAACAGGTGTAACCTTATACCTGCAAGGATATTATACTCCAGCGGGAACTATGCAAGCTGTATTATCCAATCAAGGTCAACCAGGATCCAATAGTATCACAGACACTATACAAGTGGAGTTGCGCGACCCTTTGAATACAACGCAAGTGGTGGTATCAGAGAAGGCTGTATTAAGTACTAATGGCAATACCTTAGTTAGCTTTGCGCCAATACCGAAGGGTTACTATTATATTGTAGTAAAGCATCGTAATAGCATTGAAACATGGTCGGCTGCACCGATCTTAATAACCAATACCACACAGTACAACTTTACCACTCAAGCCAGTAAAGCCTATGGTGATAATCAAGTGGAAGTTGCTCCAGGCAAGTGGGCTTTGTTTACCGGTGATATCAACCAAGATCAAGCGATAGATGCTTATGATTATCTTCTTCTCGATCCAGATATTATTGATGGTTTGAATGGTTATCTCAACACCGATTTAAATGGAGATGGATCGGTGGATGCCTTCGACTATCTGGTGGTAGAAACTAGTATCATTCAAGGTATTGGATCTATTACGCCATAAAATAATCTATTCTTTTATTGGTGTATATGACGCACACCAATAACAATGTGAAAAGAGACCGTCTCGAACGTAAAATTTCGAGACGGTTTTTTTGTGTTCCCCAACTGAAACCAAAAAATCTAATACATTAATTCGGTTGGTGAAGAAGCACACCGATAAGATGATGAAAAAATAAATGATACGCATGCGAACTGCTTCGCGATTTCTCACGCTAGTAAAGTGTAATGATTGCTTCAACCATACTTCTCAACGTACAATCACGAAACTACCTTTCTTCAATTCTCTTTTTCCTTCCGTATTTTCTACATGTGCCATCCAATAATACGAATCCATGGCGAGTGGTTTCCCTAAGAAATCGCCTTGCCAACGAAAATAAATATCTGGTGTGCGATACACTAATTGCCCCCAACGATTGTACACTTGAAAATCGGTTAAGGTATAACCCGACGATTTACATATAAGATTATCATTCAAACCATCGCCATTCGGCGTGAAGGCTTCGGGCACCCAGAAGTAAGCACTATTTGTAACGGTAACAAGTACCGTATCCGAACCGAAGCATCCATTACCATCGAAGCCAGAAACTATATAATGCGTGAGTCCTGTTTGTTCGGTACTTGGATTTATAGCAAATGATGAAGATCCGAGTTGAAACCAATTTACACCTACGTAGCTCCACGCATACGCATTACCACCTTGGGCATACACCGTTATCTGACTATGTTGAGGCACTAAGGTATCGCCATAAGCACTGATACCCGGCAATAGTAACTCTAAGTATTTCTCCTGTGTAGCATAACATCCTTTACTATTAAATACTACTTCACGAACAAGCGCCGGACCACTTTGGGTAAAATTAAAGGAAGAAATTAATCCTTTACTAAAGCTCGTTTCAAGCGCATTACTTACATACCAAAATGCTTGCACTATACTATCTTGTGCGCTACTCGATTGATCCATCAAATTAACTACGCTTCCTGCACATAACAGCGAGTCGGAAATAAATTGGGCGGTTATAGTATCATCACTAACATAAATGATTTCGGAACTGGTATCGCGGCATCCATTTTGTTCTGCTATCAATTGAACGGTGTAATAACCTGATGCCGGGTACTGATAAAGAGGTGCCGCTTGTGTGGATGTATCAGTTGTAGTATTGGGCACACCAAAATCCCAGAAATAATTTGCAGTGCCTACGGAGTTATTTTGAAATTGCACGGTGCGTGATGCATTGCAGACAGCCAAACATTGATTGTGATTGGAGAAACTCACCACTTGCGTATCGCATTGTATTTGGGCATTGAAACGTATATCACAATCATTCACCTTATACAAATAAGCTCTACGGGTAGTGTTAATTAAACTACCTAAACGCCATTCATGACAACAAATAGTTACCAAGAAATTGCCAACTTGTATCGGATTGATAGTTAATAACCCCGTAAAAGGATGTATAGAAACCTGTTGCATTGGTTTATTCGTTGTATAGGGTGGTGAAAGTGCAACCGTATCCCATAGTGGTTCTTGCGTTATGGATGGTTTTGGATCCGTTATGCTTCCTCCGGCAGGTAGTGTACAAATTTCGTAGGTTAGACTATCGCCATCGGCATCCACCGCCCCGTGATCAAGCGAAATTTTATCATGAATGCAGAGATAATTTCCAAGTACCGGTTTAAAAATTGCAGCACTATTTTGAATGGAAGGTGGTACAGTAATGGTGAATGTAACCCCTTTGGTCTCTGGGTCAACAACATTGTTTATGCCTTCACTAAAGCAGCATCGTTGATTATAAATTTTATAAGGTAGGTTGGAAGGAGGCAAAATTTTCGTCAACTTAAATTCGATCTTACTGATGCAACTGTTTGGCGTAGTGCCCATAGAACATGTACCACTGAAAGGGATTAAACTAATAGATGAAGATGCCACTGAATCTATGGAAAACAACGTGTTGCCATTGAATATACTAATATAGGCTGGATCATCTGCAGCTAACGACTGCGGATTGCCTCCACCAAGGTAGGTTGGCAAACAATCACGATAATAAATGAGAGTGATTAGATATTCGTTGGTTACCTGATTCGTTTTTTCATAATAAAGCTCGCCAATAACTAAATGCGTACTGTTCACATTATTTCCAAACGAAATGAATGATAAAACTAGAAAAGTTAATTGAAGATGTTTCCAGAATGAATGCTTCATAATGTTGTTTACTAAGTTTAATAATGGTACGACAGCACTACCCTTTCGTTTCTCTTGGCGCGTTGGGCATAAATACCAGCCACGAGACAATAAACGATTCAACTTTAAATTTATTTTATCTGCGTTCGAATTTTTTGGAGCACTTCTGTCCTTATAACTGAACGCAGTATGTATACTATCTGGCTGAAGAGTTTATCAAATCGGCATGTTTAAGTAATTGATTTAAGCAAAATGTGCTATGTAGTTTGATATGAAATGTAAGATAATCCAACAGCGATTGGTAGAAGATGCAACGTATTCAGAACTAATGCCCTTACGTTTTCATTTGTTCCGTTATTCGAGGCATGTTGCCGCGCATCGCTAATTATCGTTCAATCGATAAAAATTTAGTTGCCATTTTATTACCGGCTTTAATCTGAAGCAAATAAGAACCGGGCTGAATTTAAACAACTAGTAACATTGAAAAGAGCAAAACACGCTTCATACAAAATTTTTGACAAAGGTATGCTCTGCTCCTGTGTACTTTTAAAACAAAACTAAACAACTTACTTCTTTATTGTTGTTTTACCTGAAGAACGTGAAATTGTATTCTTTCCTGCAAAGTTCACCCCGAGGCCAAAAATCGCTTGCAAGGCAATATTATTCAAATGTGCTTTGCCATCTACAATAGGAACATTGCCCTTAGCAAAGGTGGCTTTGAGTTCGGTGTTTAAGAACATTCTATTCTTTAAAAAAAGAAACTGGTGCGCAAGTGCTGTATTCCAAACAATACCTCGTAATCGGTATCCTTTTATATCAAAACCCGGCCCTTCCGGATAGGATTTATTTCGTATGGTATTTTCAGGATGCATGAGTACACTTCCTAGTCCGTTTCTAAAAATAAAAAACCGAAACCTGCGACCATAATTCAAGGTGAGAATATTAAAACCGTGTGATATACCGAAACGTTGAATATCCGGATGGTCGGTATCGAGATAAAGTTTATGATGAATTGCTTCAAACTCGAAACTATGTTTATTGCAATACTTAGTAAAGCGCCAATCCCAATAGTATGGACTAATAAAAGGTTCACTATAAAATTGGGCACGGCGAATTTTAATATCCGGATAACCGCTTTGTTTTATAGTAAGCGGTAAAGGAATATTATATGCGGTACCACCATGTAATTCGAATGACCAATAGCGTTGTGCTAGCACATTCGTGGTACTGAGAAGTAGAAAAAACAAACACGACAACAAGCTGCTCTTCATACCAACAAAAATAAGCATCGGATGAAAAAACTATTTGAAAAAATTTGTATTGGAATGAATTGTACGTTCCTATTTTGCACAATCGTTTTCCTAAAAAGCACCTTCATTAAAATATGCTTAGAAGAGAAAATCGCAATGTAGATTTATTAATAAATATGACGTTAGAGAAATTAAAAAAACTGTAGATAAGATATAACCTTCGTTTATCGCACAAACGAAGTTTCAGCAATTGGCAATTTATTTTTCTCCCTTGTTATGCAACTTAATGTTAGAACACTTTATTAAGCAAAAGATCTATCAATTATCACCGCGAATTAGCTAGTTAACCACTAAACGGTAAAGGAACTCTTGTTTATCTACTTGCAATTTAACCAAATAAATTCCGGGTGATACATTTTGAGGGATAGGAACTGCAATATCAAATGTTGAAGTTGAAAGTTCATATCTAGATTGCATAACTACTTGACCTATGGAGGAAATTAGATTACACGTAAGCGTTACATGATTTGTTGTTCGCAATTTTCCTTTTAAGTTAACAACCTTACTCGCAGGATTCGGATATAGCGTAGGCAACTCATACCAAGCAAGTACATCGTTTACCCCGACCGAAACGTTCATTAATAAATTATTACTTGAAGCAACAGGGGAGGTGACACAAGTGTCGCTGCTCGTTACAACACATTGTACAAGATCTGTATTCATCAAAGTTGAACTTGTATAAGTTGAACTATTCGTTCCTACATTCACTGAATTTATTTTCCATTGATAACTTGGTGTAGAGCCGGCATTACTTGCCGTTGCCGTAAAAGTTACCAACTGCCCCGAAGTAATTGATGTACCCGGATTTGCTGTTATAGAAACGGAAGGCGTGGTATTCGAAATCACGTTAACTAGTATATCATTACTATTAATATTATTTGCACTCACACAATTTGCGTTACTATTTAATGTACAAGAAATTATATCACCATTTGCTAAAGTTGTGCTTGTATAGGATGGCATATTACTACCTACAACTATTCCATTCTTTTTCCATGAATATACAGGTGTGGAACCGCCATTTGTTATTGAAGCATTGAATGTTACATTCGCACCTTCACAAAACGAATTACCCGGTGAAGCGCTTATAGCAATAGTTGGTGTAACAATAGGATTAACTGTTAAGGCAATCGTATTACTCGAAACATTAACGATAGTTGCACAAGATGCCGAACTAGTTAAGATACATTGAATCAGATCCCCATTTACAAAACCAACATCACTATATACATTAGAATTAGAACCAACATTCACTCCATTTTTAGTCCATTGAAAAATTGGCGAAGAGCCGCCATTAACAGCATTGGCTGTGAATACAACTGTATCTCCACTGCATATAACGGAACCTTGCGGATTTGAAATAGTTATACTTGGAGTTACGTTTCCAACCATAGTCATACTAATCGTATTACTTGTATCGGTTGTTGTAGATGCACACTGTGGTGTTGTATTAATTACTAATTTAATTTCATCGCCATTCGCCAAGGTGGAAGATGAATAAGAAGAAGATGTTGAAACCGTTATACCATTCTTTTTCCAAGAATATGAAATAGTAGAACCGGCATTGGTTACCAATGAAGAAAAAATAGCCGTACTGCCGATACATAACGTATCGGACGGATTTACTGAAATAGTAACATCCGGTGTAAGGATCGGATTTACTACCATTGATAAAATATTGCTCGTATCGGAGGTTGAAGTAACACAACCAACACTACTTACTAATACACAGCTCACCTGATCCGAATTTTGCAACCCACCATTAGTATAGGTATTTGAATTTGTGCCAACAAGCGATCCATTTAAATACCACTGAAACTGTGGTGTACTTCCTCCATTGGTAGCAAATGCCGTAAAAGTAACCCCGGTACCAGCGCAAATAGTAGTACCCGGATTGGCTGAAATGGTAACATTAGGAGTAACGGGCGAGCTAACCGTCATGGTAATCGTGTTACTCTGTACCACTGCCGAATTTATGCAATTCTCATTACTTGTAAGTTGACATGTAATTGTATTACCATTACCAAGAGAGTTACTGATATAAATAGGACTATCGGTTCCAACATTAACGCCATTTTTCTTCCATTGGTAGTGAGGATCCGATCCACCATTAAGAATCAGTGCAGTAAATGTATCCGTTGCTCCTACACAAATAGAATTTCCTAAGGAAGAAGAAATGGTTATCGATGCATTCAATAAAGGATTAACCGTTATAGTTTCTGAATTGCTTGTAACCACACCAGGAAGCGCACAAGTGGAGTTGCTTAATACAGTGCAATAAATAATTGAATTCGTTGTTAATCCACTAAAAAGAGCATACGGGCTATTAAGATTTTGTGATACTCCATTAATGAACCAATCATAACTAGGAGCTGCTCCTCCATTGGTGAGTGATGTTGAAAATGTAACCGTATCGTTTGCACAGAGTGTATTTGTTGTTGGTGAAATAGTTAACACCGGTGCGAAAGCAATACCAACAGATAACGACACGATAGATGAATAAACACTTCCTATGTTGTTTGAAATTTTACAACGGTACAGATATCCGTTCATACTTGTAGTACAATTAGTAAGTTGCAAGGTATTGGTATTTGTACCTGAATAATTTAACGACGCAATTAAGGCTATCCATCCGCTACCGTCATTCACTTCCCATTGAAATGAATTCGTTGCCGAAGCGTTTACAACCATTTGTGCATTATCATTGGAACAAACCATAACATCAACAGGCTGACCTAATATGATGGGCATCTGAGCGTTCTCGCCAATATTATATTCACCTTCCAAATGATTCAAGTCAAGAACAGTACTGAGGGTGTACAACGAAGGATTAAAGGATAAATAATTTGTCCAATTCCCCCCTTGCCTTTTGGCAACTATAAAATTAGAAACATTAGCACCGGCATCTATATCCGATACATTATATTTAAAATTAAGTTGTGCTTGACCACTATTAAATAACAATCCTCCGGAAGTATCAATTACATAGTTTCGATTCACTGAAGCTCCAGGATTAATAGTACTGCTGCTTAACAAAGGATGATCCATAGGTAAGGTATGCATTTGAATATAACCCGGTGTAGTTGTTGATTGCGATACAACACCATTCAAATTAATACTTACTGGACTTGCAAAGAGCGAGTCGCCAATAGGAAAATTTAGCGTGGTAGTTGTGGTTGAACAATTCAATTTCAACTTGCCATGTATCCAACCATTTGCATAAGTCGGAGAACTATTTAATCCTGTAATAACGGAATTATCCTCCATGGTAAGTTTTGTATTTCCTAAGTTCATTGTTCCACTATAACTCCAATTACCCAGTTTACATCGAATACCTTCTGTAGATATATTATCGAACTTTATTCCAATAAAATTTGTAGTACTAAAATAATTAACAATAGATCCGTAGCTAAGCAATTCTTGTGTTTGTATTGCCGATGAACCTGCCAAACTAAAGGTGACCAAATTACCTGTATACCACACTGCCCCAGTATCTATATAAAGGTTTCCACCTATCGTTAAATTTGCAGCGCAATCTAATACCGCGCTAGGATTTAAAAGACTCAAGTTTCCTTTAACAATTGTGGCTGCATAAATATTAACTTCACGATTTAAGCCAACGCCGGAAGCCAGCACATGTAAATTACCAACACCATTTCCTTGTGTTGCAAACGAGAAACCTGAACTTCCTCCGGTGTTAGAAATTCCATCTCCTAATTGAATTGTATGACCGACATCAAAACCACCACCATTAAAAACTGCTCCACTACTATAATAATGAGGATCTCTGATGATAAGAAGGCCTCCGGTAGCTAATACATTTCCAGTAATTTGAACCAAATGACTTGTTTCATTTCCAAAAGATAAACCGCTATTTCCATCAACCAAAATCACACCACCGGTTTGAATAAACGTTGCGGCAGATTGAATCATACCATTTATTTCTAAATAACCACTTGTAATTGAAAGGCTATCTAAATTAATAAAATCTCTATCCCCGCCTCCGCTATAACCTTGTATAACGTTACCTCCTTGAATTAAAAACTGCCCCTTATTAGTAATAGTACCTTCAACATGAATGGTATCACTGATGCAAGATAAAACTCCTCCATCTAACACGGTTACATTGTATGCGGCTTGAGTTGTTGTAACTGCTACATGAGTACCAGATGAAATATAAACAACATGAGAAGCATTTGGAACAGCATTAATATTCCAAATAGTAGGATCATTCCAATTACCACTTGATACGGAATACACCAAGTTCGAACTCGACAAACCTGCGAAGCCCACATAAAAGGGCCCTGCCGTTAATGCTGCTAGGTTAATATTATTGCGTTGTACCTCTACATCAGGCATCACTCCGCTACCATTTACATGTCCACCAACTACTGCTGTTGCCTGGGTAATGCGGTTATCAGATGGAGTTCCAAAAAGATTTAGTCCGTAGGCTTCAAACTTCAAACCAATTGTGCCTGTAGCCGTTATTCCATTTCCGGCCACAAATTCCCAATTGGCATTAGTTCGATTTGAAATTATAAAACTAGCATCGGCAATACTAAGGCCATTTGTATTACCACCAGGGTTCGTATGTCGAACACCTATTGTTCCACCCGTACTCAGTGCCGTAGAAGAACTAAAATACATATAAACCTTTCTAGCACTGCTTCCATCGCCCATAGGGTAGGCAAGGATTGCACCGGTAGACAAACCTGTGGTTTTATACCATCGATAAAAATAGCCTGTGGTAGATTCAATAAATCCCGAAGTATAACTTAAACTACCTGTAGCAGTAACCGATTTTCCTAGGGTTAAATCAAATGCGCCTAAACGGATATTTCCACTTGTCATGGTAAGTGTTTCACGAATTGTTCTGGAAAATGGAAGTTGAATATGATGTAGATTACCTATATCAATAGTTAATCTACTCGGTGAATTTAATGAAGGATAACAGATAGCATCGGATAACAAATTCCCTTTATATAAATAACTTAGCGTGGTATTTACACTGTCGTACGTTAAAATTAAATTCGTACTTATTGGCGTTGTAGCAGCAGTATTAACTTCAATACTTCCTCCAGAGTAAATTTTGAATGAAGGATTAGTACTAAACGCTCCCGTACCGGATAGATGAATACCATTCGGATTTTGAATATGGTACTTCATTGCACCTTCAAAGGAAGAATCATGACAACTAAATTCTTGTATTCCTTGTTGCCCATTAAAAATAAACCTACTTGAAGTAAAAGGATTAATAATCTGACCGCCACTATAATTCAAACTGTCTTGAACAAAAACTGTTTGGGGTCGAAACTGACCGTTACTCATAAAGAATTTTTTGGTATTCACGGTATCCATCGATATATAGGAACTACCCGTACTAAGAATACTAAACTTATTTCTAACGGAATCTATGGTTAAGTTGCCAAACGAGAATGAGGAAGAAAGATTCACACAATTAAAAGTGTAATTGTAGAATTCTTGATTAAATCCTGATGTACTTCCTGATGCTGTTGAAGGCGGATTTAACAATCCTAATACCTTCACCTCTGAACCATCTTCCCATGTGGCAACAGGGTAAAATCCCACGTTGTTAGTGTATTTATTTTCATAAATCCCAAAAACTTTTAAAGTTGTGTTTGTACTTACAAAAGGATTTAAACCAACCGTGCCTCCTGCGGCGAGAACACCTGTAGCACTTACTGTGGCAATGCAATTGGTAAAATTCACCTTCGCTGTAGCTGCGGTATTGTCATTTATTTCTAATCTGCCTGATACAAGTGCCGTATTGTTATTGCCTGCAAATTTCAATTCGAAATAATCCCCTTGAATCATAAAAGCTGAACCCATTTCAATATTCAATTCATGATTGGTACTATTATTATCTGATTGAATTGTGTAAATAATATAGCTCGTTGAAGGTACAAAATGAAGTACAGTATTATTTAAAACGCTTAATTTTCGAATCGTTTGAGAAGGAATATTATTAACAGTATCCTGCAAACCATTATTAAAAACCAAGGCATCAAAAGGAGAAGGGTTAGTTCTTGATGGAGTCCAATTGGCTGCTACTTGATAGTCCTGATTCACACTGCCGTTCCAAACGTAAGTATTCTGTACTGAATTTAACGTATCATACAAACCTGTTAATTCACGATTGTGTAATGGATATATAAGCGTTGATAAATTGCTGTCACTAACAAGCATCGTACCATACACATTTCCGGGATAGGTGGTCCAAGATGAACCATTCCAGGATTTCAATTTTTGGTTAATATCAAAATTATCAGTAGCTGAACCTTCAAGTTGTAAGGAATAATTATAGTTTGCAAAAGACGTATCTTCAATAATCCAATATCGTTGCAAAGGTGAAACGCCTATAGCAT
>JAEUVD010000045.1 GCA_016787065.1 Chitinophagaceae bacterium
CTAAAAAACCCATCTGGCAAAATTTCTTCATACACGTTTACTTTTTTCAAAAATAGGATTTCCCGTTTAAAGAAAAGTAGGTAAGTCTGTTTGAAGGGCTTCTTCGGAGAATTTTAATCCTTGCAAACCTTAGTTCGCATAGATTTTTAGAACAGAAACATGATTTTATCGTAGTATAAAAAACAAAGGCATAGGTCTTTCGCTAATAATAAATACGAAAAGGAGTATATTAAATGCCCTTTAAAAATTGATGAAATAACCAAACGCATTTTAACCTTGATGTGCAATCCGGAACACAATTACTCAGCGTAGAGAAAACTTTCTAGAACTAAAGAAAATAGCATGGTAACAGAAGATTTGCTCGCTGTATAGCATGAATTACATGCTTTTTCGATACAATTGAAAATGCAACGTGATTTACTTTCTATTTCTGAAGAGGTTAACGATGAAGGAACCAACGCTTTGATGAGCGATTACATTCATGAACAAGAGAAATTAGTTTGGATGTATTCTGCTTACCTTAAGAAATAATTTGTTTGATGGTAATTAAAAACTTTCGTTATGGCATACCTCAAGCTAGTCATTTAGTTCAAGAATGGAAATAGCTCCCCCAAACCTAAATGACTTTCAACCACTTTTTGATTGACGCGAATCGTGGCTAGAAGCTTCTATTGATACCGATCACCCAACGATTGAAATCGATATACTCGCTTTCTGTATTGAACGTTGGGGCACTTAAGAAGAATGGGAAATCAACACGCACAGTAAAAGGTCGAACGGTTTCAAGCACTGGTAAGCGTTTTAAGGTAATGGCAGCACCAACACCGGCATCAGCACGAAGCTTGCTCCACTGAGTTGTTGGTGTGAGTCGGGTCATGTTTACATAATTTAAAACACCCCGTTCAACCATACCTGCATCGCCAAATACATAGGTATCGATATGAATTAAATCACGAATGTACTTCGGACGAATCCATGAAAAATAACGATCGAAATCAAGTTCGGCATTCATCGCTATACCACTTCTGCTTTTGTAATTCAAGTAAACCGTTCCATCTTTATCGGCATCTACAGCATAATATCCGGTGTAGCCTCGCAAATTCATTCCGCCTCCACCATGTATATGAGAATAGGAACTCATCGCAAAACCACCCCAAGATAAGGGTAAAACCCCTTGTGAGCGGGTAAATTTATTTTCCATTAATTCCTCCGGATTCGCACCTTGTAGATATAAAGCTGATTCATAAGGAATTTCATTTCCAAAACCTAAACGACCAAATAATCGCGAACGTAATTCAAACCGTTTCCATGCTGTTTGATAGTTGAGTTCCGATTGAAGAAAAGAATAATTATACGTAAACGGTGTTCTTACATCAAAAGCAAATTGAAGATTGTTTTTTCTTCGTTGAAGCGAGGTGCGATAACCAAGTTGTAAATAACTATTCTTTTTCGTTTCTACACCTTTACCATTACTGTAACTCGACCACTCGTCAGGAGCAAATAAATACGCATTCGTTATCGCACTTCTCCGGTATAGGGTGGTGGCATCCACACGAATAAGTTGTTTTTCGCTTAGCTGTAAACTACTATGAATATTATGACGGGCATAACCATCCATAAAACGACTGTCGACTCCCCATTTGATTTTATGACTAATTTTTTTCAATACATTATCATAGCGAAGCGTGTAATCAATCGGCGATGTTTTATCATACCAACCTTCATCCTCATACGGAGCATAATCCGGTGATGCCAATAAGCGCGTATTATACCATACGGTAGTATATAAGTTTCTGAGGTAATTCATATAAGATCCATCAAAATGAAGACCTACTTTAATTCCATCAAGGTTATTATACCAAATATCCGGACGAATTGTTCCGTTGTATTTTTTCCAAGATGGTGGATTGCCTATGTAGTTTTCAAACTTTAATTTCAACGATTCTTGTGCTAGTTTTTGATGTGGCCGTTTATAGTTATCCATCATATCCACATCAGCTAAACGATTACTTGGATCTATTTGCACCACTTTAATTCCTGATGGAATAACTACAGTGGCTGTATACGTTGGATTTAAAATATTCCATCCATACCATCGCTTAAGATTTTTTTGTTTTCCTTCTTTCGTGAAATAAGTATTCGGAATCGTATAATCGTAGGTCTTACCATCTTTGGCATGTACTCGAAAATCTAAGGGCATTTGCATCTCACCATAACGTTTGAATGTAATATGATATGTATGGTTAGCAACTCCTGTTTTAATTTTCGTAATTCCATAATCAGTATGTTTGGTAGTTTCCAACCACTGATCAAAAAACCAATTCAAATCCTGATGGGTGTATTCAATGATACTTCTACGGAAATCTTCAAAGTAAGGGTGACAAAACTTCCATTGCTTCACATAATGTTTCATGGCATTCAGAAAGAGTTCATCGCCTAACACATATTGCAAATTATACAACATCGTCGCGGTTTTATGATAAACATTAGAATAGCCATTTTCATGTCCTAAGGAAGAATTAAAATCATTCGAATGCGTATTTAACGCTTTGTCGTCGTTGCGAATGGCATCAAATAAATAACGGTTGTAAATGCTTCTATCAATATTTAAGGCTTCTTCTTTATGTTTACGAACATACTTGTTTTTAATTGGGTTTGAAACAGGTACCGGCCCATCAATACGGTTTAAACCCCATGCCGTAAGAAATTGTGTAAAGCCTTCATCCAAGGCCGCACGATACGTTTCGTTATTTCCTATCATGCCATAAAACCAATTATGTCCAATTTCGTGAACAAGCAAATTACGATAGTCAGGGTCGCCACCACCATCTAAGGTTAACATAGGATATTCCATACCATCATCCGCATCGGCTGCAACCATTTTTGGATACTCATACATACCAAAATCTTCGCTAAAGGTTTGAATAATTTTCGCAACATAGTCGGGTGCATTTTGCCATTTACTGCAATGCGATTCTTTTACGATGGCAATGCAACGAATACCATTCCATGTTGTTTCACCTAAACGATAACTTGGATTTGCAGTGAACGCAAAGTCATGAACATGAATCGCATGATACTCCCATGTTTTTCGTTGCGAAGAATCATAAGGAATAATGGTTGAAGGCGCAGAATTCCAAGGTTTGTTGGCGAAATTTTTAATATCAAGTTGTTCGCGTAAAGCCTGTGGTAATACTTCCGGCTCGTTTACCAAGTTACCCGTTGCTTCAACAATATAATTCGATGCAAAAGTTAACTTCACATCAAACTGACCGTAATCGCCATAGAGTTCTTTATTCAAATGCTGATCCACATCCCAACCTTTCTTCATATCATACACCGAAATACGCGGGTACCAATGCACGCCATTGAAGCTCGGAAAACCATAGGAGTTACCTAAGGCCATTCGACGACGAAACTGAGAACGATCAAAATAAGTTTTGAAGTCCATCGTAATGGTACAATTACCGTTAGGTATAAGAGGGCGCGGAAGCTCCACCTTAAGAATCGTGTTGTCGAGGGTTGTTTTACATACAACACCATTTACTTTTAAATTCTGTACGGTTGTTCCTAAGCCCATTTCTTGGTATTTACCCATACGTTTTATGGGTTGCTTATTCGCATTATGAAGGGCTTCCAAATACGAACCTCGCGTAAAAGCGTTTTGATATAAATGAAAATAAACAACCTCTAAAGTATCCGGTGAGTTATTGGTATAAACTAATTCTTCGGTGGCTGAAACAATATTTGTACGTTCATTGATATCCGCGTTTATGGTATAATGAACATCCTGTTGCCAATAGCCTGCATAGGGCGGACGGTTTTTCCAATAGCGAGAATCACTCTTATAATTATTTGTTTGTGCAAATGCGGTGAATGCAAGAATGGCCAATAAGCCACTGAGTACAACCTGTTTCATGCCGGAAAATTAGAAATATTTCGCTAATACCCGAAGAAATTAAAATCAATACGATGTTCAAACAAATTAAATTTTGCAAAGCGTTCTAGCCATTCAAACCTATTTCAGATGGTCATAAGAAGAACCTTGCTATAAGGTTGTACTATTTTTTGGGCGGCACACGCGCTTTCCGCTGCAAGTCCTCACTCCTCGTGCCTCGTCGCTGCGGGCTTTCCGCTCCAATCGCTGCCGCAATACACCAAAACGGAAAAGTGCTATTAAAGATTTTAGAAGAACTTCAAGGGCATCAAACTCTTTCATTGTAACGACTTATGAAAGACCAAGTTGTCAGGCGATTTTATTTGAATATCCTTTTATCAAAAGGAAATTTATCGATGTTAGTTACGGTAATTTTAGTAAAGTCTTTGTGATTTGGATTAATGAGCACATTAAAGTCGCCTTGAGTAACAACGGATGGAATTATCAATACACAGTATTCATTTTCGGCAACAAAATCTCTTCCGATAACCTGTGTCGAAGATGGATGCGGAAAATTTTGCCAGTCAATTGGTAAGTTGGCCTCTGTTAATTGCTTACATTTAATACTTTCCGGAATGTCGATGGTTAACATCACATAATCGTCTGGCAGGGTTGCTAAGGTAAGATGAACAGCAACTTCCGCCATGGCTAAAGACCTATTTTGAGCGGTATAAATCAACTCTATCCCGATAGGATTCCACCTCGCACCATACTTTGCGGCACCGATTCCCGATAATGGCAAGGCATGTTTCTCTCTTGCAAGCCTAAACACTTTCATCTACACAAAAATTCCATGATTAATTCGGTTAAGTTCACTTATAACCATTTCCTTCCCGTAAGAGTCTTTCAGTAATTCAATTGGTTCTAGTTTCCCTAAAGCATAACAAGGTGTATTTAGCCATAGTTTGAGTTTATCCATATTTCCAAACACATCGATTCCTACTTTTGTTACTTCAGCCATTTCTATTATTTTTTCAGAATGGATTGGTTTGAAATGGTGCTCAGGGGATGATTTATATCGCTGAAGCGATTTAGTAGAAATGTCAAGAAAATTCGCCCAGTCACTCTCAGAGAATGGCGTGTAATGCTGTATTAAGTCAAATAGAGAATAAGGAATACCTGCTCGTATCGCAACAATGATAAGCATTTTATCTTCCAAGAATTTTTCATACGTAACTTGATTGCTACTTACTTTAATTTTACTTGTTTTGAAGAATGATGCAATCTTTTTGTCAAGTTTCCCTTCAATTTTTTCTGTTGTTGTCATCATTATTATTTTAACCTAGGACATTTGTCTTCAAATATGAGACAAATATCCTAGACGAACAAATTTATTATTGCGATATCATTCCAACGTTTTTAATTTCCTATATTGTTTTTGAAAGCGATGTATTTACTTTTCTTACCAACAATAATTTGAACTCTCTGAAACTTATTTTCAGCACAAATTTTTCCAACCTTATATGCTAAGGGTATTCTCAATCCAACTCAATGAATAGAAATTTTAAATTGTTAAGTCTCGTATCTTCAAACTAGCAATGTGTTCTCTTGGGGTAATAAACTATTTCCCTTTCACAATAGAACTAACTTCCACTATCTTCTTTTTTCGGTGCGTTAGGTTGAGGCTTCCCTGGAGGCCTATGACCTTTTGGTTTTCCGCCTCCTTTCTGAGGCTGATTTTTTTGTGATTGTGTTGAATTTCCTTGATTATTTTTCGGCCCTTGAGGTGCATTACCCTTGTTCGCATTCGGATTATTCCCAGGTCCTTTGGCTTGTTGTTGCCCAGGATTTGGTTTGTTACCCTGTTTAGGTTGATTGGTATTGCTTGGTGCAGGGGTTGCCGACGTTGTTTGTAATTCTTTCTTAGCTTTTTGCTTTTTCTTTTTCTTAGCTCGCTCTAGCCCTTTCAAACTCAGTTGCCCTACAACATCTACAAAATCCGTTTTATCAATATCGGCATTTTTCTTTTTCACCTCTTCCGCTTGTAACTCTTCCGGGAAAATTCCTTTTTTATTTTCTTCCAGAATTTCTAAAACACGTTCAATACGTAACGGATATAAGGTACTTCCTTTTTCAAAGCTGTACCACATCAGGTTTTTAAAGATGTCTTTTTTCTGAAGAAAGGCCGTACCGGCTTTTACTTTAATACGATCTGCATTCTCCGGAAATACGCGTAAGGCATCCATGTAAGTATCTAATTCATAGTTCAAACAACATTTTAAACGGCCACATTGTCCGGATAATTTGGTTTGATTAATCGATAAATTCTGATAACGAGCTGCCGTGGTACTTACCGTTTTATACTCATTCAACCAAGTAGAACAACAAAGTTCCCGTCCGCAACTTCCAATACCACCTACCTTCGCTGCTTCCTGACGAATTCCAATCTGGCGCATTTCCACTTTCACTCTAAACTCACCGGCGAAACGTTTAATTAGTTCCCTGAAATCAACGCGGTCATCAGCAGTATAAAAGAAGGTTGCTTTCTTGCCGTCTGCTTGTATTTCTACCTCTGCAATTTTCATGTTTAATTTCAAATCTCTCGCTAACACACGTGCATGAATCATCATATCACGTTCTTTAGATTTGCTCTCTTCCATTTTGGCTATTTCCTCATCACTGGCCTTATGTAGTATTTTCTTAATTTCCTCACTTTTACTACTCACGCCTTTTTTCTTCATCTGAAGTTTCACCAACTCACCGGTAACCGAAACGATACCAACATCAAATCCGCCTTGTCCTTCTACCGCTACAAAATCGCCTTTCTCTAACGTCTGAACGAGATGGTATTTGAAAATTTCTTTCCGACTCCCATGATTGAAAGAAACCTCTACAAAAGGGTAGGGCTTGTCGAAATCTGAAACGGGAACCAGACTTAACCAATTATGTACATTTAAACGGTTACAACCGCCACTTTTACAAGATCCATGATCTTTACAACCGGTAGGAAGACTTCCTTTACTGCTTGTGCCACAATGTCCGCAACTCATGTAATATATCTATCAATTTAAGGGTGTTAACGAATAGGTGTCAGCAAGTTCTAAGCTTGAGTCAACTGACTTTTTTTGCTTAGCAACAATTGCTGAACGCGTAAAGATAAGGAATGAAAGAGAATTTTGCTGTTCGCATTTCGTTCAAGCTCATAAATCGATTTATTGAGTTCTTCTGCCATGCCACTGGCGGCATAGGCACTTAATCCCTTGGCTAAAAGTGTTTCAATAATTTTTTGTTCACTGGCGATAAGCGTTACGTGTTCTGGTCCTAAATACTGAAAACGAAGTAAATGCTCTAAAAGTTGTATGGTATAACTTAAAAAGTTCTTTTGTGATTCTCTGCTGAGCTCTGCTAATTCCCCAACCCAAGAAACAAGGTCTAATCCTTTATTCGTGTACATGGCATTAAGCCAAACGCGCAACAATTGTTGCACATCATCGTCGTTATTATGCAGAAGTTGAAGCGCCATGTCGTAATTTCCTTCTGCAATTCGAGCTAGTTGATACGCTTTTTCATCCAATGCACCTTGCCTAGTGAGCGCTTCTTGAATTTCTTCCGTTTGTAAAGGTTGGAGTGGAAAAAGTTGACATCTTGATTGGATAGTAGCCAACAATTGTTCGGCATTTACAGCAACGAAAATTAGAATTGTTTTTGGCGTTGGTTCTTCTATCAATTTTAATAGAATATTTCCTTCCACACCTAAAAATTCCGGATACCAAATAATCATTACTTTGAATTCACTTTCAAAGGTTCGGAAACTTAATTTTCGAATGATATCTCGGCATTCATCGGCAGTAATATTACCTTGTTTTTCGGCACCTAAACTTTTTATCCAACGTTGAGCATCACCGTAGGGGTGTTGCGTTACAAACTCGCGAAAGGGCAAAATGAAATCTGTGCTTAACGGAGCTCTATCCATATCACTTGTACGAATGGTGGGGTATGAAAAATGAACATCCGGGTGTTGTAGCTTATCCATTTTTATACAAGCACTACATGCACCGCAAGAATCGGCTTCGCCTTTGTTTTCACATTGAATATATGTGGTTAAAGCTAAGGCCATTGGCAAGCCTCCGCCTCCTTCCTTACCTAAAATTAAAATAGCATGTGGAAGGTGTTTGGCTTTCACCAATTGCACCAGTTTTTGCTTTAAAGTATGTTGTCCTACTACCGAACTAAAGCGCATGGTTTATCTTTTTTCCGAACCGGTTACACTCATCAATTCATGCATCGTGCGTTGCATTTTATCAATCGAACCATCCAAAAATATCGTATTACCTTTTCCGGCTTCGGCGAAATGTTTGATAGATTCTGTCCACATCGAAAATAATATAAATGAGGCATCCAGTTTAGCATCTTCCATCTCTTTAGCGGCACTGGCAATACCTTTTGCAACTTCTTCTCTAAACAAAGCCACACCTTGTCCGCGTAATTGTGCTGCTAATTTTTCTGCTTCCGCCGAAATCTTGATAGCATTACCTTCCGCTTCGGCAGCTTTGGTTTTTGTAATTAATAAGGCTTGTCCTTCATTTTCCGCAGCCGCTTTCAAATTATTACTGCTAACTACTTTGGCCATTGATTTCATAATTTCATCGTCGAAGGAAATATCATTAATTTGAAGGTCGATCAGGTGATAACCCCAAGTTTCGAGTTGGGTATCTATCTGATCTTTTACATGAAGATTAATTTCATTTCGGAGACCAAGAATTTCTGATTGTTTTTTTGTTGCCACAAATGCACGGATAGATCCTTCAATGGTACGCACCAAGGCTTGCATTAAACTACGGTCATCGATAAATTTAAACGCAACATTTTTAATGGATTCTTCATCCTGACTCACAACAGCATAAAGCAACATGGCTTTAAAATTTACATTGGCCTGATCAAGTGTGATAGCCTGAAATTGTAACTCAACAGAACGATTTTGAATCGAAACACGTTTAAAGATTTTTTCAAATACTGGAATTTTAAAATTCAATCCCGGACTAGCTAGCCGACGGTATTTACCAAACATGGTTATTACGCCAATAGTTCCTTGTTGAACAGTAAAAATTCCACTGAAAATAATTGCAATTACTAGAACTAGAAACAAAATACCGTAGGTCGTTAAAAACGAAAACATACATTTAAAATTAAGTGGTAAAAGTAGGAAGAAAGAAGAAGAAAGTAGTTTCTAATTTCTGATAAGAAAATGGGATATTGAAAAGCTGACAGGGTTATTTTTCGTCGTTTAATCCTCTGCCTTTATAAATATCGGGAATGTGTTTTTCAATTCGCGCCTCTCGGGTTTTAGCTAATTTAGCCGAAGCAAAATAAAGAAGATACGCTCGCTGTCTGCCAGGAGTAAGTGCATTAAATGCTTTTTTTAGGGAAGGTTGACTCAATAATTTTATATTGAACTCTTCCACGATGGGAAATTCATTTGTTTTCTTCAATGTTACCTTTAATCCTTGTTGTTCAACGTTGATAGCGTTAAGAATGGTTTGTTTTATGGCTGCTTTATTTTTTTTGAATTCGGAAATCGTGCTTAACCGAATTTGTCGTGTTGCTTGGGTGTTTTCAGATTGCTGCACAAGAAGCATAGAATCATTTTCTAACAAAGCGCCTTTGAAAAATAAATAGGCACAGTATTCTTTGAACACATGAATGAGAATAACATTCTTGTTGTTAAGTTGATAACAAGGACAGCCCCATTTCAAGGTTTCGTTTAAGTTACACGACAACGCCAGATCTCGCATTAACTTCATAATGGGTTGAAAGGGATTTTCCTTTTCAAAAAAGAAATCTACCGATAAATTGGGTGCGTTCATACAACAATGATAAGAAAAAAAATAGCATTCGTATGTCATTGGTTTGGGGTAAAAAAAAGCCTTCTACCGGATTGTTCCTGTAGAAGGCCCTTAATTAAGGGTAAGGTTTGTTATTCCACTTTCATGGGAAATGTTATATCTAAATCAGTTGATCCCGGTGAGCAACTTCCATTTTTTACATCAGGTTGATGTCTTAAAACCACCTGTGCCGTTCCGGTTCCTGCAAGTGCTGTTTTCCATTTTGATGATAAACCAACTTCATACGTTCCATCGGTATCGGTTCTGATTACCGTACAATTTAATCCTTGAATGGTAAAACAAAATAAATGTTCGGTTCTTTCATCCCAAACCTCATTGCTTATAGTATCAACCGGTGAGCCGGATTCGTTTAGTAACACAATTTCAGCAAGGTATGTGGTGTTCGGTTTTAATTTAATGGTATCCCATTGAGAAGGTGGGTTTCCACCATCACCATCGAGATCTTTATAAACAACCTCTACAGGTAATTGTACACCGGCTGAATCGGTAAATGCGATTTTTGCGGTGGTAATTAATTCCTCTTCATTTGGATCGGGAGGTGTTGTAGTGGTTTTCTTACAAGAAAGTATTCCGGTAAAGCAAAGCAACGTGCAAAGGGTTGTTATAACAATTGTATTTTTCATGTTTTTATTTTTTTTATTTGTGAAGAAAATAGAGGAAGCGAACATTTTATAAAAAGCATTCTGCCCGCTTCATCAGCAAAATACCTATTTCGGTTTAAGTAATCACGGTAACGTGTATTTAGTAAATTTGTACAACCTACATACATACTCACTTTTCGATGGAGCATAGTTTTTTGCCATTGAAGCTCCGCATGAATTAAGGTGTAAGCCTTTGGTGGATTTACATAATCGGAGGAGTCTTCCACCCGGTTTTGCGTCATGGTATGGGAAACTGTACCGCTTACACTGAGATCATCACTTGCATTTTGTAACAAGGTTAACTCTCCTGATATTTCAAGTCGTGTAGGAGGCATACCCACCAAATACTTTTTATTCTTAACATCACGAACGAACAAATTATTGATTTTACAGTGGAGTTTAAAGTGCGCAAACATATCCCAATTGGCAGCCCATTCAAAGCCATAAAAAACGGCATTGGTCTGGCCGTATAACATAGTCGGAAAGGCACCGCGTATGGTGAGGGTGGCTGGTAGTTTAGGTTGTAGCGTTATATAATTTTGAATGTAATTATAGAAAACCGTGAATTCCATATCCAGTTTTCGTTGATAATGGAAATCAACGGTAATCGAACTATTGTATCCTCTTTCAGGAACCAAATTAACATCACCAATTTCAAACGTGGCAGCGTTATGATGCACGCCGAAACTATACATTTCATTTACAAACGGAGCTCGCCATGTGCTTCCTCCATTAATATGAAAAGTAAAATTCGGTAATTGATAACGTGCGGCAAGGGTAGCAGCCCAGTTGTGATATTGATATGAAGGAGAAATAATGTGCTGGTCTTCCCATTTGAATATTCTGAAATTGTTTAGATCGTACCGCACACCGGCCTCAGCGCTCCATCCGTTATGATGCCATTTTTCCACCCAATAAAGTCCTCCTTGGAGTCGTTTATAATTTGGAATAAAGTAATTACCATAATAATTATTAAGCTGATAGAATCCATTAACACCAATTCGGCCACCGATATGATGTATTTCTTTATGCTCAACGGAAACATCAACATGATGGGTATTGAGTTCGAAACTTAATACAGGTTTATAAGTGCCATCATCATTTTTTAGCAATAAATTTTTGTCGAATTCTTTTCTAAAATTGGTTTGATAACCATAGATCGCGTGCAAAGTATAGTTCGGATGAAGAGCATAATCGAGCGATACTTTTCCTAAGTAATGACGAATAGCTTGTTGAGGAAACCCAATAGCATAGGTAAAACCACTGCTATCAATGGGCCTGTCACGTTCAAAAGCCGCATACAAATCAGTCAGGTTGCCGATATGCGAACCGCTAAAAATACCTAACGTTGAAAAGAAGGCACTATGAAACACTTCCAGATTTATTTTTTTTCGTTGATACCCTAAGGCAAGCGCGTAATTTGTTTCACGCATGCCGGTATTCTTTAAAAAGTAATCGGGTGTTCTGTTGTTTCCACCACGTTTATACGAGCCATGCACACTCCAAGCTAAACCAGGTATGCTTGATACTTTATTCTCGATACGCATATTCGTTGAGAGCATTCTTCCATTACTGAAAAAAGCGGTGTTAACTAGGCCATACAGTGTATCAACATCTTTCATCGGTTTCGGGTTGATAAGAACGATACCACCCATAATATCACTTCCATACTGAATGGTTTGGGCACCTTTAATTACTTCGATACTTTGTGCGATAGAAGGGTCGATTTCCGGGGCATGTTCGTTACCCCATTGTTGCCCTTCCTGACGAATACCATTATTAATCATTAACACCCGATTGCTGTGCATACCTCGAATAACAGGTTTGCTAATGTTGGAACCTGTATTTAAAGTGTACACACCATTCACTTGTTCGAGGGTTTTGCCAAGCGATAAACCTTGCGAAGCCTGTAATGCTTCTGCGCTCAGTTTGTTTGAAACAGTAACATCTTCCCAATGAATGCGTTCAGATTTAATCGTGAGGTCATGTAAGGTATCTGAATGACAAACTAAATAAATAGTGCGAACATTCATACCTTCATGAAGATGAATTTGTTCCTCTTTACCTTCGTGATTAAGGTGTTTACAAACTAACGTAAACATGCCGCTGCACAAATTGGTAATTTGATAGTCGCCATTTTCAGAACTATGATCACCCTTTTGTTGTTCTTTAATCATAACAATAGCCTCACTCACTACTAAGCCTGTGTTAGCATCGATAACCTTTCCTTTTAATGTTGACATGCAATTGGATTGAGCAAACATGGTTATAGACATAAACATGAAACCAATGCAACCCAATAGGTATTTACACATGGTATTGAATATTGATAATAAAAAATCAGGAAGAATCTTCCTATAATCCTAGTGTTTCTCTAAACGATGGAAACAGCATTTAAAGGATGCTAGTAGGCGGAGCGCGAAGTGATTTATAACCTAACGTATAAATTGAAAAATCAAGAGAATGATAGGAACAGGTATGTTCGCTATGCAGACAGTGTTTTCTAAAGTCAGGGTAAAAAGGAGTCGAGTGAAATTCAAAGGGTAGGTGTTGTTCGAATTGCAGCACATCACAGTGATGATGTTGAGGCTCGATATGGATTCCACTCAGTTGATGATGAATCGTATCCTCATGATCGGAAAAGGCATGCCACAGTTCTCGAGGTGTTGTGTACACCACGAATAATAGCAGAACCAACATCGAAAGAAACCGACGCACAGCGCGAAGATAAACACAATTTAGAATGAACAGTGAACAATTTACAATGAACAATTAATAGTGAACAGTGAACAATTTACAATGAACAGTGAATAATGAACAATACTTGTGTTTTGAAATAGCAATGCCTTTTTTGTATTTGTTACAATGAAATAGTAAAGCAGTTATACTCTCTTATTTCATTTATTTCAAAGTGGCAATTACCCACACTTGCTTTTTAGGTAATATTATATCGCATCTGGTATCATTTTAGATTCGCCTTTTGTAATTATTCATTGTAAATTGTTCATTGTTCACTGTTCATTGTAAATTATTCATTGTTCACTGTTCATTCTAAATTGTGTTTATCTTCGCGGCATGCCAAGCATTTCTCATCGTGGGCAACAAATGCCACCATCACCTATTCGTAAACTGGTTCCTTATGCAGAAGGGGCGAAGAAAAAAGGAATTAAAGTATATCATCTCAATATTGGGCAACCTGATATTGAAACACCTAAGCCTGTATTAGATGCTGTTCGAAATTCCACATTTACGGTACTCGAGTATAGTCATAGTGCAGGTTTTGAAAGTTACCGAAAGAAACTCTGTGAATATTACCGACGGTTTGGTGTTAACTTAACGCCTGATCAGATTATTGTTACAACCGGTGGAAGCGAAGCAATTTATTTTGCCATGAGCGCTTGCCTCGATCCGGGAGATGAGATTATTGTACCTGAACCATTTTACGCAAACTATAATGGGTTTGCCGTCTCCTCGCAAGTGGTTATTAAGCCGGTATTCTCCAGTATAAAAGATGGTTTTAAACTTCCACCGATTGAAGATTTTGAGAAGAATATCACACCAAAAACGAAAGCAATCATGATTTGCAACCCGAATAATCCGACGGGTTATTTGTATGCAGCAGAAGAAATGGAAACGCTTAAAGAGATTTGCTTAAAACACAACCTCTTTTTATTTTCCGATGAAGCGTATCGTGAATTCTGTTATGATAATCACGAGCATATTTCGGCTATGAGTTTAACGGGTATGGAAAACCATGTAATTCTTATGGACACTATTTCCAAGCGTTATAGTGCCTGTGGAGGCAGAATTGGTGCTTTTGTTACAAAAAATGTGGAAGTATATAATGCCGCAATGAAATTTGCTCAGGCACGTTTAAGTCCGCCAACCTTTGCACAAATTGCCGGTGAAGCTGCCGTTGATCTTCCGGCTAATTATTTCGATGAAGTGAAAGCGGAATATAAAAAACGACGGGATGTTTTAGTTGAACGCCTCAATAAAATACCAGGGGTATACTGCCCGAATCCGGGAGGTGCTTTTTACGCGATGGCTTCGCTACCGGTTGAAAGCGCAGAAGATTTTTGTCAGTGGCTCCTAGAAGATTTCTCTTACAATAATCAAACCGTTATGATGGCTCCGGCATCCGGTTTTTATGCCACGCCAGGTTTAGGTAAGAATGAAGTTCGATTCGCCTATGTATTAAATACCGATGATATCAACCATGCGATGGATTGTTTAGAAAAAGCCTTGGAGGAATATAATAAGTAGAAAGCATGCTTTTATCGCTCAATAATATCACCTTTGAATTTGGTGCACGTAAAATTTTGGATGAAGCTTCGTGGCATATTTATGCCAATGAACGTATCGGATTAATAGGCCCAAACGGAACAGGTAAATCTACCTTACTCAAAATATTAATTGGTGAATATTCCGTTTCCGGAGGAAGTGTCAATAGAAGTAAAAATTTAAGCATTGGTTATTTTCATCAAGACCTCCAAAGTTTAGAAACGAACGATTCTATCCATCAGGTTGCTATGGGAGCCTTTGAACGAGCCCTTCAAATTCAACAGGATATTCGCTTGTTAGAAGAGGATATTGAAAAAGCAAGTACGGATGAAAAATTACATAAACTAGCCGATTTATATCACGATTTTGAGGTGGCCGGTGGCTATGAAATGGAGTATAAATCAGCCGAGGTTTTGGAAGGATTAGGTTTTGCAACAAAGGATTTAACTCGTTCGTTCAAAGAGTTTTCAGGAGGCTGGCGCATGCGGGTTATTCTGGCCAAAATGATTTTACAAAAACCGGATATCCTCTTACTCGATGAGCCTACCAATCACCTCGATTTACCCTCTATCGAATGGATTGAAAAATATTTGCTGAATTATCAAGGAACTGTAATTATTGTTTCACACGATCGCTATTTCCTTGATCGTATGGTTACAAAAATTGTAGAAATAAGTCAGCAAACTCTTATTCATTATGGTGGTAATTATTCCTTCTATGAACAAGAAAAGGAAGTACGAACCGAGTTTCAACTTCGAGAGTATGAAAATCAAAAGGAATACATAGCACAGCAAGAACGTTTTATTGAACGCTTTCGGGCAAAGGCAACGAAGGCAAAGCAAGCGCAGAGTGCCATTAAAAAACTTGATCGTTTAGATCGAATTGAAGCGCCGGTTTCGGAGACGTCTAAAATTAATTTTTCTTTTCAGGCTGCGGTAACACCGGGTAAAATAATATCTACGATACATCAGATTAGTAAACATTATGGTGATATCGAAATATTCAACAAGGCAGAAGCTGAAATTATGCGAGGCGATAAGATTGCACTGATTGGTGCAAATGGCCGCGGTAAGTCAACGCTCTTACGCTTGATAGCAGGTACAGAAACCTGTGAAGGTGAAATTAAACCGGGGCATAACGTGGAGCCTTCTTTTTATGCACAGCATCAAATGGAAGCCCTCGATTTAAATGATGATATTCTCGACGAATTAAAGCTTTGCGGAAGTGGTAAAACCGAACCCGAATTGCGTGAATTGATGGGTTGTTTTTTATTTCGAGGGGATGATGTTTTTAAAAAGATACGTGTACTTTCGGGTGGAGAAAAAGCACGTGTTGCTCTAGCTAAAACGATCATTTCAAAAGCTAATTTTCTCTTACTCGATGAGCCTACGAACCATTTGGATATTAGTTCCGTTAATATGCTCATTCAAGCATTGAATAAATATGAAGGAACCTTTATTTTAGTATCTCATGATCGTTATTTTATTTCTCAAACAGCGAATCGAATTTGGGAAATTGAAGATGGTAAGTTGATTTGTTTTGAAGGAAATTACGACGAATGGGAACTGTTTAAACGAACCAAAGCAGAAAAACTAAAGGCGGCTGAACAGAGCGAAACGCCCGTGGTTTCGGTAAAACCCAAGCAAGAAGAGCCGGTAATAATAAGTGCTCCTAAAAATGTTTCGAAAGAACGAAGCAAAGAAGAAAAAAAATTAAGAACCCGCTTTGAAAAATTAGAACAAGAGCTGAATACCTTGCAACAAGAACAAACCCGTTTGGAGTTATTGTTAGCCTCTCCGGATACTTATGCGCAAGCAGATTTATTTAAGTCGACAGAATCTGCTTATCAACAAATAATTCAAAAAATCGGACCGGTACAATCGGAATATGAATCGTTGTTTGAACAGCTTATGTCGTTTGAATAATACATACACAAGCTATCAAACTAAATCTTTTTCTTAACGAGAAGCAGGGGTAACAGGTTCAACGATTTCAATACCCTTATTTTTCAGCATGGAGAGAACACCTTCGTCTTCCTCGCTTTGCATTACTTCATTCATTTTCGTTTGAATCATAGTAACCATAGATCCAAGAATATTCCTTATTTCTGTATCCTTGGTTGTATTTAATGTGTTTTGAATACCCGTTTTTAGGTTGTTCATTCCGTTTAATGCGGCAAATCGTACGATAGGGTACTTATCTTTTTTAGCTTTCAAGGCTAAATAGTCTATCGCCGTTTGGGTGGTTTCTAAACGATTAATACCTTGAATAAGATTTACATAATCTTCTAAAATTCGTTTCCGTTGATTGTTGAAAACACGAGGCATTTGGTCGTAATAAAAAGAAGCCAACGTGCTGTCTTTCGATTTGCTATAAATTTCTGAAATGGCCAATAGCAGATTTCCTTGAGCATCTTTCTTCAAATCAGGAATAACGCGCATCGCTTCCTCCGGTAACAAGGCATATAATCCGAGAAGTGCCTTCCCTGCCACTTTATAGCTTTTATCTTGCGTAAGATTAGAGAAATGATTTAACAGGGTTGGATCTTTTTTAACGATCAACGCTTGCGTTGCTGCAAGGCGAACGGATGCTTTTGGATCGGATTGAGAAAGTTGTATTAATTCGTTCCAAGCATCATTCATATTCTTAGGATTTTCCCATTGAATTAATTGAATACATTTCAATCGTATATCCGCTAGTTTATCATGTAATCCTTGTAACAATACCGCACGTGCGGTATCTGATTCGTTTTGAATAGCA
>JAEUVD010000050.1 GCA_016787065.1 Chitinophagaceae bacterium
ACGACGAATGAGTAGAGTATTGAAAATGGGTTTTGCCGCGGTGCTTAAATGTCTTCAAGAGAAATCGGAGATTGTTCCGGATGCTATAGCCATTGGTACCGGTAAAGGTAGTTTGTCGGATACAGAGCAATTTCTGAGTGATATTAAACAATACCAAGAAACGGCGTTGAATTCAATACCATTTATTCAATCTACGTATAATCAATTAAGTGGTATGATTGCCCTCAATCGAAAAATTGATTCATACAACATTACCTATGTACATCGGGCTTTTTCTTTAGAAAGTGCTATGATGGACACCGCTATGTATTTAATGGAAATAGGTGGTGGGAATGCCCTCGTGGGTAGCTATGATGAAATAACTGTAGAACATTTTAAAGTTAAGAAACAATGGGGCTATTGGAAAAAAGATATAGTTAGCAATGACGATGTTTTAGGTAGTAAAACTACCGGTACACTCGCCGGCGAAGGAGCAGGTTTTATGCTAGTAAGTACTATAAAACCACCACAGCAGGCCGTACTAATTCAAGGGGTAAAGATGCTGTATAAGCCTTCAACGACTACGTTGTCTGAACGCTTACATGCTTTCCTGCATGAACATGAACTTAGTCCCAACGATATTAATTTACTGGTAAGTGGTTGGAATGGCGATCAATTCGTGGCGGAAGCAAATGAGTGTATTAATCAACAGCTACCCCTTGCCGATATTGCCTATTTTAAACATCTTTCAGGTGAGTATGATACAGCAATTCATTTTGGAATACATCTTACACAACATATTATGCAACAACAACGAATTCCGAACTACTGTAAGCCGGTATTAAGGAATGGAAACAAGGCTTACAAGTACGCCCTTCTTTATAATAATTTTTTTCAGATTAACCAGTGTTTTTGGTTGTTGAAATTCGAGGAATAGTACTATACTTTTTCTATACAAATAGCTGCATTACAACCACCGAAACCAGAACCTGTTTTAATAAATCGCTGAAGTGGTTTTTCCTGCCAAGCGGTATTAATTGTAACGTGCACCGGAACACCCAATTGGTTAAATCCAAAGGAGGGTGGGATTTTGTTTTGAAGCAGAAATGCTGAGCCAATAATAGTTTCCAATAAGCCAGCAGCTCCTAAGGTATGGCCGTAAATTGCTTTTAAACTATAAACAGGCACATCATGTAAACCACTCAACGCAATAGCTTTAGCTTCCATTTCATCGTTGTAAGGGGTTGCGGTACCATGGGCAACAATGAAATCGGGAAGTAATGTTGACTTATTCCAAGGCTTCAAACAATAATCAATACAATAACTGAGTTCATCACCCGATTTGCTTGGCCCTGATATATGATTACTATCATTACTGATTCTTCCGGAAGATAGATGTAATGAAGAGCAATCGCCACTCACTACAACGGAAGCAAACGCCTCCCCTAAATTTAAACCGGTTCGATTTAGGTCAAAAGGTTTACAACGTTCTTTATCTAACGCTTTAAATGATTGAAAGCCACGAAAAATAAAGGCAGATATTACATCACAACCTATCACCAAGATTTTTTTATATCGTTGATGAGTTACCAAGCGTTTTGCTACAATTAAGGCTGAAATTCCTGAGATACATGCATTAGAAATAACTTGAATTGGATTTGGATGTTGTATACGCTCAGCCAACAAGGCAGCTGAAGAATGCAGCGTGCAACTTTTTATGGGTGAAGAAGGAAATTCAAGCAATTCCACGTTTCCTTTTGTACTTGCAAGGAGAATTCCACATTCAGGCGATCTTGGGTTGAAATCGGCATGCTGTAAGGTTTGATAAACACCTTCGAGCAACAAGGCATCAAATCGAGTTTGAACCTGATGCTTTTCCTTTAGTTCCTGAATAAACGTATCAGGAAACCGACTTATCATACAAGAGCCATCATCGAAATCGAACGAATAGGGTTGAAGTGCTGAAACGCCTTGCATTATCTTTTGCGTATTGAAATCAGTTCCAATAGCAAGAGGAGTTAACAAGAAAGGGTCGTGAAGAAAACTTGTCAAGAAAAATGGCGAATTATTTCCAAGATTTGAATTCCTTTTTCATTTGTTTCAAAACCGACTTCACGCTTCCAAGCCAGTAATTCTTAAATCCAAATCCTCCGCCATCGCCAATTACTTTTTTGGATAGTAAAAGTTTACCACTATTCAAATCAATAAAATTAACCCAATACGTTGCTGATTTAGAATTTTTATTGATTTGTTCGCAAATAAGAACCATGCCGATATCTCCCGACTTTGGCAAGTCGTATTTTTTAATCATGCCGGCAATGTCTTTTTCTGAAATGGTTTCTGCTTCAGATTCATTGTCAACAAAAAGATGATCTGTCTTACCGCCTTCATTGGCTTTCTGAACCGACTTCGTATGGATCTCAACCTTCGATCTATTAACTGCCTCGGCAAACTTAAAATTCTGAGGTTCTCGTTCTATGGTATTGTTCCAAAGAATATAATAGGTGTCTTTGATTTCTTTCGGCGATTTGGTGGTTTCTTCTCCCCATCCGGAAACAGGCCCTACAAATTGAACATGAGAATAATCGATTCCTAAAAAAGTAATCGACTTGTCGGAATTAAAAACATCACTTTGTGCAAAACCACATAAAGAGCTTGTTAGCAATGCAAGGAGTAGTAAGTTAAATTTAAACATAGTGCTTATAATTTGTTTTGAACAAAAATAGTTAATTCGGCAGATGCGATTTCGATTTGATTACAAAATATTTTAGCTTCTGCTATGCGTGCATCACCAATTACATGAAGTGTTTTTACGGTGGTTTCCAACAGGTCGTGTACAGCAGGACTTCTTTGAATCTTTATTTTCTTTATCGCTCCAATGAAACCGATTTGAGGTGTTTTAGTGGTAGATTGTTGATGTAAACTATTTCCGGCGGCTATTGTTTGTGCCATGTTTTCTATAAGTGCGCTTTCGGAAAGGGTGTCGTCAAGCAAGAACAAACTTTGTTTTGAAATCAAGAAAGAACTTTGAATTTCATCTTCTGTAACATGGGTAATGGTATCGATAAACTGAAAAGGGGGGCGTTGCGGAAGAAGGTCAATAGCCGGAAATTTCATCCGGTAAAAGTAACGGGATATACCTAATTTTGGCACAGAATTTTAAACTATGAGGATAGGTATAGTATGCTACCCAACGTTTGGAGGTAGTGGTGTGTTGGCTACGGAATTGGGTAAGGCATTGGCGGATAAGGGACATACGGTTCATTTTATCAGTTATCAACAACCAGTTAGGTTAGAGGCTTTTCATCCAAATATATTTTATCATGAAGTGGGGGTGCCAACATATCCGTTATTCGATTTTCCTCCTTATGAAACGGCCTTGTCGTCGGTGATGGTAGATGTAATTTTAAATGAGAAACTCGATTTATTGCATGTGCATTACGCTATTCCTCATGCATCGTCAGCGTATATGGCCAATCAAATTCTGAAAAAGAAAAACCTGGATATACCTTACATCACAACCCTACATGGAACTGATATTACCTTGGTAGGAAAAGATAAAATGTATGAAGCAGTGGTAACATTTTCCATAAATGAATCTAGTGCGATAACAGCGGTATCTCAGTATTTGAAAGATGAAACATTAGATTCTTTCGCCATTGAAAAGGAAATCGTTGTGATACCCAATTTTGTAGATATTAAACGGTTTTCGCATAGCAATAAAGAGCATTTTAAAAAGATGTTGGCTCCAAATGGCGAAAAAATTCTGGCCCATGTTTCTAACTTTCGAAAGGTAAAAAGGGTGGAAGATGTTATTTACACCTTTGATAAAGTTCGAAAACAGATGCCGTGTAAATTACTCATGATTGGAGATGGACCGGAACGTATTCATATGGAGCAACTTTGCCGAGAATTAGGAACATGCGACGATATTCGGTTTCTTGGTAAACAAGAAAAGTTAGAAGAAATATTATCGATAACCGATTTGTTTTTGTTGCCAAGTGAGTATGAAAGTTTTGGCTTGGCTGCCCTGGAAGCCATGGGCTGTGAAGTACCCGTTATTTCTACGAATGCCGGTGGGTTAAGAGAAATAAACATTCATGGTGAAACAGGTTATTTAACCGCAGTAGGCGATACCGATGCTATGGCTGCTTATACCTTGGAGTTATTTTCAGATGAAGAGAAATTGAAACAATTCAAACATAATGCTCTTCAACAAGCCAAGCGGTTTAAAATTTCCGATATTATTCCGCAATATGAAATGTTGTATGAGCGCGTATTAAAAGAAAAAATGCACTAAACATTCGCTGCAACCAAAGGAATGATTATCTTTCGACCCAAAATTGAATCCCATGGCTGATGATAATATTATGTTAGAAAATGTTCGGTACATGTTCGTGATTGATGACGATCCAGTTCAAACGGAAATGATCAAAGATTACTTGAGAGAGCGTTACATTTTTGAAATGAAAACTTTTGAAAACGGAGAACAAGCAATTCCGGAAATAACGGCATTGAAACCGGAAATTGTTGTGTTGGATTATCATTTGAATTCATCTACTCCCAATGCAAAAAATGGAATAGAAGTTTTGAAGGATATCAAAGCAGCTAGTCCGACCACAAAGGTTATTATGTTTTCGGCTCAAGATAATATCAACATTGCCTTAGACAGTATGCGTAACGGTGCTTACGACTATATTATTAAAGGAGAAACTTCGTTTAATAAGTTGGAAAATACAGTGAATCGTTTAGGTGAAATTCATAAATTAGAAGCAGTGAATACGGCTCAAAAAAGAACCATATTGTTCCTAGCTGTGTTTATCGGACTTATTGTTGCCTTGGGCATTGTGTATTTATTTTTTCAAGATAAAATGGGCGGGTATTAACTCGTAAACGATAGCGATATAACTAAAAAGACCGGATCATGTTCCGGTCTTTTTGTTAAGTATTATTGAACCTATGCTTGATTTTCTGGAGATATAGGAATCATATTTCTACGACTCGCTTTTCTTCCTCTGAAGAACATGTATAAATTGAAGAATAACATAAGCCCGAGATAAATGGCAAAGCCACCAATTTTTACACTCAGAATTTCAATCAAGGCTTGATTATTCATAACACTTTGATCGATTTCCAAAATGAGCAATGCAAATCCAATGTTCAGAAGATAGAAACCGATTTCGAAGAGGCGGTTCGTACTGAAAGCTATGTCTTGTTTGCCATGAAAAATGTCCAACATAAATATTCTGGCATTTTTGAATAAGGTATGTGCAACATAAAGAGTTAGCAGGATTGCAACGGGAAGGTAGATTAAGTAAGCGGTAACAATTTTACTGGTGGCGTTCAAAACTTCTGTTTGGTTCATGACGGTTTATTTTTAGAGTGATTAATAGATCGTTTGTGTGCGAGGTAGATGACCAAAATGTTCATGTAGTGCATAATAGCCAGCGTACACAGAATATAGCCTGTTTTGTGGCTAACTGTTTCTATGAGTTCAGCAAGGGTTTGTACTTGTTGCCAGTTATAAATCATAATGGCCGAGTATCCAAGATTGATAAGATAATAACCAAGGAGAAGCAGGTTGTTAACCACTGCTGCAATTTGATGATCCTGTAGTTCTTCCTGAATAAAGTAAATTCCATTCTTATAACATAGCCACCCCACGTAAACAGTAATTATAAATGTTGTAATGATGTAAATACAGTAAGCGGTTAGAGTGAGTGTGTTCATATACCGGAACTTTTCGAGTGTAAAGGTAACATCGTAAATACAAAACTTTCAAAAAATATTGAAAGTTTAGTATTTGAATAACAATCCTACGATCAGTGGTTTCGGTGAAATGAAACTAAGGAGTATTTTTTCTTACGGTATCGAATACGTAAACATCTTCGTTTTTACGTTTCATATAATACTTCTCTCGGGCGTATTTCTCGAGAATTTCAGGGTTATGCTGCAGTGCTTGTTTTTCTTGTTGTAAGCGACTTACTTCTTTCTCCAGATAATCTATTTTTTGTTGCATGTCACGCAATTCTCTACGTTGATTAAATTGAGATACAACATCATACTGTGCAAAGAAGAAAATCCAAACAATAAATAAGGCGGTTACCAAAAGGTATTTATTTTTAATAACAGCAAGTAACCTATTCATACGGCTAACTAAATTAGGCTGCAGGTGTTTTTTTACGGAAAGCCATCGTCATTTCCATAGAAATACTTGTCTTTTCCATTTTCACGATGGTATTACGGTCAATTTCTACACCGATAGTACCGTCTTCATATTCTTTCACAATCTTGCCATGAATACCAGAAGTTGTAACGATGGTATCACCTACGGAATTACTGCTAGAAAAAGCTTTTTGTTCTTTGGCACGTTTTAATTGAGGCCGTAACATAAAGAAGTACATAACAGCAATCATAGCCACGAAGAATACCAAGTTTACAGTTGGGTCTGGTTTTCCTTGACCTAACATCAACAAATTATGAAAAAGATTCATGAAATTAATTTTGCCGCAAAAGTAGGGTAATCCGTTTATGGTTTAAAATAAAACTTAGTACACATCTGCTTCAATAAATAGTTCTTGCATAGCAGGGTCGCCATTCGTATTCACTAGGATGGCTTTTCGCTGATGTCCCTTTTTGCCTTCTGAGTTAAACGACACTTTTATTTCTCCTGATTCACCAGGTTTAATTGGGGTATCGCGATTATATTCCGGAATTGTACAACCACAAGACGCTTTAGCTGTAAAAATTAGTATGTCCTTGCTTCCTTTGTTTGTATAGCTGAAGGCATAATTTACTTTTTCGCCTTCTTTAATTTTTCCAAAAACGTGTACCGTATCGGTAAATACCAATTTACCTAACACATCAGAAGATTCATTGGGTGTTAAGGTATTTGGATTATGAACCAGGTCAGAAGAAAGATGACCTTTAAGTTCTTCAGGTTGCGTTGGATTATCGGAACAAGCTGCTAAGAAGCATGTTGCCAGAGCAAATAATGATCCTAATTTCATGATGATTTACGCGTTTCTTTATAATCGATTTTATGAATTTGATTATTTTCTAAAAGTTCCTTTTTCACATTATCCAGTAAGCCGTTTACAAACTGACCGCTCTGCATACCGGAATAAGATTTCGCTAAGTCGATATATTCATTAATGGTTACTTTCAATGGTATGGATTCGAAAAATAACATTTCGCATATTCCTAAATGCAGTACGATAAGATCTAGAATGGCTACCCGATCAGCGTCCCAGTTAATTAATTTGGGCTCTATTAATTTGAACACAATTTCTTTCATTTCATAATAGCATTTCAATAAATCGAATGCGAAATCATACTTATCCTTAGTAACTAGTTTTTCAAAATTGAAATTCTTAGCACCAAATATAATTTTCTCCGTCCAGCTTTCCACCATATCAATTTCTGATTCCAGAGAAATATAATTTTCAGAAAGAAAAGACATCGTAATTTCATTTCTGAAGATGCACTGCTCAATTAATTGTTCAATAATTTTCTTTTCACTTTCAACGCTTCTTTCCTTAATCAAAAGATACTGCTGATACGCCTCACTTTCTTTGAATTGATAGAAGAGCGTTCTTACCATATCATCTTCTAAAGTGGTGTGCAAATGATTCTTTTTTACAACATTCGCCAAGCGTAAATTACTTTTCAGCTGTTGAACAATAATATTATCGGAGAGCTTAACGTTTACATGCAAGTCTTCGTAAGTGGGAAGTCGTTTAGAAGCCATGGCATTGGCGTAAATAAGCACGTAATCGCTTAATCTTACTACCATGTGCCAAATTAAACCGGTAAGTGCCTCCGTTTGGTTAAATTTATGCTCCAGTGATTTAGACGCTTGAGTATAGTCTAGTTGATCGTCGAGTTGAATTTTATTTTCGAATATCGTGTGCAGCACTTTTATCCTGATATTCCGTCTGTTAATCATGGGTAAGATCTAAAATTTTGCGCGAAGGTAGTTCATTCGAGTTAAAACAATCGTATTAATCTGAAAAGCCTGTCATTCAGCTTTAAACATTACAATGAATGTAATGTGTTTCGCGAATGAATAGAAATCCGGCATCTATCGTAAATTCTAAATTTCAGGGCAACTATATATAATGTATTATTTAATTTTATTTCTATATAATATATAAAAAAATAATATAAAATTGATTAAGAATAGAGGAAAAAAATATTTCTAATCTTTTTTTTTTCGATAAAATTTGTTAAGTAATTGTTTGTAAGCAATAAAAAGTTCTATTATCTTCACTTGAAATTCATCAAAACACTACCCGTTATGTTTATCAACAACAATCTTCGTCTACGAATAGACAATGAATATAATACCCTTTGGGTTGGCATCGATTTGCAAGACAAACTTTGCTATTCCGTAAATTTTCTCGACAACCTGACTCATGTTAAAGAGCTTATTAGTTACATGATTCGTAAGGAAAATATTAAATATGTGGTAGCCTACAGTTTAAATAAAGGGGTTTGGAATTTAGGTGGAGATTTGGAGTATTTTGTAGATTGTATTAAGAATGATAACCGTAAAGCCTTGAAGGACTATGCTTATAAATGTATAGATTTAGTGCATAGTTATAATAGCAATTATGATTTAGATGTTTTTTCGACATGTGTTGTGCAAGGGAATGCCTTTGGTGGCGGCTTTGAAAGCGCACTGTCGGGGCATTATATCGTAGCAGAACAATCGGCAAAGTTTAGTTTCCCAGAAATTATTTTTGGAACTTTTCCAGGTATGGGGGCCTATAGTTTTCTAACAAAGAAAGTAGGGTATGAAAAGGCAAACCAGATTATTAATTCTAATAAAACCTATTCTGCCAAGGAAATTCATGAATTAGGTATCGTAAACCAGGTTTGTGAAGATGGGCATGGTATTGCTACCATGTCGTTACTTATTCGAAAAGGGGAATTAAGTTCTTATGTAAATAATCCTTTTATGAACGTGCTAAACAAGGTATCGAAGGATGAATTGTTGGCCGTTGTGAATTTATGGTTGGAAAGAGCCTTTAATTTAAGTGATGAAAACCTGAATCGAATGGTTAAACTAGCCAACTATCAGAAAAGAAAATTAGATAATGAGCGAAAAACGGTTTCTTTAGTGGATGAAGAAGTGCGGTTTAGGGAAGTCAATGAACTCATTAATCGTGCATTTTAGTCGCAAAATCCAAACCTTCACAGATAAGGTCGCGTCTTGTGCATAACTCATGGTGTTAAAAATTTGCTTTTTAGCACATATTGATTAGATTTGAAATTATATTTTTGATTTTTAAAATTAACAACAATGAAAAAATTAGTCCTTTCTTCACTTGCGGTTGCTTTAATGTTCGGGTTTTACTCTTGCTCTAAGCAATCACCAAAAATTTCAGGTACAAATAACCTGGGTGTAAACAATACAAATACAACGGCGCCTCCTGCCACGAACATTTTTGGTGACATGCCAACCGACTTTACGAAGAAGGCAGTGATTGAAGAAGTAACAGGTGCTTGGTGCGGTTATTGTCCAAATGGAGCTTATCATATTCAACAATCCTGTGATGCAAATCCAGAGCGTGTTTATGGTGTTGCTATCCATACAGGAGATGTTATGTCTGATTTATATGACAATTATACAAAATCTGCTCCGGATGATTTAGCAAGCCAATACTCTTTTTCTGGGGTTCCGGCTGGTGTAGTTAATCGTCGTAAAAGCACGGATAACTATAATGTTTGGGAATCAGAAACAGCTGCGGAAATTAATAAACCTGCAGAATGTGGATTAGCTATTGCTACTAAGAAGGTACAAGATCAAACTTACAGTATTGAAGTACATGCTGGTTTCAACACCACGTTAACCGGCGAATATTATGTAGTCGCTTACATCCTTGAAGATGAAGTTCACAAAGGTTCAGCATACGACCAACATAACTATATGGATGCAGATGCATCTTCACCTTGGTATCAAAAGGGTGATCCAATGTCGTCTACTGATTACAAACACAATCACTTATTACGTCAAATAATTTTCAAACCAGGTTTATGGGGTACAGCTATTCCAGGTAACTATTTGAAAGCGGGTGGTGAATTTGCAATTAAAGAAGAAGTTGATATGTCAACAGAATACGACCTAACTAAAGTTTCTGTTTTGGCTATGGTGGTTAAGAAAGGCGCAACACCTGATGAAGATTATGTAATGAATGTACAAGAATGTAAATTAGGTTCAATTAAGAAGTGGGATTAATTTTAAAATGATAATATACTTAGAGCCGTTCAATTTTGAGCGGCTCTTTTGTTTAATGTCACTTTTTTCCTAAAACAATTTTAACAATTACTATTTATTTCAAGGCTCACACCTTATTTTTGCACCACTTTTTTTTGAATGCCAACCCAGTATTATTTATTTCTCAGTATCGCCTTGTTCTGCATTGGTGTTATGGGTGTTTTAATGAGAAGAAACGCCATCATTATATTGATGTGTATCGAGCTTATGCTAAATGCCGTTAACCTATTATTGGTTACTTTTAGTAAAATGTATAACGATCCAAGCGCACAGATATTTGTTTTCTTTATTATGGTAGTAGCGGCGGCTGAGGTAAGTGTTGGATTATCCATTATAGTGCTGATGTACCGAAAAATACATTCAGTGGATATTAATATTTTAAACAGGCTTAAAAACTAAAGGAAATACATGCTGAATTTGATCTGGTTGGTGCCCTTACTTCCTTTACTTGGTTTCTTAACTACTGGTTTGTTTAGAAATCAATTAGGTAAATCAGCTGGTTGGATTGCCAGTGCGGCAGTATTTGGGTCTTTTATCATTTCTTGCGGAATATTTAATGAACTCCGAGGCTCAGCTTCGGAAGGCTTCACGTACCACGTGCTCGATTTTATTCGTCTGGATTCCATGCATATTCCATTCAACTTTTATGTTGATCATCTTACATCCATCTTTCTTCTTACGGTAACGGGTATTGGTTTTCTAATACATCTCTATTCGATTGCCTATATGAGTCACGACGAAGGTTTTGGTAAGTTTTTTTCCTACTTGAATCTTTTCATCTTCTCGATGTTGTTGTTGGTTTTAGGTTCCAATTACCTCATCATGTTTATTGGGTGGGAAGGGGTTGGATTATGCTCTTACCTACTCATTGGGTTTTGGTATACGAATCACGATTATACCAACGCGGCTAAAAAAGCATTTGTGATGAACCGAATAGGAGATCTCGGATTCCTACTTGGTATGTTTCTTATTTTTTCCAAATTCGGAACTCTAGAATTTACACAATTACCAGAACTGATTGCAACTTCTTCTGTGAGTAATTCTTACCTCGCTGCAATCGGACTTTGTTTGTTCATTGGTGCTACGGGTAAGAGCGCTCAAATTCCTTTATTTACTTGGCTACCAGATGCCATGGCTGGCCCTACTCCTGTATCGGCCCTCATTCATGCCGCTACGATGGTTACCGCCGGTATTTTCATGATTACACGTAGTAATTTCCTTTATTCGCTGATACCTGATATTCAACATATAATATTAATTGTTGGATTGCTTACAGCTTTAATCGCAGCCACGATAGCCACGCAACAAAATGATATCAAAAAAGTGTTGGCCTATTCCACCGTGAGTCAGTTAGGATTTATGTTCATGGCTCTTGGCGTAGGTGCTTATACGGCTGCAGTATTTCACGTAATCACGCATGCGTTTTTTAAAGCGCTGCTGTTCCTTGGTTCTGGTTCGGTAATTCATGCCATGAGCGGAGAGCAAGATATTCGAAAGATGGGAGGCTTGAAAAAGGATTTGAAAATTACTTATTTTACCTTCGCTATAGGGTGCATTGCTATAGCAGGAATACCACCCCTGAGTGGCTTCTTCTCCAAAGATGAAATAATGATGCACGTTTACAGCTCAGGAACCTATGGTAAAATATATTGGGTTTTTGGAATGTTGGCTGCATTGATGACCGCTTACTACATGTTCCGCTTGTTGTTAATTACCTTTTTTGGTAGCTTTCGTGGAACTGAACACCAAAAAGAACATCTACATGAAAGTCCGGCACTCATGACGATGCCGCTCATGCTACTTGCATTGCTTTCGGTAATTGGTGGATATATTGGAATACCAGCGGTTTTAGGACATAATTTAGGAATCCATCATGCTTTGGAGGAATTCCTGGAACCGGTTTTAGTAAAAGGGAATACGCTGCATCATGCCTCGGAACTTGGTTTGAGTCATTCTCAAGAACTTGTGCTGATGGCCCTTGCGGTTCTTATTGCTCTAATTGGAATAGGATTAGCGTACAATGCTTTCAAGAAATATAATCCAAGCAAACAATCCAGTGGAATAGCAAGAGTTTTTGAAGATAAATGGTATTTCGATGAAGCTTATGATCGCACCATGGTAAAACCGTTGTTTCACGTTAGTGAGCTAAACAATGAATACACCGAGAAGAAAGGAATCGACGGGCTTGTTAACGGTATTGGAAAATGGATACAATATAGTAGTCAGAAACTAAAGGGACTTCAAAGTGGTTTAGTGGGGTTCTATATTTTTCTGATGGTTATCGGAATGATACTTTTATTTGTGTCTCAACTTTGGTTTAATAAAATTTAATTATAGAAAGGGGAAACATGCTAATACTGCTTATTTTAATACCGCTTTGTTTAGGAATTCTCACTTTCTTTTTACCCGAGAAAATCGCTTCAATAATTGCTTTAGCTGGAAATTGTATTACCTTGGTTGTTGCGGGTTTATTATACTCGGCATATTCTCACGAAGGATCATACGTTTTAAATCAACCATGGATTCCTACTTTAGGGGCGTCTTTTCATCTTGAAGTTTCAAGTGGATTACAGATACTCATGTTGATTTTAACAGCATTAACTTTTCCACTTATTGCTTTAGTTTCATGGAGTAAACAACCTGATCAATCGAATCGTTTTCACGCACTCATGCTTCTAACTCAAGCTGGTTTAATGGGTGTTTTTTTAGCTAAGGACGCTTTATTATTTTACATGTTTTGGGAATTGGCTCTTATTCCGGTATACTTCTTATGCTCGATGTATGGAGGAGAACGACGAATTTCTGTTACCTTCAAATTTTTTGTTTACACATTTGCAGGGAGTTTATTGCTCTTGAGTGCTATTTTATACATTTACGTGCACACACCGGTGCGATCCTTCGCTTTAAACGATTTTGTTGCCGCAGGTAGAAGTTTACCACTTGCCCAACAAAAGGTACTTTTTTGGCTCATGTTTACCGCATTTGCAATTAAAATGCCCGTTTTCCCGTTTCACACTTGGCAACCTGATACCTATGAACAAACCAACACACGTGTTACTGTTGTGTTGAGTGCCGTTATGGTTAAAATGGGATTATTTGCGGTTATACAATGGTTGATGCCGGTATTACCTGAGGCTTGCGACTATTGGAAAAACGTAGTAATGATATTGTCCGTTACAGGTATCGTCTATGCCTCTATGTTGGCCATGGTGCAAACTAATATTAAACGATTAATCGCCTATTCCTCCATTGCTCATATTGGATTAATGTGTGCGGCTTTGTTTTCTCAACAAAATTTAGGACAGCAAGGGGTTGCTATTCAAATGTTCAATCATGGTATTAATATCATGGGTTTATGGTTTCTCGTTTATATGGTGGAAAGCCGATTGAACACACAAAAGTTGAATGAGATGGGTGGTGTTGCAAAAACTGCACCTTGGTTTACCATTTTTTTAGTTCTTGTTTCGCTGGCAAACATTGCGCTTCCGTTAACTAATGGTTTCGTTGGCGAGTTTGTTATGTTTAACGGATTATTCAATGCGCAAACACCGTATCGATTTGGGTTAACCATCTTCGCCGGATTAGGTGTTATTCTATCCGCTGTTTACACCCTTACAATGATACAGAAAGTTGCTTATGGAGAACAGAAATTTGATTTCAAAGACTTGAATATGCAAGAATTCATCGTCATGGGCCTATTAGCCGCTCTTATTCTTTGGTTAGGATTTAATCCGTCTATACTAATGGATTTGGTAAGTTTGAATCAACACGCATTTTTAAAATAAACACAACGAAAGAGATTCATGAACGCAATTATTATAGCTGCTTTATCTGGTGTGGTGATGATGCTCGCAGGCTTGGTGCTACGAAAATCTATCATGGTGCAGAACTTAGCTGTTATCATTGCAGCCCTTATTTTCGGAGCTACGGTCTATGATTTTCAAACTACCGGCGAAGGACAAACCATGTTTTACAACATGATAGCCAAGAATGAAATGAGTAGCTGGTTTAATGTGTTACTTACTGCATGCTCATTTATTTATCTATTAATTTTTAAAAAGGAAATAGCGTCTGTTGGAAAGAATGACGCTGAATACTTTGCATTGATATTTTTTATTCTTTGCGGCGTTTTTATTCTGTCTGGTTATACTAATTTATTGATGTTGTTTTTGGGTATAGAAATTATTACCATACCGCAGTATATTTTAGCTGGTAGCGACAAGAATAATACTAAAAGTAATGAAGCCTCGTTGAAATATTTCTTAATGGGTGCTTTTAGTACAGGTTTGCTTTTAATGGGTATAACCTTACTTTATGGAGCTACTGGGTCGTTCGATATTCAATCGGAAGCATTCGCCGGTCATTTTAGTGCCGAACACATGAATTCCTTGGCACTTGCCGGAATAATTTTAATGGTAATCGCGTTGGGGTTTAAAGTATCCGCAGCACCTATGCATTTCTGGACACCAGATGTATATGATGGAACACCAACAGCGTTTACTCCGTTTATGGCTACCATTGTAAAGGTGTCGGTTTTCTATGCTTTCATTAAATTATTTCATTCTTCTTTTACACAGGTTGGAAGCATGTGGCAACTCACTATTGCCATCATGATTGTACTTACTTTATTGATTGGGAATATAACCGCCGTTTATCAACAAAGCGTAAAACGCATGCTGGCGTATTCATCCATTGCTCAGGCCGGCTTTATGTTATTCGCAGTCTTCTCAACGAATGCAACCTCTTGGAAGGGTATTTTATTGTACGGAGTTTCTTATACCTTAGCTTCGCTAGGGGTTTTTGCAGCATTAATTAAGTTGAAGGATTATACTTATGACGGTTTTAATGGCTTGGCTAAGAAGCATCCTATCCTCGCATTTACAACTACCGTGAGTTTACTTTCTCTTTCAGGTATCCCCTTAACTGGAGGGTTTTTTGCGAAGTATTTTATGTTGTTAGCTACGGTGGAGCAAGGTAAGTTTTTAGGATTGGTCGTATTCGCTGTTTTGATGGCGGCAATAAGCGTGTATTATTATTTTAAAGTAATTATGAGTATGTATTTTAAAGAAGGGGAACCTGAAATGCATACCGAGCCAGATGCACTGGAGTTAGGGATTTTACTTTTGAATGCGGCGGTAATTATTGCATTAGGGGTATTACCTCAATTAGTTTTCTAGATTTTAGGAAGACGTTTTTTCTGACTGTTTTTCGGTGATAACAACGGCGATTATTCATTCTAAATAATCTTTTACATTATTATTGAGGTTTCAAACAAAGGGAACTTACACTTAACCTTACAATGAAACACACAAATAATCGAAAACTAAAATCCTTTCTTTGGCTGAGTTTGCTGTGCGTGGGTGTAATTCTTTGTATACATATCGCGCCTAAAATGGGCAGTATGACTAAACTGAACCGCGTTGATTTTCCGAATGGTACTTCGTTATTTGAGCCTGTTTATCTGAAGGAGGCAATCCAATATCATAAAACCAATCCGGTTTTTTCAAAAAGAAAAATTACGGTGTTCTTAATTGAAAAAGCGTCTACAACCTTAGCTATTAGTTTAGCTGATGCCTTTGTTCTTATCAATTATTTTTTATTGTTCCTACATGGCATATTGATCTATTTTATTTCAAAAACATTATTATGTAGTGAAGAAAATGCGCTTCGAAATATTTTACTCTATTATGTAAGCTTTAGTATAATCTTCATTTTTTTTCCTCCAATATATAGCTTCGATGAGCCACTTCATTATTTCATTCTTTTGCTGACCTTGTTAAGTTTTCTAAAGCGATATTGGTTCGTAGGCATCGTGTTTTTAAGCTTGTCTTGTATCGTGCGAGAATCTTCACTAATACTGCTTCCTTTTTTTGTATTTTATGGTTGGCAGAATTATAAGCCGAAATATTCTTTTCTTCATGTGCTTCCAGTGGTTATAGTTCCTTGTTTGGTATATCTTAGTTATCGAATCGTAGTGAGTGATAAAGGTTTTTCAACACATGATGAACTTATTCTTCGTGGTACTGCGCTAAAAGCTAATTTTAAGAACCTAAGTGAAACAACAGAAAGTTTATTTTCACTTTGTAACACCGTAATTTTTCCGGTTGTTCTTTTGTTCAGGAATTTGAAGAAAAGGAAAATAGTGTATGAACATAAAGGCTATATAAATTCTATCAAATGGATTTTACTATTTAATTCAACTTTGGTTTTAGTTGGTATGTTGGCAAAGGAGAGTCGCTTATTTTTTCTTCCGATGTTATTGCTTGTTCCTTTCTATTATTTTATCTATGATGAACTACAAGCAACATTTACCTTAGAGAATTTCAGGGTATTATTCCATTCATTTTACAATAGAATTATTGTGATTGCTATGGTTATAGGATGTTGGGTACTTTCATTTAATTTATTTTGTTCCTACTTTTCGCTCATTAATGAATATTGCTTTCTTTCAAGTTTAGTAGTTGCGTTTTACTTTTTGATCGAGTTAAGAGTACACCGTCGTAAATTAGATGTAGCTTAATAGCGACCTAAGGAAAATCTTCTTTGATATGCCATCTGTTATGATATAAACAAAATAAATTTACTGAAAACAAAAGGCCATATTTTTCAGTATGGCCTTTTGTTATTTATGATGTTTATTTTTCTAATAAAAACGGATAACGATAATCGGTAGGCGGATTAAAGGTTTCTTTAATCGTGCGTGCACTTAACCAACGATACAAGTTGAGCATTGAACCTGCTTTATCATTTGTTCCGCTAGCCCGAGCACCACCAAAAGGTTGTTGTCCAACTACCGCACCGGTAGGTTTATCATTGATATAAAAATTGCCCGCGCTATGTGTAAGTTTTTTCATGGCTTTGTCGAGGGCATAACGGTCTTGACTGAACACCGCACCTGTTAACGCATAGTCTGATGTATTATTCACTACATCGCAAGTTTTATCAAAATCTTTAGCAGGGTAAGTGTAAATGGTTAAAACGGGTCCGAAGATTTCTTCACACATGGTTTTGTAATAGGGGTCCGATGTTTCTATGATAGTTGGTTCAATAAACCAGCCTTTCGAGGCATCACATTTTCCACCAACCAATATTTTACAACTCTTGTCTTTTTTCGCACCATCTATATATTGTTTGATACTGTTAAACGATTTCTCATCTATAACCGCATTTACAAAATTAGAGAAGTCTTCCGTGCTTCCCATCTTCATACTTTTTACTTCAGCTACCAGTTTTTTCTTTACTTCGGCTGCAATATTATCGGGCAAATAAGCTCGTGATGCAGCACTACATTTTTGTCCTTGAAACTCAAACGCTCCACGTGCTAAGGCTGCAACCAACGCATCTACATCAGCGGTAGGATGGGCCAAAACAAAATCTTTTCCTCCGGTTTCGCCAACGATGCGAGGGTAACTTCGGTATTTGGCAATATTCTCGCCTATGGTTTTCCACATGCCTTGAAACACACCCGTACTTCCGGTGAAATGAACACCAGCAAAATCACGATGGTTAAAACAAATATCACCAACAACAGGGCCACTGGTATAAACTAAATTAATAACCCCGGCAGGTAATCCTGCTTCCATTAAAATTTTCATGAATAAACTGGCTGAATAAATTTGTGTATTCGCCGGTTTCCAAACAACAACATTACCGCACATCGCTGCTGAGGTAGGTAAATTGCCACCGATTGCTGTAAAGTTGAAAGGTGTTACAGCTAATACGAAACCTTCCAGCGCGCGGTACTCAACGCGGTTGTGCATACCGGCACCGCTAATAGGTTGTTGTTGATATATTTCATTTAAAAAGTGCACATTGAATCGTAAAAAATCAATCAGCTCACAGGTACTATCTATTTCTGCTTGAAATGGATTTTTACTTTGACCAAGCATAGTAGCCGCTAACATCTCAAAACGGTATTTGGTAGCTAACAAATCTGCAGCTTTCAAGAAAATGGAAGCACGTTGCATCCATGGCATGTGTTCCCAATCTTTTTTTGCTTTAAGTGCGGCATCAATAGCTTTTTTAACATGACTTGCATCGCCTTGATGAAAATGACCTAAAATATGTTTGGTTTCATGTGGAGGACGAATTTCAGCTTTCTTACCTGTTCTGATTTCTTCGCCACCGATATACATGGGTATATCCGCTTTGGTTTTTTTTGCTTTGGCTAATGCGGCTTTCAAACCGGCTTTCTCTTTTGAACCGGGCGCAAATTGCAGAACCGTTTCATTGATAGGTTGAGGTAATGCGAATATTCCGTTACTCATGATGAAAAAATTTTCGCAAATGTAATTCGGAAATTCCGGAAGTTAAGGTACTTCAGTAACCTTTACTTGTACCTTTTTTGCAAATGTTGCGGCGTTATTTAAAACATAAATTCGGTTTATATTCTAGTGATTCCAAAGGATTTTTTGATGGAGCAAATTTTTGGTAACAGTAAAAAGTATATGGGATGCTTTAAAAGAAGATGGGCACCGTGTAAACTTCCCTTTTTACAGAGTAGTGCTTTGAAGAAAAAATGGACTCGCTTCGTATCACATCGAAGGTTTAAATGCGATTAAATTTTATAGAAACGACTATTGAAATTTGAAATTATACGTGATGCTCGGAATGATTGGAAAAACTGAAACTTGTTTTACACCTAACTTCACACCATTTGTTGAATTCAAACCGCCTTCCATATCTAAGTAAACAAAATAGGGGTTCTGTCTGCTGTACACGTTGTAAATAGAAAAAGTCCAACTTCCTTTCCATTTCTTTTTACTGTCTGGTTTTGGTGTATAAATCGCACCGAAATCTAAACGATGATAAGGTGGCAGCGAATAGTTATTGAGTCTATCATAATTCTGATACGGCGAATTATTAATTACATATAAACTCGTTGGAATAGAAATGCGATTTCCGGATCCAAATACGAAAACTCCGCTAACGGTCCATTTCTTATTCAACTCATAAGTAGATGTAATTGAAATATTATGCCGTTGATCAAATTTTGAAAGAAAGCGTTCTCCTTGATTTAAGTCGTTAAAGTAACGATAGGTCCAACTTAACGTATAACCCAACCAGCCTGTCCAACGTCCTTTTGTTTTATTAAAGAAGAATTCCGCGCCATAGGCATAACCTCTTCCAAAAACAAAATCATAATCAATGTCACGCAGATTATCCGGTGTATAACCTTCACGATATTCTAATAAATTACGCATATCCTTATAATACACTTCAATAGATGTTTCTAATTTATTATCTAAGAAATTTTTGAATATGCCAGCACTATATTGCCAAGCTCTTTGAGGGCGAACGAAATAGGAACTCGGGCTCCAAATATCGGTTGGCAGCGTAGAGCCATTGTTAGTTACTAAATTTAAGTACTGAAATGTTTTGGCAATAGATGCCTTCACCGAAGTAACCGGATTGATTGTATAACGAATATTGAAACGAGGTTCCAAACCACCGTAAGCCTTGGCAATTTCGCCGGCACGGTAGCTTACACTATCTACTTTTTTATCTTGTGCGTCAAAGGTGTATCGTGTATACGGACCAATTTGCAAAAATGCGGAATAACGAAGCCCCGCATTAATTTTAATTCGACTTCCCAAATCAAATTCATCCAAAACATAAATACCCATTTCGTGCGCATATTTTCTGAAGCTTTGATCGGGAGCTAATTCAACCGAATCTACTTTGCCACTAACCGTACTTGGGGTAAAGGTGTGATATGTGTACTGAGCGCCGAATTTTAGATTATGATTAAAGCGGGTATAATAGTCGATGTCGTTTTTTAATGTCCAATCCTTAATACCCGAATAAAGTTTAACATCAATATTCTGTTGGTTACCATGAAAAGTAAAGTTGTAATCATTATACATAGCGGTTGTATTCATGAAAAGTTTGTTGTTAAATTCATGATTCCATCGAAGGGTAGCGGTAGAATTTCCCCAAGGTACATCTACTTTAAAGGTTCGTTCTTTACTTCTGAATTTGAACACATCTTTTCCGAAATAGCCACTGAGGTATAAACGGTTATTTTTATTAACAATATAATTGACTTTCGAATTAAGATCATAGAAATAATAGCCGGAACCGGCTGCACTACTACTTTTATTGACGAAGGGTTTTATTAAGGCGTCCACGTATGTTCTTCTAGCACTGACCATAAACGAGGCTTTGTTTTTAAGAATAGGTCCTTGAATTGATAAGCGTGAGGCTATTAAACCGATACCACCATCAACTTGAAATTTCTTGTTATTACCTTCTTTCATACTAACATCAACTACCGACGATAATCGTCCACCGTAGTTAGCCGGCATACCCCCTTTAATAAGATTTACATTTTTAATGGCGTCACCGTTAAAAACAGAGAAGAAACCAAATAGGTGTCCAGTGTTGTAAACCACCGCATCATCTAAAAGAATTAAATTCTGATCGGGGCCGCCACCACGAACATAAAAGCCACTCATACCTTCACCAGCCGAACTTACTCCGGGTAGTAGTTGAAGGGCTTTTAGAACATCCACTTCACCCATTATAACCGGTAGTTTTTTTACATTCTCCATAGACAGCTGGTGCATGCCCATTTCGGTTCCTTTCACATTTTCATCTCGGCGCGCATTGGCTTTTACAACCACTTCCTTTGCTACTTGTGATTTAGGAATTAATTCTATCGTAAGTTTAATATCGGCTTTTAAATCGAGTTCTTTGGCATAGGTTTCATAGCCAAGGTAAGTGACCTTCAAGGTGTATTTACCGGTTGGAGCAGATAACGAGAAAAAACCATAGGCGTTCGTATTCAAACCTTTTTTTAGTTCAGGTATACTCACTGTAGCAGCCGGAAGATTTTCTCCACTATTCTGATCCTTCACATAGCCACTAATAGTGTATTTCGTTTGAGAATAAACAATAGAAGGGAAAAGCAAAAGAACTAAATAAACAATTCGTTGAAAGTGCATCATAAATATTCCGGCAAATATAGCCCGAATGCCCTTGAGGAAATGAAATTGTTAGCCGCGTTTTTTTATGAAGGTTTGCATTAAAATAGACTTTGAAGAGTAATGAATCAAACGGTACATTCCGGCACTTAAATTTTGAATGAAAAGTAAAGCACGTGAAGATTTTTCTTGATCCTGAAATAGTACTTTCCCATTTTCATCCTGAATGATGAACGCATAACGATTGCGGTTAGCCATAACCTTTTCGCTTTTCTTGTCAAATTCTATGCCATGAAGTGTGGCGTCCATTCCTAACAAAGCAAAAGCCGGGATATTGCTATCTCCGGCTTTGCGTATACACACTAAAAGAAAAGACTATTTCTTAGATTCTAATTTTCTGTTGGCTTCATCGAGTTTGCGTTGTGCCTCTTTTTGGGCTCGATCTAATTCTTTTTGAGCATCCTCTATTTGGCGTTGAGCTTCCCGCTTACTATCTTCCAAATTGCGTTTTGCTTCTTCTAGTTCAACATTAGCATCTTGAATATTTTCATTGATTTCTTCTTGAATTTCCGCTTTCTCTCTGTCTTTCATGCGAATAACATCATCATTCTCATCATCTTCATCAATAGTAATATTGAACCCTTTGTGTTTCCCGAAGTGTATCATATCATCATCTTCATCAAAATCGCGACTTGAAACATAGAATCCTCTTTTATTTGCATTGAAACGGTATTTAAGTTGCTTTTTTAAATCTTCGGAAATGATAACCGTTTTAGTGGTAGGAACATAAATGGTAACTCGAACATTTTGTCCGCGATAAGCCCGGTTTTTTGGGAAATGAATGCTATTCGGAAGATAAATGGTGTTGCCTTCAATTCGTGGTTCAAACGAGAAAACCTCTGCATTTTGATTGGCATCTTCGGCATTTTTACCAAAACTATATCGGCGCACAACCATGTATGCTGAATCTGCACCGGATGCTTTACAACGCAAATCCACTCCTTTGATATCAATATCGGTGGTAGTAACATTTATTACATCGTTGAAATTGCTAGCATCAAAAAATACATTTTGCGAGGTAGTGGTAGTTGGATTGATAGGCTTCACATACAAGGTGTCGGACGTTGGATTGAGGTTATATGTTTTATCAGACTTCACAAAGGCTTTCATATTATTGATGAGGGATACGGCTACAAACAGACCCGAGAAAATACCCACAATCCAAAGTATAAAAAACATGGAGCGTAATACAGGGCTAGGGCGATTAAATCCGGCTAGTTTTCGAATCAACCAAGTTAAAACGGCTAAAATAGGTAAAGCGAAAATGAGTGTTATAGCCAGCCAACCTAGTGTTTTTAGTAAGGCGGTATGAAGAATTACATTAGCTATATTAAACGTTAGAAAACTTACAAAGAGGAAACCAAAACAGGTGGGAATGAATACAATAAGGGCTACAATGATTAATAGATACGCGAAATATTTGAAAAAGGAATTGGTGGTCGACTTAGCGTCGCGGTTTACAGTTTGCATGGATATGGGGTTTTGAATGGTGGAAAGATTAATGGGTTCTCCTTTGAGAAGCATAAAGTCGGTAGAGGATTTTGCAATAGGTGTAATGATCCATAATACGATGTAGATAACAAACATTAACGAGCCTAATGATGTACCTAAGAAATGAAATTTGAATGGTGAATGCGAAGCGAAGATGTGAATGAGAAGAGGTACTAAAAATATGCTTCGTATAATCCAAGTTTCAAGGTTAAAGAACTGAGCCAAACCACTGCAAACACCGGCTACAACTTTATCTTTTGAGTTGCGGAAAAGTTTGTGAGAAATATTATTTTTAGCATATTCCTGCGGAAGCACAACCCATAAAATGATGTAAGTGAGAATACCTAAATTGAAACTAAAGAAGGATGCCATATTGAATAAAGTAACCAGCACGAAAATGATACGCACGGCAATAGGATCAATAGAGAAGTAATGCGCAAGTCCGCTACAAACACCGGCTATTACACGCTCATTTTTAAATTTATTTCGGAAAAGGCGTTTTTTCTCAAAAGGTGCTTGTTTTGTACTTTCCTCATTTGTGGATGAAGTTGAGGTATGTTCATCCTGATCGAAATCGGATGGGTTGCCTATGTTTGCCTTCAACTGTTGTATGTCCTCGAGCGTTATAGCAGCAGATCCGGCATTTAATTTTTCCTCTAAAATTTCCGCCATACGGTTTTTAAGGTCGGTCATGATTTCATCACCGCTTTCCTCTTTACTGAAATAATTTTTCAGTTCTTCTTCATATTGTTGAAACTCGGTGTACGCGTTTTCTTCAATACTGATATTTCTGTTCTGGTAATTGATTTGAATGATCTTTTCCATGATATTTCTTTTAAGGTGTTAGTTGGATTGGTTTTTTTGAATGATTTTTTGAACAGCGGAACTGATTTCAGTCCAGGTGGCATCTAATTGATGATAGAATTCTTTTCCTGAATCAGTCATGGTGAAGTATTTTCTCGGCGGCCCACCCGTACTTTCCACCCAGCGGTAATCTAAGTAGCCTGAATTTTTGAGTCGGGTAAGAAGCGGGTAGAGGGTGCCTTCCAAAATTTGCATGCCGGCTTCTTTAAGTTCGGCGGCAATATCACTAGGATAAGCTTCACCTCGCCCGATAATACTAAGGATGCAATATTCCAGAAGTCCCTTTTTCATCTGGCTCTGAATATTGTCGGTATTAATTGCGGTCGACATAGTGAATTGATTTTACAGCACAAATGTAGAGTTTAAATAGTACTATGCAATACATAGTAGTGTATTTAACAAAATATTTATCAATGACTAGTACTTGATGGAAACCAAATTTTAAGAAATAAGCACCTATACTACTGATAATCAATGACTTTTACTCTTCTTAAACTCGATTTGGCTTAGTATTAGACTATAGGAAAGGCTAAGTAGCAATGAAACTGAAATAGCCAAGCAGGGTTTTTTTAACGGTAAGGTTAGATTTGATTCCTTTTTTAGGCATCCTGAAAGGCGAAACATACCCCATGTTGTTTACACAGATTCTTGATGGGCAGGGTTTGAATTAAATAATTTCAACCCGAATGCGATCGCACACTACCTGACTGAGCGTTTCGGAGGTATGCTTTTCGTAGCTCACCACCATGGAGCCATCAAAAGCCTCCACAGCTTTAATGGTTAATACCGAACCTAAGTGAAGTCCTTTATTATTCAGTAGCTTGAGGAAATCTTCAGAGGTGTTAATTACCGCGGTTAGTTTAACACGGTCCCCTTTTTTACAATCAGAAAGTTTAGCATATTCCTTCCAAACCATTTTCCCATGTTTATCAGGAATCGGAGAACCATGTGGATCCAACTTAGGAAACCCAAGTAGTTCATCCATTTTATTAAAGAATTCGGTAGATTGAATATGCTCAATTTGCTCTGCGATGTCATGTACCTCTTCCCAGCCAAAACCCATTTTTTCAACTAGAAACATTTCAGTTAAACGATGTTTCCGAACAACCAGCGCAGCTACTTTTTTCCCTTTGTCGGTTAGCTTTAGCGGTTTGTAGGCTTCATACTGCACCAATTTTTTGGAATGCAGTTTTTTCATCATGGCGGTAACCGTGGGCATTTTAATCGATAAATGTTTCGATAAATGATTTACGTTAACCTGTCCATTTTCGTTCGATAAAGATAAAATAGCCTTTAAGTAATTTTCTTCAGTTAAGGAATGTACCACGAAACGAAGATAAATTCTTCCATAGAATTTTTCTTTTATGAATTAAATTATTTTGTTAGATGACACTAACAATATACTTTTGTTTTACTAATTCTATTTACCTAACGGAAATATTATCGCTCATGTGGAAGTGCTTTTTTATTGTTTTACTGCAGGTTACGTTTAGTACTGCCATACATGCGGCTACTATTCAGGGGCGTGTAGTAGCGAATCTAGTTCCGGTTGAACTAGCAACCATTCAACTTCAAGGCACAAGTTTTGGAACTAAAACAGATAGTCTCGGCCATTTTTTGATACGCTCTATTCCGAACGGACAGTTTACTGTAGTGGTTACTGCATTAGGTTTTCTCACGGTGGAGAAGAACATTATGCTTACATCGAATCAAAACCTTGAGCTTACTTTCCTTCTGGAGCCAAAGCAAGTAGCCATGCAAGAGGTTGTTGTATCTGCAACAATGAAGGAGGTTACTAAATTACAAAGTCCTGTACCGGTTGAGGTGTATACCGCTAAATTTTTTAAAAGTAACCCGACACCCACAATTTTCGATGCCTTGCAGCATATCAATGGTGTTCGTCCGCAACTCAATTGCAACGTGTGTAACACAGGGGATATTCATATTAATGGATTGGAAGGTCCTTTTACTATGGTTATGATAGATGGGATGCCCATTGTAAGTGGCTTGTCTACGGTGTATGGTTTATCTGGTATTCCACCTTCCTTGATCGATCGTGTGGAAATCATTAAGGGCCCTTCTTCCACCTTATATGGTAGTGAGGCCGTAGGTGGGCTCATCAATGTGATTACAAAACGAACCACACAGGCACCACGCTGGTCGGTTGATTTTTTTGCAACTTCTTGGTCGGAATATAATTTAGATCTAGCTACCAAGAAGCAACTGAAATCGGCTCAAACTCTACTTGGTATAAATTATTTTAATTATCAAAATCCAATCGATCGAAACAACGATCAGTTTACCGATTTAACACTTCAACATCGCGTTTCGGCCTTTAACAAATGGTCTTTTCAACGAAAACAAAAACGTATTTTTTCTGTCGCCGGAAGAGGTTTACTGGAAAATAGATGGGGAGGTGATATGCGCTGGAATAAAAACTTTTATGGCACGGATAGCATTTATGGTGAACAAATTACAACCAAACGTTGGGAATTGTTTGGGACCTATCAATTACCGGTAAAAGAAACAGTTAACTTTCAATTTAGCGCGAACGGCCATTATCAGCAAAGTGCATACGGACAAACCCTTTATAATGCTAAACAATATATTGGATTCGGACAATATCTCTGGAATAAATCGTTTCGTAACCATGATTTTATGCTTGGAGCAGCTTTAAGGTTTACCTTCTATGATGATAATACAGCGGCAACAAGCAAGATTGAATCTTCGGTTGAAAAGAACAACCCATCTAGAATTTTTTTGCCCGGATTATTTATGCAGCATGAATATAAATTCCGTAACAATCAGGTTTTACTGTTAGGCATGCGTTATGATTTTAATTCCGTTCATGGAAGCATTTTTACACCGCGATTAAACTATAAATGGAATTCGAAGAATCAACTTACAACAGTACGAATGGGTTTTGGAAATGGCTATCGCGTGGCAAATGTTTTTACCGAAGATCATGCCGCACTTACCGGCGCTCGCCAAGTTGTTTTTGAATCGGAACTAAAACCGGAAACCTCATGGAATGGAAATTTGAATGTGGTGAATAAGGTATACTCCGATAAGGGTTTATTTATTACGCTTGATGGTTCTCTTTTTTATACGTATTTCACAAATAAAATAGTAGCAGACTATACATCTAATCCGAATCAAATTATTTATAAAAATGTGCATGGTTATGCGGTTTCAAAAGGTATAAGTTTGAATATCGATGTTGATTTCAAATCAACTCTCAAAGGTCAACTCGGAGGCACGTTTATGGATGTTACAAACACAGAACAACAGGTAAAGCAACGACAATTGTTTTCTGAACGATTTACAGCTGTGTGGAACTTTAGCTATAACCTCAAGAAATTCGGAATTATGTTTAACTACACGGGTAATGTTTATAGTCCGATGCGTTTACCTCGTTTGAGTGTCTTAGATCCTCGTTCAGCTTATAGTCCGTGGTGGAGCATTCAAAATATTCAAATTACAAAACGTTATGGTAAGCAAGTGGAATGCTATGGAGGTATCAAGAACTTATTGAATTGGACTCCGAATAAAGGAAATCCTTTCATCATTGCACGATCACACGATCCCTTTGATAAACAAGTAACCTTCGACAGCAACGGTCAGGCGTTAGTAACACCTGAAAATCCGTATGGTTTAACCTTCGACCCTACCTATGTGTACGGCCCGAATCAAACGCGGCGACTGTTTTTAGGTTTTCGATTTCTTTTACAATAGTTAATCTGCCTGCTTTTCGTTTATTTGATTGTACTAATCGGTGTATTTTTACCGCGATGGAATTTGTGAATGAGTATATGTATCTTTCCTATGAAGTGAATGCAAGCATAACCGGCTCTTTCTGTGAGTTGAAGGAAGATGAAACCAACATCCATTTGATTTATGGATTACATGCCAATGATTGTTTGTTTGATCTGGTGGCATCAAGTTATCAATTTCAAATTAGAATAGCCAAAACTTATTTAGAGAAATACAATGACACCTTAGATTTTATTGTTGAAAAACAAGCAATTTGTTGTAACACACAATCAAAATTGTTAGAGATAATAAATTGCAATTTGTCGGGTTTGCATAGAAAGTTGTTTCTAGAAAGTCATATTCTTTTTTTACTGTACCAGTCGCAAAAGAACAGTTTGATTTTTCAATTGAATTGCGAGAATTGCTCAGTGATTAATAATCCAAAAGACAAGGACAAAATTCAACAAGCTCAAAAATTTATTTTAGAAAATTTAGATACTAACTTAACGATTCCAATCATAGCAACCAACGTAGGTACCAATCAATGTTACCTTAAAAAAGGCTTTAAAGAGTTTTTCGATCAAACTATTTTTGATTTCATTCAGGAAAATAGAATGATATTGGCTAAACACCTGCTTCAAAATGGCAATGCCAACATAACGGAAATTGCTTATAAGGTAGGTTATTCTTCGTTAAGTAGTTTTAGTCAGGCGTATAAAAACTACTTCGGAATTTCGCCCACGGAACAAGCAAAATCGCTACTTACAAGCTAATAACTACTTTTTCCTGATTTCTTAAATTAAATTCCTCTTTTCACAAACAGGTGCCGTAGGCTGCAATATACTTTCGCGGCCATGATTTTTACAGGTTGTCGAAGTGCATGGGTTTTATTCGTAATACTTTGCTGTAGTTTCCAATTTCACGAATTAGCAGGCCAGGTGCTTACGGCCGAGGATTCTTTGCAAGCTGGTATCAAACGCGATAAAAGTTCAGCCATCGCTGGTTATGGTGAAGCTTTCTATCAATATGATGCCACGCAACATAATGCTAACGCTGGTTTAAACAGAAACGTTCTTTTCGTAGGTTATAAATTCAATACGAAATTTTCTCTTTTTACCGAATTGGAAATTGAAAATGCTGTAGTAAGTTCAACAAAGTTGAAAGCTAGCATTGGCATGGAGCAGGCTTTTGTAAAGATGAATTTGAATTCAAATCATTATGTTGTTGCCGGGTTGTTTATTCCTCGTTTAGGTATAATTAATGAAAATCATCTCTCTACTACCTTTAATAGTGTATTTCGCCCAGTTGTTGAAACAATTATTATTCCTTCAACTTGGCGTGAAATTGGAGTTGGTTATTACGGTCAACTAGAACAACTCGATAATTTATATATAGCTGCAACGGTTCAGAATGGCTTAAATTCAGAAGGATTTTCATTAAATGAAGGTATCCGCGATGGTCGTCAATCGGGCTATGTACCCGGGGGTGTTAATCTTGGACATACCCTTAGTTTACTTTATTACAAAAACAATTTTCGTTTCCAAACATCGCATTATTTTGGAGGAAGTACGGGTATTCAACCTCGAGTGGCCGATAGCTTAGGATTAAATAAAGGGATGTATGCAAATCCGGTTTTAATAAACGAAGCGGATATTCAGTACTTAACCAAGGAGTGGCAAGTAAAACTATTAGGTGCGTACACGTCTATTTTTAACGCTGAAAATATAAATACGGTTTATGCGAACAATACACCGTCTAAACTTTATGGTGCTTATCTGGAAATTGCATATAACGTTTTACATCAGCATAAAATTAAAAAGTTGTGGACGTATATCAGGCAGGAATTTGTAAACACCAATTTTAGAATTCCATACAATGGCATCAAGGATGAAAGTAATAATCAGAAGATTACTTTTCTGGGTTTAACCTATAAACCTATTCATGGTATAGCACTTAAAGGAGAATATGTGTACACCAACACCGGTCAACGAAATGAAGGTTTGGTGGTTAGTCCGTTTCCTCAAGTATTGCCCTACTATACACAACAGCATCAGGTGCGATTTGGAATTGCATATAATTTCTAACCTCATGAATAGAAAACATTTCATACGTGCAGGATGTATGCTTTGCATAGGCATGATGCTTCCGATACATGATGTTGTGGCCAATGCAAAAACTAAAAAGTATAAAGCCAGTTTGGTTGACGGTACCTTAACGGTACCCCTTGCTGAAATTGCAGACGACAATATGCTTATTCTTAAAAATAAGGAACTTGAATTCAATATTCTTTTAATTAGAAAAGAAGGAGAATTTAAAGCCTTGCAAATGATGTGTACCCATGAAGGAGTTCCGGTAACCCTCAGTGGTGAAACGATGCATTGCAGTGCTCATGGCAGTCGGTTTGATTTTGACGGGAATGTTCTGCAAGAACCAGCGCTAAAACCTCTTATCCAATATGAAGTTTCTTTAAACAATAATTCAATCTTAATTAATACCACAAAATCAAAATGAAATATCTAGGTCTACTTGTTATCACACTATGCTGTGTAGCTTCTTGTAAAAAAGAGCAACCAATCGAAGATTTTAATGCACTTAAAGAAGAAGCACTGAAAACAAGTGCTAATACCGTAATAGTTACCAGTTATGAAGAATTGGCGCTTCAAACTTCGCAATTTCAATCCGATGTAGAAACATTTATTGCCACACCCACTGCGAACAACCTTGAACTACTTAGAACGGATTGGCTTGCTACGCGACAGGTTTGGGAGAAAACAGAAAGTTGGTTATTCGGTCCGGTGGCCACATTAAACATTGATCCTAGAATTGATACTTGGCCAGTTGATTTTGTTGCACTTGATAGTGTAATGACTAATAACACGGTGTTTGATGAGAGCTTAATGAATGGATTGGATGATGCGTTGAAAGGTTTTCATCCTATAGAATATCTTATATGGGGGAAGAATGGAACTAAAACTGTTCAAGACTTCACAGCTAAGGATTATTTATATCTGAAAGCTTTGGTGGTTAACCTGAATAATTTATGTGCAGAGCTTTCTCATGCCTGGATTACCAATGCTTACAACAATCAACTGATTTTAGCAGGAAACGGCAGTACCGAATTTAATTCGCGCAGAGCAGCATACGTGCAGCTTGCAGAGGCGATTGCTGGAATTTGTGATGAAGTAGCGAATGGCAAAATTGCAGAACCGTTTTTGTTGCAAGCTCCGGAAATGGAGGAGAGTCCGTTTGCTAAAAATTCTATCACGGATTTTAAAAATAATATGAACGGCGTTTTACACATGTATCAAGGAAGTTTTACTAAAGACGGTCGGGGTATGGATGAAATCGTAAAGTTTAAAAACACGCAATTGAATTTGGAAATCTTAGGTGCTCAGCAAAATGCCCTTGCCGCCTTGAATGCTATTACTGTTCCTTTTGGAGAAGCAATTTTAACCCAACCTGTGCAAGTTCAGCATGCTATTGATGCTATCAATGAATTGAAGATTGTTTTAGATTCTAAATTGATACCTTACTTACAACAATATGCCGATTAAGATGAAACGAAAAATTCTTATGAAAAAGAGCGTCTGGTTTTTAGGTTTTGTATGCTGTAATTTATTTATGCTGGCGTGCAACAAAAAATCATTCGTTGATTTCAGTGAGAATGCTTTTCTTCTTTTAGGTGGTGGACAAACAATTATTGATGAAGGTTCGGGCGCTTTTTCGCATGGCTTTAATAATATGACGGAATCGCAAGAGCGTATTCATGAAATTGGTGATATAACTTTTGAACAAGCTTTTGTTTCGGCGCCCGCACCCAAATACGGAGGGTTAGGGCCGCTGTACAATAATGTAAGTTGTGTGAGTTGTCATGTGGGTGATGGTCGTGGAACGGCCTCTATTGCGGGTGAAACGCCCTCTTCCTTATTATTTCGACTTAGTATCGCCGGAAATGGAACCCATGGTGAACCATTACCGATACCTTTGTTTGGCGGGCAGCTTCAAAACAAAGCAATTCAAGGATCTCTAAAAGAAGCAGATGTTGCAATACAATTCGAAAGTCTTCAGGAAACGTATGCCGATGGTGAAATTGTAACGCTTCAGAAACCTAAGTACACGTTTACGAATAGCTATACAGTATTGCCCAATGCGTTAGTTTCGCCTCGTATTGCTTCACCTGTATTTGGGTTAGGACTACTGCAAGCGATACCGGAAGAAGCTTTGCTTGCCAATGCAGATATCCATGATCAGAATGCAGATGGTATTTCCGGTAAACCAAACTATGTATGGAATGTTCGAACAAAGCAAAAGCAATTAGGTCGTTTCGGTTGGAAGGCCAATCAGCCCGATTTATTGCAACAAGTGGCTGGTGCATACAATGAAGATATGGGTATTACCAACTTTATCTTTCCGAAGGAAAATTGTTTGAATCAAGTTCAGTATGACGGTCGAAATGATGAGGTTGAAGTAAGTGATAGTCTTTTGCAAGCTGTAGCATTTTACATACGAAGTTTGGCAGTGCCAGCGGCTCGAAAGGTAAATACTTCCGCCTTCAAATCGGGTTATTCCTTATTCAATCAAGTTGGTTGCAATGCTTGTCATGTTGAAAATTACGTAACCCAAGTTGACGTATCTTTTCCGGCAATAAGCAATCAGAAAATTAAACCTTTTACTGATTTGTTGTTGCACGAAATGGGTGAGGGGTTAGCGGATTATCGAAGTGATTTCGATGCCAATGGATTTGAATGGCGTACAGCACCCTTATGGGGAATCGGTTTAGCGAAACGAGTGAATGGGCACTCCAATTTTTTACATGATGGACGAGCAAGAAATTTAGAAGAAGCTATTTTATGGCATGGCGGTGAAGGGCAGCACAGTAAAGATCAATTCAAGAAACTTTCAAAGGAACAACGATTGAAGTTGATTTATTTTTTGGAGAATTTATAGTATGCGTTATGAAGAAAATTTAAAATATGAAACGTTACTTTTTTAAATTGCTCATCATTTGTTCAAGAACTTTTTCCTTATTTTTTTTGAGCATTTTTGCAAACTCTTTTGCTTGAGGACTTATTTTTAAATACTTGTCTGACCATAAAATAATTTCTCCTAAAACAGGTAACAAATCAGGAGGAAGCTGAGAAATGGACTTTACAGGAAAAGTTTTTCGTGGCTTCCTTTTTATTTCTCCAGAGGGATTTGATAACGAAAGTGATCTAGACTTCTGGGTTGAAAAAGCGCTTGAGTTTAATGAAATGGTTTTAAAAGCAGAAAAGAAAAAGTAAGACCAATTACTCCATTATTTATCGCGACGTATTTACCCCAATAATTTCGTTTTTTATACCTTACATCTTCGTTTTAGTAAGCGCTAATATTTCTTTCTCCTTATCAAGAGATGCTTCTAATAAACTTGTTGCTTCTGCAATTAATTGGTCGGCTATTGTTTTATCTTTCAACCCCGATGCGTTGATACAAACATTTAAATAGGCGCCATACACGGCACTACGAGCGCAGAGGGCGCCAACCGCTGCATCAGTAACACTATTTGGATTTCCTTTTTCAACCATCGCCTCACAGATTTCAAACACGTTAAATGTAGTTTGCATAGTTCGTAACGGCACTTGTGTTGCATACAAGGTGGCTGCTTGAATAGCTGCACTGCGTTGTGCTTTCTCTTCCTCACTACCTTTAGGTAATCCAAAGGCTTCCATTATTTTATTAAACGAGGCGGTATCTTCATCTACCAATTTCAACAATTCATCTTTTAATTGCTGTCCTTTTTCAGCCCAATCACTGAAATATTTCCACTGATCATCCCAGCCTTTTTTATGACTACTTAGATTTGCAACCATCGTTCCTAAACTCGCACCTAAGGCACCCATATAGGCTGCAATACTTCCTCCTCCGGGGGCAGGACTTTCGCTGGCGGTTTCATTCGCGAATGCGGTTAAATTCATATCAACCAGTTTTTTAGTTGTCTGGTTTTGTAGCACATATTCAATTATTTTTTTCTGAGGATCGAACGGCGTTAATTCATCTAGTCCCATACTTTTTACCGCTATTCGAATCAATTCAGCCTCACTAATACCGGTACTTCGACGTTGCTTTTCCAGAAAATATTTCCCGGCATCTAACATGCTTTTCAATGGCACTAATCCAACTAATTCAGAACCTGTAACACGCATGCCACGTGCATGCGCACGTTCCACTGCCATATCAAAGGCAATGTGTAAAGGGGTAATAGAAATATTGGTTAGGTTCATTGAAATTTGCGCAATGCCATATTCTTCTATAAACCAACCTATAGCTTTTACACTTTTCAATAAACCAGGTTCGCGTACTTCTTGTCCGTTAGCATCCAGTACTTTTTTACCGTTTTCTTCTTTCACTCTACCATTCTCGCGTAAATCAAAAGCTACACTATTAGCTCTTCGGGTAGACGTTGTGTTCAAATTCACATTGTAGGCTACTAAAAAATCACGTGCTCCAATAACAGTAGCTCCACTTTTGGCATTGAAGGTAGCAGGGCCATAATCTGGAGTCCATTGAGGATCTTTCAATTTATCTGCTAACCCTTCATATTCACCGGCTCGAATGGTTGCCAGATTTTTACGTTCTTCTTTCGAAGCTGCACTTTCATATAAATAAACCGGAATATGCAAAAAGTTGCCTACTCGTTCCGCTAATTTTTTTGCGTAAACAACCGTTTCCTCCATGGTAATATCGCTAATCGGTATAAGCGGACAAACATCGGTAGCGCCCATACGTGGGTGCTCTCCTTTATGCGTGCTCATGTCGATTAATTCAGAAGCTTTTTTAATGGCAAGAAAGGCCGCATCGATTACAGGTTGAGGTTCTCCAACGAAGGTAACCACAGTGCGGTTTGTGGCTTTACCCGGATCAACATCTAATAATTTTACACCTTCTACGGATTCAATTTCACGAGTTATTTGTTCAATGATTTCGAGGTTAACTCCCTCACTAAAATTCGGAACACATTCTATTAATGGCATAAAAAAAATTTACGCAAAAATAGAGGTTTCAAGAGATAACAAACCGTCAATTAAATGTTGTTATCGAACTTTTAGATTTAAACTAGTTAAGGTTATTTTCGTTCTCCACCATTTCCACCACCATTATTCATATCATCGCCACCATCATCTTTTTTAAGGTTTTCATCTCTACTTTTTGCTTCCTTCTCTTTTTCTTTTTTAACCTGACGAGCTTTTGGCACCTCACTATTTCGCATACTCTTACTGGCAATTCGCATTTGAAGATTCACGCCAAAAGTTCGGGTTAAATTCTTACGTAACACATTTTGATTGTATTCAGGATAGAGGTTATAGATGGTATTTGTTTGAATCGTATTGAAGATATCATTTGCATTCAATGTTACCGTTAGCATTTTTTTAAATAAAGATTTCTTTACTGCAAGATCAACGTTGCCGTATGGTTTTACATAACCTTGGGCAAAAACCGTTTGGGCAAAATAGTTTCCAGTAAGTTGAATGGAAACATCTTGTTTTAATCGCCAACTGGTATTGAGTTTACCAAATCCACCAAACCCGCTTCGATTCAATGATTGATCTACATTAGAACCTTGTAGAATATTCCGGAATACATTAATATTTACGGTTGCATCCCACCAGGAAAGAATATTGGTTTTATTCGTAACCTCCAAGCCATAGGTATAGGCCGAACTTAAATTTCTATTTTGCGAGTAAGTGGTTCCGTCTGCATTAAATCGTCGATAGCGCTGAATTAAGTTTTCGGTGTACTGATAATACGCCGACGCAATAAAGGTTGATTGTTTATTATACTGATTGGCATAACCGAGTTCTACAGCGTGAATAAATTCCGGACGTAGTTCGGGGTTACCCTGACTGGTATCCTGTGGGTTGGTGACATCAAGAAAGGGAATGAGTTGAAAGAAATTCGGACGATTTACACGGCGAGCATAGTTTAGCGTGATGTCTTCTTTACTTGAAATTTTTTGAGAGAGAAAAGCCGTTGGGAATAAACTAATGTAGTTATCCTTGGCACCTAAATTATACTGATAAGCAAAGCCATCATAAGCAAATAATTCGGCACGAAGACCTACCTGAATTCCAGTGTTTCCATACTGATTAGCTACATTAGAATAAATACTATGCACTTGTTGCGTGTACTTAAATTTATTTTTAAGAAGCGGTTCAGCGTATTCCGGTTCGTTCAAAAATTGCTTAGTGGGTTGATTTTCTGTTTTAAATTTAATAACATAGTTTTTGAAACCAAGATCGATTCGCCCGTTTTTCCAAAGCGGTTTGGTGTAATCAACTTGAAATGTACCATTGGTGTTACCACCGCGAACGGGATTGTTTTGATCGAAACCAGACACTAGATTTTGAAGTGAATCATAAACACGTGTTTGAAAAGTACTACTTCGGATATATCTTGTTTTGCTAAAGTTCAATTCAAGATTTAATTCCTCTTTAGGGTTTTTAAAGAAGTGTTTGTATTGTAAATTACTGGTAGGACTAAACGGTCGTCCTGTATATTTATTTAATCGTGTAGTGCTTGAAATAGGTGTTTCAAAATTGTATTCTGTTTCAATAGTTGTTTTGCTATCGCCTTGCATGGCGGCATTAAACAAATTTTGGGAGAAGGTAATTTTGTTTTTCTTATTGAACGTATAATCGAAGCCGGCATTAACAAAACCATTTAATGGTCGCCGTTCATTTCGAGTATGAGAAGAAAAAGTAAGGTTGTTCGTGTAATTACTACGATCGGACGTTGTTTCTTCCCAAGTTCTTGAGGTTCTACCATTCGCATTTAAAAAGAAATTCCACTTTTTAACATTCGCATTCATATTTATGCCGCCATTTAAGCGAAATGGAACACCGGCACCGATCGTAAGCATGCCATTATAACCTGATTTTCGATCTTTTTTCAGGATGATATTGATGATACCATTCATTCCTTGCGCATCATATTTCGACGAAGGGTTTGTAATTACCTCTATGCTTTCAATACTTGAGGCCGGCATCGCCTGCAAGGCCGTTACCGGATCATTTTCAAACATGGAATTTTGTTTCCCATCAACCAAAATAGTTATGTTACTCTTTCCACGTAAACTAACATTGCCATCCATATCAACATTTACAGAAGGAACATTTCGTAGTACATCGGCAGCTGTACCACCGGCACTGGTTGCGTTTTTTTCTACATTAAATGTTTTCTTATCTGCACTAATCTCTATGTCTTTCTTTTCAGCCACTACCGTAACATCCTTTAATTGTTTGGCATTCGATTTTAAACGTATCATGCCAAGGTCAAGTACACTGGTTTGAATATTGAAATTTTCAAACTCCTTTGGATTTTTACCAATAGCACTTACTGTAATGGTATAGGCACCATAAGCAATATCTTTGAGTTCAAAACTTCCGGTCTCCCCTGATTTTGTGCCTTTATAAACTGCTGTTGTTCCCGTTTTCTTTAAAACGATAGTCGCCAAATCGAGCGGTTGGTTCTTGTCGTCATCAAAAACAATTCCTTTCACGGTGGCTTTTTGAGCGACAAGCGTAAATGGCAATAAAAATAGGATAAGTAATAAATTCTTCATGAAGAGGACTTCGATTTACGAAACCTCAAATTTATTTCATTCAATAGGAAATCATCCTTTTGAATTGTGAAAGGAATGTAATGTTTGATTTAGAAAAGCCAAGAATTTGTTGATTTAAACCAACATGGAGATAGGATTTTCTAGATAACCTTTCAAGGTTTGTAAGAATTTAGCACCCACCGCGCCATCTACCACCCGATGATCGCAGCTTAGTGTGAGCTTTAGGATATTACGAATAACCACCGCGCCATTTTCTACAACCGGAGTAGGGGCTATTTTACCTACCGCCAAAATACAGGCATCCGGTGGATTGATAATGGCAGTAAACTCGTCAATATCCATCATGCCTAAATTAGAAATGGTGAACGTGTTACCTGTAAATTCCTGAGGTTGAATTTTTTTGTTTCTTGCCTTATCGTACAAGGCATTGGCATCACTAGCAATTTGAGCCAATGATTTTTGATTCGCAAATCGGATAACCGGAACAATTAATCCTTCCGGTAAGGCGATGGCAGAGCCAATATGAATATGATGATTTTGACGGATGAAATCGCCCATCCAACTGCTATTTACTTCCGGATTTGAAGCTAGGGCCAAAGCACAGGCTTTTATCATCATATCATTGATGGAAATTTTAACCGGACTAATTACGTTAATATCTTTTCTTGCTTCCATCAGTTTATCCATAACCACCGATGTTTTCAAAAAGAAATGCGGTGCTGAGAAATTACTATCTGATAAACGTTGGGCTATTATTTTACGCATTTGTGTAACCGGAATGTCCGTATGGCCTTCCGTACCTGCTTGGAAAGATGCAACAAGCGGTGCAGAAGTTGCAGTTGCGGTTGGTGTTGCCGCTATTACTTGCGGGTTATCCAAATCACGTTTTACAATACGACCATTATCGCCGCTGCCCAGAATGGCTTTCAAATCGATACCCTTTGCTTGGGCTATAGAACGTGCTAAAGGTGACGCTTTAATTCGCCCGTCTTGTTCAGCATTGTTAGCAACGTTAGCTGTTTTTGTTGTCTGATTATTCGTTGTTGTTGCTGGGGCTGATTTTTCAGAATTAGATGATGCCGGTGAGGTATTTGACTTTAATGCACCAAGATATGGCGTAACATCAAATCCTTCTTTACCAATAACGGCAATAACATCATTTACCTTTGCCGATTCTCCAGCAGGTATTCCCTGATAGAGTAGTGTACCTTCCGCATATCCAACCACCTCCATGGTCGCTTTGTCGGTTTCAACATCGGCTAACGCGTCATCAGCCTTAACACGATCACCCACTTGTTTGTTCCAAGCAACAATTTTACCAGAAGTCATTGTATCGCTGAGCAATGGCATGCGTATAACCGTTAATTCCTTCGGTATTTCAATGGTAGGTTTTGATGTTTCACTCCCTGATGCAGCAGGTGCATCCGAAGCTATACTTGCAGGTTGTTGAGGCGTATCCTGTAAATATGACGAAATATCTTCACCTTCTTTTCCAATAATTGCTATGATATCGTTCACTTTTGCCGCCTTTCCAGCCTCAACACCAATATAAAGTAAGGTTCCTTCAACATACGGTATAACCTCCATGGTTGCTTTATCTGTTTCAACATCAGCAAGCGAATCGTCACTCTTCACCTTGTCGCCTACCTTTTTGTTCCACTGAGCAATTTTACCTTCTGTCATGGTATCACTTAAAAGGGGCATACGGATTACATCAGCCATAAAATATCGGGTCTAAAATTTGCCCAAAAGTAAACATTCAATTCGTAATTAGAAGGTTGAAGGTCGATTTTATTGAAAGGCAACTAAATGAGGCTTTTCGGTTTAATTGGCATCTGGTTGGCAATTCTTCGTACGGAATTCCTTCTATAAATTTTACGGTATAACTAGCCTAGAATTAAGCTATTCCGGTGAAGTAGATCAATGCTAAAACTAGGGCCAACCTGAGAAAGATTATAAAATTTTCAGCATTTCAAATTGTTCCGCATTTTTAGCTACCCCAAGTTTGGCAATAAAGTTCAGTATGGCTTTGTTGGAGGCATCTACATTTACCATCTTTACAATGCCTGATTCGTTGAGTTTTTGTAATTGCTGAAATAAATAAGTTCCAAGTCCTTGTCTGCGTTTATCAGGATGAATTGCGAACAAGGGGATATCACCCGTTTGAAATTCTATAACCCCTAAGCCAAGGAGTTTGTTTTGTTCAACTAAGGCTAAGGTTCGGAAACGTTGCGGTTGATTGCAAATACTGATTACATGATTTTGCCACGAAGGGTAAACAGCACACAACATGTTCCACACGGTTTCATCTAACACCAAAGGCACTTCCTTTACCTCAATGCCAGGATTTATTTCCTGAATCACTACCGAAGGCAACTCTTTCTGTTTACTTAGAAAACAATGAAAGGTTCTTGTAATTTCAAAGCCCTGTTTTTGATACACCGATAGGGCCGGTGTGTTAGAGCAAAGTACTTCCAGTAGATACTGGTGTATATTCATGGTTTGGAGTTGTTGCACAGCAAATTCAAAAACGCGACCGGCCAAACCCTGACCGCGAAAAGAGGCTAAGGTTCCGGTTCCGATATCGTAGGCTGTTGCTTTCAAACGGAATCGACCTATACCGTTGAGAATAAAACTTACTAAATGATTATCCTGATACGCACCAAAGGATAGATTAGGATTGAAATTTCTGCGCTGCAACATCCGTACAAACATTTCTTCGGTCCATTGGAATGGATAATCTTCAAACGCACGACTGAATGCCTCGTATATGCGGTTGATACTTTCGCTTTCTAATGATTTAATTACAATGGACATAGATGAATTCGACTTTATTTCGAACTACTCATTGGGAGTTCAAGATCATCAGGTGTTTCAACATAATCAAGTTCTTTAGCATACGTTTCTTCCATGAAGTATGATGCTACTAAGGCAATACTGCAACAAATAATGCCGGTTACTAAAGCGGCCATGGGTTTATCGAGTCCTAGACTTTGAATGCCAATATAACAAAAGGTAATTGGTGTAAGCGCACCACGAATAAAATTCGGTACAGATGTGGTTGCCGTTGCACGAATGTTGGTGCCAAACTGTTCGGCGGTACTCACCATCAACACCGCCCAATAGCCTGCGGCAAAACCAAGTAACACCATAAGCGCATAAAACTGTTCAACGTTTTTGTATGGAAAATAAAAATAGGCAACTACCATCAACAAGGTGGCCGCAACGAAATACAAAAGAACTTTTCTGCGACTTTGGATCCATTGACTGAGAAGTCCGGTAAACAAATCACCAAGAGTTACACCCGAATAACAAAACATAATGGCGTAACCGCTTCGTATTTTTCCTTCAATACCCATGAGCTTACCTAATTCCGGACTAAACGTAATCAATATTCCGATGGTATACCAAATAGGAAGACCAACTAAAATACATTTCAAGTATTTGTTACGAAGGAGTTTTTGTGAAAAGAGCAGCTTCAAACTGCCAAGATTATCCGATGTATTTTTTGTGTTCTGATACATTCCTGATTCAAACACACCGAATCGAAGAAATAATAAAGCCAAACCCAAAGCACCACCAATGATATACGGTATATGCCATTGCATTTCATAAACTGTACCTAAGATACCGGCAAGAATAGCCCCTGAAACACCTACCGTAGCGATTACCGTGGTAGACCATCCACGTTTTTCTTTGTGCATAATTTCGGATACCAGCGTAATGCCCGCACCTAACTCACCGGCTAAACCAAATCCGGCAATAAAACGCAACACACAATACATTTCTACATTTTGAACATAGGCATTGGCAATATTAGCTAAGGAATACAGTAAGATAGAACCAAAAAGAACCTTCAATCGTCCTTTTTTATCTCCTAAAATTCCCCAAAACAACCCGCCCAGTAACATGCCAATCATTTGAATATTGATAAGAAGTAGTCCCTTCGATTCTAAACCACTTTCCGGAATGCCAATATCAAGCAAACTTTGTTTGCGCACGATACTGAATAATACGAGATCATAAATATCTACAAAATATCCAAGGGCAGCTACAAGTACAGGCAAGCTAAGAATTGGATGATGTGTTTTATTCATGGTGGGAAGATACAAGTTCTGTATGAAATTTGTTAGCAGATTCAGGTAAATGAAATGGATAGGCAAGTTTGTTCCTAGCGCGGAACTTGGTTTTATCTTGTTCCCCTTAATCGTTGAAGCACACATAACCCAAATACCTTACCTTCGCCGATAGCCTTTTTCAAAACGGGCAAAGAAAACATGTCGCATATTGTAAAACACATTTACAATTTTGGTTCAGAAGAAGTGATTCGTCGGGGTAAGAAAATTTTTCTTACAGGCGGTGTGAAATTGCTTCGAAAAGAGGAGTTGAGTAATCAACTCGTGTTCAAAGTTCGGAACGATCAATATTATAATCAATATACCGTAACTGTTTCTAAATATCAACAGGCGAATACCATTCAAGCGCGCTGTCAGTGCCCGTATAACATGGGTGAAATTTGAAGGCATGAGGTGGCTGCATTATTTCAATTAAACGATTTGATTGAGAACCAGGCTTTAGATACATCGCAAGCCAGCTTCAATCAAATACACACGGTTATACGCATGAAGAGTATCGAGTTGAAATCGATTCGATTATTTACCTCTAATAAATTGTTTGAAGAAGCAGAGAAAATTATCAAGCATAACAAAATAGAAATTACACGTGCTGAAAATGAAATTGTAGAAGCTGTATTGCATGTTGATGATCAGGAGTTTAAAGTGAAATTGAAACGCAACGACGATAAGAGTTTTGATACTTCCTGTGGTTGCGATGAGCATCGACATCCTTTATGTAAACACAAATCGGCCGTATTTATTAAACTTTTAAATCAATACGGCGAAAATTATTTTGATACCATCCGAAATTGGGAAAGTCAGAAAAATAAACTGCTGAGTTTATATGGCTATTCGCTGCAAGATGACCTTACAGGTAAGTTTGAATTTTACTATCAGGATGGAAAACCATTTTTGAAAGTACTTGATACAAGTATTAAAAAGGTTGGCACAACGCCTGCGGCAGTGCCGTCGTATAAGGTATCGAACGTTGTAACCAAAACTGATTTTAATAAACGTTTAGGCATCGTAATTAATTTACAAGAAAAAGATTATCCGCATTTCGCTATCGATCTGATTGAAGGTGAATTGGCAGATCATAACATTCAATTTGCCGGAACAATCAGCAAAGTGGATGTGAGCAAATATGTGAACCCGGAAGATTATCCGGTAGAAGACCGAGATCTGATTGGTATGGCCAGAAGATTGCAGAAAGCAGATATTGAGAAGTATATCACCAAAAATTCTCCCTTTGGTGAACTTTGGGGAAATATGATTCATCAAGAAGAATGGACGGATGATACGAAGTTGTTGTTGTACGAATATCTTCACCCTAAATTACTTAAATTATTTAATGGTTTAGGTGATAAGAATCCACTTTATTTATTAGAACAAGGCTTGCCGTACAAAACGAGTAGCTTGAAACCTGTTCAGTACGTTCATCATCATATCTTTCCGATTTTAGATGTGCAACGTGGTGAGGATGGTGTTCGCATTGGTGTGAAACTTCAAATTGATGATAAAGTACTTTCTCCGGAAGAAAATGATTTGGTGAGCAATATTTTATTTCTTCAGAACGACAAATTATTTCTTACTACTAAGTTCATAGATAGCTATAATCTCAGCATTCTTAATAAAAATAAGTTTGTATCCAATAGCCAATGGGATGCATTTTTGAAGAATCAGTTTTTGGAATTAAGTAAAATTTATGATTCTAATTTTGAAAGCGAACTGGTAGAACATGTTCAGGATATTGAACCTGTAGTGAGTATTCATTTAAGTGAGCAAGGTTCTTATTTTGTATTGAAACCTGCATTTACCTATAACGAAAGCGTGGTTTATTGGAGTGAAGAAAATAGTATTACCAGTCAGGTTGATGGACGAATTCAAATAATCAAACGAGATAAGGCGAAAGAAAAAAGCTTTATGTCGTTTGTGCAACAACTTCATCCTCATATGCGAAAGCCTGAAATGGAAGGCCATTTCGCTTTACATTCAAAGTATGCACTTCAGAAGAATTGGTTCTTTCAATTCTTCGAACTGGTGAAAGAAGAAAAGATACCGTTGTTTGGTTACGAGCATCTTCAACAATTTCGAATCAATAAAGCGAAACCAAACACCAAAGTACATATTGCCTCGCAATTGGATTGGTTTGATACTGAAATAGAGGTTGATTTTGACGGACAAAAAGCTAGCTTAGGTGATATTAAATCGGCTCTGGCTTCTAAACAAAATTATGTACCATTGGGTGACGGTACGTATGGCTTGCTTCCGGAAGAGTGGTTGCAGAAATTTTCGTTGTTGTTTAAAATGTCGGATGGTTTCGGACAAAAACTGAAAGTAAGTAAATATAATTTTACAGTTATTGATGAGTTGTACGATTTGATTGACGATGAAGCGGTGCAGGAAGAATTAAGCGAGAAGAAACGTAATTTGTTACAAGAAAATCATGAAACGTTTTATCAAATAGATATTCCGGAACAGTTGCAAGCAACCTTACGTCCATATCAAGTAGCAGGTTTTCAATGGTTAGCGTATTTACACAAAGTGAAATGGGGTGGATTATTAGCGGATGATATGGGGCTTGGTAAAACTATTCAAACCTTAACCTTCTTGCAATATCTTAAAAATGTTCAGGAAGGCGTGCTTAAGGCTATTGTGGTTTGTCCGACTACGTTGATATTTAACTGGGAAAAAGAGATACAGAAGTTTACGCCCGACTTAACCTATTTGATACATCACGGTCCGGCGCGTACAACACAAAGCAAAGAACTAGAATCGTATAACATTATCATTTCTACCTACGGCACATTACGTAGTGATATTGATATGTTGAACAGAATAACATTTGATTACACGGTATTGGATGAATCGCAAACGATAAAAAATCCGGTGAGTAAAATTGCTAAGGCGGCACAAATTTTAAATACAAAGAATCGTATTGCGTTAAGCGGTACGCCGATGCAGAATAATACCTTCGATATGTATTCGCAAATGAATTTTCTTAATCCGGGGATGCTTGGTGCGAAGGAGTTTTTTAAAGAGCAATTTGCTAAACCGGTAGATAAGTTTCAGGATGTTGAAACGAAACAACATCTACGTAAGTTGATTTACCCTTTTTTATTACGACGAACTAAAGAACAAGTTGCGAAAGATTTACCGGAGAAAACAGAAATTACGTTGTACTGCGAAATGGGTAAAGAACAACGAAATATTTACGAGTTGTATAAGAATAGATACCGCTCGCAAATTTTAGGAACTATTGATAGTATGGGTATTGAGCGCTCGCAGTTTGCAATTTTGCAAGGTTTAATGAAACTTCGACAAATCTGTGATTCGCCGGCAATACTAAAAGATGAAGTGAAACTAGAAAATCATAGTATTAAGTTAGAGGAGTTAGTGCGTGAGCTTCAAGAGAATATGGGGAATCATAAAGCCTTAGTATTTTCACAGTTCTTAGGTATGCTTGATTTGATACGTAAAAAATTGAAAGAAGAGAATATACCGTTTCAATATTTTGATGGAAGTTATACGGCACAACAACGTGAAACAGCCATTAAAGAATTTCAGGAGAACGATGATTGTCGTGTGTTTTTAATTTCGTTAAAAGCCGGAGGAATGGGGTTGAACTTAACCTCAGCAGATTATGTGTATTTGGTTGATCCGTGGTGGAACCCAGCGGTTGAGCAGCAAGCCATTGATCGAACGCATCGTATCGGACAAACAAAAAATATTTTTGCGTATCGTTTAATTTGTAAGGATACGGTTGAAGAAAAGATTATGGTGTTGAAGGAACGAAAGAATTCCTTAGTTAAGGATATCGTGAGTGATGATAGTACGATGATCAAGCAACTTTCGAAGGAAGATGTAAACTATTTATTCTCGTAAGCTAGGTTATTTTTGAAGTTAGTTTCGGTTATGCAGCGCAAGGGATTGTAGCGAAAAGCACGCAACGACGAGGCACGAGGAGTGCGGACTTGTAGCGAAAAGCCCGGCCCGAAGGGTGCGCCCAAAAAAATAGTAGTGAATTTACAAATCAAGCAAACCATCGGGTAGTTGCATATAAATAATTTTTTTGATGGGGTCGGTGGAAAGAATAAATTCTGGGATGGCAGGAATAAGTACTTCGTGGTTATTATGGTTAAGTTGAAAAAGTAATTGCGCGCCGCCTTCGAGGATATCGTTAATGGGGCCAAGGTTTTGGTTATTCTGATGAATAGTATAGCCGAGATATTGCGCGAAACCTTCGTCGTGCGAGGTTTTGATGGTATAATTAATAGAGGTATAAACTGTTTTGTTGAGAATGGTTTTGGTAGCTTCTCGGTGTTCAATTTCTTCGAATTTACAGAGAAGTTCGGTTTCGGTAGTTTCGCTGATAGATTCGATGAAGAATGGAATGAAGCTTCCTGGGTTCAATTCGATAAGCATACAATCCCATTGATCGAGTTTCAATGGTGGTAACACGTCATGGCTTATCAATACATCGCCTTTTATTCCGTGTGCTGCTACTATTTTTCCGATACGTTGCATAATTAGCCTTCTTTAATTCGTTGCAAATATCGTTGTAGTTCTTGTTTAACCTGCGGAGCGAGCACAAATAAACCAATCATATTAGGCACCATCATGCCAAATATCATCGCATCGGAAAAATCGCACACGGCACCAAAGCTGGCGGCGGAGCCAATAACGATGCACAAACAAAAAATAAATTTGAAGGTATTTTCAGAAAGCTTACTTCGTCCGAATAAATAAGCCCAAGCTTGAACACCGTAATACGACCACGATATGAGCGTACAGAACGCGAACAAACAAACCGATAAGGTTAGTACGTAAGGAAACCAACTGATACCTTGCTGAAAGGCTCGTGATGTTAGTAAAACGCCATCTTCAAACGATGTTGCATTGCTGCCTTGTAATTGATTGCTGATTACAATAACTAAGGCTGTCATAGTACAAACCACAACGGTATCAATAAAAGGTTCAAGTAGTGAAACTAATCCTTCACTGGCGGGGTAATTTGTTTTGGCGGTGGAGTGGGCTATGGAAGCAGAACCGATACCGGCTTCATTGGAGAAACTGGCGCGCTTGAAACCTTGAATCATAGAGCCCATGACGCCTCCGGCGATACCGCTTGCGGTAAAAGCTCCATGAAAAATTTCGTAGAGTGCGTGTGGAATATTTTTATAGAAAATGATAATAACGGATAAGGATGCGATGATGTAAATGACTACCATGAAGGGTACTAATTTATCGGCCACGTTAGCAATTTTTTTAATACCACCGATAATAACGATACCTACTAAGATAGCAAGAATAATACCGAAGAGCCATCCACGTTGATGTAAGAAACTCTCGTTTGCACCGGTAATAAATTCTACCATTTTAAACGCTTGATTTGCTTGAAACATATTACCGCCACCTAAGGAACCACCCACGCAGAGTATAGCAAAACTGATGGCTAAAAAACGTCCGGTTTTCAACCATCCTTTTTCAGCAAAGCCACGTTGAAGGTAGAACATAGGGCCACCATACACTACACCGCCTTTATGAATATCACGGTATTTTACGCCCAAGGTACATTCAACAAATTTGGAGGCCATAGCTAATAAGCCGGAAACAACCATCCAAAAGGTTGCGCCGGCACCACCAATACTTACAGCAACCGCTACGCCGGCCACGTTACCGAGTCCGAGGGTGCCAGCTAGGGCAGATGATAGTGCTTGGTATTTCGAAACTTCACCTTGTTGTGCTTCATTGCGTAAGGTGTTAACAACATCTCCTTCTTCGGTAGTATGAACTGTATTTGCTTGTAACGATGGTGTTGTGCCTTCGAGATGATCATACTTGCCACGCACAATGCGAATAGCCGTTTTAAATAGCCGAAGGTTGATGCCTTTAAAATAAATTGTAAAAGCGAGGGCACCCAAAAAGAGCATGAGAAGCACCCAAGGTATTTTAATTTGATCGGTGAAAGGTATTTGATAAAATATCAGATCAACAAACCACGTGGTGTATGCGGCGAAAAGCTGATTGATTTTTTCATCTAATCCGGTTTGTAGTTGAAGGTGTAGCTTGGATGGCAAACAATTCATGGGATGAATGTAATGCGAAAAAATAGAAAAAGGTATGGTTGGCAATATCTTTACTTAGAGCAAATTAAGTTATGGCCTTTCGAATGAAAAATACAGCTTGTCTATTCTTGCTTATTTTTTTCAATCATGATTTTGCGTTAAACGCCTTACTACTTTTGAAAGTATGAAACGATGTTGTTTGAAGAAGTTATGCCTCGGTTTAACTATTTTGATATTTTTTACAGTTTATGCCCAAGCACAAAATGATTTGGTTGCGCCAATAAAAGTTCGCCGTACAGTTACATCCATAACGTTCGATGGTAAGTGTAACGATCAAGCATGGCGTACCGCTGAGGAATACAATGAATTTGTGCAAGGGAAGCCGGTACCGGGTGGAATTACACAATCAAGAACCTCGTTTCGATTGTTATATGATGATCAGTATTTCTACGTAGGGGTTACTGCGTACGACAGTACCGGGAAGTACTTCATCAGCAATTTGCAACGCGATAAATTCTACAATAATGAAGATGCAATTGGTGTGATGATAGATAGCTATAATGATAAATTTCACTCGTTGATTTTTTATGCAAATTTGGCTGGTAGTCGTTTTGACGCAGAGATTACGGAAAACGGAAGTGATATGAATCCGGATTATAATACTTTTTGGGACGTTAAAACAGCCGTGGTTAATGATGGGTATGAAATGGAATTTCGAATTCCATTTTCTTCCTTGCGATTTAAACAACAAGAGGTGGTTACCATGGGGTTTAAAATTTTCCGACAGATGCCTCGTACGAATGAAGCGGTTGTTTATCCTAAGTTTCCTGCTAACTTGAACAATGTAATCAATAGAGTTAATTCGGAAGCGGAAATTATTTTTAGCGACTTGAAGGCAATTACACCTATTTATATCATTCCGTATGTTAAAGGTAATTTTACCCAAGTTCAAACCTTAGATGCAGCATCTAATTCGTACAAACCACAACAGGATTATTTAGTCCGGAATTACTTTTCCAAAAAGGAAGTGCTCGATAAACTCATTAGTAATATGGGTGTTGATGCAAAAATTGGCTTGAGTAAAAATTTCACCCTTGATGTAACGGCGAATACCGATTTTGCACAAGCAGAGGCGGATAATCGTATTATTAATTTTACCCGATTTAATGTGAACCTTCCGGAGAAACGGCAGTTCTTTTTAGAAGCAAATGATTATTTGAACTTTTTAATGCCGGGAGGTTTTAGCTTATTTAACAGTCGAAATATAGGAATTGGTAATGGTTTTATTATTCCAATTTTGGGTGGTGCGCGTATTACCGGCAAGCAACATGGATGGCAGTTGGGTATGTTGAATATGCAAACACAAGGTTTGAAGAACGTACAAGTGCCTGCTGAAAATTTTGGAGTGTTTCATCTTCGGAAGGATTTATATGGCAATGGAAGTTACTGTAGTGCTTTCTTCGCAAATAGAATGACAACTAATACGAAGGATTTACGTAATCAAACGGTGGCGTTCGATTATTTTCATCGACTGGATAATAAGTGGAGTATTGCTGCAAATGTTTGTGCATCGAAGGATTTGGAACAAAAGAAATTACTCGATAAGAATACACTACTCAATGTTGCGGTATTTAGAGAAGTGAGTTTTGGGTATAGTAACTTTATAACTTATTTGAAAAGTGGCGAGCATTTCAATCCTGCTTCAGGTTTTTATGTAGATAGAGCTTTTGATATGGCCTATATGGCTCATAGTTTTACAAAGCAAATTAAAAACCGAAAAAAATTAAACTGGTGGGATATTAGTTTGCAGGCTATGATGAAATGGCGTAACTCGGGTAACTACCATCTTGAAAGTTCTTTTTACACTTTAGTTCCATCGTTGAATTTTAAAAACGGCATGAATTTACAAGCGAAAATAACACCGTATAGTCATGATAATCCAATGTATGATTGGCAGATTTCTAATGATATAATTATTCCTGCTCAGTTATATGCTATGTATGGTAATGAACTCGTTTTTGAATCACCCAAGAATATTCGCCTCCCTTTCGTACTTGGCGTTACTACCGATAAGTTTTATAACGGTAATCGCGTGGCCACTTCGCTTAGTGTAAATGGTAGCATTAATAAGCATCTGGCTTGGCAAGGGATCTATCAGTATAATCATATTCAATTTCCGCATTCGTATAGTTTACAAGGTAACGCGGTTTACGTGAGCCATCTTCTTTCCATGCGATTGAATTATGCTTGGAATAGTAAACTTTCTTGCAACTATTTATTACAATATGATAATGGCAGTAAAACTTTCGGGTCAAATTTTAGAATACGCTATAATCCAAAGGAAGGAACTGATTTGTATATCGTGTACAATCCTAATTTGAATACCGCATTGCAACGCGTTAGTCCGGAACTACCTCGTGTAGCGCAACAAGCATTCATTGCAAAATTCTCCAAAACATTTTCTATGAAAAGCAGGGTTTAATTATTTGATTTCTTCTTTTGAATTATAACACACAGATTTCTTCGGTAGTCATTGCGTGCATAGCTTCAGCACGTTGATACTCTTCTTGTAATTGGGTCATTACTTCATGCACCGTTCGAATATGGGTAGCACGGTAAGCATTACTTCCGGCAAAAGCATAGCCTGCTTGTAGTTTGCCTTTGTATGCGTTCATGAGCGCATTGATAATGCAGTACGGCGTAGTTTCAACATTACAGGTTTTAATACATTTTACCGGACAGTTAATTGGTTTTTTATCGCCACGTTTAACGGCATCTAAGAATTCATTCCGAATGGCACGACCGGGCATACCAACCGGACTAACAATAATTTCTACATCCTCCTCTTTAGCTGTTATGTATGTTTGTTTGAATTCGTCGGATGCATCACATTCTTCCGTGGTTACGAATTGAGTTCCCATTTGAACTCCTTTTGCACCAAGTTGAATCATGTTATAAATATCTTCACCGGTATATATTCCACCGGCTGCTATAACCGGTATTTCTTGATTGTATTCTTTTTCAAACGCCGCTACTTCGTTAACTACTTCTGGAATAAGTTCTTCCAATTGAAACTTTTCATCTTGTATTTGATTTGCCTTAAAGCCGAGATGCCCGCCTGCTTTGGGGCCTTCAACAACAATGGCATCCGGTAAGTAGTTAAACCCGTTTTTCCATTTATCGCAAAGTATTTTGGCCGCACGACCAGAGGAAACTATAGGTATTAATTTGGTAACACTATCTTTCTGCAAATATTTAGGAAGGTCAAGCGGAAGTCCGGCACCGGAGATAATCATATCTACTTTTTCTTCGATGGAAGTTCTTACCATATCTTCAAAATTTGATAGAGCAACCATAATATTTACGCCTATCCATCCTGAAGTTTTTTCACGCGCTTTTCGAATTTCTTCTCGTAAACCCAGAATGCTCGCTTCTAAATAATCTTTTGAAAGATGACGATAAAGCAAGCCAAGCCCTGCAGAGGAAATCACACCTACACCTCCTTCATGAGCTACAGCAGACGATAAACGATGTAATGAAATACCCACGCCCATACCGCCTTGTATAATAGGTACAGCAATATTTAAGCCACCAATAGATAATGATTTCATGCGCTAGAAATAAAACGCAAAATTAGATACACGTTATTTCTGAACTATGATAAAAATCAGCTATGCGCAAAATCTAGTAGGAGAAAAGGGGATTAGAAAAATTAGCTTGAACCAATAAGAATGAAAAAAGTATGAGTAGAGGAATGAATAACTTATATTCAAAAAACAATGTAATTATTCATTGTTCATTGTTCACTATTCATTGTTCATTATTTCAAGCACTTTTCAATCCACTGCATACAATCGTTCGGTTCAACTATACTCCAGGAATGAGGATGTCGATTCCCTTCCAAACGAATTCCTTTTTGATATGCATTAATAAATTCAGCTTGTTTATGGCCATGGTCGAGGAGCCATTGAATCATAGCTGTTTGATTGATGGCATTCATATCATACATATCCACATGGCGATTTTGCATCCACCATATCGGATCTACATCGCCATAAATTCGAATAGGAGTTTGTAAAAGAAATTTTGCATTGCCACCTTCATCCCCGGCAACCACATAAGGAGAATACAATCGGTATTGATCGGGTACTTGAGTCGGACTACCACCGCAATAGGTTTCAAGTTCTTTTATGCCATACTGAGGTTCATTTTGTCCTGGGTTCTTATTCAATTTTCGTTTGAAATTTTGATAGACACTTGCTAAATCACAAGGCCCATCGCAATTGAAAATGGCTTTTGGTATAACTACTGTTTTGCTTGGATCTTCTTGGGCATATTCTGCATAGCGCATACTAAAGATGCCTCCCATCGACCATCCGCCGAGTACGAATTTATCTTTCGGAAGGTTATATGTTGTTATAGCATGTTGAAACATAGTATTCATAATAGTTAGAATAGCGGGTGTTAGCGTTAAATGTTGATTGATAGATGGCACAAGTACCGCATAATTTTTAGAATAGGCCAATTCAATAAATGCCTTCATGCTACTCAGAAGATGTTCTGTTGTTTCCCAAGTGCCTGGCAATAAAACAATCACTCCGTTAATTTTTGTTTCTGGTATGAGAGCGTTGTAATAGACCGATTGCTTATTATTATCGCCATCGTAAATACGCTGCGAGTCGACCGTTGCAATGATTTCCTTTTTTAGTTTTTTAAGTAAAGTAGAGTTTAAGAATAAAGGTTCACCATCCGAAAAATTACCTTCCAGTTTGCGGTCGCCCCAAAAACTAAATGCACCTTGTCCGTGAAACCATCCGTTTTTCATTTCACCGATGTATTTCATGGTTTCTTTGCCTTCGGTATAGCCAAGCATACTGCCTTTACCTTCTGCTAAGCCATTTTTGCATGGCCCGTTCCAAGAAATACTATCTTCATTGAAGGTATGTTTAAGGAAGACGGAACAGGTTTTATTTTTATCAGTGATACGTTTAGCATCATGATCTTGCGTGAATGCTGTGCTGATGGTAAAACAAAAAGTAAATAAGAGTAAATATTTCATAGTTGGAATATAATTTATTCAAAGCGATCATTTTTGGAAGAGGGCTCCGATAATAGAATAAAGGAAAGTAAAGTATTCCCCTCGTTTTTTATGAGATGTTTTTCCTTCGGATGAATTAGCATTGATTGTTGAGCATCTACAAGAATAGTTTGTTGCTGAATAATAAATGTAGCGGTCCCAGATAGAATATAAAAAAGTTGTTTAGCGTGTTCATGCCAGTGCATTTGTTCTGAACTTCCCGGAGGCATGGTTTCATGTTTTAAGGAAATGAAGTTATTTTCTTGTATAACGGTTCCGGAGCAACCGTTTCCCCAAGCATAGGAACAAATTTCGAAGGGTTGAATAATGTTGTTGTCCATAAATACAAGCATCAAATGTAGGTTCAAAACCTAGAGTGACTTTTCTGAGTTGATTAAAATTTAGTAAAGAAGTTTGTAAATGAATTCCACTTGAAGTTGATTACTTGTTTAGGTTACTATGAGAATCTTCCATACTATGGTGTGCGTTTGCTCATGTTGAAACTACGTTGAAGAGAACAATTCTGATCAAACCGATTTAGGTAGTTTGCTTTATTTCAGTATTCGACCAACACGCAACAGCAATGGAAATTCTACCTTTTGTTCCGGGTTATTCCCCCAATTTGTTTGAATTGATTCTAGGAGTTTTGGCACCGGATTGTAGCCTTGTTGCTGTTTGAATTTGGTCACTGCAGACCACGTATTAATATACCCTTCCAAATCCTTCAAAGTCCAATTAAAAATATTCTTAAAGTTTGGGGCTTGTATTTCTTTAAACGGGAAAGGAATACTTTGGTAGTGGTCATCTACATAACGTCGTTCGGGCTCCCAATAATCTTTAAGGGTTTCTTCGTGAAATTCATGCAGTAAATAATCGATGTTCTTATTTATGGTTAGCGTGCCATAACCGGTAACAAGAAGTATGCCTTCGTTTTTAATCGTTCGTGTTACTTCCTTATAGAACGTATCAAATTGAAACCAATGAATAGCTTGCGCCACCGTGATTGCATTAAATTGATCACTTTCAAAATTTGTTTTTTCCGCAGCTTGAATACTATAAACTATATTTTCCTTTTGAATAGCTTGTTGTAATTGGTTTTCGCTGATGTCGGTGGCATATACCCTTTCAAATCGCTCGGCAAGCATGCCGGCTAATTGGCCATTACCTGTTCCACAATCCCAAACTTGATCGGTTTGTTGAAGTAAGGAGCATAAATACTCAACTAGAAAATCCGGATAGCCCGGACGGAAACGTTGATAGTTTGTAGCCTGTGATGAAAAGAGATCTTTCATGTAATAGAGATTATTGAAATCAATGTGATGAAGGTAGTGTTGGGCATTTAGGAATTCGCAATTCCGGTAAACAAATTAATCCAAGTTTAGAAAATCGAAAACTTCTTTTCGCTTATTTTGAGAAATAGGTATTTCATCCTTATTACTCATGATGAAGGTGGCACTTTTACCGCGGGTAAAGCCTTTAATTTCATTGATGTTAATAACATAGCTGCGATGTACACGTAAAAAATGACTATCCGCGAGTTCATCTTCAATTTCTTTTAAGGAACGAGTGGAAAGGTACTTTTTCCCGTCTTTAACTACAATATACGTATACGTATTGTCGGATTCAAGATGAATGATTTCTGCGTAAGCTATTAATTCAATAAAATCTTTATTGGGAATGGTGAGAAAACCTTTTTGTATTTCGGTTAGTTTCTTTTCTGGTTTAATTCTCTTTTTTACTTTCTGAAGTGTTTGAACAAATTCTTCTATTTGAATTGGTTTGAGAAGATAATCGGTAGCGTCAAACTTAATAGCTTGCAAGGCATACTTTTCATGCGCGGTGATTACTATGATATGTATATTTTTTCGATCGATTGACTGTAAAATATCGAAACCTGTTTTATTGTGCAATTCAATATCCAGAAAGAGTAATTGTGGTTCTGATTTTTGAATGAGGTCGATGGCATCTTCTATATTTGTGGCTTCGCCGCATACTTCGATGCCGCTGCCATACTTGCTAAGAAGGTTTTTCAATAAAACTATATTGGTTTTATCATCATCAATGATTATCGCTTTGATCATAAATATTTACATTAATAATAGGAAAATAAAATTGTGTTTGAAAGCCAACTATTGAACCGTTAGTATCCACTCTATTGCCTGCATGCATTTGAGTTCGTTTACCACTTATTTTTTCAAAGAGTTGTAGTTTTGATTGAATCAGTAAAATACCTTTTGACGACGTTGTTGAATCACCGGTATCCATTCCTTTGCCATTATCACTTATGGTTACAAGTAACGAATCTTGATCTAATGCAAAATGCAAATCAATTTCGCCATGAGGTTTATCTTGAATACCGTGTTTAAGCGAATTTTCCAATACAGGTTGTAACACAAGGGTAGGTATATAATAAGGTTTTAAATTAAGTTGAGCATCCATTCGAATATTGAAAACGAAGTTTTGCCGTTTTAATTGTTCCAATTCTAAATAATTTTGAATGAATTCTTTTTCGTGTTGCAGTGAGGTAAGTAGCTTTCCGCTTTGATCAACACTGCGTCGAAGTATTTTGGCAAACTGACTTAAATATTTATTACCACGTTCAAATTCTTCGTTACTAAAAAGACCTTGCATCGTATTTAACGAATTGAAGAGAAAATGCGGATTAATGGTTGATTTCCATTCAGCAATTTCAATAGTACGTTTCTTAATCTCTAACAAATTATTTTCTTGTTCTTTTCTCAATAAGTATTTCGTCCAGGATCTGAAAATATAATATAATGGTAAAAGAAGAAGCACAAAACCAAGGAGGCGAACCCACAGATATTGATACCAATGCGGAACTATTTCAACGGAAAATCGTTGTATTTGTGATGTACGACCATCCTTGCTTCTTGCATAGGCAAGTATGGTATAACGTCCCTCCTTCGGAATTCGTAAGTTTATGGTAGGGTCTTTTTGTGCTGTATAATTAGATTGTAGTTCTTCGATTCTGTAGAAAAAAGTTTGTTCGATCGGTACGGTGAAATTCAAATAATTTATTTTGAAGGAAAGGAGATCGTTTCGATAGATTTTTGTGTTTGGATGAATGCTTGATATGCGATGATTATTTATGGAATAGTCACCTAAAAATATTTTTGAATCGTTTTGCTTTATTATATTGTTGAATGGAATGACAGCAATGCCCGATTCTGTAGCGCAATAAATTGTATCTTGGTATAACGTGAGGTCGAAAATGTTAGACGATGGAAGTCCTTCGCTCTCCAAGAGTGTATAGGCTTTACCGGTAGGTACATGATAGGCAGCTAAACCTTTAGCCGTTGCAATAATTAGATATTGACCAAGTCGTCTAATTTTTCTACAGAGGTCGGAAACAAGTCCGTTTTTTGTAGAAATTGTTTGTACAACTTTATTGTTCTTCAGAAAAAGTATGCCATTTTCTGCAGTACTTACAATCAAAATTGAATCCCAGGTAAGAAGATCAGTGCACCAGTAGTTAATTGGGAAGCCGGCATTTTCTATTTTATATCCATCATTGGTTAAGGTCATTTTGTAGATAGAATCTTCTCCACCAAGCAAGATGGTTTTCTCAAATCGAGTTGAAGAATACATTCGTTTAGGATAGCGAACCATTTTAGGTGTATGGTGCATGTTTTTAGATGAAATAAGTACAACACCTCCGTAAGTACAAACGCCATAATAGTTACTATCTATTATGAAATTGAATTTGCCGCCATAGAGTGGAATCATTTTTAAATTTTTCGGATTCCCTTTCGAAAAGAAAATGTTTTTATTAGCTGTTACCAAGTAGTCGGAGCCAAATTGGTTAATACTTAGAATATGAAAAGGGCTAGTCCATTTTTGCGTTACGCTTACCTTTTGTTTTAAGGCTAGTGTAGAACGATTAAATTCAAGTAGCTCGCATTGGTCGTTACCGGCAATAATTACATCCTTGTTTACGAATATTGATCGGAAACTGCTTGACGAATTAGAGGAATTTTGAAACACCTTGATACTGGACGTGTTTATTTTGAACAATCCATTACCATGGGTTCCTACCCATAAATTTCCCGAAGAATCTTTATTGATTTTTGAAACTGATTTATTCGGAAGGAAACGATTGATCTGTTTTAGGGTTTTCGAATGAACCTGATAGAATCCCTGATCACGAGCATAATAAAAAAAAGAATCTTTATAGTTCGTACAAAAATTTTCTGCAACAGGGCCGCACTTCCCTTCCATTAAATTTTTTATAGGAAATCGGATGGGGTTTAAATTCTGATTGATGGCAATGATAGTATCTCCATCTTTTATGGCGTAATTGTAACTATAATCTGGTTTTAACGGGATGTTTTGGTAAGTGAGGTCCTGCAAGTTGAATAGTCGAACATGATCGTCGGTTGAAACAATTACTACATCCTTATAGAGTTGTATATCTGAAATGACTTTCCCAATGGGGAACATGGTATGTTGGTCGTTCGAGTCTAGTAAGATCAAATTGTTTTGTTGCGAAGAACCCCAAAGTCGGTTGTAAGCATCTGATTGAAAAATATGCCAGCTTAATTTACCTAATCTTTTTAGCAGATCATCATTATGAATAGTATGAATTTGATCGTTAAGTATATAGCAAGGTTCAGACCGTAGCGACTTCATCCAAATGCGATTCTTTTTGTCGAGAAACAAATGAAATATATCATTGGATGGCAAGCCATCTTCTGTAGTATATGTTCTCATCTCTGCACCATCGAACCGTGTTAAACCCGCATCGGTTGCAATCCATAATATGCCACGCTGATCGAAAATATGATCGTAAATTAAATTACTGGGAAGTCCGTCTTTTTTGGTAAACTGAAGATGGAAAGGTTCAAAGCTTTGCGCCGCAGATTGGAATTCTTGAATTAGAAAAACAGCGAGAAATATAAACCATCGTATTCTCAAACTAAGTTAGTTTTAGAACGGAAAGTTAATTAATCCAATGGTTATCTGAAATACATACATAGATATTCTTTGTTTGAATACAGATATTAAAGTATGTTTTATATTAAGCTTCTGGAACAATTAAGGGAAGTACAGTGTGATCGATTAAATCTTGAAAACAAAAAATCCCGTCTTTCGACAGGATTTCTTGTTTTCTTCCCTTGTTGTGTTACGGAGTGCTTGCACTGATCCCGTTCACTATGTTTATCTCAAGTATAAGGAAGTCGAAAATATCAACCACCCCATCCCCGTTAATGTCTGCACTTAAATAACCACTATTTCCGTTCACAATATCGTTCTCAATTGCTAGAAAATCAAATAGATCAATGGATAAATCTTGATTCACATCGCCGGAATACATAGCAAAAACGCCGGGTTCTATATTTTTTAAATTATCTCCAAAGGCTTTCGTTATGGCATCCGTAAAATTATAGCTTATGGTTGTTGCATTCAATGTTATCGGATTCTTACTCCATGTTGTTAAACCACTTCGGTGTTTCAAAACTATATAATATGTATTACCATAGGCAGCTGCTGGAAATGTACAACTAATAGTGCCATCGGTTGCCATGGTTGAGGAGGCGGTGAATGCCAACGTAAATGGTGAGATTGCTTGATGTAACTCAATCGTTATATCGTCGGTAACTGTGGTTGAACTGCCTATCCCTTCATTCAATAATACCGGTTGCATGAAACCAGACCCTATGTAATATCCTTCAATGTAAGCCTTTAGATTTAATGTTACACTGCACGGATTAACAGTAACCGTTATACTATTTGAATTCGAAATACATCCGCTAAGCGAAGTATAAGTACAAGAATAGGTACCGGCTGTGGTAACGGTGATAGTTTGTGTGGAAGGTCCATTACTCCAGCTATTGCCACTTATTTGGTTTGAACTCAATACAACATTTTGACCGCTACAAAGCGTAGTGCTTCCTAAAGCACTAATGCTGTTCGTTTGCATCGGATTGTCTATTTCTTCAATTGAAATTTGAATTGTGCCGGTAGAGGTATTGTAACCTTCGAAGACCGCATAGTAGGTTGTGTTCGCGCTAACCGCTTGTTTCAATGAAGCGGCTGTTGTGTTACAATATGGCCCGTTATCATCGTTCGAAACAAGTTGAGTGCCACTGGCGTTCAATAAATGAATATAGGTATCGAAGACTGAACCACAGGTTGAAATTTTAATCGAATCTGTACAAGGTCCTGTGGTGAAACGATAAAAAATATCAGCCGAGCTTTGATTATTTGTTCCGGTATATAAATTATTAAACCCTGAACCTGCCGCATTTGAAATACTGCCGATATAGGGTAAATTAACAACAAACGGATTACTGAAAACATCACCTTGTTGATAGTTAACATTTATTACAAGAGTGTTTGAATAAACTTCGGGGCAGGTTGAACCCGTTTGATTGATGGCAGCTCGAAGTTGATAGCTACCACCGTTTAAGGTAATTAACTGTGTTGCATTAACAGCACCTGAAATAGCATTCCAGGTAATTCCGTTATCCGTAGAAAGTTGCCACTGAATACTATTACCCGTATTACCGCTAAGACTATAACTTCCTGCAACGCCTGAATTTAATGTTGAAGGGCCTGTTATCGTACCTCCTAATAGCGGTGTTGTACAACCAGCTACTTGAATAATATTGATGTTATCTAAATAGAGTTTATTTCCATAGCCATTCATATTTTGAAAGGCAATTAGCACACTACTGTTGCCAATATATGCATTGAGGTTAACCGTATCTGTTCGCCATTGAGCGGCAGTTGGCACGAAGTTATTACCGCCGGAACCTGCTGTTGACAGCACCGTTCCACCTTTTTTATACACTGTAGTGAAGGTTGCACCACAATCGGTACTAACAAGTACTGAAAGCGTATCGCTATAACCACTAAATACTTGATACGCTACATCGAAATAAAGTTTCGCATTGGTAGCCCCAGTTAAATTGAGTCGCTTGGTTATAAGTTCATCTTTTTCACCAGGATTATTCCAAGAGTAATTATCGAATAACATACTAGCGGATGAATTACCATAACCTCCTGCTAAACTTGTTTTAGACCAAGCAACTCCCTGCGTACTGTTGTCGATATTCTTCCAGCCTGCAGGAGGGTCCTGAGTTCCTTCAAATCCTTCCGATAAGGGTAAGGATGCACCATTCGTATTAATGTAAGCAGTAAATGTTTGCGTACTTGAAGTAACACCGTCGGAAACCGTTAACGTTACATTGTAGGAACCATTCACATTATAAATTACGGTAGGTGTTGCTGCCGTTGATGATGAGGGTGTTCCGCCCGGAAAACTCCAAGTTCGTGTTGTGATGTTTCCGGTAGAAAGATCAGAAAATTGAACCGGAGCACCTACACAAGGGTTTACATTGTCTGCAGCAAAATTGGCCGAAACAATACGTAAATTGCTAATGCCCGTTTCCCAAACACTCCTACCGTAGTTGGCATAACGTAATACGGTATTGCTCGTACTGTCGTTAAAAATAGAAAGATCAATAGCCTCTGGTCGTGACGGTAAATTCGTGCTATAAATAGTCCAACTTGCCGCATTCACCGTCTTGTAATAAACCGCATTATAACTGGCAACAAATACTAGCTGACTTGCCCCATAATATTCATCGGCTAGCACACGAATATGATTTACATTAGGAAGATTATAGGTAATATCTATCCAGGATGAACCATAATTGGTGGTCTTATACACTTTTGTATTCGCTGTTATATAAACTGTACCTGGTGCATTTTTAATTGAAGTAATACTCGCTCTGTTTGATACACTTGCTCCTGCAGGAAGATTGTAAGCTGTAAAAGTTGGCGCAGCCGTTGTGGCATTGGTACTCACATACATTTTTCCATCTAAGGCTAAAACATATAAAACATCCGGACTCGCAAAACTCACGTGCATCGCTTTAATTACAGTACCTAAGGCTGCAATTTGAGTCCAAGTAGGTGTGGTGTTCGTTAGGTTCGTTGTTCTATAAATAAACGAATCGCCCACATAAGCAAGATTGGTATTTCCTCTGTAAAAGGCAATGTCATCTAAACTAGTTACTCTCGATGGTAAACCATATGTAACATCAGATCCCGATACACTTCTACGTTTATTGTTTTCGTAATAATACACCACCGACGAATTCGCGCGGTAATCAAACGCACATTGCGATCCCCAGTCGCCACCACGATTCGTAAACCACCCTGTTCCGGAAGCATATAACTCTCCATTATCTTGAGTACCTATACTTACCATATCTTTTCTGGTAGGACTACAGTTACCATGATAAATTTCATAGGCATTCATACCATCACTCTTTGGACTCCAGTTTACTCCGCCATCGGTACTTAACCATACCCCACCATCGTTCATGTTGTAGAGTTTTGTATTGTCGTAAGGACTCGTGAAAATTTGGTGCATATCAGTATGTACTTTTTGCCACCAATTCGTAAGTTGACTCCAGTTTGCACCACCATCGGTCGACTTCCAAACAGCATGAGCAACCATGTAAACGATGTTTGAATTAATTCTATCCACACCGATTCCAAAATTATAATCTCCTTGACCGGAGGATGAAGAGGAATTATCGTAGTAAGTTAAGTAAGGAGAAGCAGTAGTTTTTACCGAGGTAAACGAAGTGCCGCCATTGGTACTTTTGTACAACATTCCACCATTGGCTACCATGCCTAAATAAACGATATTCGTATCGGCAGGTGTAACTGCAATTCTGCAACCGTTACCATTGGTAATTCCGGGAGGTAATACAATTCCTGAAGTTATTTGTGACCAGGTATCACCAAAATCTGTTGATCGAAAAAAGGCTGAATCGGTAGTGCATGCAAACAACGTACGTGAAGTAGGTGTTTTTTGTTTGAGTTCATCAAAGGGTCTGGAAGCCGTTTTTAATACCCAAGTACTACCCGCATTCGTAGTTTTATAAATACCCGCATCGGTAATAGCTACCAATTTAGTATTGTCGAGCGGGTCCATAATCATATCTACAACAAGTCGGCCACTTAAACCAAGTTGAGTAAATGTTGTACCACCATTTGTTGATTTCCACACACCGGAACCTGAATAATAGTAGTTATGATCTCCCGTTCCAAGATAAAGAATTTGATCGTTGGTATGATCTATGCAAACAGATGCCAGTCGTGCATTAGGCATGAAATCACAGCCAGGCGCTACCGTCCAGTTATTGCCACCATTAGTGGAAATAAATAAACCACCTCGCGCGGAAATCGCATACATTTTGGAAGCATTGCTTGGATGAAATTTTAATTGACTGACCCGAGTTAAACCATGAATTTGACCACTCACGTTCGTTGGAAAGGTATTCGGGTTTAAGGCTGTCCAGTTAGCTAGTTGTGCTTCTGCCTGAAAAAATACACAGGTGAAGAAGATGAATAGTATGTTCTTCATTGTAATTATTTTTTCAGGTTTTTAATTTCTTCTTGTTGTTTATACCAGATAGCTGCTCTTTGTTCATGAGTAAGTATTAACCCCGATGGTTGTACAAAAGGTAATGAATCTTTCTTCCAACGTTTGAACCGTTTATAATGATATTGAAGCTGATCCCAATAATTACGTTCTGCTACGGTTAAGGTTTTGAGGTAATTGGCCAATGCCAGTTTTTCTTTCTCTGCTTCTTCGCCTTCATCCATTTCTTCAACAGGTTTTACCCGGTCTTTCCAAAAGAAATCGAAAGCCTTTATTGCTTCATAATAGTTTACTTCCGAATTATCAATCATGTAAACCCAGTCTGGAAGAGGTTGTGTTTCTTTTTGTTGGGCATCAAGCGTATACGCCAACATAAGGCCGCAAAGTGCCATTATTATTTTTTTCATTCACCTGAATTTTATTTGTTAACCAATTAGTGTTTCGTCTAGAGGTTGTTTTCAGGTAAACATCAAAGTGCTCAGAAATTTTCTATGAAGCAAACGAGTTATTGAATAGAGAACCTAACCTCTTTCGTATCAAATCGGTCTGTTTGGTCATACGCCACTACAGTCAATCTGCAATACACCGTTGAAGCTGCGAAGTTCACTACAAATTTTTCGTTGATGGTGTAACCTTCTTTGCTGTTTACATCCGGGTTTTTTACCAGTAGTGTTTTAATAACCGCGTCATCATGAGCCGGATCAATTTGATCTACCTGAATATGTAGCGTTTTTAAACTACCTCCGGTGGTGGTCGTTTCCATATCCTTCACCGTTCCAACAATATGCACATCGTCGGTTAAATTGTAAAGGTCGTTCGATAATGGAACCGATATTTTTATTTCCGGAGCAACTACGTCTTCTTCCGGATTGTAATAATAAATACTATTGCTACTAGGTTTACAAGCCGACATTAAAGCCAACATAACCAGTAAACTGTAAATAAGGTTTTTGGTAGATATCTTCATTCCATTCAGGTTTGAGTTCCAAATATAATAAAATATAAATGTTTGCAAAAGTTTAATATTTTTGAACCAACTAAAATTATGAAAACGCAGGAGTTAATTTACCGCCTGGCTTTACATGCTATTAAAGGTATAGGCCCGATACGGGCAAAGAGAATCATCGATCAGCTTGGAGATACATCCCTTGTATTTAGTTCTTCGAAGAAATTTTTGAAGCATGAAATGGGGCTTTCTGATCAACTAATTGCGGAAATACTTGGGTATCATCAATTCAATGCCTGTGAACAAGAGCTTCGAATACTTCAAAATCAACACATTAAGGTGCTGTGTCATGATGCGCCTAACTACCCGTTCTTGCTCAAGCAATGTGCCGATGCACCGGCCCTGTTGTATTTGAACGGAAAAGAAGAAGCCTTGCAGCAACCATGTATAGCAGTAATTGGTACACGTCATCATTCCGATTATGGTAGACGACTTTGTGAAGAATTTATTTCCGAATTATCAGCACATAAGGTAACCATAGTGAGTGGTTTGGCTTTTGGAATCGATGGAATTGCACATCGTGCCGCATTAAAACAGCAACTACCTACCTACGGGGTTTTAGCCCATGGATTGAAAGAACTTTATCCGCCTTCGCATTCCGGCTTAAGTAAAGAAATGCAGGCACAGGGCGGATTACTTACCGAGTATAGTTTCTTCACCAAAGCTAGTCGCGAGTATTTTCCGGCTAGAAACAGAATTGTAGCCGGCATGTGTTCCGCAACAGTTATTATTGAAACCGATATTCGCGGGGGCTCTATGATAACCGCTGACTTAGCTTATTCTTATAACCGCGAGGTTTTTTGCTTTCCCGGACGAGCCGATGATAGAAAAAGTGCCGGCTGTAATTATTTAATTAAAAATTTGAAGGCGCAACTCATTACCTCAGCCAATGATGTGATAGAAGCCTTAGGGTGGAAGGAGAAACCAAGAAAAAATATACAGCGCTCGCTCTTTGTAGATTTTAATGTTGACGAACGCAGTGTGGTGGATCAATTGCAGCAATCAACTCCACTTCATTACGATGAGCTCTGTTTACGATCAGGACTGCATACCAGTCATTTAAGCAACGTGTTACTCCATCTCGAATTACAAGGAATCGTAGAAATTAAACCCGGGAAAATGGTCGGATTAGTTTAGTGTTTTTGTCTTGACAGTACAGCAAAACAGCTGTTAGAACGTATTCTTCCACATCATACTTTCAACCGGACGATTCGGTTGACCGCTATACTTCGCCCCGGATTTATTATTATATTTTACAATAATCTCACCATCACAAGGAAAATAAATGAGTTGTCCGATGGGCATACCCGCGTACACACGTACCGGAAGTTTTACCGAAATTTCTAACGTCCAGTTACCACAAAATCCAACATCGCCTTTTCCAGCAGTGGCGTGTATATCAATTCCTAAACGGCCTGTACTCGATTTGCCTTCTAGAAACGGTACATGCTCATGGGTTTCCGTGTATTCTTCGGTAACCCCTAAATAAAAATCACCGGGTTGAAGCACAAAACCCTCTTCAGGGATTTCAAAATGCCTGATTTGGTTGTGTTTCTTCGCATCGATTTCATGATCAACATAAACAGCCAAGTGCTTACCTAAATGAACATCGTATGAATTCGATCCTAAACAATCTCGGTTGTAAGGTTCAATCTTAATCGTTCCTTTATCTATTTCTTCGAGAATGCGTTTGTCGGAGAGAATCATCTGTTTAAAAAATTTCGCCAAAAGTAGGAAAAAGGAACATATACGAGGACATGGATTTCCTTTACATAAAACTCCCTTACCGTAGGAATTCGATCACAGTAACTAAAAATTCAGATTTTGGTTCAACTATTATGAATTTCCGCAGGCCTTTATAAATACTTTTGCACTATGTTAGATTCTATTGAAAGTGCCATTGAAGAAATCCGTCAGGGGAAATTAGTAATAGTGGTGGATGATGAAGATCGGGAAAATGAAGGCGACTTCTTAACCGCTGCGCGAAACGTTACACCTGAAATTATAAATTTTATGAGCAAGGTTGGAAGAGGGCTTATTTGCGCGCCTTTAGAGGCTGATCGTTGCGAGGAATTAGGGTTAGAATTGATGGTAAAAGATAATACCGAATTACATCAAACGCCTTTTACTGTTTCGGTAGATTTAATCGGACATGGTTGTACATCAGGTATATCAGCGCATGATAGAGCTAAAACTATTCAAGCACTTATCGACCCCCATACCAAACCATCGGATTTAGCGAAACCTGGGCATATTTTTCCGTTGAAAGCAAATCGTGAAGGGGTATTACGTAGAGCCGGGCATACGGAGGCGGCCATAGATTTGGCTCGTTTAGCGGGTTTTGAACCTGCCGGTGTTATCGTTGAAATTGCAGATGAAGATGGTAGTATGGCACGTTTACCTCGGCTCTTAGAAATTGCGAAAGAATATAATTTGAAAATAATTTCTATTGCCGACTTAATAGAATATCGTTTGCGAACTGAACAGTATGTAAAAGAAGAAATACGCGTTCAAATGCCTACACGCTATGGTGAATTTGAATTAATTACCTTCAAGAATTGTAAAACAGGCGAATTACATCATGCGTTGAAAAAAGGTGATTGGGACATCGATGAGCCTGTTTTGGTGCGTGTGCACAGCTCGTGTTTTACGGGAGATATTTTACATTCTTTACGATGCGATTGCGGCGAACAACTCCATTTCGCTATGCAAATGGTTGAAGATGCCGGAAAAGGATTAGTGCTTTATATGAATCAAGAAGGGCGAGGAATAGGTTTGATAAATAAGCTGAAAGCGTATAAACTTCAAGAGCAAGGTTATGATACCGTGGAAGCTAATTTGCAATTAGGATTTGGTATGGATGATCGCGACTATGGTATTGGAGCGCAGATTTTACGTCATTTGAATGTGAGTAAAATTAAACTCATTACCAATAATCCTCGTAAACGTGCAGGCCTTTTAGGATATGGATTAGAAATTGTTGAAAATGTTGCCATTGAAATGCATGCAAACCCGTACAACGAAAACTACCTTAAAACAAAGCGCGATAAGTTAGGTCATGAAATTTTACGCTAGTTGAAGTTGCCCCTGATTTTTTGACTAGAGGTCTGGTAACTTTTAATTGTTCTAAACTATTAACGTCCGAAATAAATTCGATCTACCTCTTAAAACAACTATGGATATTGATTATTGAAAGCCCCCTGCATTCTTTCGGAACGCGGATTTTTTTAGGATTGTTATGATTAAATTGGCTGAAGGATTTTATTATGATTTTCGCTTTTGGGGTTAAGATCAATATTCATACAGATTTCGGAAGGAAATAGTTTCTTCGATTATTATCCTAAGTGATCTTAATAATCGTAAAAAAATCCGTGTTCCATAATTATGTCCGACAATAGTAGTTCTAAACCTCTTTCATACTAAGTTGAATTCGCTTTCTTGGAATATCAACATCCGTTACTTTCACTGTTACGTGTTGATTTAATTTCACCACATCATTCGGGTCTTTTACAAATTTATTCGCCAGGTGTGAAACATGAACCAAGCCATCTTGTTTTACTCCAATGTCAACAAAGGCACCGAAATTGGTTATATTAGTAATAATGCCAGGTAATACCATACCCACATATAAATCCTCGATACTGCTTAAGCCGTCGGCATATTGAAATTGTTGTAACACACTGCGTGGGTCACGACCCGGTTTTTCTAATTCTTGCAGAATGTCTTGCAAGGTAAACATGCCCACTTCTTCAGATACATACTTGCGTAGGTCAATTTTTTTGCGAATACTTTCTTGCTGCATTAAATCATCGATCGTGCAGTTTAAATCCTTGGCCATTTTCTCTACTAAAGCATAGCGTTCAGGGTGAACGGCAGAATTATCTAAACTATGATTGCCTTTTGCAATACGTAAAAAACCCGCTGCCTGTTGAAAGGTTTTTGAACCCATCAATGGAACTTTCATCAGCTCTTGACGATTTCTAAATGGACCGTTTTCAGAACGATACTGAACAATGTTACGCGCTAAGGTTGAGCTAAGTCCTGATATATACGTTAAGATATGTTTTGAGGCTGTATTCACCTCAACACCTACGGCATTTACGCAGCTTACAACCACTTGGTCTAAGCTTTCCTTTAAGCGGTGCTGATTAACGTCGTGTTGATATTGACCTACACCAATCGATTTCGGATCTATTTTAACTAATTCACTTAACGGATCCATTAATCTTCGGCCTATTGAAATAGCTCCTCTAACGGTAACATCTTGATTCGGAAATTCTTCTCGGGCAACTTCCGATGCCGAATAAATTGAAGCTCCGGCTTCACTAATGAGAAAAATATCAAGCGGTTTGTCAAATGAGATTTTACGAAGAACTTGTTCCGTTTCTTTTCCGGCTGTTCCGTTGCCTATACAAATAGCCTCAATTTGATACGTGGCAACTAAGTGCTTTATAGTTTCAATGGCTTCGTGTTCTTGATGTTGTGGAGGGTGAGGGTAAATCGTAGTATTATGCACCAAGGTACCTTGCTTATCGAGCACCACTACTTTACAGCCGGTCCGAAACCCTGGATCGATGGAAAGCAAATTACGCTGACCTAAGGGTGGTGATAAAAGCAGTTGTCGGGTATTGGTTGCAAAAACTTGTATAGCCTCTTCATCGGCTTTGTTCTTCGTGCTGAGTCGGAATTCAACTTCAATGGAAGGTTTGAGTAAGCGCTTATAACAATCGGTAATAGCTTCTTGAACGATAATAGCACTCTCACTATCATTCTGTAATAAAATATCATCCATAGCTTCTAAAGCATCCGCTTCTTCTACAGAAATATCTAAGGAAAGAAACCCTTCTTTTTCTCCCCGTCGCATGGCCAACATACGATGTGAAGGACATTTGGAAAGCACTTCTTTACAATCATAATAATCTTTGTACTTAATGCCTTCAACTTCCTTTCCCTTCATTACTTTGCAGGTAATAATAGCTTCTTTAGAAAAAATAGTTCGAACAGTATCACGAACAACAGCATGTTCATTCACCCATTCGGCTATAATATCTTTAGCACCTTTGAGTGCTTCTTGAATATCGGGTACTTGTTCATTAAGAAAATTCGCTGCCTCCACTGTTGGCATACATGCTTCATGTTGTTCATATAATAATTGCGCGAGTGGTTCTAGGCCTTTTTCAATAGCTATCGTGGCGCGTGTTTTACGTTTTGGTTTGTACGGCAAGTAAATATCTTCCAATATATGTTGCTCCATTGTATCGTCAATCTGTTTTCTTAATTCCGGGGTGAGTTTACCAAGATCCTCAATTGTTTTAAGAACCGTTTCTTTTCGTTTCTCAAGATCATTAAAATATTGAAGTTTATCCTTGAGTTGTTCTAACACAACTTCATCTAAATTGCCCGTCACTTCCTTCCGATAGCGTGCAATAAACGGAATCGTAGCTCCCTGTTCGAAAAGCTGTTCTACCTGTTCAACTTGCTTCGGTTTAGTAGAAGTTTGAAGTGCTATTGCTGCGATATATTTTGATAACATGGCAAAAATTTAGAGGACGGCAAATGTAGGGCAGGATATCGTTTTAATGGAATCATAAATTCAACATTTATTTCAATGTAATGACACATTCATAGGTTTGTAATTTTTTAGTGGAACGCTTTGTTATTCCCAACTTTAAGCTTCCCTTTGTGGTCTCAATCAATAAAAATCTTAATGAAACTTATCAACAACATTTTTGTTCTTTTACTCCTTGTTTTTGTATCACATCAAACTAAAGCGCAATGGATCCAAACGCAAGGTCCGTTTACACATTGGACCGGTGAAATTTATATGTCAGGAACCACAATCTATGCCGGAACATCCAATGGATTTTATCTTTCTTCAAATAATGGTACAAGCTGGACTCAAATGAATACCGGATTGGGAAACAAATGGGTGCATGCTATTTTGAAAGTTGGCAATAATTTATTTTGTGGTACCGATGATGGAATTTATCTATCTACGAATGGCGGTGTTTTGTGGACAAATGTTCAACCAGGTGTTATGGTTACTGACTTGGAAGTAATGGGAACAAATTTATTTGCAAGTACACAAAGTGGCGTTTACCTTTCTACTAACAATGGTACAACCTGGAATTTGTCGAATACCGGTTTAGGGAATACCTACATATACTCTATGTTTGCCGATGGTACAACCATATGGGCTGGAACCGGTTTGTTTCCTTATAAGAGTACGAACAACGGAGCTACTTGGACATTACAAGACAACGGCCTTGTACCTTGTGGTTTTGGTTCGTTTGAAGTACACGACTTTGAAAAAATTGGAACCACTTTGTTATTAGCTTCCAATGCAGGCGTTTTTAGTACACAGAATAACGGAACAAGTTGGAATGCCTCTAGTATTGGTTTGCCAAATACCTTCGCTTGTCCTGTAATTAATGAACTTTGTAGAAGTGGCTCGAAATTATTTGCCGGCACGTTTGGGCATGGTATTTATGTTTCTACTACCAATGGAGCTAACTGGGGTGCCGCTAATGGAAATTATTTAGATGCAGCCGATGGACTAATAACCGCATTAGCTGCAGATAGTTTGCAGGTACTTGCGGGCTCTGATTATTACGGAGGTATTCGAAAAACATTAAATGGTGGTACTACCTGGACTAGTCAGAATATTGGATTAACAAATGGAAGTAACATAATGGCGATTGGCGACGCAGGATCAAACTTGCTAGCTTGTTCTTATGGTGATGGACCTTTTTTAAGTAGTGATGGAGGAAGTTCATGGGAAATAGATACAACAGGTTTGAATTTTATTAATTTGAATGCTTATGTTTTCGATGGTACAAACGTTTTTGCAGGAAGTTCCGGTGGAGGCATTTATAAATCTACGAACAATGGCGCCACATGGAGCCCTGCTAACAATGGTGTTTTCGCAACGGATATTCGTTCACTTTATGTTACAGGGTCTCAACTTTTTGCAGGCTCAGCCTATGGTGATTGTTATAAAAGTACCAATGGCGGAAGCACCTGGACCGCTAGTGCCATCGGATCAAGTTTGCAAGTTCAGTGTTTTGTTCAAACCGGATCTACTTTAATTGCCGGAACAAGCAATGGAACGTATATTTCAACGAATGGAGGTACTAGTTTTACTTCGTCATCTTCAGGCATGGGTTCTGTAATGGTAATGGGTTTAGCAACGTCGGGTACTACAGTTTTAGCTGCTACCATGAATGGTATTTTTAGTTCTACTAATGGTGGTGTAAGTTGGAGTAGCGCAATGAACGGATTGCCAATGGGCTTACAAACTTTTTCCATTGTATCTAATGGGTCCACGTTTTATGTTGCAACCAACGATGGTGTTTATACATCAACCAATAATGGCGGTTTATGGACAGCAATGAATACCGGTTTGGGAATGAACAAGTATGTGAATACGTTGGCCATTTCAGGAGCTTATTTATATGCCGGTATTGGCGATATGGGTGTTTGGAAATATCAAATTGGTACTACCAGTGAAGTTGCAACAGTGAATGGATTGCCCCTAACGTTTTATCCTAATCCTTGTCATAACAAATTATATATTGATTTAGACGCAAATAGTTCTGGTCTTCAACTTGATATTTTGGATGCCCTAGGCAGAAAATTATATTCAGAGAAAGTTACAGGCCAACATAGTTTACTGCAAACCGCTACCTGGCCAAACGGTACCTATTATATTCAAGTAGAAGGCTCCACTCGTTTTGGCAGCATTATTGTAGCACATCCTTAGTTTTCATTTTCATATACTATAGAAAAACAAAAGGGTCGGTTTTTATGCCGACCCTTCCTGTTTATTTTTGAAGTTGTTTCACCGTTGAAAACAACGAAACAGCTGTAACAGTTAGTAGTAATCCTAAAAGAATTGGAAGATAATCAAGTCGAAAAACACGTTCGGCATTGCGAAGAAACTGGGAAGCTATGATTGCTACTAGTACAATTAAAGTTGCTTTGACAAAATATTTCCATTCTGAATTAAAAAGTTTCATTACGAATAGGTTTTAAGGTTCAACAAAGAAATTTACGGTTTGTTGTTCTGTATTTCCGTATTGATCTCGTGCGGTTACAATCACACGAAAGGGTGTTGAAACCGTAATGCCTGTTGGTATGGCATGTTCATGAAACGAATAAACGGTAAGATTATCCACATCCGGCGTTTGATTCATGAGTGTGTCATTTGTATTCTTTATCAATAGCACATTAAGTGAATGCAATGCTCTATCGTCGGTTGTTGTAAACTCCACATGAACTTCAGGATCGGTGGATAAATAAACCGTTGAACCGGCTTCGGGTTCAACAAAAGTAATACTTGGTTTGGCGGTGTCTGCCGCGGTTTTTTTCTTGCAAGAAACTGCCAAAATTGAAAGGCAACCTGCGATTAATAAGAATGAAAAATATTTCATGTAGTTATTTTTTAAAATGAATAAATAAAATTAAGATTTAATCTTGGAGAACTACTGATATTTCCTTCTCCAAGGTTCTGTTTTGTTGGTATATAGAGTTGTGATAATAGTCCGAATTGGTTGTAATAAACATCGATGCCGGCATTCGTGAAATACGAGTAACCACCGGTTATTTCTTGGAATGTTGAACCCTGTTTGTCTTTAGCAGCCTGTTCGTAAGTAACTCCGAGTTGAGGCAGTACAATCCAGTTCTTCTTTTGAAACCAGGTATAACCGTGAATACCTGTTTGAAGTTTATTGCCAAACTGCAGATGCTGCTTATTTACACCATTGAAGGTATATTGAAAGGAATACATACCACCCATTTTTCGATATCGAAGGTTGTATTGAACGATAAGTTGCTTATCAAAGGAACCGGTTCCGGCTTGCATGTTTGGATGCACCATGATTCCGTCGGAAACTTGATTGAATTTTCCGGTGGGTAATTTAATACCAAGCCCAAGTTGCAAAACGTTTCGCCATACCTTTTCAGATTCGGATTGATTTATCAGAAAATAGCGACCTTGGAATTGTACGTCTCCGATTCCGCTCACTTGCTCTAACTTGTTGCCATTCCAGCGTTTATTGATTCGATAGGGGAGAAAGCTATACACATGTAACCTGCCGCCTAAGGTGTTCCATCGGCCCCAAAGCTGATAGGTTTTAAATTCTTCATCCGATGAAGTTTCACCATGATGAGGTTCTGAATGAAACCGGTTCCACTGATAACCGACTCCAACCAGATTTTTGCTTATTACCGGAATGATTCCGATGTTTTGAGAGGATGCTGCACAACCGCATACATCACAACTTAGGGCCGAAGTGGTTGTTAGTAGCAACACACTCAGTACCCATGCTATTTTTTTCATGTAATTATTATTTGTTTAGAATTAAATAGAACTAATCTAAACAAGTCCGGGTGGACGTTCCTTTTTACTGAAAAAAAGAAAGGAATATTGATTTTCGTAAAACGACGTATTAGTTGAACAAGAAGGCTCTGGTTTCAATTGTGTAAAGCCTTCTGTAGAGCAAAGAATAAAACAATCTATTTCCTGAAATTTGGATTCATGTTTTGTTGATTCCGAATCTTGATCTACTTTTTTTAATTGTTTTTTCAAATAACATTTACCCTGACAGCAGTTATTTTTCACATTACGTTTCTCACAGAGTTGTTTCGCAATAAACGTTTGGTTGTTAGCCCAATTAAGAATGATTACTGTTTTTGTGGCAAACGAAAAACATAAAATCAACATGAGTACTATGGAAAGTAATTGCTTCAAACAGGAGCAAATCTACACTAGAAATTAAAATTTACAGATGATTTTAGTCAGTCCTTTTTAACCCAGATGTTTTCCCTTGGCTATGGTATCCAAGGCCTCATAAAAGGCCTCGCCATACTTACGAATTAAAGGCTCTTTTAGAAATTCATAAACCTTTACACCTTCCTTTTTGCCGAGTTTGCATGCTGGTGCGCACAACACGTCTCGTGGTTCGTAATTTAATGCCGTGAACGTGTGATTCTTCGTAACGCGAATAGGGTATAAATGACAAGAAATTGGTTTCTTAAACGTAGTTCGACCTTCGTAATAAGCCTTTTCGAATAAACATTTTACTATACCGGATTCATCGGTATAGCCATAAACACAAATGCCACCTTGAATAGCTGGAGTTACATAGCCAAAGTCGGCATCGGTAGTGTACACACCAACTTCTTTAATTTCTGCCTTTGCTGCTTCGCTTAATTCATCTTTAATTACTTTATAGGCTTGTTTGAATTCTTTTAATTCTGCCTTTTCCAAAGGGGCACCGGCATCGCCATCAACGCAACAGCCACCTTTGCATTTTTTAAGGTTGCAGATAAATTCTTCCTGAATAATATCATCACTTATTAATATTTCATCTATTAAAATCATCTTGTCCATTGAAGGGTTTGTATGAAATGCTCCATGTCTCTAGCAAGGAATTCATTCATAGGTTTTAAAGAATCGGCGTTGGGTGTTACATTAAAGTAAAGTGCGCCGCGAATAAAATGTTTATGCGAATCGGTTGCATAAAACTGAAATGAAGAAGCCGCATTGCCACCGACCTCATAAAAAATACCGTGTACATTATTCGAAGTATGAAATACAGGTTCCTTAATGTAATCGGCACGTTTGGTATGATAGTGCGACATGAAGTACGAATCTTCCAGCATTTTCGATAAGGGTTGTTGCGGCGAAATAATTTTATACGACAAATAAACTTTTGCTCCGAGCGTGTCAATATTTAAATTCAGCCACCAAGGGTTTTCGGCTTTTTGATCGAAGAAGGTACTATCTTTCTCTGCAACGGCATACACGGGGTATTCAAAACGAAAAGGGTAACCTGGTTTATCGAACTGCTGATATTTTTTCTCCGGAAGATTAACAGAGAAATAGCCTCGAGGTTTAGGTGTATACGTTTCTTCTCTACACCCATTTAGAAAAACCAATACCGGAAGAATATAAATAAGATTAATTAGCCGCATGAATTAGAGTTTTACTATTCGATGAACTTCCGGTTTAGCATCGTTGTTCGGATAGTATAATAATAAATATTGTCCTGCTTGTAAGTCTTCCACATTCACTTTGTATTTGAATGAACCCGTGTTGAAACTGGTATTAAATACTGTTCTTACTTTTCGACCGGTCATATCCAAAAGATATGCTGAAGCATTACTATTTTTTGTTGCATTGAAAGTAAAATAGAAGTCAGACATAGTGGGGTTAGGATAAACATTAGATGAACTAATAAACGTTTTCGGATTTTCAGCTTGTTTGCCATCGTAATAGGCATCAAAAATACCGTTGCCATGAGTGCCTACAATAACATACCCATCCGAATTTCTTACTTTAATATCAGTAACAACGTTGGCTCCAATCAGTTCCGGACTTTCCTGTTTCCAAACAGTTAGGTTTTTGGTGCCGAAGGAATCTATTTTCAACGTATCGGTTGAGTACAGTCCGACACTCGTTCCAAGAAAGTATGTTTTACTTCCGTCGCTTCGTTTCAAGATATTCATGCAACGTATGGAAGGATTTGTGCCGCTTGGGTTAGCGCTATTTCCTTCTAAATTTCCACCGGCCAGCGACCAATTTGCGCCTCCATCCCAAGAATAAAACACCGATTTAATATTGTAGTTTGAACATACAACGAATACTTTATTGGCATCTTCCGGGTCAATGCAAATGTCAATAATATTCCAACCGGTTTGTAAACTGTCTGAAGGTACTTTCGACAGTTTTCCAAGCTTCGTTAGTTTTGGTGAAGCGCTCAACGGATTGTCGAGGCGGTATACTTCTTTATTACTTGTTCCAACGTAAATTACATTGGCAGGAAATTTTGAAACGGCTAAGGTTGTTATTTCCGCCGGATAATTTCCGTTGTTGGGTGTTGTAATAGTATCAGAAAATACCCAGTGTCCTTCTAGTTTAGATGAACTACTGATGGTCTTCATGTAGCGCAGATCTTTCAAAACGCCTATTTTCTTCCCAACGGCCATGTACATATTATTGTCGTTGTTTTCATCCACTTCAAAACAATTGATAAAACCATAGGTGTTTTTATCAACGCCGGCGGGGTCGATACGCATTTGCTGAAGTACCTTGCCTTGTTCATCTAATTTAACTTTACGCACATTACCTAGCTGTGTGCTAATAACACAAAATGCTTTATCCGGCGCGATATAGTTATAAGCACCATCACCGTTAATGGTCATGTTCCAAAAGTTAGCAACATCATTCGTTCGCGTAAGATAATTGCCGTTATCCTGCAAACCTGTAAGTACCCATTGGTCGTACGCGTTTTTTTGATCGATAGTTACCGTATAAATTTGAGAAGTATGGTAGCCGATACTTTTTTCCTGCCATACCACTTCCGCAGCATTGATGTTATCGGTTATTTTAATACCACCATCGGAAGCGGATAACACCTTGGCCGGATTAGATTTGAAGAATAAAATATCATGCTGATCAGGATGATGGTTCGAATAAACGCCAAACCCCTCTAAACGAGTTCCAATAGCATAACCACCTACTTGTTGTGTATTATTTGGAGAAGAGAAGCCATCTTTGGAAATGTATAAATTCGTTCCACCAATTACAACATGATTTGTTTGAGGTTGAACACGCACTACTAAATCATAGCCACCCTGACAATTAAATTTATCAAACTGGTCTGGATCTGTAACCGGTAGGTTAGGGGATAGGTCGGTCCATATTCCTCCGGTATCACTACCATCGCCACTTTTGTAGGTGTATTTTAACAGAGAAACGTACTCTGGTGTGCCCTCATAATTGGTGGTTGTGGTTCCGAAGGACGTAGATGCGCTATCTAAATGACTTAAAAAATAAACTTCGTTTTCATTATTCGGGTTAATTGATAAAACAGTTCTGTTCAAATTTTTTACATACGAAGGGGTAATATTGGTGAAGGTTACACCATCTGCACTACGGAAAAATCCTTTTTGTGTGCCATCTGAACTGAGTGCGGCATACACCACACCGTTAGAGGAAATAGCAACATCGGTGTACACTGAAAAATTATTAGATCCTAATACGACCTTCCATGATTTACCTGTATCAACACTTCGGAAAATCGAACCATAGGTCGCCATATATAAGCAGGTCGCATTTGTGTCTACCACCGGTGATGAGATGATGCGCCAACCCACTTGAATAACTGAATTAAACGTAGAAGGAACATTACCTGCCGTTGATGCTATTGGTTTAAACGTGTTCCCATTATCCACGGAATAAAATGCACCATCACCAACGTAAAAAGCGCTAGTTGCAGAAGCCGAAGGGCCGGAAATTTCGCCGGTTACGGCATACCATAAATTTGTTTTACCGGGGCGCGTATCCTGACAAATACTGGTTACTCCAGGATGGTCGTTCGGGAAACTTACCTTAGACCAGGTGGCTCCACCATCGGTAGTTTTCCAAATACCCCCGGAAACGGATGCAGCCAAAATATGATCTTCATTAATACAATCGATAGCTACGCCGCGCGTTCGTCCGCCAACATTGTGTGGGCCTCTAAAATTCCAGCTACCTCTACCTCGATTGGCATTGGGATAAATTTCCTGAAATTGGCGATAGAATTGTAGTTCCTGCGTTCGCGCTCCTATCGGAATTTCACCTGTAGCCGGGTCTGCTAACATACTCTTCATCCATTGCGCTTTTTTCGCATGCTCAATGGCACCTTCTGATTCTTCATTTTGATTTGCAACCAACGAAGGTGTCAGTAATTTAAACCCTGTAAACAACAATAAGGTAATACTTACCAGGAGAACACTATTCTTCATATTCAAAAACAAGGGCTAAAGTTAATCTTCAAAACTGATTCTAAGGCTTTTTTATAATTCCGTTTCGTATTTTCGTGAACCCATGAGCAGGATTGTATTTCTGGTATTCTCTTTAGTTGTGTTACTCTTTGGTTGCAACGGCATACCTTCGGATAACAACACAAATCATAAGCATGGTGTTTCAAAATTCAAGGTTACAGGTTTCAACCAAGATTCTATGCAAGTTTATTTGCAAGACCCATTGGTATTGCCTGTCTACAAACAAATAGTTTTAAATACATACTCCTTTTCAGAAGATGGTTTAGATAAGCCTGAATTCTTTGCGTTGATAGATAGTGTACAACATGCCAGACCTTCGTATAGAAAATTTTATTTGTCGGTTTTAACCAAGGTAATGGATAAAGCCGATGGTGCATTTTCGGAAGCGTTAAGTGTGTTTGCCAAAGATTATATTGAACAACATAGTATCGATTTTTTCACGTTATTCGCAAACAATAACACAGTATCAGAAAAAGATTTGCAACGATGGTCTGATTTTGTGATGATGGAATTGACATTGGATGATGTAACAAATATTCAAAAGAAAATTGCAGATTATGAAAAACGAATCGTGCATAATTGCCAAGGTTCGAATTCCGAAGTAATAGATAAGTGCGATGAGTTTTGTAATTATATGGAAGGGTATATTCCTTAGCTAAAACTCCTATGGATTTGCCAGGCAATTCTCCAAATTTATGTTCTAATTTGCGGGCATGTCGTACGAAGCTATTTCAGCCTTTGATATATTTAAAATTGGAGTTGGTCCGAGTAGTTCACATACCTTAGGTCCTTGGAGAGCAGCCTTACAATGCTTAGAAAAAATAAGTACTAAGTATAACCTGGAAACAGTGAGTAATTTAGAAGTTTATTTATACGGCTCCTTAGCTAAAACAGGTGTTGGACATGGCACCGATGTAGCAGTCATTTTGGGATTATGCGGAGAAGATCCTGTAACCTTTGATGTAGAGAAATTAGATGATACTATTGCTACCATCCGAAAGGAAAAAGTATTAAAGCTCAATCATCGGCATAGCATAACATTTGATCCGTCAAACGATATTCATTTCTTAATGGAAGAATCATTGCCTTTTCATCCGAATGGAATGATGTTCGCTGTTTCTTTTTCTACTGGCGAACAAATAGCTGAAACGTATTATTCTATTGGTGGTGGTTTCGTAGTTCAAGAAACTTCAGAAGAAATACATTTATCATCGGTGCAATTACCCTTCCCAATCGATAAATCCTCCGATGTGTTGCATTGGTGTATGAAGACTGGTTTGCGCATTGCGGAAGTAGTTTTTGAAAATGAACTTGCTTGGCGCAATGAACAAGAAACCCGTTTAGGAATTCTACGAATTTGGGAAGTTATGAAGCAGTGTATATACCGAGGTGTGCATCGCGATGGTATTTTGCCGGGTGGGTTAAAGGTTAGCAGGCGAGCCGCTGCGTTAAATAAACGTCTATTAAAAGATAAAACCTATCACGATTTTGAAAGTTGGATACAGGCTATTCAAGAAGGTGGACAGCACTTTAATTATATTTTAGATTGGGTGAGTTGTTTCGCTCTTGCGGTGAATGAAGAAAATGCCTCTTTTAGCCGAGTAGTTACTGCGCCAACGAATGGTGCTGCAGGTGTAATTCCGGCGGTACTTACTTACTACCATGTTTTTTGTGGAATGAACGATGAAGCAAAATTGATTGACTTTCTGTTAGTTGCATCGGAAATTGGATGTTTATTTAAGAAAGGGGCTACCATTAGCGCAGCCATGGGAGGTTGTCAGGCAGAAATTGGCGTAAGTAGTGCAATGGCTGCAGCGGCACTTTGCGAAGGTTTAGGAGGTACGCCTAAGCAAGCGCTCATGGCTGCGGAGATAGCCATGGAGCATCATTTAGGATTAACTTGTGATCCGGTTGGCGGTTTAGTTCAGATTCCATGTATTGAACGTAATACGATGGGGGCCATAAAGGCAATCACCGCGGCGCAATTAGCACTTCAGGGTAATCCGTTTGATGCCAAAGTAAGTTTAGATCATGTAATAAAAACTATGATGCAAACCGCTTTGGATATGAATCATAAATATAAAGAAACGAGTGATGGTGGGTTGGCTAAGAATATACCCTTGAGTTTGCCGGAGTGTTGATAATGATTGCAATTTATTCTAAGCTAAATAAGCATCAATTTCTATTTCTCAAACAATAAACTACCTACCCTTACCATAGTACTTCCTTCTTCAAGCGCTATTAGATAATCGCCACTCATACCCATCGATATTTCCTTAAAGAAAGCTTGATGAATGAAGTAACCATTTTTTACATACTGAAAAATTTCTTGGATAGATTTGAATTCAGCACGAATCTGATCATGATTATCGGTAAAGGATGCCATACCCATGATACCGATGAGTTTTATATGTTTGAAACTACCTTGTGTATAACGATCGAGTAGCTCCGTTAACGCTAGCATCGATAAACCGAATTTTGTTTCTTCCGCTGCCACATGCACTTGTGCTAAAACAGAAATTACCTTATTTAGTTTAGCTGCTTGTGTTTCTATTTCTTCCATTAATCGAATACTTTCCAAAGAATGAATACAACTTATTTTCGGAAGAATTTGTTTAACCTTATTCGTTTGAAGATGACCAATCAAATGCCACTCAATATCATCCGGTAAGTTTGGTGCCTTTTCAAGTAATTCTTGTACTCGATTCTCTCCAAAAATTCGTTGTCCCTTTTGGTACAGCGCCATAACTTCTGCTATGGTTCTTGTTTTTGAAACAGCTACTAAGGCTGCCTGATGCGCATCGCAATGCTGTTTTACAATTTCCCAATTCGACATTTGCTAAGCTGTTTTTCGAAAATTCTTTACCTTGAATGAAAAATACTGTTGCACAAAATAACTATAAATAGTAACGGTTATATCTGTACAAATTTTGGCGATTGTTTCATTCAATTTCATAATGTCTACAAATAACTTAATCAAAAAAATGCTGAATGCAAGACTCGATAATACCGATAAACTGTAACGAAATAACTGAACCCGCCCTCGTAATTCACTTTCGGTAAATACAATGAGTCTATTCAGAAAAAAACCGGTTGGGAAACTAACACAGAAAGAAAAGAATTGAGAAGACACATGCGGGGAAAACGTAAACCAAGGGGTTACAACATTATTCCCGCGTAAGATTAAATAAAAAGAAATCATGTAGGTGATAAAACCAACCGCCAAGGTGGTACAACCACAAACAATATATTTAAACGTAGTAAGCGGAATGAATTTCTTCAGGAAATCAAAATAGAAAAAATCAATAACGTTATTGATCAGCTTTTTCAAGAATAAATGATTAAGCGTTTATTCGTAAGGAACAAAATGCAACTCCAAAGAATTGTCTATCTTACGTATCCAAAATTGCTTTTCAAACAATTTGATAATATTGTAATCGTTCGTGCTATCAATATTACCCGTTGCATTTTTTTGCGTTATGGCTATCTTCTTACCATTTTCGTATAAGGCCCACTTTCCGTTAATATTGGTTGCTTCTAGGGTTGTGGGATCAATGATAGTTTGATTATAACTTTTGTTTCGGTAGAAGTAATGTTTTTGTTTTTCCCAATAAGGATCATTACCACGTTCAACACCATTCACCAAGGCACTCTCAATTTTCCAGTTATTGGTTACACGTGCTTCCTTTGAACGGAAACTGATATTGGGTCCTTCCTCATATTTGCGACAGGAGTTTAAACCGAATCCTAACATCAACAACCCGAGGGCAAACAATGAATACTTCATATATGAAAAATAAATCAAGTGGCTAAGGTAATTAATTTTCCTAATAAACATAGGACGTGAACTTATTTTTTATGGTTTGTTGCTACCCTATTTGTTCAACATTTGGTTCGCTCGCTTCCGTTGCGTCGGTTTCTGGTTTTCCAGCTTTTTTGATTTCGAAATCTTTGAAACCTTTGGACGCATCGCCATTTATAGCGAGTTGCCCGGCTATAATCATTTCCCGAATGCGCCATTCAATAAATTTATCGGCAACCGTTTCGGGATTTTTTTTCAATACATCATGAACCACTTTGCTCGCCTTAACAAAGTCGAACGCTACAGAGTTCACAATCATCGAATCAAAGTATGATTCAGGTTTAGAGCTTATTTTTTTACCTCCTTCATACACCCGAACCCATGTATTTTCCTCCACTAAACGTTTCCATTCATCGCCATCTACCTCAAATTCAGAAGGCGACACTTCTTTCAAAAGACGCTTCGTTTTAATAAATTCTTTTGGAAGCACTTCCGAAAAATTCTTGGGGTAAAAGATTTGTCCTTTTTCATTCAAAAACGGCAAACTATTAATATTAATAATATGAAACATGCCCGGCAATTCTTTGAAGAAAGGCAATAACCAATAATAAGCACAAACATCACTTACGCAAGGTGCCATCCACAAACAAATAGGTTCTTCCTCTCGAATGGCTCGAGCTATTGTAAGCAAAACATGTTTTTGGTCTGCAACTTCTTCTTTAAAAGATGCGTCGATGGTTTTCCAGAAGTCAGATCGAAGTGCTCCAAAGGTTGTGCCTTCGGTTTTTTGAATCGGGCCAATGCCGAGGGTATCTCGTAGTACTAAAATTTCTCCTGCTAAATTTTCATCTAATTCGAACGCTCCTTGGAGCTGTTTAGCAGCTTCATGTCCAACTATAAAATGTATCACCGGTGGTATTCAATTTTGAGATGGCGAAAATAGCCTTGGAAGAGGGTATTCGCCGACCGAAAGGGTATCAAACTTATACACACTTGTTAACGAACTCATACTTCTATCGTTTCCAGGTGTTGTATGTACTGCGCTTTTTTACCAATAAGGGTTTCAGAAAATTAAACTTCTTCCTTATCAATTTCTACCTTAAGGTTGGCAATAATGAACTCCTGACGCTGCATTGTATTTTTTCCCATATAGTATTCGAGCATTTTCTGAATATGATCTTCACTACTCATCATAACTTGCTTGGTGCGCATCTCAGCTCCAATAAATAAGGCAAACTCATTCGGAGAAATTTCGCCAAGTCCTTTGAAACGGGTTATTTCTGGTTTGCCCGATAATTTAGTGATGGCTTCCTGCTTTTCACGTTCCGAGTAACAATAAATAGTTTCCTTTTTATCGCGAACCCTAAACAAAGGAGTTTCCAATATGTGCACATGACCGTTTCGAACAAGGTCGGGGAAAAATTGTAAGAAGAAGGTCATGATTAATAATCGAATATGCATACCATCCACATCGGCATCGGTGGCTATTACGATATTATAATAGCGTAAACCTTCTATTCCTTGTTCTATATTCAACGCATGTTGTAATAAGTTCATTTCTTCATTTTCATACACTACTTTTTTACTCATGCCAAAGCAGTTCAGGGGCTTACCTTTTAGGCTGAAAACCGCCTGTGTTTCTACTTTGCGCGATTTCGTAATGGATCCGCTAGCACTATCACCTTCGGTAATAAAAATGGTTGTTTCCAAACGTTTTACCTCCATTTCAGCTTTGTTCTTGCCTTCATACACTTCATCGAAATGAAATTTGCAATCACGTAGTTTTCGGTTATGCAGATTTGCCTTTTTTGCGCGCTCATTCGCAATTTTCTTTATACCACTAAGTTCTTTACGCTCGTGCTCACTTTGCTCGATACGTTTTTTAATTGCATCGGCAACAGCAGGGTTTCTGTGTAAAAAATTATCTAACTCTTTCGTAAGATAATCCATCATAAAACTTTTCACCGAAGGACCTTTTACATCCATGTTGATGCTACCGAGCTTGGTTTTAGTTTGACTTTCAAAAACCGGTTCAACAACCCGAACGCTTACTGCTGCCACAATACCGGTTCTAATATCACTGGCATCGTAATCCTTCTTAAAATAATCTCGTATCGTTTTTACGTAGGCCTCTCGAAATGCTTGCTGATGGGTACCGCCCTGCGTGGTATGCTGTCCGTTTACAAACGAATATATTTCTTCACCATAATTATTCGTATGTGAAATAGCTAATTCAATATCATTGCCTTTTAGATGAACAATAGGATAACGTAAATCATCAGCATGGGTTTTACGTTCTAATAAATCGAGTAAACCATTCTTAGAAAGATATTTTTTTGAATTAAGTTGAATACTTAAGCCGGCATTGAGGTAACAATAATTCCAAACCTGATTTTCTATATACTCATCAACAAACTTATAGTTCTTAAATACCGTAGCATCCGGACGAAAATAAATTTCCGTGCCGTTAGGTTCTTTAGTAGCAACTTCCTTATGTTCTTTCACAAGATAGCCTTTTTCAAACTCGGCCATTTTCATTTTCCCTTCGCGGAAACTCTTTACCTGAAACATGCTACTTAAAGCATTAACAGCTTTCGTACCAACGCCATTTAACCCTACCGATTTTTGAAACACAGAACTATCATACTTCGCACCGGTATTAATTTTGCTTACTACATCTACTACTTTTCCTAAGGGAATACCTCTACCATAATCGCGCACTTTTACTTCGCCATTCTTTACTTCGATTTCCACCTGACGCCCAAAACCCATCGTATGTTCATCAATGCAATTATCCACGACCTCTTTTAGTAGCACATAAATACCATCATCGATACTGCTACCATCACCGAGTTTACCAATATACATACCTGGTCGTAACCGAATATGTTCACGCCAATCGAGCGATACAATCGAATCTTCGGTATAATTAGTTCCAGCCTTTTGTTCCGCCATGTTTCAACATTTGGGCAAATGTATACGGAATGAATTTGGTTTGTGAATTTAGATTATACACAGAAACGTGGAAAAGGAAATCGGGTATTTCAATGCACATTCCTGTTGTATTATAATAGTTACCGCTTAACTTTACCTCGTACTATGAAGGTAATCATTCCGGTAGCCGGCGCAGGAACCAAGTTGCGCCCCCATACATACACGCAGCCTAAACCCTTAATTCCGCTGGCAGGTAAAACTATTCTCAGCTTTATTATCGATCAGTTTATTGAGGCAGGACAAACCAATTTCATATTTGTAATTGGCTATCTTGGCGATAAAATAAAACATTATGTGGAGGAATATTATCCGGAAATAAATGCCGAATTCGTTGTTCAACAAGAACGTTCCGGAACGGGCCATGCTATTTATTTATGCAAGGAATTTGTTTCCGAAGGAGAAGAAATTACCGTGGTTTACGGTGATACCATTTGCGATTATGATTTTACCGAGGTTATGAAATCTTCAACTACTGTTCTTGGAGTTAAGAAAGTGGATGACCCTCGCGATTTTGGTGTAGCAGAACTGAATACGGAAGGTTTTGTGACCCACGTGGTTGAAAAACCCAAAATTCCTAAATCAAATCTCGCCTTGGTTGGAGTGTATAAAATTAATGAAACAGCGCGCATGTTTCAAATCATCGAGCATCAAATTCAATCTAAAAACGATTCAGAATATCATTTTACGGAAGTATTGGAAGCAATGCTAATGGCTCGTATTCCGATGAAAGTGTTTAATGTGCAAAATTGGTTCGATTGTGGAAAGAAGGAAACGCTGCTCGAAACCAATGCAACTTTACTGAATAAAGTGGAATACGCTTCCGAAGAAATTCCATTTTTCGATAATACCATTATCATACATCCCGTAAGTATTGCGGAAGGATGCGAAATTGAAAACTCTATCATAGGCCCACACGTAACTATCGGCGAGAAAACTACCATTCGCTCTTCGATGGTGAAAGATTCCATTATTGGTTCTTACTCGGTATTGGAAAAAGTGGTACTGCATTCTTCGCTCATTGGTAGCGATGCTTATGTTTGCGGAAATAGTCAGAGTTTAAACATCGGTGATAATACTGAAATAGATTTAAGTAAATAAATGAAATACTTCGGACAATTCAATGCCAATAGAACGGCACTTCACAATCGTATTACTACCTTATTTCAAATTGAAAAACCCATCATACAAGCAGGTATGATTTGGGCCTCCGGTTGGAAACTTGCGAGCGCGGTTAGTAATGCCGGCGGTCTCGGATTAATCGGTGCCGGTAGTATGTATCCTTCTGTATTAGAAGAACACCTTCTTCAATGTAAAGCCGCAACCAACAAGCCTTTTGGAGTTAACTTACCCTTGTTATATCCGGATATAGATAAACATATCGACCTTATTATAAAGCATCAAGTGCCCATCGTTTTTACCTCGGCAGGAAATCCTAAAACATGGACGTCCACTTTAAAGCAGCATGGCATTAAGGTGGTGCATGTAGTATCCTCCGCGAAATTCGCTTTAAAAAGTCAAGATGCCGGAGTTGATGCCGTTGTAGCTGAAGGCTTTGAGGCAGGCGGGCATAATGGTCGCGAGGAAACCACTACCTTGTGCTTGATACCTCATGTGCGTCAACAACTCGATATTCCGCTTATAGCAGCCGGCGGTATTGCCGATGGCGCATCGATGCTGGCGTGTATGGTTTTAGGAGCTGAAGCGGTTCAAATAGGGAGTCGCTTTGTTTGTAGTCATGAAGCTTCAAGTCATACGGCTTTCAAGGAACAAGTAATTCAAGCCAATGAAGGGGATACGGAATTGGTTTTAAAGAAGCTAACTCCCGTACGTTTGCTAAAAAATGATTTCTACAATCAGGTTAAGGAAGCTGAAACGCGTTGCGATAGTGCTGATAGTCTTGCTGCATTACTGGGTCATGGTCGTGCCAAAAAAGGAATGTTTGAAGGTGATTTAGTGGAAGGCGAATTGGAAATCGGACAGGTTTCAGCGCGATTTAAGGAGATACTTCCGGCCTCAGAAATCATGGAAAATATATGGCAGGAGTTTAACAGCCTGTTTATTTCTTTGCAAAAAATTGTTTAACAAAAACCACTACTTTTGACCGATATGCTAAAAAGAGGGTTATTATCTTTCCTGTTCTTACTTATAGGGTTTAGTTGTTTCGCGCAAACGGGTAATAGTGCCAATCCTTACAGTACGCATCCTTATCAAAGCAGTCCTTACACCGACCCAAACCAAAAAGATGATAATTTTCTGAAGAGAATGGATGACGGGCAGGAAGGTGATGACAAAAAAGGAAAAGAAGGAAATACCGACCCGGAAAAGAAAACCCTTACTAAAGAGCAAGCAGAGTTACTAAAAGATAATAATGTAAATCCGGAGGAATTGTTTTTAAAGGATGGCGATTATCAAAAGTATTTAGGACAAAACGAAAATATTTATTTCCAAAAATCAGATTCCCTAGATGAGGAAAAACGCTTAGCACGTAATACGAAAGAAATTGATACCACCGAACTCGGAAAAATAAGAAGGAAGAATAGAATTTATGGTGCTAACTTCTTTCGAAATAATGTGTTTGAATTATCCGATAAGTTAAGTAATGCTCCGCCAATGGATTATCGATTGGGGCCCGGCGACGAGTTAATTCTTTCTATTTGGGGCGATGCCGAATTACAAGCCTCTTTTACCATAGCGAATGACGGTTCTATTTTTCCAAATAAAGTTGGTAAAATACATTTGAACGGATTAACGTTTGAAGAAGCTTCACAACTTATTACTGCGCGTTTTAGAAAAGTGATTCCGAATAATTCTCATGTAGATATTCAAATGGGACGATCACGCTTAATTCGTATTACCATAGAAGGCGAAGTAGAGAAACCAGGAACGTATTCCATTTCCGCTTTTAATACTGCCGTAAACGCTTTGTTCAAAGCAGGTGGCTTAACAGAATTAGGTAACCTCCGTAAGATAGAAGTGAAGCGACAAGGTAGAACGATTGAGGTAATTGATTTGTACGAATATTTACAAAAAGGAAAATTTGCTGAGGAGTTTTATTTGGAAGATAATGATTATATCTATGTAGATGTTTATGAGAAATTGGTTCAAGCAGAAGGTAATTTCAAACGCCCCATGTTTTATCAGTTAACATCGGAGGAAGGCTTGTATGATTTGGTACAATTAGCAGGCGGCCCTTCATTTAATGCGCGTAAATCGCAAATTCAAATTAAAACAATTGCCTTAGAAGAAGAACACTATATCAATATTCCTGGGTATCAAATTCTAGATAAAAATTCCGAAGATGATTATGTGTTGAAGGATGGTGATGTGATTACCTTAAAACCGGTGAATACAGGACTTCAAAATATTGTTCGAATTGAAGGAGCCGTTAACTACCCGGATGAATATGAAGTAAAACAAGGGGAACGATTAAAGCAAATTCTAGATCGCGCTGGTGGTTTAAAATCGGATGCTTATTTGCCTAAGGCCTTTGTTTTTCGCGGACAAAATCAATTAGAATCGAATGCAATAAAACTAGATTTACGTGATTTGGAAGCGGGAAGTCGGAGTAATATTCTGATTCAAAAAGGAGATAAAATCAAAATTCTTTCCAATAGTAGTTTCGATGAGAAGTTTAAAATTGCTGTGCGTGGTTACGTGCGTAAACCCGGTGATTTTGCTTTCCATAATAATTTAACACTGAAAGATCTCTTACTACTTGCCGGCGGATTAACCTTGGATGCCGAAAATGGACGTATAGAAATTTCGAACATTGTGGATAGTTTAGATAAGTACACACTTTCAAACAGTAATGGTGCGAACATAAAAATTATTTCCATAAACGCTAACTTAGAAATTGATGAAGTTTCGGAAAAGATTATCATCAAGCCAATGGATAGAATTTATGTTAGAAAGAAAGCGGAATTTCTTCCTATGAATCGTGTGGTTGTTGCAGGTGAAGTGAGCTATCCGGGTGAATATGTGTTTAATAAAAATGAACGTATTGCAGCGGTTGTGAAACGGGCAGGTGGACTTAACGATAATGCCTTCGCTAATGGGGCTAAGCTTTATAGAAAAGGAACCGGTATTATTGTTATCGATTTGCCGATGGCGATTAAGAATCCCGATTCTAAATACGATTTAGTTTTAAGTGATAGTGATGTATTGGTAATTCCTACCATTAATGATATCGTTTCGCTTCGCGGGGAAGTTCAAAGTCAGGTGAATGTAAAATTTGATAAAGACAATCAATCAATCAAATATTATATTGCTTCTGCCGGAGGCTTTGGTAACGACCCTTGGAAAAATCGTATCAACGTAAAATACCAGAACGGTAGAATAAAGAGTACCAAAACATTTTTAGGCGTACGTCGTTATCCAAAAATCAAGGAAGGGTGTACGATAGTGGTTCCTAGGAAACCGGTTAAAGTGAATAAAACAAAATTCTCGGAAGTATTAACGTATGCATTGAGCACCCTAACGACCTTGGCAACATTAGTGGTTCTTGCAAAAACTTTAAAATAATTCATGGCAACTACCCTTGATTACATACAAGAGATTTTCCTTCAAATTAAACGTCGTTTAATTATCATTATCATCTTGTGCGGAATCGTGTTTGTTGCTAGCTACTTGTATAATAAGTCGTTTAAAATAAAGTACGAAACATACTCAAAGATATTTCCGCTCTCTATCAATAGCACTTCTGGTTCCGGTTCGTTAGAAGCCTTGAAAGCACAATTTGGCATGGGCGAAAAATCGGACCTCGATAAAATTTATAATGTTATTGAGCTCGTAAATAGTAAGAATGTTTCGTTGAAAGTGGTATTGCAACCATCGCCTAATAAAAAATATAAACGACTAGCCGATTGGATTTTGGAGGAGTATAATGCAAACCTTCCCATGTTTGAAAAGAAGTTGAATGTAACCCCGAAGGATTCGGTAGATTATTATTATGCTGCAAGAGATATTTTGTTAGGACAAACAAGCGTGAATAGTGAGAAGACGGAGTTCTACACGATAACCACTTCTGCTTATTCAAAAGCGCTAGCACAAACACTCAACGAAGCTATACTAACTCAACTTTCTTCGTTATATATTAGTATGACTACGGAGAAACCGCGATCTGATTTGAATAAAATACGTTTTATGCGCGATTCATTAAACGATGAATTAACTGCCGTAGAACGTCGTATTGCCGGCTATCGCGATGCGAATCAATTAGCTTCAAAAGTTTCGGTTCAAGTTCCTCAACGACAGTTAGAACGTAGTCGCGCAGAAATTGAAGAAATGTATGCGAATACCGCATCGGCCTATCAAAATGCTCGTTTTAAATTACTTTCGGAAAGTCCTATTTTTCAAATACTCGATAAGCCAGGTGAACCTTTCAATTCGATCATTCAACCGGCTAAAAAGAATGCGGCTATTCATTCCATATTGGCATTCGTTCTGTTAAGTTTTATATTTTCATCGGGCGTTTGGTTCAAAATGATAAAGGCTGAAATGGCTCGATCTTAACTATATCGAATCCACTTAATTACTTCTTTCCAGCTGAGTTTCTTTCCGTACATTAAAATTCCTATACGGTAAATTTTTGCACTAAGCCATGTGAACAATAGAAATCCAAGAATTAGAAATACTATAGATAAAATGATTTGATAGGCTGGAACACCATAAGGTATTCTAGCCATCATTACGGTAGGTGAAGTTAACGGAAACATACTACCGAAAATCGACAATGCGCTGTTCGGATCTTTAATCGTTTGCATTGCAATGACGTAACTAAAAATGATAGGCATTGTTACCGGTAAGGCTAATTGTTGTGCTTCTTGCGGATCTTCGTTTACTAAACTACCAATGGCTGCAAACAACGCAGCGTAGGTAAAGTAACCACCGAAGAAGTATATTATAAAACAAGTAATAATGGTGCCCCAAGGTAACTGCGATAAACTTGCCAAGAGTTGCGAACCACCTTCAGATGCTGCTTCTGCCATTTGTTTTTGCATAGCGGGGTCTTGCATCATCGGGTTTGTACCGATACCAGTATGGAGTTCGGGAACAAACAAGGGTAAAATAAATCGCAACGAGCCTACCAATACTAGCCATAAACCCATTTGAGTTAAACATACTAATCCAATACCCAGTATTTTTCCTAACATGAGTTGAAACGGTTTAACGCTCGATATGATAACTTCTGCAATTCGACTTGTTTTTTCTTCCATTACACCGCGCATCACGGAAGAACCATACAATAATAAAACCATATACATCAAAATGCCGATACCGATACCGCATATCATTGCCGCCTCTGCATTGGTTTCTTTATTGTCTTTCAAACTATACGATCGAAGAGGAACCTCAGCTGCATTGATACTATCAATCTGACTAATATTAACACCGGCATCTTGTAACAATTTAGTGGAATACAGCGAATTAATCTGGCCTTGAATGTATGATTTCAAAGTTATGCTCACACCTTCATCACTATACATGACAACACTATCTAATTTGTTATCACGAAAAGGAAAAATGCGTACGACAACATCAGCTTCTTTTCTATTTAAAAAATCAGCATCACTTTCTCCTTGATTGGGTTGGGCATAAACCAACGTACTGGAGGTTTCGGTGGTATCGAATTTATGTTGAAAATAGGCACTCTGATCGTCGATTACGATAGTTTCTTTTCCTGAACTTTTTGCTGCGAAATAGGAAATCATAGCAATGAGTCCGGTTATTAAAATCGGAATCAGAAAGGTTGTAACCAAAAACATTTTTTTCTTTACACGCGTTAAGTATTCGCGTTTTATGATAATGAGAACTTTATTCATGGTATGTTTATTTAAGGAAGGCACGAGCTGCAGAGCCTTCAACTTTTTCTATAAAAATTTCATTTAGGGTTGGGTAAATCTCTTGGAACTTAATTATGGAAATACCTTGTTGAATGCACTGCGATAATATCTGATTGGCATCCTGATGCTCCCCAAGCTTGATGGTGTATTGATGATTTACTTCATTCAGAATCTCAGCATTCAATTGCGGTATTGCTTCTTTGGTTTCGAGCAGAAATATATTTTTCTTCCATTCTTCTTTGATTTGTTTCAGATTGCCCTGTAAAACTGATTGTCCTTTATTAACCAAAATAATTTCTTCGCAAATTTCTTCTACTTGCTCCATACGATGGGTTGAGAATATGATGGTTGTACCGTTGTTAGCCATCAAGCGTATTTCATCTTTAATAATTTCACTATTTAAAGGGTCTAGTCCGCTGAAAGGTTCATCCAAAATAAGTAACTGCGGTTCATGAAGAATGGTTGTAATGAATTGAAGCTTTTGTTGCATGCCCTTGCTGAGGTCTTCTACTTTTTTATTCCACCAACTTACCATCTCAAACTTTTCAAACCAATGTTTGATACGTTTCATGGCTTCCTTGGTTTCGATACCTTTTAATTGAGCGAGGTACAAGGTTTGTTCTCCAATTTTCATTTTTTTATACAAGCCTCTTTCTTCCGGCATGTAACCAATGAATTGATTATGTACCATTGGGTTAAAAACTTCACCATTAAATAATATCGTTCCACTATCCGGCATGGTAATGCCGGTTACCATTCGAAGTAAACTTGATTTACCCGCACCATTGGGTCCTAACAATCCAAATATTTTCCCTTTATTGATAGTAAGACTGATATCATCTACCGCTTTTTGGGTTGCATAGTTCTTTACAAGATGTTGAAGTTCGAGCATGCAAAATTGATTTGCTGCCAAAATTATCTTTTTTAATTTCTTTTATGCGGAAATTATTGATTAGCGGTAAAGCGATGGGATGGATTGAGGTGTTTTTAGATCACGGGTTGAACGGATTTAGAGATGAACACAGATTTATTTTTGGAACACGGAATTATTTTGGAACACGGATGGAACGGATTTAGAGATGAACACAGATTTTATTTTTGGAACACGGATGGAACGGATTTAGAGATGAACACGGATTTATTTTGGAACACGGAATTATTTTGGAACACGGATGGAACGGATTAAAGGATGAACACAGATTTATTTTTGGAACGCGGATTTATTAAGATTGTTAAGATCAAAATCTTATTAATCTGTCCATCTATTTTATCTGTGTTCTTTACTTTTAGTTGGAACACGGATGGAACGGATTTAGAGATGAACACAGATTTATTTTTGGGAACACGGATGGAACGGATTAAAGGATGAACACAGATTTTTTTTGGAACGCGGATTTATTAAGATTGTTAAGATCAAAATCTTATTAATCTGTCCATCTATTTTATCTGTGTTCTTTACTTTTAGTTCGAACACGGATTCAGTAAGATAGTTAGGATAAAATCTTATTAATCTGTCCATCCATGCAATCTGTGTTCTCTACTTTTAATCTGTGTTCTTTACATCTAGTTGGAATATAGATGGAAAGGATTTAGCATCTAAAGCTAAAGAGGGCGTTGAATAAAACTTGGACGTTCAACTATAAAAGAGTTACTTGTTAGTACTTGCTAAAATTAGCTCTGAATTGATTGCCATCATCATTGCGCAGAAACAGCAAATAATTTCCTGTTGGTAATTGGTCAACATTCAACGTAGAATTTGATAAGCTTATGTGTTTTACAATGATTCCAAGTGGATTCATAATCCAAACTTCAGGATGATGACCTGCAGTATTTGGTATATATAGCATATTGTTCGTAGGATTCGGATAAACAGCTAATTCTTCGTACTTAGTTAATTCTGGTAGTCCGGATGGTTTTTGAATCACATAGGTAGCCATTACGATGCTATCTCCATCACTTAAATTATTATTATTACTGATGTTAGCAATACAATGAAAATTAAGTGCACCAACATCGGTTGCCGGAGCTTGCCAATTAAATTTCCACGAGGCATAACCACCGCTAATTACGGTAGGTGATGTTGCGCCGGTTGTAGTATGACTTACATATTGTCGGCTTTGAGCATCCGGAGTAATTTGTATCATCGTTGGCATTACATTATTCTGAACTGTTCCGGCGGGTAAACTCGACATAAAGGTTAACGGTACACATTGAAAACCGGCTTTAACCTTTGCACCAACTTTTAATTTTACTTCAACACTATACGTTGCCCCAGGTGTATAGCCTCCTGCTGTTTTTGTAATATCTACATTGGATATACTCATTACTTTTACGTTCAGAATAGAGGAATCGACTCCCATGGTTCCCATGTGACAATTTGATGCGCCACAACTCGATCCATTTAAACCGGTGCTTCCGGTATAGTCGAGCGTGAAACCGCCCTGTGTGTTTGATAGTAAAATTCCGGCAAGGCCAACTAAGGCAAAAAAGATGTTGATTTTTTTCATGTTATTCTCGTTTCGCCGTCAGACGAAGTGCATCAAGACGACCGTTGGAAGGAAATTATTAAATGGTAATGTTATGACAAATCTTAAACATCGATGTTCGCATACTTTGCATGCTTCTCAATAAACTCTCTACGAGGTGGAACTTCTTCACCCATTAACATAGAGAAAATACGATCGGCTTCAGCAGCACTATCAATAGTAACTTGTTTCAAGGTTCTGCGAGCAGGGTCCATGGTGGTTTCCCATAATTGTTCAGCGTTCATTTCTCCCAAACCTTTATAACGTTGGATGTGGACAGAATCTTCTTTACCATCTGCTAAGCGTATCGTGATTTCTTTTCGTTGATCTTCATTATAAGCATACGCTTGATCTTTCCCTTTCTTTACTAAGTATAAAGGTGGTTGCGCGATATACACATAACCTTGTTCTACTAACTCCTTCATATAACGATACAAGAACGTTAAGATAAGGGTAGAGATATGCGAGCCATCCACATCGGCATCGGTCATGATGATGAGTTTATGATAGCGAAGCTTAGTGGTGTTGAGTGCTTTTGCATCTTCGGGTGTACCGATGGTAACACCTAAGCCAGTAAAAATATTTCTGATCTCTTCGTTTTCAAACACTTTATGCGGCATAGCTTTTTCTACATTCAGAATTTTACCACGAAGCGGTAAGATAGCTTGAAACTGACGGTTTCGTCCTTGTTTAGCCGTTCCACCCGCCGAGTCTCCTTCCACAAGGTAGAGTTCGCATTTACTAGGGTCGTTATCACTACAATCAGCTAACTTACCCGGAAGTCCTGAACCGGTTAGTACATTTTTACGTTGCACTAGTTCACGTGCTTTTCGGGCAGCCTGACGAGCTTGTGCAGCGATAATAACTTTATCAATAATTATTTTAGCTTCTTTCGGATGTTCTTCTAAATAAGCATCAAGCACTTTAGACACTGCAGAATCTACAATACCTGAAACTTCACTATTCCCGAGCTTGGTTTTCGTTTGTCCTTCAAACTGAGGTTCCGGTACTTTCACAGAAACCACAACGCTTAAACCCTCGCGAAAATCATCGCCGGTAATTTCCACTTTAGCTTTTTCGAACAACTTGTTTTTATCGCCATACGATTTAAATACACGGGTAATTGCTCTGCGGAAACCTGCCACGTGTGTACCTCCTTCAATCGTGTTGATATTATTTACATACGAAAAAATATTTTCGCTATACGATGTGTTATACATCATGGCAAGCTCCACAGCAACGTTGCTTGTGCTATCATGATCTTCTACATAAATAGGGGTAGGTAGTAAACCATCGCGTTTTGCATTCGCATCGAGAAGAGTAACAAAATCAACAATACCGCCATCACTATAAAATGTGGTTTGATTGAAATTACCGTCTTCATCTTTTTCACGTTCGTCAATGAGGTGAATACGAACACCACGATTTAGGTAGGAAAGCTCACGCAAACGAGCCGCTAAAATTTCATAATTATATTCACTTACAATAAAGATAGAATCATCAGGCGTGAAGGTTACTTTCGTACCGGTTGTATCGGCAGTTCCAATTTCACGTACGGCATATTTAGGAGCACCTTTACTATATTCTTGCTCAAAAATTTTGCCTTCACGTTTAACGGTTACATAGAGGTATTTACTCAAAGCATTTACACAACTCACACCTACACCGTGTAAACCTCCGGAAACTTTATAGGTATCTTTATCAAACTTTCCACCCGCGTGTAAAACCGTCATAACAACCTCTAAAGCACTTCGCTTTTCTTTGGTATGCATGGCGGTTGGAATTCCTCGTCCATCATCTTCTACTGAAATCGAATTGCCTTCCAGAATTTTTACGGTAATATTTTTACAGTAACCTGCAAGAGCTTCATCAATCGAGTTGTCCACTACTTCATATACTAAATGGTGGAGCCCCTTCACTCCAATATCACCGATATACATGGCAGGGCGTTTACGCACTGCTTCCAATCCTTCTAAAACCTGTATGCTATCGGCACCGTATTGTGCCTTTTTTTGTTCCTGATCCGACATGATTTTTGCTGTTAAAGCCCTCTTTTTTAAGGGCTCACAAAAGTAGTTTTTTCGACCCTTTTTGCCAAGTTTTTTTGGCGGAATGTTATTCACAGAAAGTCGCAGGAATGTAGTGTTTGCAGGTATTTTAGAGAATGAATTATCCACATTGAATGTTTGCTCTTATTTCAAACTAAATTTTAATGGAAAATTCAAGATAGTGTGAAATTTTGAATGCGTTTTATTTTCGGAATATTTTCAATCTTAGTAGTTAGTCAACAATGAAAATAGATTATTTCGACCCAATTTTATGATACGACCAGCCAATTCTTCAACCTGATTCATTTGTTCAAATTCTATGAAGTTTCATTTAAAGTTTGTTCAGTGTAACACCTTATCTTCTACCTTCGTAATTATTTCAAAAAATCCTATTTTATCCATTTATATGAAATCAATAGCTATAATCTGTTTGTCATTATTCTCCACAATTTTTGCTTCTGCGCAGTTAATACCCAATTATACGTTTAGTCAGAGTACTAGTATTTATACTGTTTTATCGTCGCCTACCGTATTAGCACAAGGTAGTTCATACGACAACGAACGGTTTAACGTTTCATTGCCCTTCACCTTTGTAATGGACAATATAAGTCATTCGAATGTTTATATTTCCATGAATGGTTTGATTGGTTTAAACGCAGACCCCGGTCCTGGGTACTGGCAAATTGGTAATGTTTCAAATGGGTATCAAGTTATTTCAGGATTTGACTATGATTTAGGTGGAATTGATGCTACATCACAACTAAGTTATAAAACCCTTGGTACGGCTCCGAACAGAATTTTTGTTGCGCAATGGCATCATATGGGAATACCCGGCTTTACCGCATTGCATGCCAATTTCCAAATTCGATTATTTGAAACAAGTAATAATATTCAAGTAATCTATGATACCATAACTTTAAATGTAGCTTCAACTATTTCGGTGCAATTAGGATTGAGAGGGCTTTCTTCATCCAATTTTACGTGTCGTAAAAGCACTACATCCTCATGGAATGCTACTTCGTTGGGAAATTTTAATACCGATAATATAACTTATGTTGGTGGGACTAATCCTGCAGTCGGACAAACCTATTTATTTACCGCACCACCTGTATGTAGTGTGCCTGCTGCGCCATCGAATTTGTTATTAACGCCGGGGTTGTCAACAATTAATGTTAGCTTCACACCACCTTCACCTGCAGCTTCTTTTTATTTAGTTGTACGTACTCCTAATACCCCGTTAAGTGCTAATCCTGTGGATGGAACAAGTTATACTTTAGGGACCACCTTAGGTAACGGTATAGTAGTTTCAAACACATCATCATCGTCTATCAATCAGACCGGATTGCCACAAAATACGTCGTACACTTATACCGTATTCTCTGCGAATTCGGGTACTTGTTTCGGTAGTCCGAAATACAATTTGTTGGGAAGTATTTCAGCATCAACTACAACACTTGGCCCAAAACGATATGTTTGGTTACCTACTTCAGGTACGCATGATTTTAATGTAGCAACAAACTGGTTGCCCGCTAGAACTATTTTACATGCTCAGGATACCTTAGAGTTTAGCAGCGGTGGTTCAAGTGATATACAATTAATACCCAGTCAAACTATTGCTCAACTATTAGTTAAAACAAATACGTCTGTTAATTTTCAAGCGGCATCCAACGCTGTACTTACCGTTTCAAATAAGTTATTGGTGAATTATGGTAATACGCTTGCATTAAGTGGCACAAATCCAATGAAAATTGCTTTTGCTTCCGGTTCTCAAGTTATTCTAGAAGGTACCTTATCTCTTAGTGGAAAGTCAGTTTTCGATGTTGTTAGTACAACAACATCGGTAAGTGGTACCGTCAATGTTAATAGTAATCAATCAATTTTTTATTCTTCTTGTTCCACGTGCACGCCGGCTATCATTGAATTTACAGCCGGTTCCAATTTGAATTTGAATAGAGATAGCGTCCATATTCCTTTCGCTAAATACCATGCTAATTCAACTATTCGATTGAATGGTATTACGAATTATGCACCTACTATGTATTCATCAAGTACAGAGGTAGGTAATTTGATCGTGAACTGTCCGTTGAATACAATCAATTTTTCCTTACCCAATTCTTTAGATAAAATCAAAGGAAACTTCACCATTCAAAAAACGGGTATAGGTCAGTTAAGTTGTTCTTCAATTCATATAGAGGGTGTTACAGCATTATATCATGGGAAACTAAGCTTATACTCCGTTGTATTTCACAACGATGTTATCTTGGATACCGGAACTGTTTCTATAAGTCAGTGCAATTTCTATAGAAATTTAACTTCTACAATCCATGATACCGTAAGTGTTACTGGGGTGAGTTCAGGAATTACGTTTAATGGAATTACCTCGCAAGTATTTCAGTCTTTTGGTGTTTTTAATTTGCAAAGTAATGCAACGTTGGTTTTAAATAATTCCGAAGGAGTGCAATTTTCCGGAGCAATACACTTGATTGATTTTGCAGAAGTGGCATTGTACAACGGGCATTTCACCGGAACAGGAATAATGGACTATGGCATTAATAGTAGTTTGTTAGCCGCCTATAACATGGAAACTACTTTAACCAGTACTGAGTGGCCTGTAGTAAATGGTCCAAAATATTTCAATGTAAACTTAACAGGAACAAGCCCCAATAACAGATTGCATTTGCCTGGTGACAGAAGAATTCCGTACACGTTAGACATGACTAACGGGGTGATTTTATTGGATAATAATAACTTGTTTTTAGGACAACCTGGATGGGTTAACCCTTGGACAAATGTTAGTGCAACTAATATGGTAGTAACAAATGGTACGGGAAAGCTTTGGGTCTATATGTTAGCAGGAAATTATCAACAATTATTTCCGTTAGGAGATATTACCGGAATGGAAGAACCTTCGAGGGTAATTCTGAAAGTGTCAAATAACCCTGTTAATCACTACGTTG
>JAEUVD010000020.1 GCA_016787065.1 Chitinophagaceae bacterium
GGTTTTGTCGGAGTACTTTTTTGAGAAGCCCGAGTTTCTTAATCGCAATCACCCCGTTTTATATCAAAAGCTTCGAACCATATTTGAACGTCATACATAGCAGTGTGGTGGTTATTAAGTTAGCGAAATCTTAAAATAGAAGCTTAACGGAATTAATCTTAAATCGATGGCCAGAGATTTACGATTTCGGTTACCTTTGCGCCCGTTAATAATAAAGGTATGAAATATGTTTCCATAGCACTGAGTGTGCTTGCATTAATTGGTGTTACGGTGTTATTCTTTAAAGGCGATAAATCAACAAAACAAAAGCCGGTGGTAATTGCCAAAGACGCTTCAGGCAAAGAAGTAATCGCTTCCGGATCGCGTGTAGCATTTATTGACAGCGATACTTTAGAAGAAAACAATACCTATTTCCAAAAAAAGAAAAAGGAAATAGAACAATTAGATGCGGCTAATCAAGCGCAGTTGAAAAAGGAATATGGAACCTTGGAAGGTGAAATGGCTGCATTTCAACAAAAAATTCAATCAGGAAATATCGATGAAAAAGAAGGTGTAGCAACACGCGACCGCTTACTGGGGAAGCAAGCGGCGTTAGATAAAAAACGTGAATCGATGGGTTCTTCATTAGAAAAACAAACCGATGATTTTAGAGAAGCTTGGAGTGAAAATGTTCGTGAAAAAGCAAAAGAGTACGCCGAGGAAAATGGTTATGACGTTATTTTATTAGGAAACAGAACCGGTAACGGGGTGATTTATTTTAAAGAAGAAATGGATATTACCAAAGACATGATAAAAATTATGGAAGAAATTGGCGAAATAAAATCTAAACCAAAAAAGTAAATCAATCATGAGAAAGAAAATAGTTGCCGGAAACTGGAAAATGAATTTGAGCATTCAAGAGGGTGCAAATTTAATTGATACTGTTTGTGCTCAAATGCCAACATTAAAAGAACATCAACAAGTAGTGTTTTGTGCGCCTTACACGCATTTGCATAACGCACATCTAAGTTTGCAAAAAGCTTCTAAAAACAATACGTTTTTAGGAGCGCAAAATTGCAATCCGAATGCATCAGGGGCTTACACCGGTGAAATATCAATTGGTATGTTGAAAGAATGTGGCGTGAGTAATGTAATTATTGGTCATTCGGAACGTCGACAATACTTTAACGAAAGCAATGAATTTCTGAAACAAAAAACAGATGCTTTACTTGCTCAGAACATGCAAGTTATTTTTTGTTGTGGCGAGCCACTCGAAATTCGAGAGGCAGGCACTCAAAACGATTATGTAGCAAAACAGTTACAAGAAAGTTTGTTTCATGTAACTGCCGATCAATTGCAACAACAAGTTGTAATTGCGTATGAACCAATATGGGCTATTGGTACCGGTGTTACAGCTAGTACCCAACAAGCGCAGGATATGCATTTTTTTATTCGAAGTTTACTTGCATCTACCTATGGTGCTGAGGTGGCTGCTAACATCACCATTCTGTACGGAGGAAGTTGCAATGCAAGTAATGCCGCCGAACTTTTTAGTTGTACTGATGTAGACGGAGGTTTAATTGGAGGTGCTGCACTGAAACCTGAAACGTTTTTACCGATTATTGAAGCAATGGCTTAATGGCAAAAATTTCCATCAATATTGCAACCGGAAGTTTGCAACAAGAAGAGTTAATCGTAGGTATCGATTTAGGTACCACGAATAGTTTGATTGCCATAATACATCCTGATACCAAAAAACCTATCGCACTGAAAGATGTGGACGATAAAGTATTGGTGCCTTCTGTAATTCATTTCGATGAAAATGGTAACATACAGGTTGGTACTACGGCGAAGGATTATTTGATTGAAGATGCCTCGAATACCATTTATAGTGTGAAGCGCTTATTGGGTAAATCGTATCAGGATATCGTGGATAAGAATGCTTACTTTTCTTACAAGATCATAGATCATGATGCGGATAGTTTGGTTAAAATTCAAATAGGGGAACAGTTTTATTCTCCCATTGAGCTTTCTTCATTTATTCTAAAGGAACTAAAGGAGCGTGCCGAACATGTGTTAAAACAACCAATTAGTAAATGTGTAATTACTGTACCAGCTTTTTTTAATGATGCTCAGCGACAAGCAACAAGAGATGCCGGAAAACTGGCGGGCTTAGAGGTACTTCGTATTATTAATGAACCCACTGCCGCAAGCTTAGCCTATGGTATCGGTACGAGTATCAACGATACCAAACAAATAGCCGTGTATGATTTAGGTGGTGGAACATTTGATATCTCTATACTGCGCATAACGGAAGGTATTTTTGATGTGCTAAGCACGCATGGTGATACCTATTTAGGGGGCGATGATTTGGATAAAGAAATAGTTCGATGGATACAAGAAAAATTGGCCTTATCGGATCAACAATTATATGCCGATAAACAAGGTTATGCCGCCTTGCGTTTGGAGGCGGAAAACGCCAAGAAACAACTTTCTTACGATACTGAGTACACCTTCAAACATTCGAATCAGGAATTTACTTTATCACGCTCCGAATTTGAACAACGTATTCAACCAATCATTCAACGTACTATTCAATCGTGTGAACAAGCTTTACGCGATTCCGGCTTAAGTAAACAACAACTTCAAGCAGTTGTGCTCGTTGGCGGAAGCAGTCGAGTTCCCTTGGTGAAAAAAATGGTAGCCGATTTTTTTGAACAAACGCCGTATGATAATGTTAACCCCGATGAAGTAGTTGCTTTAGGTGCCGCTGTTCAAGCCGATATTTTGGCCGGAAATACCAAGGATATTTTATTGCTCGATATTACCCCGTTAAGTTTGGGTATTGAAACGATGGGTGGTTTAATGGATGTATTAATACCCCGTAATACTAAAATTCCCGCTAAGGCAGGCCGACAATACACTACGCAAAAAGATGGACAATCCGGCATCCGAATTTCGGTGTATCAGGGTGAGCGTGATTTGGTTAAAGATAATCGGAAGCTCGCTGAGTTCATTTTAAGTGGTATTCCATCTATGCCCGCAGGATTACCTAAAGTGGATATCCAGTTTATCTTAAACGCCGACGGGATTTTACAAGTACGTGCACGCGAACTTCGCAGTGGTATTGAACAAACCGTAGATATCAAACCGCAATTCGGGTTAACCGATGCTGAGGTGGAACAAATGTTACTTGATTCGATCATGCATGCTAAAGCCGATATAGCGGAACGATCGGTTGTAGAAGCAATTACGGAAGCAGAAAATCTTATTCAACTTACCGAAAATTTTATGCATAAACATGAGGCCTTTATTGTTCCTGAAGAGCGCAGCGCTGCTATGCAAGCCATCGCCGTGTTGCAAGAAGCAATGCAGCAACGCGATAAGAATGCCATTATGCATGCTAATGAAGAATTGAATCGAATTTCATCTCCCTTTGCAGAACGGGTTATGGATGCAGCCGTTGCAGCAGCCCTAAAAGGAAAAACCGTTTAGGGAATTTCAACCTTATAGTGAGGGGTAAATTATGACATCAATCCAATAGCAAGTTTTCATTTTTCAAGAGGTCAGAAGGATAAAATGATAAATGTAATTTGCAATTCATTTAAGACTTTATATTTGCGCCATGGGACGAATTTTTGAAGTACGTAAAAGCGCCATGTTTGCCCGTTGGGATAAAATGGCAAAGAACTTTACCCGCATTGGAAAGGAAATTGCCATTGCTGTAAAAGCCAGTGGGCCCGACCCCGATAATAATCCTGCGCTTCGTCGTTGCTATCAGAATGCCAAGGCATGTAACATGCCTAAAGACCGAGTTGAGGCGGCTATTAAACGTGCAATGGGTAAGGATACCCAGAATTATGAAGAGATTTTATATGAAGGATATGGTCCGCATGGCGTAGCCATTTTGGTTGAAAGTGCTACGGATAATAATACCCGAACGGTTGCTAATGTTAGAGCGCATTTTAATAAAGGAAATGGGGCCTTAGGTAACAGTGGCTCTGTGGTATTTAATTTTAGTAGAATGGGTGAATTTAAAATCAAAGGCGACGGTATTAATGCTGAAGAATTTGAATTAGAAGGTATCGACTATGGATTAGAAGAAATTGGTGAAGACTCAGAAGGAAATATTATTCTTCGAACAAGTTTTACCGATTTCGGAAGAATGGCCGATTTTCTCGATAGCAAAAATATTGAGCCATTAAGTAACGGACTTACTTATATACCTGGAAGTACAGTGGAGTTAGATGATGCGCAAGCAGAAGAAGTGCTTAAATTGGTAGATCGTTTGGAACAAGATGATGATGTTCAAAAAGTGTATCATAATCTGAAATAGGAATTGCTATTTACTATTGTCCGACATACTTATGGAACGCTGATTTTTTAAGATTTTTAAGATCACTTATGATTTTATCGAAGAAACTGTATCCTTCCGAAATGTGTATGAATATTGATCTTAAAGCCTAAGGCGAAAATCATGCTAAAATCCTTCATCCAACTGAATCATAACAATCCAAAAAAAAAAATCCGCGTTCTAAAGGAATGTATGGGGTCGTTAATTGATTTCTTTTAATAATCAATATCCATTAGTATTTTAAGATGGTGATGGAATTTATTACGGACAATAATAATTGCCATTTTCTATCTTTATTAATGATGTTGTTCAGTAAGCTCCATCTCTTTCTATAATCTTAAAGAGATTGCGAATTTAAACATCGCTGAATGTATGAAGTTCAAATCCGGTTGCTTACATTTATCGTTTAAATTCTACGCATGAAGAATATGTTTTTTACGCTGTTGGTTCTAGCCACATTTAATTCATTGCTTGCACAAAAAAAGGATAGTGCGGTTATCCGTCAAATCTCCAATCATATTCTTACAAATCATACGTGTTATGAAGATCTTCGATATTTATGTAAACATATTGGTCATCGACTAAGTGGTTCGCCACAAGCCGAACAAGCTGTTGCTTGGGGGAAGAAGGTTTTAGAAGATGCCGGATGTGATAAAGTCTTTCTTCAAGAAGTTATGGTACCTCATTGGGTTCGTGGAAAGGAGGAAGCATATGTTCTAACGCCGCAAGGTAAAAAAATACCAATGGTCATTTCATCCTTAGGTAATGCGGTAGGTACCGGTGAGCGTGGTTTGCATGCCACCTTAATTAAAGTGGATCATGTAGATGAATTGAAACGACTAACCCGTAAAGATGTTGAAGGTAAAATTGTGTTTTTTAATTATCGTTTCGATCAAACCAATATCAATACCTTTAATAGTTATGGTCCTTGTGTTTATTATCGTTGGGGAGCTCCAAGTGAAGCGGCGAAGTTAGGAGCAGCCGGTGTGGTAATTCGTTCTGTAAGTTCGGCATTCGATGATAAACCGCATACGGGAAGTATGCGTTATGATAAAAAATATCCAGCCATTCCGGCTGTTTCTATTGGTAATACAGAAGCCGATAAATTGGAAGCAATGTTCAAAGAAAAAAAATCACCTGAGTTTTATATGAAAACCACCTGTGAGATGTTAGCAGATGTAAAATCATATAATGTGGTTGGTGAGTTTACCGGTTCTTCTATGCCGAAGGAAATTATTGTTTTTGGTGGTCATCTCGATTCATGGGATATCGGAGAAGGCGCACATGATGATGGTGCCGGTGTTGTTCAAGCTATCGAAGTCATGCGCACATTTAAGCAACTTGGTATTCGACCTAAACGAACCATTCGCGCCGTTCTTTTTATGAATGAAGAAAATGGTTTACGCGGAGGTGTTCGTTATGCGGAATTAGCAGAGCAACATGCCGAGAATCATATCTTAGCCATTGAAAGTGATGCAGGGGGTGGAACTCCTTTTGGCTTTTCTATGTCGATGGATCCGATTAAACGAAAAAAAATTCAAAGTTGGGCTGAAATTTTCAGACCGTATAATATTTACAATTTTGAAGAAGAAGGTGGTGGTGCAGATATTAGTCCGTTAAAAAATAAATTCAAAACACCTGTCATGGAATTACTTCCCGACTCGCAGCGATATTTCGATATGCATCACAGTGCAAACGATGTATTTGAAAATGTGCATCGTCGTGAACTTTGTTTAGGGGCCGTGGCCATGGCTGCTATGGTTTATATGGTGAGCGAATATGGCTTATAGCCTTCACGAATTATTTGGGTAACATCGCAATCGAACCTACATTTATGCCATGTTATTCATGAAACGCACAACACACGTTCTAACCTTCGTTTTAACAATTTTAACCAACCTGCTTTACGCACAGGTACCAACAGACAAAGCGATCTTTTGGGAAATTACAAGTCCTGGAAGTACAAAGCCATCCTATCTCTACGGAACAATGCATGTAAGCAAGAAGGTTGCATTTCGTTTACCGGATAAATTTTATGATGCAATCAAGGAGGTGGATGTGGTTGCATTAGAAAGTAATCCGGAAACATGGAATGAGGCACTCGACCAATCGGAGGATATTCAAACGCTTTATGATCTTACTTATATCGGTTTAGGCGCTTCCTTAAATTATAACAAGCCGTACTATTCAACCATCTATAATATCAAACCGGTTACAAATTCCATTTTGGCATCGGAGTTAAGTTATGAACCCCATTCGGCCAATGAATTGCTTTTCCGTTCTTACGGGTTGCAAAAGAACTTTGAAGAGGATACCTACCTTGATTTATACATCTATAAAACAGGAAAAAAATTCGGAAAGCCAATAGCGAGTTTAGAAAATGTACTGTGGTCTATGATTACGGTTGTAAAAGCATCATTTGAAACAACTTCTAAAAAGAATACCAAGCCTTACGAGGGAGATATCATGAAGGATATGGAAGATGCATACCGCGATCAAGATTTGGCAAAATTGGATAGTATTCAAAAAGCATCTGCTCGAAGCGAAGGCTATTTACAAGGGTTATTATATACGCGTAACGACACAATGTTTGCGAACTTGAATGCTCGAATAAAAGCAGGACAAGCCGTTTTCGCAGCCGTGGGAGCCGCTCATTTAGGTGGTGAAAAAGGACTGTTACGCAGATTTTTACAAGCAGGATATCATGTTAAACCTATTAAAGATGCCAGCAGGCTCGAGCCTTCCTCTAAAATATTAGCCTTAGATACAGTTTACATGCCCGTTACGTTTAATCAACACTATAGTAAAGATTCAACCTTACGTTTTGTCGCTCCCGGTTATACATCTCGCAGTAGTCCTTTTGGAAAAGTAGAATACCTCAGTACCGACATGGTGAATGGGGTTTATTATTATATTGGCCGATTGAATACTTTTTCCGATTTAGGCGGCTTAACAACAAAACAGCTAGAACAAAAATTTGATAGTCTGTTGTTTGAGCATGTTAAAGGTACCATTCTCAATAAAGAGAAAATTACTTGGCAAGGTTATCCTTGTTTGCATGTGGTAAGTCGTACAAAAGATGGTAACTTACATAAGCAACGCATTATGATTACTCCCTTAGAAATTTTGTATTGTAAGGTGGTAGGTAAAGAAAGTTATTTTGCCAAATACAATGTAGATACGTTTCTCACTAGTATTCAAATTAAATATAAAAAACAGATAGAGGTATTGAAACTCTCCGATGTGAGTGTGGCTATGCCTTTAAGTTTACTCGATCATCCTTTCCCTCGTATAGCATATAATGCCCCCGATTTTTTAGCACAAGGGGTTGATCAGGATGGCGATTATTTTCAATTGCTCAAGAATTATACCGTACGACAATACGAACATGAAGAAGATACTTTTCATGTTGCCATGTGCGCTTTTTTTCTCCTCCGAGATTTGAAATTGAAACGGCTCGAACAAACTTCACTTCGTGTAAAAGGGCTACCGGCAATTGATCTACTCGCTGAGAATAATTTGAAGAAGAAGGTATATATCCGTATCGTGCTTCGTGCCTCAAACATCTACTACCTCTTAGCTCGAACAGATAATAAACTCAAAGCGGAACGTTTTTTTAATTCCTTTGAACCAGTGCAGCAAGTTACCTTGGACATGGTTTGGTATAAAGATACCGCCAGAGCCTTCATGTTTAGAACAAATACTAAACCCTTAGCAGGTGAGCTAAGCGATGCTATTTTTAATCAGACTAACGAAGTGAAAGATCATGGAGCCAAACGCAAAAATACGTATACCTGTGTGTTTGGTGATTACGATTTGGGCTATCAGCTTACAGTTTCCATGCAAGAATTTAATCTGTACGAATGTTATCCAACGATTGATTCGTTTTGGAATTCCTTGTTTGCCGAATTTAAACTGCAAAATGATCAGGATGAAAAAATGATCATCACGAAGAAAACATGGCAGCAAAGCGGACAGAATTTTATGCGTGTCGAAATAACAGATACCAATACACAGTGTAAATCAGTAACACAATTGGTTACAACCGGAAATAAACTACTTGCCATGACAAGTTTTTATGATACTACGCAACAGTCGTTTCGTTACATTGATACTGCTTTAAATTCATTGAAATTTACGAAAGCAGAACCAAGCGTTTTAACTCTGTCGAAATTAGATACATTCTTTACGCATCTTCAATCTAAAGATTCTACAACGAAGGAGTATTTTTCACAGCATGAGAATTACCTTAACATTATACCCAGCGATGAAAAAAAACTTATCGCCTTACTGGATACATCGGATATATTACGCAGGCGAGATGATGTTTATAATACCCTCTTATTTGAACTTAATCAATTTAAAAATGCCGCAACACTTGATTTTATTAAGAAGGAATACCAGCGGAATGAAGATAATGCGGAGCGACAAGTACTCTTGCTCAATGTATTATCTACAAGAAACGATACGGCTTCCACCTTGCTATTTAAAGAGCTTATGATGGATATGCCACCGTTGGAATTTTCAGAGGATGATGACCCTGTTAATCATTATTTCGATACTCTTAGTTTGGCTAAATTATTGATGCCGGAATTTCTTGACTTAACCGACATCGATGATTATCGCTATGATGTCATCTATCTTACGAATGAACTTCTAAAAGAAAAACGAATAGATAGCACACTTTATGCCAATAAAGTAACTTATTTTACGTTGAAAGGTAAAGAAGAAATTCGACGAAAAACTTCTCAGAAAAGTAGTTTGGAACAACAGCAGCTTGAGGAAGAAGAAGATAAAGAGGAAGATAAAATATCCAATATTACGTCCGGTTTAGATGGTGTTTATGCCATTATAGATGAAGAAACAAGATTCCAAAGTGATATTAATTTCGGAGATTTTTATTTGATCAAAACATTTGCCAATTTGCTTAAACCTTATCAACAGCGAGAGCAAGTAAGAGAATTCTTTAGAAAGCTTGATAGTACAGGAAATAAAGACTTGAGATTTGATTTAGCATTAACCCAAGCTAAGAAAAAACTACCATTTAACGATAAAGTAATTTCGGAATATGCAGCTCTTCCGAAGTACTGTTACAGCATTTTGCACTTATTTTATTTTAATGAAATTTGGAATAAACTGCCAATTAAGATTAACTCACAACAAGAAGTGGCAAAGCTTCGCGTGATGCAACATGCGGCTTTGAATGTAACGGATGAAATTAAGTTTGTAAATAAGGTATGGGTAAACAATGGTAGGGATAAAGGTTATATCTACATATTTAAACATAAGAAGAAAAAGGATGCGAACTATTTGTACGATTTTACTGGCTTGTACAGTAAACAAGAAAACGATTATTTACCTAAACGCAGTCTAACAGTAAGTAATATTTCATTAGAGAAGAAAACGTATGAAGAGTTTGAGGCCGATGTATTGAATCAGATTCGCGTATTGAATAGAACCTATATTACCCCGCAACAAATCGTGCTTGGAAAGGAGGAGGAATCGATGAACTGGATGGAAATGATGAATTCCATGCGCGAGAATTAACCGATATTCATGCGTTAATTGAACTACATTACATGCAACTACTCAACAAACTCCAAAGCGCAGTATTTCAATCTGAACAAGATAAAATAGCAACCTATCTGAGTAAACTTCAGAATACACAAAAATTTAGTGCAACAGATTATCAGCACTACATAAAACTATTAATGTTTATTAGGGTTTATGCGATGGATGCTAAAAATGCTTTCAATGCAGCTAAAGAGTTACTTCGTTTAGCCCGAATGGCTAAGCAGCAATCGAAATGGCAAATACCGGATTCGGGTTTACCTTATTCATTTTTAGTTACTCGGTACTCGTTTGATTTATGTACCTATCTTCAAGTTCAGGATGATATTCGTTTGGAGTTTGACTCGTTAGAAGATGTGGATGCCTTGAAGGAAATGCTCGCACTTACACTACCTCTGGCCGAACGAGAATGTTTAACGGCTGAATTATCAAAAGAGGAATTGTTTTCAGTGTTAGGCGTGCCTACAAAGGATATTCTTGTTTTTTTATTGAATCAACTTCGTATGCTTCCGAATCATGCCATATTACGCGAACAGTATTGGCAACGCATTAAACCGTTTATTCGCTTTAAATTGAACACACGTTCAGCCAGTATTCCATTTAATTATTTGTCGTTCGCACAACAAGATTATGGTACTACGCTATTGAAGAAGTTTAATACGGAAGAAGTTATCAACAAACCACTTTCTAAGCCATTACAACTCACCGAGAAACAACAACAAGAACTTGTGAAAGTAATTCGCTACAGTATGTTTCTAACTCTTCGTGAAACGGATACGGTAACATATATGGCAGAAGATAGTATTCGTTACATTGCATTAGATCGTGGATATTCGGTGGCGCTTTATGGTATGCAAGGGCTACAACAGTTACCCGTTCAGTCGTATATAGGCTATACCTTATTTCGCAATGGTTATCCGATGGCTTATGGTGGCGCTTGGATTTTAGCCGATGATGCTCGTTTCGGACTCAATTTATTTGAATGGTTTCGTGGAGGCGAATCAGGTTATGTATTTGCACAACTGTTGCGTGTGTATAAGCAAGGCTATGGTTTGAAACGAATGGAAATTGATGCTTATATGTATGGTAAAGACAATCCCGAAGGAATTTCTAGCGGTGCATATTGGTTTTATTATCGCTTTGGTTTTCGTTCTATGTCTTCGGAGTTGAGAAAATTGTCGGAAAAAGAAGCTACTCGAATTTCAATGAAAAAGGGTTATCGATCAAGTTCAACTATCTTAAGGAAATTGACGGAAAGCAATATGGCACTGCAGTTCGAAACCACGAATCAAACGATTCACTGGAATTATGCAACCGATGTAAGCAACTATATTAAACGTTACTTTCAAGGCAATCGATTCGCAGCATTACAACACGCTCGGCAGGAACTTCTACATTTTTTGCAGGAAGATATGCAACAATTCAACGAATCCGTTTTTGATGAATGGAGTTTACTTGCGCAAGTGTATAAGCTTTTGAAACGCGTTTCAGCTAAGGATTTTTCGTCATTAATCAAATCCAAAGTTTCAAATCCAGAGAAATATAACGAACTGTTGAAAAAAATCTGGTAAACGCTGCCTGATTATCTTTTTGAAAGTTTAAATGAATTCCAATCAACACCTATTCGTAAGGTCTGATAAATTCGTCCGTTTTGCATGGAGTTGCCATAGTGTTTAGTGGCGGAATGAAGAACACCGGAGGGGTAGGCTACCAATCGATTAAACCGATGACCGACTCGGTCAATCTCCAACCATTTACTTCGGTTTTTGCTGTCATTTTCTAATAACTCAGTGAGGTCGGCTAATTTCATTTTTAAACGGCGAGCGTCCTGAGCGGTTGGCGCATCTGTTAATCCGGTTTGTTTGTGTTGCCATAAGGAAGTGCCACAATCATAAGGTAAATTTTTCGTAAGGTAAATCAGCACGGTGATGTCGTCAAAAGGCCAATCTGAATGAACACCTGGAACTTCTTTTCGTTTGCCTTTAGAAAATCCTTGATAGAAAACACCATTTTCATCACTTGGATTAGAGTCAAAACGAGTAATTTTTATTCCTAGTATTTTTTCTAGTTTTTTTTGTATTCCCTTCTCATGATATACTGTTGTACTCCTGAATCCGGTGCAATGCTCCGGTTCGTAATAGGATGCAGCTTGTGCAATGGAAACAACCTCTTCAGGGTTATTATAAAAATTGTCTACCGCTAAAAGAAACCGAGGATATACAGGTTGTACCATGGTAATGTCTAATTTATAAAGAACAAACTTAATGGATTCTAAAAAGTTTGAGAATGATTTAAATCATTGAACGGAAAATTCTTAGCTGGGGCTAAGAGGAATTTTTAAGAAAGAATGATTTTAGGGCGAATGATAATTTTGGGCGAATATTGATTCGCCCGTACGGGCGAATCAATATTCCCCCAAAGGAAAGCCCAAAGGAAAGCCCAAAGGAAAGCCCAAAGGAAAGCCCCAAGGAAAGCCCCAAGGAAAGCCCAAAGGAAAGCCCCAAGGAAAGCCCCAAGGAAAGCCCAAGCATCTCACAAGAAAATCATATCCTAAAATCCTCTATTTTTTATCCAAATTTTTGAACAACAATCGTTCTCAGATCTTAATAAACCACATAATGTATCATCATTCAAAATTGGGTAGAGGTAATAATCTCAAAGGCTATTTCCTAATCCAATACATCTCTACCATCTGGTTCGTTTCTTCAAAATCAATATAAGCACAGAGAATGGCATTGGCTACATCATCTTTGAAGAGTACATTACAATATGTTGCTAATTCTTCCCGTTTTATGCCATCAGAAATAAAGAACGTATTTTCGCCCTTAATACCATGACGAATCGCTATCTCTCCCATTACTATGTTGGGAAGGGTGTACACGAATAATGCCGGACTTGCATGAGCCTTTAACGTTTCTTGATATTGAATATCATTTTGTAAAGAACCGGAGCTATTTTGAAATACCATGGCCACTTTATACGGGTCATTAAATGGCTTGGTTTCATCCATCAACACAAATTCACTAGCCATTATACCAAGCTTGCAGAGCATATCCATCTTATGAAATTTAGGATATTGTATTCCTGACTGTTGATAAAAGAGAGAACAAAGGTCTTTCGTTGAATCTGATTGCAATTGAAGCTTCTCATCCAGAAACAAACAATTATCTTTTATAGCCACTGCGTGAGCTATTGAATTTTTTTCATGGGTAACTAGTGCAATAAACTCTTCCCGATTCATGATGCTCAAATGTAAGATAGCAAACTTTGATTCCTCAAGTGTTTTAAGGAGAAATTTAAAAAAGTAGAGGATAGACACCGAGAATGTTGACTAACCTAAAACGTGCTATCTCAATCAGAGTTTAGTTTGATTTGATTTAGCGTGTTGATTGCTGCTTCTATAAATAGTTACTTCTTTAGTTCGTATGGAAGAGTTAATACTATGATCTTTGGGTATGTGGTAATTACTACTTGCATCCCAAACATATAATTCATTCGGACTGCAATTAAATTCTAAACATAATCGAGTCATATCTTCCTCTGATAAGAATTTTTGCTTTCGATAAATGATATTGTGCGCTTTAGTTTTGCTACAACGTAAAATATCAGACAACCATGTTACGGGGAACTCTATTCCTGAACAGAATAGCTTGTGTTTAATATCAAGACAAACCATAATAAAAATTTAGTAGCACAAAGGTATTGTTTTGTGAGAAAATTCCACACTTTCGAATAAAGCAGTTTTGTTTTAATAAACTGGTATCGTGATTTTAAAGCAAGCTGTTCTTACTATTTTAATTTTAAGGGCTCTGTTTCTTCTATCTAAAAGGCAATGCAAAGTGTAACTAACTCGTATTCCATTCGGTTTAAGCTATCCAGAACATGGCAAACAACGTTCTAACGAACCAAAAGTAGATCACCCTTTTGATACCTTATTTCGCCCTTGCATTTTAATCGAATAAAATAGTAATACGTGTCGGAGGCTGCCTCTCGGCCGTTTATTTTTCCATCCCATCGAAGCGATATATCGGAACTTGAAAAGCATAAATTGCCCCATCGGTTTCTAATTTCCATATAATCTAATTCTATGGCTAGGTTGTTCGTTCGAATACCAATGTCGTCATTCACTTGATCACCGTTCGGTGAAAAGGCATTCGCAATAAATACCTCGCAATCCTTCGTGGTATCAGAACAAATTTCGGTTTGTATTTCAATGGAATCACTAAAGAAGCCACAAGCGCCTGAATTAATTTCGGCGGTATAAATGCCCGCTGTACTTACTATAATTGTATGACTGGTATCGCCGGTATTCCATAAAATAGGGTAGTTCGAATTAGCATTTAAATAAACAGCAGAAGAACTACAAATGATGGTATCGTTGCCAAGAAATAAAGAGGAAGGCTTTTCTTGGATATGTATGGTTTGAGAGATTGAATCCTGAAAGCATCCATTGTCAGTAAACAACGTAACAACATAGGTGCCTGGTTGAGCATATTGATGTTTAACCATGTTGGATGTTGCTGAAGAGCCATCACCAAAATGCCAACTGTAATTCGATGCTCCAACGCTTGTTGATTGAAAGAATACACTATCTGAAATACAGGTATCAGCATAGGTGAAATTCGCATGAAGAACAGGATGCGTTTCACATAATACAGAATCAACAATGAACAAGTTAAAACTAGATCCATTGGCACTAAGTGTTGCACCTGCCTGCAACGAAGGAGTTGGTTGAGTTACTTTAAACGCTTTAGAAGTTACTGTGGTTGATGAAGTTACATCCTGATCAAAACAACCGCTTAGATAGTTAGTATCCGTTTTCATTAACAAGGTTTGAAAACCGATTGGTCCACCATATTTATTCCCAAAGGAACTTAGCAAAACCGTACCATCAGAACAACCACTGATACGAGTATAATGTGATGATCCATTGTTATACAATTTCGCAAACATCAAATTGCCGTTGCTGTCAAATTGAACAAGACCATTTTTATTTGGAACAAAACCTACAGTTGGGTATGAAGCCGTTGACATGCCTAACAGGTAGTTCCCTTGCGCGTCAACAATAATGGATGAAATATTTTCAAATTGATCCGGAGTGCCATAAAAAATTTTAGTCCATAAGGTATCGCCTTGTGCATTTAGTTTCATAATGAAATTGTCGGCATACGATTGGTAGCTTGGTTTTAATAAGGTGGTTGAACCAACCATTAGTATCTCACCGTTAGCTAATTCTTTCACATCATATCCATGCATATGTTGATTCGTATCGCCATAGCACCTTAACCATTGAAGGGTCCCACTACTATCGGTTTTTAGTAACAGGGCATTAAACGTGCCCATTGAAATATATCTGCCGGTAACTAAGTAGCCTCCATCTTGTGTTGTGGTAAGAGCGTAACCATCATCGTACTGACCGTTATTTCCAAAACTCTTGTGCCAAATTAAATTGCCTTGGGCATCCGTTTTTATCAAGCTAACATCGCTGGTAGTTTGATTGCTTCCTGTAAAAATAAGATGTTGATCACTCGTTTCTTTTACATCGTTTAGAGCATCACTACTTGAACTTAAATCAAATTCTTTTTGCCATAGTATGCTGCCTTGCATGGTTAACCGAACCGCTAAACCTATATAGTTTTGGTAACCACCGAGGTTATTGATCATCACTAAGTCATTATTTTGCGTGATGATAACACGGGCATTAGTATTTGCAATAGTTTGGGTAACACCAAAATACCTTTCCCAAACTACATTCCCTTTACAATCCGTTTTCATTATAAAAGGATGAGCAATATTAGTGCTTCCTTGACTTGCCAAACCAGCTAAAACATAACCACCATCATTGGTTTGTTTGGCATCAAAAGTTTGAAGAACGCTACCTGAATCAGGTTGTTTGTATAGATGCTGAAACATAAGTTGTGCTTCAGAACTAAAACACCGATTCAAGATTAAAACAAGCAGTAGTAATTTCTTCACGTGTAATTTTTCGTTGTTAAAAGTACTTCCATTTTTTAAATCATCATTTTAGATGAGAAGAATTCTTTCTCCATAAAAAGATAGAAGCAAAACATGAAGCTTGATTTCTAGGTTGAATAAAACGGACCTTACTTCGTGCGTTGCTTTATCTTCCTAATTTTATTTAATAAGGCATAACGATAACCAACTGCAACATAATATTCCAGATACCCAAAATTATGTGAAGCCCGCATCGGTTCTTTGCCGTTCACTAACACGTCGGGCAGGGTAACATAGCCACCTTTGGTTTCTGCGGTAAAGAAAAAATGTTTGCCGTAATAGGTACGCAAACCAAAATTTCCAAGGGCAGTATAACCCGACAAATGAAAACGATTGTCTTGTCCTATATTCAACATTTTTACATTGCTTTTGGTAACAACAAAGCATCCTCCCAAACCTATCGTTGCTTCTATTTTCAATTTTCGTTTCTGAAGAAGTGGCTGATAATAATTTACATCCAACGATAATACGTTCAGTCCGTTGGTATGATCAAAAATGAGAAGGTCTTCGTCTAGAATTACATCCTTGTGCAGGTAAGAGCCGTTGTACTTCGGTTCGGAGGAGCTCTGGATATAACCACTCATTTCAGTATGCTGGCGTTGTTGTACTACATACTTCATATGATCATTCCCAAACGAAAGCGACCATCGATCGTTCAGATAATAACCCATTCTAAAATTGTATTGCGGCACGGAGAGTTGTGTTATATTCAAATAATTGATACTAAGTGGCGAAGGGCGGTCTTTAGCAACTACACCATAAAATGTAACATCATATTCTTGTCCGTTAAAATGAATATCACTTTTCGTATAGCAACTTCGGTTATAGCCCCAATACACAAAAAGGTTACCTTTATTAGTCATATCTTGTGCATTCAGCACAAGTGCTTTTGGAAGTAAAACTATTATCACACAAATTAATAAGAAGTTCTTCATAGTAAAGCTTCGCAAGGTAATAGTTTTGAAATAATAACAACCTAGTATTTTTCCGCCGCCTTTACCGTAGTCCCGATTTCAATTGTTTGCTTGCTTTTGTTCTAACCGGAATGCTGAATAAAGTTGGAAGTATTAATTACGTAAAGCACCGGTTTTAAATGAACTTAATCTTTTTGAGCAATTTCCGACAAGTACATCCGTGTGTTTCATATTATATTCGCAGTTAAACTATGCACATGCGACTTATTTTTAGTATCATTTTTGTTCTCACTGTTGTTGTTAGTCAGGCACAGAAAAAGGATATAACGCTTGAAGATATCTATAAAAAGCAAACCTTTCGACAAGATGCCGTTAGCGGGTTTCGTAGTATGCAAGACGGATTGCACTATTCTGAAATTAATACCAAGGGAGAATTAGTTCAAATGAATTTTAAAGAGGGTCTTCAAGATGCTGTTCTGGCAAATTTGAAAGAAATGATTTACAAGGGTGATACCTTGAAGGTGGAAGATTATGAATTCAACCAGGATGAAACGAAGTTATTGTTGTTTACCGAAGGGGAGGCAATTTACCGACGTTCTTATCTAAAAAAAGTATTTGTTTATGATTTAAAATCTAAACAATTGCTTGCCGTGCACGATCAAAAGGTGCTGCATGCAACCTTTTCACCTCAAAGTGATAAAGTGGCATTCGTTTACAAGAACAATTTGTATTATCATGATTTAACTACTAAACAAACTAAACAAATAACCACCGATGGTTCGTACAATATTATCAATGGAAATTGCGATTGGGTATATGAAGAGGAATTCGAATTTACACGTGCCTTTGAATGGAGTCCGAAAGGTGATTTTTTAGCTTACTATCGTTTTGATCAAACTGAAGTACCTGAATATAATTTCGCACTGTATGATAAACTTTATCCAACCGATTACCGCTATAAATATCCTAAGGCCGGAGAAAATAATTCTATCATCCAAATTCATTGTTATGATTTAAAAACAGGGAAGGATGTAACCCAGGATATTGGTAAAGAAACGGATATTTATATTCCCCGAATTAAAATGAATCCGTTTAATAACCATCTTATTATTTATCGACTCAATCGATTACAAAACAAACTGGAATTACTCGATACAGATGGCAAAGGAAAAACGCAAGTGGTGTTTGAAGAAACAAATCCATCGTATGTAGAAGTTAATGACCATATTTATTTTTTTAAGAAAGAGAATGGTTTCGTTTACACCTCGGAGAAAGATGGATTTAATCATTTGTATGTTTATAACTTAGATGATCGTAAATCAAAGGCCATTACTTCAGGTTCTTGGGAGGTAACCGATGTGGCCGGTGTGGATGAAGACACCCGTACTGTTTATTATATAAGTGCTGAAACATCTCCTTTAGAGCGCAATGCGTATCGTATAGGACTTGATGGCTCGGGCAAAGTTTCAATCACACCTGATAAAGGTTGGAACGATGTTTTTTTCAGTAAGGGTTTTAACTACTTCATGAAAAAATTCTCGAAAATAAATACGCCTGCCGTTTATACAATTTGTGATAAAAAAGGAAAACAAATTAGAACGCTGAAGGATAACAAAGCTCTTCGTGAAAAAATGCAGGAATTTAATTTAAGTGAATTAGAACTAATTCAGGTACCTAACGGTGATGGCGTTATGTTGAACGGTTGGATGATAAAACCGTACAACTTTGACGATAAAAAGGAGCATCCTTTACTCATGTATCAATATAGCGGTCCGGGAAGTCAGGAAGTGAAAAACCAATTCGGCGGTCGCGATTTCTGGTGGTATCAAATGCTTGCACAAAAAGGGTATATCATTGTTTGTGTGGATGGTACCGGTACAGGCTTGCGTGGTCAGAATTTTAAAAAGAAAACCTATATGCAATTAGGTAAATATGAAAGTGATGATCAAATTGCTGTTGCTAACTACTTTGCCAAACAAACCTATGTGGATGCCAAACGTATTGGAATTTGGGGTTGGAGTTACGGAGGGTATATGAGTAGCATTTGTATTTTAAAAGGTGCAAACGTGTTTAAAACAGCTATTGCTGTTGCTCCGGTTACAAACTGGCGTTTTTACGATAACATCTACACCGAACGTTACATGAGAACTCCGGAAACTAATATGTCGGGTTATGATGATAACTCTCCGGTTAATATGGTAAAAAATCTTAAGGGTAATTACTTGCTGATTCACGGAACTGCCGATGATAATGTACATTTTCAAAACAGTATGATGATGGTAGATGAATTAGTAAAGAATAATAAAGATTTCGATTCTGAAATGTATCCCAACAAAAATCATGGAATCAGCGGCGGAAATACCCGATTGCAATTGTATCGTAAAATGACTAATTTTATTCTCGAAAAACTCTAAGGTTCGTTTTGCTTTCGGTACATTTGGCTTTCGATATGAGTAATCCAAATGTCATAGTTCAATTAACGAACGCACAAATTTATCAAGGGTCTTCGTTAATCTTACAAAATGTTAATCTTACCATACAAAAGGGAGAATTCGTTTACCTCATTGGAAAAACAGGAACAGGGAAGTCGAGTTTGTTAAAAACATTGTATGGTAATATTCCCTTGCGACAAGGTCAAGGAGAAGTTTGTGGTTTTAATTTAAGTGAACTCACTTGGAAGAATGTACCCTTTCTGCGAAGGAATTTGGGTATCGTTTTTCAGGATTTTCAATTACTCACCGATCGGAATGTGAATGATAATCTGATGTTCGTGATGAAGGCTACCGGCTGGACTGACCGTAATTTGATGGAGGAAAAGATTAATTCTGTTTTAAGTAAAGTTGGATTGAAGGGCAAGGGAGGTAAAATGACCTATGAAATGAGTGGAGGTGAACAACAACGGGTTGATATCGCACGAGCACTTCTAAACAATCCTAAATTGATACTCGCGGATGAACCAACCGGTAACCTGGATCCCGATACCTCCGATGAAATTATGCAGCTCTTGCATTCCATCTGTGCCGACTATGGCACGGCTATCTTAATGGCAACACACGATTACAGTATTCTGCAAAAATTCAGATCACGTATTATTCGTACAGAACACGGACAGGTTTTAGACAATGCCAGTGTAGTGTACTAGGTTTTCTGCGACCTTACCCGTTAAGAAATTATTTTGCCGAAAGAGGGAATCGAATCGTTGTTTCAAAAATTACAATCCTCTCCTTATGATCTAGGCACGTGATTCATTTATAGTGATCAGTGAAAGGATTTTACCTTACTCCTGTAATTTATATTCACGAATTCGTAATTGAAAAAATCACTCCCTATCTTTGCGCCCATGCTTCACGATTATCCCGTACAAAATGAAAAAGAAACCCGAGGTGGTTTCGGAGAAGGTATCCATGAAATTGCGCAAGAAAACGATCAGGTTGTTGCTTTAACCGCCGATTTAGCCGGATCACTGAAACTTAATGCCTTCATGAAAGATTTTCCGGAGCGTTTTGTGCAATGCGGTATAGCAGAAGCCAATATGATAGGTATCGCCGCCGGAATGACCATTGGTGGAAAAATTCCTTATACTACAACCTTCGCCAATTTCAGTACTTCCAGGGTGTACGATCAAATTCGACAAAGTGTTGCCTACAGCGGGAAAAACGTAAAAATTTGTGCTTCTCATGCAGGTTTAACTTTAGGTGAGGATGGTGCAACACATCAGGTTTTGGAAGATATAGGCATGATGAAAATGCTTCCGGGTATGACCGTTATTGTACCCTGCGATTTCAACCAAACCAAACAGGCTACTAAGGCCATCGCTTCTTATGAGGGGCCTGTGTATCTTCGTTTCGGCCGACCAAAATGGCCGAACTTTACACCTGTAAGCGGCGATTTTACAATTGGTAAAGCGCAACAAATTCATGAGGGAAGTGATGCTAGTATTTTTGCTTGTGGTCACATGGTTTGGCAAGCTATGAAGGCCGTTGAAATGCTTGCCACCGAGAATATTCAATGTGATTTGATAAATATACATACGATAAAACCCCTAGATGAGGAGGCTATCTTACGTTCGGTTCAAAAAACGGGTTGTGCGGTAAGTGCAGAAGAGCATCAAATTAACGGAGGTTTAGGCGAAAGCGTATCCAAAGTATTGGCCAAAGCTTGTCCGGTGCCACAAGAGTTCGTTGCCGTACAGGATACCTTTGGCGAAAGCGGCAAACCAACTGATTTGCTCAAAAAATATGGTTTAACACCAGAGGCCATCGTAGCTGCAGTTAAAAAAGCAATTAGTCGTAAGTAACACTTAGTCGACGCCGAAACGTTGTTTACCTCATAAAGAACTCATTAACATTTTTAATAAGGTGTATTGTTATTTTTACTCACCGAATAACGGGGAATTGAGTTGATACTAAGAATAATTTGTTTATTGGTATTGTTATCCGGGTGGGGGGGAGTAACATTCCGTGCTAATGCAGCCGATGAGGCTTCGCAACTGCAAGAATCTAAAACCGACCGCTACATTCGGTTTGTGTACAATAAAATAAAGTTTCCAAAGAACAATAAATTGCGTTTTGAGGTTTTCAGACCCGCATTCTATGGCTATCTCAATATGCTAGAAGAGGGGAAAATCCAAGCAAATGCTACTTTAAGTGTTTGTGATTTTACCTTATCTAGTAATGTGAAACGACTTTGGGTCATTGATCTTAAAAATAAAAAGGTAGTTTTTAATACTCTTGTTGCCCATGGTGCAGGAACGGGCGAAGAATATGCGCAACATTTTTCAAATATTGAAGATTCACATCAAAGTAGCTTAGGTTTTTATACCACGGAAGAAACATATTCCGGTAATAACGGTTATTCCCTTAAACTTCATGGTGTTGATGGTAAATTCAATGATAAGGCCTATGATAGAGCAATTGTTATTCATGGTGCCGATTATGTGAGTGAGGAATTCGCTAAAGCGAATCAACGTTTAGGAAGAAGTCATGGTTGTCCGGCTTTACCGGTTGCACTTGCTCCAAAGATTATTGATCGTATTAAAGGCGGACAGTGTTTATTCATTTATCACAGTTCGTCGGCGTATTTAAAAAATTCACATTGGCTAACTTCTAAATTGAAACATTTGCCGGAGGAGGCGGATATGATGGATTTCAACTTTCCCTCAAATACTGTGGCGGGTCATTCGAACCAAGAGGAAGTTGAAGATGATTCAGCGCTTCCTATGGGAGGAGATAAGCAAAAAGCCAAATCATCGGCAGAACTAATTCCTGAAAAGAAAGTAGAGCGAAAGATTACTTCTATCATTGTAATTAAAGAAAATTACGACGGTACTTCCGATACAACTATTGTGAAATAAAGGAAGGCGGTTATATTTGTAATCGTTGATAACGATACTACTCTATACATTTTATCTACTGTTCTTCTATTTTGTTTTTAGAACCTATTCCTTTACCAGTAATACAGGTTTTTCTTTCAAACTGTGGTTCGCTGTTTTTCTGCTTAAGTTTTTGGCAGGTTGTGCCAATTTGTACTTTCATAAACATGCCTTTCTTGCGAATGATCTCTTTTTTTATTATCAACAAGCGATGGAAGAACTTCAAGCGGGTAGATCGAATCCATGGGAATTTGTAAGAACGTGGTTATTTGATTGGGAACACATGAAAGGGCATCTTAATTTTTTCCAAAAAGAGAATATGGTTTATTGGAGTACGTTAGGAACCTTGGTACATACCAAGCTCATGACCTTATTTACCATACTTACCTTAGGGAGCGAATACCTGAATATTCTGTTTTATAATTTTCTCTTTTTTCTAGGCCAACTAGCATTCTATAAAACACTGTATTCTTACTTCCCGCAAAAAAAATGGGTGTTATTACTCACGGTTTTCTTTATTCCTTCGGTGCTTTTCTGGTGCAGTGGTATTCATAAAGATGGACTAGTATTTTCCCTTAGCGGTGCTATTATTTACTGTACGCACCATTATCTGGCTAAAAAACAGCTGCGATTTTTACTTCAGATGATAGTGTTTCTGGCTTTGTTGCTTTGCATTCGTTATTTCTATTTTTTATGTATTCTTCCTCCGCTTCTGATTCTTTTAATATTTCATTCAAGAAAAAAATTAAATTGGATTTTCTTGGGAGCTTACCTAGTGCTCGGGATAGCTTTTTTTTCCGTGAAGTTTATACTACCGATTAATCCATTGCAGTTAATCATCAACAAGCAAGAAGAGTATTTTAAAGCGCAAGGTTATTCTGATATGGAAACACCTTTACTACAAGATAATGTTCAAAGTTTTTTACAGAATTTGCCCGTAGCGCTAGATCATGCATTCCTTCGTCCTTACCCTGATCCAACCAGCAAGCTTAAATATTTTTTTCATGGTTTAGACGTATGGTTTGTGATGGCTATGATGCTGTTATCCTTGTTCTATTTCAAAAGGAATAATTGGTCTCCGATTCACATTTTTATTGTTTTTTATACCTTATCTGTATTACTCTTTATCGGTTATACGATTCCGAATTGTGGTGCTGTAGTTCGTTATCGAAGCGGTTTCATAGGTATGTTACTACCGGTGTTACTCCTTACATCCAATATACCATGGATAGCCTGGTACGAAAAATGGACTGGTAGATCAGGAAACAGAAAACTAAGTACAGAGAAATAATCTGGGTTAGAAGTCATTTTCCTTTCTTTGTGAAAAAAAGTTATGGTACAAGAATTTAACGACTATCGTTCAAAAATGAATGAAGTGATATTGTCGAAACAAAATAAGGTACTCGGTAGACTATTTAATTTAGATACAAATACCTACATGGAAGGGGCGCTCGATGTGAAAACCAAGGAGATGCTCGGTTTGGTAGCATCCATGGTGCTTCGCTGCGATGATTGCATTAAGTATCACTTAGGTAAATGTTTCGAGGTTGGTGTAAATACCGATCAAATCTATGAGATTTTTGCTGTGGCCAATATCGTAGGTGGAACCATAGTTATACCGCATACACGAAGGGCTGCGGAGTATTGGGAAGAGCTAATTCGTCTGTAAATAGATAATTTTTACCGCAAATGGCACGATCAGAATAAGAAGGTTGAAGTTCCAAAAGTATTTATTCTGTATTTTTACGTGACATCTCTGAAAGTAGTATATTTGGAGAATCACCATTAAGAAAATTAATAAATTTAAATTCATGCGTAAATTAAAAATTACCCTGATGTGTTTGCTGTCGTTGGCAGCTCAAAGCTTGATTGCCCAAAATAAAAATTGCGGATTGAATCAGGCAGAAAAGGATTTATACGAGAAGTTTCCGGAGGTTAAGGCCAAAGCGGAACAAATCGAGCAATTATTTAAAAATAATATGATTAAAACAGGTAAAACTAGAGGAACAATAGTAATTCCTGTTGTGTTTCATATCGTACACAATTTCGGGCCTGAAAATATTACGGATGCCCAAGTTTATGACGCTATAAAACGTATTAATGATGATTACAATAAACTCAATGCGGATGTTGTAAATACATGGCCTCCGTTTGATACAATCATTGCGAATTGTGGTTTTCAGTTTAAATTGGCAACAATTGATCCTGATGGTAATTGCACTAATGGGATAGACAGAATTGTTTCTTACAAAACGTATAAAGGAAACGACCAATCAAAACTTAACCTGTGGAATCCCTTTAAATACTTGAATATTTGGGTTGTAAATTCCATTGGTAAAAATGGTACAGCTGCTTATGCATATAAACCGGCAACTGCAGATGGAATTCCTTTTTACGATGGAATTATATCTCTTTATGATTATGTTGGCGGTATATCTCCAAGTCAAACGAGTCATATGCATACCTTATCGCATGAAATTGGTCACTACCTAAACTTAGATCATACTTGGGGCGCCACGAATGAACCTGGTGTATCTTGTGGTGATGATGGTGTAAATGATACTCCTGAAACGAAAGGCCATGATACTTGTCCATTAGTTGATTCAACTTGTCATAATGGCCCTGAGAATATTCAAAATTTTATGGAGTATTCGTATTGTTCTACCATGTTTACACGTGATCAGAAAACACGTATGGAAAATACCTTAAACTCTAATGTAGCTAAGCGTAAAAATTTATTTACGGATGAAAATAAAGAACTTACCGGAGTGTTATTACCTCGCCCGGATTGTAAGCCTCATTCGGAATTTAAAATTGCTAAGTTCTTTGGTTGTACGGGCGTAGATTTATCGTTAACGGCTGCAGCCTGGGGTGATTCCAATTATTCATACACTTGGTTTTCACCTGATGGTTCTTTCTCGTCAACTACTGGGGCAAATACCAATGTGTCATTTACAACGCCAGGTTGGAAATCCGTTGGTTTAGTTGCTACATCCAATGCCGGTACCGATACGATGTATAAAGAAAATGTTATCTACATTAATGATAACGCCGTGATGATGTCAACAGATTTGAATTCCTTCGAAAACCCTTCGTTGAATGATCAGTGGCACAGCTTTAATTATTTCAATAATTCCTTCTCATGGAAATTCTGCAATTTCGCTGGATTCTGGGGTGGTAATTGTTTAATGTATGATGCATTCGATAAGCGCACAGGAATAGAATCGTACTATAACTCTGCTCAAAATGATTGGGATGACATCGTTACACCTGCTGTTGATTTGGCAAGTTTGGGTACCAAAGTGTACATGAATTTTGAATATAGTTCAACTTCTGGTGATCTACAATTGGATAACGATTCTATGCAAATTTATTTTTCAAAAGATTGTGGTGCTTCATGGAGCCCGGCTAAAAGTGGTTGGTTCAAATCAACAGAACTACACATAGGTTATTATGGAGCAAATGAATTTGTGCCTACACAAGCGTCTCAATGGAAGCATGCAAGCATTTCTCTTCCTGCAGCAGCTATTACAAATCAAACAATGTTCCGTTTTCAATATCGTCCGGATGACTTATCGAATAACCTTTACATCGATAATTTGGAATTTAAAAACGGTCCTACCTCCGTTAGCACAATGCCTGAAAACTTTACGGGCTTAATGGTTTTCCCAAATCCAAGTACAGGTAAATTTGAAATTCAAGGAATGCTTGGAAACAGCACAGAGGGTGCTACTATTGAAGTGTATAATTTAACAGGACAAAAAGTTTTCTCTGCTCCTGCGAATCTTGAAAGTGGTAGATTAAATCAACAAATTGATTTGAGCCGTGCAGTAAAAAGTGGTTCATACATGTTGAAAGTACGTTCATCAAAACAAACAAAGAGTGCACTTATTTCAGTACTGTAATACAGATTAAATAATTTTTGAAGAAGCCGGCAACTAGCCGGCTTTTTTGTATTATAGATTTAAGTTCATCACTTTATCGTAAAACTTAATCAATAAAAATAACGAATAGGGCATAACAAATGCCAAATCTGAACAAAAGTGTAAAACGGTAATATACTTACTTAATCGTCTAACTTCAATACCGCTAAGAAGGCTTCTTGAGGTACTTCTACATTTCCAATTTGACGCATACGTTTTTTACCTTCTTTCTGTTTTTCAAGAAGTTTACGTTTACGACTGATATCACCGCCATAGCATTTCGCGGTAACATCCTTTCTTAAGGCGGAAATAGTTTCACGAGCTACAATTTTCGCACCGATAGCCGCTTGGATAGCAATTTGGAATTGTTGACGTGGAAGAAGTTCTTTCAACTTCTCACAAAGCTTTCTTCCGAAATCCTGAGCTCGTCCGCGATGGATTAACGCACTCAAAGCATCTACTTTATCGCCATTTAAGAGAATATCCATTTTCACAATATCGCTATCACGCATGTCAATAGGATGATAATCGAAGGAGGCATAACCACGAGTCTGACTTTTTAATTTGTCATAGAAGTCAAACACGATTTCCGTGAGTGGCATTTCAAAAGTTAATTCTACACGCGAAGGTGTGAGATAACCTTGATTGGTAAGCATACCCCGTTTACCAATACATAAATTCATGATATTACCTATATAATCTGGCTTAGTAATAATTTGCGCTTTAATAAAAGGCTCCTTGATGGTTTCTAACCTGCTAGGGTCGGGCATTTCAGTGGGGTTATTCACAATAATATGCTCACCCTTCGTGGTAAATGCTTCGAAGCTAACGTTAGGAACTGTTGTAATTACTGTTTGATTGAATTCTCGTTCAAGACGTTCTTGAATAATTTCCATGTGAAGAAGACCCAAGAAGCCACAACGAAAACCAAAACCTAATGCCTGCGATGTTTCTAATTCAAAGGTTAACGATGCATCATTCAATTGCAATTTTTCCATGCAATTACGAAGTTCTTCAAACTGATCTGTTTCAACCGGATAAATACCGGCAAAAACCATGGGCTTCACATCTTCAAATCCTTGTATGGAAGCTTCACTCGGATTCACCATGTGGGTAATGGTATCGCCTACTTTTACTTCCTTAGCCACTTTAATTCCGGTAATAATGTAACCTACATCGCCGGCACGAACCTCATTGCGTTCGGCCATACCTAATTTTAAAATTCCAACTTCATCTGCCTCATATTCAATACCGGTGTTGAAGAATTTAATTTTGTCTCCTTTTTTCAAAATACCGTTAAACACGCGATAGTAAACGATGATTCCGCGAAAACTGTTAAACACCGAATCAAAGATTAACGCTTGAAGGGGAGCATTTATATCCCCTTTTGGGGCAGGAATACGTTCAATGATAGCATGTAAGATTTCTTCAATGCCAATACCACTTTTGCCCGAGGCTAATAAGATATCTTCCTCTTTACAACCAATCAATTCCGTTATTTGATCTTTTACTTCCGGAATCATCGCACCATCCATGTCGATTTTATTAATTACCGGAATAATTTCAAGATCATTGTCGATGGCAAGATATAAATTCGATATGGTTTGTGCTTGAATTCCTTGAGAGGCATCTACTAATAACAGTGCACCTTCGCAAGCGGCCAACGCTCTACTTACTTCGTAACTAAAATCTACATGGCCGGGCGTGTCAATCAAATTTAAGGTATAGGATTCACCTTTATAAGCATAGTTGATCTGAATTGCGTGACTTTTAATGGTAATGCCTTTTTCTCGTTCAAGATCCATATCATCCAGAACCTGATTCATCATCTCCCGTTCGGTTATGGTTTTGGTATGTTCCAGTAAACGATCGGCGAGAGTACTTTTACCGTGATCGATATGTGCGATGATGCAAAAATTTCTGATATTTTTCATGAAGACAAGTCCTTTTGGAAAGGGAGGCAAAAGTAGCCCCAGATGAGGAATAAAAAAATCCTGATTTGAAAATCAGGATTGAATTGCAAAAGATTAATTAGTTTCTACCAAGAGTCAACCTCACCGGTATGTGGGGTAGGTGTGTTATCACTACCTGATTCTTGATACCCACCACCATGTTGTTCATCTTGATCGGAATAATCATGGTTGAACGCATCAAAATCATAATCAGGCATCAACTGCGTTTTAACGTGATCCACCGTTTCCGATAAGGCTTTTACGAATTTATTAAAATCTTCTTTATACAGAAAAATTTTATGTCTATCGTAGCCATTATCATTAAACCGTTTTTTACTCTCCGTTAATGTAATGAAATAGTCATTCCCTTTGGTTGACCGAACATCGAAAAAATACGTTCTTCGCTTCCCGGCCTTCAAGCGCTGGCTATAGATAGCCTCGCTGTTTCTGTCGCTGTGTTGTTCGTAAGACACCTTGTTTTGTTTTTTAGGTTTTAAATAAATAGAAATTCAAATATATACTTTTTGAATAAAAACACAAATAAAAATACTTGTCAAATAATTTTAATAATATAAAAGTATCGCCTTCTAAAAGTGGTGATTTTCTTGCTGTTGAAAGGAAATTTCTACATCCATTCTAAACAATATCCTTCGTTCTCCACATAGGCTTAGCATTTATTCTATTTTTTTGTTATGAATATTCACAAAGTTATAGTAATATTACCCTTGGATTCTGTACCCTATGCGAATAAGATTTTTACTTTTATTAGTTTTACCGATAGTCAGCTTTGCTCAACGCCACCATGAGATGGGTATTTTTGGTGGTACATCTAGTTACTATGGCGATTTACAAGAAAAATTATTTCCTGACGAAGGGTATCGTGCTAGTGGTGGTTTGATGTACAAATATTTTGTTCACCCTAGTTTAGGATTCCGTTTCGGTGCTACTTACGCTAGTTTATATGGAGCAGATAGTTTATCTGAATCGCCGGCAGTTAAAAAGAGAAATCTGAATTTTCAAACGAACTTATTTGAACTTAGTGCTGCTGTAGAAGCTAATATGATTCCGGTTGACTTCGACGAATACAAATTCTCACCATACATTTTCGCGGGGTTCTGTTTGTTCTATTATAACCCCTATACGATTGCCCCGAATGACGATAAAATTTATTTAAGACCACTCAGTACAGAAGGGCAGGGTTTACGCCAGTATCCGGATCGTAAGGTGTACACTTTGGTAAATGCCGGTTTCCCGTTAGGAGGTGGTATTAAAACCTTAATCGGGAAAACAGTATTAATTGGTGCAGAAATTGGATTCCGTTATACCGTTACAGATTATCTGGACGATGTAAGCAAAACCTATGTAAACATGGATACACTTTGGCAATATAAAGGTAAGCAGAGTGTAGACCTATCTTATCGTACAGATGAATTGGCCTCTTGGGATAAAAACTATCCTAACGATGGGTTCAAACGTGGCGATAACATGAAAACAGATTGGTACTGGTTTGGAGGTATTAATGTTGCCTTATACTTCGACGCATTTGGCAATCGTCCGCGATATACCAAAACGCGCTGTCCTCGTAAAATCTTCTAAAGAATCGTAAAACTGTCTTTGTCTTTTAAAAATGGAAACGTTGTTCTTGTTTCCGAAATACGCTTTTTATCTAAGGTTTGAATTAAAATTTCTTCTTCACCTTGATCTTTACATGTAATCACATGTCCCATCGGATCGATTATAGAAGAAGCTCCCTTGTAGTGTATGCCCATACCATCCGTGCCAACACGATTCACGCCAAGTACATAGCACTGATTTTCGATGGCCCTTGCTCTCAATAAAGTTTTCCAGGCTTCAATTCGTGGTTCAGGCCAATTAGCTACATACAATAAAACATCATATTCGTCTTCCGATTGCTGCCGGCTCCAAACAGGGAATCGTAAATCGTAACATACCTGTAAATTAATTTTGAAACCATTGACCTGAGCAATAACGCGTTGTTCTCCTGCTGTATAGGATATGTTTTCTTTAGCAAGTGAAAACAGATGCCGCTTGTTGTAATAACCTATTTGTTTGGAAGGTAAAACCCATAACAAGCGGTTATAAATATGCTCGTCTTCTCGTATAAACATGCTGCCACAGAGTATCACATTTTTTTCAGAGGCTATCCGCTGCATCCATGTAACCGTATCACCATCCATCGTTTCCGCTGTTTTTTTTGCTTGCATACTGAAACCAGTGTTGAAAGTTTCAGGTAGAATGATTAATTGAGCCTCTTGAATGGATTTTATTTTCTCTTCATACATGATTCGGTTTTGGGCAGCATCTTCCCAATAAATAGTTGATTGAATCAGGGCTACATGTAATACACTCATAGTTAAGATAGGTTGTTTCGAATGAACTCGTAAATATACTCATCTTCAAAACCACGTTGAAGCAGAAAATTTCTAAGTTTTGCTTTTTTATTCCACACCGAACGTTCTTTTTGCAAAGAAGCTAATTTCTGTTCAGCTAGTTGATTAAAAATTAGCCTGTAATCTTCTTCCTTAATTTCCGCCAACCCTGCTTTAATGCAATAAACAGAAATTTTATGCTGTTTTAGTCCTTGAACTATTTTTTGTCGTCCCCAATGCTTTACCCTGAATTTACCACCTGCGTAGGCTTTTGAAAATCGTTCCTCATTTATAAAATTTTCTTCTAATAAGGCAACGATATAAAGTTCCAAATCATCGCCATAAATTTTCATTCCAAGAAGTTTGCTTCGAACTTCATACTGACTTCGTTCTTGATACGCGCAGAAGTATTTTATTTTTTCAAGAATACTATCATCCATAAACTAGTTTAGAATGCGCAACTTGGCATAATTCAACATGATCTTTTTTTGTCCGCCATTGGAGAAATCAATCGTGGCTACTTTATTGCCAATAGGTCCTTCTAAATTTAACACATTACCCACCCCAAACCGTTGATGTTCAACCTTCATTCCTGTTTGCAATTTGCTTGTATCATCAGCTGTGAAATTGACATCACCGACCTGATTCGTAACAGCAGGGCGAATAACTTTCTTCTGCTGAAAGGCATTTTCTTCTAATCGGAAACCACCTCGTGATGGTTTCGGTTTCGCAGCTAAGTTAGCATCAACCAAGGCTTTTGGAAGCTCTTCAATAAACCGACTTGGGTCATTATTCACAAGATTTCCAAAACGATACCGATTGTTAGCGAAGCTAATAGTTAGTTTTTCCTTTGCACGCGTTATAGCAACATAAAATAGTCGACGTTCCTCTTCCAAATTTTCACGGTCATATAAACTCATACTACTTGGGAAAATATTCTCTTCCAAGCCTACGATGAATACAACAGGAAATTCTAACCCTTTGGAGGCATGCACCGTCATGAGTTTCACTACATCCTGATTTTCTTCATTGCCTTCATCAGCATCCGTGAGTAGTGTAATTTGTTGCAAATAAGAACCTAAATTCCGTTCTATTACTTCACCATCGTCGGTAGGTAATTCAGTATATTCTTTAATACTGTTTAGTAATTCCTGAATATTTTCATATCGTGCCAAGCCTTCCACAGTTTTATCGGCATAAAGTTCTTTCACTAAGCCGCTATTTTTACCAATTTCATAAGCCAAATCATACGCGTTTTTTTTATCGAGCAATCCTTGATGACCCTTAATAAGCATAACAAAATTTTCGATAGCTGCAAGCGTAGCGCCTTTAAAACCGAATTGTGTTGCCTGACAAAGCACATCGAAAAACGTACATTGATTTTCTTCAGCAAAGTAAGAAATTTTTGTAATGGTGGTTTGTCCGATTCCTCGTGTTGGAAAATTAATGATGCGTTTTAACGCCTCTTCATCGCGTGTGTTAACAAGTACGCGGAGGTAAGCGATATAATCTTTAATCTCCTTTCGTTGATAGAAAGAGGTACCGCCGAATAATCGATAGGCAATGTTCATGCGCCGAAGCGATTCTTCAAAGGCTCGACTTTGAGCATTGGTTCGATATAAAATGGCGAAATCTTTATTCTGATGGTGATAGCGTAATTTTAGTTCTTGAATGGAATCAGCTACATATTTTCCTTCATCATTATCGGTAAACGTAGCAACCAATTTTATTTTATCGCCAAGTTCTTTATCCGTCCACAGTTCTTTAGGTATTTGATTTGAATTCCGAATGATAACTTCGTTTGCGGCATCAAGAATTGTTTTTGTGGAACGATAATTTTGTTCGAGTTTAATAATTTTTACATCATCATAATCACGCTGAAACTGAAAAATATTCTGCATGCTTGCACCGCGGAATGAATATATACTTTGGGCGTCATCGCCCACTACACAAATGTTTTCGTTTAATGCGCCGAGTAATTTTACAATATAGTACTGCGCCAAATTTGTATCTTGGTACTCATCAATCATCACATAACGAAACTTGTGTTGATACTTAGCAAGTATATCCGGGAAATTACTTAACAGGATATACATATTCACTAATAAATCATCAAAATCCATGGCGCCATTTTTAAAACAACGCTTGCTATAGGCTTCAAAAATATCACCAATCATGGGTCTATTACTGCGTGCATCTTCTTGCTGAATGTCGTAATCTTCTTTATATTCTCGCCAGGTTTTCAAATCATTTTTAGCAGAAGATATTCTGTTATAGATGAAAGATGGTTTGTACACTTTTTCATCCAGATTTTTTTCTTTTACAATCGATTTAATCACAGATTTCGCATCTTCGGTATCGTAAATAGTGAAATTTGCCGGATAGCCTAAACGTTCTGCCTCTACACGTAATATTCGTGAAAAAACAGAGTGAAACGTACCAATATAAAGATTGCGGGCTTCTTGATTGCCAAGTATATGTTCGATACGCTCCTTCATTTCACGAGCAGCTTTGTTCGTGAAGGTTAAGGCTAGAATTCGAAAGGAATCTACACCCAATTGTATTAAATGAGCAATACGGGTGGTAAGTACTTTTGTTTTACCTGAACCGGCTCCGGCCACGATCATAAGAGGACCTTCGGTGTATAATACGGCCTCACGTTGTTTTTCATTCAATGCCGATAGATAAGATTGCATCGCGCAAAAGTAAGTTCAAATCGTTTACTTTTGTGGCCTGTGATCAAGGAGATTTCCCTAGTTATTCCACCAAAGTTAGTGCATAGTCCGTTGGCTATCTTACAAGCTATTCGTGATGAATTGGGCGTGCGAAAAACGCAACGAATTCAATATGAAACCCTTAAACGATCGATCGATGCTCGTCAGAAACAAATAAATTATTTAGTGCAACTTCGGGTTTATATCGATGAAAAAGAAATGCCTCAGAAGGAATATAAAATTCCGATTAATCAGGTTGCTTCCCAAAAAGAAATTCATATTATAGGTGCAGGTCCAGCCGGATTGTTTGCGGCACTGCAATGTATTGACCTGGGTTTAAAACCGGTTGTTTTTGAACGAGGTAAAAATGTAAGAGAGCGCCGACGCGATTTAGCTATACTTAATAAACAAGGCATTCTGAATGAAGAAAGCAACTATTGTTTTGGTGAAGGTGGAGCCGGAACGTATAGCGATGGTAAATTATATACGCGAAGTAAGAAACGCGGTGAATTGCAAAAGGTACTAGAATGGTTTCATGTTTTTGGCGCCCCAAATGAAATTTTATTCGAGGCGCATCCACATATTGGTACAAATAAACTTCCACAGATCATTGAGGCTATTCGCAATCAGATTTTAGTTTGTGGTGGTGAAATTCATTTCGAAAAGAAGATGACGGGTTTGCGTATAAACGGACAACGCATTCAGTCTATTACTTTGAATGGAAATGAACACGTTGATGTGAAGGAAGTAATTTTAGCAACCGGGCATAGTGCTGCGGATATCTATCAATTACTGCATCAGGAAAAGATTAAACTTGAATCTAAGCCGTTCGCTTTAGGCGTTCGAATCGAACACCCACAACATATTATCGATCAAGCACAATATCGTTGTTTAATTCGCGATGAGAACTTACCGCCGGCTAGTTATAGTTTAGTAGAACAAGTTGATGGTAGAGGGGTGTTTTCTTTTTGTATGTGTCCGGGTGGTATTATCGCACCAGCCGCCACGCAACAACAACAAGTCGTGGTAAATGGTTGGAGTCCATCGAAACGAAATAACCCTTTTGCAAACAGTGGTATGGTAGTTAGCATAGAACCAAAGGATTTCGGAATGCAGCATGCCTTACAAGGGTTAGAATTTCAGGCGGCGGTTGAACGAAAGGCGTATCATGCAGGAGGAGGGTTATTTGTAGCGCCTGCACAACGTATGACCGATTTTGTACGTAATAAACTTTCAGGTTCATTGCCGCAATGTTCGTATTTGCCAGGGGTACGTTCGGCTTTATTACAAGAAGTACTACCTGATTTTGTTACCAAAACACTGCAACAAGGTTTTAAGTCTTTTGGTAAAAAGATGAAAGGATATTTTACAGAAGAGGCGTTGTTAGTGGCCACAGAAAGTAGAACTTCATCGCCGGTAAGAATACCTCGAACGAAAGAAAATTATCAGCATGTGGAGATAGAAAATTTATATCCCTGTGCCGAAGGGGCAGGTTATGCCGGAGGTATTGTAAGTGCTGCGATGGATGGTATGGAGATTGTGAAGCACATAGAGATGAAGGTAAAATAGGTAAATGTTATCCGTTTATTTTTCCTGATAAAAAGAAGCTGTTCGTTTCTTGCGTTCCGGACTTATAATAGAACCTAGCTGCCAACGAACAGAAAGTTTTGCTGCTAATTCATTGCCTCCATACGATAATGTAACATATTCGGTTGCCATATTGGTTTTCTTATACATTAACCATTGCGTTGAATAATAATCCGGATTAATGGTATAGTACACACCTAAAGCTACAGCAAGTCGATTACTGATTGCATAGGAAAAATCGGTTCCAAGTTCCAAACTATGTCGCTGGTTACTATAGTAGTTTGTACTTACGAAAAGGGTATCGTAAATGGTACCTTGTGGCGTTTCAATTTGTCCTGCCGCATCCCAAATGAAGGGAGAAGAACTTTGACTCGGCGCATCCATGCTTACTAAATTGATTCCAACCATTGGTAAGATGGAAAAAGATTTGGTAACCTTTAATTTATAACGGAAACGTAGTGATGTACCAAATGCGGTTGCTCCACCGCCATAGGAAGTAAATCCACTACCATCGGGCATTTTATGTTCTACATGATTGTACGTAAAGGTTTGTTGATTTAACCCCAATTCAAAGAAACCATGTTGAAACAGTTCAATTCCTAAATGAAAACCTGTAGAAGCAAGTTTCATAGAAGTTGGATTTTTAAAGTGATGATCGCTATACGCTTCCATTTTGGATTTACTAAAACCTACACCTGATTCTAGTCCAACATATACGGTATGTGGTTTGCGATCTTTTGCATCAGCATGAGCGAGTATACCATGGAGTATACAGAGTAAAATAATTTTTTTCATTTTTTTTTTATATTTTTTAAAATGCCAATCCAATTCTGAAATTGGCGACTAAATTGAAACGAGGAGCTTTTTCGATTTCGGTTGTAGTAACACCTTGAACGTTCATAGTTTTGAAGTGAAACTGAGGTCTGCTATTTTCGCCGCCATAACGAAATACATTGCCTATTTGCGCATCGGCATAAAAATACTTTAGAAAGCGACGTTGAGCCCCGTATAAAATGGCTACATGATTATCATAGAATGGGTGCATACTTTGATCGGTAATTACAGCTTCCTGTTGATCATAAACTAAAGAAGCATCCGTGCCGGTTTGTAAAACATTACGACTTAAACGTAAGGCAAGATAGTTAGCAGTGAAATTATTAGCTCCATGTTTTCGATGCATCTTTCGATTAAGATTATAATAATAGCGCAACTCTGCGGCTAAGGCGGCGTTGAAAAGTGTTCTTGAACTTCGGTATTCCTTACCAATATAGGTATAGGTTTGATTAGAGTTTAACACAGTGTCCCATTGCGTTTGAATTACGCCATCTGTACTTCTTAGAATAGCTTTGGTTTCAACTTGAAATGAAAGATTGCTTTTTATTTTCTTTTCGTAACTCAGGATAATCGGACAACCATCATACGTAAAAATAGAAGACTTAGCGGTAGTAATTGGAAGCACTTTAAGTTTCCAAATACTGGTTTCGGTTTGGTTAGCCATAGTAACAAAATTGTAAGCCTTCATCAGTTTATTTTGTTCAACGAATAAAGAATCATCTTGTGCGAACACGGTTACATTCAATATTATAGAATAAAGGAAAAGTATAATGTATTTCATGATTAACTTAGTTTAAATTTATTTTACTATAAGTAGCTTTTATTTTTAAAAGGGGCGCATTCTTTGTGGTGAGAATAGTGTAGTAATTATTTTTAATAGAAATGTTGAGTGAGGATGCTGTTTTAATAGGCTCTTTATAAGAACTTATATCTAAGGATCGTTGGTTATAACTCATGTTTGAACAAGTTAAACTGCAATTACTTAGGTCTAGGTCAAGCGCCACTTCTGTTTGAATACTCATTAACTTAAGTTGTGCATTGGTGTTTTTTATTTGAAGTTCTTTTCCTGAAAATTGCTCCACCGTAATATCCCCGGATTTGTTTGAGCAACGCACCATTCCCTTGCTTTGAAGAATTTGCATGTCGCAGAGTTTACCCTGTATGTCAACATTCGCAATTACTTTTTTCAATTCGAGTTTCCCATAGTCTTGTTGAATAGTGCCTCTTATCGATAAATTCTCAACAAGGGTACTTCCAAAATTATTATCGGTTTCTAAATGCACTTGTTGCGGAATACTAATTTCAAATTTTACATTAAGTTTAGCTTTAGGTTCTGTTTCTCCTTTTTGCACGGTAAAATAATTACTGATGAAAATTTCGTTGAGGGTTTTCTTTACCCGTATATTATGGCGTCCAAGCTCTTTGGAAGCGACCAATTTATCAACGTGTTTAGCGGAGTAGGTACATTTGATAATTACCTTGTCTCCACTGCCTTTTACGAAAATGATATCAGCCATTTCGCAATTGGTTTTAATTTTTAAATTAGGGGAGTACAAAAAATCATAGTTCTCTACCTTATACGCTACCGTTGCATCCTGAGCTAATCCGTCATGGCCAAGGAAAGCAAGAAGTATGTACAGAATAATACGTTTCATGATTACAGATTAATTAAGTTGAGCAATAAGCTCTTGTTCTATAGTTTTTTTTCGATCTTCAAGTTTTAGCATCATCATTTCCATTTGATCGCCATTGTCGTAAACGTTGGCATGTTTTAATATATCTTCCTGCATAGCCAATAATTCATTGTATTCCGATTCGGCTTGTATGAAATCGTCACTCAAACAATAACTTGGTTTTATAGAGCATGTTGCCTCCTTTAACTCTTTAAAAATGGAACTACTTGTATCGGTTAAATTAGTTAATGATACTTCATTCAAATTTGCTTTTGTATATAGCACCTTCGGCTCAACCATGAGTTGTTGAAACCATAAGGATGCACTTAATAACATTACTAGGATAGCCGCAACTAAAAGAAGATTCTTCCATCGAACCACCAATGATTTGTTATCTATGTTTTTTTCAATATTCGTCCACACCGAATCGGGAGCCAAATAGGTAGGTAAATTCTGAATGGCCATTTGAAGCGCATCACGATGATATTCATCATATTGAAAAAGTAAATCTTCTTCAATTTGATTCCATATATGATCCAATTTCGACGGTTTCATGATTAGTTTTTTAATGTGGCCAATTGTTGTTGTAAAAGTCGTTTTGAATGATATAATTGCGATTTGGAAGTTCCCTCAGAAATACCCAGCATAGCAGCGGTTTCGCGATGTGAGTATCCTTCTACTTCAATTAACACAAATACCTTTCGATATCCGGTGGGCAAATTTTCTATGGCACGGTTGAGTGCTTTTCCGGTTAAACTGCTATCCCAATGAATAGCCTCCTGTTCATGATGTTCTTCGAGTTCAACGATAGGCGTATATCGCTTAGCCAGATGAAGTGCTTTCCGAATTACGATTACTTTGATCCAGGCGCCTAATGTGGATTCAAGCCGAAATGATTTTATACTTCTGAACACTTCTACAAAGCCTTCTTGTAATGCATCACAGGCTAAATCGTCATCAGGCAATATTCGCTTACATATCGTGAACATGGCATCTTTATACCGATCGTATAGTACTTTTTGCAGATTGCGGTTGTTTTCCTTACAACCTTCTACAAGTTCGATATCGGTATAGTTTATGAGCATATCCTGTTTCTAACACTAAAGTGCATTGCTTTTACGGAAAGGTTGTATGATAAGGGAAAAATATTTTTTAGAGGCGGGATGTACCTTAGTCATTGAAGATATTTCGTTTTCACAGCTTACATTTGTCGCATGAGTACAACAGGAACTATTTTCACCGAGAAGGGTGCAATGAAATTCGAACTATATGACACGGATGCTCCAGGAACCGTTGCCAATTTTGTAAAACTTTCAAAAAGCGGCTTCTATGATGGGTTAAACTTTCATCGGGTAATTCCGGATTTTGTAATACAAGGCGGTTGTCCCGACGGAACAGGTGCCGGTGGCCCAGGTTATAAAATTAAATGCGAACTAACCGGTGGTAATCAATACCACGATCGTGGTGTTATGAGCATGGCACATGCAGGACGCGATACGGGAGGGTCACAATTTTTTATTTGTCATAGTAGAAATAACACCGCGCATCTCGATCGCAATCATACTTGCTTCGGAAAAGTAATTGAAGGCTTGGATGTAATCGATGATATTCGTCCTGGCGATCGTATTGAACGTGTAGTAATCGACTAATTTTATAATCTTTATGAAGAAAATACTGCTTTCCTTGGGAGTTGCATGGTCTCTCTCAACCTCATTAGTTGCCCAGCAGGTTATTCCGTTTCCAACAAAAATATTATCGCAGGAAAAGAAAATTGATTTGAGTAAAATTAAATCAATTTATATTGATGATAAACGACTCCTTCGAGATGCTGAAATTTTTAATGAGTATTTGATGCGCATTGATGGTAAGCAAGCATTACCCATCGACAAAACAAAACAAAACGCGTTGATACTCACGTATGATAGTAAGGCGACTGAAGAAACTTATCGCATCGAATCATTGTATGATAATAGTGTGAAGATTTCAGGTAAAGTATCGGGTGTTTTTTATGGATTAATGACCGTGTTTCAAGCACTAAATTCAGTAGAAAGCAGTTTGCCAAAGTTAGAAGATCAGCCGGCTTTCAAATGGCGTGGAATGCATTTGGATGTTTGTAGACATTTCTTTGATGTATCCTTTGTTAAACGTTACATTGATTTTTTGGCTATGCACAAATTAAATACCTTCCACTGGCATCTTACCGATGATCAAGGTTGGCGTATAGAAATAAAACAGTTTCCGTTGTTAACTTCCATAGGTTCCAAACGAAAGGAAACGATGGTTGAGAAAAACTTCAATCCGTATAAAGGAGATGGCATACCCGTTCAAGGATTCTATACGCAAGAAGAAATTAAAGATGTTGTGGCATATGCTGCCGAACGTAACGTTACGGTAGTACCTGAAATTGAAATGCCGGGCCATGCATTAGCTGCTCTTGCTGCCTATCCGGAGTATAGTTGTAATAAAACGCCTGTAAGTGTAATGACAACATGGGGCGTAAGTGATGATGTGTTTTGTCCGAATGATGAAACCGTAGCGTTTCTCAAGAAAATACTCGATGAAGTGTTGTTACTTTTCCCTTCTAAATACATTCATATTGGTGGTGATGAAGTTCCTAAAACGCGCTGGAAAACATGTGCAGTTTGTCAGGAAGCCATTCGTAAAAACAACTTGAAAGATGAACACGAACTTCAAAGTTTTTTTATAAAGAAGATTGATGCTTATCTCGCTTCAAAAGGACGTAATTCGATTGGTTGGGATGAAATTTTAGAAGGCGGTCTTGCTCCGAACGCTGCTATCATGAGTTGGCGAGGTGAGGAGGGCGGTATTGCCGCAAGTAAACAGAAACACTATGTGGTAATGTCTCCGGGTTCACATTGTTATTTCGATCATTACCAAGGCAATCGTCAAACTGAACCTTTAGCTATTGGTGGTTTTACACCTGTTCAAAAGGTATATGCTTATTCGCCCATTCCGGAAGGATTGAGTGAAGCGCAACAAAAGTATATTTTAGGGGCGCAAGCTAATTTATGGACAGAGTATATTCCAACTACAAAGCATGCGGAATATATGGCAATGCCGAGAATGTGTGCCTTAGCTGAAGTATTATGGTCGGGCAAGAACCGACCTGGATATGAGCATTTTGTTCCTCGCTTGGAAAATCACTTTCTACTTCTCGAAAAACTACACATTAATTATTCTAAAGCAATCTATGATGTTGCTATTTCACATCAAGCAACGGGTGGTTATGTATTTGCAACCTTGCAAACACCTTTCAAAGAAGGTACAATGTATTACACTACTGATGGTAAGGATCCTTCGGTGAATGCAACGCCATATACAAAACGAATTTTTATTACCAAGAGTGGTAAACTAAAAGCGCAATATTTTGATCACGGTGAGCCTAAAGGTAATATTGTTTCACGGGTGTTTGAATTGCACAAAGCGGTTAGTTTACCTATAATCAGTACGATTACTCCTACGCGGGGGACGTTAAATTTAATTACCGATGGACAAGTTTCTCAACTCCCAAAAGTTATAGATGAATATACTTGTTGGAAAGATCAATTTCCAACCTTAACCGTAGATCTGCATCGACCAACTGCCGTTACGAGTCTTAAAATTTGTGCTTTAAAAGAGCTAGAAAATAATAATTACCTCCCTACGGCAATAACCCTAGAAGTAAGTTCGGATGGTAAGAATTTTTCGATTTTGAAGAATTTCACAGAGAAGGAAATTAATGACAGTTATAAACAACATCAGGCTATCCAATTTGCTATTGATACAAAATCAAGGTATTTCCGATGCACTTTTGAAAATCAAAATAAACTTTTGAATCCTGAAGAGAAAGCTTGGTTACTACTGAGTGAATTGATTTTGCAGTAACAAAAGCACGCTAATTAGCTTATATCTCTGATGTAGCCAACTTGGAAAAAGTTTTTTTGAAAAACGGAAGAAGTTCGATGGAGGTTTTGAGTTTATAGAAGAAACAAGCTGAACTTGATTTATACGTGTTGTAAAATTACTTTCTCTAATTGGTTGGGTGCTACCACTCCGGATTGTCGCCATAACAGCTTTCCTTCTTTAAATAACATCAAGGTTGGAACCCCTTGAACATGATGCGTAGCTGCAACTTTAGGGTTTTTATCAACATCGATTTTTATAATACTTACCTGATCACCTAGCGATGTTTTTACTTTTTGTAATACAGGGGCAAGCATTTTACATGGACCACACCATGTTGCAAAGAAATCGATAAGTACGGGTTTTTCTTGATTGATAATTTCTTGAAAGGTCATAATAGGTTGAACTTTAATTATTCAAAGATAAGAGGACTTTATGTTCAATTAGGGTAATAAAAAATGTTATTTTATTTATGCTCTTTCTCAGTGGATTGCTTCGGTTTAGGGATCATTCCGATAAGCAGGAATCCCATCAATGCACCATATAATGAACTATTCACAGGACTGGATGTTATAGCACAAGTGCCGGAACTGCAACCAACATAGTACCAATAAAGATAACCACCAAGTCCTCCAAGGAATACCCCAAGCATAGAAACTTTATGTGCATTAAACAACTTCTTCATAAGTAATATCTTCTGTTTTATTCGTAGCGTTGAATGGTTTTTCTTTTACTCTGGTAATGCAACTGCCCCCGCTACAGCAGCCAATGCCGAAAATCGACATGAGTAAGAACATGAATCCAAGGAGCACCAACGTTCCTTGTTTATCTTGATATCCTTGTACCATTACAGCGATGCTCAGGAAGAGTCGCAATAAGCGCATGGTATCAAAACTTCTCCAGTTTATTCGAAACATCATTTTTGTTGCCTGATTCATTAGAATACTACAGGGTAAGCAAGTAAATACATACTACACCCTTAATTTAACGATTTGCAAAGTTCATTCACATAATCCCATGGCCCGCCGTTTATTACATCCTTTAAGCCATGTTGTTGCATTAGCAAACTTGCTTGATAACTGCGAGCTCCACTTCGACAAAAAACTACAAAACTGCTTTTGTCTTTAATTTCAGGTAAACGAAATTCCAATAAGTTAAGAGGAATATTAATGGCCCCAGGTACACTACCCGTTGCAAATTCTTCCGGAGTGCGAACATCAATAAGCGTGGCGCCTTGTTTGATTTTCTCTTTTAAGATCAAGTTATCCATTGTACTATTTTTTATGGTTAGAATGAAATAGAATGCAAAGATGAAGCATGACGAATTCTTACTTGGTTACAAAAGTTACAAAGTGAAAATAAAATTACAATGAGTACCTATTTTCTGAAACTACTTAGGTAAGGTTATTTTATTTCGTCCTAATTGTAATTTACCTTGAATTTCAAGTTGCTTTAATAATCTTGAAATAACGGAGCGTGCCGTGCCCAATTCTTGTGCTAATTGTTCATGCGTTATTTGAAGCGTGTTATCGTTGAAAAGTACTTTTTTCTTTTCCAGGAGTACAAGTAGTCGCTCATCTACTTTCTTGAAGGCAATATCATTCACGATTTCTAATAATTCTTCAAATCGTTTATGATACAATCGAAAAATGTAATCGAGCCAATCCGGGTAATTTTTAATGAGGTGAGACACTTTGTTTACGGGTAAAAAAAGTATTTCGGCATCTTCTTCCACTTCCGCTTTTACCATACTCGTTTCTTCGTGTAAACCTCCAAGAAATGACATGATACAACTTTCTCCAGCCTTGATATAATATAATAGAATTTCTCGACCTTCTTCATCCATTTTAAAAACTTTTATTACGCCCTGAATTACGATGGGTATAGATCGAATGGGTGCATTCTCTTGAAGAATAGTGCTGCCGGCAACAAAATGTTTTTGAATGGAATGTTTGTATAATTCTTCAATCAACGCAGGCGACGCTTTAAAATCATCTAGTTCGTTTAGATTGTCCATGTTGCTAAAATAAGGTAGTATTGTTACTTCTGTTACCAAAAAAAAGGAAACCCTCTATTACTTTCGCAAAAAAAAGAATATGAAACGAATTGTCGCGTTGATGTTAACGTTTTTTATGTTCCATTATTCTGGCTATAATCAACAACCTTTCGAACTTGTTATTGAACCCTTTCAAATTAACGGTTTAAACGGTTTGCAAGCTTATGCCTTCGGTCAATCACAAGGTAAATGGTTAGTAGTTGGAGGTCGGCTTGATGGATTACATAAACGTCAGCCATTTGCTTCGTTTGATACGTTAGGAAATAATAATAAGCTTTTTGTGGTTGATCCGATAGCTGAACAAGTTTGGTCGGCTTCCATTTCTTCTTTACCTATTGATATACAAGAACAGTTGAGCGCTACCAATATGGAATTTCATCAAGATGGCCCGTATTTGTACATACTAGGAGGGTATGGTTATGATCATGCATCTAGTTCAAAAAAGACATTGGATAATTTAATGGCTATCGATGTTCCAGCTGTAATAAACGCTGTACAGAATAACAGTATTTTAGTACCCTATTTTCGACAAATCGCGCATAGTGATTTTGCCGTAACAGGAGGCCATTTGAAAAAAATCAATCACACTTATTATCTTCTCGGAGGTAATAAATTTGATGGCGATTATAACCCTATGGGAATGCCAACCTACACGCAACAATATACCAATGCTGTTCGACGATTTACGATTACCGATGATGGTGTTAACCTGACTGTAAACCATCTTTCAGGATTCTATGATTCAACCAATTTACATCGTCGCGATTATAATGCTTTAGCCCAAATTCGACCGGATGGCTCGGAAGGAATTACGATGTTCTCCGGCGTGTTTCAACCTGTACTAAATTTGCCTTACCTTAATTGTGTAGAAGTAGATAGTACAGGCATACAAAGCAATACTACATTTCAGCAACATTACAATCATTATCATTGTGCTTCAATACCGCTTTATGCTGCTTCTTCGCAAGAAATGCATACCGTATTCTTCGGAGGTATTGCACAATTTTATGATAGTGCCGGCGTAATGGTTCAAGATAATGATGTGCCTTTTGTAAAAACAATTGCCAGAGTTACCAGAAATGCTACCGGTATCATGAGTGAACATTTATTGCCGATTAGTATGCCAGGTTATTTAGGTTCAGCTTCTGAATTTATTCCTGTACAAGACATTCCTACCTATTCCAATGAAGTGATCAAATTAGATTCCCTTACGAATGATTCTACCTTGCTGGGATATATTTATGGTGGAATTAGCAGTCCGAATAAAAACATTTTTGCTGGTAATGGTAGTGCAACAAGTAGCGCAAGTCAGGTTATCTATAAAGTTTTTTTGCTTAAAAATAATTTATCAGGCATACCAAACCCAGCTTCTAATTCATCTAATGAAATTGGATTGGTAGCTTATCCGGTACCTGGAAAAAATCCGTTGAACCTTCAATTCCATTTAACGAAATCTGTTCCCGTAAAGGTTATAGTTCAAAACCAATTTGGTGAGATGCTGTTCACTCGAAATTATCGAGAACTGAAAGCCGGTTTACAAACATTGCTTGTTGAAACGGATCAATTGAAGAATGAACCGGTAGTATTAATCACGTTGATAATACAACATAAGAAGTATACTTTAAAAGTGATACGATAACTTACGCTAGTTTTTGAGCTATAAAACGAATTACGGAACCGGTTCCGTTATGACAAGCCCCTTCTTGTAGTTCAATAATAGATTCTGATAAGGTCAGGAACTTAAAACCTGAAAAATAGTTTTGAATTTCTTCCTTCGAAAATAGTGATTCTATATCAGGAGGTCCGCCTACTTGTTCATTCTGTTTTCGGTATTCAAGATGATTTTTACTGAACGCTTCAAAAATGACCCAGCCATTTGGTTTTATAAGTTTGATTAATTCAAGGTGTAATTCTTCTTTAACAGCAGCGGGGAAATGAGCATAAATAAGAACCAATGCATCAAACTCTTGAGGTTGATAAGCCAAGGATTGTAGTTCGCCAACTTGATAATCTAAGTGTACGTTGAACTTTTCTGATAATGCCATAGCCTTTTTTCTTCCCTCCTCACTAATATCGAACGCAGAAACTTTCCATCCTAACGTAGCGGCGTAAGTGGCGTTTCTTCCTTCACCTTCAGCAGGAAATAGAATTTTGCCCGGCGTTATATCTTTTAAATGTTCCTTTAAATAGAGGTTGGGTTCTTCACCATAAGCATATACTTCATTTTTATAACGTTCATTCCAGCGTTCTTTCCAGGTATCCATTTTTTAAAGTGAAGATAAGTCATGTAGTCTTTCTAATTAAATTTCTTCCACCTTTGAATCGTAATCAATCACGTTTATGTTTTCAACAAAGAATTATAGCGAGCGCATTTTGTGAGGATTAGTTATTTTTTGCGGGAATCAATTGCTTGAAGTCACAAAAATGACACTATTGAAAAATTGAAGGTAAAAGATGTTGTGTCTATAAATCAAATCAATTAGATTTAAAAAAAATCCTAATCGCTATGAACAAAAAATTATTCTTAGTTGTTCTTCCAGTAATTCTATTTGTTGTTTATGTAACGTTTTCATCCTCGAGTACGGGTATAAACGGACAGAGTGTTGCAGGTTGTAGTTGTCATAATGCTACGGCCTCTCCGAATACCTTGGTGTCAATCACAGGTTTACCTGCCGGAGGTTATACCAATGGTACTGTTTATCCCATAACAATTAGCGTTACCAATAATGTGATAACACCTTTTTCTGGTGGTTTTGGTTTGCGTGATGGCTTTGATCTTACCAGCACAAGCGGTTCATTTACTGCGATAACCGGAACGGCGTTAAATGGGGCTACAGAAATCAGACATAATACACCAAAGGCTGTTGTTAGTGGAACGGCAAGTTGGACGTTTAACTGGACTGCCCCGACGACCGGTAGTAATAATGTTACCTTTAACTTGGCGGGTAATGCAACTAATGGTAGTGGTGATACAAACGGTGATCAATGGGATACAACTGTGGTTACTATTATCAAATCGGGCACACCACTTACAGTAACAGCTACAAATACTACGATTGCTTGCAATAATGGAACCTCCACTGTTACGGCCAATGGAATTGGAGGTCAACCTTCATACCAATATAAGTTAAACGCCGGGTCTTATCAAAATTCGAATGTTTTTACAAACACCTTGGCAGGGTCGTACACCGTTACTATTAAGGATGCTTTAAGTAATACAGCAACTACTAGTCTTAGTATTTCTCAACCACCTGCGTTAAACTTATCACTTGCCTCCGGTACAATAGTTTGTAATGGCGGATTAACCTCAATAACTGCTACCGCTAGCGGTGGTACCGGTTCCAAGGTTTATCGGTTGAATACAGGCTCGTTTGTAGCATCCAATGTATTTAACAACAATGCTGCTGGCACCTATACGGTAACTGTTCGAGATGCTAATTTATGTACAAAGTCTGCTACTATTCTTGTATCGCAACCAACAGTTCTTTCTTTTGGTTCACCAACGGTTACTCCGGTAAGTTGTAATAATGGAGATAACGGAGCCATTTCAATTACCGCAAGTGGTGGTAATGCAACAAAAACATATACCATTAATCCTTTAGGTCCTCAAAGTAATAACTTGGGTCAATTCACGTCTTTAACTCCGAACACCTATACGATTACTGTAACCGACGGTTTAGGCTGTACGAAGACAACGAGTATAACTTTAACTAATCCGGCGGCAGTTAGTGTAAGTGCCGCTGATGTAACAGGTTGTATGGGTACTCCTATAGCCTTACAAGGAAGTCCGGCAGGAGGCACGTTTAGTTTACCTTCTCCTTACAACGGGCCATCAGCTACTTATACTTATACCTATACTACGGGTTTAGGTTGTGTGATAACTTCATTACCAGCCTTTGTTGAAAAGAAGGAAATGTTGTTAGATCCTATCGTAAGTAATGATATTTTAGTTTGCAATGGCGGAAGTGTTGCGCTCGCCGCATCGCTCCAAAATCAAAATTGCTTTGCCGGTAATTTCTATAATGGAATTAATTTGGAACATATAACCAACGTAAATTTTGCAGGTATTAATAATACAAGTTTAGCTGATGGTGTTGGATACCACGATTATACAGCCCATGTTGGAAATGTTACTGCAGGTTCAACTTACACCATTACCTTAACAGAAGGGTCTTATTTTCTTGGTGATCATTGGGGAGTTTGGATAGATTATAACGACGATGGTGTGTTTTCGGATTTTAAAGAATATACCTATATCCCTTCGGCAGGAACTGTAACTACTAGTCCGATTAAAATACCTTCGAGTGTTTCAAATGGAATACATAAAATGCGAGTTCGCTTAATTTGGAATACCCCAATGTCGCCTTGCGGTGTAAGTAATTGGGGTGAAATTGAAGATTACTCCGTTCAAGTTACAGGAGGAAGTAATGCTTCAACAGCATTAAGTTATTTGTGGAGTAATAATTTGAATAGCACCTTGAGTACACCTTTATTACCTTCAACTGTAGCTACCGGCATTCAAAGTACAGAAAATTATCAAGTACAAATTACATCACCGGAAGGTTGTGTTGGAACTGCATCAAAAGGAATTGGAGTTTTACCAATACAGGTTTTGGATAGTGCAAACGCAACACCACCTCAAGTTTGTCCGGGCGGAAGCACTACATTAACTGCCTATCCAACCATTCCATCGAACCAAAATTGTATTCCTTCCGTGGGCTTCATGAATTGTTCAAATCTGGAATACATTAGTCAGGTTAGTATTGGTACGATAAATAATATTACTACCTGCGATCTTATTGATTATAAGGATTACACCACACAATCTACTTCGCTGGCTGCGGGAAATTCATATGCTATAACATTAGGTAATGGCAATTTCTATTTAGGCGATACATGGTCTGTTTTTATCGATTTCAATCACAATGGTATTCTGAATGATGTTGGAGAATATTATTATTTTACCCCTAATGCTGCAATTTTTTCTAAAACAATATCTGTACCTTCCTCGGCCTTCAATGGGCCAACTCGTATGCGAGTACGTTTAATGAGTAATTCGCCATGCGGACCAAGTACTTGGGGAGAAATTGAAGATTATACTATCGTAATAACCGGAGGTGTAACACCTCAACCAGCTATCAGTTATGCCTGGTCGAATAATTTAAACAGTACATTAGTGGCAAGTAATAATCCGGTGGCAGTTGCTTCGAATATTACAGCGAATGAAAACTATCAGGTTCTTGCAACCACTGTAAACGGTTGTTCGCAAACCTTACTCGTACCGGTTATTGTTAACTGTGGTTACAATTTATCGTTGAAATTATTTTTACAAGGTTATTACGATGCCAGTAGTGATGCTATGTTGCCTGTATTATTAAATCAAGGGGAAGGTTTTAGTACTACTATTACAGATACTGTGTTAGTAGAATTACGTTCTTCTTCGAATACCTCCATCGTTTTAGAAAGTACTCAAGGTCTTTTACAAACAAATGGCATAGTTACTTGTACGTTTGCTTCAGCGCCTTCTCAACCCTTCTATGTGTTAGTAAAACATCGTAATGGTTTAGAAACCTGGAGCGATCAGGTATTGAATACCAGTACTAGTTCCTATGATTTTAGTACTGCAGCTACAAAAGCCTATGGAGGTAATCAGGTTGAATTGGAACCTGGAGTTTATGGTTTTTATTCCGGTGATGCTAATCAAGATCAAGCAATTGATGTGTTCGACTACATAATCATCGAACCAGATATCATAGCGGGGAACAGTGGTTACTTAGTATCTGATTTTAATGGTGATGGTTCTGTAGATGTGTTCGATTATATTGTAGTTGAACCAAATATTGTAGCCGGAATATCAGCGAGTGCCCCTTAAGCATGGAAGATAGCTTGGTTTATAAAACCACTATTCTAAATACTGATTTGACCTTTTTATTAGGGGGCAAATCAATTATCTGCAGAGAAGAATTAGGTAACTGTAACACAATTTGTTTATGGTACATTTGACGGTTTCAACTTTTAATTTAACTCCGCATCTTGAACACGAAGCTTACTACTTCCTCTGAAAACTTTCACGGTCTCGATCACTTACGCGCGCTCGCCATTTTACTTGTATTCATCTTTCATTATACCATATTGAGCAAAGGAGAACCTAGTTGGCTTGCAACGATTAGTTCATTTGGATGGACCGGTGTAGATCTTTTTTTTGTGTTAAGTGGATTTCTAATTGCATTACCTTTATTTAAGGCTATCGGTAATTCGCAACCAATTTCCCTTCGTACGTTTTTTATTAAACGAAGTTTGCGCATCCTTCCTGTATATTGGTTCACGCTATTAATTTATGTGCTATTTCCATTTTTTAGAGAGAAGGAAAGCCTACCTTCTTTACTCAAATTTCTAACCTTCACGCAAAATTTTGGGTTGAATATAAAAACCCATGGAACGTTTTCTCACGCGTGGTCGTTATGTGTGGAGGAACATTTTTATATTTTATTTCCGTTTTTGTTACTTTGGATGCAAGGGCGTAAGCACAAGAAAATATTTATTTGGATCCTTCCGGTTTTATTTGTTGCAGGTATAGGATTACGCTATTATTCCTATCATCATATTTACTTCCCACACATCCATGATAAGTTGAATTGGATGTATTGGTATCGAGCCGTGTATTACCCAACGTATAATCGCTTGGATGGTATTTTAACGGGCGTTGGTATAGCTGTGTTGTACCAATTTGCACCTAATTTTTGGTTGAGGTTAAGTAGGTATGCAAACCTCATTTTTGTTCTTGGTTTAGTTGTTTTAACCGGGGCTTACTTTTTCTGTGAAGATCAATCTACGCCCTGGGCGTCTGTTTGGGGGTTCTCAATAATAGCATTAGGTTATGGATGTATAGTAATCGCTTCCCTTTGTGAAACGTGTTTTTTGTATCGTTGGCAATCCAAAGTTTCTAGCTTTATAGCGGCTATTTCATTCAGTTTGTACCTTACGCATAAGGGCATAACACATTGCACGCAAGAGGTTTTATCGGCATACACAACGAATCAGAATGTTATATTCCTTGTTTCGTTCTTGAGTTGCTTGCTTTTTGCAAGGCTCCTGTTTCAATTCCTTGAAAAACCGTGTCTGCGGATTCGGAATCAACTCCTGCAAAAGAGGAATGTAAGAGGAGTAACATTCTCTTAAATCCATCGGAATTTGATAGGAAATAATATCGCATTTGCCATAAAAGCAAGATTGAAGGATTGATTTTGATTATTGTCATTTTTCTTACGACAACGGATTTATCTAATGTTGCCGAAGACTATTATATTTGCGGACAGGGGAAAAGACACGATTGATATAACCATACTTCTTAAGTTTAAAATATTTCCCTTGTTATAAAACAACACTATTTATAAAATTTACAAGGTGATGAAAAAAATACTCTACTTCATTGTGCTATGCATGGCTGTGTTATCTGCTCAAGCACAGCAAGATTTAAACAGCAAATCGCACTACATTCCATGTAGTCAGTTTGGAATTTCCAAACCACTCTCTGAAATTTTTAAAGATTTTGATCCGAATACATTCAAGCATGAAAAGCTTGAATCAGATGATCGTGAGGAGCATCGTAAACCACAGAAGTTTATTTACGGACCTAAAGATGGGCCTCAGTATGGTAACGACCCTGCCATCATGCAAACAGCTATGGGCACAGTACCGGCTAAAGCGCCGATTACAAATTGGCCTGGCCAAACAGCATCCGGTTTTCGCCCCTACGATCCAAGCGGTGCAGTTGGCCCGAATCATTATGTTCAAATGATTAATTCAACAACCTTCCGGATCTTTAATAAAACTACCGGAACTGTTATGCTAACGGGTACCTTAGGGAATCTTTGGTCGCCGGCAACCGGAAATAGTGGAGACCCCATTGTTATGTATGATAAGGCAGCGAACCGATGGTTCCTAGCACAGTTTGGATCTCAAACAGATAAGAAAATTTACATCGCGGTGTCAACTACCGGCGATCCAACCGGTACGTATTATACTTATACCTATGTTTCACCCGAATTTCCGGATTACTTAAAATTTTCTGTTTGGCATGATGGCTATTACATGACGTCTAACCAAACACAGAAAGTATTTGCGTTTGAACGTTCAGCTATGCTTGCAGGAACACCAACAGCGAAATCGTTGTACGTAAGTTTTAATCCACCGCAAGGTTCTGGTTTCTTTTGTCCTTTAGCCGGTGATGCCGCCGATGGTACATTACCTTCAACCGGACCTTGTCCTATTTTTTCCTATTCCGATAATGGATGGGGTGGAACTAATATTGATGCCATTAACATTTATAACTTTAGTGTCAACTGGACACCTACAACACCTACCGGAACCATCGTTTCGGGCGGACAAGTTCCTACGAGTACGTTCGATGGACAGTATAACGCATCTTGGAATGATTGTCCGCAACCGGGCAGCACCCAAAAGCTAGATGGTATTGGAGGTGTATTAATGTATCGTGCGCAATTCAAACCTTGGGGTGGCTATAATACTGTGGTGCTGAATTGGGGTGTTTATATTAATGCTTCTCAACGAAGTATTATGTGGTGTGAACTTCGGCAGAATCCTTCAACCGGAGTTTGGTCGATGTATCAACAAGGAATTTATACGCCCGATGCCGCCACGCGTTGGATGGGTAGTATTGCGATGGATGATAATGGAAGTATTGGTATAGCCTATTTAAAGTCAGATGCTACCAGTATTTATCCTTCCTTATGTTATACAGGGCGTACGTCTTCGGATCCGTTAGGAACTTTTCCGGTGGCTGAAACGGTAGTGGCTTCCGGAACTGGTTTTCAAACCGGAACCAATCGAATTGGCGATTATTCACATACCTGTCTAGACCCGGATGGTATCACGTTTTGGCATACAGGTGAATATTTTGGAGGTACTTCAGGTTCAAGTGTGGCACGTACGCAAATTTTTTCGTGGCAATTAATACCAGCAAATACAGCTTTAGTAAGTATTACCCAAACTACAGGAAGCAATCCAAGTTGTACAGGTTCAAGTGTAACCTTTACAGCGAATCCTGTTAATGGAGGAACTTCGCCTTCGTATCAGTGGAAAGTTAATGGAACAAATGTTGGTACAAATAGTGCCACGTTTACAACAACTACTTTGGTAAGTTCTGATGTTGTAACCTGTGTAATGACCTCCAACTTGGCAGGCGTACTCGGAAATCCTGCTACCTCGAATGCCATTACCATGACGGTGAATACGCCAACTGCTCCAACGATTGCAATTACCGCAAGCGCTAATAATGTTTGTGCCGGAACTCAAGTTACATTTACCGCTAGTATAACCAATGGCGGAACAACACCGGTTTATCAATGGAAGAAAAATGGAAGTAATGTTGGTAGTAATAGCGCAACGTATTCCACCAATACTTTAGCTAATAGTGATGTTATAAGTTGTGTGCTCACATCAAATTCAACCTGTGCTACAAGTACCACAGCAACTTCAAATAATATTACTATGGTTGTAAATGGAAGCCCTTCGCCAACCATTTCTATTACCGCTTCAACAACGATATTATGTGGAACTCCAAGTGTAACATTTACTGCTACAACTACCAATGCAGGTTCTTTTCCTTCGTATCAATGGAATGTAAATGGTGCCAATGTTGGAACGAATAGCAGCACCTTTACATCTACTACACTTCTACCAAACGACGTAGTAACATGTACCTTAACCGGAAGCTCAACTTGTCCGTTAACGGCTACCCTCGGAACAGGAACAGCCTATAACGGTAGCACCTCGGATGCTGGTGCTTTCTTTCCAACCTATTATGGTAATGGACGTCAGCAATATTTAATTCGTGCAACGGAATTAACAGCGCTTGGTTTATCTGCCGGACTGATAACTTCTATTGGTGTAACTCTGAACAGTCAGGTTGGTAACCCCGCCACGTTAAATGGGTATACTATTAAGATGGCTAATACCACGGCTACTGTACTAACCACTACCTTTCAAAATCCAACCTTTACAACAGTACGACCCGCTGCGAATTATACCCCTATTGTGAATTCCGTGAATACGATGAACTTCACAACGCCATTTACATGGGATGGAACATCTAACGTTCTTGTAGATATATGCTTTTCTAATTCGGTTACAGGAACTGCTGCTTATGGTAATTTAATTCATACCGCTACTTTTACTGGTTCTACTTTTTATCAAGTGGATGGTACTGCGGGTGCCGGAGCATGTACTAGTGCATCTGGAACAACAACTACTAGCAGACCCAACATGATTTTAGTAGCGGCGGCTTTAACAACTGCAACGTCAAATGCCATTACAATGATAAGTGGGGGCAACGTAACCGCATCGGTAAGTATTTCATCAACAGCTACCACGATATGTGGTGGTACTGCCGTAACATTTACAGCTACTCCGGTAAATGGAGGTACTCCTGTTTATCAATGGAAAGTAAATGGTAGCAACGTAGGAACAAACAGTAGCACCTTCACATCATCTACGCTTTCAAACAACGATCAAGTTACTTGTACAATGACTTCAAGTATTGTTTGCGCAACTCCTACAACTTCTACATCTAATACTATTACGATGACTGTTAATCCGGTGGTAACACCAAGTGTTAGTATTACCGCGAGCGCTACAACCATATGTTCAGGAACCTCAGTCACCTTTACAGCAACACCAGTTAATGGAGGAACCACCCCAAGCTATCAGTGGAAATTAAATGGTTCTAATGTGGGAACTAATAGTTCAACTTATACTAATTCTACTTTAGTAAATGGGGATGTAATAAATTGTATTTTAACTAGTAACGCTTTATGTGCCACAATCGGAACTGCCACTTCAAATAACATAACCATTACCGTGAATCCGATTTTAGTTCCTTCTGTAAGCATCGCAGCGAGTGCAACAACGATATGCGCAGGAACGAATGTAACATTTACTGCCACGCCGATTAACGGCGGCACTCCTGTTTATACTTGGAAATTAAATGGAAACACCGTTGGTACGAATGCGGCAACGTATGCGAATGCAACTTTAGTTAACGGTGATGTTGTTACTTGTAACATGACAAGTTCCGCGGCATGCGCAACCCCTTCATCGGTTACATCCAACGCTGTAACTATGGTAGTGAATACAACATCCACACCAACGCTAAGTATTTCATCTTCTGCTACTACCATTTGTTATGGAAACATGGTTACATTTAATGCATCCGTAACTAATCCTGGAAATAATTTAGTATATCAATGGAAAGTGAATGGTTCCAACGTAGGAACTAATGCAGCAACATTCTCCAGCAATACTCTAAATAATAATGATGTCGTTACCTGTCAGCTAAGCAGTACCTCTGGCTGCGCCAGTATAGCAACCTTGGGTACTGGTACAACTATTAATGCATCTAATTCAAATAATGGTGCCTTCTTCCCAACAGCTCAAGGCAATGGTCGTCAGCAATATTTGCTTCGCGCTGCTGAACTAACTAGCGCGGGATTCACAGCTGGTAACATTACCTCAATAGGTGTTAATGTTAATAGTAGCACCGTTGGTAATCCATCTACCTTAACAAACTATACAGTAAAAATGGCCACAACGGCACTAGCCAATTCAACTTCAACATTTCAAGCTACAGGGTTTACAACAGTATATGGTCCGGTGAATTACACTCCTGTGGTAAGCAGTGTAAATACTTTAAATTTTACCACGCCATTTTATTGGAATGGAACATCCAATGTTTTAGTTGAAATCTGTTTCGCAAGTCAGGTCACTGGAACTATTGCTTATCGAAATACTTATAGTACAACAACCGGAAATTCAGCAACCTATTATCAAGTACAAGGAGCCACAACCACCGTTTGCACACAAGCTACCGGCACCGCTACAACACGCCGTCCGAATTTTACCTTACAAGTTTACCCGGTATCATCGGTAACGTCTAATACAATTACAATGGCAGTTACGCCGGCAGTAACACCATCTGTTTCAATTGCGCTTACTTCCGGAAGTAACCCAAGTTGCGCAGGAACGAATCTAACCTTTACAGCAACCCCTGTTAATGGTGGAACTACACCTTCCTATCAATGGAAAGTGAATGGTAATCCGGTAGGGGGTAATACTATAACATATTCATCCTCTTCGTTGAATAATAATGATGTAGTGAGTTGTGAACTTACATCCAATGCGGTTTGTGCTACGTCGTCATCTGCATTAAGTAATACTATCACCGTTGGAGTGAATGCATTACCCTTAGTAGATGCCGGTAATTATGCAAATGTTTGTGTGGGTTCAAGCATAACCTTAACGGGTTCCCCACTTGGTGGAACCTTTAGTGGTAGCGCTGTGAGTGGCAATACCTTTACGCCAAGTTCTATGGGGAACTTTACACTTACATATAACTATACCGATATCAACGGTTGCAGCGCTTCAGATAATACTACCGTTTCAGCTATTGCTTGTAACAGTACTTTAGACTTGAAATTATATTTGGAAGGATACTATATTGGGGCCGGTCAAATGACGAATACCTTATACAATGAAGGCGTTGATCCGAATCCAACTTCTGGTATCACCGACGAAGTAACTGTTGAATTACATGCTATCAGCAGTCCGTATGCTATGCTTCATACATATACCGGCTACCTGCATACCGATGGAACAATTACTTGCAGTTATCCGCCATCTGTAGTTGGCAATGCTTACTATATCGTAGTTATCCATCGCAATAGTTTGCGAATATGGAGCGCAACACCTGTTACGTTTGGAGCTGTGAATAATTATGATTTTACAACAAGTGCAAGTGCCGCATTCGGTAATAACCAGACTAACTTAGGTATTAATATCTTCGGCTTGTATTCCGGCGATATTAATCAAGATCTAACGATTGATGTATTTGATTATCTTCCTCTTGAAACCGACATCTATTTGGGATTGTCGGGTTACTATGCCACAGATTTGAACGGTGATGGAGCAATAGATATTTTTGATTTCCTAATGCTCGATGCCAATCTTCAAATGGGTATAACAGCGATAAATCCATAAGCGGCAACTCAACATGGCGTTGATTTAATCGAGGTATAATTCATACTTCGAAAAATTAACGCCATGTTTGTTTAGTATGAAGCCGAAATATATAATACGTTGTAGCGTTAAAAGCAATGCTTTGCATGTTGAACGCTTCAACGTATTTTGTTGAATAACGGATGGTGTTCTGCTTGTAATATTTTTTGGTAAACGAAGGGAATAATTTTGTAATAGAATAGATACTACGAAATACAAAGTCGATCGCCCTCTAACTTAACCAGCACATTATGCTGATTTATTTTGCAACAATATTCCATGTCGTATTCTAAACCAAATTTCGACAAACGTAAGAAGTGCGAACTATCTTGAATGAATCCGTATAAATTATCTTTGGCTGCTAAGTAAAGGTGATGCGCAGCTCGGGTGCTATCGCAATTCATGTCAAACTGATTTTTTAGATCATGATACACAGCACCGGCAAATAACGAATCTTCTAAATTATATCTATTCTTCCATGAAGCACAAGCTAGCAAAACATCTTTTCCACTAGCCTTTAAATAGGCACACACAGCGCCTAAATTCAAAAATGAACCGGTAATAATTTCATTGGCATCATGACACATGTGTAATAAACGCGTGCCGTTGGTTGTAGTAAGTATCAAGGTTTTTCCTTCAATAAAAGAACGCGGATATTCTAACGGTGAGTTGCCGTGTTGTAAACCCGGAGCTACTTTGCCATCGCGCTCTCCGGCGGTAATGCTATTCGGAAGTTTTTCGCCTAGCGCAATGCATTCCTCTACTTTTGAAACAGGAATAATTTCTTTTGCGCCTTGTTCTAATACAGCGGCAATAGTAGATGTAGCGCGAAATACATCTATAATCACTACAATGCTGTCTTTGATATCATATAAATGAAGCAAGGAAGGCGAGAAGCACGTTTCAATTTTAGGCATTAGGAAATTAATTTAATAACTGGAATTGATAATAATAAAGCAAGTACACCTAGTACCATACCGGTATAAACTTGTGGAGGTGTATGTTCTTTCAAATATAAACGAACCATGGCAACCACACCGCATAGCAAGATACTTAACACAACAAATACGATTGCATTCGTTATACCGTGCCATGCCAAGTAAACCGAAAAGGCACTTAATAAACCAAACGCGGCAGTATGCATACTCACTTTTGAAAATAAGTTCACCAGAAAGGTTAATACCGTTGAAAGAAATACCGCAAGCAGAAATACTTGTAACGCCTGATGCGCTTGGAATTGCTTATGGAAAATCCAGAAAACCCAGAAATAAAACAGCATGGAGGCTATGAGCGGAACGTAGCGTTCACGCTGATCGCGCATATACATGTTTTCAATAAAACCTAAACGCCACAATAAAAAAACAGTAAGTAAAGGAAACGTAACTGTGGTATAAGCTACCGTTATCACACGCAATAGTTGTTGCTTCTGGTCTAATCCAAAAAATAATTCAGGCGATAAGTAAAGCAACAAAGCTATTACCCAAGTGGGTAAAAATACAGGATGACAAACAACCGATACTATCCTAGAAAACAATTTCACGGCGCGAATGTACTATCTGAAAACTAATGTTTTTCAAACACTTTTTTACCGTGCAAATAAGTGGCCAATACCGTGCTTTCACGAATCATCTTTAAATCATCCGACAATAGGTTTACAGGCAACAATACAAAATCTGCTTCTTTGCCTACCACTAAACTACCGGTGAGATGTTCGTTAAATACCGCCTTCGCAGGCCAATAGGTGATGCCGCGCAATGCTTCTTCGCGGGTAAGCGCATTTTCAGGTTGGAAGCCATTATCGGGTTCTTCGTCCTCATTTTTACGCGCTACTGCAGCATAAAAAGTATGTAAAGGATTTATTTTTTCTACCGGAAAATCCGTTCCCAAGGGCATCCAATCAAGTTGTTTTAAGAGCGTTTTGTACGCATAGGCGTACTTACTACGTGCGGGTCCTAACCGGTTTTCAACCCAATGCATATCAGAAGTAGCATGCGTTGGTTGCACCGAAGGAATGATATTGCTTGAGCGAAATTTAGATACATCTTCGGGTGCAACAACCTGAGCATGTTCAACTCGCCAGCGTTTATTATTACTCGCGGGAAGTACCTGCGCCATGATGTCGAGAACCTCCTTATTAGCTCGGTCGCCTATAGCATGAACAAACAACTGATAATGCGTTGATATTATTTGTTGCGCTAAAAGCCGTAAACTATCGGTTGAAATACTCATATAACCTGAACGCTCCGGTTTGTCGGTATACGGTTCCAACATATACGCACCATATGAACCTAAACTACCATCGGCAAATACCTTAAAGCCACAGATTTGATACGTGTTATTTTTCACTTTTTTAGATAAATATTGCTGCACGTTTTCTTTCGTTGAGGTAAGCACATAGGAGCCTCTAATTTGAAGTCTTTTTTCTGCATAGGCTTTCTCCAAAGCATGCATCCAAGAATTTTCAACCATGCAATCGGTGAAAGAAGTTATACCATGTTCAAAAAATAGCTTTTCCGTTTTTTGAAAATACGGAATAGCATATTGTTCGTTTTCATCCGGAATAAAAGACGAAACTTGCTGCATAGCCTTGTCGTAAACCATTCCGTTTAATTGATTGTTTGTAATGCCAATTCTGCCGCCGGATATAGAAGTGCTTGTGGTGATGCCTGCTAGGTCTAAGGCTTTTTGATTACATAAAGCAGCGTGTCCATCAACCCGTAAAAGAAAAACCGGTAAGTTTGGAAAGGCTTTATCTAATAACGTTTTATCGGGTGTTTGTTTAGAATGAAAATGATGCTCATCCCATTGCCGTCCTTGTAGCCATGTACACTTAGTCTCTTTTTGAAATTCTTTGCATCGAGTTATAATATCTTCTATCGAAGTACTACCTTCTAAATTCAATTTCTCAAGGTCGAAGGAATAGCCGGAAAAATGACAATGCGCGTCCTGAAATCCGGGATAAATGTAAAGTCCATTAGCATCAATAATTTCCTTTGGTTGATAGTGTTTACATAGAGAGGAATCGCCGAGTGCAATAATTTTTCCTTGATGAATTACCATCGTACTCACTTGAGTCATGGAAGAATCTACCGTTATGATAACAGCATTTTTCACAAGAAGATCAACTGGTTTAGAACATGAAAATAAGAAGCACAGCAAAGGCCAAATCAGCAATACACGCATGGCCGACAAAAGTATTTTAAGACGGAAGGCTTTCATAGTATTTTAGATAAAAGGTTTGTTAGGTGCTGTTAAAATAAATAATCTATTCAACTTGTCTTTCTACGACATAACCAAAAACAGATATTCAGATACCCTTGTTGAAAAAAAAATGTTTAAATATGTAGTACACTATCTAATGGCCTCGAAAGCAAATCTATATTTGTTCTTTTATGGCCGATTTTACCCAGAACAGGAGCATTTTTATCCGCATTTTTTTTGTGGCCATTCCCGTAGTAATTATTCTGAGACTCTTGTTTTTACAGGTATTCGACGTTGGTGGCTATAAGGAAGCTGCGATCAATCAGGCACTCTATGTTAAAAAGATCTATCCACCGAGAGGAATCGTGTACGACCGCGATTCGGTTGTGATTATGAATAATGTGGTGGTGTACGACTTAGTGGTTGACCCGAGAAAAGTACGAGCTAAGTTTGATACCACGTATCTGTGTAAGCTTCTTAATATGCCGGTGGATGAATTCGACAAACAGTTCAAACGGCTCATCAATAAATACGGATGGCAAACTAAAAACCTTCATTTGTTTAAAAATCTGACCCCTTCTCAGGTTGCCGCATTACAGGAAAATCTGTATGAATTTGAAGGAGTTGAATTGATTGAACATTCTGAACGAAAATTCACGTACGACTGTGGTGGAAGTATCATGGGTTATATCAATGAAATTAGTGATAAACAACTCAAAGATGAAAAATACGCGTACTATGAAAAGGGTGATTACCTTGGCATCAATGGGCTAGAAAAATACTATGAAGAAGAATTACGTGGTAATCCCGGGGTGCAGTATTTATTGCGCGATGTAAAACAACGCATACAAGGGCCTTATAAAAATGGAACGATGGATTCATCGGCCGTTCCTGGAGCTTCATTACAACTATACTTAGATGCCGAGCTTCAAAAATTAACGGAGAGTATGTTGGCGAATAAATTAGGGAGTGCGGTGGCTATTGATCCTAAAACCGGAGGAATTCTTGCTTATGCCAACGGCCCCACTTACGACCCCAATTTATTAACTGGTGCCGATAAAGGAAAGAACCTGGTAAAGCTCAATAACGATGCTACTAAACCCATGTTGAATCGTGCGATTCAAGGGTTGTATCCTCCTGGTTCCACATTCAAACCACTTACGGCGTTAGTAGCTTTAGATGAAGGTGTTATTACCCCCGGCTATGGCTACGCTTGTGGAGGCGGTTATTATGGATGCGGAAGGCGAGTAGGTTGTACACATCGGGGAGGAGGGCACGCAGCAAACCTCGGTTTGGCTGTTGCTAATTCTTGTAATTCTTACTTCTGTCATATTTTTCGTTTGTCTATCGACGCTCCTAAATATGGTAATGTACATAAAGGATTACAGCAATGGCATCGTTACATGAATGATTTCGGTTTGGGGCATCCGATTGGTATAGATATTCCAAATGAGAAAGGCGGAAATATTCCGGATTCAAATTATTTTAATTCCGTTTATAATAAAAACTGGAATTCCTGTAACATGTCAATTATTGGCATGGGACAAGGAGAAGTATTGTTAACGCCATTACAAATGGCCAACTCCGTTTGTATCATCGCGAATAAGGGATACTACTATATACCTCATTTCGTAAAGGCTGTGAACGGCGATTCTAATCATGTTAAATTACAGAAGTATCATCAAAAACATCAAGTGGCCAACATCGCCGACTCGGCGTATTGGTACGTGGCAGCAGGTATGGAGGCCGTGGTGCGTGCTGGTACAGGTAAAATTGCCCGCATTCCCGATATCACGGTATGTGGTAAAACGGGTACAGCGCAAAACGAACGTATCATTGGTGGTAAACTCATCAAACTTCAAAATCACTCGATGTTTGTGGCCTTCGCACCCATGCAGGATCCTAAAATTGCGGTTGCTGTTTGCATCGAAAACTCGGGTTACGGTGCTACTTGGGCCGGGCCAATTGCGAGTTTAATGATAGAACAATATTTAAAAGATTCTATTGTGAAACGAAAACCACTCGTGAAGAAAATGCAGGATGCGAAAATTATTCCGAACTATACCTATATCCTCGATTCGATTGAAAAACGAATGGCATTGGAAAAAGATATGATGAAGAATATGAGTAAAGACAGTGTACTACGACTCACACGAATAAAAGATAGTATGCGAAGAGAAACTGAAAATGCTATGATGGCTTATTATTTTGAACATAAATATGGTATAAAACTAAAACGAACCCGATAATGAGTTATCATAAAACAAGTCTTGCCGATCGCATTGATTGGTTGCTAATAATCATGTACCTCGCGCTCACAATTATCGGTGTGCTCTGTATTTATTCTGTTGAACATAGAGATACCGACATTGGCTTCTTTATTAAGAATAAAAACTATGTACAACAATTCATCTGGTTCTCCATTTCCATAGTGGTTGGTTTTGTTATCATCATGATGGATAGTAAATTCATAACAACCATTCCTTTTTTGAGTTATGTAGTGGGTTTCTTTTTCTTGTTATTAACTCTTACCCCCTTAGGAAAAGCGGTGAAAGGGTCGAGCTCGTTTCTAAACTTAGGCTTCTTCACCTTTCAGCCCGGCGAAACGATGAAGTTATTCACGGCTTTATCTATCGCTAAATTTCTCACCTTACAAGAAGTAAACTTTCAAACTCTAAAACATCGCTTGATGTGCGCAGGAATCGCCTTGGTACCCTTGGTGTATATCATGTTATTTCAAAATGAAACCGGTTTGGCTTTGGTGTACCTCTCGTTCTTTATCGCCATGTATCGTGAAGGATTACCACGAGAAATTATAATCGTAGGTTTTTCAGTTTTAATACTCACACTGGCTACCTTACTCATTAATAAAAATATTCTTTTTGTTCTGTTTACGGTATTAGCCATCTTGTTTTTATATACGCAACGAAAGCAACTTCGAAAGCGACGTGAGATTCTTATTTTAGTTGGAGCTGTTTGGTTTATTGCTGTATTGTTTTCACAAGTCTTAGTTCCTTTCGCATTTAAAAAAGTGTTGAAGGGCTATCAGGTTCAACGTATTTATACGATGCTCGGACAAGAAGTGCCCGACGAGTATACCCGTGAAGGCGTGGATAATAAAAAACAGAATGCGGCCGATTACAATGTGAGTCAAAGTAAAATAGCCATTGCCTCGGGTGGTTTCATCGGAAAAGGTTTCCTTAACGGTGCACAAACTCAATATAATTGGGTGCCGGAGCAACGCACTGATTTTATTTTTTGTACCGTGGGCGAACAATTTGGTTTTTTAGGTTCTTCCATTCTCATTCTAATTTACATGTCCTTCTTACTGCGAATTGTAAAGGTAGCTGAACGACAACGAAGTGCTTTTAGTAGAATTTATGCGTACTGTGTTGCCGGTATACTCTTTTTTCACTTAGTGATTAATGTTGGAATGACCATTGGGCTCGCACCGGTAATTGGTATTCCGTTGCCTTTATTGAGTTATGGCGGTACCTCCTTGCTTACCTTTACCATTATGATTTTTATTCTGATTCGTTTAGATATGGATCGTCAGATGGTACTGCGCTAATGAAAGGGAAATTCATTTTCTTGTTACTTTATGCTGCGCTTTTTATAGCCGGTGTTTATTGGTTACTCGATTTCCGAAATCAAAGTCAGTTCGAATATATCCCTCAACCTAACCTATACGCATTATACGATACAACCGAGAACCCTTGGCGAGCCTTGCATTCACCTTATACCAGAACCGATTCGTTATTCGCTGAAGGTCTTCTGCACAACGTGATTCAATGCCATGCACAAGATGCCGATTTTATTAAACATCAAAAAATAGCAAACTACCTTATTGAACAATTAGCACCGTATCATGGAGAACCTCCTTCGTGGTTATTCGACTTATCGGTTTCCGAACAACTAGAGGCCATACGAAACAACCAAACGGAGGTTTTCTGTACGCAATACAGTGCGTTATATACGTATCTCGCTCGTTGTGCAGGACTCACCGTACGACGCATCGAGGCTATGGGAAAAAATGATCGACACGCTATTCAAGAAACATACGATCGACAGCAGCAATGTTGGATTTTCTCCGACTTACTCAATGAAGTAGTTGCCGTGTACCATAACAATAAACCAATTCATTGTGTTGATCTCTTAACTTTTTTAAGAAAGAATAAAACAGAGCAACTTACAATTTTAGGACGCGCGTCTAAGATGTTTTCGTTTCAAACATATGAAGAAGCTGCTCGCTTCGATTTCGATGATCAAGTTATTCTTCATTTCTACCACGAACAGAATCTGCCTTGGTTATATTCCGATGAACAACGTTTGCATCGTTTTCTCACACTCGATAATTGGTTTGAACGTTATGCCGAAACACCTATGAGTAATTGGAAGGCTTATCTTAAATATGTGTTGTTCGCACTCATTTTTTTCATAGGATTTCAAACCGTGTATCGGTTTTATTCATTGTTTCTTGTAGAAAAGAAAGCCCCTTTAAACTAGTTCGGTGCTATATAAAATTCTCCTCCTATATTCGTGGCTATGCATATAATTCCATTGTCGGAAGGCGTATTTACGATCGGTCATGATAAAGTTTTCGTGCCCTTTGATGTGAATGAACATCAATTACATCATCGTCCTGTTGGGTCGCTGTTAGTGGAAATTCAACCCTTTGTAGTAATCGTAAATAATCAGACCATTTTATTTGATACCGGACTTGGTTTTACCTTGCCCGATGGTGAATTACAACTACATGCTAACCTTGCTCATGTTGGTTTATCACCCAGCGATATTGATAAAGTAATTTTATCACATTTACATAAAGATCATGCCGGAGGAATTACCTATACCGATGCTTTGGGTATAGAACAGCTAAGTTTCCCGAAGGCTACTTATTACATAGGACAACAAGAGTTTGATTTTGCAGTATCGAAAGGAGCACCTTCGTATATCGTAGAAGATTTTTTGATGTTGAAGAATAACCCACAAGTAGAATGGTTATCGGAAGAAGGAAACATAGAGGGCTTTATACAATTTCATACCAGTGGAGGACATTGTCCGTATCATCAATGTTTTTTAATAGATGACGGAAAGGAAAAAGTTTTTTTCGGAGGGGATGTTGCACCGCAATTCAAGCAATTAAAAACGCGATATATAGCAAAGTATGATTTTGATGGTAAGCGTAGTATGGAAATGCGACAACACTATGCCCATCAAGGTAAAGAGGAGGGTTGGAAATTTTTATTCTATCATGATGTGCAATTGCCTGTAGGGCAATTTTAAGTAACAGGAAGGTAATGAATAATTAAAACGAATAATCCGATACCGATTTCAAAACAGGTGACAATTCTGAATCTACATGGTTCGGAAACTTAGTTTTTTAAGCAATAGGTGTCGAATGCTATACAATTTCTAATTCCGTGCTACCTTTGGCGAGCATGTCTAATCCAAACCTTCAGGCAAATCCTTCTTCCGGTGATAGAGAATTTGAAAACAGCATTCGTCCGTCGAATATTGGTGAATTTACCGGTCAGCCCGAATTGATTGAAAACCTAAAAATTTTTATTCAAGCGGCTAATCAACGGGGAGAGTCGTTAGACCATGTATTATTTCATGGCCCTCCCGGTTTGGGTAAAACTACCTTATCGCGCATAGTTGCTAACGAATTGGGAGTTCAAATTAAAGAAACAAGTGGTCCGGTTATTGAAAAGCCTGCGGATTTAGCCGGCTTACTTACCTCCCTCGAACCGCGTGATGTTTTATTTATCGATGAAATTCATCGTTTAAGTACGGTGGTGGAAGAGTATTTGTACGCAGCGATGGAAGATTATAAAATCGATATCATGATTGATACCGGTCCGAATGCACGCAGTATTCAAATTGCTTTAAACCCGTTTACTTTGGTGGGGGCTACTACGCGTTCCGGCTTGCTCACAGCACCTTTATTATCGCGTTTTGGAATTAAATCGCGATTGGAATATTATCCTGCGGAGGTAATTCAACGCATCTTAATTCGTAGCGCCGATGTGCTCCAAGTAAAAATTACTTCGGATGCAAGTGCAGAAATAGCGCGACGAAGTAGAGGTACACCGCGTATTGCCAATGGATTACTCCGACGTATGCGCGACTTTGCTCAGATTCTCGGTAATGGCGTTATTGATATGGGTATTGCCGAACATGGCTTAAAAGCATTGAAAGTAGACGCTAATGGTTTAGATGAAATGGATAATAAAATTTTACTAACGATTATCGAGAAGTTTAAAGGCGGCCCTGTAGGAATCAGTAATATAGCTACATCTGTTGCTGAAGAAGCCGGTACCATTGAAGAAGTGTACGAACCGTTTTTAATTCAAGAGGGTTACCTCATTCGAACACCACGCGGACGAGAAGCGACCGAAAAAACCTATCGTCATTTTAATAAAGAAAATCACTGGCGAGGTAATAATGGAACGTTGTTTTAAATCAATGTATGTGGTATAATACTAAATAACTTCATGAATAGCGTAGAATTTACGCGGCTTTAATCACGCAAGGCATCAACAATCATACAAAATAATTTATCTTTTTGTTGTTGAAACAAAGGCAGTTCTTCAAATGGAACTAAACAAGGATGTGTTTTTTTATCCGCATCTTTTTCTAAACCAAAGGTCCAACCTTGTTTTACTTTTTCTTCCATCCATTGTATATGTTGCGCATTGAACCCTTGTTCCGGATGCGCTAAACGATGCGTTACACCTTCGATGGTAGAAACATGTTGCCAATCTTCCGCTTCTTCCCAATCGGGTAAACCATAATCTTGCTGGGTTTCACAAAATGCTTTCATCGCTTGGTGACAAACCTTGGCTATATGTTCAACAGAGTTCATGCATCAAAAGTACTATTGTCCGACTAAATTATTGGAACGCATATTTTAATAATCTTTATGATATGCGTTGATTTTTGTGCTAACTAACCTTCATCTAGAAATTATTATCGAATGCCATAAAACCTACATCTTATCACCGAAGGTGAAAATCATAAAGAATTCTTGCAAAAAGAAATCTTAATAAATCTGTTACATCTTAAAAACCTGCGTTCCGAAATTTAAGAAAAGGGATGAAAGAAAGTATAAATTATATCTCGGATCACACTAAGTCAATAATTGATATGAGTTACAAGGTGGGTTGTTTTTTTCAATAACCTAATTCTTAGATTTAGGTTCTTACATCATACCTTATCTTCGCAACATGTCTGAAGTTATTCAGTTATTGCCCGATCATATTGCCAACCAGATTGCCGCCGGTGAGGTAATCCAACGTCCGGCTAGTGCAGTAAAAGAAATGCTCGAAAATGCTATCGACGCAGGAGCTACGCATATCCATCTCATTATTAAAGACGCCGGTAAGGAACTGATTCAAGTGAATGATGATGGTAAAGGAATGTCGCCAATTGACGCACGCATGTGTTTTGAGCGTCACGCCACGTCTAAAATTAGAACCATCGACGATCTTTTTGAAATTCGCACCATGGGTTTTAGGGGTGAAGCGCTGGCCAGTATTGCCGCCGTAGCACAAGTGGAATTGAAAACAAAACCGAAAGATAGTGAAGTTGGTACACGAATCGTTGTGGAGAATTCTGAAGTACAAATTCAGGAGCCCTGTTCCATGAATCAGGGCACGCATCTTTCAGTAAAAAATCTATTCTTCAATATTCCAGCCCGAAGAAATTTTCTTAAATCTACTACTACAGAAACTAGGCATATTCTAGATGAGTTTATTCGCGTAGCGATGGCCTTCCCGGAAATTGCTTTTAAGTTTACGAATAATAGCGCTGATATTTTCCATTTGGAATCTGGAAAATTGAAACTTCGCATTTTGAGTTTACTCGGGCAGAATTTGAATAATAAATTAGTACCTGTTCAGGAAGAAGCAGGCTTTATTCAAATACAAGGTTTTGTAGCATCACCCGATGCGGCTTCACGAACTCGCGGCAATCAGTTTTTCTTTGTGAACAATCGATTTATTAAGAGTGCCTACCTCAATCATGCAGTAACTCAATCGTATCAGAATTTAATTGCGAAGGATGAATTTCCATTGTTCGTTTTATTCCTTGCAATCGACCCGAAACGAGTTGATATTAATGTACATCCAACCAAACAAGAAATTAAGTTCGATGAAGAGAAGATGATTTATGCTATCGTGCATGCTGCCGTTAAACGCGCACTTAGTCAGTATAGCATAGCCCCTTCACTCGATTTTAGTTTAGACGCGAATATCGAACATCTGCCATCTATCACGCAACCCTTCAGTAAGCAGAAACAGGAACATACGAAGTCTGATTATTTGTTTCAATCATTTACTGAAAAAGGGCAGGCTCATTTTCTCGATAAGAAACCCAAAATAGCCAATTGGCAAGAATTGTATCAGGTACAACAACAACTGAATCCGGAATTAACGGCTCCAGAAACAAAGCCTGAACCTGTTTTTGAAGAGTCATTTCAAGAAGAGTTTCTTCAAATTAATAAAGCATACATTATTGCCACAACAAAATCAGGTTGTTTATTTATTAATCAACATTTGGCACACGAACGTATTTTATATGAACGCTTTCAGCGTACCCGATTACAACCACTAACCATTCAAAAGTGTTTACTTCCGGTGATGCTCGAGTTTAATGCAGTAGATACTGTAATGCTTGAATCCATGTTGGATGATTTGTTGAATTTAGGTTTTGAAATTGAGAAATTCGGACAACAATCGTTTACCATTCAAGGTATTCCAGCCGATGTAAAACCGGGTAAGGAGAAAGAGACCATCGAGCAACTCATGGAATCGTACAAACATTTTTCGTCAGAAGTTAAATTAGAGAAGCGTGAAAAATTAATTAGGCTCATGGCCTCTCAACAAGCCATTCCGGAAGGGAAAAAATTAAGTAAAGCGGAAATGCAAGAGCTATTTCAACAACTCTTGTTATGTGAGCAACCGTCTTTAGCGCCAAATGGTAAGAAGATTATGGCTCGAATTACTTCGAAAGATATTGAACTGCTTATTCAACAGAGTTAGGGTGTATGAAACAAATAGTAGGTATTGTTTTATGTTGTTTACTTATCAGTTTGGTAATGAGCTCTTGCTCAAAGAAAATAGATACATCGTCCGTGGAGGATTTTTCTATTCAACAAGATATTAATTTGAATAAAATAATACAGGTTAATCAAACACGATGGATTATTGGTGGAGAGAAGTTTACAAAATCGTATGTTGGACGGTTTCAACAAAATCAGTTAAACGCGGTGAGCTTACCACCGGATGGTTTACAAACCGAAATTTATGATATGGCTACCAATGAAGAAGGTAAGATGGTTTGCGTTACAAATAGTGCAGGATTATTTTTAAGCTCAGATACCGGTAACTCGTGGCATTTTGTACAAAGTCCGATTTGGAGAGAAATGAAAGGCGTACTATTTTATAGTACCGATAGTATGTTAATAGCAGGGAAGGGGAGCAGCAACTATGGGTACTTAGCAAAAGGTAATTCGGAAGCACTAGGATTACATGTTGAACAGAACACGTATAAGTTTGAATTGAATGATATTGAGCGTACACCGAATGGGGCGCTGTATGCTTGCGGTTATGGTTCCGTGTTAAAATCTGAAGATGCTGGATCTACATGGCGTTTTTTAGATGTCAAGAACGACTGGTTCCGGAGTATGTATTGGAAAGATAATCAAGAGGGGTATGTGCTAGGGTACGAAGGAAGTATAGTTAAAACAATGGATGCCGGGTTGCATTGGGAATTTCTTCGGAACGGAAATAATTCCTTTTTCAAACGCTACCACTTAGCGGCTATTAGCGGAAATGAATCGTTAGTAGTAGTTGTTGGCGAAAGTGGTTTGGTATTAGTAAGTCGGGATGCTGGAAGTCATTGGAAAACAGTTCGTTCGTTTACCAAGCAAAATCTGCATGGTATTTTTATGGAAGGAGAGAATCAGTTTATGGTATGTGGCGCACAAGGTTCTTTATTTAGAATTACCTTGGCAGACTAGTTGAATGAAGATTGAAACCATCACTTTTCTTTTGTTGAAGATTTTAATAAAACACTTATTTTCTATTTATAGTAAATCCAAACGTGGTACCAACATCTAAAGTACTTCTGCAAAAAACTTGTCCGCCTGAGGCTTCAACAATATGCTTTACTATAGATAATCCTAAACCGGAGCCGCCTACTTTTCGGCTACGAGCCGTATCGGTTCGGAAAAAGCGTTCAAAAACTCGGGGTACATGTTCTTCTGAAATGCCATATCCATTATCACTAATTTCAACTAATACATGGGCTTCATCTACGGCATAAACGCCGGCTAATGTTTCACCGGAAACTCTACCGTATTTGATAGAGTTTTCAATAAGGTTTGTAAGAACTTGTTTCACACGATTTCGATCGGCGAATACCTCTAGTCCTTTTTCGCAACCCGCTTTTAAAAGTAATCGGATATTTTTTTGATCGGCAGCTATTTTCAATTCATCATTGGTTTCAAAAATTAAATCCTGCATGATAAAACGTTGCGGTTTAAATTGAATTTCGTTGGATTCATACTTGGCTATTTCATCCAAATCTTCTACCAATAAAACAAGGCGTTGAATATTTTTTGAAGCCTTCTCCAGAAATTCCATGTTTACCTTTTCATCGTGCAAGGCTCCATCTTGAAGTGTTTCAATATAATTCTGCGAAGCGAAAATAGGCGTTTTGAGTTCGTGTGTAAGATGTAGTAAAAATTCTTTTCGGAAGCGTTCATTACTTTCAAGCGATTCAATTTTTTTATTTCGATCACTCGACCAAGCTTCTACTTCCTTTTCCATTTCATCCATGGTTTTTAACGGAAGAATTTCTTTGGTATAGAACTCTTCACGCTTAGTGGCTTTTGTTTCCGAAATGAGTTTATAAATGAGTTTAATTTTTCGTTGTACAAACTGTTCTAAAAAAAAGTAAGCAAGCAGGTAACTGATTCCTCCAAGAACTAAAGCACTAACTAGAACATACCATCGATTTATGGAAGTGAAGAAATAAAAAACAAGAATACTTAAACACAACAAGCAGGCAATCATGAAGGCCATTTGTTTAGTAGAAATATTTTTATTGGATAACACTATCGTTCTGTTTGGAAATACAAATTACTGCTAAATAAATTGAAATATCCTATTCCTTTATGAGATGCGTATTTGATACAGAATTGATTCAAGATAGTAGAACTAAGGATGCAAGTACAGGAGGAATTTTAAATTGAATCTCTATTCCAATTTATGCATTGGATACGTCAAACTTATAACCTACGCCTTTCACCGTTTGAATATAATCTTCATCCAATTTTTGTCGTATTTTACGAATATGCACGTCAATGGTTCGGTCGCCCACGATCACTTCATTTCCCCATACGCGTTCCAAAATTTCGTTTCTTAAGAAAACTCTACCAGGTTTAGAAGCTAATAAAGCGATGAGTTCAAATTCTTTACGAGGGAAATTGATTTCAACACCATCTTTTTTAACCAAGAAAAGTTCGCGATTGATTTCCAAATGATCGCCAAAACGAATAACCGAATTCTTATTCGATTCAATGCGTTTTAAGATGCTTTGAACGCGAGTCATGAGTACTTTCGGACGAATCGGTTTTCGTATATAATCATCAGCGCCGGTTTCTAATCCCTCAATTTCACTCGCATCATCCGATTTTGCGGTTAGAAATACGATGAAGGTACTATTGAAAGCCGGATTTGCTCGTAGTTCACGACAAACTTCAATGCCATTTTTATGCGGCATCATAACATCGAGTAAAATCAGATGTGGAAGAAATGTTTTAGCTAAAGTAAGCGCATCTACACCATGTGCCGCTGTTTTAACCTGATATCCTTCTTGTTTCAGGTTATATTCTAAAATTTGAAGAATATCTTCTTCATCATCCACCACTAAAATTCGTAAAGAGGAATTATCCATGTTTAATTGTTAAGCAAAATTACTTAGAACCTAGAGGGAATAGTGCTTGGTCATATTATCAAATCGTTACATTAGCGTATTTATTTTTTGTCGAAGAATAAAAATTTAATGGCGATAATAATCATTAAAACGGCAAAAACACGTTTAATAAGTAAGGTTGGAATGTTTACTGCAACTCTTCCGCCAAAGTAGCCGCCGATAACAAAACCACCGGCTAAAATTAGGGCAACTTTCCAATCGAGCATTCCTTTTTGGTAATAACTATAGGCAGCTGCGGCACTTACCGGAATAGCAAGCATAGCAAGGGTTGTACCTTGTGCCATGTGTTGATTAAATCCGAAAATAAGTACTAAACAGGGTACAATTACGATACCTCCTCCAACACCAACCATACTACTTAAAACTCCGGCAAAAATTCCTACTAGAATTAACCCTAAAATTGTGGCTATTGGCATATTTTTTTGCATTTGTTACAATAATATCAGAAACCCAACGTTTACTTTCACGTGTGAATTACTTTTTTTTTCAAAACTTGTTTTTTTCACCTGTAAAATTATCTTTGTAATCCTTTAAAAAAAAATTTAATAATAAAAATCAGATTTATGGCAGACGTAAAATCAAGTGTTTCAACTTCGAATGCTCCGAAAGCAAAAACAGGTGGCTCTACCTGGTTAACCAACCTTATTATTGTTGTAGTTTGTGTTCTTGTAGCGGAAGTTTTCTTTTATACCGTTTTAGGTAGTGTGAATAACTTCCATGATGGTGCAACTAAGCATGCGCCAAAAAACTGGATGGGGCAGATGTATTCAGGAGGTGTTGTTGTACCTATTCTGATTGCCACTTTTCTTATCATGGTTTGCTTCGTTATCGAACGTGCGCTAACGATCGTTAAGGCAAAAGGTAATATGAGCAACGCCGACTTCATTCGTAAAGTTCAATTCCATTTGGCTTCAAAAAATGTGGATGCTGCTTTATTGGAATGTGATAAACAAAAAGGTTCCGTTGGTAACGTAATGCGTGCCGGTTTAAAAAAGTATAAAGAAATGATGTCGAATACAACCTTCGATACCGACCAAAAAGTAGAACAAATTAAAAAGGAAGTTGAAGAAACTACAGCGTTGGAATTACCAATGTTAGAGAAGAACCTCGTTTTCTTATCCACCATTACATCTGCTGCAACCTTATTGGGGTTATTTGGTACCGTAACAGGTATGATTCGTGCCTTCTCGGCGATGTCGGCTGCTGGTGCTCCTGATGCAAACGCCTTGGCTCAAGGTATCTCAGAAGCCTTATTTAATACAGCCTTGGGTATCGGTACTTCCTTCTTAGCTATGATTGCTTATAACTTGTTTACTACCGTAATTGATAATATCACTTTTGGTATTGATGAAAGCGGATTCACGTTAGAACAAAGCTTTAAAGCAAACTTCAAATAAGCTGCTTTTGACATATTCATTCTGTGTTGAAGAAACAAAGGAATAAACTAAAAAAAATTAAAGAATGTCAAAACACAAAATACCAAGGAAGAGTACCAACATCGATATGACCGCCATGTGCGACGTAGCGTTTCTGTTGCTTACCTTCTTCATGTTGGCCACTAAATTTAAACCCGATGAACCGGTAGTGGTTAAAACACCTTCATCTACTTCGGAAATTATCATTCCAGATAACTCTATACTTTTAACTGTTGATCCAAGCGGTAAGGTTTACTTCGACTATGATAACAAAAAAGCGAAGAAAATGCTGATCGATATGTTGAATACCGAGAAAGGATTGAACTTAACAGAAGATGAAAAAATTTCCTTCGTAAATGGCGCTTCCTTTGGAATGCCGCTCAATATGATGAAGGATTTTTTAAGTAAAAGCGTTGAGGATAGAAAAACAATAGCCCAGCCAGGTATTCCTATTGATACATCGTATGTATCAAATACCAATGAGTTAGGTTATTTAGTACAAGCTGCACGTTCGAGCGGACAAAGCGAAGGGCATGCTCCGCGTATTTGTATCAAATGTGACGCAGCAACTACCTATCCTAAGGTGAAGGATGTTATTAAAACGCTTACCAAAAACGGAATTGATCGCTTTAATCTACTCACCTCCATTGAGGCCGTACCGGAAGGAACTGCACTCTTTAAAGAACGTTTAGGTGGCGGAAGATAAAAGCAATTCCAATAATTTAAACCCAATTGTTAAACCATACTTTAATAATAAAATAAATGGCTGAAATACAGGAAAGCTCGGGCGGTGGGAAGAAGAAAGGTGGTAGTAAACGGAAGAAACTTTCAACCAGAATTGACCTAACACCGATGGTGGATTTAGGGTTCCTTCTTATTACCTTTTTTATCTTCACAACCACAATGAGTAAACCAAAATCAATGGAGATAAATATGCCCGTTGATAAGGATGATCTTCAGGATAAAGAAAAGAATAAGGTTAAAGATTATACTGCCATGACGGTATTATTAAGCCGCGACCATCGCGTGTATTATTACACCGGCCTAGCAGATGATCCTATGAACCCACCGGATGTACAAGTTACGTATTTTCAAAACCGAAACGGAATTCGTGATGCTATCATGAATTTGAAAAAGAAAGTGGATGAAGAAAAGAATAACGGACAACCAGGGCATAATCCTACCGATACACCGGTAATCTTAATTAAACCTGATTCTACAAGCAAATTTGATGATATGGTGAATATTCTCGACGAGATGGCCATCAATGGAATCAATACGTATGCACTCGTAGATATTACAGACGTAGACCGCGAATTCATTCGGAAAACGGAAGAGGCTAACGGTGCGAACGTTCAATAAAATTTTATTTATGGAATCAAAAACATTTATCATCGAAACGCCACAAAATTTTTAAAAATGGATCTGAAAGACATTCTCAATGCCAATATCCTGGATATCATTTTTGAAGGAAGAAACAAACAATATGGTGCGTATCTTCTGCGTAAAGAATATAATAACAGGGTGCGCAAAGGTGCCGGAATCGTTTTGGGAATATTTTTGTTGACAGCCGCTGGTTTAGGGGTCGCCAACAACTTCAACTTCAAAAAGGCGAAGCCTAAAATGAAACCAAAAATTACGGAGCTTATTGCACCACCTCCGGTTGACCCTAAAAAACCACCTCCGCCACCACCGCCGCCACCACCGCCACCGGTGAAGCCTCAGGTTAAATTTACCCCTCCGGTAATTAAAAAAGCGGAAGAGGTGCGTGAAGAAGAAAAACCACCACCAAAGGAAGAATTAAAAAAAGCGGAAGCCAGTACGGAAACCGTTAAAGGGGATGAGAATGCAGATTTAGCTGCACCGATACTTCCTCCAAAAGAAGAAAAAGCGGTGGAACCTCCTAAACCGGAAGCGCCAAGTAATGAGATCTTTGAATTCGTAGAACAAATGCCGGAATTTCCGGGTGGAGAAGATGCTATGCAACGCTATCTAGTAAGTCAAATTAAAGTACCTCGTCAGTTTCAGGAAAGCGGTTCAGCCGGTAAGGTTGTAATTAGTTTTGTTGTTAATGGTGATGGATCGATTTCAGATACCAAAGTAGTACGTGGATTAGGTTATGGTTGTGACGAAGAAGCGATGCGTGTAGTTCGTGGTATGCCGAAATGGAAGGCAGGGGTACAAAATGGTAAACCTTGTCGTGTGTCTTATACGCTTCCAATTATGTTCGACTTAAGCGAATAACTTCATAATTATCTTATAATTAGGCTGTCAATAAACGACAGCCTTTTTTTATTTCAAAAATTAAACTTCTTTTGTTGTATGAAAGCATGGTTTAAAACATGGTTTAACTCGCCTTACTATCATATTCTGTACAAGAATCGATCGCAGGAAGAAGCTGATGCGTTTGTGAAAACATGTATCAACCATTTTCAATTTAAACCGAATCAAACGCTCTTGGATGTAGCCTGCGGTAAAGGCCGACATGCCAGAGCCTTCGCCGAATCAGGCTTGGATGTTACAGGTATCGATCTTTCAGAAGAAAGTATTTTATATGCCCGTCAGTTTGAAAACGAGCATCTTCATTTTCATATTCATGATATGCGACGTACGTTTCGAGTAAATTATTACGATATCGTTACGAATATGTTCACCAGCTTTGGTTACTTCAAAAAATCGCACGAACATCAACTTGCTGCCCGAAGCATGGCGCAGGCCTTAAAGCCGAAAGGTGTTTATCTGATGGATTTTGTAAATCAAGAACCGGTTTTTGATGCGGTTCGATCACATCAACCGGAAACGGTTTTACTGGATGGAATAACCTTCTTAATTCAAAAAGAATTGGATGGTGATCAAATTATCAAGCGAATTCAGGTTATTGATGGAAATAGACGTGAAGAATTTACAGAAACCCTAACCAGTTTTTCTTACGAGGCAATGAAGCAATTATTTACGCAGGAAGGGCTTCATCTTAGGAATCAGTTTGGCAATTATGCCTTATCCGATTATGATCGACAGCTTTCACCTCGAATGATACTTTTATTTTCAAAATAAATGTTCGAGCGTATTCAATATCTGGATGAATTCATACTCTATTGGATTCACGATCGGGGAAGCAACGAGTTATTTGATATTATTATGCCCTGGTTTCGGAACCCTTATTTCTGGGCGCCTGTTTATTTATTTCTTTTGACTTGGATGTGGTTAAACCATAAAAAGAAAGGACTGATTTGGTGTTTATTTTTGGTAGCGGTATTCGCTTGCTGTGATTTTACGGCTGCTTCACTGATTAAACCATGGGTTCATCGTTTAAGACCCTGTCATAATCCTCATCTTGCTTTTAATTTACGTAACCTTGTTCATTGCGGAAGTGGTTTTAGTTTCCCGTCGGCTCATGCAGCTAATCATTTTGGCATTTCCTTTTTCATTCTCTTTACCTGGCTTCGCCACCAACCATTAGCCAAATTCTTGGTGGTATTCTGGGCATGTTTAGTGGTGTATGCGCAACTTTATGTGGTAGTTCATTATCCGAGCGATGTTGTTGCCGGGGCCTTAATTGGAATAGTGTATAGTAGCTTGCTGGCCGAATGGTATCTCCGACGCTTTGGGGATATCGACATGCAGAAATTACCAGCATCTAATTCCTAAAGAACTATTCTACATTCAATTTATCGGCTACTTTTGCGCAACTTTTTTGTATGCAAAAGAAAATTAAATCCGCACTAATTTCTGTTTTTTATAAAGATGGATTAGAACCTTTACTTCAAACGCTTCAACAACAACAGGTAGCGATTTACTCTACCGGAGGCACGCAACAATTTATTGAAGCCTTAGGCATTGCCTGTATCCCGGTTGAAACCGTAACGGGCTATCCATCTATTTTAGGAGGTCGGGTTAAAACATTGCATCCTAAAGTATTTGGTGGTATTTTAGGAAGACGTTATGAAGAAAGCGATTTGCAAGAAATGCAAGCATACCAGATTCCTGAATTGGATTTAGTGATTGTTGATTTGTACCCTTTTGAAGAAACCGTTAAACAAACTGAAGAGGAAAAATTAATCATCGAGAAGATTGATATCGGAGGTCCAAGTATGATTCGGGCCGCTGCCAAGAACTTTCGTGATGTGGCGGTTATTGCGTCAAAGACTGATTATACTCTTGTAACTGAATGGTTGAATGATCAGCAAGGAGAGCTTACCCTCGAGCAACGTCGGTTATTGGCTTCAAAGGCCTTTGAGGTGGTGATGCAATACGATATTGCCATTTCTAATTATTTTAATCGAAAAGAACAAGTACTTCGATATGGCGAAAATCCACATCAGCAAGCCGTATTTAGCGGTAACCTAAACCGTATTTTTCAACAGTTACATGGTAAGGAACTATCGTACAATAACTTAGTAGATGTAGATGCAGCTTGGCAATTAGTGGCTGATATTTCTAATCAGAAATCATTTTGTGCAATTATTAAACATACGAATGTTTGTGGTGCTGCTTTGGCGTCGGATGGACTGAGTGCATGGGAACGAGCACTTGCCGGTGATCCGGAATCTGCTTTTGGAGGTGTGATTGTTTTTAACCAAACAATTCATGCCAACATGGCTACGGCAATGAATGAAATTTTCTTTGAAGTGTTAATTGCGAGCAGTTACGATGCAGATGCCTTAGCCATTCTTCAACAAAAGAAAAACCGAATTTTATTGCAATTACAAGATGGTCATACACAAGAGTATAGCGCTTGGATGCAGAAATCCGTTCTAAATGGCGATTTAAAACAAAACATGGATTCGGGAAATTATGCTGAATGGAATGAAGTTGGAGCACGACCTTGTACGGATCGAGAGAAAAGCGATTTGATTTTTGCCAATACTTTGTGCAAACATTTGAAATCAAATGCCATTGCTTTAGTTAAGGATGAACAGATGATAGGCAAAGGGTGCGGACAAACATCTCGAATTGATGCCTTGCGCCATGCATTAGCTAAGGCTGAGCAATTTGGATTTAACACCAAGGAAGCTGTTTTGGCCTCCGATGCGTTTTTCCCTTTTGATGATTGTGTTCGTATCGCGGATGAAGCAGGTATTTCTGCCTTTATTCAACCTGGAGGAAGTATTCGGGATAAGGATAGTATTCAATATTGTGTAGATCATAATTTGGGGATGGTTTTAACCGGAATGCGACATTTTAAACACTAATTTTCGTAAAATGGGGAAAGATTTTATGCAGATTCTGGTTTTTTTCGACAATAATCTTTGTTTTCCTCATTAATTAACCTACTTTTGCGTTCCCAAAAATTTGAGCTATGGCCAGAATTTGTCAAGTTACCGGAACTACTCCTTTAAAAGGAAACAAAGTTTCGTTTTCAAATAAGAAAAGTATTCGTCGTTTCATGCCGAACCTTCAAAGCAAGCGTTTTTATCTTGCTGAAGAAGATAAATGGATAACATTGAAATTAACAGCGCAAGCTATGCGTACCATTAACAAGCGTGGTTTGTACAGTGTTGTTAAAGATTTACGTGCTGCCGGCGAAGCAATTTAATTCAATCATTTTTAACCTATAAACTGTACATACAATGGCAAAGAAAGGTAATCGAATTCAGGTAATTTTAGAATGTACCGAACATAAAGATTCAGGTATGGCGGGAACAAGCCGTTATATCTCCCAAAAGAATAAGAAAAATACTCCGGAGCGTATTGAATTGAAAAAATACAATCCGATTTTGAAACGTTATACTGTTCACAAAGAAATTAAATAATATTCGTCATGGCAAAAGCAGCAAAAACCGCCCAGAAAAAAGATCTTAAAGCTTCAGCAGAAGCGAAGAACTGGACTAAAGTAATTCGCGCTGTACGTAGTCCGAAAACAGGGGCTTATACATTTAAAGAAGCGATTGTACATAAAGATAAGGTTACCGCACATTTAGCTGGTAAGTAGTTTTTAGTACCTAAACATAGTTGACCGTCTCCAATGGATTGTGAGACGGTCTTTTTTATGCGTGTATGCAATGAACAATGAATAATGAATAATTGAATTTCAGTATTGATTTTAGTTGTTTGGAATGTAACCAACTGATTTTATTGATAGGCATCAACCCATTCTTTGAGAAAGGTGGGGTGCAATTAACCTTCATGACAAAAATCATACTTCACTTTGATGAAGTTCATTGGCTTGGGTAAAGTGGAAAGATACTTTTGTTCCCGATCTTTTCTTTACCATTAAACCAAAAATCATGAATGTTCTTACCAACATTGCCAATTTTGAATATGCCGGTGAAAAAGTATTCACCGATGCCAAAGACTTCTTTCCTATTCTCGGTACCGATTACGTTGAATTTTATGTAGGCAATGCAAAGCAGGCAGCCTATTATTATAAAACAGCTTTTGGTTTTCAAAGCCTTGCTTATTGTGGTTTGGAAACCGGTGTTAAAGATAAATGTAGCTACGTATTGCGACAAGGGAAAATAACCTTAGTACTAACTTCACCTTTCGATCCGGAATCCTATATCAGTGAACATATTCGGAAACATGGCGATGGTGTTCGCGTTATTGCCCTTTGGGTTGAAGACGCAGTGCAAGCTTATCATGAATCGGTGAATCGCGGAGGTATATCTTATGTAGAACCTTACAAAATGCACGATGAGCATGGTACCGTAATCATCAGTGGTATTAGAACCTATGGTGATACCGTTCATTTGTTTGTTGAACGAAAAAATTATACAGGGGTCTTCTTACCGGGTTATGAACCTTGGCATTCCAACTATGAACCAACACCTATCGGATTAAAATACATCGATCACATGGTAGGAAATGTTGCATTAGGCGAAATGAATCAATGGGCTAATTACTATGCTGAAGTAATGGGCTTCACTAATTTGGTAACCTTTGATGATAAAGATATTTCTACGCAATACACCGCTTTGATGAGCAAAGTAATGAGTAATGGAAACGGACGAATAAAATTTCCTATCAATGAACCAGCAACAGGCCTAAAAAAATCACAGGTAGAAGAATACCTCGATTTTTATAAGGGGCCCGGTTGTCAGCATATTGCGGTGGCAACCGATGATATTATTTTCACGGTGAAAGAATTCCGTAATCGAGGCGTTGAATTTTTACATGTGCCGGGAACCTATTATGATACGGTAGCAGATCGAGTTGGAATTATTGATGAAAATCTACAATCACTCAAAGATTTGGGTATCATGGTGGACCGCGACGAAGAAGGTTATTTATTGCAGATTTTCACAAAACCTGTAGAAGACAGACCAACTTTATTTTTTGAAATCATACAACGCAAGGGAGCCAAGAGTTTTGGTAAGGGAAATTTTCAAGCGCTATTTGAAAGCATCGAAGCGGAACAAGCTCGTCGCGGAACACTCTAATTGAATATACATTATGGAAGATATACTCACCACACCAATTTCGCAAACGGCATTAGCTCATTTTGAAGCTCGCTTGCAGAACGATGAAAAGATTGAACCTAAAGACTGGATGCCTGAAGCCTATCGGAAAACCGTTCTCAGGCAAATGATGCAACATGCACACAGTGAAGTAATTGGTATGCAACCGGAAGGTAATTGGGTGTTACGGGCACCCTCATTACGTGCTAAAAAAATTCTTTTGGCAAAAATTCAAGATGAAGGCGGACATGGTTTATACCTCTATTCTGCAGCAGAAACATTGGGTATGGATAGAACCGAAATGATCCAATTACTTCATGAACAAAAAGCAAAGTACTCGAGCATCTTTAATTATCCTGCTTTAACCTGGGCTGATATAGGAGCTATTGGATGGCTAGTTGATGGCGCGGCTATTGTAAATCAGGTTTCCTTACAACGTACGTCGTATGGTCCGTATGCACGAGCCATGGTTCGTATATGTAAAGAAGAAAGTTTCCATCAACGACAAGGTTATGAAATTATGGCCACTATGATGAAGGGAACACCGGAACAACAAGCGATGGCACAAGATGCTATGAACAGATGGTGGTGGCCTTCGCTCATGATGTTTGGCCCGCATGATGCCGATAGTCCGCATACAGAACAAAGCATGGAATGGAAAATAAAACGTGAATCGAATGATCGCTTACGTCAGAAATTTATTGATAAAACTATTGATCAAGCTTACGTTATTGGATTAACTATTCCCGACAAGGATTTGAAATTTAATGAAGAAACTAAAAGCTATTCGATTGGGCCAATAAACTGGGATGAGTTTTGGAGCGTGGTTAAAGGAAATGGCCCTTGCAATAAACAACGTATGACACATCATATTAAATATCACGAAGAAGGCCGATGGGTGCGTGAAGCGCTAGAGGCATTTGCGAAGAAACAAATTGAAATGAATTAAAATTATATACTATGAACGTGGATACACAATTAGAACTATGGGAAGTATTTATTCAAAAGAATAACGGACTTCCATTTAAGCATGAAGGTAGTGTTCATGCAAGTGACAAAGAAACTGCTTTACAACATGCCCGCGATATCTATACACGTCGTGGTGAAGGACGTACCATTTGGGTTGTGCCTGCTAAGTATATTGCTTCCACCACAGCCGATGATGAAGCTATGTTTTTCGATACCACGGATGATAAAGCTTACCGTCATCCAACTTTTTATGTAATGCCGGAAGGCGCAAAACAAATTTAAACATGACAACCGATCAAGCACGTTATCAATACCTTCTTCGATTTGCCGATACCAGTTTAGTGATGGCACAACGTTTAGCCGAGTGGTGCAGCCGCGGACCTATTTTGGAAGAAGACCTTGCCTTAACAAATATATCGCTCGATTATTTCGGACAAGCCGAAGCGTTTTACAATACAGCAATTCCTTTTGGAGGAAAACAGGAAACAGCCGACGATTTAGCCTTCCGCCGTTCGGAACGCGAGTACTTTAATTTTCTGATTGCAGAAGCAGATAATGGAGATTACGCCCGAACCATGATGAAGATTTATTTATTGTCGGTATACCTCGAAAAAATATATACAGCTCTGAGTACAAGTTCACAACCCGAACTGAATATGCTTGGTGTTAAGTCGCTCAAAGAAATAATGTATCACAAGCGACATAGCAGTGCTTGGTTGTTTCGCCTAGCCCATGGTACCGCCGAAAGCGCGTCGCGAGTGCAACAAGCATTACAAGATGTTTGGTCGTACACCGATGACCTGTTCTCTACCGATGTATGTGATGAGTTATTATCCGGAGAACTAAATTATGAAATCACCGCTATGAAACATGTTTGGTTAGCAGAGGTAGAAGAATTTATGAAACAATGTGGTTTTGTGCTACCACAAACTACTTATCAAATTCAAGGAGGTATTAAACAAATGCATACCGAAGCACTGGGTCATGTATTATGTGAAATGCAGTACTTACAACGCGCTTATCCTAACGCTAAATGGTAAACTATGATGGCAACAGAAGAAATACGTAAAATTTTATCAACGATACCTGATCCGGAAATTCCGGTTATTTCCTTAGAAGAGTTAGGTATGATACGCGATGTTGAAGTGCAAGAAAATGCAATAAAAATCACCGTAACTCCAACCTATAGTGGCTGTCCGGCAGTCGGACAAATTCGCGATGATATTCGCACACTACTAGAATCCAAAGGGTATAAAAATGTTGAAGTGGAATTGAGTTATACACCTGCATGGACTACGAAAATGATGACACCCGGTACGTTACAAAAATTAAAAAACTATGGCATCGCGCCACCACAGCATTGTTGTGGTAATGAATTATGTGTGTCTGGCAAATGCAGTAAAGTAATTTGTCCGCAATGCAATAGTCGTAATACCGATTTGATTTCAGAATTTGGTTCAACTGCATGTAAAGCATTGTACAAATGCAACGATTGTTATGAACCTTTCGAATATTTTAAGCCCTTAGTATAAAAGTATCTTTGCTAAACTACATAACGCCTGTTAAGTTATTTCTTAATAGGCGTTGGTTTGTTATACTAGTTGCGGAGATTCCTTTTAGCGTTTAAGTTTCCACGCTGAAACATCCTGAACGAGTGGTTTAACAGGATTGTTTCTTTTCTTTGCAATGAGGGTCGCCATTAAAGCGGCTGTTGTTTTTTCTTGATCAGAAAACGCTTGCAAGTATTCCGGTTTATAATATTTCTGAATGAAATGCGTATCAAACTTACCTTCAACAAATGCCGGCTGACGAATAGCCCACGCGCCAAAACCAAGCGTAGTTTCTAATCCATTGATTCGAAATGCTTCAATGGCTTGTGATAATTTTTCGATAGCCTCGGAACGATTCGCGCCATGAGCAACCAACTTAGCAATCATAGGATCGTAATAGATAGGAATGTCCATTCCTTCTTCATAACCATCATCTACACGAATACCTTCTCCTTTTGGTCGTTGATAAACGGTTAATCGTCCGGTATCCGGCATAAAATTATTCATTGGATCTTCGGTACAAATACGAAGTTCTATCGCATGACCTTTAATGCTTAAATCATCTTGTGTAAAAGATAACGTTTCACCGCGTGCAACTCTAATTTGTTGTTCAACTAAATCGAGACCAGTAATTTCTTCTGTAACACAATGTTCAACCTGTAAACGCGTGTTCATTTCCAGAAAATAAAAATTCAAATTATCGTCTACCAAAAACTCTACTGTACCTGCTCCGTGATAGTTACAAGAACGTGCTGCATTTACAGCGCATTCGCCCATTGCCTTGCGCACTTCGGGTGTTAAGCAAGAGGAAGGAGCTTCTTCAATTAATTTCTGATGTCGCCGTTGAATACTGCATTCCCGTTCAAAAAGGTAAACACAATTACCATGTTTATCCCCTAGCACTTGAATTTCGATATGCTTCGGCGAAGCCACATATTTTTCTATAAATACAGAATCATCGTTAAACGAATTCAACGCTTCACTTTTAGCCATAAGTAATTGACTTTCGAGCTCATCATCGTTGTTCACGATACGCATACCTTTACCACCACCGCCTGCACTAGCTTTAATAAGTAAGGGATAACCGGTTTCCTTCGCAATACGCTGTGCTTCCGCTAAATCTTCAATGGGCGTATCGGTACCGGGTACCATGGGGACGTTAAATTTTTTAGCCGATTGCTTAGCGCCAATTTTACTTCCCATCGTTTCAATAGAATACGGTGAAGGACCAATAAAAGTGATGCCCTGTTGTTCACACGCTTCGCTGAATTTCGCGTTCTCGCTTAAAAAACCATAACCAGGATGGATGGCATCGGCACCGAGTCGTTTTGCTACTTCAATAATCCGATCCATTTGTAAATAAGATTGAGATGAAGGAGCAGGGCCAATACACTCCGATTCGTCGGCAAATTTTACAAAGGGCATATACTGATCGGCTTCACTATAAACAGCCACAGTGGCTATTCCCATTTTTCGAGCAGTACGCATGACACGTAACGCAATTTCACCACGATTAGCAACAAGTATTTTTTTCATGAAGAGCGAAGATAGAGTATCCGGTAACAATTTGATAAAACAAAGTGGAGGAAAATAATACTGAATTCAACCTGCCAATGTGAGAGCAACTATTCGTGAAAATCTTGCTTGATGAATTGGTTAGGATGATCTACTTGAAGCTATGTTAAACCTTTATTCCGTGGCAAATGGGCCAATAAAAAATCCGGTTTGATACCTGAAAGGTTGGTTGTTCTTTTTTAGAACTCCCGACACTACAATATCTACCTTGCGTCGAAGGCGAGTACCTTCTTGTTCGTTACGTATTTCAGCCTGTCGTATTTCAACGTCTACATGTGTTTTATGTAATCGTTTTTCATAACGATGTATGGCATACACGATGCTATGCGTGATCATTTCCTTGCGGCGCGCATTGGTGGAAAGAATATCAAAATCATTATCCCAAAAGAAACTTCCATACTCCCCATCCATTTTATTTTCACCCCATGAAGTAACTATCAGCAATTGTATATGTCGGGCTACACTTTCTTCTAAAGAACATTTTGGAAGATCTTTTTTCTGAAAGATATCTTTAAAGAAAAGCGGGAACCGATAATAACCTTCCATGATTATAACAATCGTTTTTTATACTCTATTTCAAGGGTGGTAACGCAGTTATTTTCATCGCGATATACCTTCACTGATTTTATATCTACTCGCTTCTTTCCGCTAATTTCTCTGGCAAAATTTCCCCAAGTATCCCATTCTCCGTTGCGATGTACTTTGGTATTCGTTCCGTTACATAAAAAAGCATTAATAGCTTCTGGTGTTGTTTTCCCGTTCGTCATGTTTTCAATCATGTTTTTAAATTCCATATCGGGCAAAACAGGCACAAGCGGTTTTTCTTCTTTTTTCTTCTCGGGTTGTTCTACAATTTCTTCCGCCTGTTCTTCTTCCACCGCTTGTTTTTTTGATGGAAGCATTGGAGGAGGAATCATCATTGGGGGAGGAGCCTGTGCTCCGGCATTCGCATTATTTGCTTGCTTAGGAATAATGGTGATTGTTTTTTGCGCACTGCGGTTTGGATCGCCATTCGTTACTAAATTAATAATTTTTGTTCCAGGTACGGGAAATACAAAGGTGGCGGTTGCACTTGTTTGTGCAGGAATATCCGGCGTGTTCAAAATACTCCAATCCCAAATGGTTGAGCCCTGCGATAAATCTTGAAAATTACAAGGTTCGCCGGCAATTGCAACTTCCGGACCCATGATATAAGGCTTATCCGACTTCATCGCATCGGCCATGGCATTCGCGGTTTGTGGTGAATTGACAATCAGCAGTTCTACGAATTCAATACATTCCTTATTTACTTTAACCTCTATCGAATAATTACCCGGTTTAAGATAGGCATGGGTGGTGGTTTGTGATATTGCTTTCGGACTGCCATCACCAAAATCCCATTCGAACGAAGTTGCTCCTTTACTAGCGGCAATAAACTGAATGACCTCACCGGTATAGTATTGATCCTTTGCATGACGGAAGGAGGTATTCGATGTTGAAGTTTTAATAGTGATTAAATGACAATCAACAGCGGTTAATAATTTTATCAACGTTACAACAACACAAAACGCAATTACCGCAAGAAAAGTGAAAATTACTTTCTTATCCAATTGCATGGTGAAACCACGTTCATCTACACGATATTCATTTGTTACTGCCATAATTTATCGCTGATTTTGTAACATCATCAAGGTTTGATTCATGGTAGCCTTTTGCTGTTCGCAGGTGCTTAACTGCATGCGGAGGTTAGCTATTTCTTGTTGTAAATTGCCTAAACTGGATTCGGTAGCGCTTGAATTCCGAAGGAGTTTTTTATCGGTTTGCGATGCTAACAATATTTGATTAATAAGTTCATACATGCGTTTATCTCGAATACTATCTGCTGTAAGCATACCGCTCATGGAGGTTATTTTTTGAGCAAGATTTCCATCGATCACTAAAGCTTGAGCCGTAGGCATATTTACCGAATCAAGCAACGCTTTAGTTTCATTGAGTTTACCAACATAGTTATTCATGAATTCATTTTCATGTTCATATTTTTTGAGTTGTTTACGTAATCGTTCATTCTCTTTAAACGGAACTTGATACGCAAAAAATACAGCTAATAGTAACAAGGCTGCTGTGATCAGGAAAAACACCATGAAAGAGGCGTAGGCATCTGTTCGTTCTTTTTTATTTAAGGCTTCCATACAATTCTATTCAATTTTAATCTGCAAAAAATCTGCGTTTCGGTTTAGGTTTATTAATGTCTTCGGTGCTAGGGTTTAATTGTTCTTCTTTTACGAAAATGTTACTGTCTTTTTTCTTGCCGATGAATTCTAAATTGCTTAAAGCTTCAAACAATCGGCCAAGTATTTTCACGAATTGAACTACTTTATTCAAATGTTGATTTACATCATGATGTTGATATTGAATACTCGCAATGCCGGTAAGTAAGGTTTCTAATTCACCCTGATTTACATCACACCATTCCGCTAAGTAATTCATCATTTCTTCTTTGCCTGATCCAATTCTCAGGTCAATGGTGTTCTTCATAACACGGGCCAAGCCAACCGGAAATTCAAGCATTTTCGCCGGACTTTCATGCAACGTTGTCCAGCGTAACGTGGTTAAACTACTACCAACATACAGCAACATGCGATCGCATAGATAGTGCACTAAATCGGATAATTCGTTCTGTTGATTTTTGCGATGGATTTTTTGTATAATCTGCGAGCACTTCAGTTCTAACTTTGCAAAGAAACTATCTAATTCACCATGAAAATCGATTAAGTCGGGATGGGCGCTTACTGTTTTACAAGGAGGTATATATTCTTCTTCCACCCGTGATTGCGAACCGTTTAAAGCCACTTTACCCAGAATGAGTTCATTTGGGTTGGCTAATACTTGTCGCAAACTACTATCTCCTGTAATTTTGAGTTCATACGATGGCATTAAAAATGGCACGCGGGGTGGCATTTCCAAGGGGTCGGGTGTACCGATAGGCGTTGGTTCAAACGGGTTAACGATTAAGCTTATCCAAAAAATTCCTGAACCTTGGTTTGCGGCCTGACTAATTTCAGGGTTGCTAAAATTCTTATCTAACCCCGATGCAATATGAATACGATAACCGCCGGATGTAATTGCCTCGCAGGTATGTAATCGCGCCTTTATAACCTGTTGATTATCGACAGAAATATCAATATTAAACGGATTTAGTTCGCTTGGTAACAAACCGTGATTAAAGGGAGAGGCGATCGTTTCGTACACATCGCGCACCGCTTCCGTAGTTGCGCGATCGGTGGCAATGAAATGATTTTTATTCATCTTCATGCCATCCATCCAGTTTACTTGGTTGAATTTATTCTTGTTCATTCGTCGTCGATATTCGTTTCAATAATGCGTTTACAAATAATAACTGTATTTTCTTTAATTCCGTTATTGCTGATTGGTGCAAGCGGATTATATACTTTTCCAAATTGATACCATTTTCGTTTCTTCTCAAAGAGCCAAGCAAAAGGTCGTCCGTTGTTAGAAACAATTTGAATAGGTGTTTCGCTATGACTATCATTATAGTCGTTGATGAAATGATAAAATAGCGCGCTCAAATCCATGCGTTGCGGCGCACGAGCTCTGAAATACGTACGTGAACCATCGCCCGTGTTTTTCTCCATTTCAAAACCAATAACAATGAGGTCTTTCATGTCATCATCTTCCGGTTCCGGTAGGGGATTGTGAACCGGGTAGTACCATTTCTGATACATTTTCTGTGGAATTTGAATGGCTTTTTCGAAAGTTTTATGAATGAAGTAAGGAAGAAAAAAAGCTAGAATACTCAGAAGCATGGGGAAATACATAAAGTTTCTATCCTGTATAAAATAAGCGAGTGCACCGAATACCACGCATAAAACTAACATAATGGACAGAGTGTAAACGAGCTCACTGCTATAGTTATTCTTATTCGGTTTCGACCAAAATTTCTTGTATAATATGTACACATGAATCGTTCCTAATAATGTAAAGAGCAACATCAACAGGATATAAGTATTGAAAAGATCTTTACTGAGAAAGGAAATAAGAAAAGCCGCACCGCCTCCAAGAATTGAGGTTAGTGAAAAGTGTGCTAAAGGTCCTTTGCCGTATTGCCTGAAGCCAGTTACCATTTTACCTACAACCATATACAAGCCGGCACCGGCAATGAACATGGTTCCAAATAAGGCAATAAACAGTTTTATATCCATAGTTTTCGTTCAATCGTTTGCTTAGAGTTCAAAATTATAGCCTAGGATATCAGATTCCTTAGCTGAAGTCAAGTTTTTATTCGGTATAAATGTAATCTTTATTTCTGCTTCCAACGGTACAAAGTAACTCATAAACGTATGAAGTACTAAAGCCATGGGTTCATCCGTACGAAAGGACTCGATGGAATGATGTTGCAAGGGGCCGATGTTAAAACAATATTGAGTAAGTAATTCGTTGTACGAATTGCCCAGCATACTGTTTAAACCAAGTTGCGTTTCGGAAGCTTGTTGATCTTGTATAAGCGGAGTTTCAAGTACATTAACATCTACGCTAACCTGTTCATGAAGAATATCTGAAAGAGCAAGGGCCATTGCTTCTCGCCGTCCGCAAATACTACCTGTTTTAGGCATGTATTCTAACATTTTTTTTCCGGCTTGCTGCGGAAAATGGTTGGGTAATTTCCATAACCGATTCAGTAAGTTGTTTTTTTCGAGCGTAATGTTTCTTAGAAATGTTTTTTCTTTCTTTTCTAGTACCGTTTTTTGATGAAAAAACTCGTTTTCAAAAACTGCAAAAAAAGCACGCGCATCGGCTTCTTCTTGTTTGAATCGTTTATGTTCAGCAACCATTTTGCTTACTTGCGTGTTAGATCCTTTCAGCGATTGATGGAATAAGCCTTCGGGTAGCAAATCATACATGCCATCGCGCGACAATTCAACTTGTAGGGTTTCTTGAAACGCATTATCGTTTTTAAGTTTATACTTTACTACATCTTTTCGAAAGGAACGATTAAAAGTTCCTGTAGCATGCACTTCTAATTGATTTTCAGCAAACCCTTCTTCTTGTAAAGCTGCCATAATAACCTCCGCTCGTAAATCGGTTCGGATACGTTTTAGCTCAGCCATCAATTCCAACATGTCGGGCATTCGTGTTAATTCAGGATGGAAAAATAATTTTGATTTTATTCTTCAAAAAATTTTTTTTGGTAAGTGGTGGAAGAAGTTGCGGATTTGGCATAATTTGGATGGAATTTGGTCAGATAGTTCTCTGAAACCCTTGTTATTACTGCATTTTAGAAAAATTTGTTTTGGTGAATAGAAAAAACTCTTCCTATATTTGTTTTGTCAATTAAGATTATTACACTCACCTAAATTCAAAACCTATGAGTTTCAAAGCAAAATTTAAAGCCGGAAATATTGAACAAAACATTCTAACTTGTAGCTACTATCTCATGCAAGAAATCGATGCTACAGGCCGCCCTGCCAGTATTATTAAAGGCGGATTAATTCAGGTTACCGTTGAAGGTAATGCGAGCACCGAATTATTTGAATGGATGTGTAATAGTTTCGAGCGAAAAGACGGTTCCGTTATTTTTCTAAAAAGAGATAGTGATGCTACCTTGAAGGAACTAAAATTCAACGAAGGTTATTTAGTTTCGTTTACCGAGGCGTTTTCATCAACTACCGGCGAACCACTTAGCGTTTCCTTCTCTATCTCAGCACGAGAAATTAAAATGGGTAATAATTCCATTTCCTGGGATTGGGTTTAATTTCATAAATTTATTTCTTCTATCTTTTAAAACATAAAATCAAAAACTACTATGAGTTTCAAAGCAAAATTTAAAGCAGGTTCTATTGAACAGAATATCCTATCCTGTTCTTATTCTTTGTATCAAGAAGTTGACGCAACAGGTCGTCCTTCATCCGTTTCGCGTGGCGGACAAATTACCATCGAAGTAGAAGGTAACGGAAGTACCGAACTATTTGAATGGATGTGTAATAGTTTCGAGCGTAAAGATGGCTCGGTTATTTACATCAAACGAGATAGCGATGCCACCCTAAAGGAATTGAAATTTAAAGAAGGCTATCTGATTAATTTCTCGGAAGCATTCTCTTCTACCAGTTCAAATCCGTTGAATATCGTGTTTACTATTTCTGCCAAAGAAATCACTTGTGGCAATGGTACACATACCAACGAATGGGTTTAATTGAAACAAGTTACAGGATAACCTATCCAAACCTCAATTTATTTCCGGCCTGTTCACCAGGCCGGATTAACGTTATTAATTCTAAGTTATGCCGCCATCTTCATCGGGCAGTATCGAAACACTGCAACAGGTTACTATTCGCTTAAAGGATCAAGACAGCGAGATTGTTTTTGCCAATTTGTCGCTTCAGGAGCGTATGTTAAGCACAGGTCATTTTTCCTTTGTATGGAAGAATGATTTTAACGATGCTTATGCTGATGATCAAGAGCGTTTTATTCAGGAATATATTGGCAAGGAACTCGTCATTAGTTTTGAAGATCATCATACCTTCAAAGGAATTATTCTTGAAATTCATTTTTTCCGAAACGATGGTTTAACACAAGAATTTAATATCAGCGGTCAGGGCCTTGGTGTTAAGTTACAGGATCAAGCGCAATCGGCTAGTTATTACAAAAAGAATCTGCAACATATTATTGATGATGCCTTACGAGGAGTACCTAGTAATGCACTGTCTATAGATAATTCCCCTAAAAATACTTCCGAGCAATTTTATACGGTTCAATATCAAGAAACTGATTTCGCCTTTCTTTCGCATTTGGCTATCCGATTTGGCGAGTGGTTTTATTATGATGGAGAGCAATTGGTGTTTGGAAAATTAAACGACGATGCGCTTTCATTGCAAGCTGAATCCGATGTATATAGCGCTAGTTTATCGAGCCAGCTTACCCCCTTGTCTATTCATGCTACCTCTTATGATAATTTCCAAGGAGAGGTCATGAATCATCAAAGTAGTAATCCTTCAACCTCCGGATTGCTGAATGCACTGAGTACCGCATCCGGTTCAGCCTACGACCGAACGCCTTCTAAAATGTTACATTTGGCGCAGGCTTCTACCTCAGAGGTACTTGGTAATCGGGTGGATTTGGAAGTTCAAGCTCGAACCGCACGGATGATTTTATATTCTGCGAAAAGTAGAAGTTCAGAAGTTAAAGTAGGCCGTGTTATTAAAATAGTTTCAGGAAATAAATCGTCGGAGTACATTGTTGTTAGTGTAACACATTCCAGTGCAGCACATCAAACCTATCATAATGAGTTTGTTGCTATACCAAAAAGTGTTACGGTACCGCATTATACCGATGCGAATTGGTACCCGAAATGTGAAAGTCAGGTTGCCACTGTTACGAGTAATGAAGATGATAAAGGCCATGATCGGATTAAAGTTCATTTTCCTTGGCAACAAGATGGAGAAGATACACCTTGGTTAAAAGTAGCTACGCCTCAAGCCGGGGAAGGACGTGGTTTTCGAATGATTCCGGAAGTAGATGAAGAAGTAATCATTGGTTTCGAACGCAATAATGCGGAGAAGCCTTATGTAATAGGCGCTATGTTTAACGCTAAAGGAAAATCGGGTAGTGGCACGTCGAGTAATAACCTCAAATCCATTCAAACGAAAAGCGGTAACCGACTGGAGTTAAATGACGAAGACGGAAGCATTACCGTAACCGACAAAGGAGGCAATATTCTTACGCTCGATGGATCGGGTAAGATAACGCTTAAATGTTCTGACTCTTTATTAATTGACGCCGCAAATAATATAGAATTGAAATCGCAAAACATTAAATTGAACGCAAGTGTAAGTGTAGATATCGCCGGTAAAACAACGGTGGATGTTGCTGCTAATTCGGTTGTTACCAAGGCTACAACAATTAGTAATGAGGCTACGGCAGATAACACGCTTAAATCAAATGCAACGGTTACTATCGATGGTGTGAATACTTCAGTGAAAGGTAGTGCAACCGCTAAGGTGGAAGGTGCTATGCTCGACCTGAGTGGAACCGGTATTACCAATGTGAAAGGTGGTATTCTTAATTTAAATTAATTCATGGCCGCAGCATTAGAGCAAAATCCTGTTACACATCGCATCGAATTGATGCGACTTCAATGGAAAGAACATGTTGATTTTCCAAAAGTGAATTTTGTACGATGGTTGATAGAAGCCGATGAACTCAAAATGATTCAAGCTTTTTGTGATCTCGAACAAGGCGACATGGCTGCGTTACCCGATATGTTTCTTACCTTAAAAACTAATTTTTCTTCGTCAGAAGAATATGGCGATGCATTGATGCAAGAATGGTTAGCGCGCTTTGAAGATAAAGCCCAACTAGAGGAAGCTGCTAAACGCGGGTTACGCATCGACTGGAATTTTTCTCCTTATAAAAAAAAGGGTAAGAATGTTTTTGAAAGCATAGCGGAACATTTGGCTGTTTGTTTTCCCGATTTTACGGAACATTTTTGTGTTTATTTGAATCCGGCGCAATGTATGAGTGGTAAGGCATTCGCTCAATGGATCAAAAACGCCTTAGTCAATCTACCTAAAGGAATACGCCTTATTGTACATGATTTTATAGGGAATGAAGTATTCAATTCGTTGATGGAACGTACTACTTCGGTCAATCTGGTTGCCAACTTAAATATGGGTAATGCGCTTAAAGAATTGATGGATCAGCAATCAAACCCGAATGATTATCAAGCGCAGTTTACGAAATGCATTTTAGGTATGGCGGAAGCTGCCAAACAACAAGATGTTTTAGCGTTGAATAAGCAAGCCGAACTTGCATTGTATAATGCAGCCAAAGCGAAGGTTGCCGCCATGACGGTTTCTGGGTATATGTGTTGGGGAATGAATTTACAACTATTGAAGAAATACCCTGAGAGTTTTAAAGCGTATGATGACGGAATAGGGTTTGCACAAGCTGCTATAGAAAAAGAGGGCGATCAAACTTGTATAGCAGCTTTAATTCAATTGCATAGTTTTAAAGCTGCGAATTTTATTCATTTAAAATCCTATGATGAAGCCATGGATGCCTACGAAACCATGTCGCAATTAGCTTCAACCTATCAGCAACCCGTTATGGAAATGGAGGCTTGCAGATTAGGTGCTCTCTATGCTCCAAAAAGTAGTGAGAAGAAGAAAATTATACCCTTTCTAACCAGCGCGTTTCAAGCGGGCAATAAACTTCCTGATGAAACCTTACGCTATACCCAATTCCCGGTTATCTGTAAAGAACTTTACGAAATGGTTAGCGAAATACAACCCGAGTTAGGACAAGCGGTTCATCAAAAAATGACGCAACTCCTGCACGCCGATTGGCTCAAGCAGGTAACGAATGATTACATAACCGATATTCATCAAATGAAAGAAAACTTGAAGTAAGCCATGTCGTTAGTACTTAAAATGTTTGATTTCATAGCAGGGGTGGATATTCACATGACCTTTATTCCAACTCCTGCAGGGCCGGTACCAACGCCTTTGCCTTACCCATTTATGGCTATGATTTTTAATCCGATGGATTTAATCAGTTCAACTACGAAAGTTAATAACATGGCTATTGCAACTTCCGGGTCGGATGGTATGCTTACCGTTCCTCCGAAGGCACATATTCCATTTGGAACAGGGTTTACCATGGCCCCAACCATTGGGCATGATCAGAAAATGTTCTTTGGTTGTTTAAACACCTTTAGTGATGGTAGTTTTATTGCAGCAGGTCCATTCATGGTGATGTCGTGCAATGATTTCGGATTACCCCTATCGGTTTCACCAAGTAAGGGTTCATGGAAACCACAGTTCAATCGTTATTTACCTTTAGCTACTAGTATTCCGATACCTAAAGGGATGCCGGTTAATTCGAATGCGGCGATTATTCCGGATGTGATGACGGCCATTAAAGGCTTAGCCATGAGTTTTGCGTTCAGCTATGGTTTGAAAGCCATTGGTGCTTTAGCCAGTAAGGTTGGGAAAGCATTACGTAAAGCACAACGAAATTTCAAAGCAAAGAATCCTAACAATCCGATATCGCCTGTTTTATGTAGAATGTTTGGCGACCCGGTTGATTTAGTTCGTGGCACTGTACTTTGTCATCATGAGGATATCACCGTGAATGGCATCATACCTTTTACCTTAAATCGAAATTATAATTCGCATTCCGAGTGGAATGGTTATTTTGGTTTTGGTTGGCATTCGATTTTTGATGAGCATATTGAGTACGACCCGATACGTAAAGTACATAGTTGGATGTCGGCGGATGGACGCGAGTTTGAATTGAATCATTTTTTTGTTGGTGAAGAGATGTTCTTCGTGTTCGATAAACTCCTGTTTTTTAATTCGGCTGATGAAGGCATTGGTTACTTTAATTATGCCACGCGAACCAAGACTTTATTTCGTGCTTGCGGTTCAAATCCAAATTATTTACAACTAGATTGTATAAAAGATGAATTTGATAATAATATACAATGTTACTATCATGCCAATGGTACCATTCACTATATTCGTTTAAGTGATGGAAGTAAAATTGAAATTGAACTAGCATCCGATCAAACGATAAAACAGGTAAACAGAGAATTACCAAACGGCTTTAAGCGAACGATTGCAACCTATACTTACAACCAACAAAGGGATCTGATAGAAATTGCCAATACAATAGGAAAGTCAACTACGATTCGATACAAAAATCATCTTATGATTTCTAAAACCGATCGGAATGGTTATTCGTTCTATTGGGAGTACAATCATTATGAACGCGGTGCGAAATGTGTACACACGTATGGAGATCAGCAATTGCTAGAGGGTTATATGACCTACGAAGCAGATAGAACTATCTTGTTAGATCCGAATGGAAAGCAATGGCAGTATGTGCATAAGAATGGCGTAGTTATACAAGAGATAAACCCACTCGGCCATAGCAAGAAAACAGTTTACAATGAATTCATGCAAACGGTAGCCACGATAGATGAAATAGGGCGTCCAACGATGTATGGGTATGATGTGCTGGGGAATAAAGTGTCTACTCAATTTCCGGATGGCGCTACCATTTTGCATCAGTATAATGAAGAATTACAAAATACATTTACCAAAACTCCGGATGGAGGTGCTTTTATTTGGCAGTATAATGATAAACATAAATTGGTTCTGGAAGTTAACCCTCGGAAGCAAATTAAAAAATTCTCTTATAATAGTCGCGGAGCACTCATAAAAATAACGCCATCTCATGGAAATGAAATTGATTTTCTTTTCGATGATACCATGAAAATAATTGGAACAAAACATGGGCAAGAGTTGAACACTAGCTACAAGTACAATGAATTCGGTAAATGTATATTAATAGAATACCCGTCTGGAGTTAATGAAAAGTTTGAATATGACGAATTAGAGCGAGTGGTTGCGATGCAAACAAAAGATGGAAATTTATTAGAATTTGAGTACGATGCGTATCAACTTGTAGAAACAATTCAAGATAAACATCATAATATTCAAATGGAATATAATCCATTGGGTAATTTGAAAAGGCGAGTAAGTGCCGGAAGAAGTACTGAATTTTATTATGACCGAAATAATAAATTAACCGGCATATCGAATGAAAAAAAGCAGTTGTATCAGTTTTTCTACAATAGTGCTGGTAAACTCGTAAAGGAAATTGGATTTGATGGTTTGGAAAAAAAATATATTCGAAATGAAGCGCATGACGTTCGAACTTTGATTGGTGCAGGAGGAAAAAGTACGCAGTATGAATATGATGGTGCTGGAAGAGTTGTTCAAATTACATATCAAGATGGTACTCAGGAGTTTTTTAGTTATGATGCTTCAGGTAACTTAGTTGAGGCAGTAAATGAATTTGCAACGGTACAATTTAAAAGAGATGAAAATGGGCGTGTTCTGCAAGAAATTCAGAACGATATTGTTTTGAATTCTTCTTATAATGTTTACGGATTAAGAGAATCGTTGCATACAAGTTTAGGTGCGACTTTAAATTTCGATTTTGCGGATTCCGGCATGTTAAAAGGAATGCATGCTCAATTAGCAGATGTTATTTGGTTTACGAACATTGTTAACGATTTACAAGGTTTTGAATTGGAACGTTATCTTCCTGGTGAACTGAAATTAAGTTTTAAACGAGATTTGAACGGAAAGCCTATTGAACAAATTCTGGAGAATAGCACAACTAATATGTTGCATCAAAGCTATCAATGGCAGCTCGGAAATAGGTTATTGAAAACTACGAATGAATTGAACAAAGAGGCTACTCATTATATGTACGATACAGTCGGAAATCTTGTTGGTAGCGCAACAAAATCACAGCATATTGTTCGTGTGGCTGATGAAATAGGTAATCTTTATGAAAAAGAAGATCGTTCCGATAGAACGTATGAAGGTGGTTCTCGATTAACTCGGAAGCAACAAACAACTTATCAATACGATGAAGGTGGAAAATTGATACGTAAAACCGAACCCTTAGGTCGTGTGTGGCACTATCACTATTTCGAAAATGGTTTGCTGAAGGAAGTTATACGGCCGGACGGTAATCGGATTCGATATTCCTATGATGCTTTAGGGCGTCGGTTATCAAAATCGTATAAGGATAAAATAACGAAATGGGCTTGGGATGGCATGGTTCCGGTACATGAATGGACGGAATCGAACACTGCTAAAACTGTTGATGCATCGGGTAATATTACACCGCCGGAAAAAACCGGATTAACTACTTGGATTTTTAAAGAAGGAAGTATGATACCCATTGCTAAAATTCGTGATGGGAAAAGTTTTAGTATCATTTGTAATCATTTAGGAACACCTACTATGATGGTTGATGAGCATGGAAATAAAGTGTGGGAATCGATTCAGGATATCTATGGAAGAGCTGTTATACTTCAAGGGAAAATAGAAGATTGCCCGTTTCGATTTCAAGGACAATATGCCGATTCGGAATCCGGATTATATTATAACCGATATCGTTATTATGCTCCTGAAGAAGGGATATACCTATGCAAAGACCCTATCGGTATTTGGGGAGGAATGAACCCCTATAGTTATGTAAAAGATACAAATCAACATATAGATGTACTTGGTTTAAGTAGCACTGTTCTTAATCAGAATTTAGGCGGAGTTGTTGGCGACCATAATCAAGCGCACCATCTGATTCCTGAAGAAATATGGAAAGGAAACCAATCTATGTTTGATCAAGTAGGGATGAATATGGATGAAGCAAAAAATGGTATTTTATTACCGGATAATGAAGCACTTCGACAAACATCGGGTGCCGGTGTTTATCATTATGGTTCACATCCACAATATTCCGCAATGGTATCTAATAATGTGGATGCCATTCGAGCGAACCATATACCCGGCGTAAATGACGCTCAAATCAAATCGGAATTGGAAACGTTACAACATAATCTACGAAGTAATTTACAAGCAGGAACAGTACCTTTGAGCCCTCATGCCGTTGGATGTAAATTAGGTTAAGATGAAAAATTACTATGCACTGTTCACCGATCAATCGGGATTAAATGGGGTACCAATATTTCTTGATGCTCGTTTGTGGGAGCGTATTCCAGAAGATCCTATGGCACCTGTTACCAAGGAATACGATTATGATTGGCTAAAGCCAATTCCAAGATATGAAAAGGTTATCATGCCCGATACGCTAAATCTTGTTGTAAAAGCCCCTAAAGTTAATTTCGATTATTATTGGTTTCGCTCAGGATTTATTGTATCCGAAGCTATGAAAAATGTAATAGATCAGTTTAATACCTCCTACGTATCTTCTTCGCTCCATGTTGTATCTAATCAACTTAAAAAGAATTCTGAGAAATTATATTATTTTATTCGTTTCTATTCCTCGTTTCAAGCCGTGGATTATGATTTATCAAAATTTGATGCAATGCTTAACCCCGACGGATCGTATATGACTATTTGTGATTCACTTTGGATAAGGAAATATGAAAAAATTCAATTTAAACAAAAGGATTTTTCAGAACTGTTTTGTGTGAATGACAATATATTAATGAGTAAATTATTTTGTTCAGAAACGTTTAAAATAATGGCGTTGCAAAACAAACTTTATGGGTTGCAATTTGTGCCTTTAACAGAACTTACCGATCATATCAATGAAAATCGTTTTCTTAAACCGCATTTAGGTTAAATAGTGTTTGATGTTTGTTGGATTATTCGCAGAAATCCAAACTACGAGAGGTATTATTTCACACATTGGATCTAGTTGAAATAGTCTAATGGATTATCACAATTTTCTTCTTCATCACTGCTTCTCCTTTTCTAACCTGAATAATATATAATCCTTGCGGAATCAAGGAAACATCTAGTGCTACTTCCTTAGCATTTGAATTTACTTGATGATGATGAATTACTCTTCCCATAAGGTCATGAATATCCACTTGTTCTATACCTTCATAAGCTCGCATCCAAAGTGTTTGATTGGCCGGATTCGGATAAACCTCTAGCGCGTCGATACCTTGCTCTTCAAACTCACTTGGGAAAATTGGATTTTTACATACACCCGGTAAGTGCTGATCTAACCATAAACAACGACGTTTAATAAAGGACTTCAACGAATCTATTTCTTCAGCATAAGTAGCCGCAGTATGAACTTCTGGTGTGCCCACATTTATACCTAAAGTTTGCCAGTAATTGTAATGCCTTGTAGTTGCCTGTTGCAAGTAAAGAACTTGTTTGTCGATATATTTATTAATACTGTCTGTATGCAACGCATATTTTCGATGATACTCCCAACGGCATTTGGTTTTATTTTGAAAAAAGGTATCCTGCATCATAATATTCCACCAAGGAAGAAATACCACGTCGCCGGCACAGGGGTCGGTAGCATAATTCCAATCACTTAAATCATTCGGCGTCCAAGGAGTAATTTTTAAAGCCCAATCAAAATCCCAAATCGGTCCGGCATGTAACGTAGAATCTTTACCATTATTATGTTTGAAGAAGTACATGCTTTTCTTGAATCCATCTAAATTCCAACTCACTTCATTTAATAACATGTAATCAATAAATGAATTCAAATGGATATACTTGCGATAGCCTTTAATACTATCATTCACCAACGGACTATTCAAACGTTTTTCAATAGTATCTAAATAATGTTGAATATAATTAGCTTGTTTCGGAACGATATTATTATCAGATGGATATTCAAAATTAAATTGATACGGTGTATTACAAGGTTGTGCGCTATACTGACTATTCCAACCAACATCCGGGTAATCATGTTTGAAAATATAACCACCGGTAAGAGCATCACCGGTTGTATCCGATGCGGTAAGTTTAGGTATGCTTACCCGATTACTATCCCGTTTAATTTTTTCCATTAAACTGTAAATACCCTGATATTCTCCGTTTAAGACAACTTCTACATAACGACTTCTTGCTGCATAATGCCCCATATCACGAAAGGTTTCATACATCAGCGGATTGCGAACAAAACTTTTATCATTGTAAGTGGCTAATAATATCCAATCATGCTCACTCGGCAGACCTAAAATTGAAACATTACTATCTAAAAAATTAACAGGGTTAATGGTAGTGAAAGCATAGGGTTTCTGCGGTAAGGAGGATGAAAAGGCTCCACGTACTCGTATATTGACTTTACCTGAATAAACATTACCCGGATCAGAAGGGTGGTTGATGTTACCAATGCCATTATCGATAATTTTAAGTTGAGCCTGACTGTAAGAAGCGTTGATGTTATTTGACGTTATTACTACCAAGGGTATATCGGTAGCTACAACAAATGGTGTTGGTGCATTTGGCCCAAATTCAATACTCCAATTTAATAATGAACCAGTATCAACTGCGGCCATATCTTCAATAATCAGTTGCCACATTCCATTTCCGTTTTGAAGATTATTCACACTGCCCATATTACTTTGCGGACGAAATGTTCCAGTAAAAGGAGCCACCCCGGCTGCGATTGAAGTAGCTGCTGATGAATCAAAACACGTACCGGTGAAATTATCGTCACCTCCTCCAATACCACTAAATAAAGTAATACTTACGCCTCCTGGTGATACCAGCTTCGCCATTAAATCGGCATCGTAGGTATGATTAATGTTTAAACACACTTTTTTAAGCCCGTAGGTACCACTTAGAACCTGAGATAGTCCGCTTACAGGAATCGAAAAGGACACGGGTCCTGCGGCATCAGGTATACTACCACCGCTTCCACTAAATGTTTGCGCCCACACCAAACCATGCCAAAATAATAACGAGAGAAAAAGTACAATTGGTTTCAATCAGGTAAAAGTAATTGTTTATTCCTATTGGGCAAACACGTACAAACTGGACGGTATTTCCTCTTTCTTCTATACAGATAGTTAACACCTTTTACGTAAAATACGACCAAAGGTTAACTCCATAGGGCAATGCCTGTTTATTATAGGGATTTTTCACTTTTATTTAAATGTCGCTTAATGTACTTTTACCCCCTTATAAAAAAACATGAATATTCCATTCTTTTCAAAAAAGAAAACCAACGACGTACCTAAGAAGAAAAAATCTGTTGCCAGAGAATGGTTAGATGCTGCGGTGTTTGCTATTGTAGCTGCAACAATTATACGTACATTTTTTATTGAAGCTTATACCATACCGACACCTTCTATGGAAAAATCGTTACTAGTGAACGATTACTTGTTTGTAAGTAAAATGCACTATGGGCCTCGCTTACCTATGACGCCACTGTCTTTTCCTTTTGTTCATAATGCCATGCCCATCTTCGGTGGAAAATCGTATAGCACTGCTGTTGAATGGCCTTATAAACGTGTATGGGGATTTAGTGAAGTAAAACGATACGATGATATGGTATTTAATTTCCCGGATGGCGATACCGTTTTTGCTGAAATGAATAATCCTTCTTACTACGACCTTGTACGTTACTATGGTTGGACCAAAGAAACGCACCCCATTGTAACTCATCCTGTCGATAAAACGGATAATTACATTAAACGCTGTGTAGGTTTACCAGGTGATATTATAGAAGTAAAGGAAGGCGTATTGTACGTAAACAATAAACCGGCGCCTGCTTTTCGATTTCTTCAACAAAAATATATCGTAACCACGAGTGGAGGTTTTCTGAATATGGAAGCACTCAATAACTTAGGAATTTTGGATGAGGATATTATTCAAGGACAAAACCCGAACCTCTATCTTATCAATGCAATTAAAGAAAATATCGATGCCATTCGTAAAATGCCCAATGTGGTAAGTGCCGTACCAAGCCTATCAGGAAAGGAACTCGCGAAAACACCAGGAGAAATTTGCTTTCCACACGACACCGCTAATTTTGCTTTCACGAAAGATAATTTCGGTCCAATAACGATTCCTAAGAAAGGTGTAACCGTGCCGATAAACATTCATAACATTGCGTTGTATCAACGATTGATTCAAGTGTATGAAAAGCATGATTTCAAAATTCAAGACTCTACTATATTCATAGATGGGAAACCAGCAACGAATTACACGTTTGCTATGGATTATTATTGGTTGATGGGGGATAATCGGCATAATTCGTTAGACTCTCGTTTCTGGGGTTATGTGCCTGAAGATCATGTGGTTGGAAAGGCTTGGTTTATCTGGTTAAGTTATGATAAGAAAGGACTTCGCTGGAATCGCTTATTCCATAGTGTGAAGTCGCTGGAAGATTAGAATTAGGCTAAAAACCTATTTCAACGGTTTTTGAGATATTTATCATTTCAAGTATTGGCACAGATGTTGTAATTTCAACCTCGGTTTATAAAAATAGGGGAATGAAAAAAGTATTGTCAACAATGTTATTTGTTGGGTTATGTGTTACACTACACGCACAAACTGCAGAAGAATTATTCGACAAAGCCATGCAGTTTAAAGCAAAGGAGAATTTCACTGAAACAGCTAAATTACTTGCTAAAGCACTCGAATTAGATCCGGAAAACCCAAACTATATGAAGGAGTGTGCCAACGCAAATTATGAGAAGAGAGCCTACTTTCAGGCTATGCCGCTATACGAATCATTGCTTAAGAATGATGGTGATAACCTTGAGTACCTTGCCCGTTTGGCTGAAATGTATAGCATGAGCCCTGAGAAAATGAAAGGAGTTCAATATGCAGATCGCGCTTTAAAATTGGATCCTCAGGATGGAGAAATCAATCGGAAATTAGCTCGAACATATCTGGAAGTTGATCATTTTCCTAAAGCCATTAAATTGTATCAAAAGGCTGAAAAGATGTTGCCCGAGGATAAAGATATTCCGTCTAAACTAGCAAGTTGCTATGCAGAAATGGCCGATTATAATAATGCCTTGAAGTATTTTAATCGAACGATGGAACTCGATCCTACCAATGCAACCAAAATTTACGAGGCCGCCGGAGCTCATCATAATGCCGGTAAATACAACAAAGCGGTTGAACTCTATCAATTGGCAGAAGACAAGGGATACTATAAATCAAAAATGTTTTATTATAACTGGGGTTTGAGTTATGAAGAAATGAAAGATTACAAAGGGGCATTGGCCTATTATAATAAGGCCCGTGAGTATTCGCCATACGATCGCGCTTTAAATTTTACCATCGCCGATGTGTATATTAATTTAGAACAGTTTGACAAGGCCCGCACCATAATCGATGGTATTTTAGAAATAAATCCGGAGGATGCCGAGGCAATTTATAATAAAGGTATGACCTACTACCGCGCCGGAAATACAGGAAAGGCAGAAGGTTATTTTAATAAGGCATTCGAACTTGATCCCTCGCTCAAATCACTGCGCTACGTAAAAAGTAATTTCTAACGAATTAGAATTTCGGGTTCTCTATGCACCGGAAAGTTTACCGAATTAGCTATGAAACACTGTTCATGCGCTTTAGCATGTAATCGCATGGCGCTTTCTACCATAGCTTCACTTTGCACCGTCACTTGAGGACGTAAAACAACCTCCACAAAATGTCCTGGTTTATCATTTCCGGTTTCCATAATGGCAGAAGCCTTATCACAATAGTCAAGCACAATAACGCCGGCATCTGCACATAGATGCAAGTACCAAAGCATGTGGCAGGATGATAAGGATGCAAGCAATAAATCTTCCGGGTTTTGTTTACTTCCATCGCCACGAAAAGGTGTATCAGACGACATCGATAACGTTGGTTTGTTTGAAATAATTAAATCATGACTTCGCTCGTAATCGGTATAGGAACTGGTTCCACTTCCCTTATTGCCAGTCCATCGTATTTCGGTATGATAATGATGTTGCATATTAAACATGTAATCCTGGTAAAGTTAATATTCTAGGATAAACTCTTCGCCTGGAAACTTGCCAATCCGACGCATTGGAACCAGTAAACTGCGCAGCAAAATGCTTCCAGGGAATTGCATTTTCCGCTGATAGCGATTCTCCCAAACCCATTACATTACCTGCTTCTGCGGATGTATCGCCAATGTAGCACATGCCATGGGTAGCGCCATGACCAGCATGGGGTGCTTCTACACAAGAACTCGTATCGCTATAAAAACCAATATGACGTTGTCCGAAGGCATGGCCTATTTCGTGAAGGTATTGGCGTTGACTACGGGTATGTCCGAGGCGTACTCCAAACCGTCGATAGTTTATGATGCCATTATAAAAAATACCATTACCACTACCTACCGAATTAATAAATGAGCCATCGTCGGCTTCACTTACATGGGGAGCGGTTATGGTTAAATGAGCTGCCGATGCCGTAGCTACTTCACGCAACATAATTCTGCAATACAAGTTGAAAGCATACATATAGCGGGTGCTATTTGGAAGACCCGGTACCATGGGGGTTTGATTCGGATATTGGCGTGAAGCTCGTATATTATTATCCGTAGGGAAATCAGGTAATGAAGCGCGCATACCAAAACATGTTGCCGGTGGTACCAACCAGAATTTGCCATTCCAGAAACTCTGCGAATGGGCGATTATTCTGTTCTTAAATTGAATCCATGCTGCATCGGGCCACGCATCAGCCTGATAAGTTCGATTAGGATGCCCTGGCGAAGAACTGGTATCCGAATCTTCAACTCCGGAACCAACAGCACCTTGTTGAAAATAGACGTTGATATGAAAAATGAGCTCAGGGTTTCTATCCACTCCAAGTTGGTCGCGATTAAACTCAATATCAAATCGACCCATTTCGTAGGTTTGATTGTTAAGTCGTCGACTATCGATCATGATTCAAAAGTAAAATATTACTGAATGCTATGCGAACGGAAGTTAGAATCCGGTTGGAATGTGTGCAGAATAAACAGCTAAGACAAGGAATTTGGGAGGCTTACTTTTTTGTAATTTTCTTCACCTTTTCCATGACTTCTTTTTCTAAATTCATTTTGTACGCTATCATTTGCTTCAAGCGAAGATTATCTGAAGTACCTAAAATTTGTAAGGCCAGTATGCCTGCATTTTTAGCGGCATTCAATGCAACAGTAGCCACTGGTACACCATTGGGCATTTGTAAAATTGATAGAACAGAATCCCATCCATCGATTGAATTACTCGATTTTACCGGAACGCCAATCACAGGCAGCGGTGTTAAACTCGCAACCATGCCTGGTAAATGGGCTGCGCCCCCGGCACCGGCAATAATTACTTTCATGCCACGCAAATGCGCTTGTTGTGCATAGTCAAACATCCGTTTCGGTGTTCGATGAGCAGAAACTATAGTGCATTCTATGGCAACGCCATGTTGTTCTAAAAAATCCACCGCCTGTTTCATAACCGGCATGTCGGAATCCGAACCCATAATAATTCCAACTAAAGGCTTGTTGCTTTTAATATTTCCTTTACCCATAAGGCTTTTCGTTTTGCTTCGTCGGACGATTCATGAACGATAGTTGCATGTCCCATCTTACGAAATGGTTTGGTAATTTTTTTTCCGTATAAATGTATGTAAACACCTTCTTCTGCTAAACATTCTGTTACGCCTTCATACACCACTGGGCCGGTTTTGTTGGCTTCCCCTAAAATATTTACCATAGCAGAAGTGCGTAACAAGGCGGTACTGCCTAAGGGTAAATTTAAAATTGCCCGAATATGTTGTTCGTACTGCGAAGTAACCGCACTTTCAATGGTTTGATGTCCACTGTTATGCGGCCGAGGAGCTACTTCATTCACCCATAATCGATCCTCGTTATCAAGCAAAAATTCTACAGCTAATAAACCACAAAGGTTCATTTTTTCAATAATGTTTTTGGCAAGTTGTTGTGCTTGCGCGGTAACTTGTTCCGAGAGATTGCCAGGATATAACAACAAATCAAGCATATTGGCACCTGCATGAAATTCCATTTCGGTAGTATCGTACACCGCAATATCACCGCGTTCATTTCGAGCAACAATTACAGCAACCTCGGTTTTAATATCAATGGCTTGCTCCAATAAGCAAGGCCCTTCCAAGAGTTGCGACATATCCTCGTGGGTTTTAAGTATACTTACACCACGTCCGTCGTAACCTGCTTTTCTTGTCTTTTGAACCACAGGCAAATGCCATCGGCCCGACTGAATGGCCTCCAATACGGCTGCTTTATTTTCAAACAACTCAAAGGGCGCCGTAGGCATGTTATGCGCTTGATAAAATTGTTTTTGTAATCCTTTATCTTGAATTTGCGCCAGAACTTCCGGGTCGGGGTGTACAATTTTACCTTCAGCTTTTAACTGCTTGAGGGCTTCTGTATTTACATGTTCAATTTCAATAGTAAGTATGTCGCAATCTTTTCCAAAGGCATAAACCGTATTAAAGTCTTGCAAAGAGCCACATACAAATTCATTGCAAATTGCGCTGCAAGGTGCTTCCGGATCGGGATCAAGCATTTTGGTATAGATGTCCCATGTTTCGGTTATTGGTAACAACATTTTTCCGAGTTGACCTGCGCCTAAGATGCCAAGCTTTCTTCCGGATGAAAATAAAGATGTACTCATAGAAAGTGAACAAAGATACAGGTTCAGTTTATCTTCTTTCTATTCTGTGTTTATCAAATTGTTTATCGTTTAAAATAATGCAGGTTTTTCCCTTTTTCATTCCTCAGCGATTATATTTGCCATTACGAAAAGAAGATGTATTCAATTGAATTTAATTTTGAGCAAAAAGGAATAGAACCTATTATTATAGATCGTTGTGCAGAGGATGACAGTATTTTAGAAGTAGCTTTGAAAAATAATATTCACCTTCACCATAATTGTGGTGGTGTGTGCGCATGCAGTACCTGTCATATCTACCTCGAACAAGGAGAACATTTTGTAGAAGAAATTTCCGACAAAGAGGAAGATTTTATCGATCGAGCACGTAACCCTAAGTTGAACTCACGCTTAAGTTGTCAGTGCATTTTATTGGGAGGAGAGGGCAGTATTAAAGTTACTATCCCAGATCAAAGTTTAATTCATGGCGAATAAAAGGAACTAATATGACATACGAACCACCTATTCATTGGAATGATTATGAGGATATAGCTTTAAAGCTTTATGAGAAATTTGGAGATGAATTTTCTGAATCGAAAATCTACCGCATCCGATTTACCGATTTAATGGAATGGGTGTTAAGTTTAGATGGCTTTGTGGGAAAGCGTGAAGATTGTAATGAAGGCCATTTGGAAATGATTCAAAGTAGTTGGGTGTACGAATGGAGAGATAACCAAAAGTAAAAAGTAACTAACCATTAATGGCAAATCATATTTTAATTGTGGATGATGAAAAAAGCATCCGAAAAGCAGTAGTTGATATTTTACAGAACGAAGGTTATAAAACCGACGAAGCCATAGACGGATTAGAGGCTTATAACCTCATTAAAGCAAAAAAATATGACTGTGTTATCAGTGATATTAAAATGCCTAAGATGGATGGGTTGGAGTTATTGGAAAAATTAAAGAACGAAAGTGTAGAAGTTCCTATCATTATGATTTCTGGTCATGGTACCATGGAAACGGCTGTTGAAGCGGTTAAAAAAGGTGCCTTCGACTATATAGAAAAACCACCGGATTTAAATCGTTTACTTATTACCATTCGCAATGCCATTGATAAGGGTTCTTTAGTTGAAGAAACTATTCAATTGAAACGAATGGTTGGTGGCTTGCAGGAAATTATTGGAGAAAGCGAAGGTATTCAGATGGTAAAAAAAACCATTGATCGGGTAGGGCCAACCGAAGCAAAAATTCTGGTAACCGGAGAAAATGGAAGCGGTAAAGAATTAGTTGCACGCTGGATTCACGAATTGAGTCCGAGAAAAGATCAACCGTTGGTGGAAGTTAACTGCGCCGCTATTCCATCTGAACTTATCGATAGTGAATTATTCGGACATGAAAAAGGTTCTTTTACTTCAGCAGTCAAACAACGAATTGGCAAGTTTGAACAAGCAAATGGCGGAACATTATTTCTAGATGAGATTGGCGATATGAGCCCAAGTGCACAAGCCAAAGTGCTACGTGCCTTGCAAGAAGGCAAAATAACACGCGTTGGTGGGGAGAAAGATATAGAAGTAAACGTGCGTATCATAGCCGCCACAAATAAAGATTTGAATAAAGAAATTGAAGCTGGAAAATTTCGATTAGATCTTTATCATCGGCTTACTGTTATTAATATTCATGTGCCTCCGTTAAACCAACGTAGAGAAGATATTCCATTACTAACCAATTATTTTATTGATTTGATTTGCCAGGAATATAAAATGAAACCTATGCAAATTGATGATGATGCCTTGGAAGAATTAAAGAAACATAACTGGACCGGCAATATCAGAGAATTACGCAATGTTGTAGAACGATTATTAATTTTATGCGACGGAAGAATTAAGAAGGAGGATATCAGTAAATTTGTGATACCAAATAATTAACTGCATGAAAAAACTGATTTTACTACGTCATGGTAAAGCAGAAGAGTTTGCCGCCACCGATTTTGAACGAGCTCTAAAAGAACGTGGTAGCGCACAAAGTAAACAACGAGGGGCATGGTTAAAACAAAAGCAATTCATTCCGGATCTCATTTTATCGAGCGATGCGCTACGTACTCGTGAAACAACGCATCAAGTTATTGAAGGTTTGGAGTTACCGGATGCTCCTGTTCAATGGCAACATGCATTATACAACGCCACGTCAAGCACCATCCTTTCACATATTCTAACCACCGATGATACTATTCAAACCTTATTGGTTATAGGTCATAATAATGGAATTTCAGAACTGGCTAGTTTCTTTCATTCGGATTATGTTGGCTTAAAAACAAGTGGATTTGCCGTTTTTGATTTTGCAACCAAGCATTGGTCGGAACTTCTAAACGTAAGCATTAAACACAAATACGTTCAGCAAGAATCAGAGTAAATTAAAGAATACGTCCTTTGCGTTCTTGTTCTATGTGGCGAAGGGTTACCGATACAGGATAGGTTTCTTTCAAAAATTTCGCCATTTGCTCAGCACAATATACCGAACGGTGTTGACCACCGGTGCAACCAAAGTTAATTTGTAAATGTTCAAATCCACGAGCTAAATAATCGTCGATTGAAATAGTTACTAAACTCTTTGCGGCATGCAGAAACTCCTGCATTCTAGTTTTCGTTTCCAAAAAATGGATAACCGATGAATCCTTACCGGTGAGTGTTTTGTATTCTTCAAAGCGTCCTGGGTTCAGTATGCCGCGACAATCAAATATGAAGCCGCCTCCATTGCCACTCTCATCGTTAGGAAGTTGGTGCTTATACGAAAAACTCTGAACGAGTATGTTTAGTTTAGGATGTTCTAAGGTGGATGCTATCATTGAAATTGTGCTGTGATTTCAGGTTGAATAAGTTGTTCTAGAATGGATGTCATTTCCGGAAAGTCATCGAGGGTGTATAAGCTTAGCCATTGTTTAAGATGTTCTAAACCATAAGGGATGCTACTTAAGAAATGCGGTCGTTTTTCAATTATACCGCGCAAACCATAGGCTCCTAAAACTTGAAGTAATCGGGTTAATAGAATTCGGGAGAAGTTGTGTTTGAATACGAACTCGTCTAGGGGGGTATGTACAGATAATGCTGCAATATAATAATCGAGCAGTTCCTTTTTCCAAGTAATAGGTAATGCAGCTTTGGCTTGCCATAATAGCGAGGCTACATCGTAATGTGGCGGTCCTTGCATACCACCTTGAAAGTCGATAAATGTTAACTGTTGATCGTTAACAAGAATATTTCTTCCTTGGAAATCGCGATACATGAAGGAGGTAGGTTCAATAGCACCGCAATAGTCACTCCATCGTTCAAATTCCTTTTGAAGGATAGTTTTATTATAAGATAGATTTAGTAAATCGAGAAAATAATATTTGAAATAATTTAAGTCTGCTTGTACCGCATAGCGATCAAATTGTTGCGCCGCAAAGCACTTCGTATAATCGATGTTTGCATGTGCTTTGATTTGAAGATTGCAAAGTGCTTTCAGGGCTTCTTCATACAGTCTTCGAACCTGATCGGTATAACCAAGTTGCAAGGTAGTTTGCAGCAAGTCTTGTGAGCCACCATCCGTTTGAATATATTGCGTTCGTTCTTCATTAATTGCAATTAGTTTCGGAACAGGAGCGTTGATAGATGCAAAGATTTCAGCAAAATAAAAGAAGGTATTATTCTCTGCAACATGCGCGTTTTTACAAAGAATGAAATTACCAGTTGAAGTGTATAGCCGAGTGTAACTCCTATTTGAGCCTGCTTGCAATAACTCTTCTGATTTCAGAATAGTATGATTCGCCAAGAAAACATCAAGTGCTTGCATGCCTCAAAGATATACGCAGAATGCAGTGAAATGAACTATTGCAACTTAAGTGCAGCAATAATATCTTTCTTCTCCGTAAACCCTTCTATATTCATGGCAACTTTACCATCTTTGTAATACACTAATAAAGGAATATTGGTGATGTGCATGTCATCGGCTAAGGATTTATTTTCGTCGATGTCGATTTCAACCACATTTAGTTTGCCGGCATATTCTTTTGCCAATTCATCTAAAATTGGTTTTAATTGTTTACAAGGGCCACACCACTTAGCACGAAAATCTACTAACGTTGGCGTACTGTTTTGGGTAATTTTTTCAAATGCTTCTTTCGTCATGCCCTTCCAACCATTAAACACATTTTTTGTTAATGGAAATTGGCTGCCCTTCCACTCTAAAATACCACCCTTCATGTTATACACTTCCTTGAATCCTTTTGCTTTCATCGTGTTCATAGCATTGTTACTACGTCCGCCGGATAAACAATAAATGAAGGTTGGTTTGTTTTTATCCAGATTGTTTAATTGATCGGCAAAATTTGGATCGTTATAATCAATGTTTAATGCATTTTCGAGATGCTCTTCCATATATTCACCAGGGGTTCGAACATCAAGTAATTGAACATTTTTTGTTTTTTCTAGTTGCTGCTTGAACTCCGCAACCGCTAGGGTGGAGAAATTACTTGTGTTTTGTGCAGAATTAGATTCGCAAGCCATTAATGCGAGAAGTAATAAACCCCAGATATATTTCATGCTGCAAAAGTAAAAAGCCGTAAAGGAAAAATCTTTACGGCTTTGTTAAACAGTTTTAGAAATAATTCAGATTAATGCGGAACGGATTCCATTTGAGGCATTTGAGCTTCAGGTTCTTCCTTCGCATCTTTAATATCAACTAATTCAACATCAAATACGAGCGTACTATTCGCAGGAATACCTTTAGGGTTCTTTTCATTACCAGGTAATGATTGTTGCCCGTAAGCCAAACCAGACGGAACCACAAATATAGCTTTCGCTCCTTTGTTTAATAAGGCTATGCCTTCATCCCAACCTTTGATTACACGACCTCGACCCAATACAAAACTAAATGGCTGAACATGATCGAATTTAGGATCCACATTTGAATCGAACGTAGTACCGTCTAATAATCGACCGGTATATTTCATAGTTACTTCTTTACCTGCTTTAGCAGATTCGCCGGTACCAGGTTGAGTAATTACATAGTACAAACCACCTTGTGTTTTTTGCGCTTGTAAATTATTTTTACTCAAGTAATCTTTAATAGTCTTGTCGTCTTTGCTTTCTTGCTCTTTAGCCGCTTTTTGAAGATTAGCTTGGTAGTCGGCCTGGGTTTGAACTTTCAACATGCGAACGCAAAAAGTAACGGTATCTCCTTTTTTAGCAAACGGAGGCATACCACCACGATACAACGAATCGGCTGGTGTTTTAATAACTGCGCTATCTCCTTCGCGCATCATCATGAAGGCTTCCATAGGATCGCCATGAAAACCAACTTTATTACACATAGTTTCAATAGGTTGTCCGTCGTTCATCTTGAAATTATCAAGCACTACAGAATCACGAATTTTTACTAAGAGGTTCATGGAAATGATATCACCTTCTTTGGCAACGCGTTTACCATTACCTTTTTTTACCGGCATGTAAAGTATTCCGGAAGGCAGTTTTTGAAATTTTGGTTTACAGGCAGAAAAACCTACAACCAGGGCCATAAAGGCCAAACTTAAGAATCGTTTGTTCATTGGATTTTTTATAAAAGAATATTATTTTAAAATTTCAAGAAGTTCTACATCAAATAAAAGTACTTCGTTTGCTTTGATGTTTGAACCTGGAGGAGGGTTAGTACCATAGGCAAGACTAGAAGGAATAATTAAAGTACCTTTTCCGCCTTCTTCAAATAAAGGAATTCCTTCGGTCCAACCGCGAATAACACCACTTAATGGGAAATCAATTGGTTGATTACGATCATACGATGAATCGAATTGCGATCCATCCATTTTGTAACCTTTGTAATGAACTTTTACCTTATCAGTGGCTACAGCATGCTTACCATTACCGGTTTTATCAATCACATAATAAATACCGGATGCGGTTTTCAAGGTTTTTAGATTTTTTTCTTTGATATATTCTCGAATCAACTTATCGTCGATTTCATTTTGTGATTTTGATGCTTTCACGCGATCTGCTTCTGCTTCTTCCTTCGATTTTACACTAAAAATTTTCAAGTACCATTTTACTTTATCACCACTTTTTGCAAAGGGAGGTAATCCGCCGGCATCTTTAAATGCGCTATCGATGGGTAATTGCAACATCACGCTATCACCTGGCCCGCACATCGTGAACCCTTCCCAGAAAGCACCAATAAATTGTTTGCTCATAGGTTGTTCAATGGGCTCATTATTATTCATTTTGTATGTATCAAACATCACCGAATCGGAAATAACGGTTCGTATATGCATCTTAACTACAGAACCTTCTTGAATGGTTTTTGGATTCGGATCATCTTTAAAGAAACTGTATTCAACACCAGAAGGTGTTTTTTTCATTACATCCGATTTTGTGGAAGTAGCCGGTTTTTGGTCTTTACTATTTTTTTTGTTTTGGGCGATGCTAACGTTGCAAAGGGTGCAAAGAACAACACCACCAAAGATCATTTTTTTAATCATGAGTTGTTTTTTTATTAATTAAGGTTTTTTGATATCTACAAGTTCAACATCAAACAATAGCGTGCTGAACGCAGGAATATTCGGACGAGGACTGGAACCATATGCTAGGTTAGAAGGTATAAAAAATGTGGCCTTGGTTCCTTTTTTCAAAAGAGCCACACCTTCATCCCAACCTTTAATAACCATGCCTTTTCCGAGTTCAAATTCAAACGGACTTACATGGTGAAATGCGGTATCTACATTTGAGTCGAATTTTGTTCCATCAAGGTGATAACCGGTATAATTCATTACCACTTTATCATTCACTTTAGGTTGCTCACCTTCGCTTTCTTTGGTAATTAAATAATACATACCTGAGCTGGTTTTTTGTGCACCGGTAATACCTTTCTCTTTAAAATACTTTTGAATGGCCGCATCCTCATCTTTTGGAACTTCAATATCTACCACTTCCATTTCATAAATAAGGATGGTATTTGGAGCAACTGCTTTACTGCTTCTCAACGGATTGGCCGGTGAACCACCTTTACCATAAGCCATAGAAGAAGGTACATAAGCTGTTCCTTTAGAACCTTTATTCATATAACTAATCAGTTCATCAGCGCCACTTGTTATACCTCTATTGCCAACATAAAATTCAAAAGCCGGTTTTTCTTTGCCATTCGAATCTAAGGTTGATTCAATTATTTTTCCGTCAAGTTGTTTAACGGTATACTTCACTTTAACCTTATCATTTTTCTTCGGTGTTGGACCTTCACCATTTTGGGTGATCGTATAGTAAACACCGGTAGCCGATTTGGTTGGAACTAAACCATTCTTGGTAAAATAAGCAGCTAGTTTTTTATCATCTGCGGCATTTTGTTTTTTCATTTCCGCTTGCTGTTTAGCCATTTGCTCTTTCATTTGCTTTTGAAAATTGGCTTGTTGTTCCTTTTGAACATCGGCAGCTGTTTTGATGGAAATCAACTTCAAATAGTAAATCATTTTATCGCCTTTCTTAACGAATTCAGGCAATGGCTTTTTAATATTCGTAAAGATATCCGAAGCATCGGCAGAACATACCATACTATCGCCCGGTGTCATTAACATGATGGCATTGATAATATCGCTTTTGAAAGTTGGTTTATTAACGCTGAACTCAACCGGCTTACCTTTATTCGATTGCATAGAACTATACATCAGTCGGTTGTTGCATGCGGAAGTCATATGAAGTTTAATAACATCACCTTCCTTTGGATTCGGGCTGGTTTTTTTATCAACCACCAAAGCATATTCCAACTTATCATTGAGTTTTTTCATTGCTGGCAAAGCTGGCGGCGGAGGTGGGGGTGCCTGTTGCATGGTAATAGCCTGAGGCTTTACAGGGCTTGTAGCCGGTTTGGTTTGTATGGTTTTGGTTTGTCCATAAGCCGTAAAAATAGCGGCAACAGCAAATGCAGTTAAAAAGGTAATTCGTTGTAACATTGGATCAATTTAGATTTATTCTCAGCAATAGCTTGTTCAATTTTTTGAATAGTAATTTCTAACGATTCTTGTGAGCGACCTCCAGATGCGTTCTTATGACCGCCACCATTGAAATAAGTGCGGGCAAATTCATTCACATCAAAATCTCCTTTACTACGGAACGACATGCGGATTTCGTTTTCTCTTTCGGTGATAAAAATAGACAGAACAATGGTTCCAATACTCAATGGATAGTTAACGATGCCTTCTGTATCACCGGTATTAATTTCAAAACGTTTCAGATCAGATTTAGGAATCGCGATCAGCGAACTATGAGCATGATGAAATAATTTCATTCGCTCTGAAAGTGTGTAACCCAAAAAACGTAAGCGATTTTCCATATACGTATCAAAAATCGCCTGATGTATCGGGGCTGTTTGAAGTCCTTTTTCCATCAAATCAGCCACCATGCGATGAACACTGGCTGTTGTACTTGGAAACTTAAAAGACCCGGTATCCGTCATGGCGCCGGCATATAAGCAGGGTGCAATGGTAGTATCTATAAGTGCATTGTCGTTACACTCATTAATGAAGTCGTACACCATTTCACAGGTTGAACTCTTGCTAGGTTCACTTCTCCCAAAATCAAAAATGGTATCAGGAAAGAGATGATGGTCAATCATGACCTTCGTGCACGTTAAATTTTGAAGCACATCTTCCATAATACGCGTTCTGGATAAATGATTTAGGTCTAAACAAAATAAAACTTCACAAGAATTTAAAATGTGCTGAGCTTCTTTTTGCTCTTCCTCGTAAATAACTACCTTTTCTGAATCAGGCATCCAAAGTAAAAAATCAGGTATGTTATTCGGTGAAATCAAATGAACCTGATGCCCCTTTTTACTTAAATAATGGTATAATCCTAAACTTGAACCCAAAGCATCCGCATCCGGATTGTAATGATGCACAATACAAATCTTCCGGGGCTGTGCCAATACTGGTTGAATGTTTAGAAGTGCTTGCATAAAAAAATTGCCTGCAAAAGTGCTAGTTTTTGCTTGTATTGACAAATACTTTTATTCTACAGAAAGCGAATTAGAAAATTGTCATTTTCAGGGCATCTAAAATGAGCTGAGAAACCATAATGCTGAAATGTACCATTGAAATCTCCCTCCAGTGCCAAAGCCTACTTTGCTAGAGGTACTGAAAATTGGTTTTTGGTGTAATTTTCTGAAGAACCTCATACATTAATTTTATACAATGTTCCACATCCGACTTATGAACCGTTTCTACGGTGGTGTGCATATACCGAAGAGGCAGTGAAATTAAAGCGCTCGGTACACCACCATTGCTGAACGCGAAGGCATCCGTATCCGTACCGGTAAATCTACTCACGGCTTGAAGCTGATAATTCAATTTATTATATTTAGCGGTATCTACAATTAGCTCGCGCAAAATGTTATGCACGGCGGGGCCAACACAAATTACAGGGCCTTCACCACAAGTGGCTTCGCCCTGTGCTGCCTTGCTCATCATGGGTGTAGAGGTATCATGCGTTACATCGGTGCAAATAGCAACATTTGGTTTGATACGATTGGCTATCATTGTAGCCCCGTTAAGGCCAACTTCTTCTTGTACCGAATTCACGATATAAAGTCCAAAAGGCAGTTTCTTTTTATTTTCTTTCAAAAGTCTGGCAACCTCAGCAATGATTACACCACCCATGCGGTTATCGTGTGCGCGGCCAATCCAATAACCATTATTTCCTTCTTCAAAACCTTCGGTGAAGGTGCAAACCGTACCTATTTCAATACCAAGCGCTTCTACTTCCTTTCGATTTTTGCAATTCACGTCAATCCAAATCGTTTCTATTTCTGGCTTTTTTTCATTCTGAGGAGTTCTTACGTGGATAGCAGGCCAGCCAAAAACGCCTCGAACAATTCCTTTTTTGGTATGAATATTCACACGTTTAGAAGGTGCTATTTGATGGTCGGAACCGCCATTTCTACAAACATGAATGAAACCATCGGCTGTAATATACTTCACGAACCAACTAATTTCATCCGCATGGGCTTCAATAACCACTTTAAACTCAGCCTCTGGATTAATAACCCCAACAGCGGTGCCATAAGGATCTACAAAGGATGAATCGATATATGGTTTTAAATATTCAAGCCAAATGCGTTGTCCGGATACCTCAAATCCTGTAGGAGAGGCATTATCTAAATAGCGTTTGATAAATGCCATGGATTCAGGACCAAAAAATTCTTTGGAAGCTTTCGCGGTAACTTTTTTCGTAGTTTTCTTTTGTTTTGCCATGCGGCGAAGGTAAATTAATTGATGTAAAATAGGGTAAAACTGTTCTGGATTTACCCAATCGATTTGACCGGTTTTATCATGCTTAAATATAAAATAAGAAGTCTTCATGCTCTCTTAGCACTGTATCAAGGCAACTTCATCTTTCGCTTTGATTTGGAATACTGTCGTTTCGAAATACGTTGAACCATCTTCTTTGGGCAGGTTACTTCGTGAATTGGCTGCTAAAGCTACTTACAGTTGATTCAAGTCAATTATTCAGAAATGCTTCGCGTAATGCTTGAATTGTTTACCTTTGGCCTTCACATAAATTTGCCACAAATCTTATTTTCTGATTTAAATCGAAGTATCATGAAAAGAATTACTCTCTTATTTCTCTCCTTTTTTGCCTTGCTGGCGATAAACGCTTCAGCACAAACTTGTGGAATACCTACCGGGTTGAATGCCACACCGGTTTATGATTTTCAAGCGACCGTAAACTGGACAGCCGTTTCGGGTGCGCAATTCTATAACATTCGTTATCGAAAAGTAGGAACTATTCCTTTCACTACAACATCGTCTACACCAAACAATCGTGTATTAGGTGGTTTAACACCCGGCACACAATATGAGTATGAGGTTCAAACCAAATGTGCTTCAGGTACGAGCGCTTATTCAGGGCTATCTACCTTTACAACTACTACAGGTTGTAATGCACCTTCGGGAATTACTGTGAATCATACAGTGCCTTACAATTTTAAAAGTGATATTGTTTGGACTGCCGTAGGACAGGCTTTATACTATACGGTACGTTACCGTTTGAAGGTTGGTCCTGGTCCGTGGATTACAGGAACAACTAGCGGAAATAATAAATTACTTAATACGGTTCAAGGTACTTGGTATGAATTTCAAGTAGCTACAAACTGTCCTGGAGGTCAATCAAACTATTCAACGTTAGATTCATTTCTTACACCATGTTTGTACGCTGCGCCATTTAATACCGTAGGTACTTATGCGCGAACGCTTTCGCAAACAGAAGGTGGTTTTGTTGAATATAGTGATACCATTGGTTGTCGTTTCTTAGCTCGACTTCTCGATACCATTGGCGGTAACGCCATGGGTACTACAACGGTAACGCAAAGTGTGGCCAGTAGTGTTTTTACCAGTGTTGATCCGAATTATATATATGGAAGAAGAAAAACCACCATCGCTCCAACGAGTAATGGTCCGGGTAATTTAGTGCTTCGATTCTCTCAAGCTGATTTCGATGATTATAACGCGAATAACCCAACCTTCATGGATTTACCTACTTACGGTGATACAAACCATCCATTTATACCAAGAATAAGAATCGCTAAAGTAGTTGGGGCTTCTATTTCTTACATCACCCCCGATAGTATGCGTTGGAATGGAACTTTGAATTATTGGAATGTATATTTTAACCAACCTCAAGTTGCCGCGGATTATTATTTTTATACCATGCCGGATTGCGTTGGAATTACAGTAAGTGGTTTGAATGTTTCCAATATTTTAGGTTCTTCGTTCCGAGCCAATTGGACCCAACTTACAACGCCAACTTTTGGATGGTATTCTCTTCGATACAAACCACAAAGCGCTATTAATTGGATTGATGGCGGTACGTCAGCTTATACTACGGCTACGAAATTGCTAATCGGACTAACACCGAACACTCCTTATGAAGTTCAAATTCGTTTTCATTGCTCTAGTTTATCAGAAGGAACATGGTCGAGTTCTGTAAATTTCACTACATTAAATACATGTTTAACTCCGGCATCATGTACCATGTCGAATATTCTAGCTACAAGTGCGAAAGCGAATTGGCCTGCTTCTAGTGGAGCCTTATTTTATACCGTTCGCTATCGTACCACAGCCGGACCTGGTGCTTGGGTTACTGGAACAAGTAATACAACAAATAAAACCCTTACCGGTTTAACCGCTTCAACGCAATATGATGTAGAAGTGGGTACCAACTGTGCCGGGTGGTTAAGTCCTTATACTGCTACAGTTCAGTTTACAACACCTTCATCTCGACCTGGTTCGCCGGCTTTAGCAGAAACAGAAGCATCGCAGGGTTTTGAAGTAAGCCCTAATCCTGCAAGCAGTTCTTTAACCATTTCTTTCAATGATGATGCCTCAGCAGGATATGAACTAAATGTATATGATATGCATGGCAAAATAGTATCTAATGCTCGTGTACAAAGTCAGCAAGGAAACAATAGTTTCACACTTGATATCAGTAGCCTGTCGAAAGGTATGTACACCATTAGTTTAATTGGAAATTCCAAGCCGTCGTTCCGTTCGAAATTCATTAAGGAATAAAATTTTTTAATCTATACCATTAACGCACGAAGCTCCTTTGCTTCGTGCGTTGTTGTTTAACCCTAGTTTATGTGTTACGATATTGCTTCCATGAAATTAAAGGCGATTAAGTATGCCAAACATAGAGGAGAGGATCCGGAAATAATTGCCAAGCTTGAAAAGGAATTGGAACAATGGCTTCGAGACAAACCTAGTTTTGATGTGGTGAGTGGTTTTGCTCATCCTAGGCTTATGGTTTTTACACAAGAACAACCGTATTTGCCGCAGTGGTTTCAATGGGGATTAATTCCAAGTTGGATAAAAGATAAACCGGCTGCGATTCAAATTTCTAATCAAACCTTGAATGCCAGAAAAGAAACAATTTTTGAGAAACCATCGTTTAAAGAAGCTGCCACCAAACGAAGATGTTTAATATTCATCGATGCTTACTATGAGCATCACCATCAAGGTAAAAACACCTTTCCTTTTCATATTGCTTGGAAAGATGGATCACCTATGTGCTTGGCAGGTTTGTGGGATGAATGGATCGATAAAGAAACCGGTGAAGTCATTCGATCTGTTGCCATAGTAACAACAACTGCCAATCCTACGATGGCAAAGTTGCATAACAGTCCTAAACTTCTGGAACCACGCATGCCGGCTATATTGCGACAAGCAGAACAAGAGATATGGTTATCTTCGGAGATAGTATCGGAACAGGATAAGGAGAAATTACTACAGTTATTACAACCTATTCCGGAAGAGGAATTGGATTTTTACACCGTGCAAAAAATCAAGGGGAAATTAGCCTTAGGCAATATACCGGAAGCACAAAAACCGTTTGAATATCCAAATTTGAAGGTCGATTGGTTACCTTCACCAAAGCACTAAGCGTTAATTCAACTTGAACAAACTATCAACGAATTCGAACTTATTAAAAATTTGAAGGTCTTGCATTTTTTCGCCAACGCCAATATACTTAACCGGAATATTAAATTGATGCGCAATAGCTAAAACAACACCACCTTTAGCCGTACCATCAAGTTTAGTAATAGCTAAAGATTTAACATCGGTGGCTTGTGTAAATTGTTTTGCTTGTTCTAATGCATTCTGTCCTGTACTTCCATCTAAAACGAGCAATACATCGTGCGGCGCTTCAGGAATTACTTTTTGGATTACTCGTTTTATTTTACTCAGTTCATCCATGAGGTAAGCCTTATTATGTAATCGTCCTGCAGTGTCGATAATAAGCACGTCAGCACCGCGAGCTACAGCCGCATTAACAGAATCAAAAGCTACAGAGGCCGGATCGGAACCCATTTCTTTTTTAATAATTTCCACACCTACTCGTTCGCTCCAAATAGTTAACTGATCAACTGCCGCTGCTCTGAACGTATCTGCTGCACCAAGAATAACCTTTTTGCCACTATTTTTATAGTTATATGCAAGCTTACCAATAGTGGTTGTTTTACCAACACCATTTACCCCTACAACGAGAATGATATGCGGTTTATGAGTAGTTGGTAAATCAAAATTTTGATATTCTAAACTTGGGGCATCGGTTAACACATTTACCATTTCTTCCTGCAGTATACGGTTCAATTCACTTGTTCCGAGATATTTGTCCTTCGCCACACGTTCTTCAATACGTTTAATAATTTCCACGGTGGTACTCAATCCAACATCACTCATTATGAGCGCTTCTTCCAACTCATCTAACACTTCCGTATCCACGGTTGATTTACCGGCAACTGCTTTTGTAATTTTGGAAAAGAAACTCTCCTTGGTTTTTTCCAAGCCTTTGTCTAAGGTTTCTTTGGCCTCTTCTTGTTGTTTATTACGTTTGAAGAGTTTATCGAATAAGCCCATGTTCCGGTATTTTTTGTGGCGCAAAAGTAACCGTAATTTTTTACTTACTCTAAACTTTACTTTTTTACCGAAGCCAGACGCAAGTAATTCCAATTTACTTTCATTCTACTTGTATTTTTATCGAAAAGCAACAATAAAATTCTGATATATTTGGCAAAATTTAGCACATGAAAGTTGCTGTTGTAGGAGCCACTGGTTTGGTTGGAACAAAAATGTTACAGGTATTGGAAGAGCGTAATTTCCCGGTAAGTGAATTAATTCCGGTTGCGTCGGAAAAATCGATTGGTAAACTAATACAATTTAAAGGACAAGAATATCCCGTTGTGTCTTATCAAGAATGTATTCAGCGAAAACCGACTATTGCTTTGTTTTCTGCTGGTGGTTCTACCTCCTTGGCTTTAGCTCCTGAATTCGCTGCTGCGGGCATTCGCGTAATTGATAATTCTTCGGCTTGGCGTATGGATCCCGACAAAAAGTTGGTTGTTCCTGAAGTCAATGGCCATGTGTTAACAGCCTCTGATTATATAATTGCCAATCCGAACTGTTCTACGATTCAGATGGTCATGGTGCTTAAACCATTACATCTGCAATACCGAATAAAGCGCGTTGTAGTTTCTACTTATCAAAGTGTTACTGGAACAGGAGTTAAGGCGGTTACCCAACTCATGAACGAGAGAGCAGGCCTTGACGGGGAGAAAGCGTACCCTCATCCAATTGATTTAAACGTGATTCCGCATATTGATGTGTTTATGGAGAATGGATATACCAAAGAAGAAATGAAAATGATTTGGGAAACCAAAAAGATTTTGGAAGATAATACGATTGCAGTTACAGCAACTACCGTACGGATACCGGTTATGGGTGGCCATTCGGAATCGGTAAATCTTGAATTTGACCGTGATTTCAAGTTAGACGAAATTCGATCGCTGCTTTCGCAAACAGCAGGAGTTACTGTGCAAGATGATGTACTACAAAATATTTATCCGATGCCGCTTTGGGCTCATGATAAGGATGATGTTTTTGTTGGCAGATTGCGCCGTGATGAATCACAACCTAATAGCTTAAATTGTTGGATTGTATCAGATAATTTGCGTAAAGGCGCTGCCACCAATGCCGTTCAAATAGCGGAGTATTTACGTCGAAAAGACTTTATTTAAGCGAAATTTTTGTTCTCTTTTTTATCCACATTTTCATTGTCACGTGAGTGTCATATTTCACTGCGCTAACAAAGCAAAGGGCATGGTAGAACTACTTTTGTGCCGTACAAAATTTACATACAAATGATAAAGAAAAAAGTTTTAGTTCTGCTGGGAATGGTCTTATTTTTTAGTACAATGTCAAAAGCACAGGCTCCGTGGCAACCGGTTTGGGTGCAAGACACAGTGAATGTTTCACCAGGTTCTATTACCGACGTTTATTACAGTTTTAACAACGGGATTTCCAAGGCGGAAAATAACCGTAATTATCATCTCGCTTTTTCCATGAGTCCGATTGTAGATTCGGCGGCACTTTGGGCTAATCATCAAAATGGAAATAATTTTACGAAAGTCTTTCATCCTCACAAAGACAAATCGCAATTCGCTAGCGTAGGTTTAGCTGATACTACCGGCGCTACAATTTTGTTCAATAATGATAAAGGTTGGTATGATGGTGCTTTCAACCATATCTATAATGCAGATATTTTCAATTTTGGTTGGGGAACGTATAATTCAACAAACCATAATGTTTATGGCGATTCCGTATTTATTGTAAGAGCCCAAGGAACTTATTTTAAATTGATTATTGATTCTTTAAATGGAATCAACACCACATATTATTTCCGTACAGAAAATTTATCTACACCGGGTAGTACGAATAGCTATACCATCACTAAATCTCCGAAATATAGCAATAGTTTGTTTGCGTATTTTAATTTGAATACCGGTATGGATACGTTGCGTGAACCGGCTAGCTCTAGTTGGGATTTATTATTTACGCGCTACACTACGGACGCGCTTGGTAGCGGACAAGGAACGAATAATAATGTGTTAGGGGTATTGCTAAACAAAGGTGTTAAGGCATCAAAAGCACAAGGTGTGTTAGAAGATACCGCTTATGATTATCGCACAACTTATACCATGGATTCGCTTCTATCTAAAATCGGTTACGATTGGAAGGTGTTTGATTTAGCATCCACGTCTTATTTCGCTTTAGATTCATTGTCTTATTTTGTTTCAGATAAATCAAATACTATTTGGCAACTCGATTTTCTTGGGTATGATTTGCCTTCAGGTCTTATAGATTTTCGTAAACGTAAGGTTTGGGCTTTAGCTGTTGAAAATTTACCATCGGTTTTGAATAATGTGGCAGTGGCGCCAAATCCGGTTAATGATAAGATGAATATTATTTTGGATTCAAAAAATACACAAAGCGTAAATGTTCAAGTGTTAGATTTTCAGGGACGCGTTTTATTTTCAAAAACAATTAAAACACAGGAAGGTTTGAACAGTTTTGAAATTCCAGTAACGATGTTATCAGAAGGTAATTATGTACTGAATTTAACCGGAGATGCTTGGCATCTAAGTGAAAAAGTAACCGTTCGAAAGTAAGATGAGGTTTATCCTAACGTTAATTATATCGTTGCTGGCTTGTTTGGTGCAAGCCGGCAATGTTACATTTATAGTTAAAGATAAATCAAGTAATGAACCTATTAAGCAATGTAAAGTTTGGATACAGAATACAGTGAGTCTTACAGATTCTAATGGTAAAGTTGTTGTAACGTATCCGAATAGTAATTTTCAAGTTCGTTTTTCAGCCCTGAATTATGAGGAGCTTACAAAAGAGTATTATCATTTGAAAATAGACAAAACAACTATTACCGTTTACTTAATTCCTTCAAGCACCGATTTGAAAACACTAGTGGTTACGGCACAAGTTAAGCCAATGCTAGCTTCACAGTCGGTTTATAAAGTAAATACAATTAGCAGTCAGCAAATTTATCAACGAGGTGCAACCACCCTTAATGAAGTATTAAATTTTGAAAATAATAATTACATCTCGAATGATAACTTATTAGGAGCATCGGTAAGTATTGGTGGAATAAGCGGGCAAAATGTTAAGATTCTTGTGAACGGCATCGCTATGAGTGGAAGAGAAAATGGAAATATAGACCTTGGTCAAATTAATATGCAGCAAGTAAAACGCATTGAAATGATACAAGGTCCTATGAGTGTAATTTACGGTAGTAATGCCATGGGAGGAGTTATTAATCTTATTACTAAAACTCCTGAAAAACCACTCTCGCTTGGATTCAGAACGTATTTAGAAAGTATTGGCCGATATAATTTTAGTGGAACAGCGGGCTACCTTAAAAATAAGCATCAGTTTCAACTTTCTTTAGCCAGAAACTTCTTCCAAGGCTGGAATGCAACCGATTCTGTAGATCGCTTTATGTTGTGGAAACCGAAAACCCAATATTTGGCAGATTTGTATTATCACTATAAGTTGTCTAAGAAAGTCAGTTTGGGATATTATGGTAATTTTTTAAACGAGAAAATTACGAATAAAGGTATTCCCATTATTAGTCCTTACGAAGGTTATGCCTTCGATGAATACTATCGCACAACACGTTCGATGAATACTTTGTCGGCAACTATTCAAATCGATACGAATTCATCCTTAGCGCTTGCGAATAGTTACACCTATTACCAACGCAATAAGAATAGATATAAAAAAGATTTGGTAACCTTAAATCAGATTCCAACCACTAGTACCGGCGATCAGGATTCTTCTTATTTTAATACAATTAATTTGAGAGGTATCTATACGAATTCTCATATTAAGCATACGGATTTGAGTTTCGGTTATGAGTATAATTTAGAAACAGCTACCAGTTCCAAGTTGAGTACCGACTTGAAACCAATTTCCGACTTAGGTTTGTTTCTTTCAGGCACTTACACCGCCAAAAAGTGGAGCATTCAACCCAGTGCACGCTATACCATTAATAATTTATTTGGGAAAGCGTTAACGCCTGCGCTGCATGTTAGACTGAGCTGTACCGACCAAATTCAATATCGAGCTTCGGTGGCTACCGGTTTTCGTACACCCTCCCAAAAGGAACTTTATTTACAATT
>JAEUVD010000031.1 GCA_016787065.1 Chitinophagaceae bacterium
AATCAACAATTCTACATCTAACACAACTTCAGCTACAGCTTGTGACAGTTATACTTGGTCAGTAGATGGTAACACATACACTGCTTCAGGTACATACACTAGCACATCAACAAACACTGCTGGTTGTCCTCACACAGAAACGTTGAACTTAACAATCAACAATTCTACATCAAACACAACTTCAGCAACAGCTTGTGATAGCTATACATGGTCTGTAGACGGTATGACTTATACTCAGTCTGGAACATACACAGCTACATCAACAAATGCTGCTGGTTGTCCTCATACAGAAACGTTGAACTTGACTATCAATGCTTCAACTTCTAACACATCATCAGCAACAGCTTGTGATAGTTATATGTGGTCTGTAGACGGTATGACTTATACTCAGTCTGGAACATACACAGCTACATCAACAAATGCTGCTGGTTGTCCTCACACAGAAACGTTGAACTTAACAATCAACAATTCTACATCTAACACAACTTCAGCTACAGCTTGTGACAGTTATACTTGGTCAGTAGATGGTAACACATACACTGCTTCAGGTACATACACTAGCACATCAACTAACACTGCTGGTTGTCCTCACACAGAAACGTTGAACTTAACAATCAATGCTTCAACATCTAACACAACTTCAGCTACTGCTTGTGATAGCTACACATGGTCTGCAGACGGTATGACTTATACTCAAAGCGGAACTTACACAGCTACATCAACAAACGCTGCTGGTTGTCCTCACACAGAAACATTGAACTTAACAATCAATAGTTCAACTTCTAATACAACATCTGAAACTGCTTGTGGTACATATACATGGTCTTGTAACGGTATGACTTATACTCAATCAGGAACTTATACTTGTACTTCTACAAACAGTGCTGGTTGTACACACACTGAAATTTTAGTATTAACTATCACTCCAGGTAATCCAACTACTACAACTATTAGTTCTTGTGTATCTTACACTTGGGCTTGTGATGGTATGACTTACACTCAGTCTGGTACTTACACATGTGGTACTGGTTGTAACGCTTCTATCTTGATTCTTACAATCAATCCATTACCAGTTGTAACTGCTCCTAATGTAGGTTCTTGTGGTGGTGCTGTAACTCTAGGTGGTTCACCTGCTGGTGGTACTTGGAACTTACCAAACCCTTACACTGGAAATGCTACATCATACACTTACTTCTATACAGATGCTAATGGATGTACAGGTTCTGCTACAGGAACAATTACTGCTCAAAGCGCTACAGTAACTAACTTACAAATCAGTGCTATCACTGGTATTACTGCTACTGCAACTTGGACAGGTACTGCTCCTTGGTATGAAATCCGTTGGAAAGTTATCGGTGCTGGTTCTTGGAACCCAACTGTAACTTCTACTTCACCTAACAAGAACATAACTGGTTTATCTCCAGCTACGAACTACACAGTTGAAGTACGTGGATTCTGTACTACATCTACTCCTGGATCTTGGGTTGGAACTACCTTCACAACTAACACTGGTTGTGGTACTCCTACTGGTTTAAATGTTACAAACATTACAGCTACAACTTCTAAGTTGAACTGGACTGCTGTAGCAGGTGCTTCTTACTACAATGTTCGTCATCGTAAAGTAGGTGCAACTAGCTGGATTAACGGTACTTCTACTCCAAATTCTAAGACTATCGGTGCTTTACTTCCTAACACAAACTACGAGTTCCAAGTTCAAGCGGTATGTGGATCTGCATTAACTGCATGGTCTGCTTCTCAAACATGGACTACTTCTGCTTCACGTGATGCAGTTGCAACTGAAGTTGCTACTTCTTCTAACGTAAATATCTATCCTAACCCAACTCAAAACGAATTGAATGTTGACTTAACAGTTGAACAATCAACTATCGTTACGTTGAAAATGGTTGATATGAGCGGACGCGTTGTTAAACAAGTTCAAGCTAATGCTGAAGTTGGTGTAAATAACATGACAATGAATCTTTCTGATTTATCTAATGGTATCTACTCACTTCAAATCTATAGCAACGACCAGTTGACAAACGTAACTCGTGTTACGAAAAACTAATTTTAAGTAATTAATCTTAGTCATAGAAAAGACCTCCCTTCGGGGAGGTTTTTTTTTGCTTGGAATTCGGAATTGAAGGGTATTCGATCTATTTTTAGTAGCGGAGGCACTATAAAATACAGGATTAAAAATCATGTTGGAAGGTCAGTACCAAGCAAAAAAAATCCCGCGTTTGGCGGGAATGAATAAGTTGTAAGGCTTGTAAATTCTATATGATATTTGCTGCGATTTTCTCACATACTTTAGACAGAATCATTTTTCTGGCTAAATGTAACATACCGGTAAAGGATACCTTATCCGAAACACCATGGCCAACAACAACAGGTTTATTGCATCCCAAAACCGGAACACCACCATAGAGTTTATGGTTGAAACGTTCAAGGAATGGATCTGATAATTTTTGTTGAACCTGAATTACATCATATAGTGATTCAGCAAATTTCAAAACGACGTTTCCGGTAAAACCTTCACAGATAATAATGTCGGCACTATCGTTTATTAAATCTCTACCTTCTACATTACCAATGAAATTGATATTCGTGTTTTCCTTTAATAAGGGATAAGTAGCCTGTGCTAAGATATTGCCTTTACCTTCTTCCTCTCCGATATTCAATAAAGCCACCGTAGGATTTTCTTTTCCTTGAATTTCGCGAGCATAAACTGTAGCCAACGTGGCAAACTGATTTAGGTTCTCCGGTTTACAATCCGCATTGATACCAACATCTACCAAAACACTTTCAGCGCCACTAATTTGTGGTACCGGACTTGGAATAGTTGGTCGTAAAATACCCTCTGCCAATTTAACAACGTGCGATGCGCCTACCAACATGACACCGGTATTGCCTGCACTAATAAAAGCATCCACATCACCACGAGCTAACAGGCCAAACCCAACTACTAAGGAAGAATTGGGCTTCTCCTTCATTGCACGAACCGGATGCTCGTTCATGTCGATAATTTCCGTGGTAGGAATAATTTTTACCTTATTGGCTGTTTCACCTAGACCTGCACGAATTTGCGTTTCATCACCGAGTAAAACTAAGGTGCAGTCTTGAGTGGTTTCCAGAAACGACAAAACACCCAAACATGCTTGTTCAGGTGCATAATCTCCGCCCATCATGTCCAGTGCTATGCGCATAAGACTTTTTTGGGTTTAAAACTAGGCTTCTCCGCCTTCGCTTGGTTCAACGGCTGGAGCAGCTTCTTCTTTAATCGGCTTTTCCATTACCACACGACCTTTATAAAACAATTTGTTTTCTACCCAATGAGCGCGATGACGAAGGTGAACTTCACCGGTTGATTTATCTGTGCTCAACGTGTCGATTGTTGCTTTGTAGTGTGTTCTACGCTTGGCTCCCCGTTGCTGCGAGTGTCTTCTTTTAGGATTAGGCATTTCGCTTTAATTTATTTCGTTATTAAGATAAGTTATTCTTTTTTAGTTGTTCCTGAAGGGAGTTATTACCTTCAAGAGGTTGGTTCAACAAATATTTCAGAACTTCAGCATTGCACAAACTGTTTCCGTGTTCATCTTCTCCATGTACATGTTGTATAGGGATACAAAGTGTAACAAATTCGAACAGCCACATGGAAACATCGAGTAAACTCTCCGATCGGCCAATATAGGCTACCTCGGCGTCTTCCTGATTGCTTTTTTCAACTAAATCATCGTCCACTGTTTTTACAAGTAACTCAAATTCATCCCAAAGCGTAATTTCAAAATCGTCTCCGCATCGATCGCATGGTATAGTAGCTTTGCCACTGATAAAAAAACGGAGCAACATCGTGCCCGATTTCTTATCCAAAACCATCCGTATTTCAACGAAACTGTTGTGAAATTCAGGTTTTTCAATTTTTCCTTCCTGAAATAAATTGTCAAAGAATGTGTCGTCGATCTGGAAACGATATTCATGCTCACCCGGTTTGAGACCTACAAAAGCAATTTCAAATTCCCGATGATGTTTCATAACCACCTCCTGGATTTTCGACAGGACGGCAAATGTAGGGCATTTTGTGTAAAAACTGCAACATGAGGGTTTATTATTTGTGAATGAAATTTGAGGCGGACGGAAGGATAGTAATTCAAAGGCTGGGTTTGGTCAAAAAGTAAATGGTTCACCCTTGAGGATGAGTGTTTTTTGGAGCTAGCGCAATTAGAGAACATCCTTTGTTGAAGGTTCACAAGAACAGATTACCTGAATGAAACGGATTTGGCTGAAATAAAAAACCGGTCTATTCATTGCTTTCACAAGAATAAACCGGTTCGAAAAAGTTATGCGGTTATTTAGTTGATGCTATTAAGGGTTAATAACTTTTGCAGAAACACGTGTCCAATCGTTCGCATTGAAATTAGCCGCATTGCCGGAAGCGGTTACATACGCCATACCAACAGTATAGGTTCCGGCTGGCAAATTCGTGAAAATAGTATTCAAGGTTACAACATCCCGTTGTCCGTTAATAATTTTATAAAGAGTCCAATCACTGTTCTGATCGAAAATGGTACCACCTGCTGTTTGATAGCCAATGGCAATTCTATTCATTTGAGCCCCTGCTGCAGCCGTAGTACCTAAACCAGCCGAGGCAATTACTTCTATTTTTTGCCCGGCTGTAATTGTAACCGTAACCGTACTTCCAATAAATTGATATGCGGTATTATCGGATATAACACCTACACTACCATCATTATAAACCGTTGAAGCAATAGTACCGGATACATTACCCCAGCTTGCATCACCGGCAGCATTACTTACGAGCACTTTATTTGCGGCGGCACCGGTTGTCATTTGAAAGTTCGTGGTTTTTAGGTTACCAGCAACTTCTAATTTTGCAGAAGGGGTTGTAGTTCCAATTCCTACATTGCCAGTTACCGATGCGTTTACATCCGTGCCATTAACCAGCCATCCATTACTATAGGCTGTTTGAGGATTTACCCACGTTGCGTTGCCTGAAGCGTCGCTGGACATAAGGTATCCATTCGAAGCGCCCGTTGGCATTTGAAAATTAACTGTTTTGGTGGTTCCATTTACATCAAGTTTAGCAGTGGGTGTAAAGGTTCCGATACCAACATTTCCTTGTGCTGCATTCGGATTGATAGCCAAATCGGTCCATGCGCTTAAATTTGCATTATGGCCACCAATAGTTGCCGTGCTACTCGTTTCACCAAGTATTACACTTGCATTCGTGTTACCAAATGCCGCGGCACCACCCCAGGCTCCGGTACTGCCGTAACCACGTATAGTTACTTGTTGGTTGTCGGTAGTGGTAGGGCCAACATGTAAACGATGTCTCGGTAATGAAGTTCCTATTCCTAAAAAGCCATTCGAACCAATCATGCGCATAAACTCTGCGGTTGGAAGGGATGTTCCTCCATTAAGCAGACCTCCTTTAAATATTATATCACCATGTAAAGCATTCGGATTAAAGCCATTATTCCAATAGTTTCTTCCGGTTTGAAAAATAATATTGCCACCAGCTTGTCCACCCGCACTATTCGAATTTCCTCCATTGATAGTAACATCGCCACCACTGGCACCGAAGCCGCTATAAAAAGCACTTCCGGCGTCTATAGAGATCGAGCCTCCACTGGCCCCAGCGCTTGTACCACTTCCGTTACCTAATCTTTTAAATGTATTTCCGGTAAAGCGAATATTACCGTTCACTTCAAGTTTTTCGCTTGGTGTACTGGTGCCAATACCCACATTGCCGCTATTCGTATTGCTGAGGTTATTTCCTGAATTAAGCCAATCGCCCGAAGTTTTAGCATGTAAGGCATAAGGCACACTATTCAGAGAGGATGTACCTGAAATGGTATAATTCGTGCCACCGGTAGGGTCAACATCTACCTTTAAAAAGTAACTACCACTTTGCCAGTTGATGGCATTCATGGTGCCGATAGAAGGAGTTCCAGCGCCGATTTCAAGATTTAATAAACCTAACGAAGTAGTTGTGGAAGTTTGCGTTTCTTCATATACAACCGTGCCACTTATTGAACCTTGAAGAATAGAAAATCGAACACCAACAGGTGAACTATTAATAGTACTACCACTTCCATCGCGAACGATGGTTTGATAGGGAACACGTAAAGGTGCTTGTGCAAAATGTTTAACCGATATGGTTAGAAATGCAAGAAGCAGTAAACTGAAAATGGAAAAGTTTTGTTTCATGTTTGGAAGATTGGTTTTAAAAGGGTGAGAAAAATGGAGTAGGTTATTTACGAACTTTTTCTTCATTCAATTTTCATGGTTGATTTACTTATCGGGATGAATTACATAGTTTGGTTAGTGTAAATGTAAACACACAAAAAGTGCTATTGAGAGGAAGTCGTTTAATTGAATGTGGGAGTCGAAGAATACAAACTTTAAGTAGAAGAGTACGAGATGTATTCGATTAGGCATAAAAAAAACCGACAAGTTACTTGCCGGTTTCTTGAAATTATTTCAAAGTAGATTAGCGCACGCTATCGTATTTCTTTTTCATTTCTTCACTCTTATCAGTTTTGCCTAATAGGTTGAAGCATTGCATGATACCGTATAACGCAGATTTGTAATTGTCGCGATTACTATCATTGATACCTTCCGCTTCTGAAAGGGTTTTAGCTTTTTCAAGATAGGGGAGACTTTTATTAATTAGCTCATCGCGTTGTGGTTTCATTTCAGCATATTTTTTGTCTTCTGCTTTCACCATAATATCATTCACTTCTTTCGCTTGATTGAAATAAATTAATCCGGTAAAAAACTGTCCATATACATTATTAGCATCCTTTTCAATAACCTTTGTAAAGTTATCAAGCGCTAATTTTTCCAAATCCTTTGAATTAGATGGTTTGGTTCCTTTTTCAGGATTAGCCATTTTGTAATAGGTTTGTCCGAGAAGAATATACAAATCCACTTTACTTGGATCAGCCGCAATACCTTCTTTTAATTTTGCGATAGCTTCTTCCGAACGATTCATTTTTATGCTGTAATTGATTTCCTGATCGAGTAGTTTTTTATCCTTTGGAAATTTGGTTCTTGCCGTTTTTATGGTTGCATTCCATTTAGCATCGTCATTTTTTCGCTCATATAATTCCAATAACATGAGGTATAAGTCGGATGAATTCAAGAACGGGCTTCCAGCAGATTCTTCTAAAATGTCGACCGCTTTTTCTTCGCCTGCTTGATACAAACTATACCCTTGATAATATTTTGCGGTTGCATTCAAGGTATCAATTTGAGGAACGCCTTTATAAAAATTCCCTTTATCTATACCGGTAATTTTAGCGGTATTTTCAAAATTCTTCGCTGCATCATTAAATTTACCTGCATTCATAGCATTAATACCATTGTTATAATGAATAAAAGCGAGATTTGAAATCAAAGGCATTAATTCTTCTTTGCTATACTTCGGATCCAACGACATGGCTTTGCTATAAGCTTCGGCTGCAATCGCTAAGGCATCCGGATTGTTTTTATGTAATTCGGCGGCAGGTAATAAACCTAGAGCATAAGGGTTACCGTTCAGAACAAATTCTAACATGGGCATATCTTCATGTTTGGTTCCGATGGCTTGATAAATAACCGCTTTAAGCAACCACGCTTTCGCATTTCCTGAAGTAGATTCATTTAATACAGCCTGGTCAATTTGTTCTTTTGCTTTCGCAATATCATTGTCTTTCAAACTTTGAATCGTGCTTTGAATTGCCGATTTTTGTGACCATAGAGCACTTGTGCTTAGCATCAGGGCAAGGGCCAATACAACTTTTTTCATGTTTTTTCTTTTAAGGATTTCAATCCGGAACGAAATTATTCGTTCTCGTTATTGTTGTCTGTTATTGAATTATTATTAGTTTCTTCGTTTGGTGTGTCGGTTTCATTCGGTATTTCATCGATAATCTCATCGTCATCCTGCTCTGCAATTTTAGCAATAGCGGCAATTTCATCGCCTTCGGCTAAGTTAATTAAGCGAACACCTTGCGTAGCTCGTCCGGCAACACGTATATTTTTCACATGTGTTCGAATGGTAACGCCTGAGGTGCAGGTTATGAAAAGGTCATCGCTCTCTTCAACCGCCAGAAATCCTATGAGGTTACCTGTTTTCTCTGTTACATTAATGGTTTTAACTCCTTTACCTCCACGATTGGTGATACGATAGGTTTCCTCCCAAGTTTTCGTTTCTTCATTATACTCATCCAACATGGAGCGTTTTCCAATTCCTTTTTCACTCACCACTAAGATAGTTTTGGATCGGTCTTCTTTATTCACGCAACACATGCCAACCACTTCGTCGGATTTATCATCCACTTCTATTCCGTACACACCAATGGCGCCACGACCGGTAGGGCGAACTTTATGTTCTTCAAAACGAATGGCACGTCCTGATTTCACAGCCATCATAATATGCGAATGCCCGTCGGTTAGAGCAACATCAAGCAATACATCACCGTCTTCAATAGTTATTGCGTTAATACCACTTTGTCGGGGGCGAGAGAAATCTTTCAGCGTTGATTTTTTGATTACACCATGTTTCGTGCACAATACAATGAAATGATTTTTTACATACTCTTCATCTCCCAAGCTCTTTACATTCAAAATAGTTTTTACTCGATCACCGGGTGTTAATTGAATGAGATTTTGAATAGCCCGACCTTTGCCGGTTTTATCACCTTCCGGAATTTCATACACCTTGAGCCAATAACATCGTCCTTGATCGGTGAAGAATAACAACGTAGCATGGGTACTGGCCACAAAGAGTTGATCGATATAATCTTCTTCTCTTGTTTTACCGCCAATAGAACCTTTACCGCCACGACGTTGGGTTCGGTATTCGGTTGCAGAGGTTCGTTTTATATAACCTAAATGCGAAACGGTAATTACCACATCCTCTTCTTCGATCAGATCTTCCATACTGATTTCACTCGCGAGGTATTCGATATGGGTTTTGCGTTCATCACCGAATTTCTTTTTTACATCCAGAAGTTCTTCTTTAATCAATGCGAAGCGCATGGCTTCATTACCTAAAAGTTCTTTAAGGTGGGCAATAAGTTTCATAACCGAATCATATTCTTCGTGAATTTTATCACGCTCCATGCCGGTTAAACGTTGTAAACGTAGTTCTAGAATAGCTTTCGATTGAATTTCACTTAAACCAAAATTACTCATCAAACCATCTTTCGCTTCTTCTGGTGTTCGTGAAGCACGAATGAGTTTTATCACTTCATCCAGATGGTCTAGAGCAATCAAATATCCTTGTAGGATATGGGCACGTTCTTCTGCTTTTTTAAGATCGTATTGCGTTCGTCGTACCACCACTTCATGTCGGAATTTTACGAACTCGACAATCAGATCTTTGATGTTTAAAATTTTCGGACGACCGCCAACCAAGGCAACATTATTGATACCGAAAGACGTTTGAAGTTCGGTGTATTTGTACAGTTGATTGATGATAACATTTGCGATAGCATCACGTTTCAGATCAACTACCAAGCGCATGCCATCCCGATCACTTTCGTCTCGAACATCTGATACGCCCTCTATCACTTTATCGTTTACCAAGGCGGCAATTTTCTGATGCAGAATAGCCTTGTTTACTTGGTACGGTAATTCATAAATGATGATGCTCTCTTTACCCGATTTTGCCGTTTCAACATTTACACGTCCACGCACCACAACACGTCCACGTCCGGTTTCAAAACCTTGCTTCACACCTTCCATACCGTAAATAATACCTCCGGTTGGGAAGTCGGGCGCCTTGATGAATTTCATTAACTCCTCGATACTGATATCTTTATTATCGATATAAGCACAAGTACCATCGATCGTTTCGCTGAGGTTGTGCGGCATCATATTCGTAGCCATACCAACCGCAATACCACTGGCGCCATTTACAATGAGTTGTGGAATTCGAGATGGAAGTACAGTGGGTTCTTTTAACGTATCATCAAAATTGTTCTGAAAGTCAACCGTGTCTTTATCAATGTCTTCAATCATCGCTTCCGTAATACGTTGCATACGTACCTCGGTATAACGCATAGCAGCCGGGCTATCACCATCCACCGAACCGAAGTTGCCTTGTCCGTCGATAAGCATATATCGTAAACTCCAAGGTTGTGCCATACGCACCATGGTATCATAAACACTGGTATCGCCATGGGGGTGGTACTTACCTAACACTTCACCAACCACACGCGCCGATTTTTTGTAAGGTTTATTGAAGGTATTTCCAAGTTCACTCATTCCGAAAATAACACGTCGATGAACAGGTTTTAAGCCATCGCGCACATCGGGTAAGGCACGGCCTACAATCACCGACATCGAATAATCGATGTAGCATGATTTCATTTGTTCTTCAATATTAACCTGAATTATTTTGTCGTTACTACTACCATCCTGAGGTAGTTCTATGATCTCGTCTGCCATGAATTTATATAAGGTGTCAAAAGTACAAAAACACCCTGTGAATAGGAAGTGAAAGTGCTAGTGAAAACCTCTATTTTATTGACATTAGCAGCTTTTCAAATGGGGAAAAAATGCAGAGTTTGAATAGCTAAAAAATGCAGCTTTTTTTTGGAAAATTTGAAAGACGAAAAAGGTAAAAAAATACCTGAGGTTTACACCGCTTTGTTATGAATAATTTTCATTTTCTTCAATACGGAGTATTCCTCGTTAATTAATTTTTCAGAAAGACTTGTTCGTTTTTTTGATTGCCAGCGGTGAGCCGTAATAAATAGATTCCTTTGGGAAGATGATGAAGATCAACCTGAATCGTGTGAGCCTGTTGGTATGTTGCATGAAAGACCTGAGCGCCATGTATATTCATGATGTTAACTTGAAAATTTTGGGCAGGAGTTTTCAAATCGATGGTCATATACTCGGAAACCGGATTGGGATAAAACGTTAGGGTTGAGGTATCGGTTACATTATTTATGTCACTGGGATATCCAAACCGAGCCAAATAAAAGTCGCCTAGGGAATTGGTAAAACCGCCACAAGCATAAATACTTTGGTCGATGCCATACGCTAGGTCGTAGATATAATTATTGGCTGCTAAGCCTTGTGTTCCGCCAACTTCATTCCAACCTAAACCGTTGTATTTTGTTACAAACCGTTTATTGGATTGATGAAAACCACCGGCGGCATAGATGTTACCAGCGGGATCGCTCATTAAAGCGTTAATTAAGCCACCAAAGCCCGGAAAGGAAAAGTTACCCCCTAATTCCGACCAAATACCGGATTTATACGCTGCCACATAACGCCAATTACTATCGTTGGTAAAGGCACCACCTGCATATACATTGCCTAGGTTATCTGTTATAATCTCCGTAATTCCTGCATTGGCGTGTAAGCTATTGGTACCTCCTAATTCCGACCAAGTACTTCCATTCCAATAAGCTACATACTTAAAACCGGAGGCATTACTAAAATCGCCGCCAACATATACCGTATTCGGATTAACAGCTTTCACAGCAAAAATATAGTCGTTTGCTGCTAAGGTATTGCCCCCTAATGCACTCCATGCGGTACCATTAAACTTCATTATGTAACAGGTATTACCGTTTTTAAACGCCCCTCCTACATAAACATTCTTCTGATTGTCTACACTGAGTGTATTTATTGCACCGGAAATATTAAGTGCATTGGAGCCTCCTAATTCCGTCCAGGAAGTTCCATCAAAATAGGCCACATAATTTTTCCCGGAGGCATTGGTAAATGCTCCGGCGGCCCAAACATGCCCGAACGAATCAACGTGAATCGCTCGAATCATACCATTAGCGGCAAGCATATCGAAGCCACCTAATTCGCTCCAAGTTAGTCCGTTCCACTTAGCTACATACTGATGACCAGCCGAATTGAGTAAACCTCCGGCAGCGTAAACATTGCCTTGGTCATCAACCGCAACACAACTTGCTGAGGAAGGTGGAAAATTGCCAACTGCTTGCCAAACTTGTGCTTGTATAGGGAAACTACAAAAGGTAAGAAAGAGGATGACTAAGGATCGCATAGTAGTAATAATATGGAACTAAATTAAGATAATTTTTTTCGCAGTCCGCATTTAATCTGTTTGGGTTGATATCCAACGAACCCTAAATTTCAATGAAATAAAATACCTTCGCGCCATGTTAACGCACACTACGCAGGTTAGGGTTCGCTATGCGGAAGTTGATCAAATGGGTTTTATGTACTACGGCAATTATGCCATGTATTATGAGATGGGGCGTGCTGCCATGATACGTGATGCCGGTTACCCTTACAGTGAAATGGAAAAGGATGGAACGGTGATGCCGGTTGTAAAAATGAGTACGAAATACTTGCGCCCAGCTTTATATGATGAATTGATTACGATTGAAACTACCATGAAGGAACTCTTAGATATTCCGTTTGTTACGTTTTATCATAAATTATTCAACGAAAAAAACGAATTGATTAATACCGGAGAAGTTACCCTCACTTTCTTCAATCCTGCGATCCAAAAGCGTTGTCCGATGCCGGAACGCCTTCGAAATTTATTAGTTTCACATTTTACCAAACCTTAGTCCTGATGAATACACTTAAGAAAACCTTTCTAACCAAAAGCGAAATAAAGGCTATGGACGCCGAACATAAACGCAAGTTGTCGTTTAATATCGGTAAGTATAACGAGGTGGTTGTAAAGGGGAAACAGCAGTTTTCTGATTTGGATATGGCGCGTAAAAAAGCCAAGAACATCAAATGGAAGACGATTGAGAATTTGGGCGAATACCTCACCGAATTCGAACGCAACTTTACGCGCAATGGCGGCAAAGTAATTTGGGCTGCCGATGCTCAAGAAGCGAATGAAGCCGTACTAGAAATTTGTAAGCTGTACCAGGCTAAACAAGTGGTTAAAAGTAAGAGTATGGTAACTGAAGAAATTCATCTGAATGATTTTCTGGAACAACATGGTATCGAAAGTGTAGAAACTGATTTAGGAGAATATATACAACAGTTAGATGGAGAGCCTCCATATCATATCGTTACACCGGCAATGCACAAAAGCAAAGAGGATGTGGCAAAGCTTTTTCATGAAAAACTGGGTGTTGAGCCTAACCTTACACCGAGTGAACTTACCTTAATTGCACGAAAAAACCTTCGCGCTAAATATCAAAGTGCAGAGGTTGGGATAACCGGCGGCAACTTTTTACTAGCCGATATCGGTGGTGTATGTGTAACTGAAAACGAAGGTAATGCCCGTTTAACAACGGCGTTTCCTCCGGTACATATTGCCATCGTTGGTATTGAAAAAATGATTCCTTCGGTAAACGACTTGAATCTATTTTGGCCATTACTGGCAACTTATGGTACCGGACAAAATGTTACGGTGTATAATAGCATTTTTACCGGGGCTAAAACAGCACAGGAATCGGATGGCCCTAAAGAGATGTATGTGATTTTGCTCGATAACGGACGTACGAATTTAATCAGCGACCCTAACATACGAGAAAGTATGTATTGTATTCGTTGCGGAAGTTGTTTAAATGCTTGTCCGGTTTATAAAAATATTGGAGGTCATACGTATGGCGCAACTTATAGCGGCCCAATTGGCTCAGTTATTACACCTCACCTTAAACCTTTTGAAGAATTCAAGCATTTAAGTTATGCATCATCCTTGTGCGGTAATTGCACGGAAGTTTGTCCGCTAAAAATTAATATTCATGGCATGCTTCATTATAATCGGACCTTGGCTGTTGAAAATCACAGTTCAGAATTCTCCGAGAATACCGCTTGGAAAATGTGGAAGTTAGCTATGACCAATCGCAAGATGATTGATTTAGCCGGGGCAGGAATGAAAACGAAGGTGGTTCATGCCATCTTTAAAAATAACTGGTTTAAGCGAAGAGATGGCTTGGAATTTCAGAAATCATTCCGTCAGTTGTATCAAGAAAAAAATACTAAATAATAAAAAATCCGGCTCGAAAGAACCGGATTTTTTTATGAGAAGATAGAAGTTCAATTAGTTCTTACGAATGGATTGCGAGTAATTCAATCCTTTGTCGTTGGAAACACGTAACAAATAAATTCCGTCCGCTAAATCATCCATTGAAAATCGAAGTTCATTATTTCCAATATTAAAATTAGCGTGCATGTTCTTCACAACACGTCCGGATGCATCCATCAATTTAACATCGGCTGAAGTTGGTTTTGATACCAATACATCAACTGTTAATTCATGTTTTACCGGATTTGGATACACATTTACTCGTGAGTCGGTACCGAAGTAAATATCGATAACCGGACTGTAAGTAACTTTTCCATCCCGATCAACCTGACGTAAACGATAGTAATTATGCCCTTCTAATGGTAATTGATCGGTGTATTCGTAATTCAATTCTGTATTACTATAACCATTGATTCCTTTGCTATAAATACGATCGGAAATTTCTGTGAAATATTTTGAATCGCGACTACGTTCTACGATAAAATGGTCGTTGTTCTTTTCTTGTGAAGTTCTCCAATTTAACAAAGAAGTTTGATCAACACGCTTCCCTTTAAAGCTAACAAGCTCAATAGGCAAGGCAGCATTGGAAGGATTCATAGCATGAATGTAGAAATAAGAAAAGCCAGATACATTGAAGCAAAGCGACCAAACTTCATTGCTTGCGTCATACGTTGATGTAATCGCACTACTAGGAATTACCGTTACCGTATGGCCAGGAGTATTCAAATCGCCATTATCAACTTTACTTACACATACATTGGCCAAGGTTGGATTAGCTAATAACGGCCATCCTGTTGTAACCGGATCCGCATTGTATTCTTCAAAGTCGTTTTGCAGTGCGTATAAACAAACTTGCGCACTGTCTTGATTGGTAGGGACAATTTGGAAATGACGTTTCAGATAAGGTTGTCCGTTATGTACAGGAACGTTATCTTCAATAGTTACATCAACGGATACATTTCCTAAAGAAGTTCCGTTGGCAACGTCGGTAATTCCAACTACACGCTTACATGTTGTAGTCATAACATCCAAAGTACTTCCATCTGAATAGTTAGCAATACTTGTGCTAATTGGGTCGAGTGACGTAGGACTTGAATAAGTGTACGTACCAATAAATTGTTGATTCACTAAGTTATTGGAAGCAGCACCGATATTTACGATACCTTCTGCGGTATCGGCACAAGCTGGGGTTAAATTCGTAGCAACTATATAAACCGATCCGGCGGAACTAATCGCGTTCGGGTTTGGATAAGGAATAGTACATGCTTGATTTTGCCAGTATGAGAAAACGGAAGTTGATGGTATGGTACTAAACGTAGAATTCACTAAACTTAACGCACTTAAAGTATTTGGAGCACAAATAAGTGGCGATGAATTCATTTGAAGTTCCGGTAGCGTATCTACAACTTTGGTAAGAAGTGCCGGAGTAATACAACCAGATAATGTATCTTGTACTACAGCATACAAAACAGAACTACCACTTGTATCAGATGCCGGAGTTGGAACACCTAAGAAGAAGCCCGGATCGTAGAAATAATTCACTGTAGTATTTGGCGTAGAAGTGATAGCACTACTTAATGCACTTAAATTAAAAATACCGGTATTACTTGAAGCCGCAGTTTCACAGGCATTCGCTGTTACATTGTTAGCCGTTGGAGCCGGATTAATTTTTAAGGTATCTGCAACACGACAATTCGGTGACGGTCCACAGGCAACATAAAATACATAGTTACCAGGAGTGTTTGAATTGCTTACAACACTATTTGTTACAGATAATGGATCGAATGGAGAGGAGTTATAAATTGATGTTCCTCCAAATGGCACCTCGTACCATACATAGTTATTTGGAACATAAGAATACACAATTTTCAATTTCACTGTGGTTGGGTTACCACCGGCGTTTTGTGTAAAGCCGGGGCCAAGACTACCTTGTGGCGACCAAGTACTGTTGTACCCTAAATTAAGATTACCACCACCACTAATAACTGAATCGTAAATAGCAGGGAAGGTTGTACCTGCACCACTCACAGGAATATTATTAAACCAAGTATAGTTGGCGATAGTTGCGGAGGCATTACCTTGTAACGTTGGATATATACATACACCCGATGGAACTGCCCCTTTAAAGAATGGGAATCTCGTTTCCGATGCAAATCCTGAATTCGCGGTAGCTAAATTCGTTACCGTTAGAGTAGCCGAAATAAACGTTGGATTCGGTAAAACCGGAATAGTACCTGAAGCGAATAAACATGCGCCTGTAAAATCGGTACTATTAACAGCCGGTGTACAAGGGTTAACGCCACTACTTGCTAAAGTGAAGTTCACCGTTACCGAATCAATAATTGGTGTGGCACAACCACTCACGGTTAAACCCTGTCCGAGAGGAATACCCTGATATTGACACAGGTTATAAGTAGGTCCTGGTGTTGGACGATAGTTTTGTAAGGTGATCGGTGAAGCCAACGAATCATCGAAGGAAATCGGATTATTGGTAGAAGGGTTCGGAACAGAAATAGAGGTATTACAAGTATAAAGCCCTCCATTATATAAATTAACTCCAGGAATTAAAACATTGATAGAGTTAGCCGCCATAGCTTGTAAAGTACCAGTACTAGCTGTAGCACTATAGGTTACTGGTCCGGATGGTGTAATGATATTTAAAAATACTGTAACCGGAGTCGTTGCTAAGTTAATTGGTAATTGTCCGTAATTGGTAATCGTAACACTAAAATTGGTAGATGAAGAGAAGCAATTACCCGAAGGGGCATTCAACGCTACAACAGCTGGGTCGTAGTTCGCCGCAGGCAATATGTTTACGATATAATCTTCGGTTTCGCCTGATCCCATTACGATACACGCATCTCCTGAACCATTCTGATTACCGGGTAAGCGACTTCGAACACGCATACGTGTTTGTCCTGGTAACGCAGTAAATGGTATCGTAAATAAAGTATCACCCACAGCTGCATTAAGATCGGGTTGATACCATTCCGATGGTTCGAACGTAGTATTATGGTTATAGTCTATCCAAAAGGAAGTAATAGCAGGAGCATCGCAAGTAACAGTGAATAAGTAGCTCATACCTTGCGTTAAATTAGGTACAGGGGTTGTATAAAAGTTGTAGTTACCGGTTCCCGTACAACCCGTGGTGGTATTACTTAAGGAACCTAAGGAAACATTGGTAATACAAGAACCTCCGGCATTGGTACAAGGACAATAACAAGAAGAATATGGAGAGAAAACTCCCGGATTCACGCAATAACTGCTTGACGTATCGAATAATGCTGATGGCGTACAAGTTACAATGCAGCGATAACACATATTGGTGGTTACCGATGTTTGATAATAATTCTGGGTAGCACCGGTTACTGTAGTCCAAGTACCAGGATTACCCGTTGTAGACTGTATCCATTGATAGGTGAGTGAACCTGCTGCCGTTGTACCGGTTAAACTTAAAACGAAAGATTGTCCTAAACACGGATTAGAAATACTACTAACTGTTGTTCCTGCAACCGGTTGACCTGTACAAGGAGTAGCTGCAATTACAGTGAAATTATAATCTTCACATTCGCCATAAACCATTCCCGTGGCACAAAAATCGGTGAGGTTCGGAACGGTTGCAAATCGGCACATCACCCGCATTCTTTTTAAACCAGGGGTTGCACTAAACGGTACCGTAAACGATCCTGTTTGAACAGCAGTACTGGAGGCTGCTGAAACAAAAACATCTTCTAATGGATCTCCAAAATCAAAATCATTATTCCAATCAATCCAAACGCGAAAACCTTGCGCCCAACTGGCACCTGATTGCATAGAAAGATTTACATTTTGACCTTGAATTTGTGATGCACCCAACGCACTATAATAAGTGTAATATTGGAGTGAACCGGTTCCACATCCGGTGTTGTTGTTTGTAATGTTTGTTACCCCCCCCGTTGTACTGAAACTATTGATTAAATCTCCGGAAGTATTAGTTCCACCAAAAGAACAACCTGTAGTATAGGTTGGGGTGCAATACTGTGCGAAGGAATCAAGTGTGAATAGGAAAATGAGTGAAAAGAGTAGTAAGTAAGCTTTTCTCATGCGTTAAAAAATTTTGTCTGTAAATATAATAAAAAAAGAAATCGGCAGAACACCGATTTCTTTTTATTCGTTTATGTCAAATACTTAAATAAACTTAGTTGAAAGACCTTTAAACTCAGGCTTCCATATAACTTTCAATAGGTTCGCATGTACAAATTAAATTTCGATCGCCCTGGGTATTGTTTACTCTACTTACAGTTGGCCAAAATTTATTTTGTTCAACCCAAGTCAACGGGAAGGCGGCCTGCTTACGTGTATAGGGCCGATTCCATTCGTCATTCATTACAACACGCTGAATATGAGGTGCATGTTTCAATACATTATTTTTTGCATCTACTTTGCCCGTTACAACTTGTTCAATTTCTTCGCGAATAGCTAATAATGCATCACAGAATCTATCTAATTCGGCTTGATCTTCACTTTCCGTTGGCTCTATCATGAGTGTTCCGGCTACAGGGAAGGAAAGGGTTGGGGCATGAAATCCAAAATCCATCAAACGTTTCGCCACATCTTCTGCTTCTATACCAGCCGCTTTGAAAGGCCGCAGATCTACTATAAACTCATGTGCACAAGTACCATTGACGCCGGTATAAAGAATTTTATACGACGTTTCTAAGCGCGACTTCATATAATTGGCATTCAAGATTGCATACTCGGTAGATTTCTTTAATCCTTTTGCGCCTAACATTTTTATATAAGCATAGGATATTAATAGAATACTTGCACTTCCATAAGGTGCAGCACTTACGGCATGAATGGCTTGATCACCGCCGGTTTTTACTTCGGTATGTCCGGGTAAAAATGGAGCTAGTTGCGATTTTACACAAATGGGTCCCATGCCAGGGCCACCACCACCATGAGGAATTGCAAAGGTTTTGTGGAGGTTTAAATGACATACATCAGCGCCAATATTACCCGGACTCGTTAAACCAACTTGAGCATTCATATTGGCACCATCCATGTAAACTTGTCCGCCATATTCATGAATACAAGCACAAATTTCAATAATGGTTTCTTCGAATACGCCATGCGTTGAAGGGTAGGTTACCATTAATCCGGCTAGATTTTCTTTGTGTTGTTCGGCTTTTGCTTTTAAATCGGCAACATCAATATTTCCCTTTTCATCACAAGCTACAATTACTATTTTGAAATTACACATAGCCGCACTGGCCGGGTTGGTACCATGTGCAGATATTGGAATTAATATTACATTACGATGCGCATCACCTCTGCTTTCATGATAGGCTTTAATAACCAATAATCCGGCATATTCGCCCTGAGCTCCTGAATTAGGTTGCAAACTACAGGCATCAAAACCTGTGATCGTTGCGAGGTCTTTTTCAAGATGTTGAATTAATTCTTGATATCCTTGCCATTGATTTTTTGGCGCGAACGGATGGATTGAATTCCAATGTGGATCACTCACAGGTATCATTTCAGAAGCCGCATTTAGTTTCATGGTGCAACTTCCAAGTGAAATCATCGAACGATTCAACGCTAAATCTTTCTCTTCCAAACTTCTTAGGTAACGCATCATTTTGCTTTCACTATGATAAGTATTGAAAACAGCATGTGTTAAATAATCGGAGGTTCGCGTAGCAAAATCCGGTATATTCGTTAAACTATCACTGTATGCAATGTTATCGCCGCCAAGTATGTTGGCTATTGCTTCCACATCCGATGGAATCGTAGTTTCATCGAAACTAATACCAATATGTTCGGCATCAATAAACCGAACGTTATATCCGGCTTCAGCCAATTGTTGAACAGTTTCCTGTGCTTGCGCCACTTTAATTTTTATGGTATCGAAGTATTGTTTGTGTACAACATGTGCCTTCAATGAATTTGCTAAACTTTGGGCGTAAAGGGATACTCGCTTCGCGATGCGTTGAATGCCTTCAGCTCCATGATAAACCGCGTACATGGCAGCCATATTTGCTAGTAACGCTTGTGCAGTACATATATTAGAAGTGGCTTTTTCCCGACGAATATGTTGCTCGCGAGTTTGCAGGGCCATGCGTAAACAACGTTCGTTATTGGCATCAACACTTACACCAATAATACGACCCGGAATTACACGTTTAAATTCGTCTTTGGTTGCAAAGAAGGCAGCATGTGGGCCACCAAAACCTAAAGGCACACCAAAACGCTGTGCTGAACCAAGGGCGATATCGGCACCTAATTCTCCGGGCGGAGTAAGTAAGGCTAAGGATAGAAGGTCGCAGGCCATAATAACACCCATTTGCTTAGCTTGCGCAGTTTCGATAAACGACTTATACGAAACAACAGCACCTTCGGAATTAGGATATTGAATTAAGGTCGCGAAAAAAGACTCATCAAAGCTAAATTGTTCGTAATCACCCACCACAACCTCAATGCCAATGGGTGTTGAACGTGTTATTAATACATCGAGTGTTTGTGGAAATACATGTTGATCTACAAACAATTTATTTTTTTGTTCATTCCCTTTTTGATGAAACATGAGCGACATGGCTTCCGCCGCCGCGGTGGCTTCGTCTAATAAAGAGGCATTCGCAATTGGTAAGGCAGTTAAATCACTTACCATCGTTTGGAAATTCAATAAACTTTCTAATCGTCCTTGTGCAATTTCCGCTTGATAAGGTGTGTATTGCGTGTACCATCCCGGATTTTCAAGGAGGTTACGTAAGATAACACTTGGTACCAAGGTGCCATAGTACCCCATGCCAATAAAATTTTTCTTCAAAATGTTTTTTTGGCCTAGTTCATGCACATGATTCAGGTATTCAGATTCACTGATAGATGAATCCACAGGCAAGTCGTTTTTAAGACGAATACTAGCCGGAACCGTTTTGCTAATGAGTTCTTCTACCGAACTCATGCCAATGGTTTTCAGCATAGCTGCGGTTTCTTTTGAATCCGGTCCTATATGCCGGCCAATAAATTCTTCTTGTTGAAGCTGATATAAATTCATGGATGCCCTTTTTAAAATGGGCACAAAAATAACTAAAGAATTAGAATTGAATGCTCAATGTTTAGGGCTTCCCGGAGAGTGTTTATAACGTGGTCATACTTACCGTAAAGATCGATCCTTTGCCGGGTTCGCTTTGTAGCTCAATTTTGCCTTTATGTGCTTCTACGATCTTCTTTACGTAGGTTAATCCTAATCCGAACCCCTTTACATTATGCAAATTGCCGGTATGGGCACGGTAAAATTTCTCATACACATTGGCTTGTGTTTCTTTATCCATACCTATGCCATTATCTTTTACCGAGATAAGAATGGTTTGTGCCGCATTACGAGTAGAAACTTCAATTTGTTTATGCTCGGGCGAGGCGTATTTCATGGCATTATCAATCAAATTGAAAATGATATTGGTGAAATGCACTTCATCACCCATGATATGGGTATCATGAGCTTGGAGGTTTAACGTGAATTGAATATCGAGTTCCTCCATCTGAAGTTGCGTAAATTCTTTAATTTTTGCAATGACTTCATGCACATCAATTTCTTTCAATTCTAATTTGATTTCATCTTTTTCTAATTGCGATGCTTGCAGTATGCGTTCTACTTGCTTATGCATGCGTCGGTTTTCTTCTTTAATAATGCTCGAGTAATATTCGATCTGTTCAGGGTCATTAATTACTTTGGAATTATTCAACGCATCCGACGCTAGCTGAATCGTAGCAATAGGGGTTTTAAACTCATGCGTCATGTTGTTTATAAAATCGGATTTGATTTCCGAGAGTTTTTTCTGACTCAACATGGTTCTTACTGTTACGAAGAATGCTGTTACAATTACACCTGTAAAAAATAACGAGAATAAGATAAGAGAAATTAAATGTCGTTGGAAATATAATTCAGGTTCGCTGATGTAAATATTCAGCATTTCATTACTAATGATATTATCACCACTCAACATGGTGCTAAAGTTATTTTCAGCATTTAAGAACTCCGTGCTATAGCCTGTACTGAACATGATAGGCAAACGGGCTTCGTTGGTTATGCAATATTCAAAGGTTTGATAAATCTCCTTCTTTTCGAGATTGTATTGAATCAAATCTTTGAGCTGATTATTCGTAAGTACCGATGGTGTTGGAACATAACGGCTGAATGATAGCACATTATACGGATAATTATAACCACCCAAGCCTTTATCTTTTTTGGCATTCACAGAATCGCGAATCGCAATTAAGCTCAGTTGTACATCCCGTTGGTACTGTTCTTTCTTTAACATCACGGCACTCTTAATCCATTGATATTGGAGATACATCAATCCGGATAAAGACAATATAATCAGGAAAACAATGACAGAGAATTTCTTCTTCACCGCGCAAAAGTAAGGTTTGTGAATGTTAAATTCAGTTTAAGAACTTTTGCTTATCTCGAACGTACAATACTGCCATTATAGCCGATATTAATTATCTTGCGAGCCTTCGGTGAAAGCATTTTTTGTACATAGTTATTCCTTCTTTTCTAAACGACGCGGTCTTGTATACATCGTGTTTTTCAGTTTGTGTTTAATACTTGCGTATTTCGCTAGCAAGCTGCATATCAGTACCGATTTACAGCAAATGATACCGGATGATAAACAGCAGGCTTCTCAGCAGTTACTCAAGCAGAACAAAGCACTGGATAAAATTATCTTTAGTATTTCTTCGCACGATACCATTTCCGCCGACCCGGATTTGAATATTGCTTATGCCGAGGAATATGTTGCTTTACTGAAGCGCTATGATCGAAATCATTTGGTGGATTCTGTTCTTCTTAAAGCAGATGAAAATGTGTACTTGAAAACCTTGAATCTGGTTCAACAGAATTTACCTTATTTATTACGAGCTGAAGATTATCAGCGCTTAGAAAATAAGCTGCATACAGATTCTATACAAGCTCAAATGGCTTTTAATTTGAGAACGCTTTCTTCGCCTTCTGGTTTGGTGTTTAAACAGGTAATTCAAAAAGATCCATTAGGCATTTCCTATCTGGCGTTACAAAAATTAAGCGGCTTGCAACTCGATGATGAAACAGAACTGTACGATGGTTATTTCTTTCACAAGAATAAACCAGTATTATCCTTTTTTGTTACGTCCAAAAATCCTAACGCCGATTCAAAACGAAATGAAGAACTTGCCTCGCTTTTATTTCGTGTAAAAGAAGAACTCCGTAAAAAACCGGATTATAAAAATATAGATTGTGTTTATTTTGGAGGACAGCTCGTTGCTGCAGGTAATGCACAACAAATGCGACAGGATACTTGGGTTACATTGAGCATTACGGTCGTGTTATTATTGGCGCTTTTCCTTTCTTTTTTCAGAAGCGTTTTCGCCCCATTGCAAGTTATGATACCGGTAGCCTTTGGCGGTTTGTTTAGTATGGCAATGATGTATTGGTTAAAAGGTGAAGTTAGCGCAATGGCTTTGGGTGCGTCTTCCGTAATCCTGGGCATCGCTGTTAATTACTCCTTGCATTTTCTCTCTCATTTGCGAAGCAATGGCGATAAAACTAAAACTATTGCTGAACTTGCTGAACCCATGACTATCGGTGGATTTACTACCATTGCGGCTTTTCTTAGTCTTCAATTAGTAAATGCTCCGGTGCTACAACAACTTGGATTGTTTGCTGCGTTTAGTTTAATTGGATCTTCGATATGTACTTTGTTGTTCTTACCGCATTTTACGTCATCGTCGTTGAAGGTTCATGCAGGATGGATAGATCGATTAGCTTCTCTTCAACCTGAAAAAAATAAGTGGTTGGTGCTTCTTGTATTTGGCGTAACCGTAGTTCTCAGCTTGTTTATGGGCAGGGTAAAATTTACGGAAGACATGATGCAGGTGAACTACATGACCAACGAATTAAAGGAAGCGCAACACGCCATTAATGCTTTACATGCGGAATCGTTAAACACCGTTTTTTGTATTCATGAAGGCACCTCTTGGAATGAAGTTTTGGAAAAGAATACAAGTGATTTGATTTTATTTGATTCGTTAAAGAAAGAAAATCTGCTTCGCAAGTATGCAGCCATTGGCGATTTTTTATTATCGGAAAAAGAAGCCCACGTCAGAATACAACGATGGAAAAATTTCTGGAGCACCGAACGCATTGAAACAACGCATAACGCATTACAAGCAGCAGCCCAAACCCATGGATTTCAGTTGGCCAGTATGGATACTTTTTTACATCAGGTGAATCGCAAGTACACATTGCCGGATGCCAACTATCAACAACATTTCCGATCGATATTCAATGATTTTATTTTCGAGCAACCGGGTAAAATTACATTGATGTCGCCGCTCAAAACAACACAAGAAAATCGCAGCAGCATTTGGAAACGATTTGAAAATAATACGCATGCTAAGCTAGCCGATCGACAGCAAACAACCTCACGCATTGTGCAGTTGGTAAAAGATGATTTCTATAATATTCTCTTTTATACATCGTTTATCGTTTTCTTTACCATACTGCTTACTTACGGAAGAATCGAATTGTCGATCATTTCTTTTCTGCCTATGTTACTTACCTGGATTTGTATTTTAGGTTTGATGGGATTATTTTATATCGAATTCAACATCATCAATGTGATCATTTCAACCTTGATCTTTGGTTTGGGTGATGACTATGGTATTTTCATAACCGATAGTTTACTCGAAAAATATAAATATGGTCGAGCCAAAATACATACGGTAAAAACTAGTATTTATTTATCAGCAATAACAACCATTATTGGTTTGGGTATTTTGATGGTTGCAAAACATCCGGCCCTGAAATCCATCGCCGCTGTATCGGTAATTGGCATACTTTCTATCTTGTTCGTTTCTCAAACGATTCAACCTTTATTATTCAACTTTTTCATTCAGAAGCGAGCCGATAAAGGTAAGCAACCCTTTACCTTATGGAGTTTCGCAAAAACAATTTTTGCCTTTACGTATTATGTCGTTGGATGTTTGCTCGTTACGCTGATTGGCTTTGTTTTAATCAAATGCGTGCCATTTGCAAAAACAAAAATGAAATATGTGTATCATGTGGTGGTTTGTAAAATGATGTGGAGTTTATTATACATCATGGCGAATGTGAAGAAATCATTCGCGAATAAACGAAGTGAAACATTCCAAAAGCCTGCGGTAATTATTGCAAACCACACTTCGTTTTTAGATTTACTTCGCATCATCTCCTTGCATCCAAAAATTTTACTTCTTACGAATCGTTGGGTTTGGCGTTCGCCGGTTTTTGGAGCTCTGGTTCGTATGGCAGATTATTATCCGGTGGAGGAAGGTGCCGAATTTAGTGTTGATAAATTGAAGTATTGGGTTAACAAAGGCTATAGTATCGCTGTTTTTCCGGAAGGAACCAGAAGCTATACGGATCAGATTGGACGGTTTAAAAAGGGCGCTTTTTACCTTGCAGAACAATTGAATTTGGAAATTATTCCTGCGGTATTTCATGGTATTGCGAATACTATGAGTAAAGGTGATTTTTTATTGAAGAATGGCGAAATCAATGTAAAATTTCTTCCGCGAATTGCTTTGAATGATCAGCGTTTTGGATCGAATTATACCGAACGAGCTAAATTAATTGGACGTTACTTTAGAGAAGAACACGAGCGCTATCGCGTTGAACGAGAAGTACCAAAATACTTTTATGAACGATTGATGCATACGTATAAATATAAAGGTCCTGTGTTGGAATGGTATGCTCGCATTAAAGTTAGATTAGAAAACTACTATGCACCCATTGAGCAATTTGTTCCGAAGCAAGGGGCTATTTTGAATTTAGGTTGTGGCTATGGTTTCCTCGATTATATGTTACAGTTTACTTCGAAGGAAAGATCAATAATCGGTGTTGATTATGATGCAGAGAAAATTGCAATTGCTCAGCACGGATATACGCGTGAAGAACGCTTGCAATTTGTACAAGGAGATATTTCTGAATTTGAATTCAATCAACGATATGATGCCATTTTATTAATGGATGTATTGCATTATTTGTCAAAAGATAAGCAACAAGCCTTGTTGATTCGTTGCGCTCAGTCGCTCCATGAACAAGGTGTTCTAATTGTTCGAGATGGTATGAGCGATGTAAAAACAAAACATCGTGGCACAATACTTAGTGAAATTTTTTCAACTAAACTTTTCCGTTTTAATAAAACCACGCAAGAATTATCTTTTCCATCTTCCGATGAAATGAAAATTTTCGCTGAACAGAATAATCTGACTTACACGCTTATGAATGATACACGGTTTACTTCTAATCTGATGTTTGTGTTTAAACCTATTGTTCACGTAAACTAGGTTTTATGTTTCAATGCAAAGAGTTCACCATTCATCAAGATTTATGTGCTATGAAGGTTACCGAAATCGCGTGTATTCAAGGTGCATGGACTCCGATACCGGATGAAGTAAACACTATTTTAGATATTGGTTCAGGTACAGGCTTGTTATCATTAATGCTGGCTCAACGTTTCCCTTCAAAAGAAATCGTTGCGCTGGAGCTCGATGAGGCATCTTATCAGCAAGGAAAACAGAATATTTCTTCTTCTAAATTTAGTCGTCAAATACATACCTTATTGGGTGATGTACGGCAATTTCAATCCGCGCAAACGTTTGACTTCATTATTTGTAATCCTCCTTTTTTTGAAAATCAATTAAAGTCGCCCGATGTAACGAAGAACCTTGCTTGGCACTCCGAGGAATTGTCGATGCAATCGTTAGTGCATCATATCCATCGATTGTTACAACCTTCTGGTAGTGCATCGTTGCTTTACCCCTATCAACGTTTGAATGAATTGAAAGCCTGTTGTAAGGAGCAAGGATTTTTGGTTGAAAGAATACTGTTCATTAAGCATAGTGTGAAACATGAGATTGGTTTCTTTATTGCACTTTTAACCAAGTCTATTTCTATTCAAGAAGCTATGCAAGAGGAGTATTTAGTTGTGAAGGAAAATCAAGTATATACGGAAAAAGCCCAGCTATTGTTGCAGAACTTCTATCTTAAACTATAAAAAAAAGCAAGCCCGAAAGCTTGCTTTTGTATACCATGAATTTCTTCACTATTTTAATTTGAACGCTTTTTTAACTGCATCCACGTAATCTAATTTTTCCCAAGTAAACAAATCAACTTTTACTTTCAATTCATTCTTCTTTCCTTTATTAAAAACCTTAGTTACTGTTTCCGGTTTACGACCCATGTGACCGTAAGAAGCAGTTTCGGAATAAATAGGATTGCGTAATTTCAAACGTTGTTCAATAGCATAAGGTCGCATATCGAATATCTTAGAAACAACCTGAGCAATTTCACCATCATTCATAGCTACTTTTGACGTGCCGTATGTATTAATGAACAAACCACAAGGCTTAGCAACCCCAATGGCATACGATACTTGAACTAAAACTTCATCACATAAACCGGCGGCTACCAAATTTTTTGCAATATGACGGGTAGCGTAAGCCGCAGAGCGATCCACCTTACTTGGGTCTTTTCCGCTGAAAGCACCACCACCATGAGCACCTTTACCGCCATAGGTATCCACGATAATTTTTCGTCCGGTTAAACCGGTATCACCATGTGGCCCGCCGATAACAAACTTTCCGGTTGGGTTAATATGATACGTAATTTGATCGTTGAACAGTTTTTGTAAGTTAGGTTTCAATTGTTTTTTTACACGAGGAATAATGATTTCAATAATATCCTTTTTGATTTTAGCCAACATAGCGGCATCCTTATCGAAGTCATCATGTTGTGTGGAAACAACAATCGTATCGATTCGAATCGGATTGTTATTATCATCGTATTCAATAGTTACCTGACTTTTCGCATCCGGACGAAGGTATTTAAGCTCTTTTCCGGCACGACGCGTTTTAGATAATTCTTGTAAAATTTTGTGCGCAAGATCTAATGCCAATGGCATGTAATTCTCTGTTTCGCGTGTAGCATAACCAAACATCATCCCTTGATCTCCGGCTCCTTGTGCGTTAGCAAGCGTTTCAAAACTTGCTTTCTTTACTTTACGATCAACTCCTTGATTAATATCAGAGCTTTGTTCGTGAATAGCCGACAGTATACCACATGAATTCGCTTCAAACATGTACTCCGATTTCGTGTAACCGATTTCCTTAATAACACCACGAGCAATTTCTTGTACATCAAGGTATGCTTCTGATTTCACCTCTCCGGCAAGAACAACTTGTCCGGTTGTAACCAAGGTTTCACAGGCTACTTTTGAATTGGCATCATAGGCCAGAAAATGATCAATAAGCGCATCAGAAATTTGATCGGCAACTTTATCAGGATGTCCTTCAGAAACAGACTCAGAAGTGAATAAATACGGCATGTTTAAATAAAATTTTGAGTCGCAAATGTAACTTCATTTTGTTTAGGAAAAACAACCCTTTTGAAAAAAAGAAGTAATCGAAATGGGAGGCATTACTTTTAATGGAAGCTTCTGTAGAAAACTAGCGGCAAGCAAATAAAGAATCTGTTCTTGGTGCAACGCTGAATTTTTTTTTACGCGCGCAAGCATTAACCATATCGTATTTTCTGTTTTTGGCAGCAAAAAAAGAGGCCATCCTTACGACGGCCTCTTTACACTATAAAAAAATGTTGAATTTATTTTTTGATAAATTTGGAACGATATACAAACCCATCGCTTCCAACTAATTGAAGTGTATAAACACCTTGATGGATGCTTTCCACATTTAGCTGGGATTCTATGCCACTTATTTTCTTTTTAAGAACAACACGACCTCCCATGTCTAAGATGGAAACTGTATAATTCATTGCATTTTGTTGCACATTACGAATGTTTAACTGGTTATCCGTTGGGTTAGGATAGAATTCAATCACATCTTCCGATACGGTTTGAACTGTGAGCGGCAAGCTATTCAAAATGAATGATTTTATTTCACTGAATGCTCCTTGAACACCGTTACAAACATTAGCAACTTGATATTCATACGTTGCTGATGTGCTTAGGCCAGAATACGTTTTGTTTGCGCTATTGGATGTTCCGGTGGTCCAGTTTACAGCACCTAATTGACGGATTCGAACGATACTATAATCTACTATATTAGATGGCGACCAATGAATTGTAACAACGCCGATGAAAGCAGTATCGTAATCTAACCAAATATTGGAAGGTGGAGAACAGGTGTTTGTTGTTGTAAACGTTTTGGTTCCTGTATTGTTACTTGAATCGTTACCGCAATACGTGCGAACCAGAACTTCATAATTTGTAGCTGCCGTTAAACCTAAAATGGTTTTAGACGAACCGCTTGCGGTCATATAATTCCAACTTCCTGAAGGTAAACTACGATAAGAAACGGTGTAATAGGATGCACCTGAAACAGCGGTCCAATTAACTACGGCATCAAAATCAGTGATATTATTAATGGTAACGTTGGTTACTGAATCGCAAGGCGTTGGGTTTATAATTACATTGGTGGTAGCAAAGCTATAAACAGCGGTATTGCTTGAACTATCTGGGTTACAGAAGTTCAGCACCTTTACTTCATAGTATGTATTTTGTAAAAGTCCGTTGAAAACTTTGGATGTTGTATTTGCTGTTGAAACACTCCAAGTACCTCCAAGTGATTCGCGGATATACACTAAATAATACGCTGATCCGGCAGCAGCATTCCAAGAAAGTGTTGCGCTGTTATTTGAAATATTAGAGATTGTTACACCTGTTACTGAATCGCAGGTTGCAGGTGGGTTGATAACAACGGTATCGGTTGTGAAAGGAGTTTCATTCACATTCGCACTGCTGAGGTTATTACAAGCGGTTACTACTTTTACAGCATAGCTGGTACCAGGTGTAAGACCAATAATCGTTTTGGTTGTATCGCTGCTAGTTGCAAGCACCCAACTTCCTCCGGGTAAAGTTCTACGATAAATATTGTACCATGTACCTCCGGCAACAGCATTCCAAGTTAGTTTCGCCGAGGTAGTTGTGATATTCGAAATAGTAAGATTGGATACTGAATCGCAAGCCGTGGAAACAGTTCCACTCAAAGTATCTGTGGTGAATGGTGTTGCTACTGTATTCAAACTTGTATCACCACTACAAGCAGAACGAACTATGATCTCGTAAGGAGTATTTGGAATCAAACCTGTTACCAATTTGGTCGGAAGTGTTGAAGTTGAATGAATCCAGTTGCCAGAAGGTAACTGACGACGATAAATATTGTACCAAGCAGCTCCCGAAACGCCAGTCCAATTGAGCATAGCGCCGGTAGCTGTAATGTTAGAAATAGTAAGATTGGTTATTGAATCACAAACCGGGTTTGAACCGCCACCGTTGTTTAAGGTTGTAAAACCAACGGGGGTAGTGGCTAGACTGGGTACATTGTTACAATAGGTTTTAATAGCTACTTCATAGTTGGTAAGTGCTTGTAACCCTACAATAATTTTTGAGTTTGTTGCAGAAGTTCCAATCGTCCAAGTGCCTGAAGGTACCGTACGATACCACACTTCGTAATAGGTAGATCCGGTAGCATCATCCCATGAAACCATGGCGCCACTATTAGTAACATTGTTTACAACCACATTCATTACGGTATCACAAGCTACCGATCGGGTAGCAAGTGCCATCATTAAGCATAAAGCTATATATAACTTTCTCATATTTCTAGCGTTTTATTTGAGGTAGTAGGCGTTCAAAAGTAGGGTTTTTAATTAGATTGAGCAAAAAAGAACCCCAAGAATATGCGTTTAACCGCCAAATTTCTTGCACAATAAATTTTATCGGTTTGCTACTCCGTTGTAGGTTTGTGCCTCCAAATGAGAACGCTTTTATCATGGAGTTTGTTTCTATTACTCTCTTTTTTAGGGTCTTGTGATCTTTTTCTTGGTAATAATACAGACAAGAATGAGGCCAAAGACGAGCATCCTGAGTTGACGGATGTCACAAACAAAATAAGTGAAGACCCGAAAAACCCGATGTTGTACGTAGCTCGATCGCGCATGTACCATCAGTTGAAACAGGATTCTTTAGCCATTATCGACTTGAAAAAGGCGATTCAACTGGATTCTTCCAAATCGGAATATCACAGTGCACTCGGACAAATTCTGTTCGATCATAAAGATGTGAGCGGCAGCGTACCTTATTTTCAAAAAGCGATTGAATTAAATCCGAACGACGAAGTATCACATCTCAAAATGGCCAAAGTATTTCTCTTTACGGCTGAATATCCGAAGGCATTTATCGAAATCAATACGGTATTACGTGCTAATGTGTACAATCCGGAGGCGTATTTTTTGAAAGGAATGTGTTACAAAAACATGAAGGATACGGCAAAAGCTATTTCTAGTTTTCAAACAGCAGTTCAAACAGATCCGAAGTTTTCCGATGGCTATATGCAACTGGCTTTAATTCATGAAGCACGAAAAAGTCCGTTAGCCTTGCAGTATTTTGAAAATGCCTTCAAAGCAGACCCTGAAAACATGGAGGCACTTTACGGACAAGGCATGTACTGGCAAAAACAAGAGAAATATGAGGAAGCGAAGAAGGTTTATCGAAGAATGATAGGTCTCAATCCGGGATTTGCTAAATCGTACTATAACACCGGATGGATTTTATTGCAGCAAGATTCAGCCGATAGGGCACTTCGACAATTCGACTTAGCCATTAAAAACCAACCAGATTATGGCGATGCGTGGTTTAATAAAGGCATCTGTCTTGAACTTCTCGAAAAACCCACAGAAGCTCAAAGTGCTTATGAGCAAGCCGGGGTTTTTCTGAATCATCCACCAAAAGTAAACGAAGCACTTCAGCGTGTAAAACAATAAAAAATACAGTATGGCATTCATTGCACCCTCCATTTTATCGGCCGATTTTTTGCATCTTAGTCGTGATGTTGAAATGATCAATCAATCTGAGGCAGATTGGTTTCATTTAGATGTTATGGATGGCAGATTTGTACCAAATATCAGTTTTGGATTGCCTGTAATTTCAGCAATCAAACGAGAAGCAAAAAAAACATTGGATGTTCATTTAATGATAGAAGAGCCCGGGAAATATGCCGAGGATTTTAAAAAAGCAGGTGCTGATATTCTATCCGTTCATATCGAAGCTTGTCCGCATTTACACAGAAATCTGCAGCAAATTAAAAGCTTAGGAATGAAGTCAGGTGTAGCCATTAACCCTCATACCCCTGTTGAAACGATGTTCGATGTTTTACATGATATCGATGTAGTTTGTATGATGAGTGTGAACCCGGGGTTTGGTGGACAAAAATTCATTCCTCATACCCTTCAGAAAATTACAAAACTGAAAGCAGAAATTAAACGCCGCGGGTTGAATACCTTAATTGAAATAGATGGCGGTGTAACGCTTGAAAATGCATCAGAAATTATTCTTGCCGGTGCGGATGTGCTGGTTGCGGGTAATACGGTATTTGCTTCTTCCGATCCGCTGGCAACCATTGCACAACTTAAGCAGTGCTAGTTTTACTTTGACCAAATTGAAGGCCATATTAACGCTCATTCGGTTTCCAAACCTGGTTTTTATTTTTTTAACGCAGGCGTGGGCCTATGGTTATTTGATAATGACCCGACTATCGTTATTTGATCTTCTGTTAGAAAGAAAACCGGGTGCCTTATCTCCATTATATTTTGCGATGCTCACGTTAGCCACGGTAATCATAGCGGCTGCAGGTTATATGATTAACGATTACTTCGACATGAGTATTGATACCATAAACAAACCCGAGCGTGTAACGATAGAGAAAATTTTCAGTCGACGAAGTGTTATTATTTGGCATATTGTTTTGAACCTCATTGCACTTGTAATGGCATCGTATGTTTACATTACGGTATTAAAGTGGCGATGGATTGTTGTGCAGCTTTTTAGTATTCTTTTACTTATTATTTATTCCACAAGTTTAAAACGAAAGATGTTGGTAGGTAATATCAGCATCGCTCTGCTAACCGCTTTAACCGTTTTTAGCGCCGCCTCATTCGATTACAACTTTCTTTGGGCAGATCTTAACTCTCGAAAAGTACTGGTATTCTGGTTATACATAGGATTTGCCTTTCTCATTACGTTGATCCGAGAGATTGTGAAAGACTTAGAAGATATGAAAGGCGATTCGGCGCAAGCATGTAAAACACTACCTTTAGTTTACGGTGCCAACACGGCCAAAACAGTGGTTTATATAATATGCTTTATACTTTTTTTTCTAATCGGGTTTGCATTGTTTCAGAAAACTGAACCAGAACAGATGTTAACTATTTTATGGACCGGTGGTATTGTGTTACCCTTAAGTGTGTGTATGTATTTTCTGTACAAAGCGAATACAGCCTCACATTTCCATCGCTTAAGTACTTGGATTAAAATTATTACAGCCTTTGGCATTCTGAGTATGATATTTGTTCGGTAAATAATTCCACGTGATCATTCTTGCATCTAAATCACCGCGACGAAAACAACTTCTTGAAATGGCTGAAATTCCGTTTGAAGTTATCACTAAAGATACCGACGAAGGATTCCCAAATACAATGAGGCTCGACGATGTGCCGATTTTTATTGCCAGAAACAAAGCATTAGCCATTCAATCCGACTATCCGGAACGAATTATTCTGGCAGCAGATACTGTGGTGGTCTTGAACAACGAAATTATTGGTAAGCCTCAGGATAGAGAAGACGCGTTTCGGATTTTAAAAAAACTATCGGCACAAACGCATCGAGTAATTACCGGAGTAGTTATTTATTTTCCTGATAGAGAACTGGCTTTTAGTGATAGTACCGAAGTGTGTTTTCATGCACTTTCCGATCAACAAATACATCATTATCTCGATCACTATAAACCGTATGATAAAGCCGGAGCTTATGCTATTCAGGAATGGATTGGCGCTGTGGGCATCGCATCAATTCAAGGTTGCTTTTATAATGTGATGGGCTTACCAATTAGTAAGGTGGTGCAAGCATTAGTTTAACTATGACACAAGTTGCTGCATACGTTGAACGTATTTACCTATTACATCAAATTCAATATTCACCAACTTTCCGGCCTCAATGGTATGTATCGTAGTATGCTCAAAGGTGTAAGGAATAATGGCTACCTGAAAGGAATTTGAAGTAATATTAAAACACGTTAAACTGATGCCATTTACACATACAGATCCTTTTTCAATCAACAGGGGAGCAAATTTTTCCGGCGTTTGAAATGTGTAAACATGTTGCGTGGCTTCTGCTTTATGTGCCAGGCATAACGCCGTAGTATCAACATGACCTTGTACTATGTGGCCGTCGAGCCGACCATTCATCATCATACAGCGTTCTAAATTGAGTATATCGCCCGTTTGCCAAACACCTAAGGTTGTTTTTGCAATAGTTTCTTCGATGGCGCAAACGGTATGCCTTCCATTTGAACAAGAAGTTACTGTTAAACAAACACCGTTATGAGCAAGTGATTGATCTACTTTAAGTTCGTTAGAAATTTCCGACGAAATAGTAAATTCCCGAGAACCATGTTCTTCTCGAATAGCGGTAATGGTTCCAATGCACTCTATGATTCCTGTAAACATATTATTGCTTTACGGCAGTGCCTGAATGATAGCTAATACCGCTGCTTTCATTCAACTGATAAGTAAATTTAATGGTGGCCGTATCTTCAAATCCTTTCTTGCTGCCTAAACCTGTAATGGTATCGGTAAGATCGCAAAGATGTTGTCCTTGTAAAAAAGTACTATCTAATCGGAGCTTATAATATTTGTCGGCACTGGCTTTAAGTACATTTGTGCCACAGAAACCCACGATATTCACTTTAGAGGTATCCACTACCGTAATTGTAATAGGAAAGGAGTCGGTACTGATTACTTCACCGGCTTCATTGTAAAGTGAATCACGATAGAAATAGCTTCCGGAGAAAACGGTAGAAGGATAAATACAAATTGAATTATCCGGTACACCTGGAAAGCCCCAATTATAATTTAATGCAGCAGGAATATTGCAATACGGATTGGTTAATCGCGGATCAGCATAAGGTGGAGGATCCTGATATTTTTTACAGGATACCGCCATTACCATCATCAACAGAAGTGTTGCAACACGCATGCGACAAAAATAACGGATAAAACGGCAAAATCGTATCAAGGAATTTAAAACTATCAGGTTGTATTTGTGGTTTTTATGAAGTATTTCTGGAAGAAAGAAAATTCAAAAAGGATTTTTTCGGATATCATGTACCAACCTTCTCAATAAAAAAATACGTCATGGAATTGTCATTTCAGACAGTTTCAAGACAATATAACGAACACATGAAAAAATTAATTTTACTGGCAACAATGCTGTTGCTATGCAGGGTAAGCTTTGCCCAAACCATGAATTTTAGTTGGGTTAAAACAATGGGTGATACCTTATTCGACGAAGGTAAACAGGTTACAACCGACCTACAAGGTAACGTGTATTTTACCGGCTATTTTAAAGGTACGGCTGATTTCGATCCCGGTTCGGCGGTATTTAATTTAACATCAACCGACCTTTGTTTTTTTCTTTCTAAACTCGATGCTCAGGGTAATTTTATTTATGCCAAACAATTTACAGGTATTACGCAAAGCGAAGGCAATGCCTTACAGGTGGATGCTTCGGGTAATGTATTTTTAGCGGGTGCATTTTCTAATCAAACCGATTTGGATCCTGGCCCGGCAACCTATTTTTTAACGGCTCAAAGTACCGATGCTTTTGTATGCAAGCTTAATGCCTCCGGCGATTTTGTTTGGGCCAAGCAATTCGGTGGTGCTTATGGCGAATTTGCTTATGATATTCGAGTAGCTGCAACCGGGCATATTTATTTTACCGGTGAGTTTTACGATTTAGCGGATTTCGATCCCGGTCCGGCTACATACAATTTAAGCGCACCGAGTGCGGCCGGTATTTATGTATGTAAACTGAATTCCGATGGGAGTTTTGTATGGGCGCAACAAGTTTCAGGGGCTGGCATGTTTAACCGTGGTTATGCCTTAGACCTCGATCAGCATCAGAATATTTATTACACGGGTTATTTTTCCGGAACAGCGGATTTCGATCCCGGTGCAGGTGTTCAGAATTTAACATCTAATGGCTCGCAAGATATCTTTATCTCCAAATTAGATTCGGCAGGAAATTATGTTTGGGCTAAACGAATTGGAGGCACCTACATTGATGTGGCCTATGATCTTGTATGTGATAATTCGGGTAATACCTATTTTACCGGAACCTATGCTTCAACCGTTGATTTTAATCCAGGAAGTGGTGTCAATAACTTAATCAGCGGTACTAATTCCAGTGGTTTTGTGTGCAAGTTTGATCCGAACGGGAATTATACTTGGGCGAAATCATTTTTCGGACAAAGTGCTTCTTGTATTGGCTGGGGTATCGATATCGATGCAGCGAATAATGTGTACACCACAGGATTTTTTTATGGTACGATAGATTTTGATCCGGGTTCAATGAATATGCCTTTTACAGCACAAGGTTCAGGCCCCGACAACTTTATTAACAAACTAGATGGCAATGGCAATTACGCTTCGACCTTAACCTTGAGCGGATCGGGTGCTACTACAGGTCGATGTGTTCATGTGGCTAATGATGGTTCTGTTTACCTAACCGGTTATTTCTCAGAAACTGTTGATTTTGATCCGGGTACTGCGCTCCAAAACGTTACCGGTAATACGAATCACGATATTTATGTTCTAAAACTGACCAGCTCAAGTCCAACTGCTACCACTAAGGTGTTAACAAATGCTAGCTTGGTTGTTTATCCTAATCCTGTATTTCAAGGTAAACTTTGCTGGAATTCGAATAATGATGTACTTGAGGTTGCTCTATTTTCTTTAGAAGGGAAAAAAGTGCGTGCAGTTCAAAGTCCAAAAGATGACATGCTCGATGTTACGGGAATACCCGAGGGTACTTATATTTTTCAATTACAGTCCTCGTACGATACCTATCGAGCTTCAGTTCAAATTCAAAAATAACCATCCATAAACCGGAGATTGTTTGAACAAGGCGATTTTTAGACTTCAAAATAATGAATTTTATTTTTGGAATTTAGAAAGGTGAACCTTAGTTTTGCGCTCCATTTTAAATAATTTATGCTCATTATTGATTCAAAAGATTGCGAAAGCATCGATAAGGCCCTCAAGAAGTACAAAAAGAAATTCGAGAAGGCTCATATCCTGATCCAATTACGCGAACGTCAGACGTATACTAAAAAATCTATCCGTCGTCGTGCTACCATTCTGAAGGCAGTTTACCGTCAGGAGGTTGTTTCTGGTGCACGTGACGCGAAATAAAAAGGACTTACCTTTACGCTAAATTAATTTGTTTGTATGCATTCAGTACAAGCGTTCTTAGCGTATATACAATCGGAAAAAAAATACTCTATACATACTGTTCAAGCTTACCAACGTGATCTTGAACAGTTTTTTTTATACCTAAAATCCAATTATTCTTTAGGGGAAGAACTCGATACACTTTCGCATCTTCACGTTAGGGGATGGATGGCGCAGCTTAAGGAATCGGGGAATGAAGCGAGGTCGATCAATCGGAAAATTTCAAGTTTGAAATCTTTTTTTAATTATCTCCTTCGACAGCAACAGATAGTGCAATCACCCATGGCAAAGGTTGTAACACCTAAAACTAAGAAGCGATTACCGGTTTTTGTTCAGGAAGAAAACATGGATACATTAGCGCGTCAATTGCCGAATCCGATAACGTTTAAAGAACATACGGATCGGTTAGTGGTGGAATTACTATATCAAACCGGGATGCGGCGAAGTGAACTAAAGAATTTAAAAGAAAGCGACTTGGATGTTTCAAATAAACGACTTAAAGTACTTGGTAAAGGAAATAAAGAACGCTTGCTGCCTTTATCGGATGCCATGATAGACTCACTTCAAAATTATTTGTTACTAAAAAAGACAGAAGTAGAACCAAGCGCCTCACATTTTTTTTGTTTGGAAAATGGGAAGCCCTTGTACGCTAAGTATATTTATTTGGTAGTTACGAATTACCTCTCGCTGGTTAGTACACTCGATAAACGGAGTCCGCATGTATTGCGCCATTCCTTTGCCACACATTTACTCAACCAAGGTGCAGATTTGAATGCCATCAAAGAACTGCTCGGGCATGCTAACCTTACGGCAACGCAGGTGTACACACATAATAGCATCGAGCGATTAAAGGATATCTACAAGAAGGCACATCCCAAAGCGTAAGGAGGTTTCATCAAGATCAAGTTATGTTATCCTAACTATGGATAATAAAATTCCAATTATGTGTGATGTTTTACATACTTTCGTTTTACTAAAGATGAATTGAAAACGAAGTTGAATTGAAAACACAACGAAACATTTTGATTGGCTAGGTTCTAGTTCTTCTTTGGACTAAACACTTTATTATGATACAAATACTGACTTTGTCGGTTATATTTCTATATATAACCGCAGCTCTTGGAGCATTGATCTGCCACGTTATTAAATTCCATTTCGACAACCCAATTAAAACCATTTTTATTGGAATGTTTTGCCTTGGATTTCTTTTAAGGCTTTGTCATTTTTTCGTTCCATTGAATTTTACGGTTATGCTTATGTTCTTATTGATGTCAACGAGCTATCATGTTGTTACCGGACATTTGTTTTTACGCAACCTGATTCAAAAGATGAAGGGAATAGTTTCCATCTATTATTTGATTCCGATAACGTTGTTGCTATTCTTAGCAAATTTTACATCGATAAGTTATGATGAAGGGTTATGCCATGCTAACTTCCTACGATGGGTAAATAGTTATCCTTGCATTAGAGGTATTGCCAATCTTCATGGCAGGTTAGGCTTCAATGGTACTTGGCATGTAATGGCTGCCGCTTTCAATGGATTCCCATTTTTTAGAATTGATATTTTTATCAATCCTATAAATGATTTTGTGTGGGACAGTATACCGGCATTTTATCCATTACGCGGAGGTAAAAAAGATCCTCGTCATATCGGTTTGATGGGAGATCATATAGAAGATGGTTTTTATACTAAACCTGAATCGTATTAATGGGCAAAAGCCTCATCATAATTTCCTTTGATACGTTCAATCGGCGGATTAAAATAACCGAATTTTACATGAGGAAATTCTTCTTTAATAATATCCATCGTCTGGCGAATACCGTAACGTTCACCACAATCATGCATGCCAATTTTGCCTAAGTACCAATCAGGGTCTATATTAAAATTTCGCCATTGAATCATACTCAGGTTTGTATATTCTATAGCTTTTAATAATTGTTCTACTTCCTCCACATTGTCGGTCATCCCGGGAAATACAAAATAATTTATAGAGGTCCAACCACCCATGTCACGCACTATTTTCATACTCTCCAAAATATCCTGAAAGGTATAATTATTCGGACGGTAGTATTTCAAATACACATCTTCTCGAAAGGAATTTAAACTCACACGAATGCTGTTTAACCCAGCCTCCATAAGCTTTTTAATGGCCTTTGGGTTACATCCGTTGGTATTGATATTGATACTTCCTTTTTGAGTATGTTTTCTAATTTCCTTAATACTACCCTCAATGGTTTCCCACATTAAAAGAGGCTCTCCTTCACAACCTTGTCCCCAACTAATAATAGGATAAGGAGCAGTTTCAAGATGCGGAACGGTGTATTCTACAATTTCCTCCACCGTTGGTTTAAAGGTTAATCGGTCGTGCGAAGAAACTATTTGTTCATCCTCTGGTTGAAAGGAAATACAACCGATACAATTCGCATTGCAGGCCGGTGAAGAGGGTATCGGGCACTCCCATCGGTTGAGAAAATAGTTGCGCGCAGCAGGACAACAATACGTATTACAACAGGTATCGGCAAGATGTGTTACTAAACGATTGTTAGGATAGGCGGCACGTAATTTCTGAACGCCTTCCTGAATCAACTGATCATCATAACCACTTTTCTCTTGACGAATATCTTGTTCGATTCGAATGGCGGTGACGTAAAAAACATCATCCTTCCAAGCGGCCGCGGTGTATGAAAATAAAGGCAGGGTAGGAGCATCAGCTTTGGTTTCAAAAGGCGAAAAATACAATCCGGTATAGGCTGGCGGAATGAAGGCTGCCACAGCCCAACCTAGTTCGCACAAGCGTAATTCGCCGGTTACAACATCTAAACCAATCCCTCGTCGGCCAGGTAACTCATATAAATTTCCGCCATCCGGTAAGGGTATCCAATCTTCGCTTTCCACTTCAACCGCTTCCCAACCGGTTCGGCCAAGTGCATATAAACTGGTGTCTTCAAAAATGTTGCCATTACCGTCGGAGTAAAGGATGTATGGTTGCATAAACGCGAAGGTAAGGTGATGTTCTGATATCAGGGAGTTGCAAAACGCGTACTGATGAATTGAAGAATTTCCACGTGTTCATCGCGAACAATTTCATATTGTCCGAAGCGATCATTTTTATACACTAAGGTTAGGTAATTATTGTTTAGAACAACCTGTTTTAAATCGGTATAGGCTACACGAATATTCCGTAAGGGTGTTTCAACAATTATTTCTGAATCCTGAAAAATAGCGAATTGAGCTTGTAACGTTCGCATTTCAATATAAAACAAGATGAGAATTAAAGCGGCGAAAACAAGATACAAGGTTCCTCCAAAAACATTTTTTTCTTGTAGAAAATGAAGGCCACCCATAATAATAAAACCTGTTTCTAGAATTCTAAAACTTCGATTGAAATGGATGTCTGAAAAAAATCTTCGTTTGAAGAAAGAAATAAATAGGGTATATAAACTAAAAGGTAAAAGCGCAACTAAATATATCCAATCTTCTTCGATATGCCGGATATACTGCAATCCATAGAGGAGAATAAAGAGGGCAGCCATGGCATGCATAGCAGCAGATTGACGTAAGCGTTTCTCTTTGCTTGAATTAATTAGTGGCAAATACAACGCGTTATCGTCCTTCATTCGATTTCATAAATAAATTACACATGCGGTATAGAATTCGGGCACCAACACTAGCATCGATGGCATCTTGTGAATTTTCACCACAACTCACTTCGTTCAAATCAAAAGCGATAATTCGTCGACCCGATTCTACCACTTTACGAAATAAGTACTGTATTTGTTCCGCTTCAAAACCACCTTGAACGGGCGTTCCGGTATTCTTACATAATTTAGGATCTAAGCCATCAATATCAAAACTGATATAAACATTATTGGGTAATTCTGTTATGATGCTATCGCAGATTTGTTTCCAAGTTTCACCTTCATATTGTCGGCTTTTAATATCGCGGTCGAAGAAAGTTTTTAACCGATCTTCCGATTGAATGCGATCATATTCTTCATCGCAATAATCTCGTATACCAACTTGTACTAATTTTTTCATTTCCGGAACTTCATTCAGCACATTGTACATAATAGACGCGTGCGAATAGGTAAAGCCTTCGTAGGCTTCGCGTAAATCAGCATGCGCATCAATTTGAAGTATTCCGAATTCACCGAAATGTTTACCCGCAGCTTTCATTAATCCTAAGGGTGTTGAATGGTCGCCGCCTAAAAGCGCTACAAGTTTACCTTGTTTATAAAGGTTCATGGCTTGATTGAAAATCCAATCGTTCAAATCGGAGCAGCTTTGATTAATTTCGGAAAGTTTTTTCTTTAATTGCAAATTATCTAAGGTTTGGCCGCCTTCACTCAAATCGGAAATAATCAATTCAGCACAATGCCGTAAATAATCATTCTTTTTAACATGATCTCGATTGAGTTCAGTCATGAAATAACCTTCGCGCCAATAACCTTGAGCGTCCATATCAAATAAATCAATTTGATATGATGCCTCGAGTATCTTTTCCGGTCCTTTAGCCGTACCATTTCGGTACGAAACAGTAACTTCCCATGGTATGGGTAAGATAACAAGTTTAGAATTTTCCAGAGTAGAAGGTAATCCGAAAATGTTGTTGTCTGCAAGTCCTATTGAATTAGGATCAAAATCGGTTATGGCCATGCTGCATTCAAAAATGGAATGCGAAATTAGGATGCGGTTCGATACGGCAATACTTTTTTGTAAAGATTCTTGCGTTTCTTTTTATGAGCACCTTCTAATTCAATTCTACAATTAGAAATTTCAAATAGTTTGTATTGTCCATATTCCAAACTATGGGATGATCGGCAGCTTGCGTGCGAAAACACACTTGGCGAATAGAGCGTTTGGCATCTTTGGCAGCCAGTTTGATAATTTCCAGAAACAATTCCGGATTTACCAAATTCGTGCAAGAAGCGGTAACCAAAAAACCTCCTTTTTTCACGAGTTTCATGGCCCGTAAATTAATTTCTTTATAACCTGTGATGGCTTTTTGAATATTAGCTCTGGTTTTTGTAAATGCTGGAGGGTCTATCATTACCACATCCCAACGCTTTTCTTCTTTAGTCCATTGTTTCAAAGCATCGAAGGCGTTTACGCTTCTAAATTCGCAAATGTCTTGAAGTCCGTTGAGTTCCGCATTGCGTTTACAGGTTTGGATAGCGAAATCGGATATATCTAATCCTAGAACTTTTTTAGCTCCATAATGCGCTGCGTGTAAACTAAAAGTGCCTGTATAACAAAAGGCTTCGAGTACATCGGCGCCTTTCACGATGTTTTGAATTTCACGTCGGTTATCTTGCTGATCGAGGAAGTAACCTGTTTTTTGTCCGTTTTCAACATCCACTATAAACTTCAAACCGTTCTCTTGAATAATAAGTTCGGTAGGAAAGGGTTCAGAAAGGAAGCCTTTAATTTGTTGCAATCCTTCGAGTTCCCGAACCGGAACATCATTTCGTTCGTAAATACCCTTTGGTGAGAAGATTCGGTTAATAGCCTTTACAATAGCCGGCTTCCAGAGATCCATGCCGAGCGACATGGTTTGAAGTACGAAGTAATCATTGAATTTGTCGACAATCAATGAAGGTAAGCCATCTGCTTCTCCAAAAACCAAGCGACAGTTTTCAATGTATCCTAATTTTTGCCTGTAATTCCAGCACGCGAGCAATTTCCGATAGAAGAATTCCTCGTTAATTTGTTCGTTTTCATCGCGCGTTAAAATGCGAACGGTTATTTGAGAAGAAGGGTTGAAATACCCACGTCCGATAAAGTTTCCATTGGCGTTGAGCACATCCACCATATCACCCGCCTTGGCTTCGTCGTCAAATTTATTTATTTCATTGTCGTACACCCAAGGATGCCCTTTGGCTACTCGGTCGGATATCTTTTTCTTCAGAATTACACGCATCGGCGCAAATTACAGTTAGTATTTTGTATTTTTCCACTCAACATTTTAAAAACAAATCATTCCGAACCGGTGGGTATTCTAGAAATAAATCATGAAAGCTTGCAGTTAATCATTCACTCTCATATTTTTTTATATGGAAATTGTATCAGTGAAGAAGTGAGATTTAACATAGAAGAAGAAATAAATACTCTCTGGAATGAGCCTAGGGCCTTAGTTTGGTACAATAAGGAACCCTATTTATTGCTTGTTGATGTAAAGGTTTTTCTGTTCAAGAATTTGAAGCCTGAAGATATACTTTCGAATACCAATCCCCGAAATAATTATATACGTATTGAAGCTACGGCCAAAGGCAATATCTCTTATGTAGATGGCGTTTGCTCTAATACCGGTTATTTTTTACTCGAAAATTTATATAAGGGCTCCACCACTGCAGCGCATGAATACGGCCATTTATTAGGCTTAGAGCATCCACACGATTTAGATATTCGAGGTAAAGGCAGACCAGGTATTATGTACCCACGCGGAACTTTAGTGGATGCAATCTATCAATACGATCCGGCAGCGAAACCCGGCGAAAAAGGAGGAACTATGTACCCAATTCATCGCAGGGTATTACAGCATGATGTGGATTTGCTGCAATTACAGGCTTATTTCAAAGGTGGCGGCCGTGTAATTGGCAAGGCTAGTAATAAATATCACGAGGTTGAGTTGAAGGAGAATTAATCGTCACGTTATTCCGTTCGGTTTCTATGTTTTGAAGAGAAATTCCGCTCTGTAACCAAGTATAAAACACTGAATCAAAGGCTTTTCACATTTAATTTCTTTGTAAACCAGAAAATTAAATCAATTTTGGGTTACCAAAAGCACATTTCGTAATTAATGGATAGCCATACTTCAAATAGCATGACCGATGAGGCGATAATCAGTTCTTTGGCAAACGGCGATTCAAAAACGATTAACTACATTTATAAAACCTGGTATCCTTCCGTGGAGAAAATGGTTTTTAAAATGAATGGTTCCGTAGATGATGCGTATGATGTTTTTCAGGATAGCGTAACTATTTTATACGAAAAGGCAAAAGGTAACGGTTTGCAGATTTCATGTAAACTATCAACCTACCTGATAGCAATTTCTAAAAATGTTTGGTTGAATAAACTGGCGAAACGTAAAAAAACTTCGTTTACCGTTCTTCATGAGCACCACGAAGGTGAAGTTTCAGTAGAACAGGATATAAATCGTTTTTTTGAATTTGAGCGGAATGTTGAAAAACTACAAACTTGCTTTCAGCAAATTGGAGAACCTTGTAACGAGTTATTACGTGCATTTTACATTCACAATAAGTCGATGCAAGATATTTCTGAAGAGTTTGGATATACCAATGCCGAGAATGCCAAAAACCAAAAGTATAAATGCCTGTTGCGATTGAGAAAGTTGTTTTTTAAGCATGGTGAAAAAGTAAATGAGCATGAGCGAGCAATCAAATAATGTATATGAACTCATAGAGAAGTACTGTCTCGACCTAATGGACGAAAAAGAACGACGGTATTTTGAAATGGAAATGGAGAATAATCCGGCTTTGAAAGAAGCTGTTGAAGAGCATAAAACAATTTTACTTTCATTCGATCACTTACAAAGCGTTCAATTCATTCATGAAAGTTTAGACGCCATTCATAATCACTCGAGAAGTTCAACACAAATACTTATCAATAATCTGAAGCTTCACGTAAACAAGTATTGGAAAACCGCTTCAGTGGCAGCGAGTGTTGCGTTTGTAGCTTCCATTATGACCTTCTTAGGAGCCCGAACGATTTATAAAAAAGATACGCAACGTACCTATATCGAATTAAAGGGTGACATTAATAACCTTAAAACAGATCAACGAAAAATGAAAAATGATCTGAGTAAGGTGCGTAATGATATTAAGAAGAAAGACATTCAATTACCTGAAGGTGATTCGAAATTCTCAGGTACAGCGTTTGCCCTCAATCAGAGCGGTTATATGGTAACCAATTTGCATGTGGTAAAAGACTATACGAAAATTTATGTTTTTACTGCCGATAATCAAGCACATCCTTGTTCGGTGGTAAAGGCTGATGAAGAGAATGATTTAGCTGTTTTGAAAATTACGGAAGAAGATTTTTCTTTCGGAACAAAAATTCCCTATTCCGTGCAGAAAGCAAACCCAAATATTGCTCAGCGCATCTATTCCTTGGGTTATCCGAAAGCAGATATTGTGTATAACGAAGGGTATATTAGTTCTACAACAGGTTTTGAAGGCGATACAAGTCATTACCAATTAGAGTTGCCTTCAAGTCCAGGTGTAAGTGGTGCACCCATTATCGATGAAACCGGAAATGTTATTGGAATTGTTTCAGGGAAGCAATCTCAATCAGAAGGTATAACGTTTGCTGTAAAATCTAAATCGTTATTATCATTGTTGAAATCATTACCGGAAGATTTTAACCAAACGGAATTGGTAAGCAATTCAATACGCAGCATGACACGAGCAAATCAAGTGAAGAAAATTCAGCCTTTTGTTTGCGTGGTTCGCGTATATAACTAAGCTCGTTTTTATTTTTAGTGAAATACTAGACTAGATTACTCACACAAACCTTGGTGGGTTGTACTATCGCTTCTGTTTAAAAAAATCCTTCATGAGTTGTGCGCATTCATCGGCTAAAAGTCCGTGTTGAATTTCGGTTTTAGGATGAAAAGGGCTGGTATTGCAATAACAACGATAACCATTTTTGCTATCGGAGGCACCATAAATAACCTGTCCGATTTTGCTCCAAAATAAAGCACCGCTGCACATCAAACAAGGTTCGAGTGTAACGTATAACGTAGCCTCCGGAAGGTATTTGCATCCTAATCCTTGAAAGGCAGAAGTGAGTGCTAAAATTTCGGCATGTGCGGTTGCATCTTGTAATAACTCCACCTGATTATAACCTTTGGCAATAATCTGATCTTTCATAACTACAACGGCACCAACAGGAACTTCATCTTTATCAAACGCTTTCTTGGCTTCTTGCAATGCCAATTTCATATAGTGTTCGTGATTCATTACTGAATTTTAATATTCACCTTGCCTTCACCGAGTAGAGGTTTTTTTATTTTACCCACATGCACTGTATAGCTATTGCTTTCATACGTAAAGGTTAAATTATCCTCTTCCGAAACCATTTTTTCTTCCAAGATTTTGTCGTCTAGTTTGATCGTAATGTCCGCTTCTTTTCGAGTTACATTGCCAATCATAACCACGATGCTACCATCGGTGCCTTCGATTATTTTTTGAGAATGCGCTTCCATTAAACTTTCAATTCCTTTATCCGGAATATGCAGATGATGTTTTGTTTCCGATTTGGGAGCCGTGGTATTACTTTCATGGTTACCACAAGAAAATAATAGAAACGCTCCTAAGGTAATACCGAGTAAAAGAACTTTCTTCATGCTATAAAAATGTAACCAAATGTAGCTTTAATCTTTCTGAAACATTTGTAAAAATTCAGCTTCTGAAAGAATATGCACGGATCCCAATTTCTTTGCTTTTTCTAACTTCGATCCTGCGTCTTCGCCAACTACTAAGTAATTCAATTTACTACTAACACTGCCCAAAATACTTCCACCTTCTAGTTCAACCATAGCTTCCGCTTCGTTTCTTTTCATCGTAAGGGTTCCGGTGAACAGGAAAGTTTTGCCTTGTAAACCACCATGTTGCTGTTCTGCTTTCTGTTTGTTTTCTAAGCATAAGCCTTCTTGTTCCAGTGCGTCGAGCATCGTTCGATTATCATGATGCGTGAAGAATTCTACTATCGACGTTGCAACTTTCTCTCCAACATCTTCAATCTGAAGTAATTCTTCTTTAGATTTCGAATATAAATCGCTGAGATGGGAAACTGTTCTGGCAAGTGCTTTTGCCGTTGTTTCACCAACATAACGAATGCCTAAACCAAAAATTAAACGAGGTAAAGGTTGCTGTTTCGATTTCTCAATTGCATCTTTTAAGTTGGAAATGCTTTTTTCACCAAACCCCTCTAAACCATGCATACGTTCAAAGGGTAAATGATATATACCTAAAATATTTTTTAAAAATCCGAGTTCATAAAATCGGCGCACGAGAGCATCTCCCAACCCACGAATATCCATAGCATCTTTGGATGTGAAGTGAATAATACGTTCAACAACTTGTGCTTCGCAATTGATATTTGTACAACGCGTTACCGCTTCGTTTTCCGGTTTGTAGAGGGTTTCATTGCACACCGGACAAATTAGCGGAAATACAATATCTTGCTCATTACCTGTTCTGATTTCAGGAAAGGATTTAACAATATAAGGAATTACATCGCCGGCACGTTCCACCAAAATGGTATCACCTAATTTTAAATCTTTCTCACGAATAACATCCTCATTAAAAAGTGAAATCGAAGAAATGGTTACGCCACCTACGGTTACCGGTTCTATTTTCGCCACCGGCGTTATACTACCGGTTCTGCCAACTTGGTAATCGATATGTAAGAGTTTACTTGTGGCTTGTCGCGCTTTAAATTTAAACGCAATAGCCCAACGAGGGTGGTGACTGGTTTGGCCGATTTTATCTTGAAAATCTAAGCGGTTTACTTTAATTACCATGCCATCAATTTCATAAGGTAACTCATCGCGTTTGGTTTCAAATTCATGCACGTAATTAATTACTTCTTCAATCGATGGAAAGGTTTTGGTATAATCTACGGAAGTTTTAAAACCTAAAGAAGCAAGCGATGTAAGTGTTTTATAATGGGTTTGTAGCAGTGGAGGGTTGGCATTATTTTCATCTCGTTGCGTGTAACTCAAGTGGTATAAAAAAGCATCCAGATTTCTTTTAGCAACTTCATTAGGATCTTTAATACGTAAGCTTCCACTGGCGGCATTTCGAGCATTGGCAAGCGGTTGTTCGTTATTTTCAATGAGTTTGTTGTTATAATCTTCAAACCGTTTTTTAGTAATTAATACTTCGCCACGGAGTTCAATTTGTTTCATTCCTAACAAACTTATATTTGCCTTAAGTGGAATACTTCTGATTTGTTTCGCATTTAAAGTAATGTCATCGCCTTCCGTTCCGTTGCCACGTGTGGCTGCTCGAACGAGTTGATTATTTTCATAAACTAAGGAAATACTTGCCCCATCAAATTTTGGTTCAACACAATAGTCGAGGTTGCTTTCCCCACTTAATTCTTTGCACTTACGATCCCAATCCAATAAATCATCGGCGTTATAACTATTTTCCAAACTCAACATCGGTACCAAGTGTGTTACTGTTGGAAAATTTTTATTCAGGCCTTTTGCTACGCGTTGTGTAGGGGAATCAACGGTAACAAGCTCTGGATGAAGTTCCTCGAGTTGTTTCAACTTTTTAAATAAGGTATCGTACTCAACATCGGCCAATACTGGATTGTCGCGCACATAATATTTCCAATCCGCATATTCTAAAATAGCACGAAGCTGGCCAATATCATTTGCGGAAACAGCTTGGGTCAGGTGTTTTTTTGCTTGAGCTAAAAGGTGTGCTTCATCTTCATTCGTGTACATAACGCAACGAAGATACTAGATGATTGTAAACCGATTTCAGTTTAGGTTAAACGGTTATCGAAAGGGTAGGACTCCGAAGAAATTAATTTTACATTTCGTTTGAACAAAGGGTGCAACGGATTACTCAGTACAATCATTTCGGGTTCCGTAATTGCCAATGGTAACCGAAGTACATGGTGTTTTTTTCTTTGTATGGTAAAGCGTTGATTTACTTAACCCATTGCAGATGATTGAAAATAATTATAGGACAGATGACCGCTCATTTGTGCGTAACCCGCTTCTTCGATGGTAGTAGCATTTTTTAATTTACCGAATTTTTTCACAACTAGACTTTTGGCATTAAATCATGGTTTTTTGCCGGTTGTCGGAAATTAAATATCCATATAGCGCATAAAGGAGTCCAAATGATCTTTTAAATCTTGTTCCGAATGGTCGGAAGAGAACATTTCAACTACATGGTAATTAAACCGTTCGAAGGTTGCAACCAGCGATTGAATATCATTGCTATTTAGTTTAATAGTAATCCAAATAAGTCCGGTGTGATCTATTGTTTTCAACGAGGAACTCAGAATATTTATGTTGTTACTTTCACAAATGCGACCTATTTCTGAAATGCTATAATTACGTTGTTCTTGTTCTAAAATAAGAATGGCACCGGGTTCTTTTATGGCATTATTATCGGTTACAAAATCAAACAGTTTCTCTATCGTAACAATTCCTAAAAAATGATTTTGAACGTTAAGAATTGGAACCACGGAAAGGTTATTTTCTCGGGCAGATTTCGCCGCATCAAATGGGTGTTGATTTTCTAGAATGAAAGGACGGAAATTTACGAATTCGGCATGGGAAAGTGGCTCTTCCGGTGTATCCCAATCTAATAAATCATCTTCTGAAATAAGTGCAATATAATTATCACGCTGTACCAAAGGCAAATGAAATACTCGATATTCCTGCATGAGTAATAAAGCCCGCTCACCGCTATCATTCAATGAAAGCACCGGTAGATCGTAGGAAATGAGTGACGAGATATTCATAATTCGCTAAATAACGATAAATAGACGAGAAAGCGTATCAGTCTGTGAAACTAACCAATATGTTTATGTAAAAATGTGCTTAATATGACATTAAACTCGGCCGGTACTTCCATCATTGGCGCATGACCACATTTATCAATCCAGTGTAATTCTGAATTAGGTAAAAGTTTTTTAAACTCTTCAGCTACCATAGGCGGTGTGATGGTGTCATTCTTACCCCAAATTAGGCAAACCGGTTTTTTTATATTTTGAAGTTCTTCACCCAGGTGGTGTCGAATGGCTGATTTAGCGAGATAGATAATTTTGATAGCCTTGAGCCTGTTATTTACAATATTATATACCTCTTCCACTAACTCGGTAGACGCCGACTTAGGATCATAAAACGTAAGCTCTACTTTCTTTTGAATATAGTCTTTGTCGCCCCGCTTAGGATACGTTTCCCCCATACCATTTTCAAACAAGCCTGATGAGCCGGTAAGGGTAATAGTTTTTACACGATCGTGATGCTTTAGGGCGTAAACCAAGGCAATATGACCACCAAGGGAATTGCCCAAAAGATGCACGTTCGTTAGGTTTTTATATTCAATAAACTTCGCAACATGTTTTGCCAAACCGGAAACAGACGTATCCAGATTAGTTAAATCATAGAGCGGAAGCATAGGAATGTAAACAGTAAATTTCTCTTTGAAATGATCAACGAGATCTTTGAAATTACTCAGTGCGCCAAATAGTCCGTGAAGTAAAATCAGGTTTTCACCTGCTCCTTCTTGTACATATTTGAACTTGCCGGATTGACGGATTTCGTACTGCATAGTATTAATGACCGCTAATGTAGAGTTATATTTTCAAAAATAAAAAAATAGGAGTTGTTATCCATAATTACTTCAGTGGTGTTTTCTCGGAATCGGATTCCAATATTTCTTCGGAATGATGCTTTTTTCCGTTTATTAATTCCATTTTTACTTTACACAATCCAGATGAAACAAAGCCTAATTTTTTAGCGGCTGCCTGCGTTAAATCAATTAATCGTTTGTTGCGATGGTGAAGCCTGTCGTTTATTTTAACCACAACAGAATGGTCGTTTTTCAGATTTGTAACCTTCACTTTTGTGCCTAGCGGTAGAAAATTATTTGCAGCCGTGAGAGCTTTGTTGCTGAAGATTTCACCACTCGCTGTTTTTCGTCCATTAAACTTATTCGAATAGAAGCTAGCAATACCCGTCCATTCTGTTTTATTTTTCTTGCTGAACAGGGGTTCAAAGAGCAGCATAAAAAGGAGCAAAAATAATAAGCGCATAACCTAGTGTTTGCGAACAAGATAAAGTCATTTCAACATATATGCAATAAAACTGCGGTGTATTAACTTTTGGTTTTACCAAACATTGACCTCTCGATGCAGTGTTATTTGAAATTTATCCAGAACAGATTGAATTATTCGTTCCGATAAATGATAGAGTTGTTCACCGGAAGATCCTCCGTAATTAACCAATACCAAGGCTTGTTTAGGATGCACACCATAATTTCCTTCTTTGAAACCTTTCCAACCACATTGTTCTATTAACCAAGCGGCAGGTATTTTTACGCCATCGGGTGCTGGATATGATGGCATGTTATGGAAAGTGTTTTTTAATTGGTTGAAATGCTCCTGCGAAATAACAGGGTTCTTAAAAAACGAACCGGCATTTCCAATATCCTTTGGGTCGGGAAGTTTCGACGATCGAATACGAATCACTGCATCCGAAACTTGCTTGATAGAATAAGGTTCATGACAATGCATTGCTTTTAATTCATCCAGAATACTTCCATAATCGGTACGAATCACAGGCTTCTTTGAAAGTTCCAGCGTTACCGAAGTAATGAAGTACTGATTTTTTAAAGCGTGCTTAAACACACTTTCACGATAGCCAAAATTACATTGCTCTTTAGAAAAAGTATGATGCTCAAGGGTCGAACGATGAATAGCATTCAACGAATAAAAAACGTCTTTTAATTCTACACCATACGCACCAATATTTTGCAGCGGCGCAGCGCCAATCGTTCCCGGTATCAGCGATAAATTCTCTATACCTCCATATCCACGATCAATAGCCCATAACACGCAATCATGCCAAACTTCTCCACTGCCAAATTCAACCCGAACAAAATCATTATTTTCTTCAAGGATAGTGATTCCTTTCAATTGATTCAAGCATACCACACCAGCAGGATTCTTGGTAAACAAAATATTACTTCCGCCACCTAAAATGTTTAGCGACTGATTGAATGCTAATACCGTTAGAATATCTTTTTCTTGTTCAATACGAACTAATTTTTCAGCAACCGCTTCTATATGAAAGGTGTTATGGTTTACCAGAGAGCAATTTTCGTAAATCTGCATGATTAGGCGAAAATACATCTTGCCTTACGACTTCCACTATCAACCGGAGAGAATAATAACCATGATTTTTTTCTTTTCCTGAAAGTATGCGCTTCGGGTATTAAATTCGCTCTGTTTTGAGTTTAATTCGTCATATACCCTTTCTAAAAAGTGTATTGCTTTATTCTCTCACTGCTTTTGGTGGGCCGCAAGGTCATTTTGGTATGATGCATAAAACCTTTGTGGAGAAAAGACGCGATGTTACCGATTCAGAACTCATGGATTTTATGGCATTCTGCCAGATGCTCCCGGGGCCATCTTCTACGCAAACAATTATCTTGATTGGTTATAAACGTGGCGGTATTTTATTGGCATTGCTTACCTTATTACTTTGGATTCTTCCGGCTTCTATTTTAATGGCTGGCTTATCTTTTCTCATCCAATACATCGATGCGAAATCTATTCAGACCAATGTTTTTAAATACATTCAGCCTATGGCGGTTGGATTTCTAGCCTATGCCGCATTCAAAGCGATGCGTAATAGCGTGAAGCATCCAGCCACTATCATGATTATGATTGTATCGTTGTTTATTACCGTGCAATTTCGATCTCCCTGGATATTTCCACTCTTAATAGTTGCCGGTGGTATCATTAGTAACTTTAGTGATAAACGGATACCTGATGTTTATAAAGATAAAAAGCCTATCAAGTGGGTGAATATTTTCTGGTTTGTGTTGGTGTTTATTATAGCCGGTGTGCTGTCGGAAATAGCACGAACACAACAGTGGCATAATGCCCGTTTATTTAATTTGTTTGAGAACTTTTATCGATTCGGAAGTTTTGTTTTTGGAGGAGGCCACGCGCTCATACCCATGATGTATGAACAGTTTATTGCGCGTCCGATGCATTTAGGAATGAGTCCGTACATGAGTCCGGAACAATTTCTTACGGGCGCAGGAATAATCAATGCTATTCCAGGACCTGTTTTTTCGATATGTGCTTTTGTTGGTGGCATGAGTATGCGAAGTTTCGGATTTACACAACAACTTATGGGTTGTGGTGTAGCCACCGCCGGAGTATTTTTACCAAGCACGCTCCTGTTGTTTTTCTTTTTTCCTATTTATCAAAATTTGAAAAAATACACGGTTATTTTTCGAGCATTAGAAGGTATTCACGCGGTGGTGGTTGGTATCATGTGGGCTTCAGCCTTCATTCTATTTCGATCTGTTGATTTTCAGTATAGTCATATTGTAGTAATCGCCATTACCTTTGGCATGTTGATGTACACTAAGGTACCTGCACCTTTGGTGGTATTGGGTTGGTTACTTTTAGGTTGGGCCTTATAATTTTGTATGAAGAAATTACACCTTTTACTTGTTGGATTTTTTACACTGATGTTTACTAGCATGCAGGCTCAGATGAGTAATGTTGCCTTAGAATCGCGCTATGAAATAAACGATAGCGCTGCGGGTTCAGTAAAATTGGAATTTGACAATCAAAACTTTTTGCGCAATAACGAATACTTCCACGATCACGCTACCGGTTATACTCTTTTTGGAACCTTACTTCAAACTAAACTTTCTTATCAACCTTCCGAACATTGGAAATTAACAACCGGTATTTTTCTTCGGAGAGATTTTGGCAGCAACGGATTCTATCAAGTTCAACCCATGTTAAGTTTAAAATATCAACATAAAGGTATCTCTTTCGTAGTGGGTAATCTGGAAGGAAACTTTAACCATCGCTTACTCGAACCACTGTATAATTATGAACGATTCTTAACCAATAATCAGGAAACAGGTTTGCAATTTAGAGTGGATAGAAAAAAAATCTGGTCGGATACCTGGATAAATTGGGAAGTGATGCAATACAATCGATCCAACTATCAAGAACAATTTTCTGCAGGTAACCATACCCAAATTACGTTACTTCAACATGCTAAACATGAACTTAAAGTCATCGCACAAGGATTAATAGCACATAAAGGCGGACAAATAGATATTGATACTTCTGCCATGGCGTCGAAGTTAAGTACCGCGGTTGGACTGGAATATGTTTGGCACACATCTTCTTTTATTAAGGAAATAAAAACACAACACTATTTGTTGTATTCATCTTTTCTCAATGCAGCTAAAAATGATCCTTATCATCAAGGGAATGCCTACTACGCTACTATTGGATTGAATACTAAATACGATGTTGGATTTAATATGAGTTTTTGGCAAGGTAATAGGTTTCAAACTTCGCATGGGGGTGATTTATTTCAAAGCCTTTCTTCAGACTATACCCAGCGAAGAACTTCAGACAATAACCGATCCTTACTTTTTGTTCGATTATTTTATCAAAAGAAACTAGCTAAAGATATATACATGGATATTCGTTTCGAACCGTATTACGATCTTAATCATTCTTTTTTAGAATATGCGTATAGCTTCTATCTTACTTATAAAAAGGATTTTGTTTTATTTAACGAAAAGAACCATCCAAAGAAATAATCTTTGTTTAGTTGAAAAAGAACCTCATGAAACGATTCCTCGTACTCCTTGGCTTGTTATTTTTTTATACAGCTTTTGCTCAAACCTCTTTTCGTAAAACTACCAATAACGCGTTTCAACGTGGCGAAAAACTAACTTATCGGGTGCATTATGGTTTTATTGATGCCGTTGTTGCAACACTTGAAATAAAAGAGGAAGATAAAAAGTTTGGCGACCGTTCAACCTTTCATATTGTGGGTTCAGGTAAATCAAAGGGAAGCTTTGATTTCTTTTTTAAAGTGCGTGATCGCTATGAAACCTATATGGATGAACAGAGTTTGATGCCATGGTATTTTGTTCGAAGAGTAGATGAAGGTGGCTATAGAATCTCTCAAGATTACGTATTCAATAATTATAAGAAAACTGTGAATTGCGGAAATAACAAAACCGTGAATGTGCTAGAGTACACGCAAGATATGATATCTGGATTTTACTATGCCCGTACTATGGATTTAGGATCGGCCAAAGTAGGACAGCTTTTCACCGTGCCAACCTTAGTTGATGAAGAAATGTATAACTTACAAATAAAGTTTAAAGGGAAAGAATACGTGAAAACCAAATTTGGGAAAATACGTTGTTTGAAATTCGTACCGGTTGTTCAAAAGGGCCGCATTTTTAAACATGAAGAAGATTTACAAGTATGGTTAAGTGATGACCAAAACCATGTTCCTATTTATGCCAAGGCGGATATACTTTTCGGTTCCATTAAACTCGATTTAATTTCATTTAGTGGATTGGTAAAACCATTTACCTACGAAACAAAGTAGACCATTCTTTTCTCTTTAAATCTTTCAGGAAAGTAGAAGGGTATTTTACATTGGATTGATTACTTTTAGACCTTACAAATTTTTACTTCATGGATGTTTTAAACGAACCACAAACTAAAGCAGTATCGAACGACTCAGCTTTAGCTACCATCATTTCAGTTTTCTTTTTCTGGGGCTTTGTTGCGGCTAGCAATGGCGTGCTTATTCCTGTGTTAAAAAATCATTTTTCACTAACGCAGTTTCAATCACAATTAGTGGATACCGCTTTTTATATTGCCTACGGTGTTGGTTCGCTCATTTATTTTTTGATGAGTTTATCCATGGGTGACCCCTTAAATAAAATTGGCTATAAGAATGGTTTGGTGATTGGGTTAATTATATCTGCTATCGGAGCTTTACTCTTTATACCGGCTGTTAACCTAAATCATTATGAATTTTTTCTGGTTGGGTTATTTGTAATTGCTTTTGGGTTCTCCTTATTGCAAATCGTAGCCAACCCGTTTGTAATTAACCTAGGTGATCCATCAAAAGGTTCCTTTCGACTAAATTTGGCAGGTAGTATTAATTCACTCGGAACCTCTATTGGGCCGGTGATTTTTGCCTATGCGTTGTATGGCACAACAGCCGGAAATGATGCCGTTAAATTGGGTATTGATGCCGTAAAAGTTCCCTTTATCATTCTCAGTGGCTTATTGTTTTTCATGGCAGTGTTTTTAAAATTTTCAAAGCTTCCTTCCATTACAAGTACTGATTCGCATACATCAGATATGGGTGCCTTGAAGTATCCGCAATTAACCTTGGGTATGCTAGCTATTTTTATTTACGTGGGAGTTGAAGTTACTATTGGCAGTAATTTATCGGCACTTATTGGGGATATTAAACAAATAGAAAAATCGAAAATAGCCAATTTTGCAGCACCTTTTGTTTCCCTGTATTGGGGAAGTCTCATGATTGGACGATGGACGGGCGCTATTAGTGCATTCAAATTAAGCAGAACTGCTAAACTTGTTTTACAAGTTGTAATTCCGTTTGTTGCCTTCGCGGTGGTGTTATTCTTCAATCATATTCGTGCTACTGAAGTTAGTGAGCTCTATATTTATTTGGCTTGGATTATTGTATTTATGATAGCCAATTTTATGGCTCAGGAGAAGCCCGCTAGAACCTTAATTCTGTTTGGTATTGCTGCAGCGATCATGATGGTTGTTGGCTTGAATACATCCGGCGACGTAGCTATTTTTTCTTTCATGAGTGGTGGTTTATTCTGTAGTGTAATGTGGCCTTGTATATTTAACTTGGCCATTGCCGGCTTAGGAAAATACACCAATCAAGGTTCGAGCTTATTAATCATGATGATTTTCGGAGGAGCCATGATTCCTTTGGTACAAGGAGCAATGGCCGATGCAATGGGTACACATCAATCGTATTGGGTAGCCGTTGTATGCTTTTTGTTTTTGGCGTGGTATGGTTTCTTTGCAAAAAATACTTTGGCTAAACAAGGCATTAATTATGATGCAGATTCCTCAGCGGCGCATTAATGCAATTCAATCGACATATTAATTTGTTGTGTTTTAGTTTTTCCTCTAGTAACTTTCGGCGTTAGGATGATATCGTGGCCGTAAGGGTGTTTCCATGATTTTTGAATTCGTTACGTTGTTGCTTCTTACGATCATATTTAACATCCATTTTAACTCCTGAACTCCTATTTTTGAGCCCGCTTAAAAAACCCTTGCATGGAAAATTTGGACATCCGTCAGCTTAATGAAAAAATACATCAGCAGAGCGCGTTTATAGATATGTTAAACCTGGAATTGAATAAGTCAATTGTAGGACAAAAATACATGCTTGAACGACTCATGATTGGTTTACTAGCACAAGGGCATGTACTCTTGGAAGGGGTTCCGGGATTGGCCAAAACACTAGCTATTAAGTCGCTGGCTACCGCTATCAGTGGTAAATTCTCTCGCATACAGTTTACGCCGGATCTTCTTCCTGCGGATGTGGTAGGAACCATGATTTATAATCCACAACAAAATCAGTTTCAAGTACGCAAAGGGCCGGTGTTCGCTAATTTTATTTTAGCGGATGAAATTAATCGTGCCCCCGCTAAAGTACAAAGTGCGTTATTAGAAGCCATGCAAGAAAAGCAAGTTACGATTGGCGATTCTACCTTTAAATTAGAAGAACCCTTTTTGGTGCTAGCCACGCAGAATCCAATCGAGCAAGAAGGTACTTACCCGCTCCCGGAAGCTCAGGTAGATCGTTTCATGTTGAAGATTGTAGTTGGCTATCCTCAAATGGAAGAAGAGCGATTAATTATTCGACAAAATATTCATCCTGGAGGTCAGGCTCCTATTCAACCTACGGTTTCACCACAAGAAATTCTGGAAGCAAGAAAATTAGTGCGTGAGATTTACATGGATGAGAAAATAGAAAAGTATATTCTCGATATTGTTTTTGCAACACGAACACCGGAAGCTTATAAGCTTCAAAAAATAAAACCATTAATCGCGTATGGTGCCTCGCCTCGTGCTAGTATTAATTTAGCACTTGCAGCTAAAGCTTACGCGTTTATTAAACGAAGAGGATATGTAATTCCGGAAGATGTACGTGCTGTTTGTATGGATGTGATGCGCCATCGCATTGGACTTACGTATGAAGCTGAAGCAGAGAACATGAATAGCGAAATGCTGGTGAGTGAGATATTAAATGCAGTAGAGGTTCCTTAGTAGATTTCCAATTTATGTTTCAGAAATTATTCGGTAAGAAATCATCATCAGTTACTCCACCGGCAACTAACATGTTGCTGGATGATATGAGTACGTCGGATATTCTGAAACGTGTTCGACAAATTGAAATTAAAACGAAGGGCTTAAGCAATCATATTTTTAGTGGTGAATACCATAGTGCGTTTAAAGGCAGAGGAATGAGTTTTAGTGAAGTGCGTGAATATGCTTATGGTGATGATGTACGAAGTCTAGATTGGAATGTTACCGCTCGTTTTAATGCCCCCTTCGTGAAAATATTTGAAGAGGAACGTGAACTTACACTCCTCTTGATGGTAGATATTTCTGCAAGCTCTTTATTTGGTTCAACCAAAACGGATAAGCGCGGTTTGATTACGGAATTATGTGCGGTGTTATCGTTTTCGGCTATTACAAATGGCGATAAGGTAGGTGTTATTTTCTTTAGCGATAAAGTGGAACGTTACATTCCTCCTAAAAAAGGGAAAAGTCATATTTTATTTATTATTCGTGAGTTATTGACTATGAAACCGCATCGGGGTGCCCAAACAAATATTCATGAAGCCCTCCGATTTTTGAATGGAATCATGAAGAAACGAACTATTCTTTTTGTACTGTCTGATTTTTATAGTGGTAATTATAAAGAAGGTTTACAAGTTGCCGGTAAAAAACATGATGTAATAGGTATGCATGTTTATGATCAACTGGATGCCACTATGCCGGATGTTGGTGTAATTCAGCTTCAGGATTTTGAAACAGGCGAACTCGTTGAAGTAAACACCAGTTCATTGGCATTTCGACAACAATATCAAAAGAAATTCGAACAGCATGTTAAGGCCACCAAAGATATTTTCTCAAAAAGTAGGGCGGAGTTAATCAGTATTGCAACGCATGAAGATTATGTGAAACGATTGCAAGTATTTTTTAAAAGCAGAATGGGTTAAGTATGAGAAGAGGCTTGTTTTGTTTTCTGTTTTTATGTTATTCATCACTTCTGTTGCAAGCACAACAGGTTGATGTTCGTGCGAAAACAGATAAACAGAACATACAGCTTGGGGATGCGATTCAATTAGATATTTCTGCAACCTACGATCCGCAACGTTTTATTGTTCGCTTTCCTCAGGTTCCGGATTCGATGAATGGTTTTGAGATAGTTCGTCGTGAAAAACCGGATACTATTTTCAAAAGAGAAATCAACGAATACCATCAACGTTATATAATTACACATTTTGATTCAGGGCGTTGGAATATACCCTCCTTCACTTTTGAAATTGAATCGAAAACCGGTCAGGCTTCTGAAGTAAAAAGAACAGATTCGTTATGGATTGATGTGAGTGCACCGTTAGTTGATACGTCTAAACCCTTCAAACCCATTACCGATGTGCGCGGTGCTGAACGTCCTTGGCAGGATATAGCATTGGAAATTGGTGCCTACGTTTTGATTTTTCTGGCTCTTGTTATGCTCTTTTATTTTGGTTGGAGAAAATACAAAGCCTGGAAGGAAGCTAAATCGAAAGTTCCAGCAGCACCAAAGTTAACACCGTATGAAGTTGCCCTTCAACAACTTCAGAAAATAAAAGAAGAAGCTTTGTTTGAGCAAGGGGAATTAAAAACATACTATACGCAACTTACGGATGTGTTACGACATTATTTAGAGCAACAATTTGGCATTGATTCCTTGGAGAAAACATCCTCTGAAATTATGCACGATGTGAAGAAACACAAAGCCTTGGCCAATGTTCGTTCATCGTTACGTCAGGTTTTAGAAAGTGCCGATATGGTTAAGTTTGCGAAAGGAACACCATCGGCAGAAGAACATTTGCACTATTTGGAATTAACTACGGAAGTAGTGAAGGAATCATATAAAAAATACCAAAATCAACAAACCACTCCTGCGTGATGAAGTATTTGGATTTCGCCCATATCACCTTTGCTAATCCGGAATATTTTTTTCTATTCTTATCAATTCCGTTGCTTCTTTTTTGGGAATGGAAGGTGCGCGGTAAAAAGCAAATTGCATTACAGGTTTCCACCTTACAGGGTGTAAGTAGGAATTTTAAATCTTATCGTAAAGGGGTATTGCTTGGTTTACGTCTGTTATGTTTAGTGGCTTTAATTATTGCATTAGCTCGGCCACAACACACACAAATTAATGAAAGCATCGATAGCGAAGGGGTTGATATTGTTTTGAGTATGGATATTTCCGGGTCGATGTTAGCGGAAGATTTTCAACCAAACCGTTTGGAAGCTTCCAAAAAAGTTGCCTCAGAGTTCATCGCAAATCGCGTAACCGATCGGGTAGGGTTGGTCATATTTTCAGGAGAAAGTTTTACGCAATGTCCATTAACAACAGACCAAAATATTCTACAAGAACATGTGCAAAGTATTCGTAGTGGTTTATTGGAAGATGGAACCGCTATCGGAATGGGTTTGGCAACTGCAGTGGATAGGTTACGCAACAGTAAGGTAAAAAGTAAAATAATTATTCTACTTACCGATGGCGTTAACAACACCGGACTCATTGATCCGATTACCGCACTTGAAATTGCAAAGGCGTACAAAATTAGAGTGTACACGATTGGGGTGGGTTCTGAAGGAACGGCGCCATACCCCGTGCCTGATGCCTTTGGTAATATTCAAATGCAACAAATGCCGGTTCAAATTGATGAGGAACTTCTCAAGAAAATCGCCAAAGAAACAGGGGCTAATTATTTCCGCGCTACCAATACAAACTCACTTCGCGCTATCTATAACGATATTGATAAAATGGAGAAAACTAAAATTGAAATAAGTAGTTATAAACGCTATGCAGAATTGTTTTTTCCGTACGCCCTATTCAGTTTACTATGTTTTATGCTTGAATACTCACTGCGGTTAACTCTTTTCCGAAGACTACCCTAGTATAAAAAAACAAACTACAGCCGAAGCCGTAGTTTGTTGTATTGAGAGTTGTAAATAGCAGATTTATTTTTTCTCCAAGCGCGTTGTGTACACTAACGATTCTTCATTAAATAATTGAGCAATGTACAATCCGTTACTTAGCTGTGCGATGGTAAAGTCGAACTCATTACTTCCTTCGATTGAAGGCATTACTTGTTGCTTCACCAAGCGACCTGTCATATCATACAGTTTCAACGTATATTCCTGTTGCATGGTTGCATTAAATCGAAGATGAATATCACCGGTAGTAGGATTCGGATAAATTATATCCGTCATTTCATCAGCTGCCAAGGAGGTTTCGGATTGCGCTTCTCGCGAACCAGCCGTTGTAAAATAAGCCGACGTACTAAATGGTCCTGTTACGGTAGATCCTGTACAGTGTGTTGCTAATTGATATTCGTAGGTTTTACCAGGTGTTAAACCAAGTAAGGTTTTTGTATTGGGTATTACCGAACCACTTATCCAAGTTGATGATGTGGTAGCTTTATAGCGTAGTATATAATACGCAGCATCAGGTACTACAGGCCAAGATATTTTTGCACTGGTAGCGGTTATATTGGTTACACCTGCTCCCGTTGGAACATAACAGGTATACGGCGTGGTGAATATCACACCCTGACTCCAAGGACTAACCAAGGATGAATTACAATACTTACGCATTTGAATTTCGTAAGTGGTAAGCGGTGATAAATTCTGTATCAACTTAGTTGACGTATTATAATTCGAGGTTCCTAATAAAGTCCAAGTATTTGAATTGATTTCACGAATGCGGAAACGATACCATCCCGGAGGAATAGTAGTAACCGGAGTCCAGGTTGCTATAGTATTGAACCCTGTTGTATTCGTAACTGCCAAATTAAAGTTTACCGTTCCTGTACATGCACCTACGGTTCCGAAGTAATAAGTTCCTTTAACTTGATTCATTGGAAGAATAGTGTACCATAAATTATACGTGGCATCCCAAACTAAAGTCGGACTATACTTCGTAACTACATTATTGTCAACATGAATGATACGGAAATTTGGAATAGCGGTATCAGCAGCATTTCCTGAACTCGGTAAGGGGAGAAAATCATCTGTACTAGTAGCATTATTATAAACTGTAAAATCGTGTTGCGTGAAGAAAAGCAATAAGGTTGCCTTGCCATTATTCGTTGGTGTTACCGTGTACGAACGTGGCCCAAAGCGGTAATTAATATCGGTTGTACTATCAACGTACGTAACTACCTTACTGCACATCGTTGTTGAACCTAGAATATTTCCGGGTGTAGTATCGGCAATGCCGGCAATGTTCTTACAGCCTTCAACAAAAATAGAATTCGATGAATCATGATTTAAAGGTTCGGTAGCACAGGATATACCAGGTACGGAAACGGAATTGTTAGATGCCGACAAAGAAATGTCAGGGATGATTGCAGCGCAAGTAGTGAATTGAATAATGGTTGAATAAACACTTTGTGCAGGATCATTCACACACATTGTAGCAACTTGAAATTCATACGTAGTACTTGGTAATAAGTTAGAGTAAATTTTAACCATACCTGTATTGGTGGTGTTTATCCAAGGTCCTTGAGGTGATGCTATTCGAATTCGGGTATGATAGAAACTCGCATTAGGCGGCCCCGTCCATTCCAAAAAGGCGCTGGTGCCTTTAATATTATAAACCTGCAAATTGGTTGGTGCTACACACGCGTCACCTGTCGTAAATTCGGCACTTGGTGTAAATCCGCTGGTGGCAGGCGTGCCGGAACAATGCGCTTGAATTTGATATTCATACGTTGTATTCGGTAGCAAGCCAACAATTAATTTAGAAGCCGGTGTGGAGGATGAATTAATCCACGGACCTTGTGGTGTTTTGATTCGATGACGAATACTGTAGAAATTTGCCGTAGCCGTCCAAGTAAGAAAAGCGGAGGAACCACTAATATTATTCGCAGCTAAATTGGTCGGTAAATCGCATGCTGCATAGGATTGGTACATACTGCTAAAAAACAATAAGGCTAGTAACCCCAAGGTTCTTAAGGGATTTAAACGTGATGTAAATTGTAATTGTGAAACCATTGATCTTGTTTTAAAAGTTATTTTGATCTGTAACGAAATTTAAAAATATTCATTTTTTTCCGGATAAAGCACTTGAATATGCATGGAGATAGTTCTGACGGCTGTTTTTTGCCGAAATATCATGCCAAAGTTGCGATTATACCCTTAAATTGACTTTAAGCAGATAGTTTCATCATCGTTGCAGAGCGAAGCTTGATTTCAAATTTGTCTTTTCCTGAAATACGGTATTTATTTGCAGTCATAAAATGCGCTTGTGTTAGAACATCATCTGAATCATAAAATGCGATTCGATCAACAGGTCGATAATAGCTTAAACTATGTTCTACCTTTTGTTGAACAATCTTTAACCATCCAAAAGGGTACTCGAGTTCTTGAAATTGGATGTGGAGAAGGAGGTGTATTGAAACCTTTTGTAGATAGAGGCTGCGAATGCCTTGGTGTTGATTTAGATGATATTCGTATTGTTTTAGGCAACGATTTTTTATCGGAAGAAATAAAACAAGGGAATCTCAAACTTTGGAATAAAAATGTGTTTGATCAGGATTTTCAATCAACGTATTCAGAATATTTCGATTTGATCCTGTTGAAAGATGTGATAGAACATATTCCCGATCAGGAAGCCTTCATCCCGTTTATGAAGAAATTATTGAAACCGAAAGGACAGATATTTTTCGGTTTTCCGCCTTGGTATATGCCATTCGGAGGTCATCAGCAACTTTGTAAATCCAAACTTGCTTCTAAACTACCATATTATCATATTCTGCCTATGAAACCTTATTTATGGTTTTTGAAAGCGATGGGTGAATCGGAGAATTTAATTGAACAACAAAAGGAAATTAAGGAAACCGCCATCAGTATAGAACGTTTTGAACGCATAGTAAAAAATACGGGTTACCAAATTGTAAGCAGACAGTGGTTTCTGATAAATCCAATTTACAAGTTTAAATTTGGATTGAAACCTCGAAAGCAAAATTGGCTCTTCGGGGCGATTCCTTTCATACGCAACTTCCTAACTACTTGTGCGTATTATACGATTCAGAAAAAATAATTGGTTACATCCACGTGTCTTATAAACTATTCAATGCGTATTGCTAACATAGAATCCCAAGAATAGTGGAGGCTTGGCTTTTTTATTCTCCCTTAAACACGGGTTTGCGCTTCTCTAAAAAAGCAGTCACTCCTTCGTTGTAATCATACGATTCAGAAGCTTGAACTTGTAGTTTCCCTTCGAATGCTAATTGATCGTGGAGATTATTAGCATAGGATGCATTCAACAATTTTTTGGTAAGCACTAATCCTTTCGTTGGCATAGAGGCTATGGTTTGAGCAAGCTTCCAGCTTTCATCTTCGAACAAATCATCCGGGAAACTCTTATAGATCATCCCAAGTTGCACTGCTTCAAGGGCACTGATTTTATCGCCTAGCATCATCAGAGCTGATGCTTTTTGAAAGCCTATTAAACGCGGTAAGAAAAACGTACCACCACTATCAGGTACCAATCCGATTTTACTAAAAGCTTGAATGAAGGAAGCGGATTCTTTAGCAACCACAATATCACCGCAAATAGCAATATTAGCGCCGGCGCCGGCTGCCACGCCATTAACAGCACATATCACCGGTAAATTAACTTCACGAATTCGTTCGATAATGGGGTTATAATGTTCTGCAACAATTTGAGCTAAACTAATTCCGTTGTCTTCAATAGCTTCAGCTAAATCTTGTCCGGCACAAAATGCCTTGCCATTACCTGTTAAATAAATACAGCGTATAGTTTTATCGGAAGCAGCTTCATCGATTGCTTTTTGTAAATCAAGAGCCATTGCTCTACAAAAGCTATTGAATTTATCCGGACGGTTTAAGGTGATTCGAGCGATGTTATCTTTTTTCTCAACTACAATATATGACATGTTGAAGGGGCGTTTAAAATTTGAAAATTAATGCAGACCATGTTCGCTTAAGTAGCGTTCGGCATCTAAAGCAGCCATACAACCGCTGCCGGCCGCCGTTACAGCTTGTCGGTAATTTTTATCTTGAACATCACCAGCTGCAAATACACCGGCAATATTCGTTTTTGTTGTTCCGGGAATCGTGGTGATATAACCAGTTTCATCCATGTCTATCCATGGTTTAAATATGTCACTATTCGGTTTATGTCCTATGGCAACAAACAAACCACTCACGGGAATTTCTGTAATAGCCCCCGTTTCATTTTGTTTTACTTTCAGTGCTTGAATTTTTTCTTCGGCAACAATTTCATCAATTACTGTATCCCAATACACCTGAATGTTTGGTGTTGCTAAAACACGTTCTTGCATAATAACACTAGCGCGCATTTTATGTGAACGAATCATCATGTGCACTTTAGAACACAGTTTGCTGAGGTACATCGCTTCTTCGCAAGCAGTATCGCCGGCTCCAACGATGGCAACTTCTTTTCCTCTATAAAAGGCACCATCGCATACTGCACATGCACTTACGCCGCCACCGGTTGATGCGAGTTGTTCTTCTTTAGGAATTCCTAACCATTTGGCACTCGCACCGGTTGAGATGATAATACTGTCGGCGCTAATCCATTTTTCTTCGTCGATCTGAACTTTATAAGGTTGTTCCGAAAAATCTACTTTAGATGCAAATCCCCATCGAATATCAGCGCCCATACGCTTAGCTTGTTCTTCAAATTCCATCATCATCTTCGGGCCCATTACACCATCCGGATAACCAGGGTAATTCTCCACTTCCGTAGTAATCATCAATTGCCCGCCCGGTTGTAAACCTTGGTATAATACAGGGTGTAAGTTAGCGCGACTAGCATAAATAGCTGCTGTGTAACCCGCTGGGCCGGAACCAATAATGAGTACTTTAACGTGCTCCATTTCGTTTGACATCTAGAAAATTTTGCGCAAAGGTATATATTGAAAACGGAGAATTGTGTAACAAAAAGAACAATTAGATTATTTGAAGAAATAAGGGGTATTCAGAGGAGGTTATCCGCCGAAGTTTAGGAATTATTTTCTACGAAACGATTCCGTTAAAGTGAGTCAATTAGGGTAAAATAACTAACGCCATAGCCACAAAACGCTCCTAAAGCATTACTCACATTCCCTTGTATTTTAAGCGGAGTGGCAAACGGATTACCCACACTGTTTTGTGAAATGTTAAGTCCGCTCCAAAATTTATATGAATTGCGATCGATGGCTTGACATTTTAGTGTAACGGTATCACCCGGACGAACATAAGCCTGATTAAATAATTCTTCGCCTTCGTAATTCTGTGTTTTATCATAGCCCAAATCAAAGGTAATTGGAAAGGAGGTGCCATTGATAATAGCATCGTCGTAAGCGAGTGTAAATGGATCGTAATACATTTCCACTTCACCGGTTTTGATGCGCTTATGATTGAGGGTTTGATATTTTAAACAGTTGCCAAAGGTATCTGGATCGATGTATAAACCTTTGAACGATTTGAATTCAGTTTCTTTACCGGGTATGGGTTCAAGCCAAATAGAATCAAGCGCAATGGCTTTAGGAATTTTGGTATAGGCTTCGCAGAATTTACTATCCGTTTGAATGGTCATGCGATAGAAATGTTCTTCGATACCAACGAAACTCATGGCATCGGGGTCGTTTATGTCGGGGCCATACACCGAGAACGAAAAATGGTTTTCGCCAATGGTTGTATCAATCGTGTATTCTTTTAATTTAACCGATTTGCCGGAGGTTAAATCATACACATGCACGTCGGCATTTTTTATGTACTGAATACTATTAAGATCAATTTTATCAAAAAAACCGATACTGTTCGATAAGGTAACATAGGGTTGTTGATTCGTTTCGATAACACCTTCTACTACGATATCTTTACTTCCTTGTGTGATATTCATATTGATGGTTTTCTCACACGAAGTAAGCGACCACATTAGAAACAGAACGGCAATGAGTTTTAAAAATTTCACGACACAAATATAGGATAGTAAAAGGAATGCGAGCGTTGGGCGTTGTTATTGAATTTTTTCAAGAAACAATAAATGATTATCGAAATGAGCATCTACAACCATATATGTTTCGGGGAAGGAAGCCTCCGGCATGTGGAAGGATGCAATGCGTGTACCGAGTGGATGGCGTTTCAGTTGACGGTATAAATAGCCTGAATAGCTTAAGTAGTTTTTTTCGTTTAAAACTAGTGCTTCATCCAAGGCATTTTCTGTTTCAATGTTCTCATGAAACGGATTGAACAAATAGAAATGATTAAAAGAATGAAAGGGTATTGATTTCATATCCGCATGAATAAATTCGACATTAGAACGCTTCAATTTTTTTTTGAGGAAATTCGCTATTTCAAAAAGATCGTAGCGTATTTCAATGCCATAAAAAGAACAAGTAGGGTACAAACGAGCAGCTTCTAAACAGAATTTTCCAACGCCGGAACCAATATCAACAATCGAGGCATTCGGGTCGGAACACAAAAAAGAAGCCGCCTTCTGAATTATCGAAAAAGGGGTGAAATGTTGTTTGCTTTTGCTCTGCAAGAACGATGGTAAAAGATCATCAAATTGTGCATCGGTCATGATGTAAAGAAACAAAACAATTGACAATGAACAGTGAATAATGAACAGTGAACAATGAACAGTGAATAATGAACAGTGAACAATGAGCAATCAATAGTGTGATTATGGTGACCAACATATTGAGAAAATAAAAGCAAATAATTACAATTAAGCAACTTGTCTAAGCAATAAATCCCGAACCGATTCAAAAAAAATACTAGTATGCTTCGGATGATAAACTTACCGCTCCCTTCTAAGGATTCATTACAAACACTACATTATTCACTGTTCACTGTTAATTGTTCATTGTTTATTGTCTGAATCACGGATTATTAAGGATGAAACGGATTACACAGATCAATGGTGTCAAGAGAAATTTATTATTCATTTTTCATTGTTAATTGTTCATTGTTAATTGTCTGAATCACGGATTATTAAGGATGAAACGGATTACACAGATCAATGGTTTCAAGAGAAATTTATTATTCATTTTTCATTGTTCATTATTCATTGTAAATTATTCATTGTTCACTGTTCATTGTAAATTGTTCACCAAAGAACTTACTTTTACATCCTTCATGAAAAAGATCGATATACACACGCATATTCTTCCGGAAAAAATTCCAAATTGGTTTGAAAAATTCGGTTATGGTGAGTTTATTCATTTAGAACAAGTGCATCAAAAAGATCATGTTGGTTGTTGTAATGCGCGCATGATGAAGGGCGATAAATTTTTCAGGGAAATTGAACCTAATTGCTGGGAACCACGGGAACGATTGGTGGATATGGAGAAAACATCCGTTGATATGCAGGTGCTCTCAACAATTCCGGTATTATTTAATTATTGGGCAAAACCCGAGCATGGCTTGGAAACGTCACGTTTCTTCAACGATCATATTGCGCAATGTGTTGATTTGCACCCTGATCGTTTCATTGGTTTAGGAACCGTGCCGCTTCAAGATATTGATCTGGCTATTCGGGAAATGGAACGCATCGTGCACGAATTAAAGATGCCGGGTATCGAAATTGGTTCTAATGTTAATCAGCTTAATTTGAGTGATTCCCGATTCCATCCGTTCTGGGAAGCTGCTCAGGAATTGAATTGCAGCATTTTTATTCATCCTTGGGAAATGATGGGAGAAGGCGATATACTTAAATATTGGCTACCTTGGTTAGTTGGCATGCCTGCCGAAACATCGCGCGCAATTTGTAGTTTAATTTTTGGTGGTGTTTTTGAAAAATTTCCGAAATTAAAATTTGCATTTGCCCATGGTGCAGGTTCTTTTCCGGCTACTGTGGGAAGAGTAGAGCATGGTTGGAAAGTACGTCCTGATTTATGTGCCATAGATAATCCGGTGAACCCAAGAGATTACTTAGGTCGTTTTTGGGTAGATAGTTTGGTGCACGATCCGCTGTCGTTCGAACTTTTATTAAAAACCATGGGAGAAAAGAAAATTTGTTGTGGAAGTGATTACCCCTTCCCTTTAGGGGAACACCTTCCGGGTGAAATTATCGAGCAGTTCAATCTTACAACAGAACAGAAGGAAAAAATGTTATATCAAAATGCCATCGATTGGTTGGCTTAGCCTAAATGTATGAAGAAGAAATCGGTATTTATTTACCTCATTTTGTTACTCGCGGTGGTTGCTTCCAGTTACCTCTATTGGAAATACTTCAGTTCAAACACCGCGTTTTCTGAAAATAAAAAATATTTCTATGTTTCCACCGGATCGGATTATCAAAAACTCCTGAGCGGATTAGATTCAGGAGGGTATTTGGAAAATAGAGCATCGTTTGAACGAATGGCACAAAGCATGGGGTTGCCATCTTCAATCCATCCGGGTAAGTATGCCATTCAACAAGGCATGAGTAACTATGCGATTGTTCGAATGCTACGAAGCGGGGCTCAGGAACCGGTGAAATTGGTAATTACTAAGTTGCGAACCAATCGTGACATCCTGCGTAAGCTTGCACTTCCTCTCGAAGCAGACACGAACGATTTTAAAGCAGTAGTATATAATCCGACTTGGCTTGACAGTTTAGGTATCGATAGCAACCAATTACAATGTGTGGTCATGCCGAATACATATGAAGTGTATTGGAATACCCCTGCAAGCAAAGTGATGGAAAAAATTACCAAATATCAAGCTCGATTCTGGAATGAAACACGCGTGCAAAAGGCTAAAAAATTAGGATATACCAAAGCTCAGATAATGACCATCGCTTCCATTGTTGATGAAGAAACATTAAAGAAGGAAGATAAATATAAGATTGCCAGTACTTACCTCAATCGATTGCGAATCGGTATGCCATTGCAAGCCGATCCTACGTTGAAATTCGGCTTGAATAATTTCGGTTTGAAACGCATTTTGAAAGTGCATACCCAAATTCCTACAGCCTATAATACCTATTTGAATAAGGGGTTGCCACCCGGCCCTATTTGCACGCCAATGGAAGAAACGATTGATGCTGTGTTAGATGCACCCACTACAACGTATTTATATTTCTGTGCACGGGAAGATTTTTCAGGATATTCAAATTTTGCCGCAACCTTATCTGAACATGAAGAAAATGCTCGTCGCTATCAGAAAGCCTTGAACGAAAGAGGAATAAAATAAACAGAGCGATTATCTTCGTTGCCAATCTTTTAATTGACTCGAATTGAATATTATATTATACGCTCTAAACCGGTGCAAACTTTTTTGCATTGGTTACAACGATTGTATCCACCCGGATTTGAAGGCGTTTCGCTGTATGATTCACTCAATTTTTTCAGAAAGGAAATATTCTCTTCTCGGTTTGCCTCCCGCGCGAATTCGATTTCGTTTTCATTCATCATGGCACTTCCACCGCTGCTCTTGTTCTTTTTTACTTTAATACCGTATTTGCCCTTACCGGAACAAAAAATTCTTAGCGGAATTCACGATGTGTTAAACTTACTTTCACCAAACGATAAAATTAAGGATTCAATTAGCCGAGTGATGACCGATTTTATTACGCACAAAAAGAATGTACTCTTATCGTTTTCTGTGTTGCTAACCGTATTCTACTCCAGTAATGGCATGATGGCTTTGATGAATAATTTTGAAAAACGACTTCCCGGATTCAAAAAACGCAATGGGTTTAAACGAAGGATGTATGCTATTTTGCTCACCTTGTTACTAATTGTGGTAGGACTTACTACCATTGCTGTGTTGATTTTTCAGGCTTGGTTTGCACAAAAAACAGCATGGGTATTTATGCGTAATTTGTTGTTCTTGAAATCGCTTACCTTCTTGTTGGTAACCTTCATGATGTTAGTTACCATATGTATGATTTATAAATACGGCATATCGAGTCAGCAACGTATTCGCTTCTTTAATCCGGGAGCCATTATTGCCACCTCCCTCATGTTACTTCTAACCATGTTGTTTTTTTATGCCGTGAATAATTTGGTGAATTACGATAAGATTTATGGTTCCATTGGTACGCTTATAATTTTTATGTTGTGGATTAATTATATGGCTCACATTGTGTTAATAGGTTTCGAATTGAATAGTAGTATTATCGTAAATAAAAACCGAAAAACATGAAAACTTATATTGGCGCACTCTGCCTCGTGCTAATACTGTTTTCGTGCAAAGAGAAGCAGGTAACCTTTGTTGATGATATTGCTCCGATGGTTTACCGAAGTTGTTCGCCATGCCATAGGCCTAATCAAATCGGTCATTTTAATTTACTCACCTACGAAGATGTAAAACTTAGCTCCGCGCAAAGTTTATTTACGATGCAACAGCGTATCATGCCTCCTTGGCCTGCGGATCCGAAGTATCGACATTTTGTTGGAGAGAATATTCTTACCCAAAACGAAATTAATCTGTTTGAAACATGGGTAAAAACAGGTTGTGCCTTAGGTGATAGTAGTCGCATACCCGCCATACCTAAATTTCCGGAAGGTTCTTTATTAGGAGTACCCGATTTGCGGATTCCAATAAAACCTATTCAGCTAAAGGATGATTATGAAGATCAATTTCTGTTAATAAAAGTTCCGTTTGAAATACCTCAAGATACCTTCATGAGAGCCGTTGAATTTGTACCCGGAAATACCGAGGTAGTACATCATGTGAATGGCGATATGGTGAAGTTTGATTTTACAAAAAAGAAAAATGTTTTTGATGGCGATTTAGTTTCACCCATGAAACTCGACAGCACGATTAAAATGGCTTATCAGAAAATAGGAATTTTACAGGATGATGGAAGCTATCCTACCTTATCGAAATCGGTAGTTAACTATTTGCCCGGCGTAATTGCACAACAATACCCTGATGGCATCGGCGGTTGGAAACTCAATCGCAAGAATGCGTTTCTGCTAGCCGATTTGCATTACGGGCCATCTGCAAAAAATGTTTGGGATAGTTCATACATTAATATTTTTTTCGCTAAAAATCCGCCAGCCCGACCGTTTCAGGAATTTCAAATGGGAACGCTAGGCGTTTCACCCATAATTCCTGATTTAATTATACCTCCGGGAAAAATTTCTACCTATACCACACGATACAAATTACCTCGTGCGATTTCCTTGGTAACAATTAATCCGCACATGCACTTGTTAGGAAAGAGTTTCAAGGCTTATGCCCTTCCGCCGGATGGAGGAGATACTATTCCGTTAATCCATATTCCAAAATGGAATTTTAATTGGCAGAATTTTTACACCTTCGAAAAGCTATTGCCGCTGAAAGCTGGTACGATAATCGTTGTAGAGGGTGTGTTTGATAATACCGCAAATAATCCCTTCAATCCTTATCATCCGCCGCGTGAAATTCGTGATAATATGGGTAGTATGAAAACCACCGACGAGATGTTTCAGTTTATTGTAACCTATTTACCGTATCAACAAGGCGATGAAAACGTTTCGTTACGGCGTTAAGTGTGCTTGCTGTGTAAGTTCTTCATGAAGTTTTAATACTTGAGGTATTAACGCTTGCAACTCATCATTGACGAGTTCATAATCACAATAACTGCGTTTTTGTTCATCCGTGAATTGATGTTTCATTCTGAATTCAATATCCGAAACACTAATCGAATCACGATGCTGAATGCGTTTAAAACGTATTGTTTCAGGAGCGCTCACTAAGATGGTTTTATGAAGCTGCCTGTAAGCTAAACTTTCAACCAGTAAAGCCGACTCCTTAATTGCATAGGGAGTGGTTTGAACGTTGAACCAGTTTTCGCTGTGTTCTTTTACTTTAGGATGCACCAAAGCGTTTAACACAGGAAGTTGATCAGGTTTTTGCTTTAATAGATCGCGCATCACTTCAGCGGAAAAATTTCCGTTTGGGTAAAGGTGCTCTCCAAAGGTTTGCTTGATAGCCGCTTTTAACGCTTCGTTGGTATCGTATAATCTTTTGGCCTCGCTATCAGCATTATAAACTGGAATGCCTAACACCGTAAAAATTCGGCAAGCGGTAGTCTTGCCACTTCCAATTCCACCAGTTATCCCCACTCGCAACATATTTTTTATTCTTTTGAACGCTCAAATTTCATAATAAATAATTGAATCTGAGCCAATAAAAGCTCGAATTCGGAGGATTCTAAATCTGATTGAAGTGTTAATAAGGAGAAGGCGTAAAGAGAGGCTTTATGAATTGGCATGCTATTTGAAAAGGTAGTATTTGGAAACACGATTTATTAAAATGACGAACGATAAAATTTTAGTACTTGGCGCCTCAGACAACATCAACCGAACCAGCTATTCGGCTATTAAGTTGTTGTTAAACAGAGGATTACAGGTAAGTGCCATTGGACAAAAAAAGGGAACTGTAGACAGCATTCAAGTTCATGAAGAAATTCAAACGAATCAAACAGCAGATATTGTGTCTATCTTTCTTTCTGCTAAAAAACAAAAAAAATATTACGACTATATCTTGTCGTTAAAACCGAAGAAAATTGTTTTCAATCCGGGAACTGAAAACCCTGAGTTGGAATTTCTAGCTCAGAAAAATCATATTCAGATTATTAAAGGTTGTACCATCGCTTTACTAATCAATGGTTTGTGGTAAACCCGTGAAGAAAAGATAAGCGTTTGGTAACTTACGCAAACCGTATTAGCAGTACATTCAATTAAAATTGACGGTATGCTTTGGCGAAAATTCAACGGTGAACTTATCACAGAACCCATTTATCAAGCCGTAGAAAAAATTATTCTTGCTGAAGCGGAAGCGGGTAACCGACTCAAAGTATGTATTGGTACAGATAGTCAGGTTAAAGGTTCAGAAACAGAATTTGCAACGGTCATTGTTTTTCTTCGAGAAGGACGTGGTGGGTTTATGCTAATCCATAATGAAAAATCCGGTTTGTGTTATTCTATCAAAGAACGCATGTTGATGGAAGTTGCCAAGAGTATTGAAATTGCCTATGCTTTGTGTAACTTATTTACCGAGTACGATATTGATATGGAAGTGCATGCCGATATAAATACCAATGCACAGTTCAAAAGTAATGAAGCACTTAAAGAAGCAATGGGCTATATACTCGGAATGGGGTTTGCGTTTAAAGCTAAACCCGAAGCGTTCGCCAGTAGTAGTTGTGCCAATAAAATGGTTCACGGTTAATTGTTTTTGGTATTGCAGAAACTAAAAAAAACGATTACTTTCGCCTGCGTAATATCCTGACAATGAAAAAAGTACAACTCATTCTCGTTGTTACAACCCTAGGCTTAATTTCGTTTAGCAGTTGTAATGAATACCGCAGTTTTTCATCGGTTACTAAAGTTTCTCAACTAAGCGGTAACCCATTTTATTACAATTTATCGAAAGGAATTTTAAAACATCTTAGTGGGTTTTTAGTTCAAGAAGGACTTAAAGGAAGCGTGGGTAAAGTAAACCTGCTTTCCAATCTGAATCAAATTCTGACCACTGCAGATCAAATTTCAAAATTCAAAAACCTTCTCGGAAGCGCATACCAAATTCCTGCTACAAAAATGAATAGTTTTAACGCAGGTGGTACCGTAAAAGATGTTGTAAGTTTCGTGGCTAAAAACGGAACTAAATTTCCGTTTTAGTATTTTTCCAACTTCCGTGAAGTTCATCCATAAACTTCAAAATTTCCTTACGTCCATTTCGTTTAATAGCGGATGTGCCAAACATGGGCGGAAGCGTTTCCCATCGCTCTAACAATTGATGTTTGTATTCATCTATGTTAGCACTTACTTCTTTTTGCGTGCTTTTATCTGTTTTGGTAAAAAGAATGGTGAACGGAATTCCTTTTTCGCCGAGCGAATTAATAAATTCTAAATCAATAGCCTGAGGGTTATGTCTACTATCAATTAGTACAAAAAGAGTCATGAGATTTTCCCGTTGCTCAATATAATTCCAAATCATTTTAGTCCATTGTCTTCGCTGATTCTGCGACACTTTCGCGAAACCGTACCCTGGTAAATCAACCCAATACATGTTTTTATTCAGTATGAAATGATTAATTAATTGCGTTTTTCCGGGGGTAGATGATGTTTTGGCCAAATCTTTTTTATTTGCTAGCATGTTGATGAGCGATGATTTGCCCACATTGCTTCGTCCTATAAAAGCCACTTCCGGTAACGAAGGTTTGGGGCATTTGCTAACATCGGTATTGCTGATTACAAATTCAGCCGAATAAATTTCCATGCCACAAAAGTAAAGTAGCTTACGCGTTAAATAAGCTACCTTCGCCGCCTAATGAGTATTTCTGTTTTACCGGATCAGCAATCCGACCTAAATAAGAAGAAGCAAATCGAACATATGTTTGATGAAATCGCACCGAAATACGATTTCTTGAACCGTTTTATGTCGTTGCGGATAGATGTTTTGTGGCGGAAAAAAGTAATTCGTTTATTGAAACCATTTCAGCCTAAGCATATTTTAGATGTTGCAACTGGAACTGCCGACTTGGCGATTGCGCTGCAAGCCTTACATCCGGAAAAAATTATCGGACTGGATTTATCAGAACAAATGTTATCGATAGGTCGTGTTAAGGTGAATGATAAACAACTACATCCGCTGATTGAATTGGTAAAAGGGGATAGCGAAAACTTACCTTTTCCTGATAATTCGTTTGATGCGGTAACCGTGGCATTTGGTGTACGTAATTTTGAAAACTTGGAGCAGGGTTTACAAGAAATCAAACGGGTCTTGAAACCGGGTGGTCAGTTTATTATTCTGGAGTTTTCAAAAGTTAAAATTTTTCCTTTCAAGCAATTTTTCGGATTTTACTTTCGTTATATAACACCTCGCTTAGGCCGATTTATTAGTCATAGTTCCAAAGCTTACAGCTACCTCACAAATTCTGTAGCGGTTTTTCCGGAAGGTAAGGAAATGTGTGTAATATTGCAGCAGCAAGGATTTAAAAAGACTCAATGCCATACGCTCAGCTTAGGAATAGCTTCCATTTATCATTCCGAAAAATAAGTTTGCTCGTTTTAGTTTTGTTTGTATATGCTAGCACATATGCACAAGATGAACGGATGAATAATCCGGAACATCAGGCTAAGCCTTACTATTTTGGGATTACAATAGGGTTTAATACCTCTCAGTATAAAGTGCAGCAATCGGAATATTTTACAAAATTTGATAGTGTTATGCAAATCGTACCAACTTGGAAACCGGGCTTCCAAATAGGTATTGTTGGTAACCTAAAACTGACCAATTTTGTTGATATTCGAGCCTTACCTCAATTTATGATACGGGAGAAGTCACTTACATTTCATTTCCCAAATAACGATTCTACTTTTACGAGTGGCTTTGAATCAGTGCTGTTTAGCATGCCTTTAGAATTTAAATTCAAATCAGATCGACAAACAAATTTTCGCTTTTATGTGTGCGGTGGTGGGAAGTTCGATTATGATTTCAATGCTAATTCAAACTCTAAAAAAACAAATGATATTATTAAGGTTAAACCAATAGATTTTGGTTATAACCTCGGTTTGGGTTTTGAATTTTTCTATCCCAACTTTATTTTCTCTCCTGAAATTAAAGTATCCAATGGTTTAGGTAATGTACTTAAACGTAACGTAGGAGAACCAACCAATAAAGCCATCGATCGACTTACAACTCGAATGATTTTTATTTCCTTTTATATTCAAGGATAGTTTTTAGAAGGCCACTTTCTTTCAAAATAGAATAAGCCAAGCCATAAGGCATAAAAAACAACACCATGTTGTCGGGTTAAGATATTCTCGGTAAGCATCGTAACACAAACAATAACTAAAACCAAAATGAACAAGAGGTTTTGATGTTGAATAGCTTTTTTCCAGTAAAGAAATAAGGTAGAAAGAAAAACCAATAAGCCTGGTATGCCAAAACACAACCACTGATTCAAGTATTCATTATGCGAATTATAACTTCCAATTGGAATACCGGTAGCGGAAGCGTAGAACAAGAGTTGTTTGTTTATTTCAGCTTGTAATTGCACCGGGCCTATTCCCCAAAGTCCGTACGTTTGTAATATGTTGTAATCAATTTGAAGCAGTACTTTTCTCAACGAAACAGTGTTTAACCCGCTTTGTTCCGTATTCGATTGAAACATCACAACTAACTCTTGCATACGGTACTGCGTATACGGTATAAACCATGCCACTACAAGGAGAAGCATACCAATACCAAAAATGAGAAGCGCTTGTTTTTGTTTTCGTTTTAATTGATAGAGCAAATAAACAAGTAGTATCAACGCCACCACAACCCAGATTATTTTTGATGCTAATAAAATAAGAACGACACCTGTAATAAGGGAAACAAATATGGTTATTTCTTTCTTTTGGAAACAAGCCGCTTTACCATGAATCAGTAATATACTCAACACCATAGCAAGATGCATACCCATATAGGTAGGATGTTTACCTATGATGGTTTCAAAGTAAATTCGGAAATCAACGGCATTCGAAAAGCCATGGTACCAGCACAAAACGGCACCTAGCAAGGCTTGTAAACAAAGGGGTATAACATACCAACTTAGGTTTTTACGTAACCCCTGAGGGTATGCGTTCATTAAACCATAAGCAATAAATGGTACTATAAAAATGGCCAAACTACGTTCGGTGTACTTCCACCATGCATGTAATGACGCGGTTGGTGTAAGAAAAAAATAGATTAAAAAAAATAAGAAAGGGGTTCCGAGTAGTAGTGGTTTAATAATTTTTTTGTGTGCTTCTGAGGTTCTATGTTGATAGCAATGAATACCTACGAATACACTTGTAACGAACAAGATAAGGGTTTGCATACGTGCAGGTAACGCAAACGATAAGAATAATAAACGAAAAGTCCAGTCAAACCATGCTGCGGTTAATTTACCTTTTACTTGCATAATCGAGTTGGGCTTTATCGAGAAATAATTTTAACTCCGAACGGAATCGTTCATCTGAAAATGGAAGTACAGATGCCCGTATGGCTTCATGATTATTCAAAGGATTTTCTTCAAAATGTTGCACTACAGAAATTATTTCTTCGGCATTTTGTTGATCAAAAAAATAGCCACTTAAACCTTCTTGAACTGTTTCTACATACCCACCTTCACGCAAGGCCAAAACCGGCGTTCCGGTAGCTTGCGTTTCTACACACATAATACCAAAATCTTCCTTGGCGGCAAAAATACAAGCTTTGGCATATTGCATATATTCTATTAAACGATCATCATCTTGATAGCCCAACCAAATTATATTCGGACTTTTTGCTAACAGCTTTCTAATTTCCTTATCATCATATCCATCTCCAATCAAAACTAATTTTTTATCGTTCATTCGGCGAAAAGCTTCAATTACAATAGCCATTTTTTTGTAGGAAACAAATCGGCCTAAAGCGAGGTAGTAATTTTGTCGGGGTTTTGAATTCAAAGCAAATTTAGCAACCTTTACCGGAGGGTAAATTACGGTGGCATCGCGGTTATAAATAGATTTGATTTGCTCCTGAATATGTTTTGAATTAGCTATAAAATAATCAACCCGTGAAGACGTTTTAATATCCCAATTCCGTATAAATGGAATTACAAAACGCAATAGCAGTTTTCGAATAGCACTGCTCTCCTTGAGGTAATCGTTATGAAGATACCAGGCATAACGCATGGGGGTATGACAATAACATACATGCAATTTATTTTTTTCTACATGAAATCCTTTGCCAACCGCATGGGAAGAGGAGATGTAATAATCGTAATGTCGTGGTCGAATCAGTTGCATAAACCAGGGCAACACAGGAAGTAAATAACGATAGTATAATTTGATAAAGGGGAAGTACTGAAGTAAACTCACATGCGGTTTAATGCCTTGTAAAACCAAAGTACTATCTTTCTTATTAAGTTTATTGAAGAGTGTGTACAAGGAAGGGTTCTCATTTCGAAGGATGTACAACATTTCATGAACCACTTTTTCAGATCCGGCATTAACGCGCAACCAATCGTGAACCAAAGCTACTTTCATTCATTTATTTTTTCGAGTATGATGCTTGCCGATTGAGCGTATGAAAATTTCTCATAGAACGAGGTAAGGTCAGGTAAGATTTGTTGAGGCATATGTGCTAAAGCTTGTTTTAGTGATTGTTCTTGAGTTGCACAAAAGTAAACGTATTCGGAAAATAGTTCACGATAAACAGGAATATCAGCACATAAAACTTTGCATCCAAAGTGAATGGCTTCCGCTACGGGGAGCCCAAATCCTTCATAGGCGGAATAGCTAATAAAAAGCTCCGATTTGGCATAGAGTTCTATTAAGGCGTCATCGGTCAAATTCGCATAGCGCTTTAGTCTGGGATGTGATGGTAATTCAGGCGAGTTGAAAATAGTCATCGAACTGCCCACATGAATTAAAGTATATTCGGCTAATTCATCACATTGCAAAAAGGCGTGAATGAGTTTATCGGTTTGTTTTCTTCCTGTAAGACTACCTACACTCAACAACCATTTTTCCTTTGGATAGGAAGTTTTGGGAAAGGAGGGAATACCATTTCCGGCCACTGTAATCTTTGCTGAGTTTATTTGGTAGGTCTTAATAATTTCTTGTCGAATGGTTTCACTCACGGTAAATATCCCTTTCGATTGTTGTACTATTTTCGGAATTAACCAGCCATACCAGGTTCTGAACGCGTAAGAAAAACTGTTTGGGAAATGAATAAAAGCGAGATCATGTAAACAAATCCATTGATTGCTGTAACTAAGTGGTGCCGTATTGCATAAATTAAGTAGCACTGCTTGAGGTTGTTTCTTAAAATAACGAACTAAATCCCATTGCTCCCAAATAGTTCCGCGATGTTTACCGAGTTGCGTTGTTGGTAACGATTCAGCCCAGGGTTGTTTGGGTTGCACTGGCTGAAGAAATTCAATGGTTGGGTAAAGAAGGAGAAGTTGCTTGCTTATTTCAAAAGCATATCTTTGCACCCCTGTAAGCGTTTGCGTAACAAAGCGAGCATTTACGTATAATTTTACCTCCACCCGATAAAGGTAAGCAAAGAAAATAGATGTCTTATTTAACACCCTTGTACGCCTTGAGTAAACGCAATTTAATTTTGCGTTACAAGCACTCTTTTCTAGGATTTTTATGGGGCTTTCTTAAACCACTCTTATACTTACTCATTTTTCTTATCGTATTTGGTTCGCAGTTTACCTCTACGAACGATCATATTTTATACATTACCTCGGGTATTATCTTTTGGTTTTTCTTTGCGAATGCAACTACACAAGGAACTCATAGTATTGTGCAAGCGGCCGGACTAATTAAATCGATAAAACTGCCTACGCATTTTTTTCCGTTGGCAGAAATTGTGAGTGAATTTATAAATCTCTTTATGGCTCTTGCCGTTTATTTTTGCTTGATGCCGGCTTTTGGTTTGCAATTCAACGTGCACTTTTTCTGGTTGGTTCCAATTGTAATTGTATTTGCTTGGTTTACCTATTCGGTTACGCTTTTGCTTTCCTGTTTACATGTGTACTATCGTGATGTGGGCTTGTTATGGACCACCTTGCAACCGGCTTTATTTTATTTAACACCTATAGCCTTTACAGAAGAGCATATACCAATACGTTTTATGTTTATCATCAAACTGAATCCGTTTTATTATTTCATCAAACTGTTTCGTGCGCCCTTGTACTTTCATACAGCGCCCGATCTTCTCTTATTTGCGAAGCTCGCCATGGCAACAACCTTATTTTGGTTTATTGTGAATCTTTTATTTAAACGCATGAAAAACCAATTTATTACTTCTATCTAATGGCGGCACTTCTTCAATTTCGAAATGTAGATATTCGGTATCGTAGTAATGAACATGGTGTTCATTCGATTAAAGATTTTTTTACGTCCTGGAAGAAGCCATTTCAGTACAAAACAATTTTGCATCAAATTTCTTTTTCGTTAGAGGAAGGGAGAAGTTTAGGTGTTCTCGGTCGGAATGGTAGCGGAAAGAGCACGCTGCTTCGTGCTATTTCAGGAATTATAGAACCACATCAAGGTGAAATTATTTGCACTGCAAGTATGGCACCGGTTTTGGCTTTAGGCGTGGGATTAGAAATGGAATTAACCGGTTTTGAAAATATGCGTTTATTGCTTTCCCTGTATGGTATTAAACTAACGCCTGAACGGCGCGATGCTATTCAACAGTTTTCGGGCTTAGATGATACAACCTTAAAGCAGCCTGTTAAATGCTATTCTTCGGGTATGTTGGCGCGCTTGAGTTTTAGTATTTCATTTTCACAAGATTGTACTATTTATATTATAGATGAAGTAATGGCCGTAGGTGATTTGGGTTTTCAACAACAATGTGTTGATCGAATTTTTGCCTTAAAGCAAGCCGGGAAATCTATCATTTTTGTTTCACACGCTCCGGATGAAGTAGCTCGCATTTGTGATGATGCTATTCTTTTAGAGCAAGGGCGAATTCTATCGTTCGGGACTGCACAGGAAATCTGTAAAAAATACACCGAGCTCTTTTAACACATTATGAAAGCAAATCAACAACCACTTTTTATAGTAAGCGAACAATGGGCCGATGCGGTTTATATGAGTTTGCTATTATCGAATCATATTGAATGGCCGGATGAAGTTACCCCGAAACGACCGTTTACAACACAGGATAATTATTTCTGCAATGAACAAGTGGCTGATCTATTTTCTGAAGAAGAAATTGCTGAAGATCATTTGCCGGATGTGATATTGCAACTTGAAATTTTGCTCCAAGAAGGATTTGATTCAGAAAGGCGAAGAGGGGTAATGCTTTCTTCTACCTTGTTTAACGCCTTATGCAATGAAACGTTCGTACAACAAGCAAAACATATAGTTCTTTCTGAAACTAGTACATCGATCGCAGTGGATGAATTACGCATCACGATTCCGGCACTTTTCCTTCAATCTAAACCACGCTCTATACTTTATGAAATTGAACATTTTCTAAATGTAAACGTTGTTCATGAGGCAAAAATTAAACCGCAAGAATTGCGAAGCGATTCTTTTTGGTTACAGAAACCTTCTGTTAACTATCAAGGTCATGCGTGCTTGGTTATCTTTTATCTCGACTATAACCTGCATGTCGACGCGTACCTAAAACGGTTGAAAGAACTTTATTGTACGGTACTCGATGAATTGAAAATAGTTTTGATTCTTCATTCCGAAGATGAACAACAACTCCTTGAAAAAAAAGTAGCGCAAACGTTTCATAAAAATTATCCGCATAGCCTTGTACGAACTATATCTACTACTCAGGTTATAAATTCTATTATAACTAACGATCAGCCAAGGAAGATAATTATTGATAATTTGCATACCGTCTATTCTTTTGATTCGTTAGGTAGCACATCCCTGTTAGGCATGGCCATGCCCATGATGGAGGAGGAAAATAGAAAGCTTCGTCAAGTTGATTTCTGGGAAGAATGTCATGCCGATTACGCCTCAAGTTTTACGTTTGAGCTCTTTACGGAACTCGGCGGATTTGATCAAGCGCTTGACCATCGTTTTATTCAATTAGATTTTGCAATTCGATTTTTATTGAAATATACGCTTGTTGAAACAGTGCCTGCAACGGCAGCTACTATGTTCAAAAGTGGTACGTTGGCGTCGTTAACAGAGCACAAAGATGTCTTGAACCAAATACTAGTTAAGTACGATGAAACGGTGAGTAACATGGCTACCAAGGAATCGCATAACCGCGATTTGCATGATCGGATGATTCGTATGAAAACCTTGCTTTCGCATAAAGAACAAGAACTAAGTTCTATTCAAGAATTAAGCGGACAATTACATCAACGCATTCAGTATTTAGAAGGGAGTTGGTACTTTAAATTGAAACATAAAGCGCAACGCATCAGAAAAATTTTCTTCAAAAAGAAAACGCCGGGTAAGGATGGTGCTAAACGAATTATTCAGTTTCTGCGTTTTGCCATGAGTAAAACAGGGTTTGGTATGGTACGCAAGGCGATGGCTTCGGTATTCAAAAAGTTATACTTGGTTACAGAAAAGCGTAACGTTCGATTAGTATTTGAAGATGAAGTGGCAGGAGCCGATGTGTTCACCTATCATGATTGGTTGAAGAAGAAACTTGATCCGGATACCTTAAAGGAAAATCTCAAAGAATTTCCGTTGTTACCGAACCCCAAACCGCTACTAAGTATTATCATGCCGGTATATAATCCGCCGGTGAAATTCCTAAAGGAAGCTATTGAATCGGTTTTGAAACAATCGTACACACATTGGGAACTTTGTATTGCCGATGATTGCTCACCCGAACCCAAAGTGCTTAAACTACTCAAGGTTTATGCCGCGAAAGATGCACGTATTAAAGTTCATTTTAGAAAAACAAACGGACATATTTCCGCAACCAGTAATGATGCCTTAAACATGGCACAAGGTGAATTTGTTTTAATGATGGATCATGATGATTTACTGACCGAGAATTGTTTAACCGAAGTGGTTCGTTGTATTCAACAACACCCGCAGGCCGACTTTATTTATTCGGATGAAGATAAAATAGATGCAGCCCATCAACATCAACAAGCACATTTCAAACCCGATTGGTCGCCGGATAATTTGTTATCCCGAAATTATATTGGTCATGTGAGTGTGTTACGAAAATCATTGATTGATGCTATCGGAGGTTTTCGTATCGGATTTGAAGGTAGTCAGGATTATGATCTTTTTTTACGCGCAACAGAACAAACAGCGCATATCTATCATATTCCAAAAGTGTTATATCATTGGCGAATTCATGGAAGTTCAGCCGCCAGTAGTGAAGCCGTAAAACCCTATGCCTATATGGCAGCTAAGCGCGCTTTGCAAGAAGCATTAACCCGAAGAGGTTTGAAGGGTGATGTAAAATATCTTTCCGGCTTACGGGGTTATCGTATCGATTATCAGGTTGTGGATGAAGAAATGGTAAGTATTATTATACCTACCAAAGATCAAGTTGAATTATTGAAAAATACCATTGATTCTATTATGGAGAAAACAACGTATAAGCGATTCGAACTTATTGTTCTGAATAATAATAGTAGCACCAAACAGTTTGATGCGTGGCGTACCTTGTACACAGAAAAGTATCAGGATGCTCTAACTATTATTGATGCGCCTATACCGTTCAACTTTGCACGTTTAATGAATATTGGAGCTAGTTATGCCAAAGGAAAATACCTTCTGTTCCTAAACAATGATGTGGAAGTAATTCATGCGGATTGGTTGCATACCCTAGTTTCTTATGCGCAACAAAAACGCGTGGGTATTGTTGGAGCCAAATTGTTGTATCCCGATGATACCATTCAACACGCCGGTGTTATTGTTGGTTTGGGGGGTATTGCAGGACATGCTTTTGTAGGCAGTTATAAAGATGACCCGGGCTATTTTAATTACATCCAAAGCGTAAATAATTTTTCTGCACTAACAGCGGCATGCGTTCTGCTTCGAAAAGAAATTTTTGATGAGGTACAAGGAATGAACGAGTTGTTTGAAGTGGAATATAATGATGTTGATTTTTGTTTGCGTATTAAAGAAGCGGGCTACGATAATGTGTACGTACCACAAGTGGAACTTTATCATTACGAATCAGCAACACGTGGTCATCCACATCAAAACGCCGAATCGTATAAGCGACATCTTAAGGAGATGGATTTATTCAAAGCATATTGGCAACGGTATATAGACCATGATCCACATTATAACCCTAACCTCAATTATGGCGCTCATGATTTTCGAATTAATTTCTCGGCATAACCCCATGATATTTTTTCCATTTACAAAGAGGAAATATACCTTCCTTAGGTTTTTATTACCCCTGTTTATGTTCTTGTTTTTGTTTTCTTGTGAAGGACAAAACCAACAAACCAAAACAACAAACCATTCATTTACTTCATTATCTTATGGAAGGAAAGTGGATACACTTTGTGATTCTCTCATTACAATCTATCATGATGCTAAAGGAAATTATTGGTTCGGAAGTTATGGTCATGGTGTGTACCGATTTGATGGTAAACAACTGATTCAATATGAAACGCAAGATGGATTGCTTAGTAATGTAGTAGTGCGAATTCAGGAAGATCAACAAGGTCGAATTTATTTAGACACACGGGATGGTATTAATTATTTCGAAAACGGATTGCTACAAACACTCTCGGTAAATCCTATCGATACCACTTGGGGTTCCTATGCTTCTTCCGACTTATGGTTTGGTGCTGCCTGGAATAAAAATGCAGTATTACGTTTTGATGGAAAGCACTTGTACCGTTATTCCTTACCCACCAATCCGGTTGGAGATTCTATTCTAAAACTGTTTCCAGGTAATGCTTGGAGCCCGTATGATATTTATTCTCTGTATAAAGATAGAAAAGGGGTGCTTTGGATTGGTACTTCAAATGCAGGAGTGTATCGTTTTGATGGTAAGCATTTAAACTGGTTGTATGAACATCAAATCAGTATGACTCCGGAAGGTGGTTCCTTCGGTATCCGATCGGTGCTGGAAGATTTGCAAGGCTATTATTGGTTTTGTAATACGAAGTATAAATACAGCATAGATACGGTGAACCTTAGTTTCGGAAAGACTTTAAACTATAGCAAAACAGAGAATAATTTACCGATTTCAACGAAGAAGGGTAAACGAATGATTTATTTTTTGTCGTCGCTAATTGATCAAGATGCAACCATGTGGTTTCTTACCTATGAAGAAGGTATATGGTGTTATGATGGACGCAACTTATCAGAGTATCATATTGAAGAAGATAATAAAGAAATTAAATTATACGCAATCTATACCGATAAGCAAGGTCGTGTTTGGGTATCTACACATGAAGCCGGAGCTTGGTATTTTAATGGAAAGAAATTTGTAAAATTCAGTCCTAACGAATTTCAATCAGATGAGTAGCACTAGCCTCATTATGTAGTTCTCCAATGGCAACACAATTCGAATTAGGTATATCATGCTCTCGTAAGATGGTTTCAAACGCTTCGCAAAAATCAGGGTGTATGGCTATTAAGAGTCCGCCACTGGTTTGTGGGTCGGCTAAAATATGTTTCATTCTATCATCTATGGCTGCAATTTTATGGCCGTAGCTTTTCCAATTGCGGTTTGTTCCACCGGGAACACAACCTTGTTCCAAATAAAAATCTACTTGCTGTAGTAAAGGAATTTTATCGGCGTACACAATTGCTTTCAAGCCACTTCCTTCACAGAGTTCACTGAGATGTCCTAGTAGTCCAAAACCAGTAACATCCGTCATGGCTTGTACGTAGGCATATTCAGAAACAACCGCTCCAAGTTTATTTAATTGAACCATATTCGTAGGAGCAATAGTTTGATGTGCTTCTTGCAAAAGTCCTTTTTTCTGTGCTGTTGTTAAAATACCAACACCAAGTGGTTTGGTAAGATAGAGTTTTGCACCAACACTGGCTGTTGAGTTTTGTTTGAGGTTTTCTTTTTTTACTATTCCATTGACTGCTAAACCGAATATCGGTTCCGGACAATCAATGCTATGTCCGCCGGCTAAAGCAATTCCTGCTTCGGCACAAATACTTCGAGCACCTTCCAACACTTGTTGTGCTACTTCCGGTGCAAGTTTATCAATGGGCCAACCCAGAATAGCAATAGCCAAAACAGGTTTGCCTCCCATAGCATACACATCGCTTATGGCATTGGCCGAGGCGATTCGTCCGAAATCGAACGCATCATCTACAATGGGCATAAAAAAATCGGTGGTACTAATTAAGCAAGTACCATCGCCTAAATCATATACAGCGGCATCATCGCGGGTGTCATTTCCAACAATCAACCGTGGGTCGGTTGTTTTTTTCGTTTCCGAATGAAGAATCGTATCCAGAATAGCCGGAGATATTTTGCAACCACATCCGGCACCGTGAGAATATTGAGTTAATCGTATCATAACCTTGTACTGCGAATTATTATTGTTTTTTTTATTTTAATGTGCTGATGGTTTCAGCGATTTCGTTCACTTTGATTTCTTCAAATGGCATTTGGATAACCTTCGTTGGTTCTCTTTTTTCAACCGACTTCTGATAGAGTTTATCGTAATAAGCAAGCACCCAATCTACAAAATCGCGCATACGGTTTTCTCGAATGGCCAACAAGGCTTCCTTGGTTTGTTCAGGCCCTAAACGTTTTGAAATTGCAAGCACGGCAAATTTGAGAAACTCTTTATCTAGAACGCCATAGTCGGCGGTAAGATAATCTAATCGTTTTTCACGTGGTATTACTAAGTCAATCGTTTTGGCATGCTCCATCTGTTGAAAAAAAGATTTTGGTATTGTTCGAAGTCCAATCAAAATACTTTCGCTTTCCACCCAAATTGGTTTTTCAGCATCCATTTGTACTAATTCACGGTGCAAATCATTCTCAAATTGTTCTTGAGAAGGTTGTATTAATTTTCCCATCGAACCAAAACTCGATCCTTGATGTTGAGCAAGGTCTTCTAAATCTAGAACCTGCTCACCACGTTGTTTTAAAGCATGAAGTATGCGCGTTTTACCACTCCCTGTTTTTCCACTCAAAATTCTCAGGTTGTAGGTTTTCTCGAAGCTGGATGGTAGCGCATTACGGTAGGCTTTATATCCTCCAATAAGCGTTTCTACATGCAAACCGTATAAATCAAAAGCCCAAGCCATCGACCCGCTGCGCATGCCGCCGCGCCAACAATGAACCAAAAAAGGCTTTCCCTCTTGCAAGGCTTCTGCTTGTTCAATAAAGTGCTTCCATTTCGATCCCACCAATTCAAAACCAAGTTTGATAGCAGCTTGTCGACCTTGTTGTTTATAACTGGTACCAACAAGTACCCTGTCTTCATTTGTAAGTAAAGGTATATTGTAAGCACCGGGTATATGTCCTTTACTGAATTCCAACGGTGTACGTACATCAATAAGGGTGTAGTTGTGCAACGAGTTAATTACAGCATCGATATTCCTTTTTTGAACCACGGCAACAAATGTAATACCTTCTGTTCCCTTCTTTAAAAAATTAAAAACGAATGGATTCCTTAGAAAAGAAGATAGATACCACTCATTTTATGGTAGAAGGTGGAAGCTAACAGCTTAGCTCGTTGTTTAGCGAGTTGTGCTTTTTCACCCTCATATAGTAAGTCGGTTGTTTGAACGAAATGTTGAACCCAATGCCGGAAGTGAATTTCTTCTAATCTTAAACCGGCATGTTTATTAAAAACATTGGTGGTGTATCTGGCTTCATCCAGTAATACAAAGCACCAGAAATCTACGATATGAGGTAGATGTTGTTCTAAGTTGATATGGGTGAAGAAACCTGCTGTAACCTCATCTTGTACAAGTTGATCATAAAAACGGGTCATCCAAAAGGTAATATCCGCTCTGGTTTGGATATCTTTTTTCATAGCGCAAAGATGAGTTGAAGTAGTTTCATGTTGAACATGATTTTGATCAGCAGCAAGTGTATTTTCACAAAGAAATTTTCTGAAAGAAAACATTACTAATTTTTATCTGTATTGTACCTTCGTTTTTATACAACCTATATTTCACGGTGAATTTGATACGTTGTTAAAATTTCTTGTTTTTTAGGCCATCCCCTTATATTTGCCGTTTAATTTTTTATAATAGAATATGGCAACAACAGCAGATATGCGTTCTGGGTTAATCATTAAGTTAGATGGTAGCCTTTACTCGGTAGTGGAATTTGGTCAGAACAAAACGGCTCGCGCAGCAGCAAAAGTTTGGGCTAAGCTTAAAGGAGTAGATAATAACCGAACCATTGAACAAACTTGGAATAGTGGTGAAACCATTTTTCCAGTACGTGTGGAAAGAAAACCCTTTCAATTTTTGTATAAAGACGAAACAGGGTATAGCTTTATGGACAACGAAACGTTTGAACAAATTACCGTAGAAGAACATTTAGTGAATGCACCGCAGTTTTTAAAAGATGGACAAGAGGTTAGCGCCTTGATTAATGGAGAAACCGATCAACCGATTGGAGTGGAGTTGCCAGATAAAATTGATGTTATGGTAACTTATAGCGAACCGGGGATGAAAGGAGATACTGCTACCCGTACTTTGAAACCCGCCACCGTAGAAACAGGAGCAACCGTAAATGTGCCGCTTTTTGTGAATGAAGGAGAAATGATACGTATTAATACTAAAACGGGTGAATACGTTGAACGCGTAAAATCGTAACAACAAAGAAAGACCTCGCAACAACAAACAATATAAATTAAACTTTGTACAATGGCTAAAGCTAAAAAAGCAGCTCCTAAGAAAGTTGCGCCAAAAAAAGAAGCACCAAAACCTGCACCAAAACCAATAACCGGTTTACCTGCTGCGGTTTTTAATATTGATGAAATTACGGATCTGTTACAAGCAGTAAAAAAATCGAATGTCAGCGAACTAAAATTGGAGCGTGGCGATATGAAAATTACCATTCGCCAAGGAGGTACTGAAAGTATTGTTTACAGTGCCCCTGTTGCTGCACCGGTAATGGCTGCGGCCCCTGTAGTAGCCGCCCCTGCCCCTGCAACGATGGCGGCTCCTGTGGCAGCTGCTCCTGCAGCACCAGCAGCATCTGCCTCCAGCGATAATCTGATTACCATTAAATCGCCGATGATTGGTACGTTTTATCGTTCCTCCGGTCCGGGCAAACCCGTATTTGTAAATGTGGGCGATGAAATTAAAGTAGGACAGGTTCTGTGCATTGTAGAGGCTATGAAACTGTTTAATGAAATTGAAAGTGAATTCAGCGGTAAAATTGTAAAAGTGTTGATTGATGATGCTAGTCCGGTGGAATACGACCAACCTTTGTTTTTAGTTGAACCCTAAATTATTTTTTAAGGTCTGATTCATTGGAAAGGTTTTCTGAACCTTCCTAAGGTTTCCGACTGTTCATTTTTGGAATTATAATTCATTCAACGTTCTTCCTAACTCAATTATCTAATTATCAAATTAAAAAAGGATGTTCAAAAAGATATTAATAGCAAATCGTGGTGAAATAGCCTTACGTGTAATTCGAACTTGTCGTGAAATGGGAATACGCACCGTAGCTGTATATTCTACTGCCGATAAAGATAGTTTACATGTGAAGTTTGCTGATGAAGCGGTTTGTATTGGTAAACCATCAAGCTCCGATTCGTATTTGAACATACCTCATATTATGGCAGCGGCAGAAATTACCAATGCCGATGCAATACATCCCGGATATGGTTTTTTGGCGGAGAATGCCAAGTTCGCAGAGATATGTACACAACATGGCATAAAATTTATTGGACCAACGCCTGAAATGATTAACTCCATGGGCGACAAAATCACAGCGAAGGAAACCATGATTAAAGCCGGAGTTCCTGTAGTTCCGGGTAGTGAAGGTTTATTAACCGATGTTGCACATGCTAAAAAGGAAGCGAAGAAAATGGGCTATCCGGTTATGATGAAAGCTACAGCCGGTGGTGGTGGTAAGGGTATGCGCATCGTTTGGAAGGAAAGTGAAATTGAAAAAGCATTCGATACAGCGAAGGCTGAAGCGGCAGTGTCGTTTAAAAACGATGGTTTGTACATGGAGAAATATGTGGAAGAACCTCGTCATATCGAAATCCAAGTAGCCGGCGATCAATACGGAAAAGTTTGTCATTTAAGTGAGCGTGACTGCTCGATTCAACGTCGCCATCAGAAATTGGTTGAAGAAAGTCCTTCACCATTTATGACTCCGGAGCTTCGTAAGAAAATGGGTGATGCGGCTATTAAAGCGGCTTCTGCAATTAACTATGAAGGCGTAGGTACCATCGAGTTTTTGGTTGATAAGCACCGTAATTTCTATTTCATGGAAATGAATACCCGTATTCAGGTGGAGCATTGTGTAACGGAAGAAGTTATCAACTACGATCTAATAAAAGAGCAAATTAAAATTGCTGCCGGTGTTCCAATTTCCGGTAACAACTATGAGCCTAATATGCATGCTATTGAATGCCGTATAAACGCTGAAGATCCATACAACGATTTCCGACCTTCACCAGGTAAAATCACGGTGTTGCATACTCCAGGCGGACATGGAGTTCGTATCGATTCACATATTTATGCCGGTTATTCCATCCCTCCCTATTATGATTCTATGATTGCAAAAATTATTGCTGTGGCACAAACACGGGAGGAAGCGATTAATACCATGAGCCGAGCCTTAAGTGAATATGTGATTGAAGGTATTAAAACGACCATCCCTTTTCATCAACAATTAATGCAAAATGAAGATTTCAAAAATGGAAACTTCACAACCAAATTCATGGAAACCTTTGAGCTGAAATAAGCACATTTGTTTCCAACCAAATCAAATCCAACCAAATCACACATGAAACGCCTACTACTATGTTTACTGATTCTCCCTTTGTGGGGAAATGCTCAATTGTCGTTCCAAGATATTAATGGAAAATGGCAAGAAACGAAGCGATATAAAAATAAGAAAAAAGAGAAAGGCTTCACCGATACCATGCGTGTAGAAATTAAGGAAGGCTTCGTACTCATTCGGTATGATCGAGGCGCAACCCTTATTCATCATGAGGTTATCATTGAAGGAAATAAATTAAAATTTGAAAAAGGCTCGGTAGAGGTTGTTGATCATTCGCGAAATAAGTTGGTATTACACGACAAGGCTGGTACACATCATTTCGAAAAGACAAAAGAGTTTGATAATGCACCGGTTCCAAGAATAATACCAGGACGAGAGGAGGGCGAAAAGAATGTGAAGCTACAAACCTTGCAAGGAAAATGGACAGCATATAAAAAGACTGATCCCGAGTTTACCACCGCTAAGTTTTATCTTAAATCGATACAGTTTACCGAAGATAAAGGAAACGGAACGTACGCTGCGCAAGTGACATTTAATAATACCGATTCGGTTTATACCACCGATGCTTTTGTTTATGTAAAGGGAACCGACTTTATAATCAGTTCCGATGCGGAAACCTTTAAAGCCAAGGTATTAAAATCAGATGGTGAAGAATTAATTCTTGAACATGGATCCATTACTTATTTCATGAAACAATTTGGTAAGAAGTAAATAAAAAAACGCGAATTACTTTTCTCTTCGTTCGCGTTTCATTGTATTATTTTATAGCTCTAATTTTAAATACCGTCACCATCTAAAAGGTTGCCTAAGCCACCTAGGATGCTTCCCTCTTCTTTTCGTTTACCAAAACCACCATAGGAAATAATGCGCGATGCTAAACGACTTACCGGTAACGATTGTATCCAAACTTTACCCGGCCCTCTTAAGGTTGCGAAGAATAAACCTTCACCACCAAACACCACATTTTTAATGCCACCTACGAATTGAATATCAAAATCAACCGTAGAGGTGTAAGCAACCACACAACCAGTATCAATTTTAAGCACTTCGCCAGGGGTTAAATCGCGTTCGAAAACATGTCCGCCGGCATGTACAAAGGCCATACCATCTCCTTCTAGTTTTTGCATGATAAAACCTTCGCCTCCAAAAATTCCGGTGCCTAGTCGGCGTTGAAATTCTATACCAATGCTAACGCCTTTGGCGGCACAGAGAAAGGCATCTTTCTGGCAAATCAATCGACCGTTGAGTTGTGCCAAATTCATAGGAATTATTTTTCCCGGATAAGGCGAGGCAAAGTGAACTCGTTTTTTACCTTGTCCAACATTAGTGAAGGCGGTCATGAATAAACTCTCACCCGTGAGAATTCGTTTACCGGCTGAAAAAAGTTTGCCTAAAATGCTGGTTTCTTGTTTCGTACCATCACCGAAAATAGTTTCCATTTGTACACCGTCATCCATCATCATAAAGGCGCCGCTTTCTGCCACAGCTGTTTCATTCGGATCTAATTCAATTTCTACATGTTGCATTTCTTCGCCATAAATGCGGTAATCAATTTCGTGTGCGTTCATTGTAATATAATTTAAGGGTTAAAATTGTTTTATCTTGAAAGAAGCATAAGTGGCATTCAGGATGAATGGTTGCAGGAAGGTATCAACGCTTAAAAGTTAATACACAAACCACCCCGTAGAACCGAAATATCGTAACCGGCTTCCGCAAATACGCCAAAGTTTTTACTGAAGTTATATTTTGCTCCAACAAAAACACCGGTAATAGGATTTACGTGATTGTAATTATACGGATCAATTAATTGGTTATTGCTATAGTAGGTATTTTTATAACCGTTAATTCGTAGCCCGGCCGTTACACCACCATACGGATCAAATTTGCTATTTTTATCTGCTAATAAGGTGAGGTGCCAAGTGCCTCGAACGCCTATCATGAAAGTAGTCCAACTGGCTTTATAATTGGTAAAATAGGTCGATGAAGCTGTTCGAAAACCAACAAATCCACCAACGCCTAAATTGCCCGGCCCGAGATGATCAACGATACCATGATCGAAGGAAACAAGTAACATCGGAATAGCGTCTACTGGTCCGTAATAACCATAGTCTACTCCACCGCCTAAGCCAATGCCAAGGCTGTTGCTTCCTTTATGAAAGGGTTCATTGTCGGATGATTTTTTCTTTTTGTTTGCTGCAAAACCATGCATCGATAGCACAGTAAAAAATAGGGTTGTTAATAGGGTACGCATAGTAGTTTATTTATTGTGCGCAAAATTAAGAGAGAATTTTTAGCATGATACAATAAAAAACCAGTAACAGGTTGCGTTTACTGGTTTTGTTCTGATTCACAGATGATTTGGTTTTTTTGTCTGTCTGAATAACAATACAAATGTCGAATCTTCATTATACTTTGAAACTAGGCAATGAGAAATTGGTGGTGTTGAGTTCGTATTGGTAGTCTTTTTTTTATTTTTCGGTTTTTGTAAAGATCGAAAAATACAAAGTTGTCAACGGAGATTACCGAATACTCAATCAAACAAACCGTTTACAATTTTGATAAAAAAGATGCTCGACAAAACCTACCTTCGGCGCCGAAAATTGAACATCATGAAAAAAATTGTCTTTATTCTCGCCGGTATTTTATTTAGTTCCGGGCTTTTTGCGAATATCATCCGATTAAATAATAATGCAGGGGTCTTGGGTACCTACCTAACAGCTCAGGCCGCACATAATGCCGCTAGCGCAGGAGATACTATTCACGTTGAAACGTCTGTTTTCAGCTATGGCAATGTAACGTGTACTAAACCCTTAGTGTGGATTGGGAATGGTTATTTTCAAGATGGAACAAAAGCATCTTATTTAGATTATATTTCCATGAATGCCGGTTCGGGAGGCTCTGTTCTACTAGGTTTGTATTGTGCTGATGTTTCGGTTCAAACATCAAATATTTCTATCCAACGCGCATCCTTATGTAATTTAGCTTTTTATGCAAGTACGGTCGGACAATGTTCTAATTTTAATATAACACAGTCCTTCGTACGTTGCGCAACCACCGTTTCGGGAACATCGAGTTGCAGTGGATTTAATTTTACCAACACCATATTTTACGGAATGTTTACACTGCCTTCTTCCTTTACGAATATTGTATATGCTCAAAATTACTTTCACTCTTTCAATGGCGGTTCGGCAGCAACAGCAACTAATAATATTTTTAGAGAATATTCTGGTGTAATTGCTTTATATGCTTCAACGGTGTACAATAATTTGTTTGTAGGTTCACAAACGAATTCTTTTTATGTTGGTTTAAATGGCAATTTGTATTCTAATACTTCTGTAACGAGTACGGCAAATACGGTATTCGTTTCAAATGTAACTACGTCAACAGATAATTGGGTTAATGTAAAGCTTGGCGGACCTGCATACAATAACGGTTTGGGAGGTACGCATATCGGACCAATAGGAGGTTCAAATTATTATCGCTTGGGAGGAATACCACCAGTTCCGAGTTTTACTCAATTTCAAATTCAAGGTGTACCTGTAAATACTTTACCGGTTATAATTAGCACGAAGAGTAATAATTAAGTCTATGCGCAGGTGCTTACTTCTAGCTTGTTTTTTTTGGATTTATTCTTGTTCGCAAGCACAACAAATTGTTCAACTAGAATATTATTTTGATACTGATCCGGGATGGGGCAATGGCATTCAAATTCCAATTACACCCGATACCGCCATAACCAATTTATTATTTACCGCCGATGTGTCAACCCTTACTCAGGGCTTACATTCTTTAAATATTCGAAGTAAGAATGCTTCAGGAAATTGGAGCCTTACAGCTACACAATCGATTTACAAGTTTCCGTTGATTACAAGCAGCAATTCACCAATTATCAAACTAGAATATTTTGTAGATAATGATCCGGGATTTGGTAATGCTACGCCGGTTTCAATTACGGCAGATACCGCACTGCAGAATATTATGTTTCAAATAAACTCGTCTAGTTTAAATTCCGGAATACATGTGCTATACGTGCGCTGTGCCGATGCCACCGGAAAATGGTCGACTACGCGTGCGCAGCATTTTTATAAATTTCCAGAGGCTAGCAATAACCCAACACAGTCCTTGACGGCCATTGAGTATTTCATTGATAGCGATCCTGGATTTGGTAATGGAATAGCGATACCGTTTACTTCGGATACCCTCGTTTCAGCACTAAATTTTAGTCCGAATGTTACCTCTCTGGCAAGCGGACTTCATATACTCTACCTTCGTTCAAAAAATGCGAATCATTCTTGGAGCTTAACACAGTCGCAATACTTTTACAAATTTCCCCCAACGCCTAATAATGGCGTCGCGCAAGCCATCAACCAGATTGAATATTTCATTGATAGCGATCCTGGATTTGGGAATGGAATAGCGTTACCGTTTACTTCGGATACTCTTGTTTCGACACTTAATTTTAGTCCGAATGTTACCTCTCTGGCAAGCGGACTTCATGTACTCTACCTTCGTTCAAAAAATGCAAATCAATCCTGGAGCCTAACACAGTCGCAATACTTTTACAAATTTCCCCCAACGCCTAATAATGGCATCGCGCAAGCCATCAACCAGATTGAGTATTTCATTGATAGCGATCCTGGATTTGGGAATGCGCAACCGCTTACCATAACTTCAGATTCGATCATCACATTACTTAATTTCAATGCCGCTGTTTCAGTGTTAAACTCAGGGTTGCACGAACTATATATACGTGCTAAAGATAATTACGGGGTATGGTCGTTAACTACGTTGCAATACTTCTATAAATTTCCTACTATAAATAATGATCCACTGATAACCAAAATGGAATATTTCGTGGATAATGATCCTGGTTTTGGCAATGCAATACAAGTACCTGTTTCGCCCAATACAGCCTTGAATGCCCTTGCTTTGAGTGTGGATGCATCGAACCTTGCTTTAGGTATCCATCACGTATTTGTGCGGAGTTATGATGCAACCGGGGCTTGGAGTTTAAGCAAAGCAGGGCGGTTTACGAGGGATAAAATTAAATTCTTTTTACAAGGGTATTATGCCGGTGCAAATCAGATGTATCCTGTATTAATGAATGAGGGTATAGGAAATGCAACCAACATCGTAGATACCGTAACCATAGAATTACGTCAATCATCATCGCCGTATACATTAAAGGCAAGTGCCACAGGCTTATTACAAACCAATGGTGAAGTAATCTGTAATTTACCTAACGTTCAAGGTAATTATTATATAGTAATAAAACATCGAAGCGGTATTGAAACCTGGAGTGCAACGGCAATTACCTTAGGTAATAACACGCTAACTTACGATTTCAGTACCGCTGCCAATAAAGCCTATGGTAACAATCAAAAGCAAATGCAACCGGGTGTTTTTGCTTTTTATTCTGGAGATATCAATCAGGATAAAAGTATCGACGCCTTTGATTATTTACTTTTAAATCCGGATATAGAGGAGGGCTTATTTGGTTATTACAATACTGATTTGAATGGCGACGGTGTGGTTGATTTATTTGACTTCCTTTTACTAGATTCGAATATTATACAAGGAATAAGTACCAATGATCCGCTTTAGAATGAGTTTACATTTGTGTTCTTTAAAATTGAGTTAAGTTACTTTGTATTCGTAGTTTGATGGGCTAATCTTGAACGATTATTAGAAGATTCGGCTTGTCATGAATAATCAAGTTCACGTTTCATTTGTAATTTTCTTTAGAAAGGCAATTTCAATTTGATTTAATTTGCCGCTACGTTATATCCTATGGAACAAAATAAAAATACGGTTTACATTACTTGGGCTTTACGCATTTTGGTTGCGGGCTTATTCTTATTTTCTGCTTATGCTAAAATGTATAAGTTATGGGCCTTTGAAAAACAACTGGTAGACCTCGGCTTGGTATCATGGTGTCAGAGTCATTATCTCGCGCGGTTTTTAATCGGTTTAGAAGGAGCTGTGGGATTAGCCTTGTTGCAAAACAATTATTTAAAAACGGTCGTGATACCGGGAACTATTTTACTGCTCGTATTGTTTAATGTGCATTTGAGTATTGAAATGGCCAAGCATGGCGCCATGAATGGTAATTGCGGATGTTTTGGAGAACTCATAAAAATGACGCCACTGGAAGCCTTCATAAAAAATGTACTTACCATTGGTGTTCTTGTTTATTTATTTTTTAAAGTGAAAGATCGCGAGAAAGGACAAAATCGTATTATATACCCCTTTGCATTATTTTTTGCGTGTACGGCGTTGATGTTTATCTTGTATCCGTTTGCTCCTTGTGGTGCAAAAGCAAGTACCTATGAGGATGTTACCGGTACTTTGGAAAAACCAACTATCGACACAACCAAACCCTCCGATTCGTTGCTTGTAAATGCGCCGGAGAACATTCAACTAGCACCAGCCCAAACACCGGTTGATACTGCTAAAAAGGAAAAAAAATCAAAAGCAGCAACACCGGTTGTTACAACACCAGCAACAAATCCTGTGGTAAAACCGGCCACTGTACGTTCGCGTTTCGGGCAGTTTACAAAATTCGGAACAACGGAAGCTAATTTAGATCAGGGTAAGAAAATTGTGTGCATGTTTGCACCGGGTTGCGATCATTGCAGACATACGGCGAAGCTGTTAGGAGAGATGATGAATAACCCAAATTTCCCGCCATTATATATTCTCTTCATGGATGAGGAAACGTTTAAGATTCCGGATTTCTTTCAAGAAACAAAAACAAATTTTCCTTATACTGTTTTGGATATACCCACCTTTTGGGAAACGATGGGGCCAGATGCTTCAACTCCTGGTGTATACCTTTTAGAAAATGGAAAAATTACTAAGTACTATCAGGGTATCGAAAGTCAGGAATTTAAACCCGATGAGTTTAAAAAACTACTAGGTATTAACTAAGGTGCTGCTCAGGATCACGGATGGTTACGGATTTTTCGGATGACAAAAATGGGTTGTTTGAATTCTCTGGTGTACAAACATAATTTCAGAATCACGGATGGTCACGGATTTTTCGGATGACACAGATGCGTTGTACGCATTCATCTGTGTTTTCCGTTACATCCGTTTACATCCATAATTTTTCGGATGATACAGATGCGTTATTTGCATTCATCTGTGCTTTCCGTTATATCCGTGATTTTTCGGATGACACAGATGCGTTGTTTGCATTCATCTGTGCTTTCCGTTACATCCGTTTACATCCGTGATTTTCGGATGACACAGATGCGTTGTTTGTATTCATCTGTGCTTTCCGTTACATCCGTTACCATCCGTGATTTTTCGGATGACACAGATGCGTTGTTTACATTCATCTGTGCTTTCCGTTGTATCCGTTTACATCCGTGATTTTTCGGATGACACAGATGCGTTGTTTGCATTCATCTGTACTTTCCGTTACATCCGTTTACATCCGTGATTTTTCGGATGACACAGATGCGTTGTTTGCTTTCATCTGTGCTTTCCGTTACATCCGTAACCATCCGTGATTTTTTTTAGATGACACAAATGCGTTACCCACCACATCGGTTTTTATCTGTGCAATCTGAATAATCTGTTTTTATCAGTGATTCAGACATCCAACGTTTTGCGGAATATTCAACTTGAACTTAATAACACAAAAGCGTTCCCGGTACTCATCTTTGTTATCTGTTACATCCGTTTCATCTGCAGTTCAAACATCTAATCATTGTGATGCATCTCTAACTATAGCAATTCAAAACTTCAACCTCAGCGGCGTAAGCATTGAAGTCAATTTACGGTGTTGTTACATGTAGCGAAATACTCAATGTGTATCAATTTTCATAGGAATCTCTATTCCAAAGCTCTTGAAAGCTCTGCCGATAAAATTGTTTCACAAATCTTGCTAATGAAAATGTATTTTATAAAAAAAGTGCTTAACGGCTTATTTCATAACTTAATTTCAAGCCCATTCCTAATGAGGAGAAGGAATAGGTGGAACTAAAAAGTTGAGTAGGTTTAGATGGATCTGATGGCACAATTTCATCTTTTGTTTTGATATATTCAAATTCTTTTTGATAGACTTGTAAGTTGTCTAAACTACTATTACCATTTTGCGTATAAAGCTGTATTCTGGCCGATTTAAATTCTATGCTTTTATTAATATTTCGTATGAAGCCATGAAGCTTGCAATGTTTTGTTAGAGAGTAACTGCAGGTAAGTTCCAAATAAGATCCAATGTTATAAGTGGGAATGATTTCATAAACTAAGTTAGAAGTTGTATAGCTCATGGAGCTAGAAGTAGTTTTAGAAGTCCTTTCCATATGGAAGGAAGATAAAAAAGGAAGTACTATTCCAATTTTACCACAAGTCGTAAAATTATTAAATGATCCAATTTTTATTGATAAACTTGGTAAAAACAAAAAATTTTTAAAATCAATTCTCTCATTAGTTTGTGTAGTTGTAGTACCTTCTAGAGATGTTATGCTTGTTTTATATTCATGTAATTTGGGGTTGTAAAAGTTATAAAAACCTTCCACACTTAAACATATTCGTTTTCGTATTGGTGCAGAAATTCCTAAGGAATTATAAACTCCTGAACCAAATGAAGTATAATAAATACTATTTGTGTTAACATAATTTGAACCGGTACTAGAAGGACTGAAAAAAGAACCGGAAAATCGAGTTTTATTGAAGCTGCCTTGATAGCCTGAGCTAATAAATACTTCAATTTGGGCTTTTATTTGCAATGTGCTAAGAGTACATAGAAAAATTAAGAATTTAAGCATAACTTTTAATTATTCATTTTTAGTAATGTGGTATATCGCTTATCGCCAATCAAAACCAAAACATATAATCCTTCTTCTAATTGAGGTAAATTGAACGTTTCACTTGTGGTATTCATAACGGATGTAAATACTCTTCGACCTGCAAAACTGTAAATTTCAAGATTAGCATATTTTTGATTATTTGGTAATTTTATTGTGAATTTTGAATGACAAGGATTAGGATAAATTACCAGTTCTTCTTGTATTGAATTTTCAAGAGGTAAAATGATTACCACCCCTTTGCCTGAAGTTCCGGCTAGAAGTTTATTATTATTAAATTGAACATTCAAAATATCGTATGTGGTATTCGATAGAACTAAGGGAACCCAATAATTTGCAAGGTCATTCCATTTATAAATAGATCCATTCCATGTTCCTGCGTAAACTAAATCCTGCTTGACAGACAATGACGTAACACCACTACTTAAATTGGTGTTTATTGCATTCCAGTTTGTTTCACCAATTTGTAATTTACTTAATCCAAAATTTGAAGAAACGATTATATAGTTACCTGAAATTACTACTTGCTTAATTTCTTTGCTAGAAATATTATAATTAATACTACTCCAAGAATCTCCCCCATCTGTAGACAAAAAGACGCCGGCTGTACTGCTGCCTGCAACAATAACCTTGTTGTTTACATGAAATGAAATAATATCCGCACCGTTTAATCCATTATTAATGGGAACCCAGTTTAATCCCTCATTCGCTGATCTAAGCATTCCAAAACCAAGAACAGCGGCATATATAAAGCTGTCAGAAGCACCTAAACAATTTACGATTTTGAAACCCTCTATTCCAACTCCGTTATTCAGTTCATGCCATGTTGTATTCAAGGTATCCATCCCATAAATACCCTTCCATGTGGCGGCAAATATTTTTCCAGTATGGTAGCATAGGTCATTTATTTGAGTTAACCCTAATCCATCATTCATTTCTTCCCATGAATCACCGTTGTTTTTGGAATAACTAACCCCGGTAACCCCGCCACAAATAACATTGTTGGAGTCCAGGATAGCAATAGTTTTAACAACAGTGTTTGTTATTCCATGATGAAGTGTAGACCAAGAAACACCATGATCTTGTGAAACGAAGATACCACGGGATGAACTGAGTATTATACTATCACCAATTATTTCCATGGAACGAATAATAGCATTGTCTGTTTCCCCACCCGAAAATACCCACGTCATACCTTCATCTGTAGAATAGTACAAACCTAATGGAGTTCCTGCATATAGCACGCTATCTTTAGATTGGATGAAATTAATTCGAGATGAGCTCAAGTTATTATTCATTAAATTCCACGATAGACCTGTATCCAAAGAAATGTAAACACCTGAGGATGTACAAGCAAACAATTTATCATTCCAATTTTCTATTGAATAAATGAATAAACTTGGAGCTAACCCAAAAAAATATTCTTGCCAAGTGATTCCATCATTTCTTGAGTACAAAATTCTATTCTGACCACAAATAAAAATGCAACTATCTGTTGTAGAAATACCATAAACGGAAGCACCTTTAACAAATTGCCAGGTTTCGCCCTGATCAGAACTCGATAGTAACGATCCTGGATTGCCTGCATAAATTTTAGCATTAAACTTACAAATGCTATACACTGGGAAAGCGGAATTTAGTTTTGTCCATGAAATACCTTCATCTACGGATTTATATATACCTGCTTGGCATGCAACATAAATGGTTGTATCATCAATTAGGATATCAGTAATTTCAAGAATGGAGTTGTTACAATTAATCCAAGTTTTACCCAAATCTTTGCTTCTGAAAACACCTCCGTCCATAGTGCCAGAAATCAAAAGATTATTTTTATAGGCCATGGAAGTAACATTTCCACCATACGGCCCATTACTATTTACAAATTGGCCTTCCGAAAATAAATAAAGTTGGATAAAAAGAAGTAGTAAAAATGGACGAAGAAGCGTATGTTTCATAAAATAAATACTTAACGAAAGTAGCAAAATTCTTAAAATAAGATATCATTTTTTTGATTTTCGAATTTCGCTGAATTAAATTTATTTTCTTCATGTTCGAATTATTTTCATGCGGGAATGACTTGGTTCAAGGTCGAAAATCGTAACAAGAATTCGTTCTACTTGAGCATTTCTTATTATCGTTTCAGCACAATCCTCACTTCTGTGCCACTAAATCTCGTTGAAGTCATCTCGAAATTTGGATTCAATATTTTCATTAAAGATGTAGTAATAATCTATTAGGTACGCTGTGTGTAATAAATACCCCATTGTAACAGTAAGGATATTCTGCGTTGGCCCAAAGTTGCAACAAATTTTTCAGAAAACACTAATGCTCTCCCGGTACTCATCTGTGCTTTCCGTTACATCAGTTTCAATCCGTGGTTCAGACAACTATTCATTCTACCGTAGCAATTCAAAACTTCCTTTTAAAATATGCTCCTTGCCTGTTTGTAAACAGGTGTAATGAAGATAATAAAAGTAAGTTCCTATTTCTGCTTCTTCATTTTTGTATTTTCCATCCCAACCCCATAAATCCTTATTTCTGAAAACTTCGTTCCCAAAACGATTGTATATCACAAATTGCTTTACCTCTACTTTTGATATGTGAAGAATATTTAAGTAATCGTTTATTCCATCTTGATTCGGAGTAAAGGCATTTGGAACAAACGGATCATCACAACAGTTTTCTTCCGGAATCAAAATAGGTTCTTTACGCACACATTGGTTAGTGTCTTTAATGAATAACGTGTATTTACCCGGCGCTAATAAAGTAAATTGGTTGTTCTCGAACGGGTGTTGACCGGGTAGTAGTTGATATACATTCAAAGGGTTAATAGTCTGAATTTCAAGTTTGCCGTTAAAACTTGAAATGCATGTTTGAGCACTAACCACATAGTCTGGTTCTTCTGTAGTAATTAACTTCACTTGAATATGGTAAGTTGTATCGCAACGCAGTGCAGACAAAACCTTCACATCGTAATTGCCACTTTGCGAATACCATTGGTTGTTGAAAAATAAACTATCACAACCAGATAGTTCTATAAGTGAATCTACTACATCACACTGACTCATTTTATGTAGAAAACCATCGTACAAACCTTTGCTTGATTTCGCCAATCCATTTTGGTCAGGGTCCATACGAATACTACTCGTCCAATGTCCAATGGAATAAATCGATAAGGTATCATCCACCAGAACTTGTCCTACATACGAGAATCCATCGCTTACCCATTGTTTCACCCATCGAAAGTTTAAGTTGTCGGATAATTTCAAAAGGAAGGCATTCCCATCAAAGGTGTTAACCTGTAAGTTTTGTGTGTGACTTGCAGACGGGTCAAAGTCGCACGTTCCTGAAAAAAAACCGGCGCAGTATAAACTATGTTCTTTATCAATATAAATCGAACTAATATAATCGGCCTGTGGGCCTCCAACTTGTGTTACATCTTGCACCGCACCGCTTAAAGAGAACGATTGCAGCACCATATCATAATCGCCCAAAGGTTGCAATACATGTACCGTGGTTGATGGTAAATCGGCATAGGTGAGATAATTAAAATTATAGGTAACATAAATTTTTTGCTGATCAACGGCAAGGCAGGTGAGTTCTTGATCTTCCTTGCCACCAATTTGCTTCACCCAACTGAAATTGCCATCCGGTGAAAGCATGAGAATGTATACATCGAACGGACTACCCTGTCCACTCAAAGCGGGGTAAGCAGTTAGCAGTTGTTGGTTAACTGAAGAAGGATCTGCATCTATACTACCTTCAAAACTGCCTCCACAAACTATAAAGTGATTTGCATATTCTATTTCCGCACCGTATTCCGATTTTAATCCGGAAAGTTGTTTGACCCAATGAACATTCCCTGTTGTATTCATCTGAATCACACAAACATCCGATTCGCCGGTAGCATTAAGGAGTAGATGCGAGCCATAAGCATCGAAATCAACAGCTTGTTGAAAGTCGCCAATGGCTACTAAGTTAGTATCGTCTATACTTATATCCATCAAACGATCGAATCCGGTAGATCCGCAGGTATAAACAAATTTGAAATCACCACGATTATCTAATTTCAAAATGAAAGCGTCGGTACCACCTGCGCTGTTACGCAACTGAATGCCAGGATTAGGATCGAAATCTACTTGAGCCGAAAACAAACCGCTAATAAAAATATCCCCTTGTTTAGAAATTTGTAATGCTGTTGGTTTATCGGATAATGGGCCACCAATTCGTTTTACCCAATCAAGCTGTCCGTCGGAAAAATACTTAGCAATAAACACATCCGTATTCCAAGAACCGTCGGCCACTACAAGGGTAGCATCATTCCCATATTCAAACCAAGTACTATCTTCAAAATATCCGGTTACATAAATGCAACCGGAAGTATCGCGTGCTTCGGCCACGCTATATTCGGAAAATTTACCCTGAAAGGGTTTCGACCATAGGTAATGTGTTTGCTGAGCAACTACAACGAATGGAAAGAAGAGTACAAAGAGAAGGATGAGCTTTCTCATAAAAATGGAAGGTACGAGGATATTGTGAAGTTTACTTGGAAAGACGATAGAACGAGTTTTTAGGCCGATGAAAAATACCCAATATTGGGTATTGTTTAAGCATAACAAGTCCGTGTACATTTGAAATTCGTAAGAGGAACTGTTTTGAGCCTTAACCATCAACCATGAAGCAAACAAGGAAAAGTTATTAAAGAAAGGATGAGATAGATCCTCATGACAGAAGAGCCGTTTGCATTGCAGGCGGCTTTTCAGGTTGATGGGGTGAAACGTTTCATAGTACATGTTTCCATAGTTCGAAGAAGGGGGTGTGTTTCGTTTTTGTTCGATGTAAACTTTATGAATGTACTCCTAGCGAGTTGAACGCAATTCAAAACGAGGAATGAATTACTTTCGCGGTATGCTACCTGTTATCTTTCAACATTTGAATCGTATTGCCTATCAAGACGCCTGGGATTATCAGGAGAAATTATTAATGGAAAATGTTGAAATAAAAACATACAATAGAAATCTGGAATTGGAGCAACGGGAAGCGCCTAAAAAGGATACAAAGAATTACTTTTTGTTATGTGAACATGACCCTGTTTTTACGTTGGGTAAAAGCGGACACATGGAGAATCTTTTAGTGAATAATCAATATTTAAAAGACCAAGGCATCTCGTTTTATAAAACAAATCGTGGAGGTGATATTACGTTTCACGGGCCAGAGCAAATTGTGGGTTATCCGATATTAGATTTGGAACGCATCAAACCGGATATCGTTTTGTATATGCGAAATCTGGAGGAAATTATTATTCGTACGCTACGTGATTTTGGAATCGAATCAGAGCGTTCAGAAGGAGAAACCGGCGTTTGGATTGATACGGCTGTGCCGCATAAGGCACGTAAAATATGTGCTATGGGGGTGCGAACAAGTCGTTGGGTTACCATGCATGGTTTTGCTTTAAACGTCAATACCGATTTGAAATACTTCAACCTCATCATTCCTTGTGGCATTCAGAATAAACAGGTTACCAGTATGGAAAAGGAAATAGGGCGAAAGGTAAACTTAGCGGAGGTGGAAGAACGCATACGGGTTCACTTCCAGGAAGTTTTTCAAGTGGCTTGGGAGAACTAAATCGTGTAGCTTTTTCTACGAGTCAACGCTACAAGGGCAATAAGAATATCAGGAAAGATTGCAAGTTTAGGCTAACGAACTTAGGATAATCCAAAATACATTTTTTGAAACCATCAGGAATTTTACTTTCTGTCCGCTAAATTCTGGCAAGCCATAATTAGCTACGATTCAAATAGCTAATCTTAAAAATTATTTCTTAGTAGTCTTTTTAGTTGGAGCAACTTTTTTTGCAGGTTCTGCTTTTTTCATTTTGCTCAAATTCGTGTTTGCTTCAGAAATAAAGGCATCTTGTTCGCGGCCTGGAGTGGCATTTTGAGGGTAACCTTGAGAACCTAAGGCTTCAATATTTTTCTTTTTAGTTGCCGGGTCGTCTTTTACAAAAAAGAGCCATACTGTTGGATATCCCTGCACACGAAAGAATTGTTGTAACTCGCTATTTTGTTTGGTTATGTCTTCCGGCATTGGCTTAGAACGAGGAAAATCTAATTCTAGAAGTACCACATTCTTTTTTGCCCATTCAATGAATTCTTTTTTGGCGAATACCTCACGTTGTAATTTATGACACCAACCGCACCAATCAGATCCAGTAAAAAAAGCGAATATTGGTTTGTTTTGAGCGTTTGAAATTTTTTGTGCTTCGTCTAGTTTATTGTACCATGTTAGCTCACCTTTTTGTTCTGGAGCTTTTGCTTGTACTAAGTTTAAACTTATTACAGTAAGGAGTAAAAAAGAAAATAAATACTTCATGCTTTTTATTTATGAAAACCAAAGTTAGGGGATGTGCCATTTCCTTTGGTGAAATAGATGTTTTTTCTAGTCGTACATATTAGCAATTTTCGCCAGCTCGTCTTTCTTCAGAATTTTAATTTTCTTTCCACTTAAATCGATAATACCATCGCGTTTAAATTCATTCAGAAAACGAACGGCTGTTTCCATGGCTGTTCCAATCATATTGGCAATCTCGTCTCGACTTAATTGAACGTCTAAAGTTTTTTCATCACTTAACGTACCATAGGTATCATGTAATAATATCAACGCTTCGGCAGTACGTTCACGCACCGGTTTTTGCGCCAAATGGGTAATAAGTTGATCCGATCGTTTTAAATCGGAACTTATTAAACGAAATAAATCCATCGAAAAATCCGGAGCTTCTTTTAATGTTTCAAGAAATGGTTCTTTCGGAATAAAACAAACTACCGAGTCTTCCAAAGCAATAGCCGATGTGCTCATCCGATCTCCAAATACCGAACGATACCCAATTAGATCGCCTGGTTTTGCCAATCCTATAATTTGCTCCCTGCCTAAATCGCCTAGTTTGGTAATTTTAATTTTACCTTCTTTAATGCAATAAACACCAATAGAGTGACTACCCTCCTGAAATAAGGGAGTCCCTTTTTTATAGTTTAGTGTGGTTTTGTTTTTCTCTAATTGTTCAAAATAAGGTGCTTTCAAACTACACATAACTGAATGCTCTCTGGTTTCGCATTGTAAACACGACGCCACAGTTGCCTTGCTTTTGTTGTTCATTGTATTCATGATTTCCCCTGTTCCTACAAAGATAAAACTATGGCCATGAAATTTTAACGAATATCAATTTATTTATCAAAATACGACATAGTTACGAATTAAGTAACTTGTTGGAAAAAGGCGTTTGAGATAAACCTTCTCGTTATACATTTACCCCATGAAACGAGGTTTATTGACAATCATATTGCTTTTCCCAATTACGGTTTTCGCTACCTTGGTTAAAGGAAAGATTTCCAATGAGAAAGGGGAAGGCCTATCCTTCGCTAGTATTTATATAAAAGGAACTACGAAAGGTACTACCGCCAATAATGATGGTTATTACCGCTTAGATGCTCCGGCAGGTAAACATACTTTTATTGTGCAATACATGGGGTATCAGCGACAAGAATTTGAATTACAGGTTGGTGGTGAAGAAATTCAAAAGAATATTGTGATGAAGGAGGTAAATACCTCGCTGAAGGAATTGGTTGTGAAGGCAGATGAAAATTTGGCCTTGAAAATTATTAAAAAATGTATAAAAAAGCGTTCCTATTACAATAAACAAATAGAGAAGTATAAATCGGAGGTTTATGTAAAAACCGTGTTGAAACTCGATGAAACACCAGACTCCAATCAGGGGTTGTTTAGAATTTTTGTTGGCGGCGGAGATAGCGCTTCTAGGCAAGAAATGGAACAGCAAAAGGGAATTCAATACCTAGCCGAAACGGTGAACGACTTGTATTTCAAAAAACCAAATAAACGAAAGCTTGTTGTAAAAAGTTCACGAATAAGTGGTGAAAAATCGGGGTATGGTTTAAGCTCACCGTTGAACATTAATTTATATGAGAACAATGTGAATTTTAGTGATCAAATGACGCCACGGGGTGTTGTGTCGCCTATTGCAGATGGCGCTCCAGTAAGCTATGAATACGAAATGTTAGGTTCTTATATTGAAGATAAAAAATTAGTGTATCGCATTAAAATAAGTCCGAAAAGAAAATTTGAACCATTGTTTACCGGTGTGCTTGAAATTATGGATAATGAATATCGAATTCATGCTGCCGATTTGGAACTTACGAAGGAACATGGCTTAGAAATGTTTGATTCGGTGCGCTTGAAACAAATGTTTGCTCCTATGGGAAACCATTTTGTAGTAAAAGATCAATCGATGAAGTTGCGACTAAAACTTTTTGGATTCTCTATTTCCGGAAACTTAGTAAATGTGTTTAACGATTATCAATTTGATTACGATGATGATGCTATTTTTAATAAATATGAACGGGAATATGCTGCCGACGCTTTAACCAAGAAATCAACACAATGGGATACCCTGCGTCCGTTATCCTTAGATAAAGAAGAACAGAATAATTATAGAGTTAAAGATAGTGTTGCCGCATTACCACCAAAGCCAGATAGTTCCGGCGCAAAGAATACCTTGAGAACAATAGTGTTGAATGGATACCGCAAAGCAAATGACTCTACGGAATGGAGCACATCGTCTGTTGTGGGTTTGTACAATGTAAACTGGAATACGATGGAAGGTTTCAACTATAAATTTCGGGTGGCTCGTTTACAACGCTTTACACCAGATAAAAGTTTAAACCAAGCCCTTGTGCTACGATATGGTTTGAGTAACCAGCAACTGAATGGGTATTACAAAGCATCTTTACGATTTGGAAAAACCTCTAAAAATTTACTTCGATTGGGAGCCGGACGTTATGTATTTCAGTACAATAATGAAGAACCGGTGAATGAACTGTTGAATTCATTTTATACCTTACTGTATGCGCAAAATTTCTATAAAAATTATCAGGCATGGTTTGGAAATTTAGAATGGAAACATCGTTTTGTGCGGAGCTTTGAATTTACTATGAGTTTGGGTTATCAACAGCGACAAGCCCTTGCAAATACAAACTGGTACACACTTCGCAAGAATCATAATGAACTCACCGAAAATTATCCGGCAGAAATCATGACCGGTTTTTTCCCGAATCATAATGCATTGCTTGGATCGGTGGAAATGAAATTCCAACCCGGACAGAAACTTATTAAATATCCTGATCGAGTAGTGGCAACCCCATCCGATTGGCCGGAATTTCAAGTGGCTTTAACCCTAGGCTTGCCATTGCTTGGTAGCGATGTGGATTATTCAAAATGGCAAGCAGCAATGAACGATGATATTCATATTAATTTATGGGGAGATTTCTCGTACCGAATTGCAGTAGGTGGATTTCTATATAATACTAAAAGTTATTTGCCCGATTATACGCATTATAATGGAGGACAAATCATATTAGCATCGCCGTATTTGAATAGTTTTCAGTTATCACCTTATTACCTCAACAGTAATACGCAATCATTTTATACCTTGGCACATGCTGAACATCATTTCAAGGGTTTACTTACCAATAAGATTCCATTGTTTAGAAACTTACGCTATTACTTAGTGGCTGCCGGAAATGCCTATTACGTAAATAAAAATAACAACTACATGGAGGCATCGCTGGGATTAGAAAATGTAGGTTATGGTATGTTCCGCTTTTTACGCGTAGATGGTGTAGTTGGTTATACGAATTTGAAAAAACCGATGTATGGCATACGGGTCGGACTATCAGGACTGTCGGGAATATCGTTCGGATTCCAACAAAAGAATAAAGACTATTAAAAAACGTAATTACCCTTTTCGTCGTAGATAACGGGAAGTATTTTGTGTGTTGTTTCAAAGTAATCCCAGGCACGTTTAAGATTTATCCAGAACTTCTGTTTAGCAGTTTCATCTTTATATTCTTTACCAATATAATCTAACGACTTTTGGGTATAACGTATCGGGTAAATATGTACTGGAATATTCAATTCGCCGTTTATACGGGCAGTTAAGCTCAGTACATAAATTTCTTCAATAAGCGGATCGGTCATGGGTAAGCAACCCACTGTCATACAAGCACCGTGAATATAAATATCACCACCGGGGTGTTCTTTATCACCTTCAATAACATCTGAATAATTCGGATAATTCACTAACATCGCTAAGTGATAATTGCTATTTCCTTTGAATTCTGAGATAAAATAAAATCCTTCAGGCACTTGCAAATCGCCTTCATAACGTTTAGGCCCAAGAATACCAGACAGGGCGCATATCTTATACGTTTTTATTAAGATGAATGAATCTTGATACGAATTTCTAGCCCATAACTCGAGTTCATTGGTTGCCTTAATGCCACGAAAAAAAATGTTCTTACATGGATACTTAATTCCTTTATCGCTGAAAAGTTTTTTTACAGCGGCTTCTTGTTTACTAAATGCGTTTCTTACCCGATCAAAAGACATCTGATAATTCTGAAAGGTAATATCCGGATATTTCATATCCAGTTTGGGTTTTTGACTTAATGCCATGAAAGGGCATACTACAAGAAAAAAGAAAATATAATTTTTCATTAAAAAAAATAACCCGGCGAAGGTACTAGTTTTAAGAAGTAAAATGAAGTAGCGTTTCGAACAGTAATTTTTTTATCCTTTTTTTAAGCATCCGGAAAGAATTAAAATTACTAGAAGCAACTAGGCTTGAAACAAGTAGCATCGGATTAAACAAGATTAAACGAACAAGCACAACGACTATTGTTTAACAAACGAAGCATTCCATGAACCTGTTTTAAGATGATAAATTCCGTTAGGGAGATGCGTGGTTGAAATAGTTTGTGTTCCTTTAGATAGCTGATAGGAAGATACTTCTTGTCCGAAATAATTGAATAAATGTAAGGTTGTCGTTTCGTTTTCATTTCGAACAATGAGTTGATTTTGAAACGGATTAGGATAACAAGTTATGTGGTTGTAAGCGCTTGCTTCAATAGCAGTTGGTGTGCCAAAAATAATTTGGTAGTTGTCGGCATAAGAATAAAATCCATTACACGATGAAACGGCATCCCAGTTAATACTCCAAGTCATCATGCCTCTTAGATCAGCGTAGCCAAGCGAAGAAGTCATGATATAAGAACCCGGGTTAGGTCCCATGCCTCTAACATAATCTATTGCTTGCTTAACAACCGATGGTACTATATAACCACTCCCTGCTGCTGAGGTGCATGCTGGTAAACTAACCGCAACTTTACTGGCAGGTAATCCAAAAAAGAAACCTCCGGAGGTATTGAAGCCTACGATAACGGCCTCGGTCATAGCACTTATAAAATCAGCTGTTCCTGAATTGTATACATTGTTATCAACACCTAACATCGAGCCACTATTATAAAGTTGAACTTGTAAAATATCCAACGAGTCGCGAAGGGCATGAATGATCGGAAGGTAGCCGCCCCAAATGCCACCATAAGACGACATACCGCCTTGCACGTAAGCTGTTTCCGGTGCCATGGTTAGAAAAAGTTTCTTATTGTATGTGATGCGGTACGTTTGCATGATTTGTTTAACCGCATCAATTAAATTTATTTGCGCTGTTGCACTCGGACTTAGAACGGAACCGCTGGCCAGGATGGATGCTCCACTTTCTATATCTAAATCTAAACCGTCCAATCCATATTGATTAATGATAGCAGTCATGGACGTGATGAAGGCTGATTTATTTGCAGTGGTACTTAAATCGATGGTGCTCGTTGCTCCACCAACACTGATGAGAACTTTTTTGCCTAACGATTGTAACGTTTGAATTTGAGTTAGAAGCGTTGGCGCCGAAACCATGGTAGGACTAAATTGCATAGTCATATCGGTGGTTGAAACGGGTGTAGCAAAAGCAAGTTCAATTACCGTATATCTGGAATCAACCTGATCCAATTGAATATACGGAGCATTCACATCATTCCAATTATGCCAATACCCAACAAGATCATGATTACTTGCGTTCAAGAAAAAGGAGGATAAACATATGTACACTAGGAGTTGATATTTCTTCATGAAGATTCAATTTGGATGGGAAGTTACATTGGGAAAAGCTTATTTTTTTTAGAAACCGTTTAATTTTCCATGAAGTTCAGGTAAAATATGTCATGTTAACCCAATAATAATTCTACTTTTTCTTATCATGTATTGGTTTCACGCGCTTTCCCCTAATTTTGCCTAACCTATGCATAAACTGTACACTGTATTTATTTTACTGGTAATTCCTGCATTTCTCCATGCACAGTGCAGTTTTACTGTATCCACCTTTCCTTATAACGAAAGTTTCGAAACTAGTACCGGTGGATGGGTAAGCGGTGGTACCAATAACGATTGGGCTTGGGGTGCACCTTCCAAGTCGTTCATAACAAATGCCGGAGCAGGTACAAAATGTTGGGTTACCGGCGGATTAACTGGTTCGTTTTATAGTTATAGTGAGCGTTCCTATGTGTACAGTCCTTGTTTCAATTTCTCTACTATTTTAAAACCTCATGTTAAGTTTAAAATTTATTGGGATGGGGAGAATACCTATGATGGCACCGTGTTTCAGTATTCTTTAAATAACGGAGCAACATGGAATAATGTTGGCAGTTATTTAGACCCTACCGATTGCTTAAATCAGAATTGGTATAACCAATCGAACATTGTAAATCTAAACACCCTGGCTTCCCCTAAACACGGTTGGGCCGGTACGGTATTACCTACCCAAGGAAGCTGTGTTGGTGGAAGCGGAAGTGCTGGTTGGGTTACAGCATCCCACTGTATGAATTACCTAGCGGGTGAACCTAATGTAATGTTTCGATTTGCTTTTGGTGCCGGTTCGAATTGCAATGATTTCGATGGATTTGCTTTCGATGATATTACGATTGGAGAGGCACCAATTCAAGGTGCTAACTTCTCCTTTGTTTGTGATGGTACTTCCTTAGGCTATCAATATACGCTAAACGCACCATGTGCTACCTCTTGGGTTTGGAATTTCGATGACCCCGCGTCAGGGTTGATGAATACCAGCACGTCTCAAAACCCTTCTCATCAGTTTACCAATCCTGGTACCTATAATGTTACCTGTGTAGTTCAAGGGCCATGTAACACCCAGGTTACTATAATCAATCAAATTAATACCCTCAACCTGAATATCGCAACAACCAATTTATTATGCTATGGCGTGGATATTGGCACTATTACAGCATCTGCTCAAAATAGTGGCGGAGCAACAGTGTATTATAACCTCCAACCCAATAATATCACGAATAACAACGGCTTTTTTAATAATTTGGCAGCTACAGCTTATAACGTGAGTTACCTCAATACGCAGAACTGTTTGATAACTAAAAACGTTTCAATTTACACACCAGTGCAATTAGTGTACACGAGTTTGGTAACCTCGGCCGTTGCCTGTTCCGGACAAAGTAATGCATCCATTACAGCTACCGTGAATGGAGGAGTAAACCCTAAAAACTATACCATTCTTCCGGGAGGAACTACCAATAATAATGGTGTATTTGCCTCGTTGGCTGCGGGTACTTATACTGTACTTTGTACCGATGCCAATGGCTGTACTATTTCATCGTCTATTACGGTTGCGCAAACCACAGGTATCAGTGTGAATACCTTAAGTACATCCAATGTATTATGTTATGGAGCTTCTACCGGTTCGGCAATTATTACGTTAAATGGATCCGGAGCTATCAATTATCAACTCATGCCTGGTTCGATTACGAATACAAATGGTGTATTTAATAATATTGCGGCGAATGCCTATACGATAACAGCGACCGATGCGAATGGTTGTACGGCAACCACCGCTTTTACCATTACCCAAGCGCCATCGATGATTTTTGATAATATTCAAACTACTAATGCCAAATGTGTGCCTCCCAATTCAGGAACTTTGGATGTAAGTGCCTCGAATGGTGTAGGACAAATTCAGTACTCTATAGGATCAGGTTTCAACGCTTCCGGCTCCTTTACCAATTTAACAACCGGAGTTTATACCATCACGATTCAAGATGGTAACAACTGTACACTACAAACAACAACTTTGGTGGGAAGCGAACCTTTACCCGTAATTCAAGTTGAGAATGTAGTACAACCAAGTTGTAGTCCGAATCCGGATGGAAGTATCGATGTGCTTGCAACGGCAACCGTTCCCATTCAATCTTATACCTTATTACCGGCCAATATCACGAGCGCCACTGGATATTTTACAAACTTGAGTGCTGGTACCTATACTATTCGCGCCACCGATATGAATGGTTGTGTGAAGGATGAAGTAGTTACGTTGAATACACCAGGACAAATGTCGATTGCTCAATTGCTTGTAGATAATGATTCTTGTACCCTTAATTTATACAATAAGGTTACTTGTTTGGTGAATGGAGGTTCAGGTACTAAAACCTATCGTATTACCCCAGGCAGTTTGGTAAACAATACGGGTGTGTTCTATAACCTCGAACCCGATCATTATTATATTCAGGTAAAAGATTCATTAGGATGTACTGCAGTTTCAGAGTTTGATGTTGCCGCCAATGAATGTTGTAACAAACCTTATGTTGCCAATGCTTTTTCACCCAATGGCGATGGTTTAAACGATGAAGTTCGTGTGCATTATTTCCCCGGTATCAGCATAGAGAAGTTTATTATTATGAATCGGTACGGACAAGAAGTATTTTCTTCTCAACATGAAGAAGACCGATGGGATGGAAAATTCAAATCGAATGAATGTGAAATTGGAACGTATTATTATATGATTCGTTTTAAGTGCAACAAAACACGAGAAATAGGCATTCTCAAAGGTGATGTCATGCTGGTTCGATAAAATTCTTCGGAATGGCCAACAAAGATTCTTTCCAATTCGTATAAGTTAAAAAATAATAGAATGAAATATGTTGTTTTTCTGCTTATGCTACTTGCGTTTACTTCTTGTAACAAGTTGAAACTAGATGCCTCACTCTCTGCTGGAGTAAAAAAGAAAATAACGACTTTCGCGAAGCACAACAGTTGTAAAGATATTCAGGCGGATGAATATCGTTTTAATACCGAATTGGTTTATGTGCTTTCTCCGGGTACTTGTGGCGCTGATATATTGGCTGAAGTTATCGACGATCAGGGAGAAACCTTGGGCAATATTGGTGGAATAGCCGGAAATATGGAAATCAAGGGAGGCTCATTTACATCCGCTGAATTTGTGCGTACTGTTTGGAAAAGGTAAACGAGAAAGATAGATTCTAGACTACTGGTGAAGAGTTGTGATCTACAAATAGCAAAAGGCCCGGACTAGCCGGACCTTTGCTCTACTTACAAAACCAATCCCACATTTATTTTACTTCAACCGATTTTACTTCTACTGTTTTGTTTTCCAATTTTGGAATATGAACATGAAGAATACCGTTTTCATAGGTAGCTTCAATGCCCTCTGGATTCAGGTTTTCATTCAGCGTAAAGGTGCGGCTAAACGAACTATGCTGAAACTCACGACGCACGTATTTAGGCGTTGTGCTGTTCTCCTCCTTTACATGATTAAATGAAACGGTAAGTAAAGATTTGTCGACTTCAACCTTGAAATCACTCTTTTGCAATCCTGGCGCCATCATCTGCAACTCATAGGCATTATCATGTTCTATAATGTTCACCGCCGGTTGATTCGTTTTCCATTGTGTTGGAAATTCATCTTGAAATAATTTGTCCATTGCGTGAAAAATGCTTGGAACGAATGCTTGATTTTTTAATTTCATATTGTACATAATTTTTAATTTTTTATGCTTAGCTCTAATCAATTGCTGTACCATGCCAATTTTAGAAGACAAAGTGACGCATATTTGCATTTTTATAAGACATAATGACACATTTTTAATTTTTGTACTGAAAAAATTTCATATTCTATTTCTTTTACAGGGTTCAGGATTACTTTTATAAAAATTAAACACCCATGGATAGTAAGGATATTTTAGGGCAGGAAGTGATGCCAATCAATAACCCAAGTTCAGATGAGAAAACTATGGCTTTGTTAAGTCATGTATTAACCTTGATCCTAAGCTTTGTAGCTCCTCTGGTTATTTATTTAGTGAAGAAAGATGAAAGTGCCTTTGTTACAGAACATGCTAAGGAATCGCTCAACTTTCAGATTACCATGTTTCTGATATACATTGTTTGTTTTATTCTTGTTTTCCTCATCGTTGGAATATTTCTATTCATGATAGCCGGACTGCTTCATACGGTTTTAGTAATCGTGGCCACTATCAAAGCGGCAGAAGGTAAACTGTATAGATATCCGATTAACCTGCGTATAGTAAAGTAATCGGATTCATTTATTTGATCTAATCTCCTCTTAATAAAAACCGAAGTATGTAATCAGAGCGTTTGCTTTGTAGAATTGATTATTAATTCGATTCGCAGCATTCGCTCTGATTTTGTGTCGGCTCAAGTGGTCTATGTTCGAGGCAGTTTTGGGCAGATGTGCTAAAGTTTGGGATATTTTGAGAAAGTGGCAAGATAGACCAAGTTAATTTTGTCTAATATTGATTACTTACTATTAATTACAAAAATTAAAAATGCCAAATTTCAATATGTTGTTTACTTCTTAGCTAATGCTCCTTCATACTTCATAAGGCCTACCAGTTGATCCTAACAAACAGACCAAGCTTCTGCTAAGTCTTTTGTCCATTCTTTAGCAAGTCCTTGTTTTAAAGTCCATAATAAAGCCTCGCCAACCATTTTATAATGACTGTCTTTAACACCATAACTCACATGACTTTTAAACATTGCAACAATATCTTCCTGACTTCCGCACTTTTTTCTGTCCAAAAATAAGAATACAGCAAAATCAGAGGTTTGGGGCAAAATAATTTTGATTTTGGGTGGCTGGAGCTATAGTTTGAGTACATTTATTGGATGTTTGTTCGTAAAAAGCTTCAAGCAAGTGGTAACACAAGTATTCAAGTAATCGATAAGCAAGGAGGAAAGTCAGGAGTTATTAAAACGATTTGTTGCAGTTCAGATGTTTTGCTGATTAATCAATTCATTGTTGAAGAGGAAGAATATATTTTATCACAAAAAGGATTACAACAGTTTGATTTTTCAGACTACAGCAAAGTATACAAGCAAGTTTTTGCATCCATTATATCACATAAATTGGTTGGTGTTCAACTAACCATTGGTAAACTATTTGATGAGATCGGATTAAATGCAATCAAAGATCCTTTATTTAAGGATTTGGTTCTGTATCGAATCATCTATCCCAAGAGCAAGCTAAGAACTACGGAATACTTATATCGTTATGAACAAAAAGAATATACAGAAGATGACATATATCGCTATATGGATAAGCTTCATCAAGCTTATAAAGCAGAAGTTGAACAAATTAGTTATCATCATAGTTTAAAAATTTTAGGCGGCAAGATTAGTACCGTTTTTTATGATGTTACCGCTATTTACTTTGAAGTATATAATGAAGATGATTTACGTAAAACAGGTTTTTCCAAAAACGGCAAACATCAACATCCACAGATCGTGTTAGGGTTGCATGTTAGCACCAATGGTTATCCATTAGCGTATGAAATTTTTCAAGGAAATCAGTTTGAATGCGAAACAATGCTTCCCGTTTTAGATGCACTTAAAACAAAGTATAACATAGTAAAGGCAATCGTTGTGGCTGACTCTGGCTTGTTATCCAAATCGAATATAGAGAAGTTAATAGTGAATCAATATGAATTTATTCTTGGTGCACGAATAAAGAATGAAACAAACGAAATCAAAGAGAGGATACTCTCCCTTAAGTTGGTCAATGGTGAGAGTGTAGTGATTGAAAAAAGTAATTTAAACCTAGTGATTACTTATTCAGCGAGCCGAGCTAAAAAGGATAGGCATTGCCGGGATAAAGGACTTAAGCGTTTAGAGAAATTAATTCGATCTGGAAAACTCACAAAATCTCAATTAAATAAAAGAGGGTACAATAAATTTTTAAAGAAGAGTGGCAATGTGGAGATTGAAATAGATAAAACTAAATTGGAGGAAGAAGCTAAATGGGATGGTTTAAAAGGATACCTATCCAATGCACCATTAACCAAGGATGAAATTATAGAAAATTACAACCATTTATGGCATATTGACAAAGCATTCCGGGTAGCCAAAACAGACTTAAAAATTAGACCGATTTATCATCGTTTACAACGAAGGATTGAAGCGCATATATGTTTAAACTTTGTTGCATACAAGATTTACAAAGAGCTAGAACGAAGGCTTAAAGAAATGAAAGCAGAACTAAGTGCTGAAAAAGTTATTGAAATAGCCAAAAACATTTTTGAAATACAAGCGCTTCAGCCTGATAACCAAATAACAAAGCAAACTTTAATCATTACACAAGAGCAAAAAACTCTCGCCAAATTATTTGGTTTCTAAATTTGGGTGGCTCAGTGCGGAAGTCATGAAGAAGACCTAGAAGGCAAATTTATGTATTCTTTAATACGCAGTGTAAAAGGTGAAACAACCACTGATATAAACATGCAAGTATGGCCCATACCAGCCACCGAAGTTGTGCATGTAAAAATTGAAGGGTTGCAAAAAGACGACCAAATACTTGTATTAGATATGAGTGGTAAAATTGTT
>JAEUVD010000012.1 GCA_016787065.1 Chitinophagaceae bacterium
GAGGCAGGAATAAAAAAGAATATCTACCCGCATTCCTTTCGTCATTCGTTTGCAACGCATTTAGTGGAAGGCGGTGCCGATTTGCGCGCGGTACAGGCAATGCTCGGACATGAAAGCATTGCCACAACGGAAATCTACACCCACATGGATCAAGCTTTTTTACGCGATACACTGTATCGTTTTCACCCCCGATTTAAAACAAGTTAATTACATCTGTCGCCATTTCTGAAGTATGATGCTTACATCTTGCCAAGCATCATAATTTTTTGCATAGAGCCAATTCAAATGCTCTTGGTTATCATGAGGTATTTTACTTTCATCAACTATAGGAAATACCGTGAATAGATACGGCTTTAATTTAGGAAACTGATCATCTTGATAACCAACAAAGGTTTTGTCGCCCTCTAAAATTAGAAACTGATTGTAAAAGTACTTTCCTTTATAGCGAACAAACCAAATTAATACGGGTGATAATAGTATAAACAATAAAGAGAAGCACACATCAACCGTTCGCTTATTACGTTTAGCCTCTACCGTACTTATTTGATAAACAACTTCGGTGGTGTATAAATCGCCCGCCGTATTTTTTGAATTGCTTCCAATAATACTGTCATGGCCCATAGCATGTATCTTGTACTCCAACGTAGGTCCACATGCTTGAATTGCGTCAATGATTTGTTTGAAACCTAGTTGGCCTTGTACAAATATCACTTCGGTAATTTGATAAAGTTTAGCCATGAATGCAGTTTGGGAAAAGCTACCTATTTGATAGGCTTCTTTTTGCTCGTGTGGACTTATAGACCCAATTATTTTCTTTTCAATAAAAGCCTGACTTAATAACGATTTAACCTTATGTTCTTCTTCCGGTGTGCCAACTACCATTACACGTTGCGATGAGCTTGCATCGCTTTCCACGCGTTTTATTCCGAGCCACTGCATAATTTTTCGTACACCTAAAATAGCCAATGTGGCAACTAATGCACTCAGCACCGTAATGCCTCGGGAGAAACGGAAACTTTCCGGCAATAAACCATAAATCAACATAGTTATACCTCCGCCTATCAACATGCCGCGCATAACCCTTGCTGCTTTATACGGTTTGTCGTAACCTCCATTTAAATATACCGATAGTATCCAAACCAGCACATAGGTAGTAAAAAATCCGGCTAAGAGAGGAGAGGCGTACCGCGTATCAGGTTTGATATTACTTAACCATAAATTCTTTACTACAATTAAAGAGAGCATCATTACAAGCGCATCCAACAGGGGGAGTCTGATTATGCTGAAAACACGAGAGGTAAGAGCAACAACCGCCCTCAAATAAATAGCAATCTGGATTAAGGCAACATACAAACCTTTCTTGCCTGATTCGAGGTGTTTTTTTGCAAAGATGATCATGGCTTTGTAAAACATCTTTACATAATTCAAACTACCTTTTGATGTACTCTCACCTTTATAATGAATTACAGTTACTTTCGGAAAATACACATTCCTATAACCGGCCTTTTTTATTTTATAACTCAGGTCGATATCTTCACCATACATAAAATAATCTTCATCAAACCCCTTTGTTTCATCAATTACGGTTTTTCTACAAAACATAAAACAGCCCACCAGAACATCTACATCATTAATGCTGTGCTCATGCAGATAACCAAGATGATATCTATTAAAAAAACGCGATTTTTTAAAGAGGGAAGAAAGTCCGATTATTTTTAAAAAGGCTACCGAAGCAGATGGAAATCCGCGTTTTGATTCTGGTAAGAATTGTCCTTTACCATCAATTAATCTACAACCTAAAGCGCCAACATCACTATGTTCTTCCATATAGGTGAAACACGATTGAAAGCAATCTTCAGGTACAATGGTATCCGGATTAAGATAGAGTATGTAGTTCCCGGTTGCTTTTTGAACGGCCATATTATTAGCACGAGCAAATCCAACGTTTTCTAAATTGGCGATGAGCGTAACCTGAGGGAATTTCTTCATTACCATTTCCACACTATCATCGGTTGATTGATTATCAACAACAAAAATTTCAACATCCATACCCTCAGCGGCGCGCACGACAGAACTCAAACAATGTTCGAGAAAATATCTAACATTGTAGTTCACAATAACGACGCTGATTTGCATATGCGGAAAAAATGAAAGTATATTTGTGTGGCTTCAAAAATAATAGAATTTATTAAGAATGGATGACCAACTCAAAAATACCCTGTTACGAGCCGTGCACGCTGGTGCCGATGTGTTGCGTCATTATTTTGAAGGAACATTTGAAGTGCATAGTAAAGACAGCTTAAATAATCTGGTTACCGAGGTAGATCAAAAAGCGGAAAATGTGATAATAGAGGTAATAAAGTCCGACTTTCCGGAGCATTTTATTTTAAGTGAAGAGGTGGGTGAGCTTAGTACATCGTCTAATTATAAGTGGGTTATTGATCCAATCGATGGTACCGTAAATTTTGCGCATAGCATTCCAATATGTTGTATTAGCATAGGTTTAGAAAAGGATGGTTTACTTATGATGGGTGCGGTATTCAACCCTTTTATGAATGAATTATTTTTTGCGGAAAAAGGTAAAGGCGCAACCTTGAATAATAAACCCTTATCGGTTTCTAAGAACGCAAATCTGGAATCGGCTTGTTTAGTAACCGGCTTTCCTTATCGTTGGGTTGATGTTGGTACCGACCCTATTTCGGTATTCGAACGTTTCATCCGTTTAGGTTTGCCAGTTCGACGATTAGGGAGTGCCGCGTTGGATTTGTGTTGGGTTGCCGCCGGTCGATTTGATGGTTTTTGGGAGTATAATTTGAACCCCTGGGATATAGCTGCGGGTTATTTAATTGTAGAAGAAGCCGGTGGCCGAATCACTAATTTTAACGGCGACCCTTACAGTATTTATGATAAGCAAACCCTCGCAACCAACGGCAATATTCATGATCAGATGTTGTTAGTAATAAAAAATGGATAGATGAATTTCAAGAAATACTATATCGTGAATGCCGAACCGGAATTGGTTTACAAAGCCCTTACCCGCGAAGCTACTATTGAACTTTGGAGCGGTTTGAAAGCAACGATGCAAGAAATACCGGATACCGAGTTTTCATTATTTGATCAAAGTATTGAAGGGAGAAATATCAGCTTTGTTGAAAATTCCACCATAGTTCAAGAATGGTATTTTGGTGATTTACCTGAACCAAGTATTGTTACCATTAAATTACATGCGCATAAAAAAGGTACTTCGGTGGAGGTGAACCATACCAATATTCCGGATGCCGATTTTGAAAATATGGAATATGGTTGGGATGAAATTTACATGGGTTCGCTTCAAGATTTCTTTGTAGATGATGAAAGAGACTAATACCTGTATGTACTTTTAATACATCACTAGAACTACATTTTCGAGCACCAAAATTGACGGGTAAAAGAACTCGTTTTCTTATGCTTACTATTATTCCAAATCAAAAGTTGTAATATTGTAACTCCTTTTTTAACCCTTAAATCAATGAAAAATGCCAATCACCGTATCAACAAAAATTAATGCACCGGAAGAATTAATCTGGTCTTGCATGACTACCCCCGAACACATCACACAATGGAATTTTGCCTCACCGGAATGGTGTTGCCCGAATGCATCTTGCGATGTTCAGCCGGGAGGTCGTTTTGATTTTAGAATGGAAGCCACAGACGGAAGTATGGGTTTCAATTTTACAGGAACCTATGTGGATGTGCAACCTTGCGAACTACTCTCGTACAACCTGGATGATGAACGCTTTGTTCAAGTAAATATGGAACGAAAAGATGGCGCGGTAGAAACTACACAAAAATTTGATCCGGAAGATATGAACCCCGAAGATTTTCAACGTGCCGGTTGGCAGGCCATTCTGGATAACTTTAAACAATACGTTGAAAATCTGAATGCAGCCTCATGACGGAACCTATTTTCCCTTGCCTTTGGTTTGATGGTCAGGCCCAAGAAGCTGCAACGTTTTACTGTTCGCTATTTGAACAGAGTAAGCTCCTAAGCACAGATCCTTTAGTAAGCTTGTGGGAGTTGCAAGGAGTAAAAATAATGGGATTGAACGGTGGACCACAGTTTAAAATAACACCCTCAATTTCATTTTTTGTAACTTGTGAACACGATGAAGAAATTGATGCGTTATGGAATAAGCTGAAAGAAGGTGGACGAATTTATATGGATTTGAATGCCTATCCTTGGAGTGAACGATATGGTTGGTGTGGTGATCGGTTTGGAGTTACTTGGCAACTATATAAAGGACGTATGGATGAGGTGAACCAAAAAGTAGTTCCGCTTTTATTATTTTCAGATCGTAATTATGGAAGGGCGGAAGAGGCTATTCAATTTTATCTGAAGCTTTTTCCAAAATCTGTTTCAGAAGGAATTTTATTTTATGGCGAGGAAGAAGAAACTTCAAAAGGCAAGGTCATGCACTCCCAATTTCGTTTAAACCAAGGTGTTTTCATGGCTATGGATGGGCCGGGTAATCACGATTTTCAATTCAATGAAGGGTTATCATTTGTGATTACGTGTAACAATCAAGAAGAGATAGATTACTACTGGCATAACCTCATAGCCGATGGCGGCGAAGAAGGTAATTGCGGATGGTGTAAAGATAAATTTGGTGTTAGTTGGCAAGTGATACCGGCTATACTTCCAACATTAATGGCTGATGCATCAAAAAGAACAGCGGTCATGCAGGCATTTCTTTCCATGAAAAAGTTTGATCTCGAAACGTTATTGGCTATCTGATATGCATAAAATTGATTCCGTGGAGCAGTACATTCTATCGTTTCCGAAGGAAGTTCAAAATTTACTGTATGCCATGCGCGAGATTATTAAAAAGACGGCGCCTTTAGCAGAAGAAAGTATGAGTTACGGTATGCCTGCTTATAAATACCTCGGTAAACCGCTGGTTTATTTTGCCGGAAATAAAAATCATATTGGTTTTTATGCAACGCCAAACGGACATGATGCGTTCAAGGTGGAGTTGTCGAAATACAAAGGAGGGAAGGGGTCGGTGCAATTTCCTCTTACCGCTAAATTGCCAATAAAGTTAGTGGAGCGTATCGTAAAATTCAGAGTGAAGCATGTGGAGGCAGAAGCAAAGAAGAAGTAGCTAAGCAAAAACTTCTAACTCATTATATACGGTATCGCGTTCAACAGGTATTCGTCCGACGGCAGTAATTAAATCACAAATTTCATCCGTACTCATGCTCGGTGTTTGTTCTTCACTACCAGCCATCGAATAAATTTTGGTACTATCATCAATCGTTCCATCCAAATCATCCACACCATACGAAAGCATGAGTTGTGCGTTTTGTCGGCCTAGCATGGGCCAATACGCTTTTAGATGAGCGAAGTTATCGAGGTATAATCGGGCAATGGCATAGGCTTTAATATCTTCTATGATACTTACTTCCGGAATGTTACTCATATCATTGTCTTGATTTCTGAATTTCAACGGAATAAAGCAATTAAAGCCTCCGGTTTCATCTTGCAAGTCGCGTAAACGTTTCATGTGATCAATTCGATCTTCATACGATTCAATATGACCGTAAAGCATGGTTGCATTGCTATGCATACCCAGTTGATGCGCTGTTTTATGAATGGCTAACCAACCATCGGCATCCACTTTATCTTCACATATTTTAGCACGTATTTCAGGGTTAAAAATTTCAGCACCACCTCCGGGCAAACTTTGTAAACCGGCATCTTTGAGTTTTTGCATCCCTTCTTGAAGACTCAATTTTGCTTTACGAATCATATAATCAAGTTCTACTGCCGTAAATCCTTTGATATGTAAGTCGGGCCGATGAGCACGAATAGCTCGAATGAGTTCACAAAAGAAATCGAGATCCATTTTAGGGTGTACACCACCCACAATATGCACTTCAGTTACAGGTTGTCCGTCGTATTTTTTTACAATATGTAGCATTTGATCGATACTAAGTTCCCAGCCATCCTCACGGTTTTTGTATAAACGAGAATAGGAACAAAAAGCACAACTAAACACACATACATTGGTAGGTTCGATATGAAAATTTCGGTTGAAGAAAGTTTTATTACCGAAACGTGATTCACGTACAAAATTGGCAAGAATACCAAGAAGGTTTACGTCCGCATCGCGGTATAACAGCAACGCTTCGTCATCAGTTATGCGTTCTTTTTTTTCCAATTTAGAAACAATAGGTTTCAGGGTTTCAGGAATATTCTGAAGAGATAAATAATCGCTTAAACTCATAGCGGCGCAAAGGTAGTAGACTTTCAAGCATTCATCTCATTTTTTTCAGAACTAATACAAACTGGAATAGATTTAAAGTATGAAAACTAACGTTCAACTTCAAATTCCGGAGCCCTGTAATCAAGATTGGAATCAAATGAAGCCCAATGCGGAGGGAAGGCATTGTGCATCCTGTAATAACGTAGTGGTTGATTTTACCAATTGGCGTGATGATGAAGTGCTTCAGTATTTTTCTACCCTAAAAACTTCGGTATGTGGAAGGCTTCGTGACGACCAAATGCATAAGCCACCTCTAAAACCACTGAATAGAAAATTGAAGCGATTTTTAGTGGCGCTTGTTTTCGCCTTCGTTTTAACCTCCGCCGACGATTTGGCAGCACAAGCTTCAGATTCTTTAAAAACGCCAAGTCTTCATCAAATCGATTCGACAAGAAATAAAGTAAGTGGTGAGGTTTATGGCAAGGTCACCAATGAAAAAGGCGAACGATTAGACTTCGCGTCAGTTGTAGTTATGCAGGGAGGTATAGTTAAAGCTGGCGCTAAAACAAATTTGAACGGTTATTATAAAATTAGACAAATTGAGCCTGGGAATTATATTATCAAGGTAACTTATCCGGGTTATACTCCTTTACAAATACCTATTGAGGTAAAGGTGCTCACTAAAAAAGAAGCAAATCTGATATTGGTTAAAGACAATCAAATTGAATTTTTAGGAAAGATTGGTTTCATTTGTACACCTTCATTAATCAATCGCCAATCCCCAGGAACACAAAAACTAAATAAGGAACAAATTCAACACATGTCAAGATAAAAAAATTAAGCCTTATGAAAAATATACTCCTCCTTTTACTTATTACCATGCTCTGTTCTTTTCAACCAAATAACGAGGTACACTTAACACTTTCCACGCTTGTAAAAGAAAATAAATTGAGTTTAAAACAATTGAAACAATTAAAAACATTAGAGATTAATACAGAGCAAGCAAGGTTTCTTTCTTGTAATGTGATGGTAGTGCCTATCAATCATCAGGATATGTATGAATTTACATTGAAATCGCCCGATCTTCTTTCACATATTGAATATAAGTTGATGCTTTCTAAACTAACTTCAGGCGATAAAGTATATCTTGAAGATATTACCGTGCTCTTGCCAACCGGTAATTCCGTAGCAGTTAAACCGATAGTATTCACCGTAAATTAATTATACAATAAACCAGCTATAAATTTTACTGGGTGGAAAATGTTCAGATTTCCACACAGTTGGTTATCTTTAATTCATAGTAAATCATCCTAGCCATGAATAAAGGTTATCTAATGTTAATTGTGGGTCTTTTTATTGGCAACATTACGCTGAATGCCCAAGGTTTTGTAAATGGTTCATTTGAATCGTGGGGCCTATCAAACACTTGTGAAATTAATCTAGCTCCGGATAATTGGGGGAATTACTCAACCGGTTGTATTGCTTTCGATGAAGCCAATCAATTACTATGCACAAGTACCATACCCGGTGCGGCATCCAATGGAAATATTTATGCTCGAGCTTGTGCCGGCCCGGATTGGCAAGGCGGAGAGGGTGTGTTTCAGTTAGTGAGTAATTTAAATCCCGGACAACAATACACCTTTAGCTTTGATTACGCCGGATCAAATTTATACGGTGGTTCTGATAGTGTTACTTGGCGTGTATTTATCGATGATACCCTCGTAACCCAAACACCTTATTTTTCCTCTTCACAATCAACGTGGTCAACATGTACCTATAGTTTTACCGCTACCCAAACAACTCATAAAATAGGCTTCCGTTCATATTTTATTTATCCATGTGTAACTTGCGCTGGGAGTTCGGGTATTGATAATGTAAAATTTAATGAAATGCCAACCGGTAACCTTGATGTGCAACAACAATCTTCCTATACATTTTATCCGTTACCATGCAGCGATAAACTAAACATCGAAGGTAATTTTGGCTATCCTGTTGAACTAACGATGTACAACCTAAACGGACAAGTCGTTTTAAAGAACACGTTTACACGTAATACACAGATACAAACCAATACACTGTTACCTGGAGTTTATCTGGGTATTATTCGAAAGAACGGTGAAGTAGTTTTTAAGCAAAGTTTGTTGAAAGAGTAAAGAAGCATCTTAACTAATAGGATAAATTTCGATTACACGAAGTTGTGATTATCCATCTTTTAAATAGGAATTCTAAAATATTCTTCTTTGAGATTTTATTTTTTGTTTCTTTTAAACGTAGTAATGTAGTGTATTTCGTTTCTTTACTCCTTTCCCTAAAGTATTAGAACGCAGATTTTTAAGATTTAGTGGATTCCTTAAGATTTCTTTTGGTAAGAATTTATTAATGATTTTCATTTTCGGTGATAAGATATTGGTTTTATTAGTATTGGATTACAATTATGTATGAATTTTGGAACGCAGATTTTTAAGATTAAGCGGATTCCTTAAGATTTCTTTTGGTGAGAATTAATTAATGATTTTCATTTTCGGTGATAAGATGCAAGTTTTATTGGTATTGGATTACAATTATATATGAATTTTGGAACGCAGATTTTTAAGATTAAGCGGATTCCTTAAGATTTTTTTTGTGAGAATTAATTAATGATTTTCACTTTCGGTGATAAGATGTAGGATTTATTGGCATAGGATTACAAGAATGAAAGAATTTTATAAGCACAAAAAATCAACGCAAATCATAAAGATCATAAAAATCGGCGTTCCAATAATTTAGTCGGACTATACTAATTCTGAATATGGAAAATGCAGAATAGGATAGCGTATGAATCACTCTCGATTTATTGTATTATTGCATAAAATACACTGCATATGTTCTTACTTCAAATTACAGAAGCTACCCAAAAAGTAGCAGCTGCCACTGGCAAGGCAAGTAGTTATGCCGATAAAATAATGAATCTAGGTTTAGAGTATGCGCCTAAATTAATTGGCGCTGTTCTTTTTTATATCATCGGCTCATGGGTGATAGGAAAATTATCTAGCGCTACACGAAAACTATTATCTAAAGAAACCTACGATCCATCGTTACAAACCTTCTTGGTATCGCTGGTAAAAGTGGCTTTGAATATTCTATTACTTATTTCTATTGCCGGAATTTTAGGTGTGGATACAACGGCCTTTGGAGCGCTGTTGGTTGGTGCTGGAGTGGCCATCGGTTCAGCATTAAATGGCACCTTAGGTAATTTCGCCGGAGGGGTAATGATGCTCATTTTTAAACCCTTCAAAGTAGGCGATCTGATAGAAGCTCAAGGTATTACCGGTACAGTAATTGAACAAGGTGTTTTTAGTACGACGGTGCTTACACCTGAAAATAAAACAGTGTACATTCCGAACGGGCCATTATCTACTGGTGTAATTTCAAATTATACTACACACGGACATCTTCGTGTGGATATTACCATGGCCATCGCTCCGAGTATGGATGTGGAAAGCGCTAGAACTTCAGCGTTGAAAGCAATGAAGCAGCATCCGAAAATTATGGAAACACCGGCACCCGAAGTTTCTGTTTTGAAAATTGGGGATGGAATGGTTACACTTGCGATTCGCCCACACTGTGCTCAACAAGATTATTGGGATGTGTTTTTCGGAACCCAAGAGTTGATTAAAAAAGAATGGAGCTCAGACGGTATTGAAGGGCCAACGCCAACGCAAATAGTTTATAATAAGTAGAATTTTATAAATTGTTGTCCGAAATAAATTCGACCATCCTCTAAAACAAATGGAGATTGATTATTTAGAGAAATCAATTAACGTCCACTACATTCTTTTAGAACGCGGATTCTTTTAGGATTGTTATGTTCAAATTGGATGAGGGATTTTATTATGATTTTCGCCCTTGGCGTTAAGATCAATATTCATGCAGATTTCAGAAGGATATAGTTTATTCAATAAAATCTCATAAGTAACCATAACAATCCTAAAAAATCAGCGTTCCATATTTATGTCGGACAATAATACATTTTATATTATTCTATGAACCTTCGTTTAGCATGTTATACTATTCTTTGGGCGCTAATTGAATATGCTATGTTATAAAGAAATCCTCCTTTTACAACATAATCTTTGCATCTTTTACACCTATAGACTGTAACTTTGGCAGACTTTTTTAACTATGCTCAACGATCAGGAATTACAGTCTCTTAAAAACCGTTTTGGAATTATCGGGAATGATAATTCGCTGAATTACGCGCTCAGCGTGGCTTCTCAAGTAGCCAATACCGATCTTACCGTTTTTATTCAAGGAGAAAGTGGCGTAGGTAAGGAAATATTTTCTCAAATCATTCATTCACAGTCTGCCAGAAGGCACAACCCATTTATTGCCATTAACTGCGGCGCCATTCCGGAGGGTACTATCGATAGCGAATTGTTTGGCCATGAGAAAGGCTCGTTCACATCGGCATCAGAAAGCCGTAAAGGCTATTTTGAAACCGTAAATGGAGGCACCATTTTTTTAGATGAAATTGGTGAAATGCCTATTGGAACGCAAGCGCGCTTACTTCGTGTTTTAGAGGCTGGCGAGTATATTCGGGTAGGTTCTAGTAAAGTACAGAAAACGGATGTTCGCGTAATAGCCGCAACCAATAAAGATTTATTGCAACTCGTTCAATTGGGTCGGTTTCGGGAAGATTTATATTATCGTTTGAGTACAGTACCCATTCGGGTCGCTTCGTTGCGCGAACGCAAAGATGATATTCCAATTTTATTTCGGAAATTCTGCGTTGATTTTGCTACGAAGTATAAATCACAACCTGTTCAGTTAACGCCGGATGCAAAACAAATTCTGATGAATTACCGTTGGCCGGGAAATATTCGTGAATTGAAAAATATCGCTGAACAAATTTCCGTGTTAGCACCTCATCAAGAAATTTCCGGCGATGAACTGTCTTACTTCTTGCCGCATCAACCGGTTGAAAAATTGCCCGCGTTGAGTAATAGTCCTTCAGGTTCAGCACATGCCGATTTTGCTTCAGAAAGAGATATTCTGTACAAGTTATTCTTCGACATGAAGAAAGATGTAAATGATTTAAAGAAAATGTTTTTCGAGATTGTTCAGAATCCATCAGTTCGACAAAACTATACGGAAACAATGGATGCGAATGATCAACAACTTATGCCGTTTTCGAATGAACCTAACCCCGCTTTGCCTGGTTCAAAATCGATTCTAATTTCAAGTAACCAAGCCAATGATAAAAAACTTGAAATTATTCCGGTAGAAGAATCACTCAATCTTGCAGATCACGAAAAAGAGTATATTGTAAAAGCACTCAAAAAACATAAAGGCAAACGACGAGATGCTGCCTCAGAACTTGGAATTTCTGAACGTACCTTATATCGTAAAATCAAAGAGTATGGCATTGATGAATAAAAACATGCGATGGCTTGTTTACGTTGGTATTATACTATCTACCTCCTTTGGTTTACAGTCTTGTCATGTGTACAGTTTTACCGGTGCCGCTATTGAAGGCAAAACAATCAACATACATTTGATTGAAAACAAAGCTCCATTAAACGTTCCAACCTTGAGTCCAACGTTTACCCAGAAATTACGCCAACGTATTATTTCACAATCTTCCTTATCGCAGTTGAATTCAGAAACAACCGATTATGTTATTGAAGGTTATATTACCAATTATGATATTTCGGTGGCAGCCATTAGTGGCACAGAAACAACCTCGAAAAACCGGTTAACGATCGGTGTTCATATTGATTTTAAGAACATGAAAAATGAAAAGGCAAATTTCTCTCAGAACTTTTCTCGCTTCGCTGATTTTAATGCCGATCAAAATTTACAAGCCATTGAAAACAATTTAATCAATGATATCAGCGATCAATTAGCCGATGATATTTTTAATAAGGCCTTTGTGAACTGGTAAGAATTACAACGTGGGATGCGCTATTGCGTTCTGTTAAGATACTCCTTAAGATTTTTTTAGGTTCTCTCGTATATGTTCCTGAAGCTGTTTTATTTTACTTTTTGTTTCAGCATAGCAACTAAGTACAAATTTTCGGTTAGCCTGAATCTTCCAAAGGCTACTAAGCAATTTTTGTTTCTGATTCATGGATAAGGACAACGGTAAGCGAATACTACTGGGTTGTCCGTTAGGGAGTAAGATTACGTAAGGTAAAATACAATCGTCTATTTGCTCAGCATACAATGTATAAAATTGCGTTTCTGTATATTCTTCTTCTAATTTCCGTAAGGTGTTATAGTTATTTTCATAGAGTGCGATAATTTCTGAACGTAAAGCATCTTGATGAATAATATCTAATCCTTTGGATTTAAGTGTTTCATATCCTGAAATATTTTGTTGCGTTAAAAAACCGCGCAAGAGTGCCGTGTAATGAAAAATAAAAGAATCTAATGGCGGCTTTTTATTCTGAACGATATCCGTGAAAAAAGAAGCCGCTTGTATGCCGGATTTATGTCCGAATTCATTCACCTCAATATCTTTAATATCCTGTTGCAAACCGTTTTCAAGTTCCTGTAAAATACTTATTTCGGTTAGTCGATCTTTGCGGTTATCATTCCAATTGTCTAATGCAAAAGCAGCGAAGATGCTTATGAAAATGGTGAGAAATTCAAAACCAAATTTTTGGAGTTTTTCCAATTTGAAAGCCATGGAGTACTAGTTTTATTTCAAGGTAATGATATCAACTTGGTGCAACTAAATCAAGTTACACACCCAAGATTTCACGCACCGTTGTTAAAATATCTAATACTTCTTCCTTGGAGTTACCTTCTGCATAAATTCGTAATAGAGGTTCAGTGCCGGAAGCGCGTATCATCGTCCAAGCGGAATTAGGTAATTCATATTTGAAACCATCAATGGTATTAACGTTTACCACAGAATACTTGCCGAAGGCGGTAATACCTTCACTACAAATTTTAATGGCTTGTTGCTTCTTTTCTTCAGTTAAGGTTAAGTCGTTTCGCTCATAATAAAACGCACCTACCAAGGCATATATTTCTTTACAAAGTTCCTTCAATGTTTTACCGGTTTCATTCATGAAATCATAGATAGCCAAGCCATCGTAAATACCATCGCGCTCCGGAATATGTCCTTTAATACTAATACCGCCGCTTTCTTCACCACCTACCAACACATCTTCTTTCGACATGATTTCGCTGATATATTTAAAGCCAATAGGGGTTACTTCGCAAGGCAAACCATAAAGCGCACATAATTTATTTACGCGCAAGGTTGTAGAGGCTGCAATGGCCACTTTACCTGTCATGCCTTTGTATTTGTATAAATAATGAATTAAAAGGAGGATGATATGATGCGAATCAACATACTCGCCATCTTCATTGTATAGTGCAATTCGATCGGCATCGCCATCATTGGCTAATCCGAATTTTAATTCAGGAGTATGTTTAATAGTTTCAGAAAGTGCCTGTAAATTTTTGTGTAGTGGTTCCGGCGCAATTCCTTGGAAGGATGGATTTACTTCACAATGAAGAAAAACGGCTTTTGGAAACAGTTGTTTCATAACACGCTGACCGGCACCGAACATAGCATCATAAGCCATTTTCATCGGCGACTGATTCAACTTCGCAATATCAAATTTGCTATGGATGTAGTTTATATAATCTTCTTCTAAGTTCTTATACACTAATAAACCGGTTGCTTCATACGTTTGTAAATCACCTTGAATAGGTACTACTTCATCCGGAATGAGTAATTCCACTTCAGCAATTTTATCCGGACTTGTTGGTCCGCCATGTGCATCTTTTAATTTATAGCCGTTATACGAAGGCGGATTATGACTGGCTGTAATAACTACTCCTTGATGCGCCTTGTATTGCAATACACCAAACGATACCATCGGTGTACTTACAAAACCATGATGTGTTATTACCTGTATGCCCTCAGAGCAAAGCACCTTGATGGTTACTTCCGTAAATAATTCTCCTCCAAACCTACAATCATGTCCAACTACTACAACCGGGTTATGCTGTTTTTGTTTCAACCAAATAGCCACCGCTTTAGTTACTCGGGCTACGTTTTCAACAGTATATTCTTGTGCAATGATGGCTCGCCATCCATCGGTTCCAAACTTGATTTTCAACATGCGACAAATGTAGAGTTAATTTGGTAAATTGAGAATTGGTCAGCAAGTTGTTTCCACCTAGCTAAGTGCAAATACCTAAACAATCTTGGAAGGAGAATTCATTTAAAATAAAAAACGCTGCACTCATTACAAGTACAGCGCTCTTCGGATTTAGAATGGGTTAATAGAAAAATCTTAAATATCAATTACTTCCACTTCGTGTTTAACGAGTGGCAGGGGTTGTTCTTTTAATTGATTGAATCCTCCGGTTATATTTACTACATACGGAAATCCCTTCGCTAAAAGTATCGAACATGCAATCACGCTTCGATAACCTCCGGCGCAGTGTACATAATACGTATCGAGTTGATGTAACTTGTTCAACTGTTTTTGGAGATAGTCTAATGGTATATTTAACGCATGTTCAATATGTGCTTGTTCATATTCGTTATGCCTACGAACATCTAACAGTTGATGCGGTTTGTCGGAAATATATTGAACATACTCCGACGGATCAACACAATTAATTTTGCTATAGGTTTCACCCGCCAATATCCACTCATTCAAACCACCTTGTAAAAAGCCAATACAATTGTCATAACCAACCCGACTTAAGCGCGCAATCGCTTCCACTTCACGTCCGTAGTCACACACTAAAATTAGCGGTGTGTTCAAATTCGGAATAAGCGTTCCGGCCCAAGGAGCAAAATTATCGTCTAGGCCAATAAATAAAGAACCCGGAATATGCGAATCGCAAAATTGTTCTTTGCTTCGCGTATCCAGCACTACGGTTGAAGGATTTGAACTGCAATAAGTACGTACTTCAAACGGACTCATAGCATGATTTCCTTCTTTTAAAACGGTATGTATGTCTTTCGCTGAACCCTTTATATTCAGGAGTACATTCTCCGGAAAATAGGCAGGTGGTTCTGTTAATCCTTTCGTTACAAGTGCAATAAATTGTGTTCTACTTAATTCAGGTTTCAAGGCATAATTCAGTTTTTTCTGATTCCCGAGGATGTCTTGCGTTTCTTTACTCATGTGTTTACCGCAAGCTGAACCAGCACCATGTCCGGGATATATAATTACCTCATCCGGGAGGGGGAGAATACTTTGATGCAAGCTATCAAATAAAGCACCCGCCAGAAATTCGGGTGTAATATCCGATTTCACTTTTTGAACTAAATCAGGTCGCCCTACATCACCAATAAAAAGTGTATCGCCAGTAAAAATACAATACGGTTTATGCTGATCATACAGAAGCACACAAATGCTTTCTTGGGTATGTCCGGGTGTATGCAAAATTTCAAACACTAAATCGCCAAGTACCAACTTTTCATGATGACTAGCGATATAGGCCGGATAAGCCGGTGTGGCTCCTGGGCCGAATAAAATGGTTGCACCGGTTTCTTTGGCTAAATCAATATGTCCGCCAACAAAATCTGCATGAAAATGCGTTTCAATAACATAAAGAAGTTTAGTACCGCGAGTTTCAAGTAAATTCAAATAAGGTTGAATATCTCGTAAGGGATCGATGATGATGGCTTCGCCGTTACTTTCAACATAATAACAGGCCTGAGCCAAACAACCGGTATAAAGTTGTTCGATATACATGCGAAAAAGAATTTTAGAATGTAAAATTATTTTCAAGCACTCGCTGTAAACCTGATTAATATCAGTTTTCAAACTGTATTTATTCATTGTACACCCAAGCACACCTTTTCACTTTTGCAGTAAATTTTCGTTCTATGCCAAATTATTATGCTCTCGGAAAAGTTCCCAGTAAACGTCATGTGGTGTACCGTCAGGAAGATGGAAACTTGTACCATGAAGAATTAGTAGGTACGCAAGGTTTCAGTAGTTTGAGTAGTTTGGTGTATCATGCGTATCCGCCAACACGGGTAAAACAGGTGGCTCCTGAATTCGATATTACACCTAAGGTAGCCGTGAAGAATAATTTGAAAATGATGAGCTTCAAAGGGTTCAATCTGCCGGCATGTGATGATTATATTCAAAGTAGAAAAGTTCTTTTTGTAAATAATGATCTTCATATCGGACTAGCGGCACCAACGCAATGGAGCGACTATTTTTTTAAGAATGCCGATGCCGATGAAATGCTTTTCATTCATCAAGGTTCAGGTTGCTTGCGAACGATGTATGGCAATCTTGATTTTTTTGAAGGCGATTACCTCATTATTCCTCGAGGAACCGTGTATGAAATGAAGTTTAACGATACGAAAAATAGAATTTTATTTATTGAAAGCTTTTCACCCATTTTCACACCACGTCGTTACCGAAATGAATTCGGACAACTTCTGGAACATTCCCCTTTTTGTGAACGTGATATTCGGAAACCGATTGATTTGGAAACTCATATAGAAGAAGGGATGTTTAAGCTCATGATAAAAAAGCAAGGCACCATTTTTCCGTATGTGTATGCGAATCATCCTTTTGATGTAGTTGGTTGGGATGGGTTTCATTACCCTTATGCCTTCAATATAAAAAATTTCGAACCAATTACCGGTCGTATTCACATGCCGCCGCCAATACATCAAACCTTTGAAGGAAACAATTTTGTGGTTTGCAGTTTTGTGCCTCGGCTGTATGATTACCATCCCGATGCCATTCCTGCGCCTTACCATCATAGTAATGTAGATAGCGATGAATTACTCTATTATGTGCAAGGTGAGTTTATGAGTAGAAACAATATTCAAGAAGGACAAATTACGTTACACCCTGCCGGGCTAACACATGGTCCGCACCCGGGAGCTATTGAACGTAGTATTGGTAAAAAAGAAACGAATGAAACTGCTGTCATGATTGATCCGTTCAAACCAGTTTCTATTACCGAAGAAGCTATGAAACTGAGTATCCCTGAATACTGGGAATCATGGATGGAAGCGCTTTCTATGAATTAGGAAACTCTTATTTCAAATCAGTAAGATTCAATTGTATTTCCTTGGTGCTATTTTCTTTGGAGTTAATAGATGACCAACCTAAACACCTGTCCATGCAGCTGGGTTAGCCCGCCAATTTTCGAGCAAGGCAAGTTGATCTTCTTGTATGGTACCATGCTCTAAAGCAAATTGGGTAAGTGCTGTATAGTTACTCAAACTTAGCGTGCGTATGCCGGCTTGATCGAATACATTTTTCGCAACATCAAAGCCATAAGTAAATACAGAACAAAGTCCTTCAATGGTTGCCCCTGCAGAAAGCAATGCTTCCACAGCTTCCATACTACTTTTGCCGGTTGAAATGAGATCTTCGATAACAACAACTTTCGCTTGGTCGGGAAGTACCCCTTCAATTTGATTTCCTAAACCATGTTCTTTGGGTTTAGAACGAACATATACGAACGGCAAGCTTAGCAAATCTGCTACCAACATACCATGCGGAATGCCGGCAGTGGCAACCCCTGCAATGCAATTGGCATCCGGAAATTCGCTAAAAACCAAGTTGGTTAATTCACTTTTTATAAAATCGCGAATGTGAGGGTAGGAGAGCAATTTGCGGTTATCGCAATAAATTGGACTTTTCCAGCCACTAGCCCAAGTATAAGGATTTTGTATATTTAATTTTACTGCGTTTATTTGCAATAGTTTTTCCGCAACAGCAAGTTCTCGCTTCATAAGTTGCACAAACCTACTATCTGATTATTAATTATACAACTATGCTATGGTAAAAATCGTTTTGAACCATAAACGAATCTTTCTGACTTCCTGTTATTCTCCGGAAAAGATCTATGTAAAGAAGAATACAGCCATGATTTCTTTTGCACCGGATCAACAAAGGCTGGCGGATATTATTGACTTGTTTCTAGTTTCTGAATTCGATAATCTAATTATTGAAGATGTTATTGAATCTAGTTTAAATAAACTGAAAAGCATTTATACAACGGTTACTGCCGGCGGAGGTATTGTTCGTAATTATAAAAATGATTACTTATTTATTTATCGTCACAAGATGTGGGATCTTCCAAAAGGTAAAATTGAAGAGTATGAATCCGTTTCAGCCGGTGCCTTACGCGAAGTGAGTGAAGAAACCGGACTACGAGAACTTAGTATTTTAGAAGATTTTACGCGTACTTATCATATGTATTTCGAAGGCGATTTGTTGCTGAAGGAAACACATTGGTTTTTAATGCAAGCGGAAGATGTTTATTTACGACCACAACAAGCGGAAGGTATTACAAGAGCTATTTGGGTGCATCCGAATAATCTTTCGTTTCAATTTGCACGTACGTATGATTCTGTGTTAGATATTTTCAGGAAACTTGGCTATGATCGTAAAGGACAACGTAGAACTGGATTCAACAAAAAATGAAAAAACCCATTTTGCAATGGGTTTTAATTGAAAAAGTCACATAAATAACCTACTGAGTGCAAATATATCTGTGGCCTTAGTATCTGGTCATTTTGAATGAGTATTCAGCACTTCTCAATGAGTATTTGGTAGTTATGAATTAGAATTTGGGAAAAAGACGTTTTTTCAGGAGTACACAGCGCAATTTTTATAATTCATTGATTTTCAGAGCCAAAAAATTATGGCACCGAGTAAGTTGTCAACAGGAAATCGGGTTATTTTTTCTTTGAAATACCCGAAAATACTACATTAGTATTAGTTTATTTGGCAATTATTTGAATGGTCTGACGAGTTTTCTGCGTAAGCAACACGGTTCGGTTTTTAAGTTCTTCTCGTAAAACTTCCTGAGTATAATGACGAACCGTAAATAAAAACAGGTCTTCATTGCGCTTTACTAAGTACTCTTGTTCCAAATCAGATAATAAGGCTTCCAGTTTGTCAAAAACCGGATCAATACAAGCAATAAAACTGATAGCTGCATTTTGAATCAAGTTGATTTTTACCCGATGTTGATGAAACAATCGGTAAATTTTACTGAGGTTATCTTCGGTAATAAAAGAATAATCCCTGGTTCGAACATCAAGTAAAATTTGATGTTGTTTCAAAACCATAATGGGCGGGTATTGAATCGTTTGGTCGGTATTATGAATTTTGGTGCCCGGTAAACTCGGATCAAGAAAGCATTTCACATAAAGCGGAATGTTCTTATTATGTAGGGGCTTGATCGTTTTAGGATGAATTACTTGAGCGCCGTAAAAAGCCATTTCGATAACTTCATGGAAGGTAATTTCAGGTATAGCAGTTGTATTCGGAAAAATTTTAGGGTCGGCATTTAGTAAACTCGGTACATCCTTCCAAATAGCAACATATTCGGCATCCAACATATTGGCAAAAATTGCTGCGGTGTAATCACTACCTTCCCGTCCGAGCGTAGTAGAGTTATTGTCTGCACTACTCCCAATAAATCCTTGCGTTATAACCACCTGATTGTCGACAAAAGCAGGTTTAACGGTTCGGTTTACTTGTTCCTGCGTTTGATTCCAATGCACTTGAGCTTCACGATATTCTTCACCGGTTTTTATAATAGATCGGGCATCGAGCCAAGTTATGCTGCTTTTTGTTTTCAGATAGGCATGAATGATAGAGGTAGAAAGTAACTCGCCTATACAAACAATTTGATCGTATAAGTAATTTTTATCCTTGCCATCTTGCTCGGAAAGGGTCCATTCAATTTCAGTGAAAAACTGGTCTAAGGTTTGTTCTAAATGCGTATCGCTTTGTTGAAGCAGTTCTCTGGCATAGCTTTCATGATCTTGTTTAAGTTCCTGAACTAATTTCAACGACTCCTCTAAATTACCTTCCTGACGGGCGAAAACAATCTTTTCCAAGGCATTGGTAGTTTTACCTTTCGCCGAAACAATCAACATTATTTTCTGATCGGGATACAGCGATAGAATATCTCCTAATCGTTTAGCCCGTTCAACGGTTTCAATAGAGGCGCCACCAAACTTAAATACCAGCATGTTTGAAATTTGCTGCGAAAATAAGGGAGGAAAACTTAGAAATTATTTATTCAACTACCGCATTAATTTCCGGAGAAGAGTAACAGACAGAACACAAATACAATTTCTGCAAAAATCAAAGCCAGCATTCCGTAGCTTAACTTATTAAGTAGAATTTTTGTGTTTTTAGCTGTTTCGGAGTAGGTGCCTGAAATTGAAATTTTACTGTACCAGAAAAAGTTATGAATGTTAAATCGAATACGCTTCTGATTCAGGAAAAATAAGGATGCCTTCCACACTGCAAGCAACGTGATTAACGCAAAGCATACGTAAATAGAATCATTTAATACCACCAGCATAGTATTTACAATTTATTTTAAGAAATAGGTTATACATCTATTTCATGATTGATAAGGTAGTAGTAGGTATTAAATGTGACTTTCTCAATCGAACGCCAAAGTAGACTTAAACCCGAAAAATACCAAGTTTCGGGTCGTATTTTTTTTATTCAAATATTTTAAATATTATTTCTTACCAAACAAGGGAATCTTACTTTCATTTCCTTGCAACAACCGTCCAATATTTTTATGATGAGTTAAAACCACCATAATTGCTGTTACCAAAGCAAATACGCGGTACATAATTTCATGTTCTTTGAAGATGAAAAAGATTAAAATTGGAAAGGCTACACTCGCGGTTATTGAACTTAACGATACATAACGGGTTAAAAACAACATAATAAAGAAAACCACGATTAAGCTTCCGGCAACAGTAGGTTGAATGGCTAAAATCATTCCGAACAGGGTGGCTATACCTTTACCTCCTTTAAAATTCGCCCAAATAGGAAAAACATGACCAACTACCGCGGCAATACCCAGAATCACTTGAAAATTAGTAAGTGCTTCATTACTGAATTGGTACTTTACCATAAAGTAGGCCAAATCAACCGCTATAAAACCCTTTACACAGTCGACCAGAAATACAAACATACCGGCCTTCTTACCTAGAACACGGAATGTGTTTGTGGCTCCTGCGTTACCGCTACCATAATTTCGTATATCAATGTTGAAGAAGTATTTGCTAACCCAAACTGCTGTTGGAATTGATCCAATGAGATAGGCGAGAATGATTAAAATGAGTTCCTGCATCGAGTGAATTTAGTCTGCTAAGGAGAGCGAATATAATCTAGTCGCTTTGTTTATGCAAGAGGAGAGGCCTCTTTAATAACTTTTAAACACATCCAACCGGCGCAAATTTCTTTAGAAACGTAACGTAATTGTTGTGCGTTACAGCTCTCAAGTATTGAATTTAGGTCGCTTTCAAGAATTCCGCTCAGCAATAAAACCCCTCCAGGGTTCATGCGTTGTTCGATAGCAGCCATGTTTTCTTTGAGAATATTGAGGTTAATGTTAGCTAAAATAAGGTCAAAGCTTTCATGTAACGAATCAATATTTCCTAGAGCAAAGCTGCAAGCCGTTTGGTTCAAAGCGGCATTTTCTTCCGAGTTTTCTATACACCAATCGTCGATATCTATACCTAGCACATAGGTTGCCCCTTTTTTAGCTGCCAAAATAGCCAAAACACCGGTGCCACAGCCATAATCCAATACGCGTTTTTCTGAACAGTCTTCTTGAAGAATAGCTTTTAACATCATTTGGGTGGTAGCATGATGCCCTGTTCCGAAACTCATTTTTGGCGTAATAATAAGTTCCCAAGTAAAGTTTGGTGCGGGTGGATGAAACGAGGCTCGTACAATAATGTCATTTCCGATGGTAATTGGTTGAAACCCTGATTCCCACACTTGATTCCAGTTTTGTTGCGCTATTGTTTTCTGTTCAAACGTAAGTTGATGTTGTTCACATAGCGCTTGAATTTCTTCGAAGGGGAAGGCATCCTCCTGATAACAGAGCGAAAGCAAATTATCTTGTATTTCGGATCCAATAAAACCGGTTTCTTCCAAATACGCAGTAATTATTTCTGATTGTTCTTCCGAAGACACCCTAAAATCAAGCTGTATAAAGTTCATGCAACGAATGTAAATAAATAATAGTTTTGCGCCGTCCCTGAATGTTCAACAGATATCTCACATATTATAGTGCAGCTACACAATTTGTAATTTTTTGTGCTTTATTGTCGATGGGTTTTTTAATTGGTGGTTTCTTTTTTGAAAGCAGCGTTTCTCGATTCTTAAATATTAAAGGGGAGGATGTTCAGCAACTTACCAATATTAAACCAGCCATGGCCGCAACGTTGCGTTGGATATTACCGGTTTCAAATTTTCTTATTCTATTCGTTCCTGCCTTGGTGTTTTCTTATTTAGCCTATCCAAAACCAACAGAGTATTTAGGGGTGAAAAAAAAGAACTTGCCCATTTTTATAACACTTGCGTTGTTGTGGTTCGTTTGCTCATTACCATTTTCAAGTTGGTTGGAACGTTGGAATGCCCTCTTGCCATGGGTGCAACAATTTGAGAAAAGCAGTGATCACCTCGATCAATTAGGTACTTCGATGTTAAACCTACATAGTTCGGGCGATCTTTTACTCAACTTGTTTTTCATTGCCTTGCTTCCGGCTATCATTGAGGAAGTTTTTTTTAGAGGTTGTTTACAACAGCTCTTATTGAATTGGCTTAAAGGCAAAGAGTATTTGGTTATTGTTCTGGTAGCCTTAATTTTCTCCGCTTTTCACATGCAAATGAGTGCGTTTTTGCCAAGATTTTTTCTCGGGCTATTACTTGGTTTAACTTATTTCTGGAGTGCTAACCTTTGGAATAGTATTCTTATTCACTTCATAAATAATGCCTTGATTGTTGTTTTATTTAATTTACAGCAACGCGGAAAAATTCATATCAACTTGCAGCAACTACCGGATGTGCCTTGGTTTTTTGCTTTAGGGAGTTTGTTATTTTCTATAGCGATTGGGTTATGGTTTTATAAGAAGAAATTAAGTTTTAACGTGTATCAATTGAAAGAAGAAGAACCTGCATAAAAATACAAAAATGAATCAGCAAATAAATTGGAAATGTGTTTATAAAACTAATAGCGAATTTGCAGCGAATGCGTTAAAAGGTAATTTGGAGCATGCAGGATTGAATCCGGTTGTGGTGAATAAACGGGATAGTTCATTCACTATTGGTTATGTGGAAATTCATGTGCCGGAAGACCAAGAAGCAGAAGCATTATTATTGGTAGAAGATTTAAACGACGAATAAGGTGGCTTTTAACGTACAAACCTTTCTTACTCGATTAGGTAGCGCCGCTGTATTTGCTGCACTCATGCTTATAGGTTTATTATGGAATCAGCTTGCCTTCGTTGGATTATTCTTTATCGTCAATTTTCTTTGTTTGAAAGAGTATATTGTTCTAACCGAAAAAATTGTACAGCATTCTTTTTCAAGAAATGAGAAGGCTAATTTTATTTTGGTTGGAATTGGTGTTTTTTTACTCATCGCCATTCTTCCATTCGGAAAGAATTATCCGGTTTGGTTATTCCAAAGAGCATTTTATTATTTGCTCGGCATGGTAATTGGCTCAACGTTATTGTTCTTTTATTTTAAACGTAGTTCGAAAAGTTATTATTTGCTAAGTGGTATTGGCTATGTGTCGATAGCCCTTGGTTTGTTAGTGCAACTTCGATACACCGATTATATTTTACCGATTGCATTAATACTTATGATTTGGATGAATGATACCCTTGCGTATCTCTGCGGGTCGTTCTTTGGGAAGCGTCCATTTTTTCCGTCTATCTCACCGAAGAAAACTATAGAAGGAACACTTGGTGGTATACTCTTTACGATGGCCTTAGCCTGGGTTTGGTTTCATTTTTATGGAAGTTATAGTTTACTGCAATGGATCAGTATTGCCGCTATTGCTTCTATAATTGGCACTATTGGCGATCTTGCTGAATCTAAACTTAAACGTATGGCCGGCGTTAAGGACTCCGGTTCTATCATGCCAGGTCATGGTGGAGCCCTCGATCGTTTCGACTCGCTTATTTTAGCAGCACCGGTTACGTTTCTCTATGCCTTGATTTGCTTATAACAAGCGCACTCGTTTTTATTTGATACCTTGCTATCCATCTGAATGCCTTACTTTTGATTCATTCAATGTTTAAATCGGTTTAATGAAATTCAATATATCGTTCTTACCTATTCTTTTCTTTTTATTTATCATCGGGTGGTCGAAATTTTTAACAGCACAAAACTTACGAGTCGATTCTACTTTTGGGGTTCAAGGCGTAATGAAAATCGCGAGCACGGATTCATTTTGTATGACTGTTCCGGTATTTGATTTCTCAACAAAAATTAGAGCAATACATAATGTGTATGACCCTGCACAAACAGGATTGAATTATCAAGGGGCTATTCAATTTAAATCAAACGGACTTGAAATAGACACTTCGTTTTCTGCGGATGGTATTTCAAACTATACACTGGGTTCGTTCAACGCGGCATTCATTAATGCTAACTCGGCTTATGACTTGAAAACGTTGAAAGATGCTAGAATACTACTCGCCGGTCGACGAAAATCAAATGCGATCCCCTCTATCTATCAATCAACTATTGTTTGCATGAAGTCGAATGGCTTGATAGATTCTTCCTTTGCTACCAACGGAAGGTTTATTTATAATCATCTTGATCTAGAAAGTCGCGCTAACGAGATTCATCAAAATAAGGAGAACGACCGTATTCTAGTTCATGCCACATCGGGTAATTATGAGCATAATTATATACTAGCCTTTAAATTAAACGGCACACTGGATTCAGCTTTCGGAGTAAATGGTAAATCGTATTGGTATGCCTTACATGAATCGGGAGAAATCGCTTTAAACTACAAACCGTTGTTTGACAAAACCGAAGCAATATTCATTTATCGCTCCGTGTATGATTCTGTAAGCTATAATTTTAAACGGAACGAATGGCTTAAACTGAAATCGAACGGATTTCCGGATAGTAGTTTTGGAATACAGGGCATTCAAAAAATGGATACAAATATTCTTGCTAATTCGGCCTTCATTACACCAAACGATTTTCAAACTAACTGCATCGATAACTTAGGTAATTTGTATGTGTTAGGTGCAATGAAAAACAATCCGCATCAGGCTTTGCTTAAATTCAAATCAAACGGACGGATCGACTCAAGTTTTGCAACACAAGGCATTTTTGATATTCCATTAATTCCGGATACTACCTATTATAATGAGCAACGATTTTATTGCACAGCTAGTGTTCAGGATGGTTCGATACTTTTGGCTGGTGATGTATTAGATACCAATTCAAACAATAAAATTGATGGTGCCATTTTGCGCCTACGCTATAATGGTAAACCAGATTCATCTTTTTTTCAAAACGGTTTTTTCTATCGTGATTTGAATAATTATAATCAAGATGGTTTTCGTGAAATTCATTCCCCCGATTCGAACACTTTTTACTTTTGTGGTACCGCACATAAGTCGGCTCTAAACTATGCTCAATTTTATTTGGCTTTTAAAATGAAACTACTGCCGTTTGCACTCAATGTAAATACTAAAATGGAAGAAGAACCAATGAGAATATTTCCAAATCCGGTTACCAAAACTTTATATTGTTTATCGAACAAAAGCATTGGATCGTATAAGTTGCTTACCATGTTTGGTCAGCCTTGTTCACAAGGTTTCGTGTCGTCGACTTCTTTTCAAGTTGATTGCTCCGGATTACATAGTGGTTACTACCTATTTGGTGTAGAGCAAAATGGTCGATGGTATTATTATCGAATACTAGTTCAACCTAATTAAGTCGTTAGAAGTGCGGAAAGTTGTTGCTGCCATTCCCATGCAGAACGCATCATAACGTCAATTGTTCTCGTAGGGTGCCACTTCAGTTTTTCTCTTGCATAGGTATTGTCGGCATAAATGGCTATAACATCACCATCACGTCGAGGGCCTATTTCATAGTTTAATTTCAAATCGCTGATTTGTTCAAACGACTGTATTGCTTCTAAAACACTCACCCCATTACCACTACCAAGATTGTAAATATCTATACCTGATGGTGCCGTATTGTTCAGAATGGAACCAAGTGCCAACGTGTGCGCATGGGCGATATCCATAACGTGTATATAATCGCGTATGCAGGTGCCATCTCGCGTGTCGTAGTCGTTACCCCAAACATACATTTTAGGAAGGATACCTGCTGCAGTTTGCGTAATGACAGGAACAAGATTATTGGGTTTGTCGAAAGGAACCTCACCAATCTTGCCAGATTCATGAGCACCAACCGGATTAAAGTATCGAAGTAATACCGCATGACCACCTTGTGCACGAATAAAATCCTCCACCATTTGTTCGCCCATTTGTTTCGTAGCAGCATAGGCACATTCTGGTTTCGCCAAAGGCGTTTGCTCATTCACTGGAAGGTGTGTAACATTACCATATACCGAACACGATGAAGAAAATACAAGGTTCTTAACCTGAAATTGTTCCATTACGTTTAATATATTCAATAATGAAATCAAATTATTTTCATAATATAAATTTGGATGAGCAACACTTTCATTCACTGATTTAAGTGCCGCAAAATGTATTATTCCTGCTATATCGGTGTGGTCTTCAAAAAACTTCGTCACATCACTAAGATTACATAAATCTATAGCATAGTTAACAACAGCTACACCGGTAATATCTTTAATACGCGAAAAGCTTGAAGCGGAAGAGCGACAGAAATTATCGATACTAATTACGTCATAGCCATGATTGATTAAATCGATAATGGTATGCGAACCAATATACCCTGCACCTCCTGTAACTAAAATTTTCTTTTTTGTCATAACGGTTAATCTATAATTTTTTCCATCATAAATGCTCTCGACCCTTTTATAAGGACAGCGGTGTTTTCAATAGGCTGTTTCAAAAACCAATCTCTTGCTTGAACATTATTTTCAACAAACGGATAATTATGATTTGTTTTGTTGAAATCACCACCCACGAGCAAAACATGTTCAAAATTGTTTTTCACTAAAAGATCTACTACAAGCTGATGTTCTTTCAAACTATCATCTCCCAACTCTTTCATGCCGCCTAGAAGAACTATTTTTTTAGGGTAGTTCATCGAAGCAAAATTTTGAATGGCTACTTGCATACTGCTTGGATTAGCATTGTACGCATCCAGAATGATATCAGTTGAACCTCGTCGAATTAATTGAGATCGACTATTATCTGGCACATAACATTCAATTGCGGTTTTTATTTTATCAATAGTTATGCCAAAGTAACTACCCACTGCAACTGCTGCTAGGATATTGGCAAAATTATAGGTTCCAATGAGCTGACTTTTAATCGTACATTCCTTACCGGCATTAAGTATAGCAACCTGTAATCCTTCCTGACCATTGCTTGAAATTATTTTTCCGCGATAGTCGCCCTCAAATTCGCCATAAGTAATTTGTTTCTCAATACCCGTTGCCATTTCTTTTAGATAGTCAAAATCGGCATTTCGGAAAATAATTCCTTGATGTTCTTTCAAGAAATCATACAATTCACCTTTGCCTTTGCGAACGCCTTCGATTCCACCAAAACCTTCGAGATGAGCTTTGCCACAATTATTGATTAAGCCAAAATTTGGAAGTGCATAGGTACAATATGAAGCAATTTCACGTTGATGATTGGCACCCATTTCAATTATAGCAAATTCGGTTTCCTTTGGAATGGAAAGCACGGTTAAGGGTACGCCTATGTGGTTATTCAGGTTTCCCTTTGTAGCCACGGTTTTAAAAGTAGTGGCCATGACGGCATGAATGAGTTCTTTGGTGGTGGTTTTGCCGTTACTTCCGGTGATAGCCAGAAAGGGGATCGTAAACTGTTGTCGGTGATGTTTACTCAGTTGTTGTAAGCTATCTAAAACATCATGCACCAAAATACAGCGATCATGATTCGCGAAAATGGCTTCATCAATTATGGCATAAGCGGCTCCCTTTTCAATTGCTTCTAGGGCGAATTGATTACCATTAAAATGTTCGCCTTTAAGGGCAAAATACAAATCACCAGCTTTTAGTTTTCGCGTATCGGTTTGAATGTTAGGATTCTGAAGATAAATATCATATAAAGCTTCCACCGTCATAGAGCAAAGAAACTTAAATCCTTTGAGGATTGCAAGTTTGCACCAGTTTCCATGAAATATGGTTTATTTCATTCAGAATACAACCATTTTCTAAATTTGAAAACAGTCTTAGCCTGTTGTGTTTATCTTTAGGCCAAAAAAAGTAATGTCGTTTCGTGGCCGTCTTCATATTAATGGTTCTTCGCAGTATAGTAATATTTTGAAATTCACAATGAACTTGAGTCAGAGTGTCGATTCTCAAAACCGTCCAAACGCTGTTGCTTCAGGAGGTATCGTAAATATTACGTTGGAAGCAAGTAGAAATAATGAGTTGATGGAATGGATGGTTTCACCGAATATGACAAAAACCGGATTTATTAATTTTGCTCGTCGGGATGGAGAAAGTGCCATGAGCAATATTCATTTTCGCGATGCGTTTTGTATTAATTACAATATGAATTTCGATGCAGAGGATGAAACACCGATGACTATAGAAATAACTATTTCGGCAAGGGTTCTGGATTTTGAAGGCGGGTTAACCATTACTAATCGTTGGCCCGGCGATTATCAGGATGAATCAAGCAGCTCATCTTCTTCATCGGGCGAATCCGGTGTGGTAGTTTTACCTCCGGATGAAGACCGTTATACCAATCCGCAGGCCATGGAAGAGGAAATGGAAACCATGCGCGATGAATTAGAACAAACCCGCGAACATGTTTCTGAAACCGTTGAGGCTGTTCGAGAGCGTGTGGATGACGTTATGAAAGATATTGATACGACCCGTGAACAAGCGAATCAGATCAGTAACGATTTAACCGGTGAGGATATTCCGAATCCGAGTGATATGTTCTAACCGAGTATTTTGTGGCATTCCATAAACTCCGATGTGCCTAAAGCATGAGTTTTCTCAGTTATTGGAATGATAGTTTACAAAAAAACTATTCTAAATAGATTATGTGCATATTTTGCCCGATTAATTGACCATAATCCATAATTATTCGTATACTTTTGCAGCATGGAGCAAAAAAAGCGCGCCAAGTTCGTAAACTCGAATAAGACCCAGTTTCTAAAAACATTAAAACGTCGTATTGATCAGTATTTTGAAGATCATTCCCTTGACAAAAAAGCTAACAATAAAATGATAGTGAAATCTATCTTTATGTTGTGCTTGTATTCTTTACCAATTATAGCGTTGTACGTGTATCATTTGCCGGCGTGGGCTGTGCTGATTTGTTTCTCGCTATCAGGTTTTGGAGTAGCCGGTGTGGGAATGGGGGTTATGCATGATGCGAATCATGGGGCATACAGTCATAATAAATTGGTTAACCAATTGATGGGTTATTCGTTGAATCTTATGGGTGGTTTCGATGTGAATTGGAGGCATCAACATAATATTCTCCATCATACCTATACGAATATAGCGCATATGGATGAGGATATAGATCAGCGATTGAAGATGCGCTGGACACCACATTTTAAATATCATCCTGCGCAACGCTATCAACATATTTATGCGTTTATTGCATATTGTTTGTCTACTTTAAGTTGGATTGTGATCAAAGATTATCGTCAGTTTTATAATTACTCACAAAATGGAGTATATAAAAGCACCAAGCAGGAAATGGCTATGGATTTCGTTAAGTTATTTGCCACTAAGATCTTTTATCATTTGTATATATTAATTCTTCCGATTGTATGGTTAGGCTATGGGGCCGGATTAATTATCGGTGGTTTTGTTTTGATGCATGCGATTGGCGGCTTCTTTTTATCAACCGTTTTCCAATTGGCCCATGTGGTTGAAGGAACTACTTTCCCGTTACCGGATGATAAAGGCGAAATAGATAACGAATGGGCTATTCATCAAATGGAAACAACAGCTGATTTTGGTCATTCGAGTAAATTTCTTACTTGGTTTACTGGTGGATTAACGCATCAAGTTGAACATCATTTGTTCCCGGATATTTGTCATATACATTATCCACAAATTGCACCAATAGTCAAGCAAACTGCCGAAGAGTTTGGTGTACCTTATAATTACAATGATAGTTATTGGGGTGCTCTGAAATCCCATGTGGTCATACTAAAGAAATTTGGTTTGCCGGATGATTTCAATTTAGCCAACGCTTAAATTCTTTCAATATCCAGATATAAAGGAGCAAATAACCTTGTTGTTTGTTGAACGCAACATTTGGGCCTGTGCAGAGATTCCGAGAGAATACCTTACTTAGAGAACCTATTCGATTAACTCTTTCACTTTTTCGTCGTTGGGGATAATCAGTGGTTAGAAAATTTGCTAAAAATAATTCTAAAGGGCGTAGGGTTAAAACTCAATAACCTCTTCATCGAGTGGTTTTTTTGCCCAGCGTTTCCCGAATCGAAAATCGGCATAAACATTTAAGAAGTAAGGGCGGTTCTTAACGATAGCCATAATAGGAACTTCTTTGGTATAAACTTCTAAACTACTGCCTAGTTCAATTCCTAAAAATGTTTTTTTGGTTGCACTGTAATCAAAATACAAGGCACTTTTAACACTAATACCAGGTATTATTTTGCATTCACTAATGCCATGCGTAAAGTCGGTGCCGCCAACAATGGTGCCTCGGTTTTCTAAATCTAAGAACGACGTTTTATTGGCTTCAGAGTATTTATCAACTTTTCGCACATACATACTTCCTTCCGGAATTAATAAATCGAGATAATAAGGTTTAAGAAATCCAATATTTAACGAAGTGCCGTAAATCCAATGAATGATCACACTTTTATTGTCCAGTTTACCTGTAAGCGGTTTACTATTTCCATAACCAAAACGAAGGGGGTAGAAATTATTAATTTTCCCATATTTATAGGATACGGGTTTAGGTTCGTTCGGATAGATATTCGTAAAATTCTCGTTCAGTGTTTTAATTTCCTTCGGATTCTTCTTTTCGCCTAATTCAAAAAATAAAAAACGTGTGTGTTTATTTTCATCATTCGGATTTTTGATAAAGCCACGATTCACGAAGAATGTCCAACCGTCGCTTCCCTGACGGTACCCCATAGCAATTTCCTCGGTTATTGGTATAATAATTTTCTTCCTTCGCGCTAAAGCCATTTGTTTTCGTATACGGGCTTCTTCCTTTTTCTTATCCAACGCGGCTTGTATCGAATCGCGTTTCGCCTGCATCGCTAATTGCACAGAATCTTTGCGGGCTTGTTGTACTTTAAGTACAGAGTCTTTGGAAGAAGATTGACTCAACTTAGTTTGACTGTACAAGAACTGCGGCACAGCAAGGGTAACTAGTATAATGAAAAATTGTCTCAAACGGATTAAAACTACAGTAAAAGTAGTATAATTGTTTCGAAATATGACAGCGGAAATAATATATAAAGGTGAACTGCGCACTGAAATGCGACATATTGGAAGTGGCACTTTAGTTGAAACCGATGCACCTAAGGATAATCAAGGTAAAGGGGAGCGGTTTAGTCCTACCGATTTAGTAGCATCAGCCCTTGGAGCTTGTATGATAAGTATAATGGGTATAGCCTCCAGAACGCATCAAATTGATTTAGTAGGCGTTCGTTTTGATATTGAAAAAATAATGGTGGCCGATCCACTTCGTAGAATTGGGGAGATACGGGTTGTTTTTCACAAGCCCGAGCATTTAACTTTTACGGAAAAAGAAATACAAATTTTAGAAAAAGCTGCCTTAACTTGCCCCGTCATGTTGAGCCTTTCGGAAAACATTACAAAAACAATTCATTGGAACTGGTAAGAAACACTTACTATGGAAGAAAACAAAATACGGGCTATACTCATTGATGATGAAAATCTGAATAATGATTTTCTAGCCGATCTTATTCGAGAATATTGTCCTACCGTTGACGTAGTACATATGGCAACCACGGTAGATGCAGGTTTGGCAGCCATTATTAAATACGAACCGGATTTGGTATTTCTAGATATAGAAATTAATGGCGATTCTGGCTTCGATATTCTCTCGGCAATTAAAAATCGAGATGTGTATGTAATCATCGTAAGTGCTTATGAAAAATATGCTTTGATGGCCATTCGACATAATGCCGTAGATTATATTTTAAAGCCAATTCGAATCACCGATTTAGTTGGTTCAATCGACCGCTATTATGCTATGCAAGAGCGTAAAACCTTGCGTGTTTCTGAGCCTTCTACGCAAGTAAGAATGTTAAAGGTATCGAATAGGGACCATGTAATTTTTATCAACTGTTTTGATATTATTTATATCGAAGTAGTTAATGTAATTGCCGTTATTCATACCCGCGATAAACAAAAAATTCTATCTTCCAAAGGATTACGTGAAACCTTAGAGGATCTACCACAAGATGTTTTTGTGCGCACGCATAACAGTTATGCTGTTAACAAATTAGAGGTTTATAAATACTTGAAAAGTAAAAATGGTTCCCTGCTCATGTCTGACGGAACTCAAATTCCTATTTCTGAAACCCGACGCAAATTCGTGTTCGAAGCCCTCAATTTATAATGCTGAGTTGCTGTATATGATGTTAATTCATCATTTGTTTTTCTGGATTACAACCTCAAAAGGGGTAGTTACAACCTGAAAAGGCTTGATTACAACTTATTGGTTTTCGGAAATCCAACCATGTTATAGCTTTGGTGCAACAACAGGCGGATAAACTTATTAGGTTTATGAAAACGAGCAGGCTTGCCGAAAACTGCGTCTAGAGTAGGCGGATAAGGAGCATCGACGGATGTTTCAAACAAAACATTGTGAAAAATAGGTATCCTGTTGCCTTATAACAGGTTCTCATCCCCTTTAAGAAGTAACCAGCCACTTGAAAAAGACAGGCTGGTTGTTTTCTTTTAAACGGATGATATACAAACCTGGTTTCAACTCAGAGCACCCTATCTTAATTTCTTTAGCAGAATGGGTAGTTACAGTATGTAATCGATGACCATCCAAGCCTAAAATTTCTATGGTAACCGGGTTGTTCGTCTCCGCTTCGGTACGCAAGGTTAAGGTATTGGTTGACGGGGAAACTAGGCGGTACCTAGCGTTATTTTCTTGTGTAATTTCCACGTTATTCGGATAATTAAACTGTGCATAAGCCACTATCGGATAATGATCACTGGTTGTTTCGGCATAATCAGGAATTACATCTTCCATTTCTCTTAAAACGGTAAAACTGCTGTCAACGTAATAATTCAACGCTTCATTACTACAAGAAATATTGTCGATTAAGTAATTCTCTGTGCCGGAAAATGTAGTGATAGCCGGATACAGGGAAGGCAGAGAAATTCCTTGAAAACCTTGATCTAACAAATAATTATAAGGACTGATATTCTGACCACTCACGGTACTTCCTTCCAGAAAATCATTGTAATCGCCTAGAATGAATATTATATCGTTGGGGAACAAGGTATTTAAACTATCCGTCATAAACTGAGCGCCGCATTCTCTGCGCTGATAATCCGACAATGTGCTACTTGCTTTTGCATGAATTCCCACAAAAACAACGGTGTCAATCACTTGGCCTAATTGAACGGAAGCCTTCATAACAAAGGGAAACCGTCCGGAAGAGAAGCAATAATAAGGATTTGAATTTGCCGGATACGTTGATTTTAAAAGTCCGAAGCTCTGTAAAAGATTTATCTTTTGCGTATTGTATATAAAGGCGAGTTTTTGGGCGGTGCCATATTGCGAATCATTAGAGTCGTTGGCAAAGGATGCAAAATTTGAGAATACGCATTGGTAGGTAGGTCCTAATTGTACGCACAAATCCCTGATCTGGGAAATTTCTACAACTTCTTCTAAGGCATAAATATCTGCATCGAGATGCTTCAACACCTGAAAAGCCTGTTGTTTTGCCAAGGCAGTATCGCAACTACACATAGCGGGATAACCGAACCAGCGCATATTCCAAGATGCCATTTTGATTGATTTCGAAGAATCAATCGAGGACCCAACGAGTAAAATGTTGGTACCCTGTGTTTGATTGTCATAGTTGAAGTTAACCCGACCTCGAAAAACCTTATTACCTATTAAGGGGCTCATACGAACATACACCGTTTGCAATACATTTTGGTCGGACGAGGAATAGGTAAGGGTAGAAGAGAACGACGAATTATTTTTTGAAATTTCAAATGGCGCGGTGGTGTTCAAGGTCAAATTGCCAACAATTTCAGATTTAATGAATTGAAAGGTTCGTGCTGGGCCGTTAGTACCAGGGGCTACGTCGCCACAATTCATAAAACGTGTGGTGCAACTATCTGTAATCAGAATATTATCGAGCTTCCAACTTGCAGCGGCCGTGGAAGAACTGCTGTATTTGAAACCAAGGTAGCAAGGTGTATTTTTAAGTGGGTTCAAAGAAAAAGTACATTTCGTCCAAACATCACTATTCAAAGGGGGCCATGCAATAGTAAGTTGGTTCCAAGTGGCAGCATTCGGATTGCCGGAACCGCTGTAATTCGTGCTGTAATAAAGTTGAAGGCCAGCGCCTTGGTATTTGGTTCTAGCTTCTAACTCCAATCGGGGATTATAATAACTATGAAGATCGAGGAGAGGCGTAATTAACCAATCTTCATTCACATAATTGGTACTGTTAGCGTAACCGTTCATGGAGGCACAATTATTCTGAAAGCCGCTTGCATTGCAATCCCATTGTTGATTTCCGGAAACACTAAAGGTAATCCAGGGTGCAGTTATACTACCGGTGCAATTTTCAAATCGATCGAATAAAGCACTACTTTGAGCCAGTATTTCTGCTTTAGAAAGAAATAAAACGAGAAAAAGAATGCACCAAAGTTTATTTTGAACGTTTAGAAAAGGCATGGCACAAAGGTGATTCTGAATTTTGACATTTACGGTCCTCGTGTGAATTAATTAGGGGTTGAAATCTTAAAATAATAAGCGCTGCTTGCATTCTCTAGTAACAGATTCATTCTGAAAGGATTTTAATAGGAGAATTTCTTTGCACAGTAATTAGAAAAAAGGTTGATAAAAAAGGCTATTAAATCATTAAATTTTAGAAGTCGGCTGCTACTTTTGCGCCTTTAAATCTTGAATATGGTAGAAACCGGAACCAAAAATCCTAATGCTGACCTTTCATCATTAGGCATTCATCCTTCAAAAATCAATTGGAATCTTACTCCTGATGTTCTTTCCGATCAAACGGTGGCTCTCGGGCAAGGAACGATAACTTCTCAAGGCGCTTTAGCCGTTAGTACCGGAAAATTTACCGGACGATCGCCAAAAGATAAGTTTACGGTAAAGGACGACCTTACCGCTAACAGTGTAGACTGGAGTGATATTAATATTGCTATTTCTCCTGACAATTTTGATAAAGTGTATGCCGATGTTACGGCCTATTTGAAAGAGAAAGAACTTTGGGTGCGCGATGCGTATGCCTGCGCCGACCCAAAACATCGTTTAAATATTCGCGTAATCAATGAATATCCTTGGGCGAATTTATTTTGTTACGATTTATTTCTTCGTCCAACAGCAGAGGAGGTATTAACGCAAAACCCTGATTGGACTATCATTCAAGCTCCAGGCTTTGAAGCAGACCCGGCTGTTCACGGAACACGACAAGGTAACTTCACCATTGTTAATTTTACGAAGCGTATTATTTTAATTGGCGGAAGTGCCTACACTGGAGAAATGAAGAAAGGAATTTTCGGTGTGTTAAATTATATCCTACCGCATGATAAAGGTGTGCTAAGTATGCATTGTTCGGCAAATGAAGGTGTAGATGGTGATGTGGCTCTTTTCTTCGGATTAAGCGGTACGGGTAAAACAACATTAAGTGCTGATCCGAATCGTCAATTAATTGGCGACGATGAGCATGGATGGGATGTTGGCTCGGTGTTTAATTTCGAAGGCGGATGCTATGCAAAATGTATCGATTTGACAGAAGAAAAAGAACCTCAAATTTTTAATGCCATCAAACCGAATGCCTTAGTTGAAAATACAACGTATTTGGCTGGAACGAATACTGTAAATTTTGCTGATGGAAGTATTACGGAGAATACACGCGTAGCTTATCCAATTCATCATATTAGTAATGCCAAGGAACCTAGTGTTGGCGGAAATCCTAAAAATATTTTCTTTCTTACCTGCGATGCTTATGGCGTGTTGCCTCCAATTTCTAAGTTGAGTAAAGGACAAGCCATGTATAGTTTTATTAGCGGATATACCGCCAAGGTTGCCGGTACCGAGGTTGGTGTAACAGAACCTCAAGCTACGTTTAGTGCATGTTTCGGACGAGCATTTCTTCCTTTGCATCCAACTAAATATGCCGAGCTTTTAGGTAAAAAACTTGATCAACACCCGGAAGTTAATGTGTGGTTGGTGAATACCGGTTGGACAGGTGGCCCTTATGGCGTTGGTTCTCGTATGAAATTATCGTACACCCGCGCTATGATTACCGCGGCTATGAACGGCGAGTTAAACGGAGTTGATTTTGAAGAACACCCGGTTTTTGGTTATAAGATGCCAACGAGCTGTCCGAATGTACCAGCAGAATTGTTGATACCAGCGAATACTTGGGCCGATAAAAACGAATATGCACAAAAGGCAAGCGATTTAGGTGCCATGTTCGTGAAGAACTTTGAAAAATATGCTGCACAAGCGAATGATGAAATTATGGCTGCAGCACCTAAAATAATGACTACTGCCTAACACAAGTAGTAGTACAAAACATAAAACCCGGGTTTGGCCCGGGTTTTTTTATTTAAATTGGTCTTAAAAATTTATAAGGTTATGAATTGAAGAATTTCTTTCGATTCAATTTTCTCGTACACAATTTTCTTCAGTTTCTTCTGTTTATTATAAAACATTATCTGTGGTATGGTATAACTGGGCATAAAATGATTCAGTATAAACTGATTGTTAGCAATACCCACATGTACTTGTGCCATTTTTTCTAAACCCGTTGTTTGCACGTAGGTAGTTAACTCCTTGAAATTCTCTTGAAAGGTCATAAGAACAACAGTAGTAGTTTTTAATGAATCCTTTAGGTTAGCAATCATTTTACCAAGATCTACACAATGCCCACAACCAGGATTAAACATAGCAAAGATTACCGTATTACCTTCTGGAATATCTTTTTTCGTAACACTCTTTTGGAGTAGATTGGTTAAGGTAAAATCAGGTAAGGGCGAATTAAGTTTGGCCTCAGCATGTACATCAGGACCTTCTGTACCCGGAGCTCGTTTAGGTCGTTGTGGTTTGGTTTGTGTAGTGGTCGTTTTATTGTTTTGAGCTTGAACATCGGTTAGCCCTAGTGTGCTAAACAAGAATAAACAAAGAATAATTTTTTTCATCAGGAAAAATTTCGGCTAAAGTAATCAAAACTGTTAAATTCAAAACGTTTAACTCGTTATCAAGCTATTCACACCTAACATTTGTAGTGAATTCATTTTACTTAACTAGGAAGGATAATTTTAAATCCCCAGTTTGCAAATTACCTTTTAGATGAACTTTAAAAAATATAGAAATTGATTGCTTACGGGTTGAATGCGTTAAAGCTTTTCCAATTCTTTCAGAATTTCTTTAACATGATCTTCTGTGCTATGCAATTTGTGTTTACAAATGCGAATAAGTTCAGTGGCTCGTTTTACTTTTTCCGATAGTTCATCAACTGAAATATCACCCGACTCGATTTCAACAACAATGAGTTGTAATTCTTCGAAGGCTTCGTTATAAGAGGGCGTTTCAGTGTTTGTTTTCTTCTTCATGCAACGAAGTTACAATACTCTTTAGTTTACCATTATAAATGACCGTCTCTATTTCGTCGCCGGAATTAACGTCCTGCACCTGTTGTACCGATTTGCCTCGAATTCGGGTAATGCTATAACCTCGTTTTAGCACTTGTTCGGGTTTAAGTAATTCTATTTGATGTTCGGAATGTTGCAATTTAAGTTGATGCTGTTGAAGACAGGAGTTTGCCAAACCACTGAGTTGTACTTTTAATAGTGAAAGTGATGTGCTGGCTTCTTTAGAAGCTTGTCGGGTTAAATTTGAGAGCGATACTTTTACATGATTTAACTCACCTCGCTCTTTTTCAATACGGGAGATTAATTTATCTTTTAGTAAATTACGTTGATAGAATAAATCACGTTGTTGAAATCGTTGTAAACTTTCGCAAGCATTTTTAAACTGCCGTATGGTATTCCTAAAATCTTCTTCTGTATTTAGAAGTAAATCTGCACTTCGTTGTTGAATACTTTCTTTTGCTTTTTGAATCGGTATGGCGAAATTATGAAAATGTTGAAGGAAGAATTCTGCTAGTTTAGTTGGTGTAATGGCATTATAATGTGCCACTAATTCGGTTACCGTTTCATTGGTTGAATGACCAATACCTGTAACAACAGGAAGGGGAAAATTACAAATGGAAGAGGCTAAATCAATATGATTATAACAGGACAATCCAACATCACCACCTCCGCCTCGAACGATAGCAACAACATCGAAGTGGTGCTTTACTTGTTCAATTTTTTTTAGTTGATGCTGAATAGCAACAACGGCTTTTTCTCCTTGAAGAACCGCCGGAAAAAGCATAGTAAAGAATTTATAATTCCATTCGTTTTGCGAAATTACTTGCATAAAATCAGAATATCCTTTACTGGTTTCAACCGAAATAATGGCTATGCGTTTAGGAAGTAAAGGTAACTGTAGCGTTCTGTTTTTGTAATAGAGATTCTGTTGTTTAAGTTGAAAGATACTTTCTTGTTTCTCCCGTTCTAAATCACCGAGTGTGAAGGTAGGATCAACATCTTGTATCGAAAGAGATAAACCATGAACGGCATCGTACACAATACGAACTTCCAAAAGTACTTTAATGCCATCTTGCAAGGGCTCATGTAGAATCTGTAGAAATTGTTGATTCACTCTGAAATAGTCTTCCCTCCAAAGCGTTGAGCGAAATTGTGCAACCACTTTCCCTTCCGACTTCTCAACTAGTTCCGGGTAGCAATGTCCTGAATGCTTATAATAATTAAGTTTATTTAATTCGGCACGTACCCAGAAGGAAGAGGAGTAACGTTCTGCAATCGTTTTACGAATACTCTGACTCACCTCGGATAGGGAAAAAATTTGTTTATTATTTTGATGCTCAGGCATGCAAGCAAGTTATATGGGAAATGCGTGGTTTGCAAATGTAACAACCCTGAAAATACCAAAAACAAACCAATGAACTTGAAATACATGAGGTAGTATAAAGAAAGGAAATGCCTATATTTGATTTATGCGAATTTTGATATGTTGTGTATGGTGTTTTATTCAATTCAATTCCTCAGCACAAGCTCCTCAAGAAATTAAACTAGCAACAAGTTTTGAAAGTACACGTGTTGGTGTATGGCAAGAGGGGAATTATACGATACACGTGGATCTCAATTATTTACAATCTGTTTTTCAAGAGCGTAGTACAAGTTATTTAGATGCCGCAAACAACTACGTTTTTGAAGATTCTAGTGGATACTTATTTTATTGTCAAACATCGAAGCGTTATAACTTAGCTGGGTTTCAACTTGCTCATGCTACAAATGGATTGGATTTAAGAACCATAAAAATTTATCATGGATTGGATAATCAATCAGATCAATTGAATCAGCCACAGGTGATGCAGGATTTAATACTGCATTTGGTAGAAAAGGGAAATGCCATGTTGTTTTATAAAGAGCAACGCTTTTTTACTTTGTTTTCTCTAACCAATATTATAGGAAATGGCAATATCTTAAATCAGGGATTTGAAAATATTATCTATGCCTATGATCCTAAGGATTACCTTTCAAAGAAAGTAGAGATTTTGGGTTGGTAGATTTAATACTTCAGTCTAAACCAATCCTTCTAATTTTCTTAGGAAATCTTACTCCAAATTTCTTTGTCTTTTCGTTTCAGTAAATGCTGTTTTAGAGTTTGATGTTGTGGTAAATTTAATTCGGCATCAGCATGTAGTAATGAAATACATTCATTCCGTGCTAATTCCATAATGCCGATATCATGTACAATATCTGCTAGTTTCAAATCTAAGGTGCCGCTTTGTTTGGTTCCGTCAATATCACCCGGGCCACGCATTAATAAATCTTTTTCTGAAATAACAAAACCGCTGCTTTCCGTTTCCATAATGTGCATACGTTCTTTACCCTGAGCACTCAGTTTATTAGAAGTGAGCAAAATACAATACGATTTTTCCGCTCCTCTGCCCACACGTCCTCGCAATTGATGTAGCTGTGATAGTCCAAATCGTTCGGCACTTTCTATCAACATTACGGATGCATTGGGTACATTTACACCAACCTCAATTACGGTTGTAGCTACCAATATATGGGCATGTCCGTTTACGAAACTTGTCATGTTTTGTTCGCGTTCATGTTGATCTTGTTTGCCATGTACCATAGCCACGTTATAACTATGATCAGGAAAAAATTGACGTACTTGAAGGTAACCTGCTTGTAAATTTTCAAACGTAAGTTTTTCGCTTTCTTCTATTAATGGATAAACAATATAAGCTTGTCGACCTTGTTGTATTTCCGATTTAATAAAATCCATCACCCGAGCACGATGCATTTCATTTCTATGAATCGTACTAATTGGTTTTCTACCCGGAGGTAGTTTTTTGATAACGGAAACATCCAGATCGCCGTAAGCGGTCATTGCCAACGTTCGAGGTATGGGTGTTGCTGTCATTACCAACACGTGTGGTGGCGTTGTATTTTTTGTCCATAGTTTAGCGCGTTGTGCAACGCCAAAACGATGTTGTTCATCGATAATACTTAACCCAAGATTTTTAAAAACTACCGTATCTTCAATGAGGGCATGCGTGCCAATTACTATATCTAAATTTCCTGTAGCGAGAAGCGATAGAATTTGCTTTTTATCTTTTGCTTTTGTTTTCCCTGAAAGGTATCCGACACGAATTGTTGTTGACGCCAAAAGTGAAACAATCGATTCGTAATGTTGTTGTGCTAGTATTTCTGTAGGGGCCATCAAACAAGCCTGAAAACCATTGTCGAGCGTGAGTAACATACACAATAAGGCTACAATAGTTTTACCTGAACCAACATCACCTTGAAGTAATCGGTTCATTTGGTGACCGGTTTGTGTGTCGAGTCGAATTTCGCGAAGCACTTGCTTCTGATCTTCGGTAAGTTCAAACGGCAATAAATTTTTGTAGAAGTGATTGAAATGATCTCCTACTTTAGAAAAAACAAAACCAGTGGTTCGGTGATGGTTTAACTTGAGTTTGCAAATACCAATTTGATGAATAAAAAGTTCTTCAAATTTTAAACGAAGCTGTGCTTGTTCTAATTCTTGATAATCTTGAGGGAAATGAATAGCCTTGAGTGCTTTAAATCGCCCGGTGAATTGGTTACGCTTTAAAATTTCTTCAGGAATTATTTCCTCCACATCATTTTCCTGAATTTGTTGAAACAACTGAAAGACAAGTTTTGTAAAGTTCTTGCCATTCAAAAAATTGAAACGAAGTTTTTCCGTAGAAGAATAAACTGGTTCGAAAGCGGGTAGTTGTTCTAAGGAAATTTTCTCCAGTTTCTCCATTTCCGGATGATTGATACACCAATAACCGCTGAAACGTGTTGCCTTTCCATATACCATGAATTGTCCGCCTTGTGCTACTATTTTTTCAAAAAAAGTAATACCCTGAAACCATACTAATTCGATAATGCCGGTTTTATCTTTAAACTGTGCCGTCAATCGTTTTTTTCTTCCAACTCCTATTACTTCATGGTAAGTTACGGTTCCAATGAGTTGAACAAAATCGCCATCATGTTGAATAGCCGCAATTGGAATTATTTTTCTTCGATCATTATGTCGAAACGGATAGTAATGTAGTAAGTCGCCAAAGGTGTCGATACCAATTTCGCTGCGTAATAAAGTCGCTTTGGAAGGGCCAACGCCTTTGAGGTATTCGATAGGTGTTCGTAAAATGTTCGTTGAATGGTTGGACATAATAAATAGCTTCCGTATTATCTTTTAACCTGTTTTAGTGTAAAGGTTCGATGTAAATAAAAAGTACTCATACCGAATAACGATAGCCAATATACAAACTCGGATCCCCAGGCAAAAGGGAGAGGTAGTTTTTTGTATTCGATCACATAAGCACAATAAATTAGGTAGAGAATAATAGCAATGAATTCGAAAATCATATTCATGCGTGTATTGCCGGTGCCAACTACTCCATTAAAATAAATGGTAGAAATAGATAACATCCAAGTGGCTACAACCACGATTTGAAGGGAACGATAACCAACAGCTACCAAGTGTTGATCTTGTGTCATAAGACCTAAAAAAAACTGTGGAAATAGAAAAAGGGGTAGGCCTAGTATGAGAGCAAATCCAAAACTTACCATCGAAATTTTCTTGATCATCGAAATAACTTCGGTCTGCCGATTCTGACCAATTAAATTACTCACCATACTATTACAGGTTGATGCTAAGGCCCAAGCAGCAACGCCAACGATTCCGAATACCGAACGTAGAATTTGTGAAACAGCCGATTCAGATTTACCTAAGTGTTCTACAAAAATGAAAAAAACTTCCCAAGCACCAATACTTAATAAGTACTGAACCATGAGAGGAGATGCTTTGATGAGAATTTCTTTTTGAAGCACCCAATCTATCCGATTGGAAAAGATACTTCTAATGGAACCTGCATCTTGTTTCTTGAAGAAAATAGTATACGCCACAAGAAGGAATATGATTTCTGAAATTACCGAAGCTAAGGCCGCACCTTGAAGTCCCATTTCAGGGAAAAAACCAATTCCGAAAATGAGCAAGTAATCGAACAACACGTTGCTTAGCGCTTGCGACGCGGAACCATAAATGATGCGCTTACTTTGCGAAGTGGCTATGTAATAGGAATTACTAAGCTGGCATAGCATCATAATCGGAACAGCCCAAATTCTGATTTGTATAAAAGATACCGCTAAACGTTGCACGTTAGGGTTGTGTATGAATGTTTGAAAAAGATAAGGCGATAATAAAAACGAAATGAATGAAAGTGCCGACCCAAAAACAATACACAAAACAATACCATTGGAGAAAATTCGCATTAATCCCGATTTGTTTTCTTCACCGGCTTTTCTGCTCATCAGCATTAACATACCCGATACTAAACCATAACCAAACATCACCATGGTTAAATGGTAGATACCAGCTATACCTGATGCAGCTAACAAATCTTCAGCTACACTATTACCTTGCGTTGGTTGATAATACCCCAGAAAAAGTGTATTCAGAAACATACTGATTTGTGGAATGAAAATGGCCACACTTATAGGCAAAGCGAGCTGTATAATATTCCTATAGGAGTTCTGAATTTTTAACGTTTCTTCCGACATGTATTGGCTGCAAAGTAAAGAATACAAGGGGGAATTTGAACACGTGGAATTTAGTATTTGAAAAATAGCGGGCATTTGCTGTTGTTCTTCAGTACGAGGCATATGTGTGTTATATTTCGTTTAAAACCTAAGGCTCCTTTACGCTATGAAATTAATTGAAGTAGTATCGAGGTGCAGTATCCGTACAAATAAGTTTCAAATCTACATTTTGCTATTCGGGTAATCTTTTCTCGAAATCCGAACTCAAATTAGTACTTTATAAATTCCTTTTTTAATAAGGAGATACCTACATTTGAAACCTAACATATAGAACCATGTGCGGATTTGTAGGACTTTTTGATGCCCGAACTGAAACGAATAAACAACGAGGACAACTTTTGGAGATGTCGAAGAAAATTCGTCACCGCGGACCTGATTGGAGCGGTGTTTACCTCGATGATCGGACTATTTTATGTCATGAACGACTCGCTATCGTAGATCCAATTTCGGGAGGACAACCTTTATACGCTCGTAATAAACAATTGGTATTGGCTGTGAATGGAGAAATTTATAATCACCGTTTACTCCGTGAACAATTTAAAGATCGTTTTGAATTTCAAACGGAAAGTGATTGTGAAGTTATACTGGCCCTTTATCAGGAAAAAGGTGTTTCCTTTCTGGAAGAACTCAATGGCATTTTTGCTTTTGCCTTATACGATCATGAAACCGGTGCTTACTTTATTGCTCGCGACCACATTGGAATTATTCCGTTATACATGGGTTGGGATAAGCAAGGACAATTTTATGTGGCTTCTGAATTAAAATCGTTGGAAGGTGTTTGTAACATCATTCGTGAATTTTTACCGGGACATTATTTATACAGTGTTGATGGACATGATTTACAACCTTGGTATCAACGCGACTGGAAGCATTTTGATTCCGTGAAAGATAATGTAAGTGACATAGCCGCTGTGCGTAAAGGGTTAGAAGAGGCTGTTGAACGTCAGCTTATGAGTGATGTGCCTTACGGTGTGTTATTATCTGGTGGTTTAGATTCTTCTATTATTGCAGCTATAGCAAAAAAATACGCCCCTAAGCGCATTGAAAGTGGTAATACGAAGGAAGCTTGGTGGCCACAATTACACTCATTTGCGGTTGGTTTGAAAGGCTCACCCGATTTAGCGGCTGCTCAAAAGATGGCCGACTATTTAGGTACCGTTCATCATCAAATTCATTTTACATTGGAAGAAGGTTTAGATGCTTTGCGTGATGTAATTTATCATTTAGAAACCTATGATGTTACTACCGTGCGTGCTTCAACACCTATGTATTTATTAGCTCGCTATATAAAATCGATGGGAATAAAAATGGTTTTAAGCGGCGAGGGTAGTGATGAACTTTTCGGTGGCTATTTGTATTTTCATAAGGCACCAAACCCACAGGCTTTTCATGAGGAAACGGTGCGCAAATTAGGAAAGCTGCATTTGTATGATTGCTTACGCGCTAATAAATCGTTGGCAGCTTGGGGAGTGGAAGGAAGAGTTCCGTTTTTGGATAAGGAATTTATGGATATTGCTATGACGCAAAATCCGACGGATAAAATGGTTATTACACAAAGTGAAGATGCTCACAGACGCATGGAGAAATGGATCTTACGCAAGGCCTTTGAAGATATGTTGCCGACTGAAATTGTTTGGCGACAAAAAGAACAATTTTCGGATGGTGTTGGTTATGGTTGGATTGATGAACTGAAAGCCATGACAAGTAAAGCGGTGAGTGATGCCGACATGGCTAATGCCAAATATCGTTTTCCAGTAAATACTCCGATGAGTAAGGAAGAGTATTATTATCGAAGTATTTTTAGTGAACATTTTCCATCCGATACCTCGGCAGCCTGTGTACCTTCTGTTCCATCGGTAGCGTGCAGTACACCGGAAGCTTTGCTTTGGGACGCTTCGTTTCAAAACATGAACGATCCAAGTGGACGCGCTGTGAAGAGCGTTCATCTTTCAGCTTAAGTCACGTTCGTTATTTGAACGATAAGCGATGGTTCTTTTTTGAATTATCTCAGCGCTTTCTTCTCTCAAGATTCTTTTTCATTTTCTGAATCTTGTTTCTCTATGTTGTTTTGTTTGGCTTTACGACGCTTTAAATAGGTACGGATAAATACATAAACTAGAAACAAAAAGAGAAGAAACGGCCAAACCGTAAATAAACCTAAGCATAATTCGACTACACCATGCCAACCACCACTAAAAGCGGCCTTAGCCCTTTCCGAGAATGAATTTTCTTCATCATTTCTGAATACATATTCTTTAGGATGGAAAAGAGTAAGGTCGAGGGTACTGTATGAAACTTGATCTTTAAGAAATCGCAATCGTCCTTCTTTACTCTCAATTTCTTCTTGTAAGTTTCGGATATTCTCTTCCACTTGCATCATTTCCTTAACATTTTTAGCAGCACGTAAAATACTTTTATAACGTTCAAGATATTCACGTTTTTGCAGTAAGCGAGCCTCAAGATCCACGAATTCTTCCGTAACATCTTCCGCATTTAGTTGCTTACTAACAATTTCATCATTTCCTTGATCAATCGAATGAATTAGATTTTCAAATTGATTTGATGGGATGCGGATTTTTAAGAAATATTCTTCGCGACTGTCTTCGTTCGAAAATCGTTCGTCTTGATAGTACGCACCCAGCTTTTTTAATGTGGCATCGATTCGTTTTTTACTAGCTTGAAGATCGTTTGCTTTCACCGACATACTTCCGTTCCGAATTATTTTCTTTTCTGTAATTGTTGGTTTAACCGGATTGGAATCTTCTTGAATATGTTCATCCGAAGCAGCATCCACTTCTTCTGTTTCTTCTCCATCTGCATTTTCAGTAAGCCCGTCACTCGCTATTTCTTCTTTGCTATACTCCGGTGCAGGTGCTTCTGCTATTGCAGCCGGAGCGACTGTTGCTTCTGTACTTATTTCCTGAATGGCAGCTGCTGGACGCTCAGCGGGTTGTCCGCACGATACTGCGAAGCATAACAATATCATGCAGATGGTTTTAATCTGTGTAAGGGTCATACGATAAAATTTAAGTGTATTGCTGATTAATAATCGAAACGGAAAATAAGTAACCTTTAATCCGTAAGGATATTTTAAAGATTGAAGATTATTTTAGATAGTTTTAACTTACCATGACAATTCATTCCTATTAATGCGCGTTACGACGAAATAAAATACGAAGTGGAATTATTTACCAAGGAATGTCAAACACACTTCGTGTTAGTTCAATCAGATAAAACAAGTTAACCGACTGTAGAAATTAAGAAATAGTGTTGTTTGAAGTATAATTTGTACCTTCTTTTAAACGTAGTAATGTCGCGCATTTGTTTTCTCTTCCTTAAAATATGGGCGTGTAGCTATTTAAGATGTAGCAGATTCTATAGAATTTCTTTCGGCGAAAATTTCTTTATGATTTTCTACTTCGGTGATAAGATGCAGTTTTTATAGGCTATAGATCATCATTATTTATGAAATTTAGTAAGCACAAAAAATCAACACAAATCATAATGATCATTAAAATCTGAGCTCCAATAATTTAGTCCGACAAAAGTAATTTAGAAACTACTCAGCCATCATTTCCAGAACTACCTGAGCAATATCTTCCGCGTTGGGTTTGGAGAAATAGTCACCATCGGTACCGTAGGCAGGGCGATGCGCTTTAGCTGCTAAGGTACGAGGCGCAACATCTAACCATCGGTAACCACCTTGTATCTCCATCACTTGTTGAAACATATAAGCGGAAGCTCCTCCGGGAACATCTTCATCCACAAACAAAATTCGATTTGTTTTCTTTAATGAATCTACAATACGATGTGTAGTATCAAAAGGCAACAAAGTTTGAACATCTACCACTTCACATGATATGCCTGCCGGTTTCAAATACTCCTCTATGGCTTCTTGAATAATACGTAATGTTGAACCGTAACTAACAAGAGTAATATCATCACCTTCAACAATTACTTCCGGAACACCCAAAGGAACCGTCATCGTGAATAAATTTTCCGGAACTCGTTCTTTCAATCGATAACCGTTTAAGCACTCAACAACAATGGCCGGTTCATCGCTTTGTAACAAGGTATTATACATGCCCGCAGCTTGCACCATGTTTCGAGGAACGCATACATGGATACCGCGTACCGCATGGATAATCATTCCCATCGGTGATCCACTGTGCCAAACACCTTCTAAACGATGACCACGTGTTCGTACAATCAAAGGACATTTTTGTCCGCCTTTCGTACGATACTGTAATGTTGCCACATCATCACTCAATGGTTGTAAGCCGTATAATAAATAATCGAGGTATTGAATTTCAGCTATCGGTCTTAATCCACGCATAGCCATTCCGATGCCTTGTCCCATGATACTCGCTTCACGAATTCCGGTATCGAACACTCTCCAAGGACCATGCTTTTCTTGTAAACCTGCAAACCCTTGGTTCACATCACCAATATTCCCAACGTCTTCACCGAAAGCAAAAACCGACGGGTTACTACCTAAATGGTAATCGAAGAATTTATTGAGAATTTCAAAACCATTGAGCGAAACCTCTTCTGATCCGTAACGAACTTTTTCTTCTTTAATATTTGCGATCTGATTTGCTGTAACCGAATGTAAGGTGCTGCTATACTTTTCTTCACCATCGGCTAGCAAGCTGTTATAGTAATTTTTTAGTTTAACCGAAGCGGTGCTGTTGCCGGTGCTATGTAAAATTTTTCGAATCGTTTTCATAACATCGCGACGTAATGGTTCGCGTAGGGCATTCAGTTCTTGTATCCAAGCGGACACTTGCGATGCGGAGTTCCCACCTTCAAAAATAATATCATTCGCATAGGTAGTAGCTAATCTTATTTGTTCTTTAATAGGTTCTAAGAAATCATCCCAAGCTTTCTTTTTTGCTTGTTGCACTGTTTCTTTCGCCATTAAATCGATTGCCAATAATTCTTCTTCATTTGCCAAGGCATTTTCAAGAATAAACTCTCGCATTTTTTTAATGCAATCCGACTCTTTTTCCCAAGCTAATCGTTCTTTTGATTTATAGCGTTCATGAGATCCTGAGGTAGAATGACCTTGGGGTTGCGTAATTTCTTGCACATGAAAAATTGCCGGAATATGATGCTCACGCACGCGTTCAATTCCTTTCTTAAATACTTCACACATCTCGGCATAATTCCATCCTTTTACTTTATAGATATCTATACCTCCTAAACGCTCATCGTATTGAAATCCACTTAAAACTTCTGAAATAGAATTTTTAGTTGTTTGAAATTTTCTTGGAACAGAAATACCATAACCATCATCCCAACAAAAAACGGCCAAGGGTATTTTTAAAACACCGGCTGCATTAATGGTTTCCCAAAATAATCCTTCACTGGTAGAAGCGTCGCCGATGGTGGTAAAACATACTTCATTTCCATTGTTTGAAAATTTTGAATCCTTGCTTAGTTCAGGGTGTTTGCGATACAGTTTGGAAGCGAAAGCCAATCCTAGCCCGCGTACCATTTGTCCTGCAGTGGGCGATATATCGGAACTACAGTTTTTCGTTTTGGTAAGATCATTCCATTCACCGTTGGCATCTAAAAAGCGCGTGGCATAATGACCATTCATTTGTCGGCCGGCGCTACTAGGTTCAGCATGCACATCCGGGTTGGCGTATAATTGAGCAAAGAATTGTTCTACATTGCTCATACCACTTGCGAACATGAATGTTTGATCGCGGTAATAACCCGAACGGAAATCACCTTCTTTAAACACCTTCGCCATGGCTATTTGGGCTACTTCTTTACCATCACCGAAAATGCCGAATTTAGCTTTCCCGGTTAGCACTTCTTTCCGACCTAATAAACTGGCCTCTCTGCTTTCAACAGCGATTTTATAGTCATTCAGAACATCTGATTTGAATTCTTCAAAAGTTATTTTATCCGACTGTATAGTAGTAGTCATATTCTTCATATTCGCAAATTTCAAGTGAACGTCTACGACAAATGTAAACAACTCCGTGAGGGTTCACAATTATTTTTAAAAGATAGTTTATTCCTTCGAGTTGAACTTCCAATTTGTACCGCGTTTGAACTTCAAAACAGAAATCTAATCGCTTAATTTGTTGACCGTCTGTTAATTAAAAGCCCTTGTTAATCCCCTTTCGCTTAACTACGACTTAACCTTAAAAAAATCGCTCAATTAAAAAAACGGATACTTTTGGAATTCAATTAAATTACTCAGAATGAAAAAAATAGTTTTACTCCTTACTACATGTGCTTTTGTACAATTTGCAAATGCCCAGGAAAACAAACCAGCTAACGTTACACGACCTCAACCAGTAACTCCAGCTACCAAACCGGTACGTGCTGATGTTAAACCAGCGGATGCTGCTAGAACTTTACCGGCTGCTGCAGGTGCTCAACCAACACCAACGCAAAACCCCGATTTAAGTATGAAGTTTATGAAAGAAGAACATAACTTCGGTACAATTCCGGAAGGTCCTGCGGTTACAACCGATTTTGAATTTAAGAATATCGGAAAAGAACCGATTGTATTAAGTAATGTTCAAGCTTCTTGTGGTTGTACTACGCCGCATTGGACTAAAGAACCCGTGTTACCTGGTAAAACCGGAAAGATTTCTGCCACCTATAACACACAAGGCCGCCCTGGTCCGATTATGAAAACCATAACTGTAACTTCTAACGTTGGAACCAAAGTGGTAAAAATTACAGGTAATGTTGAAAAAGCACCTGAATCTTCTGTTCCAGCGAATGAGAATTCAATGATGAAACACTAATTCAGAACACTATAGTATTCATTCGTATGAAATATATTCTTTCATTACTGTTTATAGTATGCACCATTGGCGCTATTCAGGCCCAAAACCCGAATAGTCCGGTGATGACGTTCACATCCGATACGCATGATTTTGGTGTGGTGCCAGAAGGTCCGGAAGCGCTGTATGATTTTGAATTTACCAATACCGGTAAAGAGCCATTAGTGATAAGAAATTGCCAAGGCTCATGTGCCTGTACCAAAGCCGATTGGGTTAGAACACCCATTGCGCCCGGACAAAAAGGAAAGATTACCGTAAAGTATAAAACAGAAGGGTATCCTGGTGATTTTAAGAAAACCGTGTACATTCAATCTAATGCTAAACCAGATCGTGAACGTATCGAAATTTATATTCGAGGATCGGTAAAGCCTAAGGAAACAAAAGCTTCAGAAACCGATTTGAAAGCCAATGTCAACGAACCGAAAATTGAACCGTCAACTGATGAAACAAAAGAATTAAAAGACACTAAGAAATAAGTAATTAATTATTTGTAAGGAAGAGAGCTGCATGGTAACATGTGGCTTTCTTGTTTTTAAACCATAAAGATGTACTTTAGCCAACAATGAATTTGTCGTTTTTTATTGCCAAGCGTTTAGCATTTACCGGTAAGAAATCATTTTCATTATTTATTACTCGAATTGCCATCGCCGCTGTGGCATTGAGTGTGAGCGTAATGATTTTAGGTACGGCAATTACACAGGGTTATCAAAAAGATATTAAAGACAAATTTATTGCTGCTTGGGGTGATGTACATATCACGCAATTTCTCCCTGACCCCAATGGCTTAATGAATGATGATAAATTTGTACGCTCCGATTCCTTGCTCGATGCCATTCGAAAAACTCCTGGTGTGGCTCATGTATTTACGTACAGTCTTCAGTCGGCTATTTTAAAATCTCCTCAAGAAATGGAAGGCATCATTTTAAAGGGAATTGAAGATACTTCCAATTTGCATTATTTTAAGTCATTTCTTAAATCGGGTAAATTAAACTTACCACGAGATAGTTCAGGATATTGTAGAAACATAGCCTTGTCGCAAAGTCTAGCCAATAAGCTTAATGTGAAACAAGAAGATGCACTTCTCTTGTATATGGTAGATAAAGATAATTTTCAGCCAAGAGCTCGTAAGGTAAAAGTGACTGCCATTTTTTCAACCGGTGTTGAAGATTTTGATCAGCATGTCATTCTTGGCGATCAACGTATGATACAACAATTTCATCATGAGCCAAATCATATGATACAAGGGTATGAAGTGCATTTAAATACCGTAGTTGATGCAAAACAATCCTGTGCTGCTTTGGATAACTTATTAACTGCACCTATCACCTTATATCCGATTGAAAAGCGCTTCGCTTCTATATTTTCCTGGTTGGGAATGATGAAAACGAATGAACGAATCATCATCATCATTATGATGATTATTGCCTTTATTAATATGATAACGGCACTTCTAATTTTAATATTGGAACGAACAAGAATGATTGGTGTTTTAAAAACGGTCGGTATGCAGCCTTCGGCGATTCGAACGATTTTCCTCTATAACAGTGCATTTATTATCGTAAGCGGTGTGTTGATAGGTATGTTCGTAGGATTAGGTTTAGCCTATCTTCAATACCATTTTCATTTCGTTCCGCTCGATGAATCTTCTTACTTCATATCTTATGTGCCAATATATATTCGTCCGGATATTATTTTTGGTATTGGCATTGGAACTATTTTTTTAAGTTTAATGCTCATGTTAATTCCAACTATCTTGGTTCACAAATTAAATCCATCTAAAGCAGTACGCTTTCAATGAGTACAAAAGAAATCTATAAGCAATATGTGGAATCCGACCCTGGATTACCCTTGTTTTTTCAACCGCAGTGGTTGGATTTGTACCAAATGCCTTGGCAAGTTATAATGGCAGAAGAACTAGATCAACGGATGTTTTTGATTTATTTTGAAGAACGAAAAATGGTTTTTAGGTTTATCAGGAATCCACAAGGTACACCGTATCATGGCATTCTTCCTTCTAGAAATTGTTCGCCTGAAATGATTCAAAAGTTAGCATGCAAACTGCTACAGCAATTACCGGATTATGATGAGCTTCATATCGATTTATTACCCGGTTTAGTGCTAACAGAAGTTAGTCCATTTAAAATAAAACAGCGCAGAACGAATATACTTACGCTTACAGATAAGTCTGATTTATTTAATCATTTTAAACCCAGTTTGCAACGACAAATACGCAAGGCACAACGGCATTTAAGTATTGAAGAACATCATGACCATCATGCTTTCTTTACCCTTTATGAAACGTCACTGAAGCAACGCAGGGTGAACGAATTTTTAAGCGAAACTATCCTTCAAAAAATAATTACGTTTTGTAAGGAAGCGCATTGTGGCAAGCTATTTCGTGTTTATGATCGGGAACAACAAGTACATGCTACCTTACTTTTAGTTTTCGATAAGGTACGTGCTTATTACCTCCTAGGCGGAACCGATAAACAATTTAATGGTTCCGGGGCTATGAGCTATCTCATGTGGCATGCTATACAATATGCTTGTGATCTTGGCTTAAAGGAATTCGATTTTGAGGGCAGCGATCAAGATTCAATTCATCGTTTCTTTCAGAATTTTAATCCAAAGGTGGTGTGCTACACTAATCTTCAACATCAACCATCAAAGGTTTTAAAACAGCTACGAAAGTGGCAACAACATTAAGTTATGGCCGTCGTAATCGTAATGCTATTTTTGGGTGGTATTGGCTATGTGATTTACATTTCATCCTTCAAGAAGAAGCCATTACCCCGTTTGAATCCGATTGAAGTTGAAAACTTGCTGTTGCAACATGTGGTGTTCTATCGCAACCTGCCCGAAACAGAAAGGAAGAAACAATTTTTTGAACGTGTGTTACATTTCCTGCAAACAACACGTTTTACAGACGTAGGCAAGGCAATACACACATTGGAAGATGAGATTCTAATAGCAGCATCGGCCATGATTCCTCTTTATCATTTTCCGGATTGGAATTATTTTAATCTCGATGAAATTCTTTTATATGAAGATGCCTTTAACACTTCCTATGAAACCAACGAAGAACATGCTATTTTGGGTATGGTAGGAGAAGGAGCCCTTCAGCGTACCATGCTCTTATCATTGAAAAGCCTGAGACAAGGCTTTGAAAAGAAGGATGCTGAACACACGGCTATTCATGAATTTGTACATCTCATCGACAAAATGGATGGTTCCATCGACGGTGTACCTGAATTTTTGATTCCAAAGGAAATGGTAGAACCTTGGTTGCGTTTGGTACGGAATAATATGCAACAAATTCAACAAGGAGATAGTACTATCGACCCTTATGCTGCAACGAATGAA
>JAEUVD010000013.1 GCA_016787065.1 Chitinophagaceae bacterium
ATCCGGTTCGATCAGTTGAAGCATGTTTGGTAATTCTTGTTGTGCCAAGCTAACGGCTTCGTAAGGCGTAATCGCTTGTTTGATTTCGAGTTGTTGTGCTTTACCGTGAAGGCTAAGAGCCAAACAAGCGGCGAAGAAGGTAGTTTGAATTAATTTTTTCATGGTTGATTTGATTTTGATAGAACAAATGTAAACGGCACAGATATGCCCCATTTTGAAAATTGAGAAAGTGGTAGGAATAATTTCGTGTAATGCTCAAAATGAAAGATAATTGGTTGAGAATGAAACAGGTTTGAGTTGATACTATGAAGCTTGATAAACTGTTTATTCTCTTATTCGTGTACAATAATTCCAAATAGCCTTAATTTCACCGGCAGATGTTACTTCGATTAGCTTGGCGCTACATTATTGGAAAAAAATCTACCCAAGCCATCCAAATTATTTCCTGGGTGAGTGTACTTGCCATGGCCGTTGGTACAGCCTGCTTAATTATTGTTTTGTCGGTATTTAATGGATTCGATGGCTTTATTAAAAATTTGTACAGCGATTATTTTCCGACAATAAAAATTACCGCGCAAAAAGGTTCTGTTTTTACTCCAACACCGGCACTACTTCAGGCAATTCAAAAAAATAAGAAGGTAGCATCCTTTACAACATGTTTAGAAGAAAAGGTGTTGTTAGTTTATGATCAGAATCAGGTGGTAGCCCAATTAAAAGGGGTCGATGAAAATTATATAAACGTGAATGCCATCCACAAGCATGTTGATTACGGCAAATGGGATCTTGGTTATGAAACCGAAACACCACCTATCCTTTTAGGCATAGGACTGTCTAATCGTTTAGGTGCGAATGAAGAATCACCTTTGCCTATAAGTGCATATAGTTTAAATGCTAATTTTAGTAGCGCAACATTAAATCCGGAAGATGCTTATTCGAATATGTATTTCATGACGCGAAGCGTTTTTGTTTTACAAGAGGAACTGGATAATCAACTTGCATTTGCTCCTTTGCCCCTTGTGCAGCAATTAACGCAGAAAGGGAATCAAATTTCTTCGATTGAATTAAAAGTTTCCTCTAACGATGTGCTCACTTCGGTGCAGCACGATTTGAAATTATTATTAGATCAACAAGGTTTACAAGCACAAAATCGTTACGAGCAAAATCCTACCTTGTATCGTGTATTAAAAACCGAGCGTTTTGCAGTCTTTGTAATTCTCTCCTTCATGCTGTTGATTGCTTCATTTAATATTATCGGTTCCTTATCCATGTTGGTAATCGAAAAAGAAAAAGACATAGCGATACTGCAAACCATGGGTATGTTGCCACGTTCTATTCGAAACTTGTTTTTACAAACGGGCGTTATGTTGTCGTTATTTGGTGCTGGTATTGGTATGTTACTTGCTTTTCTAGTTTGTTTCTTACAAAAACAATTTGGTTTTGTGAAATTGGGTAATTCAGGAAATTTTTTGGTGGATGCCTATCCGGTTCAAATGCGTGTGTTCGATTTTATTTTGGTTGCCCTCATCGTAACGGCTATTGCTTTTCTGGCGTCGTGGTTTCCGGCGAAGAAGGCTTCCCAAAAAGGAGTAATTAGTAATCTCCGTCGTGATGCGCAATAAATAACTTCAATTACATTTTCAAACTACGCTTCAATTCACGTTCGGTATCTTTTGCTTTAATACTATCGCGTTTATCGTAGCTTTTTTTACCTCTAGCCAAGGCAATTTCTAGTTTCGCATACCCTGATTCACTAAAAAAGATTCGTAACGGAACGATGGTATAGCCTTTCTCTTTGGTTTTACTGCTAATTTTTTTTAGCTCTTTTTTTGTGAGAAGAAGCTTGCGATCGCGTAAGGGTTCATGATTATTTGACGTGCCCAAACTGTATTCGGCAATATGTAAGCTGCGAACAAATAATTCATTCCCCATAAAAATACAGAAGCTATCATTGAAACTGGCTCTTCCGTCACGGAGTGATTTTATTTCTGTTCCGAGCAAAACCATCCCCGCCTCGAACCGTTGTTCGATGGCATAGTGATAACTGGCGGAGCGATTAGAAATTTCTTTCACAGGACGGCGAAGGTAATTTGATAATTTGGTATTGAGAAGGTTGGTATTTGGTATTGTTAGAATAGTACAAGTTAAAGAAGAGAATTGTGTGTATGTTTATGCTTTACTTCAAGTACAAAAATCGAAAGCATTTTTTCGGTATTTGTATTTCATAAAAAGCCTAATACCTTTGCTGTCATGCAGGATTCACATTTTGATTTTTTCAGAAATAATATTATTGGAATAAATCAGACCTTTCCAACTCCCTATGGAGAGAAGCGAATGATCTACGCCGACTGGATTGCAAGCGGTCGATTATACCAACCCATCGAAGATAAATTCATGAATGAGATTTACCCCTTTTGTGGTAATACGCATACAGAAACTTCGATTACAGGTACAATAATGACTAAATTGTATTTGCAAGCCAAGTCCTTTATCAAACAAGAAGTGAATGCTTCTGACGACGATTTTTTATTATTTGAAGGTTCCGGGATGACGGCTGGTATTAATAAATTACAACGTATCATGGGGCTTAGATTACCTGAACGATGTATAGATTTTTATGAAGTGAATAGCAATGCTCGAAAACCTGTGGTATTTATTACTCACATGGAACATCATTCTAATCATACCTCTTGGCTAGAAACCGCAGCGAAGGTTGAGGTTATCAAACCCACTGCTGATGGTTTGGTTGATATAGAACATCTAAAATCTTTATTAAAAGAATACCAAGATAGTTGTTTAAAAATTGCTTCGGTAACGGCTGCTAGTAATGTTACAGGAATAAAAACTCCTTATCATGAAATAGCCCAGTTGATGCATGATGCAGGAGGTTATTGTTTTGTTGATTTCGCTTGTGCAGGGCCCTATGTAGCTATTAACATGCACCCAGAAAAGGAATCAGAAAAACTAGATGCTATCTTTCTTTCACCTCATAAGTTTCTTGGAGGACCGGGAACACCAGGCGTGCTTATTTTTAATAAAATTCTCTATAAAAATACAGCTCCGGATAACGCTGGTGGAGGTACTGTTACCTTTACCTCGCCATTTGGTTTTCATGAATACAAATCGAATATTGAAGATAGAGAAGATGCTGGTACTCCTCCTTTTTTACAAGGTATTAGAACCGCTTTGTGTTTTAAATTGAAACGAGAAATGGGGGTTGATGCTATTCACGATAAAGAGAAATTATTACTTGACATAATTTTTGACGGACTGAAAAATATTCCCGGACTGCAAATATTAGAGGAGCAGGTTCGAAACAGAGTTGGCGCATTTTCTTTCCACCTTTCTAATTTACATTATAATTTAGGTGTTAAGTTGCTTAACGATCATTATGGCATTCAGGTACGAGGTGGATGCGCTTGCGCCGGAACATATGGCCATTATTTACTTAATATTGATGAAAAACAATCTGATGAAATTCGACGACGAATTCAACGAGGTGATACATTTTCTCGACCAGGATGGATCCGATTATCCGTGCATCCAACCATGACTATTGAGGAAGCGCATTTTATTGTTAAAGCAATTACACATATTGCAAACGACTATGCAGCATTGGCTACGGAATATGAATATGTGCCTCAACGTAATATTTTTCGGCACAAAACAAAACATCAATCCTTTGCCGACAATTTTGTGCAACAAATATTCTCTAATATTGCAGCCTATGTGTAATTGATTTAGAACAAAACTAAGTTATTGTTCGAAAAACACAATCACATCGTGCAAACGTTGCTTCAAATCTTTTCGTTCTACGATAAAATCTAAGAAACCATGCTCTAACAAAAATTCGGATGTTTGGAAGCCTTCGGGTAAATCTTTCTTAATGGTTTCCTTGATCACACGCGGACCGGCAAAACCAATGAGGGCTTTAGGTTCTGCAATATTCAAATCACCTAACATGGCATACGAAGCTGTAACCCCACCGGTGGTAGGATCTGTCATGAAGGAAATATAAGGTAATCTTGCCTTAGCGAGTCGAGTTAGTTTAGCGGAAGTTTTCGCCATTTGCATCAGCGAGAAAGCACTTTCCATCATACGCGCGCCACCCGATTTCGAGATAATCATAAACGGTAACTTATGTTCAATAGCATAATCGATTGCACGTGAAATTTTTTCACCCACCACAGAGCCCATGCTTCCTCCAATAAAAGAGAAATTCATAGCGGCTACCACCAATTTCTTACCATGTACATCACCCACACCTACCGTCATAGCATCTTTTAATCCCGAAGTTTTTCGAGCTTCAACCAAACGATTTTTATACGGTTTCAAATCAACGAAACCTAATTTATCCTTTGATATAATATTGTCGAATAAAACTTCTCCCGAACCTTCATCAAATAGGATATTAAAATACTCCTCTGCATCAATACGGTTATGATGGTTGCAATGCGTACAAACCCATAAACTTTCTTTTATTTCGTTAACCGTAGAGGTTTTTTTACAACCGGGGCATTTAAACCACAACCCATCAGGTACTTCTTTCTTTTCCTTTGTTGAGGTTAGAATATTTTGTTTTATGCGCTTAAACCAGGTAGAAGACATAGTATTAATTTATCCGACAGGCGGTCGACAAAAGTAGTACAATTATTTTTTTCTGTAGACTACAAAATCAGGACAGCTAAAAAGTACCGGAAAACGAACCGTTGAATCGGGTGAAAGTACCAAGGCGTCATACAATGCCATCGTATTTGGGTTCTGAAATCGGGTGCTCGTGCGATTTGACGTAGCAATTTGTAGTGTTTTATGATGGATATGGTGATAATAAAGCAGTCCGGGTATGAAATACGAAAACGAATTGGAATGAACATAGAGGCTGTTTATCTTTTCTTTTTCAAAACGTATCGCTAGCTCACGAACTTGATGGTCTAAACCTTTGCTCCAATTTAGAAAATTGCTCTGGAACGTGTACGCTTGCATGGCAACGATTAACGGTAACAACAGTAAAAACCCCAAGTTTGGTTTTTTAAAAACTTGAAGAAACAAAACGAACATGATAACAACCGGTAGTGCAATAAAAGCCAAAGCCCGTTCGGGGGGTAAACTTTTTTGAAAAATTACAAATAAAAAAGGAATACAAAGTAGGACGGCTTGAAGAAGGAGGAGGGGTTGAAGTGGTTTATATTTTTTAGAAAAAAACATCCAAAGGGCACCCATTAAAGCCATATAAAATGCATAGCCATGACCGGTGGTAAATTCCGAATAATTATGATAAAACCAACCATGTAATGCATTTAAGTTAGAGCTGGTTTGCAACGCTTGCCATCCACCAGAGAAACCCGTTCCTAAAAAAAGAGGGAGGTAGAGGAGGGCAGTGCATCCAATAAAAAGTAATAGACTTCGAAGTTGAAAAATAACCTGGCGATAGTCTTTTCGAATTACAAAATAAAATATCGAGTAACTATAGGTTATCAATGGAAATAGACTGTACGACACCATGGTATAGGCTGCCAAGGAATGAAACAGGGCTAAACGATTCGGGTGAAATCGCTTTTGAAACGAGCGCACGACATCGTAGTAGGCCCACCAACAAAAAAACAACATGGGCATAACACCACGAGCGTAGAGCATATAATACGTTGTAACCGGTAAGGAAGCAAAGAGAATAGCTCCTAGCAAAGCCTGAGTTTCATTCTTTAATAATTTCAATAGAATAATGAAAACAGAAATTATGGTTAGTACACCGAATAACATAACCGGGAGCCGTATGGTAAATGTTTGATCGGGTAAAACCTTCAAGAAGAGATAGGTTACCAAATTATGTAAGGGGTAGTTGTTATAAGCTACCATGGAATTCCAGCCTTGCTGATGAAGAAAATAATTATAATTCCAAGCTTCATCATATTGCATCGGATATTCATAAGAAAGAAAAACCGAGCGCACGACAACCGCTATAAGCAAAACAAGAAGCATCCATTTAATGAAGGATTTGCAAGCGGTAAGTTCGTGGTAAGTACCTCGCATTGATGCAAATACATGGCCATACTTTTCAATTAACCAGGCCAGTATTTTTTTTCGTTTCAAAAAACCACTAAGAGCTATTACAACTAAACCAGATACTAGAAACCAACGAATCTGCTGAAGGCATTGATATTTGTTTTCTGTGAAAAAGGTGGTTCTGATTACTTGCTCTAAATCCGGTCGATGAATGGCTTGTAACACGGCGTGAATTAAATCATCGTAGGTTAGCGTTCCGAGAACTACGATAGCGCTTATCAGACCAAAAAGTATAATCTGAAAAAGCGTAAAAGTTAATGTGGCTAGCGATTTAGCCATGGGTTACTTCATCAATACTTTTAAGAATAAACTTACAGGCCATTTCAATTTCATCGGTTGAAATGCACAGCGGAGGCGCTAAACGCAAACAGTGTGGTGCAAACAAAAACCAATCGGTAAATACTCCGTTTGAAATACATTGATCGATTACGCGTTTATTCAATTCAAAGCTCTCAAATTCAACCGCCATTAATAAACCACAACTTTGAATACCTTTAATAAAAGGGTGTTTCAACGTTGAATGAAACAGAGCTTCTTTTTCTTTTACTGTTTCCATCCAACGATTGGAAAGCAACACCTCTAAAGAGGCTAGTCCTGCGGCGCAGCACAAGGGATGACCTCCAAAGGTGGTTATATGGCCAAGTACCGGTTGCGTACTCAGGCTATCCATTATTTTTTTATCGGCAATAAAGGCACCCATAGGCATACCTCCGCCAAGGGCTTTGCCTAGGAGTAGAATATCCGGAACGATACCACATTGCTCAAAACGAAAAAGGCTACCAGTTCGGCCGAACGCCGTTTGAATTTCATCGAGTATCATCAAGCAACCCGTTTCCGAACAACGTTGTCGTATGGCTTGTAACCAAGCTGTTTCAGGGGTAAGTACACCGGCTTCGCTTTGTACGGGTTCTAAAATGATACAGGCTGTTTGTGTGTCGATAGCAGTTAAGACATCATTGCTGCCATAATCAAATTGAAATACATCCGGCAGCAAAGGTCGGAAAGCTTGTTGCCAATACTCGCTGCCCATTACGCTCAATGCGCCTTGAGTACTGCCATGATATGAATTACGAAACGAAATTATTTTAGTTCTTCGGGTAAAACGTTTAGCCAGCTTCATCGCTCCTTCGGTGGCCTCACTTCCACTATTGGTGAAGTACACACTTTGGAGCGTTGCGGGTAACACATCTGCCAAAGCCTTTGCATAGTGTACTTGGGGTGTTTGAATAACTTCACCATACACCATAACATGAAGATATTTATGAAGCTGCTCTTGGATAGCCTGTAGCACTTTCGGATGACTGTGTCCAACAGCACTCACACTAATTCCGCCTATTAAATCGAGGTGAGGTTTATTTTCATTGTCGTAGAGGTAAACACCTTCGGCATGATTCACTTCAAAACAAAGTGGAGCTTCTGATGTTTGGGCATTGTGACGAAGAAAAAGTTCGCGGGTTGTCATGCTGCGAAATTAACAGCTTAGTCGTTTAGTACAAGGATAATATTGGCGGGATAAACAAGCATTGAAGGAATAGGTTACCCATGCTGTGGTTTGAGTGCGTAAAAACCTTACACGGCTAGCGTAGCCAGCGCACGCCTGTGGCGTGTGCAGGTTCAGTTAAAATCAATAAATTGTGAGTTATCAAAAACCAAATTATATTCATCGTAAGTAACTTCAGGATTTGTTCTAGAAGATTGGCATTGGAAATACAGCAGTGCGAGAAGTTATGCTGAAAAGGAATCGCTTTTGGAAATTGATGTTGTTTAATTACGCAGCTAGCGCACGCCTATGGCGTGTGCAGGTTCAGCTTAAAATCAATAATTCGTGAGCAGTCAAAAACCAAATTACATGCAACGTAATCCAGTAACTTCAGGATTCGTTCTAGAAGATTGGCATTTGAAATACAGCAGTGCGAGAAGTTATGCTGAAAAGGAAATGCTTTTAGAAATTGATTATGTTCAAATGCACGTTATTTAATTTAACCTGTACACGCCAGAGGCGTGCGCTAGCTAAGAGATAAATAAGCTGTAAAGGAATAGGTTACCCTTGCTGTGGTTTGAGTGCGTAAAAACCATACACAGCTTGCGCACGCCTATGACGTGTGCAGGTTCAGTTTAAAATCCATGTAAAGTGTGCTATCAAAAACGCAAACAGTTTGGAATAAGGAATATAATATTCAAGAGGCATTAAGTGGTTTGAACATATTAAAAAAATAATATTGCTGAAACATTTAACATGAGTAGGAAGTATAAATTTCATGACAAGGGCGGTTTGTATTTTGTCAGTTTTGCTGTTATTAATTGGATAGATATTTTTATTCGAGAAGAATATTGTTTGATTATAGTTGATAGTTTGAATTACTGCAGAATACAATTGGGATTAGAAATATATGGTTGGTGTATTATGCCAAGCCATGTCCATTTAATGATACGTGCCAAGAATAATAATCCGGAAATTATTCTTGGAAGAATGAAAGAATTTACGTCCAAGCAAATTGTAAAAGCCATTGCGAATAATAAAAAGGAAAGTCGAAGAGAATGGTTATTATGGATGATGAAACGTGCTGGTATGAAATCAAGCAATGTGAAAAATTATCAATTTTGGCAACATAATAATAAACCGATTGAGTTATGGAGTAATGAAGTCATCGATCAAAAACTAAATTACATACATCGTAATCCTGTAGTTGCAGGTTTTGTTCTAGAAGATTGGCATTGGAAATATAGTAGTGCAAGAAGTTATGCCGAAAAAGAATCGCTTTTGGAAATTGATTACGTTTAGTCGAGCAGAACCTGCACGCGCCATAGGTGCGCGCTAGCGAAAAATTATCAATTTTGGCAACATAATAATAAACCGATTGAGTTATGGAGTAATGAAGTCATCGATCAAAAACTAAATTACATACATCGTAATCCTCTAGTTGCAGGATTTGTTCTAGAAGATTGGCATTGGAAATACAGTAGTGCAAGAAGTTATGCAGAAAAAAATTCGTTCTTGGAAATTGATTGCGTTTAAATACACGTTGTTTATTAGAACCTGCACACACGGCCAGCGCACGCCTGTGGCGTGTGCAGGTTCAGTTAAAATCAATAAATTGTGAGTTATCAAAAACCAAATTATATTCATCGTAATCCAGTAACTTCAGGAATCGCTCTTAGAAATTGATTATGTTTAAATGCACGTTATTTAGTTTAACCTGCACACGCCACAGGCGTGCGCTAGCTTAGGGTGCGCTAGCTTAGGTTGAAACGAAATATTCTAAAAATGACATTCAACTTACAGTTCAAAGCCTTTTGTTATACGTGGTGGCACACCACGACTAGAAGCTTGTTGCCAACTTACCTGTCCAAACCTAAACTGGAGCATTTAAAGTAAAATATACCACAAAAGTGGTATTGCAAGTTCCCTCGTAAACCTGAAATTTTGTATTCGTCTGATTGTTATATGAAATTTTTGGGAATATTATTGTTTTTAATAGTTGCTTTTCTACCGGCCAAACCTCAACCTATGGGTATGAAAAACAACAACCTGATCAGCGAGGCTTCCCCTCTGTCTTCAATGGATTGGAATCCCAGCACTGATATCCAATCTTTGTTTTTCTTCTCAAACGAATCCATGTCGTTCCCTGATAGAAAAGCCTCCTGGCTGGTTGTGTTAATTTTAATCGACATCTTACGCAGTGTGCGATCGCTGCATTCAAAATCGTATTTCCAAGATAGTTTTATGAAATCATAATTTTTTTAAATCCCCTTGAAGATTAAACCATTCTCTTGTAGAGTGGTTTTTTCTTTTATACATACCGGATTTCATTTTTACTTGTACGAATACGAACTTTTTCCCACCACTTTCTCAATAGGTAAAACGAAGCGGTTTGAGCACGTTTACATTTGTTCTATCAAAATCAAATCAACCATGAAAAAATTAATTCAAACCACCTTCTTCGCCGCTTGTTTGGCTCTTAGCCTTCACGGTAAAGCACAACAACTCGAAATCAAACAAGCGATTACGCCTTACGAAGCCGTTAGCTTGGCACAACAAGAATTACCAAACATGCTTCAACTGATCGAACCGGAT
>JAEUVD010000042.1 GCA_016787065.1 Chitinophagaceae bacterium
AACTTGAGTTCAACCAGTTGGGGTAAGTTCATATTCTATAATGATGTGAATGCAAACTACCACACCTTCACGAAATATGGTTCTGCAGTAGCCGGAAATTATGGTGGCGCAAGTACCTTATTTCCTTATGCAAACTTATTAGTGTTTGGAAGTAATAACAGTCCTACGGTGATGGCGAACGGACATAACATAGGTTTTGCCACCGTGAATGGAGGAACAGCTTATTTCAAATTCATCGGTATGCAATCAACCGGTAATGTTGGTTTAGGAGGAAATGCTACACCAGCCACAAGCATTCATATCAATCGAACCGATGCGAATGGTGATACATTAAAAATTACGAATAATACCACAGGTCATACTGCCACAGATGGTTTGGATATTCGGGTTACCGGTAATGCAGCGCAAATTATTCATCGCGAAAATAGCTCCTTGAGTATCGGTACAAATAATGGCATCGCAATAACTGTTGCACCATCGAATAATGTTGGCATTGGAACAGCCAATCCTGGAGCTGCTTTAGATGTAAACGGACAGCTAAAAATACAAGGTGGTAGTCCGGGAATTGGAAAAGTACTCACCAGCGATGCATCTGGTATCGGAACCTGGATAACACCGAGTATAACCAGTGCTGTGGGTACTGCTAATTATCTTCCAAGGTTTGGTGCCAGCGGAAATACCTTAGTGAATAGTAGTTTGATTGATTATAATAATGTTCTTCTTTACAATTCATTGTCTGCTCCAAGTAATTTCACCGGCATTCATTTTAAATTGAAAGGAAATGGAAACGGAAATCATTTATTGCTAGAAGGACAAAAAGTAACGTCCTTTACTTTTTTCTCCGCTATTGATTCGGGTTCAGGAAGGAAGGGATTTTTAGCAGGGCAATCGAGTTCGTTTTACGTCTATAATGATAGCTCGGTATTACTGGCTTACGACCCTGCTACCCAAATTACATCGCTGTCAAGTAATGGTATAAATTATAATGGTTTAGCTATTCACAATATAAGCGGAAGAATTGGAAATGGCAGTTGGTTAAGTTATCCAAGTGATATTGGTAATGCGCATTTCAACATAAATTCAACATACGATACCGCTGCAAATTTTACTTCCAGTTCGCCAAACTTATTAGGCAATGGTATCCTTCGGTCAGAATATAACGGAAGCACCATAGCTGATCATGTGGCTATTAACGGTGTAGCCAAACCCGCTGCTAATTATGGTATTGGTGTAAAAGGCGAGGGGGGCTATTACGGTGTGTTTGGTATGACCGATGCAAATGGTACGGCTGGTGTTTATGGGTTGAGTGCTGGAAATGTAAACGGAGTGTATGGTCGTTCGAATACCGGTAATGGTGTGTATGGAACAACAACTACCGGTAATGGTGTAATGGGTACAGTTAATCCACTTACTGCAGGTGTGGCCACAGGAGGAAGGTTTTTAGGGAAACAAACAGGTGTTTACGGCCAAGCGGATAGTGCCAGTTTACAACAAACATTTGTTTGGGGATTATTTTCTGGTTTTAAAGAAGCGGTTGGAGTACATGGTTATTCAAACATGAATTCGACTGCTAATACGTTCTCCAATGTTGGTTTAGCGGGTTCGAGCTGGTCGAACAGTTACATTAATTTCGGAACCATTACGGAGGCACAAGGAGGTTCATACAACTACGGAATTTATGCCTATGCGCCACCAGCACCAGGTGTAAATTATGCCGGTTATTTTGGTGGAGATGTACATGTAAGTGGTACCTTAAGTAAGTCTGGTGGTACCTTCAAAATAGATCATCCGGTTGATCCGGAAAACAAATACCTCATCCATAGTTTCGTTGAAAGTCCGGATATGATGAACGTGTATAACGGAAATATAATAACGGATGCGAATGGTTACGCAACGGTTGAATTACCATCTTATTTTGAAGCAGAAAATAAAGAGTACAAATATCAATTGACCGTGATTGATCCTAGCGCAGATTTTATTTTTGCGAAAGTAACTTCAGAAGTAAGTAATAATAGGTTCACGATTCGAACCAGTAAACCGGATGTAAAAGTAAGTTGGCAGGTTACAGGAGTACGAAAGGATCCTTGGGCAAATGCTAACCGAGTGGTTGCCGAAGTTGATAAATCGGAAAACGATAAAGGATATTATTTGAATCCGGAATTATATGGCAAACCAGCAACGCAAACGGTAGGGCCTAAAAAACCCAATGCTCATGCTTCTTCAACAATCAATTTTCCCGAAAGAAGATTTGAAAATGATCTACTAAACGTTGTGGAGAAAGAACATGAAGAAAGGAATAAAGCGGTAAAAGCACAGTATAAATCACAACCAGCAAGAAAAGCAGAAACAACACAGCAAGCATCTATTGGAAAATAATCTAAACTCATGCTTCCTTTCAAATTCCCTCTAAAAACTACTCGATTTCATGGAAAAGCTACCAAATTCTAATTATTAGGTACAGCGTAGATTAAAATGAAATACTTTTGATTGAGAAAAGAAAATTTGAACGTAAAGATTTTTTAGCACCTTTATTTTCAACTTTTGGCTTCCACGTATAAAATTTAAACTCACAAAAAAAACCACCATGAAAAAATTAACTCTTACTTGTGCAACCTTATTCTTCGTTGGTACTTTGATGGCTCAAACAGAGCGTCAAGTTGATCGTAACGCTCTACCTGCTCGTACCAGAGAAGCTGCAACTACACCAGTTGCTGAACAACCTGTTAGGCATGTTCATCCTCCTCGTGAGAACGAAGACATGATTCGGGCTGAAGCAGCTAAGAAAGGCACCACGCCTGTTGTACCGCATCATCATGCAGGACAACCACCGGCTGATGGACAAGTTCTACAGCCAACGCAAGCTAAAAAAACACCTCAAGAACCTGTAGGAGTTCAAGATCGCGATAAAACGCCTGAGCAAATTCGACAAGAAAATTTACGTACTGAACGCAAAGCTACTCCGACTGTTCAAACCCCAACAAATGCACAACCTGCAAATTCTCGGGTAGAAGATCGTGATGATTACAAGACAAGTCAGCAAGCAAAATCAAGGAAATAATCCCCTCAAATAAAAGCAACACAACAAGGTCAGATTTATTCTGACCTTTTGTGTTTTAACCAGTTTCTCAATAGTACATGATAGATGTGCGTGAAACACGACCATCTACTCATGAGATCATGGATTGTTTTCATATCCGTTTAATTTTATAGAAATTTTCAAACATGAAGAATTCTATTTTTATTTTTTTACTTCTTGTGAGT
>JAEUVD010000044.1 GCA_016787065.1 Chitinophagaceae bacterium
CGTTTGAATTGCTATTTGTATGTGGTATGATTTCATTCTTTGGTTCTGTATCTTGAACTTCATTTTCATAACCCTTTGTTCTAAAATCTATCAGGGTATAAGTAAAACTGTTACCATAGAGCTTGGCATGTTGCTCTGCAAAACCCATCAACTTTTTAAAGTCGTTGATATTGGCAATTACCTGACAACCTGCACTCCATCTATTTACATCCTCTGTAGTACCATCGCCTTTGGCATGATGAATATTGATACCAAATTGCCCTGTTTGAGTTGCTTTTTTGGTATCAATATCTCGGCTTGTATTTTTACTTCTATAGACTGTTACTGGTTTTCTTTGAACGAGTGCTTTATACTTACTTCTATGCAAACCGATTTGATATGTTCCTTTGTATTGCCCATGTTTTAAAATGGCTGTACCATTTGAGTTCATGGGTTTATTGATGAAGTGCATACCCGGATCGGTTGTTGCATTAAAGCGATGGTTTTCCCAAGTACCCATTCCATTCTTAAAACATACATAGATATAATCGTCAAACTTGTTAGTGATTTGGCTATTGCTTCTTACACCAATAATATTGAGTTCATAAGGTCTTGAATAGATGTGTAAATTGTTTTGCTCTAATGTATCAATGATTTTAGGCTGCTTGTAATACGGAAGGTTCATATTCTTTCAACCATTGTTTTACATCAAATGAAGGACAAGCCTTATGCACATTTGGAAAATCACGATGCCCTTTGATTTCAGCATTAGGGTAACGATGATGAAGTTTCATAATTAGATTAAACATGGCTTCCTTTTGTAAATCGTTTCGGTTGTCAATGGGTTTGTTATTCCCATCTACGCCACCTATGTAGCTCATGTGTATGCTATGTTGGTTATAACCTGCTACACCATTTGCAATTTGATTTTCAGGCGTAATATTTACAACCGTTCCATCACGTTGAATGATATAGTGATAGCCATTATTTTTCCATTTCAAATTATTTTTCCAATAATTCTTAATGGCTTCAATTGTTGCTGTAGTAGGTGTGGCTGTGCAATGCACTACGATATATTTTATTTCTCGTTTCATGTTATTTTATTTATGTTGAATAATATCTTTAGTAGGTACAATAAAATGATGTCCTTTATTTTCAAAGAGGGTATAATCTAGCTTTTCTGCTAAAGCTCTTCCGAGTATCATATTAGATGGAACTGTTAGACTTGTTTCACTATTCAACCAAACTCTTGTACCTCGAATGGTTTTTACAAGTCGTGGGTTCATGCCATCTAATCCACTCAAAGTCCATTTCTTACCATCAAACTTTAGCCCCATGCGTAAGAACTCCAGTCGAATACTTTGTTTTTGTTTGCTATCTAAAAAAGCATTCAAAGCACCATTCACTAATGTTTGTCTTACACCACCATTCACACGCATGGTTTTAAATTCTTCGCTGATGCTTGTGTATTCGCTAACACTTTGAATTTGTTTAAGTAGTGAAATCGTTTTTACAAAATCATGTTTGCTTAAAGCCATAACTAATTGCTTGGCAAACGAATTGGTATTAGCACCATTGCTACTGGTAATTACATTAAATAAACTCTCTGTAATTTTTGAAGGATAGTTGAGTTTCTTCAAGGCATTGGCTAACTCACTTCCAAAATCTCCATCAGCACCGTACTTGGGCAATATACTTGAACCATGTTGGGCTATTAATGCGTTTTGTAATTGCCTTACTTTATCACCTTTACTTCCTTTCTTTAATGGAAATGCACTTTTATCTTTTTTAGGAATACTATTGTAAATGGTATTTACATTATCAATAATATCCTTTGTGTTTTGGTAAGTTGTATTGCCTTGATTTGATTTTGAAGAACTGCTATTGTTTGAAGGTTCGCTATAAGTATTGTTGGTTGGTTTGTATTCAGGTACAGGGTCGGCAGGTGGTGAAAAGGTTGTAGGCTTTTGATTTCCTTTTGACTTTTGATAATATTGCCAACCAAAATACCCTGCTATACCTGTGGCTGTTAAACCAACACCCAACAAAACCCATTTCTTTATCTGTTTATTTTTATCGGTTTTGTTTTCTTTTTTTGTAGTTGCTTGATTCATTGTTTACTGTGGTTTATTAAGTATAATTTTCATCATGGGTTCGTATTCCCAAAACTCTAATTCGCCTTTGAGGTCGTTTTGTAAGTTTCTGTTGTATAAAACATTATAGGCTACTGCAACTTGAGCAAATGCTTTACGAGTAGGGATTTCATTGAATACAGTTCGGATAGCTTCTTCATCGGTTCCAGGCACAAAGCCATAGCTTTTATCAAATGCACTCTTTAATCGTTTAGCCCAACCCTCATACTGTTTATTACTCAAATACACTTGACCATTTTTCTGTGGCGTTACTTTGCTATTGATAATGGCTATCATTTCGTTGTACTCGCTTGTATTGAGTTCGCTTTGCATATCAGCCATTAAACTTTTATTGTATAATCGCTGATAACTCTTTACTACTTTTTCAAATACATCCTTGCTAGGAATTTTGGTAAGTACATTTCGTAAAGCGTCTTCATCTGTTCCCCACCAACCATCATTGTCAAAAGCCATTCTAATTCCTTTAGCATAATTGGCTACACTATCTTCATTAAGGCTTGTGTTTTCTTCGTTTTTCTTTACAGCATCTCGCACCAATTTTCTACCAATAAAAAATGTACCTCCTAACAATAACAAACTGCCCATGCCATAGAGTAAAACTTCTCTTGTGCTTAAACTATCATCTTCATATTCGTAACTATTTTGCATTTCTGATTTCAAGTTGTTTCATTCATTGGCATATCGGCACATTTACTAATTGGCAAATTGACTAAACACCTAATGCCATTTTTGCCATCTTGGTTTTTATTGGGTCGTGTTTTACGATATAAGCCAACTTGCTTAATTCTTTTTCATTGAGCTTGTCCAGTAGTGTGCAGATGGCTTGCATTTTTTCTATGGACTCTTCTTTAGTTTTTGCTTTTACTTGTACTTCGTATGTGTATTCGTTCATGATTCTTCCGTTATTTTTTCTTTGAATGAGGTTTGATTTGGGTCAGGGTTTTTACCATAACCTAAAGTGTTTATAATATTGGTGAGTTCATCAATATGTTGTTTCATGGCTTGGTTTTCTTCGGCTAATTTGTTTTCCATTCCACCTGCTAATGCTTCGCCAATAAGAGGTACACCTTTTAATGCTTTAGGACTTCGCATCATTAACTCACCCAAGTTGGTTATCACATTCATCATCTTATCACTACCTGTGGTTTTATTACTTTCCAGTTCGTGAATTTTATCTTCTAACTTTTCTTGATACTCCAATGCTTCATCTAATTCATTTTGCAATTCTTCAATTTTGATTTTTGCATCATTGAGTTCTTTATCTCGTAATGCCTGATGTATTTTTTCATCTACTGTTAATGGCAAGCCTTGTAAACTTTGTTGTGGTTCGGCATTGTTGAGCAAGAAAACAAACGAATCGTATTTGTGTGATGTACCTTGAAACAAAAGGATTTTCATTTTCTCTGCATCTTCAGTTAAATAGAGTTGGTGATTATCAAATTGCTTTACATCGCCTGTGCGCCATACAGCTTTTAGTCCATCCACTTGTATTTCATATTCTCTTGGATTTCCTGCTTCGTAATGTTGTTCCAAATTCAATTTGATAAGCTCTATACGTTCAGGGTTGTATTTTTCGGTCTTTGTATTTGTTCCTATGCTCATGCGTTAATTTTTATGGGTGAATTGTATAAAGGGTATATGGTTTGTTGAGCCACTTAAATTTTCAATGATGATGTCGCCACTATGTTCATAGGTTTGTTCATTGGTGAGTTGGCTACCCCAGTCAAACAAACCACATTCACTTTCTACTCGTATATCATCTACCACATCGGTAAGTAAATAAATATCTACTCCTGCTTTTAGCTCAATACTTTCGTTGGGCTTTAATACCAAGTGTTTAAAGTGAGTATGGTATTTGTTGTCGTGTGTAAGCTCCTTTGTTCTTTGACGAATAAACTCTTGTATGAATAGCATTTTTATTGAGTGCTTAAATGAATACATATAGTAATGCTGTAATGAATATCTTGTTGCAGGGTTGTTCCAATAGTATCCTTAAAATATCCTTTGATACGAGTGCCGATAGGTGTTACATTACATAGGTTTCCATCTCGGCGTTTGTGAAAAATAAAAGGTAGAGAACAATTCAACGCTTGAAGTCGAAATACATTTTTTGGCATAAGGGCTACATACTCGCTAACAGTTTCGGCATAAAACCAATTGTTTGATTTACCACCACTTAATCGCACATCGCCAATAATCATTGTTTGATTATCATTTGTGGTATTGCTATCATTCAATGTGGCTATATAATCACTATGAAAGCGAACCGAAGTTTCCACCCCATCTATGGTTTTTACATTATCAGGAATACGCACTTCAAAATGTTTGTATTCGCCTGCTTGCAAAATATCCACTACAGCCGTTACTATTTGTGTTTTCATATTAGTTTGTTTCAGTTTCCAATTCTAAATACACCGAAACACGATAGGCACTAAAGTTGCTTCTTGCTTCATTATTGTCGGTATATTCTACTTTCATAATTCGATTGCCTACTGCTATGTTTTCTAATTTGTAGAATCTATCATTGGGTGAAACATTTAAGCCACTCATCAGTAATTTACTTTCATATTTTTCAGGGAAAATTTCCTGCCCATTGATTTCAATTTTCTGACTACCTCTATTATAGAGTTGGTCTTCTTTGTCGGATGTAAGCAAGATGGCATTCACCTTGCTTACGTTTTTATCCAACTCAAATTGTTCACGTTTTACTGAACCTGCTTCACCAATTTGTAAGTCGTATCGTTTTTTGATTATCTGTTTCATGCTTACAAAAATTAAGGTGTAGTAATAGTGCCATGCAAACCTGCATAAATGAATGTGTTCTCTTGTATGCCTTCCATACTGCCCAATTCAATAACCATTTCAATAAGCATATCATCATGGATAAGACGAGGGTTAGCCAATTTGTAATAACCCACTGGTACTTTATGCAATTGGTCGGTTTTGAAAATTACATTCGGAGTTTCAGGTACAATTTGTTTTTTGTTGCATTTCAAACTGAACTCACCATTGGCAATAGCTGGGTAATCTTCTATCTTGCCGAATTTTGTGCCAATGATTTTGTCTTTACCATTAGTTTCTGCTTTACCTACTAAAAGCCAAATTCCACTTACCAATAAGGCTTGATTTTTAGGCAACTTGGCATTGCTGATATTGCGTAAACCTACTTCTTTGTCGTCTTGTGTTTCAAAGAGTTTAATGGTTTTACTGCTTACAGGTTTGATGCTGTAAATCACGCTATCAGCTAAACGCAAATCTTTATTGGATAAGCCTGATTTAATATGAGCAGGAAGCTCTGCAAAATGTTTTTCCATTTCAGCACGAGAACCTCTGCTTCTTGCTCCTGTGCTTGTAATTTTGTTTACGAGCTTTTGACGTTGCACAGGGTTCACACGTTTTAAAGCTCCTAGCAATTCTTCATCGAAATTGCCATCAATACCTAATAATGCACCTGCATTATTATATTCTTCTATGTTTTCTAAAAGTCCCAACATAATTTTTATTTTGTTTTTTTGATTGTTTAAAATTGTTATATGATTAGTTTAATTTTGATTGAATGACTGGACACGAAATAATTAGTCGTGATTTGAATGGCGATAGAAAGTATGCTAAACTGCTTATGATGCTTATCTATCGGTTAGGAAATGATTTTGTAGAACAAAAGGCTGAAGAAGCTGAACGATTAGGAAAGAGATTAGCTTATGATGAAAGCGTTTGTATTCCTGATGTTCTTGACGGTGATGTCATTGAAGATGGTGTCATCTTCGTTGATAAACCTAATAAATAGCTTCTTCAAATTCTATGGCATCTAAACCTTGCACAGGTATTGCCGAATTTGCAATTTGATGTTCGATTTGATTTAGCAAAGCCAATTCATCATTTGCACCTTCCAATAAATTTTCAGGATAAGAAAAGTATTGAACTTCACCCATGCCATTAACTGTTTTGGCTTTGCCGATTTTGAGTGCCTTTACTTTATCGAGATAGGTTTTTTCTAACAAGGTTTGTTTAAATACTTGTATGCGTTCTTTTACTCCTTCAAGTCCTTCCAAGCCTTCAATACCCTGTACCGATTTTGGGGTGAAGCTGTTACTTGCCATCATACCAAGTCCTGCTGTGGTTAGTAAACGATTGTTGAGGTAATGACCTACACCACTTGTAAGGAAGCCAATGATTAAAGAGGGTTTACCAATAGTAGCTCCTGCAAGTCCACCCAATACAACACCTACTACTAAATCCTTTCCTGTTTCAATAGCCGAGTTTTTTAAATTGCCTTTGGTGTCGAGAGGTTGTGTAATGCTGTCTAGCATTTTCTTTTTATCAGCCTTACGCTGAAATTTATTTTTTCTTCTTCTCATGTTAATTGAATAATGATTGTTTTTGAATGATTTGTTTTTTCTTGGTGTGAGTGCGTTTTGGTTTTCCTCTTCTTCGTACACCATTAAGTGATTTGCTTTTTGATGGTGGCGAAGAATTGTTGGCTTTATTACTGCTCATAGCTCTATAACCTAAGTAGAGTAAACTTGCACCACCTACACCAATTAAAGTAGGCTTCAACCATTTTTTGTTTTTCTCCCACATCCCTTCTTTTTCATCTGGTGTTTTGTTTTCTTCATTGGCATTTGGATCTGAGGTTTTTAAGGCTACTTCGGCATTACCATTTTCATTGGTACTTGGTGCTACATTACTTTCAGGATTTGCTTTGCCATCTTCGGTAATACTTGGTGGTACAGTTTTAGACTCTGATATAGTTACTTTACTAGTAGGGCTTTTTTCTTGTAAGGATTGTTCATCAAAATCACTTGCACCTTCTTCTGCTTTACTTGGAAAAATATTACCAATGTTTTTTACCAAAGCTGCAATAGCTCCAACTATGGCACTTGCACTTGCAATGGCTGCACCTGTTGCAGGCTCACCTAATCCATCTACTCCTTCGTAATCATAACCTAACAATTCACTTATTTCCATAAATTCACCAAGAGTTCCTAATCCACTTACATCATGCCCTTTGTTTCCTTTACCTCGAAGTATGGCGTTCTTTAGATTTTCAGGCTTACCACCTGCTCCAAAAAAGATACTTTCTAATTTGGCTCGTACTGCTTTAAGTTTGGCAAACTTTGCAGGGATAATTCCCTTTTTAGTAGCTTCTGCATCCGATAAGTAAGCCCATTTTAATCGCTGTGCAACACCAAACAAATTTAGTTTCATACTTGCCAAAACACCGTTGCGTAAAAGAACTGTGGCAGGGTTGGCTTTGTTTACACCATGAACTATTTTGCTTAAAATAGAATGTTTCTTTTTAGGTTCGCTACTGCTTGTGCTTTTTGGTTTTCGTCTGCCTAAATCACCGAGTAATATTTCATCGTTACCCATTAAATCTTCGACATCAATATTAGTGGCATTGTCGGTAAATAATATTTCATCGCCATCTATTCCGTTTAAATATTCTAAATCCATTTTTGTATCTTGTTTTTGTGTAAAGGGTTCTTCGTAGTTGAATTTGTCTACCACACAGTCTATGGTTATGTATTTGCCATTGCTTGTTGGCACTATGGGGTAAATGTGTTGAAATTGTGGTTTGCCATATTTTGTAATTCTGTAGGTATGTGGTATTTGTAAATTGGTGAGAATGCTACTGATGAAAGTTGTATAACAGTCACAGTCCACGCCACTTTTTCTATCATACCAAACTCTAGCTGGACTTCTTATTTGTTCATATCCTTCTTTATCTTTTCGGTAACCGATATGCTCATATACAAAGTGCCAAATATTTTTACAGGTATCATAAATGGTATCACTTAATAAAAGTGGTGCAAGTTGTGAAGTATGATGTAGTGTTTCCTTTACCACTTTTGGAATAAAAGCAACAGTATCATTTACATCTGCATTTTTGCGAACCGTAGTTGTAGCAACTTCTGCTTTGGGCATGAGATGATTGAATTGCTCACCATTTTTTAGTTTTCTATTATACCTCGCTTCCATGTTATTTCTTTAAAGTGATTTCATTTTTAACATCGTAAGGCACAGTTTGAAAACCAACTTTGAGTGTAGTATGTGTTAGGGCTGTCATCTTCACTGATTTATTGTTAATGATGTTTTTATAAATTTTGTAACCTGTTGTCAAAATGTTGGTGATAGGTATTTCTATCATTATGCCGTTGACAACTGCTTCGCCATAAGGAGGTATTGAAATATCTTTATCAATAGCTTGTGATGTGCCTATCGTTTCACCTTCAAATTGAATTTTTACAAATGGATATTTGATTTTGAATGTGCCACCATCAGGATTTTTAAATCGTATATCCATTCGGATAAACAAACCCAACAAATTCACTTTATGTATTTGTGCTGTGGGTATAATTTCTAAATTCTGATTGGTGCTATTCATCTTGCGTATGTAGTTGATACCTGCATAAGCACCTACACCCAAACCAACACCCATCAATAGTTTTGTTACATTCATTACTTCTTAATTTTTCTTCTGATTAATTCGTTGGCTAATTGAAAGCCCATCCAAATAGCACCACCTACAACTGCCTTTACTGCATAGTCTAGTAAAGAACTAAAATCAAAATTGGCAAGTAGTATTGTGCCTGTTAGTAAAATATTGGAGGTGGTATCGTTGATTGGTTGCTTCATTTTTTATTGTGTTTTTTAATTTGATAATGCAAAGATGCGATGCTGAAAAAGTGAACTTTCGCACTTTGGTATGCTTTTGCTTTGCTAGGTTTTGTTTTTCGTAACTCTCTTCAACTTTGTTATTTATGCTACCATTTTTAGTTTTTCAAAATCTATGTATTGTGGTTCACCAATACATTCAAAAATGATTTGCACTTGTTTTTGAGTATAGAAATAGGATACTCGAAGTCCTATCTCTTTTTCAAATGGTTTTAGCCAATTAATTATAGTTCTTCGGTTTACACCATATACCTCGCCTAAATCAACATTGGTGCATGGTCTTGCTGTGATACTACCATCCACATTGATTAATGGATTTTTGAGTATTTGTAGTTTTGATTTTGGCATGTTAGTTATTGTAAGTGTGGTTAATGATTAAATTATTGAACTGCTGTATTAAAGTTTCATCGGCATAAGTTTTTAATGCTTGCAATGCTTTTTGGAAACTTTCTCTGCATGGCTTTTGCATAAATAAATAATAAGATTCTGCAAATACTTTTAATTCAAAACGATGCACTACAATGTATTTTCTTTCATGCACCATATCCAAATACCATGCTTTAGTACCTGCATAACCATGTTCAAAATGTGGACTTAACCATTTTAGTGGATGTGGCACAAATCGGCTTTCATTGCGTTGCAAATATTGATGTGCTAACAATACTCTTTCGCAAAACATGATGAACTTTTCTCTGCTCACCAATAGCGATGGATGAATAATGCACTCCTCAATTTGTTGCTTGGCTATTTCAATTTCTGCTTCGTTGAACTCCTTGCCATGCCACAATAATGTGTGTGCAAATAACCATGCTCCGTTTACTAATCTTGTTTTTGTTTCTGTTCTGTTGTGTAATTTTTCGTTTGACATTTTATTTAATTATTTTTTACAATGCAAAGATTGTGTCATGCAAAAAGCCCACTTTCGCACACAGGGACATATTTGTAAAAACAATTAAAATATTTCCTAAAACTGTTTAGTATTTATTTGACTTTCCTAGCTTGGTAGCGTTGTGCATTTTTATGCTCAATTGTGCCGAATTAGGTAAAATTTGAATTAAGGAATCAATGAAGGAACATTGAAGTATCATTGAAGAAACATTCAAGAAAGATTGGGGGAACAATCGAGGAACATTAAGTAAGCAATAGTTTGTCAATGCGTAAACTGGTAAATCATGCTTAAATGATAAAAACTGATTAATAATTAACACCTATGCCTAACCCAAATCCCATATCGCTATCATAATGTGTAGTAAGTGATACATTTTTACCCAAAATATATTTTGCACCTGCCATATACTCAAAATCGGAATTGACCATAAAATGCAATCGTACTCTTGGTGCTATCACAATATCTTCTCGCATTAACTGAAGCCTAATACGTTTATCAGTATCAAAACGTATATCTGCTAAAACTAACATTGGGAGTGTATAAACAAAACCTATACAAACAGCATTGCGCATGTCCTTTGTATCATATTGACCAAACAGGTTTTTTTCGACAGGCGCAATGCCCATTTTTCTGTATCTAAAATCAAAGCCGATGTAAGGAAATGCAAATTGGTTTCTTCCTAAATACCTTCCAAAATGTGTTTCTACTTCGTAGCCGTGCATATCATGATAACCTAATCGCCATTCACTATGCAATTTCCAACGGGTGTTTTGAAGCATAGCCTCGCCATCATTTCCATTGGATGCAAAATCGTTTTGTGCCATGAAATGAAATTTTCTATCTTCTGCTTTTAATTTTCGGTAAGCGTATTTAGGATTTGGAATATAGGGGTTAGGTGCTTGATTTTCGTAAGTAAATACTCTTCCCATGCCACTCATCATGTGGTACAAAATATGACAATGAAAAAACCAGTCGCCTTCTTCGTTCGCATTAAATTCTAATGTATCAGTTTCCATTGGCATTATATCTACAATGTTTTTAAGGGGTGCATGTTCACCCTGTCCGTTTAGTAAACGAAAATCATGTCCATGCAAGTGCATAGGATGGCGCATCATAGAGCCATTGTAAATAATCATGCGAATATTCTCACCCTTCTTAATTAAAATTTTATAAGTTTCACTTATTACCTTATTATCCATGCTCCACACATAACGGTTCATGTTTCCAGTTAATTCAAAACGAAGTGTTTTTACTGTTGCGTTTCGAGGCAAGGAAGTATTCTGTGGAGATTTGAGCATTGCGTAATTCAAAGTAATTATATCTGCCAAAGCATTTGCATTATATCTATTAGGGTCGTCATCACTTTGTTTTGGTTTAGCATCACCAGTAATTTCAGGGTACATCACCACATTCATATCCATTTGATTTAGGCTCATATTCATTCCCATATCATCCAACCTGCCATTCATTTTCATCATGTCGTTCATCATCTTCATGCCTTCAAAATATTTTAAACGAGGCATTGTGCTTGCTACTTGTTTTATGCCATTACCTAAAAAAATAGAAGTTGAATTTACCCTATCTTCTGACGTTGCTAAAAACTCATAAGCTGTGCTGTCATTAGGTATTGTAACTATCACATCATAGGTTTCAGAAACGGCAACGATGAGCCTATCCACTTCAATAGGTTCGACATCATTTCCATCATTAGCTACCACCGTAATTTTTCCTCCTGCATAAGTAAGCCAAAAATAGGATGACGCACCAGCATTGGAAATTCTTAATCGAACCTTATCACCTGCTTTCAGATTAGAAAATTGAATTTCATTTTTACCATTCATAAGTAGTTTATCATAGTACACATCGCTTACATCCATTGATAACATGCGCTTCCATTCGTTCTTTATTTTTGTTTTGAAATGTCCCTTTTGAATTGCCTCTATATAACTTTGAGTCGATTTCTTTTTTACTCCAAACCAGTCAGTGGCATTATGTAACATACGATGCACATTTTCAGGTTTGTAATCAGTCCATTCACTTAATACGATAGGTATAGTTGGCAAATCATCAATACCTTTTCTAAATGTTTTGTCATTTGCCTTTTTGTTCATGATAAATGAACCATACATGCCAATTTGCTCTTGCAAACCACTATGACTATGATACCAATGTGTACCATGTTGAATGATAGGGAAACGATATATATGTGTGGTGTGAGGTTTAATTGGCATTTGTGTAAGATATGGAACTCCATCTTCCTTATTAGGTAAAAACAAACCATGCCAATGTAACGAAGTGCTTTCATTGAGTTCATTATGCACTACAATTTCTGCTGTATCTCCTTCAGTAAAAGTAAGTGTAGGCATAGGAATTTGTCCATTGACTGCAATGGCTCGTTTAGCCTTTCCTGTGAAGTTTACCAATGTGTCCTTTATGGTAAGGTCATAATGAACAAGTTTTTGTGCGTTAGAATGATGGTATGATACTAGTATGATACATACTATTGGCAACAGTTTTTTTTTAAGAAGGTTTTGTATATCCACTTTAATAATTTCATGTTTTAATATTAACAACAACTTACACCTTCCTGAATTGGAGGGCATTTAATTGTACCATAGCTGCAAAAAACACAACAGTCACCCTCTATAGGTTTTAACCTTGTTTTGCAATTCTCACACTCGTAAAAAAACATGCAAGCATTTGTTGGCATCGTTTCTTCCTTTTGGTAACTGCATTTTGGACAAGTCAATGTTGATAACAAAACTATATTTCTATTCTTCATTTTTATTGCTTTAAAATTAATTAATGTTGCGATGAGAATTCCGCCCATACCCAAATTTGTAAATATCATCCAATGGTTACTTTTACTTACATAATAACCATATAAAATAATTAAACCACAAATAACTGAAAGTAGTAATGGGTATATTAATTTATGTGTTCGATATGATAAGTAAAAACCAATAATAGAAAGTAAAACCATAAGGGAAAAAAACCACATTGTATTAGTTCCCAACATTTCAAAACTACCTAAACCCAATGCACTTGCAATGAATGCAAAAATTGGAAAGCAACATGGTGAAAGTATTGCAACTAAAATCATTCCAAGCGTTCCTAATTTATAGATATTCTTTATAACGTTCATTACAATTTTTATTTAATCGTTTCTTGTACACTTCCACAATTCAACATTTGTGAACCGTAGTAAGGGTTTTTTATTGCCTTTTCTTTACTCAACCAGTTTGCTCCTTTGCCATCATCGTACATAGGGCAGTGTTGGTAATAGACAGTAGTTTCATTTTTTGAAACCTTAATTAGTTTATACATATTAGTAGATAAGGAACTAAAATGCCCTCGTTGATGTGATACATCTTTTGTTTCCTCAATATGCCCTGCATCAAACTTCAAATCATTATTTACTTTCATCCATACAGTATGTTCATTATTATTCAACATTTTCATATCTACATTATTTAACAATGCTAATAATTCTTTTGCCTTTAAACTAGCTGTTTTTCCATCAGATTTAACTAGTGCATCTTTTAATGAAAAATATGTTTCAAATACTTCTTTTAATGGGTATGAAATGGCAGTAGCCTTTACTGCCGAAGTATCAATTTTTTCTACAATTGTGTTTGAAACATTTGTGGTTGTATCAGTTTTTGTGATAATTCCAGTTTCATTAATGGTTGTATTTTTTGCAATTGCTTTAGGATTTCTATCATAATGACAGCATTCAGGTAAATTGTCATATATATCTTTAGGGGCTAAAAAGTTTTCGCTATCATACCCTGCTTTGGCAATTCGTTTTAAAATTTCATTTTGATTTGTTTTGATAGTATCATAAGATAAATCTGCCATTTTGGTGTCTTTATTCCAACTTACTTTGGCTTCATTTTTTTTATTCCCTGCATTTTCTATGGTTTCTTTACACATACCACAGTTCCCATAGATATGTACTTGTTCGGTTCGTACATTTTTAATTGTGTTACAACTTATAAAAAGTAGGAAGCAGAATAATGCGATGATGTTTGAAATTAATTTTGTCATTTTATTGTTTTAATGAAATTGTGAATGATGATGATTATGTAAAGTATCGTGAGTGTTGTGTTGGATTTGTGAGTGATGAAAACCTGAATGATGGTGTACTGTATCATGATGATGATAAATAATGTGATGATGATGATAGGTGCTATCGTAATGATGATAAATACTATCGTAATGAGCTTGATGGGCAGGCGCATGTGTATGTGCATAAACTACTGAATCATGATAAGTTTGGGCATGGTGTAATGCCGTATCCATACTTAATGCACTTTCCAAATTCTCGGTTTCAATTTGTAAGTTTGTACTTGAATCTTCTTTTTTACAAGAAAAAAATACTGCTATCACCACAATAGTAAAAACGCAAATAGACAATTTAATTGATTTGTTTAGCATATACTACTTTTTAGAAATTTTAAATACTTTTTGTTGTTGTGTAGTTTGCACAGTAATAAAATACTGACCTGAAGCTAGTTGAGATACATCTAATTTATTAGTTGCAGGATATGCATTTATAACTTTGCCAGTAATATCAGAAATAATTATTTTTTTGATAATGACATTTGCACCGTAATTAATATTGATGGAATTTGAAGTTGGATTTGGAGAAATAGTTATGGTGTTTATTTCTTCAACTTCATTTAGTGCATTTGGTGTTGAAGGTTTTACTTTTACTACTCTGTTATTTCCATTATCTACTGCATAAATATATCCATCGGGTCCTATTTTAATACCCATTATACCATTACTGTTTGGTATAGCAACTCTATACAATTCTGTTGCAGGCAAAACTGAAATATTGTAAAAAATGATTTCGTTTGTTGCATAGTCAGATATAATTAAAGTGTTATCCATAATATCAATACCACAAGGTTTATTTAAACCTGTATTTATCACAGTGTCAAAATCATATCCTGTTACCTTCTTATATTCATGTACCGTTTCATGAGGTCCCCAACTAGGTGTGCCACCTACTGTTCCTGTAGTTATATCAAGGCGCATTACTCTCTTATTGCCATAGTCTACTATATACAACCATTTCTTATTTTTATCTAAAACCAAATGACTAGGTACTATATCATTTACATCTCTGGATACTGTAAAATCAGCATATCGTCTAATAATGCCATCGGAATGGTCATCATTGCCCGGGTCATGGTCGCCTCCAAAATCATAACGAACAATGTCATTGTTGTAACCATCAAAATTCCAAAATACATTTTCATTTTCCCAAGCAATACCTTGACTGTATGGGCTTTCATGTAGCATATCTAAATGATCGCCATTGTTGGAAGCAGCACCTCCATATATAGTCAAATCACTAGTCCATAATGCAGGTCCTGTAAATGGTGTGCCTCCATTGTGGTTGGCATCAAAAACGCCTGGGCTTGTTGCAAAATTTTCATTCTCACTAAAAGCAATGGCTGTAGGTAAAGACATAAAATGCCAATTATTCGCATCCTCTTTATAAACCGTAGTTTGTGATGCTGTGGCTGTATTTGAAACAATTACTGTACTTCCACCTTGAGCTTCTGTATTTTTATTTAATACCCACATTTCTTTAAGGGATAAATTTGGGTGAAAATCAATATCTACAGGTGTACTAACTTGATTGCTACTATTAACTACAACACTATCTGATACCCAATACCCAATATAATTGCTCATTAGGTTGGGTATATCGTTTCCTACTGTAACAATTTTTGTGGTTGTATCGTTACTATTCAAGCTATCCATATTAGAACCATTAAAATCACTGTACCACATCTTAATTGTGTAGTTCCCATTTGTAGTTGAAGAAAAAGGCATTGTCGAAGTTAAAATGGTATCGGAATAGTTTTGTAATGTAAGCCCTGTGATAACATTATTTACTATTGCCCCTCCATTAACTTGATAATTTAACTTCATAGAGTTTATGGTTTGCTTACCCCAGTTAAATGCTTTTAGTTTAAAGTTCATTGAAGCACCATTTAATAAATAATTTTTTTGCAAAAATGTTGTATTGTCGTGCATAGAAGATGCTATATCATAATTAGGAGGTTCATTGGCGACAAATGTGAAAGTTTGCGTAGAGCCACTACCAATAAATTGGTTGATGATGTAACCATTTACCTTTACTCTAAATACAAATCCTCCATCACCGTAATCATCTATATAATGTATCTCATATTGACCACCTTGAGTAAGGCAAATAAACGGAACAGATATAGTTGTATTACTTGCATATCCATTACCAGCAGTCGAGGTTAAAGGTGTACCTCCACTTGCACAAGTAAGTTGGGCAGTATTGCCACCACTTAATAATGTACCCACACCACATGGGTTACCCATAGTGTCTAATTGCCAAAATCCTTCTTCACCATAGGTGTCTGTAATAATTTCAAAGGATACCTCTACTTGTCCCATTGGGCATTGGGCATAGGACATCGTTGCCACGAACATCAAAGCTGTTACGAAAAATGCTATTTTTTTTGTCATTTTACAATGTTTTTAAAAAAGTTATCAAATCATTTTTATCTGTTTCATCCATTTCAAACACAACACCAGTATTAGCAACAGTACTATCACTTTTTAATTCGTGGTCTAAAAAGCGTTTTATCAATTCTTCGGTGTATGGAATATTGTGTAAAGCAGGGTTGGTTAAATCATTATATTTTATTGAAGGTGTATTTTCCATCATACTGCCACCTGAACCATCGTTTCCATGACAAGAGGAACAGGAATGTGCCATCTTCATAGAAGATTTATCTATATTTTGTAAAACCTTGCCACTTTTATTTTTTCCTGTCTTAAATATAGTTTCGCCATTAGTAGCATAAGTTACTTTCTTACACCCTACCAAATAGGTAAGGGTGTAAGAAAGACTTATAATTATTATTATTAATTTTATGTTCATTATTGAGCCGTTTTGGAAAGTTTAATGCTTTGCTTAACCTTGTTGCCAGTTATTTTTAATACGTAATTTCCAATAGCCAAATTTTTATTGTCAATTACAAGTTGCACTTGCTTGTTTGAAGAGCTAGTATGATATACGATTTCACCTACTGAATTTATTACATCAAAACTTAATACTTCATTGCTTTTGCTTATTCCGTTTATACTCCAATTATTTGAAGATGGATTTGGATAAATTGAAATGTTTTCAATAGCTACATCATGTATAGCTAAAGGTGCAGCATCAAAAGCTAAATCATCTACCCACAAATAATCGTTATTGGTTGGCGTTGTGCCACTTGCTTTCATTACAATTATACAGCTATCAGGATAATCTGCTGTGCTAAATGTAATTGGAATATTAAATGATGCCCAACTCATTGCCATACCACTTAATGTAACTGAACCTGTGCCAATTATATCACGCATATTCATGCTTGTATTCCATTTTGTGAATTGAATACTTATTGAACCTTGACTACTTCCAAATATCATGTGTTGCCATTTGCCAGTAAGTTTTGTAGGACGATTATTGTAAGGAAAGCCAGATATAGGTTGTTGTGTAATGCTATCTAATTTGCCACTTACTGCGATACCGTTTGCTACTCCAGCAGGTGTAGTTTTTGATGTCAGTTTTAAATAAGAACTACCTGCTGTGCCAGGTGTTGCTTTTTCGGCTGTATAAACAGATGCAAGAGATGTTAAGTTATTCATAGTACCCCAACCTGTTGGGTTAGAATAGCCTGTCATAGTTTCCCAGTTTTCAAAACTAGGGTTAGGAATTTGAGCTTTGGAAATCAATGTAATGAACATCAAAGCTGTTACGAAAAGTGATATTTTCTTTGTCATTTTATTTATTGTTTATTGTTTTTGAAATTTTATTGTTTTTGAAAAATTATTGAAATTAAGTGTTAGATAATATTGTCCTGTTGCTAAAAAGTTTACATCAATTGTGGTTTTAGTTTGCTTGCTATCCTTACTATAAATTAATTCACCTATTGTGCTAAATATTTTTATCTGTTGAATAGTATTTCCCTTTCCATCTAATTGTAATTCATTTGTAACGGGGTTAGGAAAAACTTGAATAGATGCATCATTTATATCATTAATACCTTGTGGGTTTTGATGAGTGGATGGTTTTACCATAAATTGTCCCATCATTCCATTATCTTCATGACTACTGATGTGGCAATGATACATGTAAGGCATAATTGTATCAGAAAAATCAATATACTTCATGATTAGCTGTGCTGTACCTCCTTGTGGTGGAACAACTACTATGTCTTTCTTACCTTGAAATTGTGCAGGTGGTGCAGAGCCATTTACTGTTAGAATATAAAAATGATTACCATGAATATGTAAAGGATGCGGCATCATGCTTTGGTTAGTCATACTCCATATCATTACACTATCCTGTTTAACACTAAAGTTCATTACATTTTCTACATATTGTACTCCATTTATAGTAAAATTGGTCATGCTGTTCATTGGCGAACCTTGAAATAAAAAATTACCAGTTCCAGCACCTATTGATGGAGTAACAGTATTATTTACTAGTGATGTTGGGATAGATGTTATAGGAGTTGGCGTTGAAGTAGTAGGTGTAACATTAAATTGTAACAAATTAAAATCTGTATTATCCAAAGGACCCGGTGTACCCATCATACCTACTGCACCACCCGGATAACCACTTGGTAATTGTGTGCCTAATTGTTTTAAATAATAGGTGTTTCCATTTTGACCTGAAAAATCAACTATAATTTCAGCTCTTTCACCCGGTGCAAGTTGCAGTTTATTCAAGGTGACAGGTGCATTTAATAAACTTTCATCTCCTGCTATTACTTTAAAATTTCTATTGTCGTTTATGGCAAACATAAAAAAACGGTGACTACTGCCATTGAGTAATCGTAAGCGAACCATTTGTGCAGGTACATTTAAGTATCCATTTAATGTTCCATTTACCATTGTCGCATTATCCAACTCATCATCCATTACAATTTGTTTTGTAACTATATCGAATGTCTTCCATTGGCATACTAAAGGAAAATCATCAACACCGTATGTACGAGGTAAGTTCAATGCTCCTTCAACTGCATCTCGTTGAATAATCATACCTGATGCACCTTTCAAAACTTGCTTCATTGTTTTCATGTGCAAGTGTGGATGATACCAATATGTGGCTGCATCATCCATACTTGTAAAAGATGGACTCCATGTTGTACCTGCCATAATCATATTATGAGGACTGCCATCATTGGAAGGTGCTACATGCAAACCATGCCAATGCGTTGTTGTAGTATCATTTAATTGATTATGAACATTCAGCGTTATGCTTTGACCTTTATTGATAATTAAAGTAGGTCCTAAATAGTTGCCATTGTAGCCAATAGTGGCTGTGTTATACCCTGTGTAAAACTGTTTTACACTATCTTTTAAGTATAAATCAATGTTGCTACCTGAAAGTGTATCAGGTATGGGAATGGCTGTTTGGGCATTTGAAATTTGATAGCCCATCAGCACTATTATTGTTATTATTATTTTATTATACATTGCTTTTAAATTTTAATTATTTTAAATATTTATTTCTTCTTCTAACAATGTATAATCACCAATTTTGAGTTGATGGTATTTCAGATATAATTTATTTGATTTACTTAAAGGTGGGCTTTGCTTTTGTGTTACTGTTATATCCTCAAAAAATATGGATATTTCTTTGTTTGTATATCCAATTTGCTCGTTCTCTATTAATTGGTTATTAATTGCTTGTTTTTTACTTATAGCTCGTTTTTCTATTTCAGTATCTTTTCTTAAAAGTGTTGGTAAAATTTGTTTGAATGAAACAGATGTAGCAAAGAAATATTTAGGGGAATTATCTTTTAAAAATTCGCATAAAGGGCATTTGAAATTTTCTTGAATCTTAAATACATAAATAGCACATGATTTACATTGTATTGCTACAAAAAAGTAGAACAATAAGAGCAATGCTCTTTTGCCAATGGTGTTACTTATATGTTCGAGCTTTTGAAACATTTAATTCTTTTCTACTTTTATTGTTGCAATTCCCTTTTGAGTAAATAATTTTAAGATGTAACTGCCTACTACCAAATTTGAATTTGAAATAGTAACAATGTTTTGATTTATATTTTCAGAGAATATTTTTCTTCCTGTAATATCTAATACCTCATAGCTTTTAATCATATTGCTTTCTTTATTTTTTATTTTCCAATAATTTTGAGATGGGTTGGGATACACCATAAATTCATTGGAAATTTTCACATCATTTATTCCTAAAGGATATTGAACTAAAAAACTACCCATCATGCCATCGTCCTCATGATGCAGTATATGACAATGATACATATATGGAATACTATCATCAACAAAGTCTGTAAACTGGGTAATAAATCGAACACTATCATTAGGCATAATAAGCACCACATCTTTTTGTCCTTTTTCGTATGCAGGTGGTGGCATTCCATTTATATCCAAAACATAAAATTGAATATCGTGAATATGGAATGGATGGGCTATCATGGTTTTGTTATGTATTGTCCAAACCTCTTTTCTATTTAGTGTAACGTATTCATTGATGCTATCCATATCAAATAGCGTTTGATTAAACGCAAAAGGTCCTGATGCAAAATTGGGTGTAACACCCATATCGCCAATAGTATCAATTACTAATTTTCTATATACTGTGTTAGCATCAGGTGTAAATGGGTTTAAGGGTACAAGCGTTGAAGGAATAGAGGTTACAGGGGTTGCAGTTTGTGCAACTACTCTCATTTGTAATAAATTATAGTCTATACCATTCAAGTAATTATTGTAATAGTCGGTAATTTGGTTTATCCCGGCATCGCCAACACTATCTGCACCATAAATACCTTTTGGCATTTCACTTCCAAAACATTTTAAGAATATTGTATCATTTAAGTGAGTGGTTAAATCTAATAGTATTTCAACTCTTTCACCATTTGCAACTAATATTCTATTCATCGTTTGAGGGGCATCTAATAATCCTCCATCATTGCCAATTAATGAAAAATTCATGTTGTTAGAGAATCCAAATAAGAAACTTCGTTGCGAAGCACCATTTAATAATCGTAAGCGAACAACTTGAGCAGGCACATTAGCATAAGGATTAACTGTGGCATTTACTAAAACTAATGTGTCTAAAAATGTTGCAATAGCAATTTGATTTAATACATCAAATTCTTTAGTTTGCACCACTAAAGGCAAATCATCAACACCATAGGTTCTTGGTAAATTCAATGCAGCTTCTTGTGCATCTTTTACAATAATAAAGCCTGCAACACCTTTTGATACATGTCTATCTGTTTTTTTATCTCCATGTGGATGATACCAAAAAGTACCAGCGTCATTCATTACCTTAAATTTAGGACTCCAAGTTGCGCCTTGATTAATTACTTGATGAGGTCCCCCATCATCTTTTGGCGGAACATGTAAACCATGCCAATGAATAGTTGTAGAATTGCCAGTTCCTGTTAATTGATTAGTAACATTCATGGTTACTGTATCGCCTTTATTTATTTGCAATGTTGGAGCTAATATGTTGTGGTTAATGCCATAAGTAATGGTATTTATGCCAGTCCAAAATTGTGTTGTGCTATCTAAAATGTTTAGATTAAAATTTGTGCCTGTAAGTAACGGTGGTACATACAAGGGGTTTTGAGCATTAGAACCTAATGCCAACAATACGAGGATTATACTTTGAAAATATCTCATCTCTTTATAAATTGTTTATTTATTACCTGATTACCATGAATCAGTTGAAATTGGTATAATCCATTTGTAAAATGAGAAATATCCAATTCAATATTCTTTTGGTTATATGTATTGGTTTGTATTGCCTTACCTTCAATATTTAATATTTGAAGGATAAATTTGTCTTCTAAATTGGTTTCAACTCTAATAAAATTGTTAGAAGGATTTGGATAAAATTTGATTTGATTCGTATTGGTGTTGGTGAATCCCAATGAACCATTAGCAGTAATAATCCATGTTAAAGTGTCAATAGTAGTGGATGTGCTTGTTTCCCAAAATAATACTTGAATAACACCTGTACCTGCTTCAAAATGAGGATTCAAATGCAAACTTATCAGTCCATTATCGGATGGATAAATAGCGTCTAAACTTGAGCTGTCTACTATTGTAGTATAACAATGCCCGACATCACAAATACTGGCTTCCCAAGTAGCAGGAAGATTTATATAGTGTTTTTTCCATTTAAAATACAAAGTATCATTCGTGGGATGACTTTGTATGATATTATATACCCCAACATCGTCGAATACAGCATTTGCTACTATACTATCATTAGGTGTATGATAATAACTTTGAGCAATAGTAATTTGTGTCGTTACAAGAAATGCAACGACACAAAGAACTACCTTTTCTATTGTTTTACTAGTGTGAAACATTGAGTTTACGATTTACCACTTTACCATTCACATTAAATCGAATATTATACATGCCATTACTTAATAGGGCAGTATTGAATTGTTTACGGATAATACCTGTAGAGTTAGAATTATTATAAATATTGGCTACTTGCTTACCAGTTATGTCCAACACATCAATACCTACATTACTGTTTTCTAATAAATCAATCGAAATATTTACATTATTTGTACTTGGGTTAGGAAATACATCAATGCTATTTACCGATGCAGGAATATCATTGATACCTAGAGGTGTAAATAAAGCTAATATACTATCACGCATTATTGTTGTATCACTTGTTGTAAAGCTTAATGTAGAAAACATTACTCTTCTATTCGGTGCTTTACCACCTAATAATACAACTGTTGGCATACCAAATCCACCATAATTAGCTACTTGTACTGCACCACTATCATAAGGTGCATAAAGCATTAGGTTATTATTCATAACCCAGTTTGCCGTTGCAGTGCAAGTGGTTGAATTATTGAAAGGCATTGCGTATCCAGTAACCATGTTAGGATGAGAAACTAAAATATTGTTTACCATAGTTTGTATTTTAGATGCAACAGGTGGACAGCTACTACAAGCATCCATAAAGAAGAAAACTACTACAGCTTTACCTGCGTCTAGTTCAGAGAACATATCATGGCTAGTGCTGTTACAGTCTAAACCACTAATTTGCATGGGTGTTTGTGCTTTGGAAATCATTATTACGAACATCAAAGCCATTGAGAATAAAATTCTTTTTGTCATTTTTTTAAATTTATTTGTTGTTGAAAAAATTAAAGTTGTGTATATAACACGAATAGCCCTTCCTTACTGGAACGGCTTATAAAATCGAAAAAAATTCTAAATGCGAAACACGTTATACATTATGTACAACGGAGGAGAATTATTAGGTGGATGCTCTGCACAATAGATTTTGGCAGGTTTAATTGTAGCAACCACAATATTATTAGAAATCAAAAATGTAGGTGTAAAATTAAAATCCATTGTAGTTTTAGCTACAATAATTTTGTTTACCTGACATTCCTTTTTAATAGATTTAATGACTGTTTTTTTGTCTTTACAACAATTGTCTGAATGCTTTTCGTCATCGTGGTTGCAAGAACAATTTCCTCCTAAATGTAAACCATAAAATGAGTATTCTTTTTTACCACCACATTCATGTATTTCCATACTAAAACCAACTGTTGAAAACAGATGTATGAAAATGAATATGAATACTAAAATGCGCTTCATTTTTTAGGAAAATGCAATGTAAATATAGGAATTATTATTTATTATTCAAAAATTTAGACTAATTAGGTGAAAATTAAGGTTAAGGAAGCTTTGAGAAAATAACTATGAAAAACAAACTACTTAATTATTATGGGTTATGTATTTTTTCAACAACTTATATATTAGTGCAATAAGTTAATTTCTAAATATTTCACTGCGTACATTGGTTACGCACCAACCCAATTATCTTTGCATCAACAAACTCATTTATCTCAAGAATAGAGTCCTTGTTTTACACAGGGAGATGCAGGTTCTCATTTAGCTATGAGATGTATGTGAAAAGCTCTGCAATGGGTTTGTTTTAAGTCCATAAATGCCTAAATTGCACATTCAATGATTTTAAGTTGGAATGAAATAAAAGACCGTGCCTTGCTGTTTAGCAAAGAGTGGGCTGATGCCTATAATGAAGAAGCCGAAGCCAAGCCATTTTTAGAAGCTTTTTTTAATATATTTGGAATTACACGCCGTAAGGTTGCTACTTTTGAGGAGAGAGTAAAAAAGTTAGATGCCCATGATGGATATATAGATTTACTTTGGAAAGCTACCATATTGGTAGAAATGAAAAGCAAAGGCAAAGATTTAAACAAAGCCATAAAGCAAGCCAAAGATTATGTAGATAGTTTGCCACAACATCATTTGCCAAAATATATTTTGGTATGCGATTTTGAACATTTTAGGTTGCTAGATTTAGAAGAAAACACCGAGCAACATTTTTTACTGAAAGACCTTGTGAAAAATGTACAACACTTTGGTTATTTATTAGGCTATCAAAAGAAAACTTATAAAGAGCAAGACCCTGCCAATATTAAAGCTGCCGAACTCATGGGCAAGCTTCATGATAGGCTAGAAGAAATTGGCTATAAAGGGCATGACCTTGAAGTATATTTGGTGCGTATTTTGTTTTGCTTGTTTGCAGAAGATACAACCATATTTAACAAGCAACAGTTTCAAGATTATTTAGAATATCGCACTAGCGAAGATGGCTCTGACCTTGCTTCTCGACTGCAAGAATTATTTCAAGTGTTAAATACACCCAATGCAGAACGCTTTAGTAATTTAGATGAATCGCTTGCCGATTTTCCGTATGTAAATGGCAAGCTGTTTGAAGAAAATTTGCGTACTGCAAGTTTCGATACCAAAATGCGACAAGCACTTTTAAATTGTTGCTACCTAGATTGGAGTAAAATAAGCCCTGCCATATTTGGCTCTATGTTTCAAAGTGTAATGAATCCAACAGAACGCAGAAATTTAGGTGCGCATTATACTAGCGAAAAAAACATATTGAAACTCATAAAACCATTGTTCCTAGATGAGCTTTGGCAAGAGTTTGAAAAAGTAAAAGGAAACGAAAACAAACTAAGAAATTTCCATACACGCATTAGCCAATTGCGATTTTTAGACCCAGCTTGTGGTTGTGGTAATTTTTTAATAATTGCCTACCGAGAGTTGCGTTTGTTAGAAATAGAAATTGTAAAAATATTACTGAAAGGAAGAACCGTATTAAGCATCAACGATTATTTGTTGCTAGATGTAGATAAATTTTATGGTATTGAGTACGAAGAATTTCCTGCACAAATTGCTCAAGTAGCCATGTGGCTTATAGACCATCAATTGAACCTACTGGCTAGTGAAATATTTGGCAATTACTATATTCGTTTGCCTTTAAAGAAAAGTGCTACCATAAAACATGGCAATGCTTTGAGGATAGATTGGGGAAGTTTATTACAAGTAGATGAGAACTATGATTACATAATTGGGAATCCACCATTTATAGGCAGTAAATTAATGACTTCTGAACAAAGAGTTGATGTTGCAAATGAATTTGAAAATATAACTGGCTCAGGAGTATTGGATTATGTTACAGCATGGTATGCTAAAGCAGTAAAATTTATACAAAATAAAAATACACAAGTAGCATTTGTTTCTACCAATTCAATAGTGCAAGGTGAACAAGTTAGTGTAGTTTGGAGTTTCCTCCTTAATAAATTTAATGCTAAAATTTACTTTGCACATCGTACTTTTAAATGGAGTAATGAAGCTAAAGGAAATGCAGCTGTATATTGTATAATAGTTGGATTTGGTTCAAAAGATAGAGATAATAAAAGAATTTTTGAGTATGAAGATATTAGTGGTGAACCACATGAAGTAAATGCAAAAAATATAAACGGATATTTAGTAGATGCCCCTAATATTTTTGTAACAAAAAGAAGAAAACCAATTTGCCAAGTACCTGAAATTTCATTTGGAAGTATGCCTAATGATGGAGGTAATTTTCTTTTTACAGATATAGAGAAAAATGAATTTGTAAGAACCGAAACAATGTCTAAACAATTTTTTAGACCATTATTAAGTGCGCATGAATTTTTGAATGGACATGATAGATGGTGTCTTTGGTTGAAAAATGCTGAACCAAGTACACTGAAAAATAGTAAATTGATTGCAGAAAGAGTTGAGAGGGTTAAACAAGTTAGAGAAAGTAGTACAAGATTAGCAACCAAAAAATTAGCACAATTCCCAACTTTATTTGGCGAAGATAGGCAACCTTCTAAGAGCTATATTCTGATACCAAGACACTCATCAGAAAATAGAAAGTATATCCCTTTTGGATTTTTTGATTCAAATTATATTGTGAGTGATAGTTGTTCATTTGTTGAAACCACAAGTTTATTTCATTTTGGGATATTAATGTCAATTATGCATTTTGTTTGGGTTAAAAATATTTGTGGTCGAATCAAAAGTGATTTTAGATATTCAAATGAATTAGTCTATAATAATTTCCCATTTCCTGAAAGCCCAACTGATAAACAAAAGCAAGCAATAGAAGAAAAGGCACAAAGAGTTTTAGATGTTCGTACTAAATATCCGAATAGCAGTTTGGCAGATTTATACGACTCATTAACTATGCCACCTGATTTAGTAAAAGCTCATAATGAGCTAGATAAAGCAGTTGATATTACATATCATAGTCAGCCATTTACTAGCGAAGCCAAACGCATGGAGTTTTTATTTGAGTTGTATGAGAAATATACAGCAGGGCTATTTGCAGGAGAAGGGAAGAAGAAAAAAGTAAAGAAATAATAAAACATACAAAAATGCAAGAACAACAAAATAAAAAGGAAAGTACCCTTAAAGTTAAAGTACCAGTTTATACAACAGAGGTAATTGAGAATCCAAATGACCTATTTGGTGGGATGCAGTATTCTAATATGATTGAGTATGCAAGAAAAAAAATAGACGATTTTAATGTTTCAGGTGAATCAATAAAAATTGGCAAAAGTGATAAGACAATTATCACGGAAATTTCAAATATTACTAGCCAAGAGTTTGCATTAAATAATATCCCTTATTTATTAATAAGACTATCTGCTTATGAATTGAATGATAATGATAGAACTGTAATTACTAAAGAAACTATAAAACTAAGTCCATCTGATAAAGTAGGTCATGAAAATAACTATTTCATTTTATTCCCATCTATAAATGGATTAGCTGAAGAAGGTAAATCAATTCAACAATGGTTCGTATTTATTTATGAAGAACCAAATAAAATTGGTAGTGAACTAATTCGTGTCGTTAAAAGATTTTTAAGAATAGTAATGGACATGCCAGTAAAAAACATTAAGCCAGCTAAACTATTAGAAGAGCTTGAGAAGCAAAATAATTATCCTACAGTGGAATTAACCTTAACTGCAATTTCAAATGATATTGATGAAATAAATATTATTGCTCAAGAATATGCTGTAAGTAGCTACATGCGAAAAGCGCAAGTAATTCGTTATGAAAAAATGCCAAAAAAAGATTTAATTGAATTAGTTACAAATAACACTTTCTTTAAAAATATTTTTAAAATTAAAACGTGTGTAATAAAGACAGGTGGTAAGAAAGACTTTAAATATAAAGCTGAATTAGATGAAGCGAATGAAGAATTAAACGAAAAGGCAGAAGAGATATTTAATATGTCATTTGAAATTTCACAGGCTGAAAAGGAAGATTTATACAAACCTGAATTTATTACTACCAAAATTTCAGATGTAATCAAGAATTATTTAACTAGTTATAATGAATAATCTTATAGATTTATTGAAAGAACAATTAGATAAGGTAGCTAATTACAATCTAGCAGTATTTGGTATCTGTTTCACGGTTTTTACTGTATTATATGCGTTTATTTCATCAAAAAAAGATACACTTATTCAATTGAATGAAGAAATAAAGGTTACTGCAAATAATTTAGTAACACTTAAAAGATTTAAATTAATTCAGGTACTCATTGCCAAATGGAAACGAATAAATTATGCAATTATACTACTTGGTACATGCTTTTTAATCCAATATTTAGTTTCAATTGCTGGAATTACATTTGTAAATAGTGCAAAAATTCTAATGGTAATTAAAAATTTCTTGATTTGTACTTCTACTTGTATAAACATAGTAGCACTATTTTTTTTAGTTAAGTTCATTAGGAATTATTTTAAAGAAGTTAATTCAATTTAATTTCACAGTCCCTATTTAATGTTCGTAAAGTTATCTTTTACAAAACATTATGATAAGTAACATAAACATTTAGGAAATATATTTTGTCATTTTACAAACTTTATTTATGTTTGCCTCGTCTAATAAAAAGAACAGATGAAAGGCAAGATAAATCAACGCTTAATAATAATTGCTCGTGAAACACGAGGATTAACACAGTACGAATTAGCTGAAAAGCTAGAAATTTCACCTGCTCACATGAGCAAGATGGAGCTAGGTTCTGTAGAAATTTATGAGGAGTATATTGATAAATTGGTAGATATTTTAGATTATCCAAAGTCGTTTTTCTACCAAGAGTATGAGCCAATGGCACCAATACTCAATCATAGACGCAGAAACATTGTAGCTCAAAAGCTAATTACCCAAATAGATGCTCAAATCAATGTGTATAGTATGCACATATCAAAGGTAAGCCATGAGTTGGGTATGCGATTTAATGCAATTCCATGTATAGATAGTGAGAAATTTGGAAGCCCTTTTAATTGTGCAAAGGAGTTGCGCAGAATTTGGAAATTAAAAGAACCAGTAATAGATAATCTTACAAAGATTATTGAAGAGCATGGCATCATGATAGTTTCTTTCAACTTTGGTACTGATAGAGTTGATAGTAGAACTGTTATCACACCTGATGGACAAGCCATCATTTTCGTAAACAAATCTTTATTAGGAGATAGATTACGTTTTTCATTGGCGTATGAACTAGCTCATCTAATTATGCACCATTGCGCCATGCCAAGCATGGATAGAGATATTGGTAGTGAAGCCAATAAGTTTGCAGCAGAATTCTTAATGCCTGAAAAGGATATTAAAAAAGATATGAAGGAAACTGTAAACCTTGATTTACTAGGCAAACTAAAGGTAAAATACAAAGTAAGTATGCAATCATTGGTATATCGTGCCGATGATTTAGAAATAATTACAGACAATCAAAAACGCTATTTAATTCAACAATTCAACCAACTTAAAATTCGTAAACGAGAACCCCAAGAATATGATGTAGCAAAAGAAGTACCATCATCTTTAAGAAACTTACTAGCCCAATTCAAAACAAAACACAAAGCCGATGCACACAAAATGGCTGAACTCTTGCATATTTCTCATGCCGAGTTTGTGCAACTTTATTTATAGTAAATTAAAATTAGTAAGCAAAAAAATGAAAAAGGAAGCAGAAACTACTACACAAATTTTAACCGTACACACATTAAAAGAAATCGCTATTATGTATGGTGTTAGCGATAGAACCTTAAAAAAATGGCTATTGCCTTTTGAAGAAAAAATTGGGAAGAAGGTGGGTTGGTATTATTCGGTCAATCAAGTAAAGGTTATTTTTCAATCATTAGGCTTACCTAACCGTACAATAGAAAACAAATCTGTCAATGTTGATTAAATTTTTTCATATAACGACAAAACCTAGCAGAAGCGTGAAAGTGCCAGTTTTAGGTGATAGTAGTTTTGCTATGTTATGCCAAACACTACTCCTGAAAAAACACTTACAATTGCAACAAACAAGAATTATATACCATTCGACTTTGCTAAATTGCTTTCTACAGATGAAATCATTTCTGTTTACAAAGAGCATGGCATTGAGCTCATTGAACAAGATGCTATTGAAGTTAGTAAATTTTTACAACAATGGTTGGAAGTGCTTTATTTACAATATAAACGAACAAACACAATAAAAGATGAGCAACAAAAGAGCCATATTATATTACCGAGTGAGTTCAGACGAGCAAGCTAAAGGTTACAGCCTTTCTCATCAAAAGGAAAGATTAGAAGCCTATTGCAAATTACAAGGTTATGAAATCATTGCACATTACAAAGAAGACCATAGTGCAAAATCATTTGAACGCCCTGAATTTCAAAAAATATTAGAGTTTTTAAAGAAAACGAAGAATACAGCCGACTATTTAATTTTTACTAAGTGGGATAGGTTTAGCCGAAATGCAGGTGATGCTTATAGTATGATAAACACCTTGCGAAAATTTGGTGTTGAACCACAAGCCATTGAGCAACCCCTTGATTTAACTGTCCCTGAAAATAAATTGATGTTAGCTTTTTATCTAGCAGCACCTGAAGTTGAAAATGATAGAAGGGCTTTAAACATTCTTGCAGGAATAAGAAAAGCACAAAGAGAAGGGAGAGTTTGCGGTAGTGCTTTAGTCGGTTACAAAAATATTCGTAATGAAAAAGGCATGGCGTTGGTTGAAGTAGATGAAACTGTTAGTAAACTAGTGATATGGTGTTTTAATAAATTGGCTCAAGGAACAAAGTCAGTAGAGGATATAAGAAAAGAAGCACAACGAAAGGGTTTGAAAATGTCCTCTTCACATTTTCATCGATTCATTAGAAATCCATTTTATTATGGTGTTGTAAGAGTACCTAAACATGATAATATTGAAGAACACCTCGTGAAAGGCTTACACAAACCTCTTATTACAAAAGAATTGTTTGATAAGGTACAGGATGTTTTAAATGGCAGAAAAAGAGATTTACCTGCATTTGAATATCAAAAAGACATTTATCCATTAAGAGGCTATTTACAATGTAGATTTTGCGGACGACCTATAACGGCAAGTGCCTCAACAGGTAAAATGGGAAACAAATTCCATTATTATCATTGCCAAAAAGGATGCAAAGAAAGATTTAAAGTTGCTTTAGCAAATGACAAAGCGATGGAGATGTTACTCGATACTTTAACACTTGCTCCAGCCGCGAAATTATTAAATATGATGCTAAAAGGCTTTGGAAAAGAAAATGCCGAAGCAAACGAAATAGAGCAAAAAAAGATTGATGCTGAAATCAAGAAAATAAAAACTCGTTTAGACAATGCTCAATCATTGATGTTAGATGGAGAATTTTCTTTAGCTGATTACAAAACTATGAAAACCAATTTGGAGGCAGATTTGGAATCCTTACATGCCAAAAAACTAGCGTTACCTGAAACCAATTCTGAAAAGGAAAAATTCTTATCGTTCTGCCTTGAGAATATCGAAACTTTGGGCAAAGCCTACGCCAATGGGACTGTTAGAGAAAAACAACTCTTATTGAGTTCGATATTTGAAGAAAATTTAGTTTTTGAAGAAAATAAATATCGAACTCCAAAATATAATAAAATCTTTTCGCTACTATTCAGTCTGGATAAGGGTTTGCGTAAAAATAAAAATGGGATTGAACCTTTAAAATTTGTTCAATCCCGTAAGGTGGAACTGAGGGGAGTCGAACCCCTGTCCAAACATATTCATCAAAAGCTTTCTACATGCTTATTTCTGAATTAGTTTTCGAGGAAGAACAAGAACAGAACAAACTAATTCCTCCCTTATCCGGATAAGTCTTAAGCAGAAGTCACGGCATTCCTCTGCAGCAATTCGTATTCGCTGATGTAGGCGGCCCAACGTAGGTTACGAATCTACCTGGAATGAGCGGCCATTATGACTATCTAATCAGATTAGGCAGCCATAGCGAAAGAAGTTTCGCCATTTATGGTTTGAATATTCAGATTAACGTGCTAATTATCCAACGCACGACATGCTTACACTCTCAAAGACCTATGCTGTCAAAACCGGTCAGCCCCGTTAAAATTTATTTTCTTAGCGTTTCTATTTTTCTTATAAACCCTTAAAACGAATAAATTTCAGTGCAAATCTAATCTCTTTTTCTCACATTTGCTAACATGGAATTTCGTATCGCACCACTTCTTATGGCGTGTTTTCTTTGTTTATATCTTCTTTTTATTCATCCGGCTATCAATGCTTCCATGCCGCTTAGTACCGCTAGTAAATTTTCCAAAGTGCTTGTTCCTGTAGCTTTACTTTTCATATTGTCGCTATCAACTTATTTTAGACATTCCTTTTATACAACCCGATTTAAAGCGGCATATTGGTTTGTGCAAGTTGTAAATGTTATATTACTTATATGGTTTTTTCTTTTCTTGCAACAACAAGGTATGATCTAATCTATTTCTTGTTGGAAAAATAGTTTGTGGCTTTCTTTCTGAAAATTGCCTTAGTTGTACCGGTTAATTTAAAACCTAATCCTTTTCGTTTGCCGGAATGGAGTATATATAGGAACTGCTTTTGTGGCATCACACGTAGTTGTGTTTTGATCTTTTCATTTCGCTTTTTGAAAAAGATATTTTGAACTACAGTGTCTGGAATAAACTGCTGAAACGAATAACTTTCACGTAAACTAAATCGCATAGCACATCCTAAAGCTTCATTCAAATGAATAGTACCCATTAGATAATTGTTGCTTAAACTATTCGCGTTGTTAAACACAATATCATCCTCTTGTTCGGTGAATTGATACTTATAATCTCCTAATAGCAACGTGTCGTTATTCCAATGCGACATGAAATTAATTCTACGTACTTGATGAAGATATACGGTGCTATCGGAATAAATTTTGGTGTATAAACCGCCTTTGTCTTTTTTATCATGTTCATAATAGAAACTCGGAACATAAGGAATTAAAATGGCGCTTTTAGTATGGGTATTGAAAAACAAATAGTCAAGTTCAATCAGTTTAACTTTTGTAGTATCTGGATCGCGATCATTACATAGAACAATCTGATCGCTTTCCATATCATAGGCTAATTTTCGAACATACAGTTTATAGGAATCGGATAAATCGATGCTATCCTGAAAAGTGATATCGTGTTGGGTAGTAAAATAATTTACCTTACACGAGCTAAACCATAAACATCCTAAGAAAACTAAAAGCACTGTTCTCATCTAAAATAACTATTAGCATGTTGCGAAAAACCAAATCCAATACCTATGCCTGGCGATTGCTTTACGATATGATAGGGGTCTGATATAAGTTTATGTATCAAATGTTGTAAATCTATTTTGGTAATATTATTGAAATCTAAATTAAACTGTACCTGTTGCTTATATCCACCCGCTGTAATACTCCATTTACTTCGATTGAAATCTTCTTGATCTTTATCTTGATAGTCGTTATAACCAAAACTCATATTGCTTAATACTTCAAAAGTATTTTTGTTGTAACCAGTATATTTAAGATAGCTGAGCTCTATATTATTTAACAGGGTATATTTTTTGAAACCGTAGGCTAATAATAATCCACCGGTGTAATTTCTATCTTTACGATCACCAATTAAACGCATTCCTTTACCGCCATCATTAAAATAACCTATCTGAAAATCACTTAGTTTAGAACCAACATATCCAAGTCGTTGTGAAAATTTATATTTCGACGTTGGTATCACGTATTGAAACCCCAAGGTAAAAGAGTAATTAAACGGATTTATTAAAGGGGGAGGGGCATTATTCGAAAAAAAATAGAGCGGGTTTTGTTTACTTCGAATGTTCTCAGGAGGAGTTTCGTGCAACCTGTTTGTTGTACCTAATGTGGAGTGTAAACTTGAAATAATATCAATATTTCCACGGGTTTTGCGACTGCTTCCGATACCATTGAAATAGGATAATACTTCCACATGATAGGTTGGTAATAGTTTACAGCGTATAGCATCTAAATTCAACATGATCCCTATACCTGCATCCATGGCTAAACGAAGGGTGGGGACGTAATTTTTTCTACCTTTGGAAAGATTATCGTGCAAAATTAGCTGGGCTTTCATGGAAACTCCATATTGTAAATCGTTCTTTATACCAAGCTCATAAAGTCCCTGACTATCGAGTTCCTGACTCCAACTAAAAAGTAATAGAACAAAAATGAAAATCTTCGGTTGATTCATTACGGTAAATGTACTAGTTTAGGGTTAGATATCAAAAACTGTAGTATGCATTAGTGCTGTACTTTAACCAATGTAGTACGTGATATGAATTACATTCTAAATAATGAATTGTACATAGAGTTTTCAATTTTGAAAACAATTACAGCAACAAACAGAATGGGGGCGAAGAAAAAATCAGAGTTCAAAACGCTACTTACGCTCAGTATCTCAATCTGACTTTTTAGTGATCCACATACAGGGCTTCTCCAACGCTTTGCTTGTTGATGAGCTCTCAAAATTGCTCAAAATATTGTTACTGACAAAGAGGTAATGTGCATAGAAATGAGGCATATGAATATAGGAGGAAGTGAAGGAAATAATTCAGCATGAGTAAGAAACCGAGAATGAATAAAAAAAGAGAATGCTAACTTGAAACTTTCATTCTGTTTCTCATTGTCATTCTCTTTCTTTTCAGTGATCCCGGAAGGATTCGAACCCTCAACCCTCAGAGCCGAAATCTGATATTCTATCCAATTGAACTACGGAACCAATCGGGCGCAAATGTATTGTAAAAATTTAATTGATTCGAGGTGGTGTACTAAAAATGTATGGATACTTTTTTGATGGGTAAAATTGGGTTTTGTCATACCACGGTAATTTTTGAAACGCTCCAACACCATTGATTTTCCTTGAAATTTGTTCATACTTTTCTTTCTAATGCCCACCGCTGTGTTTATCGGTTTTATAGCATTTCATCCATCTTAATACTAACGTAATCCTGAAACCACTAACTACCTCCTTCGTGTTCACGTCTAAACTAACATGAAACTCCTACAACTCCTCGCCTTCCTTTGCATAATGCACCATACTTATGCGCAGAATGCAGGTAACACTTGGTATTTTGGCAATAATGCCGGATTAGATTTTAATGGCGGTACGGTTACAGCACTTACCAATGGCGCGCTAAGCACTTCCGAAGGCTGTTCATCCTTTTCAGATCCAGCTACCGGACAAATTCTGGTTTATACCGACGGAATTACCGTTTATGACCGGAATCATAATCCCATGCCGGCAAGCATTACATCACCTTTAGGTGGCAACCCTTCATCTACCCAAAGTGGTGTAATTGTTCCCATGCCAGGCAACCCCTCTAAGTTGTACATATTTACAACTCCGGCTCAACTAGGTGCAAGCACCATTCCGCCCTCTTTGTGTTATAGCATTGTAGACTTATCCCTGAATAGCGGTAATGGCGACTTAACCAATATTAATACACCCCTCATGGATTCGGCCACTGAAAAAATAGCTGCCATCGCATCATGTGATGGTACAGAATTTTGGGTGGTTGGTCACCGGTGGAATTGTGATACATTTTATGCGTTTAAAATCACCGCAGCCGGTGTTGCAGCCCCGGTAAAATCAAAAGTTGGTATCGTTCATAAAGATGTGGGCTCTTTAATTTTAGCAGAGTCCATTGGCTACTTGAAATTTTCATCAGATGGTAAAAAGCTTGGTTCAGTTACGTATACTAACCTCAACACCATGGAAATTTTTGATTTTGATGCCAATACCGGCATCATCTCGAATCCTATTACCGAAAATTATGGATTTAACGCTTCGTTCCCTTATTCCGGATTGTACGGTTGCACATTTTCTCCGGATAATTCGCGCTTCTATGTAAGTTATTTCGGTAGCGGAGAAGATTCTAAAATATTTCAATACGATATGTTAGCCGGTACGTCTACCGCTATTCTCAATAGTAAAACAGAAATTGTTTCTTCACCCAATGCGATCGGTGCACTTCAAAATGGACCGAACGGTAAAATGTATATCTCCGTTTATGGTGCTTCCAGTTTAGATATAATTCATAGTCCTAATGTGTTAGGTACCGCTTGTAATTATCAGTCATCCGCACAACCGCTGGCTACTGGTTTCGCTACATTTGGATTACCTGTTATTGTAGAGAATTTTCTTTCCAGTATTTCCATTCCGATCAATTTAGCAGTTAAGGATAGTATTTGCAAGGGAGATACGGTTACCGCAGTGCAGCTTCAACCTATCAAAGTAAAAATTTACCCTCAGGAATTTTGCTCAATCAGTGCGGATAGCTTAACATTTCGCTTCTTTCCGGAAGCCACTACAACCTACACTTTGGTTGTATCGAACAAGTGCAGTGCAAACGATACCACCTTGTTTACGGTGTACATTATTCCTCCTCCTAAGCCCGACTTTTATTTTAACCCATCACCTCCAACCTTGGCAGATAATTTTATAACGTTGGAAAATACAACCATTGGCGGAGCTACCTATGAATGGTATAATATGGCTCAACTTGCTATGCTAGGAACAGCGGAAGATTTGGTAATCAACAATCCTGGTTTAGGCAAATACTGTTTCCGACTTCGAGCGTTTAATGTGCTCGGTTGTTGGGCGGAAACGAATCAATGCACGCGGGTAGAGGATACTGTTAAAACATCCATTTTCTTACCTTCCGTATTTTCTCCAAATGGCGATGGCCTCAACGATATTTTTAAAATACTCGGCGAACATATTCGCTTGGCGCAATTCGTGATTTATAACCGTTACGGACAACAAGTGTTCGCTACGGATAATTTATCCGACGGTTGGAATGGACGGTTCAAGGGTAAGGATTGCGAAGTGGATACCTATTATTATATGGTGTACTATTTCGATACGAAGGATAAGCCCAATCTCTTGAAAGGGGATGTAACCTTAGTGCACTAATTTACAATTCAAGTATTGTGAAACTTTCCTGTAGTTTTGTCCCATGTCGTTTAACATGCTTCTCGCTGATAGCGGATCCACAAAAACTGATTGGTGTTTAATTCAATCGGGTAAAAAGAAATACTTAGATACACAAGGTATCAATCCTTATTTTTTACAGCAGCACGAAATTGTTTCAATTCTTGAACAGGAATTGAAAATAAACCCAAAGAAAATCGCTTTGGATGAAATTCATTTTTATGGAGCCGGAATTAATAGTACGGATAAACAAAAACTCATTGAACGAAGTTTAAAAGAGTACTTCGCTAGTTCTAAAGTGAAATCATACAGTGATATGCTAGCCGCAGCACGTGCTACTTGTTTGCATGATAAGGGGATTGCTTGTATTTTAGGAACAGGAAGTAATTCATGTTTTTTTGATGGAAAGAAAATCACTTTCAAAACTCCCGCTTTGGGTTATGTATTAGGCGATGAAGGTGGCGCTACATCCTTAGGTAAAAAACTGTTGCAATATTATTTGCATGATATCATGGAAGTAGATTTAAAAAAACAGTTTGAGGCTCGCTTCGAAGGTTTACTAGAAACTGCATTGGAACAGATTTATAGAGGCCCATTTCCAAACCGTTTTTTAGCACAATTTGCTCGCTTCATCTTTGAGCAACGGGGTCATTTTATGATAGAAAATATAGCGGAGGATTGTTTGAATGATTTCTTTATGAACCACTTACTTCGGTATCCAAAGGTGCATCAAGTACCGGTTCATTTTAGCGGTTCTGTAGCATTTCATTTGCAAGATATTCTTAAAACGTTGTCGGAGCAATACGAAATTCAAGTTGGAAAAATTATTCAAAAACCAATTAAGGGTTTAGTAGCTTATCATTCCATTTAAATCACCATCCTAAGACGGAAATGCCACATGAATTAAACGCTGGGCATTTTCATCGTTTCGATAATTTTTGAGCGCATGTTTTCGTTCCTCAATATCTTCTTCGGTAAAAAACTTTACGGCATACGTTGAAATAGTTTGAATGAGCTCTTCGGTTGTATTAGCAACTAAAACACTTCGATCAATACCACTTCCCGCTAGCATCGTGTGGTTAACGATACAAAATCTCCCTGCATGCAAGGCGTAGAGTAATTTTAATTTGATACCATTCGCGTCTAAAGCAGGTAGTACATGGATATGAGCGTCCTGTATTAATTCATGAAGCTCATCTTCTGATGGATTTGATTTAATATGAATATTGTTACTTTCGAATGCTTTAAGTTGTTCAGACGGATTTTTGCCAGCAACAATTAAAGGGTAGTCTACTTTACTAAATACTTCTTTACAAAGGTATAAGGCGGTGTCTTCGTTTTCTTTAATTTCTAAATTACCATGATATAAACAGTAAGTACCTCGACCTGTTTTGGAGGATACCGATTCTTCTTGATGAAACGCGGGGAGGTGAAAAACCTGTTTCGCCTTATGCTCAAAATAGGTTACTTCGTGGGCGGCAATACAAGCGATACTTTGTAAATCATGAAGCTGATTTTCATAAATCTCGAGTAATTTTTGCTCCCGTTGGAAATACCATTTTTTAAAACCATACGATTGTTTCTCTGCTAAATTCTTATAATAAAGATGTTCAATATTATGCGCTCGCAATACTTTAAAGCGATGCTGTAATTGAGGGTGATTAAGGTAATACGTTGTATGAATCCCTTCGAAAAGAATCGGTGCATCATCTTGAAGCAAATTATTCAGCAAGGCATTACCTCTTCTTGAGGATACTATATAAGGTTTGTTCCATTGCAAACCAAGTAACCCTGTTTTGCGTTTGTAATAATAAACCTGATTGCATATCGTTTCTAATTCTTTCTGTTTTCCTCTGCCATACTCAAAGCAATGGAGCGTAAGCTGAATGCCCTCATTTTGTAAAGCTTTTAGTTTATAAAATACATCTACCACGCCGCCATAATTTGGAGGGTAGGGTACGTCAAATACAACTACATGGAGTTTACGATTGGAAGAGTTCATAATAAAATCGAATTAGTTTTTTTTCTTCTTCCTGCCAACAAAAATGCGCACGAAGTTGAAGGCAATTTAAACTTAATTGCTGATGAAATTCATTTTGTTCTAATAATTTATTTATCGCCATGGCAATAGTTTCTTCTTGAGTATCTTGTACTAATACTGCTATTTCTGCTATGCTATTGGCTTTCTGGTATTCGGGAAATGCAACACATACCTGCGGAACACCGGCATGCATATAATCGAAAAATCGATTCGCCATCGAAAAATAATTGCTTTTACCTTGGTTTGTAAATAATGTAATTCCGATATACGCATTTCGGGTATAGTTAATTAATTCCGATGGAGGTAGGTAGCCTTTGAATTCAATTTTATTTTCTAAAGCATGAATTCGTACTAATTCTTTCGCCTGTTGAAAATAATTTCCTTCGCCACAAATAATTAATTTACAAGCAACTTGTTTCATAGCCGGAATCAAGGTTTCAAAGCTACGTCCTTCGTTTACCGCTCCTTGATATAGTATATATTTTTCGCTAGGTGCTACCGGAACGAATGGCTTTAACACAGTGGCATTTCGAACTATTTCATACTGAACCTGATACATACGTTCAAACTCCTCTGCATAACAAGTACCTATGGTATATCCATGTTTAAATTGAGGTACCGCGTATCGCTCAATCATCTTCCAAGCTTTGTAAATTCTCGGACGTGATACGATCTCTTCCATTTCACAAAATAATTCATGTGCATCATAAACGCGTTTCTTCCGACGAAGTTTGGATGCGAACAAGTTCGGTAAAATAGTATCCAAATCTATCGCTCCAAAACAATCTGTGCGAACAAAAAGTAAAAAGAGAAATAAGCGAAGGTTATACTCGGCATAAAACAATTTCCCTTTATCAAAAAAACAGTAAAGTCTTTTTTGTTGAAAGGCTTGTTCTTTCAATGGAAGGCTCGACGCTCGTTTTCTTCCTATTAGTAAAATTTCATAACCGGCTTGTTGCAACGAAGAACAAATACGAATCATACGCTGATCGTAATTCAAATCATTGGTAACGGTAAATGTTATCCTTTTTGCCATGTTCTGCTTAGGTATATTTTTTCACCATGTACCAGGGCATAAGGTGGCTCAAAGCCCGGCATTGAACACGCTCTCACATGACGAGCAATTTTCTCTTCATTCCAAGATAGATCCACTTGTTTAATGGTAGCCATTTCATGTCGGTAGTGCAAACTATAACCTCTTTCAGGTATCAGTTCTGCTTGAGGGGTTCGCGTATAATTCCCAACGAGGATATCCTTTATATGTTGCTTAAACAAATCGATCGACGCATCGAACGTAAGTTGATACAGATCTTGAACCCAGCATGCCTCCGGAATCGGAAATCGCTTTTCAAAAAGAATATCACCATGATCGATGCCGCTATCCATCACATGAAGCGTAGTTCCAAATTCTCGTTTGCCATCTAAGATTGCGAAGGAGAACTGATTGCAACCGCGGTAATCAGGTAACGGAGCCATGTGAAGATTAATAGCTAGTATTTTCGCCTTGGCAAGATGATTAGCTTTTAGTATTTCATGATATTGAACCGACACAAGAAAGTCAACTTCAGGCATATTGTCAAGTGCATCCATAATAGCAATACCATGTTGTGTAGCTAAATGTTTTAAACTCAAATCCGGATTGAACGTAGGATTATCATTACTCAATAAACCCAAAACCTCAATATTCAGCTCATTCTGTTGTTGTATGAGAAATTCAAAACAATAAAATCCAATTGGTTTTGAACCCAGAAACAACAGGGTCTTTTTCTTCATGAGCCAAAAATAAAGTTATTTATATAATTTCGAAGCCTGTTGTCGCGTTTGAATATTCTAATCTTGCTTCCCCGAATTCCGTATCCACTACGTGACGGTGGTGCTATGGCTATGCATCAAACACTAGAGGAACTCATTAAACAAGATTGCACGGTTAGTGTATTGGCTATGAATACCGCTCGTCATTATGTTGAGGAAGGTGACTTGCCGCCGGTTTACAAGCAACTTAAAGTATTCAAAACGGTTTATATCAATAATCAAATTCATCCGCTTTCGGCTTTTCTGAATTTGTTTACCGATAAATCTTATAACATTTCCAGATTTGAAGATAAAGGTTTTAGTGCGGCATTAGCAACCCTCTTAAAAGAGGAAAAGTTTGATATAATTTTGTTCGAAAGTATTTACACGTCTCCTTATTTAGAAGAAGTACAAGAACAAACGGAGGCCAAATGTTTTTGTCGTGTTCATAATATAGAATACCTCATTTGGCAGCGCTTGGCGGAGCATGAATCGAATTTTTTAAAACGGAAGTATTTACAATTGCTAACAGAACGACTGCAACAATATGAGATTCAAAAACTAAAAGAATTTGATTTGTTACTTCCTATTAGCAAACAGGAAGAGTTGTTTTTTATTGAGCAGAAAATTAATGCCAGTTACTGCTTACCTTTTGGTACGAGCATATCGGAGCCGATGGACGAAATTCCCGAACCTGATACGTTATACCATATTGGAAGTATGGATTGGGCTCCAAATTTGGAAGCCGTGGAGTGGTTCTTAAAGGAAGTTTGGATACGATTGCAGAAGGAAATGCCAACCACGAAATTATTCTTAGCGGGTAAAAAAATGCCTAAACCTATTTTTGCTTTTCAAAATGAACAAACCATTGTTTTAGGGGAAATAGCCGATAGTGCTGCTTTCCATGCGAGTAAGGAAATATTAATTGTGCCTTTGCTATCGGGCGCCGGTATTCGTATAAAAATTCTGGAAGCTATGGCTTTAGGAAAGTGTATTATTGCTACCACCGTGGCAGTGGAGGGTATAGGTGTTCAGGATGGGGTGAACATAGTGCTTGCAAACGATGCAGAACAATTTAGTCAGAAAATTCACCATTATATTAATCATAAAGAGGAACAACTAAAAATTGGTCAACAGGCGCGGGTTTTCGTGCAAACGTTCTATCAAAAGGAAAAAATATATGCGGAATTAATCGATGGATTTAAAAACCTGATTGGATGAATCTAAAGAAGTTGGCCATCGTGTTATCGCGTTTTCCGTATCCCTTAGAGAAAGGGGATAAGTTAAGGGCATATCATCAACTCAAATACCTTTCTAACTTTTTTTGTATCGAGTTATTTATTTTGGAAACGAATGCTATAAGCGAAGACAATATTGCTCAAATTAGTCCTTTTTGTAAACAGCTTCATATCTATCATCTTACTTCTTTCGATCGGATCCAAGGTGTTTGGAACAGTGTACTTCATAACGAGCCTATTCAGGTGGGTTATTTTTATGCTGAGAAGGTATTTAACAGAATCAACGCCGATTTGGATGCCTTTCAACCAGATGTTATCTACGCGCAGTTGTCAAGAACAACAAATTATGTTCGTCATCGTAAGGAGTATAAGGTGTGTGACTTCCAAGATGCCTTTTCTTTAAATTACCAACGATTATCAAAATATAGTTGGATACCAAAGAAGTGGTTTTACTTACGCGAATCGGAATGTATGAAGCATTTTGAACAATTAATGATGAAGTGCTTTGATAACTGGACTATCATTTCTGAAATGGATCGACTCGCTATATCACCGCGTATTCATATTGTTTCGAATGGTGTGGATTCAACAAAATTTTCACCACAACAAACACAAAAGAAGTATGATGTGTTATTTATCGGAAATCTAACCTATGCACCCAATCAACAAGCTGTTCGTTTTTTAATTTCCACTATGTTACCTGCGCTGATTGCGTTAAAACCAGATATTCGTGTTGCCATTGCTGGTGCAAATATGTCGGTGGCAATTCAAAACAAACAATCGAAGAATTTAATATGCTTAGGTTGGGTTGATGATATTGTGGCTCTTTACAATGAAGCATCCGTTTTTGTTGCTCCTTTATTTAGTGGCGCTGGCTTGCAAAACAAAGTGTTAGAAGCCATGAGTTGCGAAGTACCTGTAGTTTGTACCACCGTGGTGAATGCGAGTTTACAGGCAACGAATAAAGAAGTTTTAATTGCTAATAACGCTCAAGAATTTGCGGAAAAGGTATTGGAATTATTATCGGATAAGGAGGAGTATATTCGAATGACAAAGCTTTCAAGGAATTTCATTTTAAAGCATTATCAATGGCAAAGCGAGAACGAAAAACTAAAACAGATTCTTTCAGGTGTCAATCAACTTTAAACACGCTATATTCTCTCCATGTTCTTAGATATTTTATAGCTGATGTTATGTCTTTCCAACCATAAACAACTTTCTAATTATTTTTTTCCGGAGAAAAGCAACAGTATTTCGGTGCTGTCATTGATTGAGTATATGGTTTTAGAAAAAGTTGCCTTTAAACTATCACCTTGGAAAATGAAGGTATGGTTTGTATTACTGTCGTACGAATAGTTATAGCTATTCATGGCATTTATATAGAAAGAATAATAGTTCAAAGGAGAAGCACATAGATGATTTTGAACACTCAATTCAAGATCTATTTTTTGAATCCCGGGATCATTCGTGAGGGTTATTGCATCTTGATAGAGACTATCCCAAATTTCAGAATGCAAGCCACTGCTATCATAATACCAATGTTTGTACATCGCTTTGGTATTTCCATAGTAATGGGTATAATTTCCATGCCCTTCATTCTCTTGTTTAGTACAAGAAAGCAATCCGACTGCAATACAAAGGCATAGAACAAATCGATTTCGTAGTAGGTTTTTCATGCCTGCGAAGGTAGCAGAAATGTTAACCGACGAAAATTTATTTCTATAATATCTTGTTTTTTTATAAACTCATTTTATCTTCATTTGATGGAATCAGTGGCTTCTATTATGGATGAACTCAAACGAATGGGTTCCGCGCAAACGATTAAAACATTCGCGAATCATGGTGCCCCCATAGATTCAATGTTCGGTGTTAAAGTTGGTGATCTAAAAACCATCGTTAAACGAGTTAAAAAAAATTATGAACTAGCCAAAGGCCTTTACGATACGGGAAATAGTGATGCCATGTATTTGGCTGGTTTGATAGGCGATGAAACTAAAATGACCAAAGCCGATTTGAATAAATGGGCTAAAAATTCAACCTGGCAAATGATTAGTGAGTATGCAGTACCTTTTGTAGCTGCTGAGAATAAATATGGTTGGGAGTTGGCGTTGGAATGGATACAATCGGATAAAGAAAACATAGCCTCTTGTGGATGGAGTACCTTATCGCTTCTAGTGGCTACGGTTCCGGACGATCAATTAGATATTAAAACCATTATGACGCTGGTTAAAGGTCTTCCAAAGAAAATTCATACGGCACCTAATCGCGTGCGATACACGATGAATGGCTTTGTAATTAGCGTTGGATGTTATATCGATGGATGTTACAACCTTGCCCTGGATACAGCAGATAAGATTGGAAAGGTTGAAGTTTTTATGGGTAAAACGGCCTGTAAAGTACCGGAAATAAAAACGTATTTGAAGAAGATTGAAACGATGGGTAAATTAGGACAAAAGCGTAAAAATGCCCGTTGTTAATGGTTGTGAGCTTTGTGCAAAAGAAAACTTGTAGTCTATTTCCTTTTATCCTTATTTTGCCATCATGTCGGTAAACACGCCCTCTTACAGTATTAAACTCGAGCATTTTGAAGGTCCTTTCGACTTGCTTTTATTTTTTATCGAACGCGATGAACTTGATATTTACAATATTCCGATTTATAAAATAACAACCGACTTCTTGCATTATATTAAGGAATTGGAAGAATTAAATATTGAATTAGCATCCGAATTCATACTCTTCGCTTCTACTTTAATGCGGATAAAAGCTAAAATGCTCATACCTCGAAAAGAAGTCGATGAATTTGGTAATGAAATTGATCCGCGCAAAGAACTTGTAGATAAAATATTAGAGTATAAGCGATTCAAAGAAGCTTCTGAAACGATGAAGGTAATGGAAGCGGAACGCATTCTTCAGGAGAAACGTGGGAATCTCATGAAAGAACTTTCGCAAATTGGAGAAACCATGAGCGAGGGAACAGAAATACAATCTGTAACTATTTTCAAACTTTTTCAGAATTATGAAAAAGTAATGAAACGCCTCAAAGACCGTTTGGTAAAACCACAGCACGTTGTTGTAAAATATAATTATAGCATGGAAGGCCAGCGTGAGTATTTAATGGGTTGGGCTTCGCAAGAAAAGAAAATTGCCTTCGAACGTATTTTTGAAGCTTGTGAAACGCGTATTCACGCCATTTTCAATTTTCTTGCTTTACTCGAACTCACACAGCAGAAATATTTAGTGTTATTGGTGGGTGAAGGGCGAAATAATTTTATTCTGGAATGGAATGAAAATAGAGAAGAAGAGATACCGTCGCTTTTTAATTAATTATCATGACTGATTCTGTTGATATTCGTTATCAGCAATGCTTGAATGCACTGTATCAGAAGCTACCCATGTTTACGCGTATAGGGGCCGCCGCGTATAAACCCGACTTAGGAAATATTACTTCCTTATGCGCTTTGTTAGATAACCCGCATCATAAATTTAAAACTATCCATGTTGCCGGCACCAACGGAAAGGGTAGTGTGAGCCATTTATTGGCAGCCATTTTACAAGCTGCAGGTTACAAGACCGGTTTGTACACGAGTCCGCATATTCATGATTTTAGGGAGCGAATCAAACTAAATGGACATGAGGTAAGTAAAGAATATGTGCTGCAGTTTTGGGAGAAGCATGAGAAATCGTTTGAAGAAATTCAACCTTCGTTTTTTGAAATAACGGTAGCTATGGCTTTCGATTTTTTTGCGTTTGAAAAAGTAGACATAGCCATTATTGAAGTAGGTTTAGGAGGTTTGTTAGATAGTACGAATATCATTACACCGGAAGTATCGGTAATAACCAATATCAGTTTGGATCATACCGATTTATTGGGGAAAACGATGGAGGAAATTGCACGACAAAAAGGCGGTATCATTAAGCATCAAATTCCGGTTGTTATTGGAGAAACTCAAAGCGAAACGGATCGAATCTTTTTAGCTACCGCGATTGCCAAACAAAGTCCGATTTCATTTGCCGATCAACAACTGGAACTTGTGAATATGCAGTTTGAATCGGGCGTTTGGCGTGGCAAAGCAGTCTACCTGTCAACAGGGAAATTAGTAGATCTGCAAATTGGCTTGTCGGGAAATTATCAACTCAAGAATATTAAAACGGTTCTGCAAGTAATAAGTGTATTACAGCAAAAGCAATTTTCAATTTCCGACATAGCAATTCAAGTAGGTATTCGCGATGTAAAAAAGCTTACAGGTTTCTTCGGACGTTTTGATATAATTCATTCAAAGCCATTTATTATTTTGGATGTTTCGCATAACGAAGCCGGTATAATGGAGTTAATGAAACAAGTAAAATCACTCGCTTTTAAAAACCTACACATCGTAACAGGGATGGTTAAAGATAAAGATGTACATAAGGCACTTAGTTTATATCCTAAAGAGGCGAATTATTACTTTACACAAGCAGCTATTCCAAGAGCTTTACCGCATCATGAATTATACGAATTAGCCAGAGATCATCAACTTGTTGGACAATCTTTTTCGGAGGTAAATAACGCTTGTAATGCAGCGTTTAGAAATGCCAATTTGGAGGATGCAGTGCTTGTTACAGGAAGTTTTTTCATTATTAGCGAAGCATGGAATTATTTTGACAAAACCTTACATTCAGATTACCATCAGAATATTTAGCAACATTATTCGTTGGAAGAAACAAGTTCTACGAAATGATATGCTTCCTTTTATTCTCTTTATTTTACTTCAAATTCATCTATAAAAATAAATGTTGGAAATCCTCTTCCTTCATGCCATTGAGGCATAGGGCCAAAATTGGCAGCACTTAACTTAATAAATTTATACTTGTTGTTACCTTCTACATCCGAACTGAATTTGGATATTGTAACATCTAAATTATGATTCGATTTGTTAGTTGGTATGGTTTTAATTAGCTCCCATTGTGTTGAATCAGTACTACCATAAAAACTAACCGACTTAGGATAGAATATCCAGGCATTTTGGTCTTCAAGAAAATTGGCAGCAACATAGCTCACTTTCTTAGCCTCTTTGAATGCCATAATCACTTCAATATCTTGTCCTTGATACCCTTGCCAATCACCGGCACGCCAATTTATACGACCATAAATACCATCCATCAATCCGGAAGCACCATTTGCATGATACGATTTATTATACTCATTTTTGAGAATAATCATTCTATCTGAAGGCAGTTTGGTAAAGGTTGCGTATTGTTTCGGCGATTCTTCACGTTTACTATTTTTAGCATAGAATGTGATGTTAGTATTTTCTGAGATGATAAAAGGAGCATCATATTTTTTAAACGATTCATCGTTTAATGAAAAATAAATGGCATCTGTTTTATGTTTTGTTTGTAAGGTTATCTGCTGTTGTTTATCAAATATTCTTTTCGCTTTTACGATGTATGGATTCACTACTATTTCAGGACTGATAATACTAACATTGTTACCTGATTTACTTTCTTCCGGACTGCTATTACGTGAAGGAAACTGCACACTGTAATAAGATAACCACGTGTTTTTATCATCACTCAACGTGGAACTATTGGCGCTCGTTGTTGAAATAATGGAAGCATCTCTAAAAAGTACTTTCTTAAATCGCTCACGATCTACAACAACAAATTCCTTTTCTCCCGGACAGAATGAATATAAACCCATGGCGTTTAATACATACCATGCACTCATTTGTCCGCAATCTTCATTGCCAATTAAACCATCCGGTTGGTTCTTGTAAAACTCTTTCATAATTTTTTGAGAAAGCTTTAATGCTTTTTCATGTTTACCAATGAGGTTGTAGAAATAAATGATATGATGACTTGGTTCGTTACCGTGTGCATACTGTCCGATAAGTCCTGTTATATCCGCTTGTTCTCGACCTTCAGTTTTCGATTTGGCAGAAAATAGATTGTCCAACGATTTTTCAAATTTAGTATTTCCACCGGCATATTGAATGAGTGTTTTAACATCATGCGGAACATAAAACGAATATTGCCAGGAGTTAGCTTCGGTGTAATTATTATCTACGGTGTACGGCGAAAATGGTTCATACAAACTACCATTTTTTCGTGCGCGCATAAAACCGGTGGTTGGATCGTACACATTTTTCCAATATTGACTTCGCTTCATGTAGTATTGATAATCTTTCGTTTTCCCTAATGCCTGGGCCATTTGCGCTATACACCAATCATTATAAGCATATTCCAATGTTTTACTTACGCTTTCATGCGAATCATCCGTTCTTACCAATCCGAATCGATTATAACTTTCTAAAGCTTCCGCATCCGCACTGGGTTTATTTCGATCATGTTTCAATAGCAACTTGCCGTTTATCATGTCGTAATCTTGTTCGTTCGTTGCAATTGATTTCATGGCTTCAAACGCCTTTTCTGCATCAAAACCACGAATTCCTTTGTTGTATGCATCCCAAATTACACTTACAACATGATAGCCAATCATACAGTTTGTTTCGTTACTACTAAGCTCCCAAATAGGAAGCCGTCCTCCTTCTTCATATTGTTGTATAAAGGTTCGTATAAAATCATTGGTTCGTTGTTTGTCGATAATGGTTAAGAGTGGATGTAAACCTCGATAGGTATCCCATAAACTAAATACAGAGTAATAATTAAATGCACCACCCGTGCTATGAATTTTATCATCACGTCCACGATACCTTCCATCAACATCAGAAGCTAAAGACGGGTGTATCATGGTATGATAGAGTGCCGTATAAAAAATTGTTTTTTGATCGTTGGTTTTATTTACCTGACTGGCATTGGCAGGTTTAAAAAGAGGATCATTAAAGCTAATTTTAGAAAGTTCCTCTTGCCACTGATTCTCGCAAGAAGTAACATAAGCCTTAAAATCATCATGATACATTTCCTGTTGTAAATTCTCATGCGCACCTTCGGCATCCACATTACTGATGGCACATTTCACAAGCAACTCTTCGTTGTTCGATTCAAACGCCAGTTGCACATGGCGCGCCTTTTCTAGCACATTAACCGCCGTTAAACTTCTAGATGCTTCTACATCATAAACGATATTCATGATTCGCTTTGAAAATCGAATTTCAAAATATACACGTTGATTTAATGCCCATGCTTTTGAGAATCGATAGCCCCGAATAGTATAATCATCTAGTTGTTCAATTTTTGTGTCGAGTACTTCATCGCGATGTTGCAAATCAAGAACAACATATTGGTCTGAATGGTCAGGATATGTGTACCGATGTACACCGCCATGTAAGGTAGCCGTTAACGCTACATGCACTTTCGGATCATTCAAGTAAACCTCATAATAACCAGCATGTGCTTTTTCTTTTTTATGAGAAAAACGAGACGCATATTGATACTTGTTTAATTCCATTTCTTTGGTAACCGGCATTAACAAAATGTCTCCATAATCACTGCAACCGGTACCGCTTAAATGGGTATGACTAAATCCGTAAATCACTGAATCGGAATAATGATAACCACCACAGCCGTCCCATCCAGATAAACGCGTGTCTGGACTTAACTGACAAGCTCCGAAAGGCATTGTTGGCCCAGGGAAGGTATGACCGTGCCCACCGGTTCCAATGAATGGATTCACACTCAAGGGTAAGTTGCCATATTGAACGCGTAAATCGGGTTTGATGCGTATCGCTTTTGCATTGAAGTGGAGTAAACAAAATAGGAAAAACAGGAATTGCTTCATTTGGTAAATTTAGAAGATAGAACTTGAAATTGTACCATATTGAACTTCTTTTTAAATTGAAGTTCAGTCTGTCTGTTTGAAAACTGGCATTCGTAGTTTTGATGTAGGTTTACAAAACAATCTTACTTATTCGTAATGACTTTTCATGAGAGCATCCAAAAACTAAAGGAAATTATTTTATTCCTTCCCGAAAAATTAACGTTAATTTCTTTAGACGAATTTTCATTTAGAAAAACACATTCAGCTTGGAGTAAGAAGGAGATACTTGGTCATTTAGTAGATAGTGCTCATTATAATCATGAACGTTTTATACAAGCTCAATTCATAGCTAAACCCTATATTTCATATAACCAGAATGCCTGTGTTCAATATAATTTTTATCAATCTTGTAATTTAGAAAATCTTATACTGTTATGGTTGAGTTATAATCGGCATTTGCTGCATATTATGGATACTATAGATGATGCGATTTTAAGGCTTCCTATTCAAATGGAAGAACATGTTATCTTGACCTTCGAAGAAACATTTATTTCCTATGTGCAACATGTAGAGCATCATGTAAATCAAATTTTAAATTAAATAAAAATGCGATTCAGATTCTTGGCGATAGCCTTAGGTTTTTTTCTTTTAATGCCATTAACTTTTCTGGCAAATTCAAGATCGTACATTTTATATCATCAAACAAAATGTAGAATAACGCAAGATATTTTAGATTCGAATTTCAAGGCCGCGCTGTTAAGATTTGATAGCATGCATCATGATTATAGTTTTATTTTTTCTAATGATTGCATTATGGCGCTTCAAACGGCACTTGTTGCTAACGATTCAACAAGGTCGGTCATGTGGTTAACGAAATGCTTTACACAAGGTGTTCCTGAATGGATTTTACAAACCAATGGCATTACCAGAATTGTATTTGAATCAACTTTTTATAATTCGGTACTTCAATCTAAAGATTCCTTGCGGACGATTTATGCAAACAAATTGAACTACGGTGTTCGTAGAAAAATGGAAAAAATGTTTCGTCGAGACCAATGGATTACACATCATTTGAATGATGCTCATGTTGTTTCACTCCCTTTTTACTATATTCTATGGCTTCGAAATAATCGAATTGAAAAACATCAAATTATGAAAATTTGTAAGCGATATAGTTTCCCTGGAGAGCAGTTAATTGGCATCATGCGATATTATGAGGATTCAACAATATCAGCTTCTCAAATACGAAGTATAGGACCAGGTATAACCAATAATATGGCAATGATCATGTTACTTCATTTTTATACTACGCAGAGGAAAAGTGAAAACAAGGTACTTTTTAAAGCTCTCGAAAATGGTTATTTAACGCCTTATCAATACGGATCAATTCAGGATTTTATGAGTAAGTGGAAACATAACCCGTATGGCCGATTTTATTATTATAATGTTTGGCATAACGATCCGGATTCAACTTCCAATTCAGCCATAGACCAACGAAGATTAGCTATCGGTTTGCCTTCTTTAGCGTTGAAAGAAAAATTAGATCAACTAAATAGAGCTAATCGAAAAAATAAAAAACTGAATAATGTAATTCTACTAAATTAATTGCTCCTTTAGTATTTACCGCTTCAATAAAAACTCCGTTCTTCTATTTTGTGCTCGTCCTTCTTCCGTGGCATTATCCGCAAGCGGTTTCATGTCGCCATAACCAACACTGGTAATACGCGAAGCGTCAATACCTGCCTTAATAAAATAATCTTTACAAACATCGGCACGTTGTTGCGATAGTAACAGATTTTTCTCCGCTTTACCTTTATTGTCGGTATGTCCTTCGATATCCACATTCAATGCAGGATCAGCTTTTAAGGTTTCAATAATAATATCAAGTTGCTTGAAAGAAGCATCCGTTAACACCGCTTTGCCTGTTTCAAAGTTCACTCCTTTGGCAGCAATATTTACTTTTTCAATTACCTCTTGTTTAATCTCCGGACAACCTTGATTTTCTTTAGTACCGGCTTCATTCGGACATTTATCTTCCATGTCTATGATGCCATCTTTGTCGCTATCCGGACAACCGCCATACATGGCAGGGCCAGCTTGAGTAGGACATTTATCTTCAAAATCATACACACCATCATTGTCTTTATCCGGACAACCTGCTTTGCCTTTTGTGCCGGGATGGTAAGGGCATTTATCTTCATTATCGTTCACGCCATCATTATCGGTATCCGGAATTTTGGGAGGTTCAGGTACAGGCATAGTCATACTGGTATTCACCTGAACCGGAATAGCCTTATAACCCTTCCACCAATAATTAAATCCTATAAAATGACTTAAATGATTTTGGTTATTATTGGTAATGGCTGCTTGGAAATTAGATTCTAGATTAAGGTATAACCCTTGTGATACACGAATATTAAAACCTAAACCTGCTGGTACGCTGAAGCCATTTTCATTTTGACGGAAATTAGCAGAAGCACCAAGGGTTAAATACGGTGAGATTCGATAACGCTCACGAGCCAAAATAGAATAAATAGCTTTGGCATCCAAACAATAGTATGGTGTAGCAAAACGAAGATTTGTTTTACCCTCTTTTGCCAAAATCATGGTTGAATCTTTATCGGTAACAGGGTAGTGTACATTGGCTACCGTTGCGGCTAGTTTTAAGTCAATGTGCTTTGAGAATGCATGCCAATAAGAAATTTGTAGCGCAGGTTCCCAATGAATTACACGCTCCGAATTTCCGGTTTGTTTATTTTTCTGAATATGCAATCCATATTTACCTGCCTGTAGACCATAAAAATCGAGTCCGCCAACATGTATTCCAACACCGTTTTTGTATTGTTGTGCCAAGGATGAAGTAAGTACAATCAGCAAATTAAGACTTAGCAGGTAAATTTTTTTCATGGCGCAAAAGTACAGTTGGCAGAATACTTTCAGCGTTATTTTTTAAGGTTTATTCACAATGTGAATATTAAAAGGGAAAAAACTTTTTTGAACGATTACCTTTGCGCCACATCTTTAGATTGCATGAATCCTCCAATAATGAACCCTCCGAGAGTTAAGATATTTTCGGGAACGTCTACACTTAACTTAGCCACTGAAATTGTTCACCAATTTGGTAAAGAACTTGGCAAAGCAACTATACAAAAGTTCAGCGATGGTGAGTTTCAACCTGTTTTTAATGAAAGTATCCGTGGAGATTATGTTTTCCTTGTTCAAAGTACTTCAGCACCAAGTGATAATCTGATGGAGCTTTTAATGATGATTGATGCTGCTCGTCGTGCTTCAGCAGGTTATATTACCGCGGTAATACCTTATTTCGGCTTTGCCCGTCAAGATCGAAAAGATAAACCGCGGGTTAGTATTGCTTCTAAGCTTGTTGCCAACCTCTTAACCACAGCTGGTGCTAACCGCATTATGACCATGGATTTGCACGCACCTCAAATTCAAGGTTTCTTTGATATTCCGGTAGACCACCTCGATAGTTCAGCTATTTTCATTCCTTATATTGAAAATCTTCAAATTCCAAACTTAACCTTCGCTTCCCCGGATGTTGGAAGTACCAACCGTGTGCGCGAAGTGGCCAGTTATTTTGGGGCCGATATGGTTATTTGCGATAAACAAAGAAAACGTGCGAATGAAGTGGCTTCCATGACTGTTATCGGTGATGTTCGCGACAAGGATTTGGTGCTGATTGATGATATTTGCGATACCGCAGGTACCCTTACTAAAAGTGCTGCCATGCTGATGGATAAAGGCGCTAGAAGTGTAAGAGCATTCTGTACGCATCCGGTTTTAAGCGGGAAAGCATACGAAAACATTGCCAATTCGGTATTGAGTGAATTAGTAGTTTGCGATACAATTCCTTTAAAAGAAAAAGTGGATAAAATTAAAGTGGTAAGTACGGCAGAGTTATTTGCCATCGCTATTCGAAATACCTTTGAAAATCGCTCTATTAATCAGCTTTTCATCCATAGTAAATTGAAAGAAAAACTTAATCTTCAAGGCTAAACCAACCCTGAAAGGTTAAATACCTTACCCAAATTAATACAATTTGGTTTTAGATACCGGTTGAATACAAGTTGAAACTGGAAATAATCGCTTTGAGCTGCCAATTTTCAATCATTTTACCCTACTTTTGCCGACCATTAAAAAATCAAAAGACAGCGGAGTCTTAAAAACCGTGTTTTATTACTATGAAAGTAGTTACCATTGAAGGACAACTTAGAAGCGATTTCGGTAAAAAAGCAGCCCGTCGCGATCGTTCTGAGGGGAAAGTGCCTTGTGTAATCTACGGAGGGTCTACCAACGTGCATTTCACAACAACCGCTAAGGATTTAAAAACCATCGTGTACACACCGGAGTTTAAAAAAGCTCATATTAAGGTAGAAGGTAAAGAATACATTTGTATTCTGAAAGATCTTCAGTTTGATAAAATTACCGATGAAGTTATTCACTTAGATTTTCTGCAATTAGTTGACGGGAAAATGGTGAATGCAAAAGTTCCATTGAACTTTACCGGACAATCTGTTGGTGTTAAAGCGGGTGGTCGTTTTGTTGTAAAAATGAGTACCATCAACATCCGCACGGCTCCTGAAAATTTGAAAGCCGCTATCGATGTGGATATCACCAACCTCGAAATCGGAAAAAATTTACGTGTTGAAGATATTATCGTTGAGAATACCGAGATTATGCATCATAAGCGTATTCCGGTTGCAGCCGTAGTTATTACACGTGCGCTTAAACAAGAAGCGAACGAAGCTGCTAAAGCGGAAAAAGGTAAGAAATAATTTATTGTATCCTATTGTGGAAGTCCGTAAGTGTAAACTTGCGGACTTTTTTTATGCCTGTTTGGTAACGCCACGTTTTAGCTTTCTACACTACATTTGCTGCATGCGGAATATTAAAATAATAGAAGTAAAATCAGAAATTGGAGCCGGAACCCGAGGTGCAAGTTTAGGTATTGATGCCTTAAAAATTGCGGCATTAGATTTTATGAGTAATTTCTTTGTGAATTTCCCAAGCGAACGTGTTGACACAGAAAACAACTTGTTATATGAACCCGTTGAAAGCCCGTATGCTAAACGTATTCGTGGTATTCGCACCATGTACGATAGAATAGCAACTTCCGTAGAATCTACGTTAAAATCTGGGTTGTTTCCATTGGTGCTTTCCGGCGATCATAGTAATGCCGGTGGAACTATAGCCGGTATAAAAATGGCTAAACCAAAATCAAGATTAGGGGTAATTTGGATCGATGCCCACGCCGATATTCATTCGCCATATACTACACCGAGTGGTAATATGCACGGTATGCCTTTGGCCATTTCTTTGGCAGAAGATAATATCGATTGTCAAGTTCATAATCCCGATGAAAACACGAAAAAGCTTTGGAATGAACTGAAGAATATAGGAAAAATTGCGCCAAAAATTCGTCCGGAAGATCTGATTTATATCGCTGTACGAGATATTGAAAAGGAAGAAGAACATATTATTAAAAAGCTAGGTATAAAAATAATTCCGGTTTCTGAGGTTCGTAAACGTGGTGTAGCACAAGTGGTTCGTCAGTGTTTACTTAACCTGCAACATTGTGATGATATCTATGTTTCTTTTGATGTTGATAGTTTAGATTCCAGTATTTCGCGTGGAACGGGAACTCCGGTTCCTAATGGTTTAAAAGAACGGGAAGCAGAAGATTTATTGGCCTCCTTGATGCAAAGTCATAAAATTTGTTGTTTCGAAATTACGGAAGTTAATCCAACACTTGACAAGGAAAACTTGATGGCGGAAATCGCTTTTAATATTCTGCAACGAAGTGTAAACAACCTTTTGATGAATTAATCAGACGGGTAAATTCGCAGTTGATTATGGTGAGGGTGTTCTCCTTAAATTAAACTGTCTACTTCCGTCAATAAAATCTTACTTTAGCACAAATTTATTTTTTTATGACGTTGAAGAAACAATTCTTTGCCTTGCTGCTGGCAATGATACCGTTTTTGCTTTTTGCACAAAACAGCAAAATTCCGGTTGACCCAAAAATCAAATCAGGTGTGTTACCGAATGGTTTGAAGTATTACATTATTCAAAACAAAAAACCTGAGAAGAAAATTGAACTGCGTATGGCGGTCAATGCAGGTTCTATTCTGGAAGACAAAGATCAGTTAGGATTAGCTCACTTAATGGAGCACATGAATTTTAACGGATTGAAAAATTTTCCAAAGAATGAGGTGGTTCATTATTTGCAAAGTATTGGTGTTGATTTCGGTGCCGATTTGAATGCATACACATCGTTTGATGAAACCGTTTACATTCTTCCAATTCCTGCAGATGATAAAAAGAAAATCGATCAAGGTTTTCAGATTATTGCCGATTGGAGTGGTGCTGCTTTATTAGAGAATGAAGAAATAGATAAAGAACGTGCCGTTGTGTTAGAAGAAAGCCGCTTAGGTAAAGGCGCCGACGATCGTATGATGAAAAAATGGTTGCCGGAATATTTGAATGGTTCGCTTTACGCCGATCGTTTACCAATTGGTGATGATGAGTTGTTAAAGACCTTCCCGCATGATGTAATCAAACGTTTTCATCGCGATTGGTACCGTCCGAATTTACAAGCGGTAATGGTTGTGGGTGATATTGATCCTTCAGAAGCAGAACGTTTAATCAAAGAAAAATTCAGTGGATTTAAAAATCCGGCTAATCCTCGTCCTCGCCCTGAAAGCTTTGATGTGCCTGCTCGTACAGGAAGTAAAGCAATGGTATTAAGTGATCCTGAGGCGCCGTACACATTTATTCAAATTATTGGGAACAGTAGAAAGGTGAAATCTTCTGAAACAGTTAATGAGTATTTGGATGATGTTAAACAAAACTTGTTCAATTCGGTATTAGCTACTCGTTTAATGGAAGCTACGAAGTTACCAAAACCACCATACTTTTTCGCACAAGCCGGTATTTCCGGTGGATGGGCTCGTAACTATGAAAATTTTAGTATGATGGCCGTTTGTGGAACAGAAAATATTGAAGCTGCTGTGAAACAATTGATTCAGGAAAGTGCTCGTATGAAACAATTTGGTATTACAGCTGCGGAACTTGAGCGTGCGAAAGCAGATCTCATGGCCGGTTACGAAAAATCGTATAACGAACGCGATAAAACAGAATCAAAAACACGAGTTGATGAATTAGTTCGTCATTTCTTGACCAATGAATGTGTTCCTGGCATTGAGTGGGAATACAATACCGTTAAAGCTAATTTGGATAAAATTTCGTTGAGTGAAGTAAATAAGTTTAAAGATGAAATTGATATTGATAAATCATATTTTGCTTTAGTTACTACAAAAACTGCCGATAACTTAATGTCGGATGCAGCCCTTAAAAAAATTGTGGATGAAAGTTTAGGAGGTAAAGTAGAAGCCTACAAGGAAAAAGCCTTGCCAAAAACGTTATTAGCGAAAGAACCTACACCGGGTAAAGTAGTTAAAGAAACCAAAGATGATAAGGTTCAAACAACTACTTGGACGTTAAGCAATGGTGCAACAGTAACCTATAAGAAAACAGATTTTAAAAATGATGAAATCGTTTTCTCAGGTTATCGCTTTGGTGGTTCATCGTTATATGATGGAAAAGACATTGAAAGTGGTGATTTCTGTAATAACGTAGTGGATGAAATGGGCTATGGCGAATTTTCAAGCACCGATTTAGATAAATTCCTTACAGGTAAAACAGTTATGGTAAATACCATGGTTGATTTGAATACCGATGTTGTAAGCGGTCGTTCAACCATCAAAGATTTTGAAACCGCTATGCAGTTATTATACTTGAAGTGTAGCAGTCCGCGAAGAGATCCAGACGGAATGGCTTCTTTCAAGAATAAACAAAATCAAATTAATGCACAGCAAAAATCTGATCCTCAGAGCTACTACATGGATACTTTAAATCGTTACATGTATAAAAATCATCCACGTAGTAAAGAAATTTACGATGCTGCCGATTTAGATAAAATTAATATGGATAATGCTATTGCGTTTTACAATAAACGTTTTAACACGGCCAATGGTATGAACTATTTCTTTATCGGAAGCATACCTTCAGATAACTTCAAAGCATTAGTTGAAAAGTATATTGGAGGTTTGAAAGGAGATAAGGTTGAAGCGGCATCGCGCGATATTAAAATGGATGCAATTGAAGGTGAAAATAGCTTTACTGTTCGAAAAGGAAAAGAGGCGAAGGCTATGGTAAATGATATGGCTTATTTCAACACACCTTATGTAAATCAGGATGAATTGGCTTTGAATATTTTATCTGAAGTTATTAATAACCGCATCACCGATATTATTCGCGAAAAAATGAGTGCTATCTATGGAGGTGGCGTTGGTTTACGTGTAGCTAAATTCCCGAAAGAGAAATTTACGATGCAAAGCTTCCTTCCTTGTGGTCCGGAAAACGCTGAAAAAGTACGTATTGCTTTTTGGGAAATACTCAACGAGTGTAAGAAACCTGGAAATATTCAAGCCGATGAAATTACAAAAGCAGTAGAAGTTTCTATTCAAAAGTACAAGGTAGGGGTAAAAACGAATAATTACTGGGTTGGTACCTTAACGAAATATCAGCAGTATAATTTACCTACCGAGAATATTCTAAATTTTGAAACTCGAGTGAAAGCTATAACACCGGCTATGTTAACCGATATGGCTAATAAATATTTGAGTAGCAAAAATATTTTGCATGCTACCATGATGCCAGAATAGTTTTTCTAAGTAGATAGAATAAAAAAACTCCGATCGTTTTGGTCGGAGTTTTTTTTTTGATTCTTTTGGAATCCGTGCAACTAATTTGAATATGCACTCTACTTACTTACTAATCATTACTTCTTCGGTTTAAAAAAATTAGAATGTAATAAAGCAAGGTTGCAACCGAACTAATAGCTGCTACTACATAGGTTCTTGCAGCCCATTTCAAGGCATCACTCGCTTTTTCATGTTCTTGTGGGGTGGTTACATTGGTTTGATTTAACCAAGCTAATGCACGGTTACTCGCATCGTATTCAACCGGAAGAGTTACCACTGAAAAAATAGTGGAAAAGGAAAACAACAAAATACCGATTAACAGAATGGTTTGGTTACCATGACCAAAACCCATAATACCTAAGCCGGCTAAAATTACCCATTGCGATAAACTTGTCCCTATTTTAACTGCTGGAACCAGTTTGCTGCGTAATTGCAACATATTGTATTGGGTTGCGTGTTGAACCGCATGTCCACATTCGTGAGCCGCAACCGCCGCCGAACTTATAGATCTGCCCTGAAATACATCCTCACTTAAATTTACCGTCTTATTATCCGGATTGTAGTGATCTGAAAGAAAACCTGGTGAAGAAATAACCTGAACATCGTAAATACCATGATCGCGTAACATTTTTTCAGCGATCTCCCTTCCTGATAAACCGTTTTGAAGTGGTATTTGAGCATATTCCTGAAATTTGGCTTTTAAGCGATTGCTTACAAGCATGCCTATCAAAAACATGACCCCGGCAATTACATAATATCCCATATATGGTATCATAAAATATAAATTTTTATTTTTATGCATCAAAGATAGAACCAAAGCGACTTTGAACAATATGTGCGCCATAATTGCAGGTTATTGTTCGTTATTTGTGTCTAAATGGCGTATTTTGTAAAATCCTTGATAGTAAAGGGTTTCAGAAAATTTAGAATTTGTTCCAAAAATTGTTTTGCTGTTAACCCACATTGAACTACTTTAGCAATGAATTTTATGGGTTAGTAAGAAAAGGGTCAGCAAGAAATTGGTGACCCTTTCTTCTTTTTTACCCTTTGCATAAGTACTGTTTATGATGCCTACTACCGCGAATTTGAATCATCCTACGTTTCGATTTTTTTATCGTTACGGTTACTTCATTTCAACTGATTGCGTATTGCATTGCGGATAACATTTAAGGTCATATTATTTTCTTTTGACTTCATTCATCGTGGAATAAATTATTTCATTCCATATTGAATTCATGCCTCTACAATGAACTTATCTTTACCTGATTCAAATTATATATGGCAAAATCAAAGACAACATTTGTTTGTCAACATTGTGGAGCTGAAAGTGCGAAGTGGCAAGGTAAATGTTCTTCATGTAACTCATGGAATTCATTTGTTGAAGAAATTGTAAGTCCGAAACAACAGAGTAAAACAGTATGGAAAGAGGAACAACGCACTACACAACATGCTCTACCTCTTAATGAAGTAAGTGAAGTAAAAACAGAACGCATTCAAAGTACCGATCAAGAATTGAATCGGGTATTAGGAGGTGGTATCGTTCCAGGTTCCGTAATTCTTGTTGCCGGTGAACCCGGTATCGGCAAGAGTACTTTATTTCTTCAAGATACGCTGGCTATGTCCTCCTGCACTATCTTATACGTAAGTGGTGAAGAGAGTTTGCAACAAATTAAATTACGTGCCGATCGCATCGGCATAAAGCATGAACACTTTTATTTGTTTAATGCAACACAAACAGAAGATATATTTAGAGAGATTAAACAACTAAAACCACAACTCGTTGTTATTGATTCTATTCAAACCCTTGAAACCGGTACCATTGAAAGTGCTCCAGGAAGTGTTTCTCAAGTTAGAGAATGCACTGCAGAAATAATTCGTTTCGCAAAAGAAACGCATACCCCTGTTTTCATTATCGGTCATATTACCAAAGAAGGTACCATCGCCGGTCCTAAAGTTTTGGAACACATGGTTGATGTTGTGCTTCAATTCGAAGGCGACCGACATTATGCTTATCGTATCATTCGTGCCACAAAAAATCGATTTGGTGCTGCCCATGAATTAGGTATTTATGAAATGGTTGAAAACGGATTGCGTGAAGTTTCTAATCCATCGGAAATATTAATTACCCAAAAGGAAGAAAACCTAAGTGGTATAGCAATTGCCGCTACGATGGAGGGAGCTCGTCCTTTATTAATTGAAGTTCAAGCTTTGGTTACCCAAGCCGTTTATGGAACGCCACAACGAACAGCCAACGGATTCGACTTACGTCGATTACAATTATTACTCGCCGTGCTTGAAAAACGGGGCGGTTTTCATTTCGCTATGAAGGATGTGTTTTTAAATATCGCGGGCGGACTGCGTATTGAAGACCCTGCCATCGACTTGGCGGTGTTGTGTGCTTTACTTTCAAGCTATGAAGATAGACCCTTACAAGCTACCTGTTGCTTTATCGGTGAAGTAGGACTAAGCGGTGAAATACGTGCGGTAAATCGCATCGAGCAACGCATTGCGGAAGCCGAGAAATTAGGATTTGAAAAAATTTATATGTCGGGTTACAATAAACTGAACGCTGCTTCAAAACATAAAATTGAAATAACTATGGTGAACAAAATTGAAGGGTTATACCACATGCTTTTTTAAATAGTTCATACCAAACTAAAAACGATGATGAAAACAATTTTAAACGGTGCGGAAGCACTCTATACGCTATTCTATCCAAAACTGTGTTATGCTTGTTATGACGAATTAATTGGCAATGAAGAGCAAATTTGTTTGCGATGTTGGCAGAAGGTAATTCCTACCCAATTTCATACCTATGCAATGAACGATGTAGCTAGAAAACTCTTCGGGAGGTTTTATTTTAATAGAGCCGCAGCGGGCTTTTACTTTCATAAAGTTTCGGGAATGCAACGTATGTTACATGAATTGAAATATCGTGGGAATCGAGATATTGGAATAGAACTGGGGAAACGTTTAGCTAAAAATTGCATGAGCAATCATTGGTTAGATCATATTGATTGTTTGATACCGGTTCCGCTTTCCGATAAAAAGATAAGGAAGCGAGGTTACAATCAAAGTGAAGTATTAGCGGAAGGAATACAAGCTATAATACCCATTGGAATTAATAAACATAGTTTGGTTCGCACCACAGATACCGAATCACAAACCAAGAAAAATATAGAACAACGACGAATAAATATGCAACAGGCTTTTGAACTAAAGGAAGAAACTTCGCTTAGAAATAAACATGTATTGTTAGTGGATGATGTTCTTACAACTGGAGCTACAATAGAAGCTTGTGCCCGTGAACTCCTTCGTGTTAAGGGTATCGAAATTAGCATCCTTACCCTGGCATATGCCATTGAATACTAAACACCTTTTCAATTAGTTTTAGGTTGAATTTCAATGGGAAGAATCGAAAAATTTTGAATCACAAAAATTTCATCCAATCTAAAATTTGCTTTCAATGTAAAAATGAATACCTTGGTAAAAAAATTAAACTATGGATAAGAATAATAAACGAATTGCATTGGTAACGGGTGCAACCGGAGGTTTAGGCACTGCCATGTGCGAACAATTAGCAAAGGATGGCTATCATGTTGTTGGAAACTATCGTAGTAAACAAAAGGCGGATGAATGGATGGAGGCAATGAAAAACAACGGATTCAATATTGAATTATTTGAAGGCGATGTTTGTAGCTTCGATAGTATGGGTGCGATGGTTTCATCCATAGAAAAAGAAATTGGCCCAATTGATATTTTGGTTAATAATGCAGGTATTACACGCGATGGCCGCTTTGCGAAAATGTCGTTAGACGATTGGAATGCCGTTATAAATACAAACCTTAATAGTGTGTTTAATGTTACACGACATGTTATTAATGGTATGATTGAACGACAATTCGGACGTATCATAAATATTAGTAGCGTGAACGGACAACGCGGTCAGTTCGGACAAACAAATTATAGCGCAGCCAAAGCAGGAATGCACGGATTTACCAAAACACTGGCCATGGAAGTAGCGAAATACGGAATTACGGTTAATACCATTTCACCAGGTTATATAGGTACCGATATGGTAATGGCTGTTCCGGAAAAAGTGCGTGAACAAATTGTAGCTCAAATACCTATGGGACGCCTTGGTGGTACCAATGAAGTAGCATACCTTGTTTCTTTCCTAGCTAGCGACGCCACCTCGTTTGTAACCGGAGCTAATTATAGTATTAATGGCGGTCAGCATGTGTACTAATTGTAATAAATCTACGTAGAGGCTTTTGCAAGAATAATAAAAACTATTTTCGAATAATTCTTAGCATCAATCAAGATGACCGAACTTTCCTTGATGGAAATCTTCAAAGGCTTGAATAATTTCCTCTCGCGTATTCATTACAAAAGGCCCATGAGCAGCTATAGGTTCTCCGATAGGCTCGCCGCTTAATACAAGAACAAATGCATCCTGTTCAGCCGACACCGTAAATTCTTCGCCATCATTTTGCATAAGAATAAAATGGTTAGCTTGAGCTTTATGTAATTCATTTACACTTATACTTCCATTGATAACAACCATGCCTGTATTATAAGAAGAGGGCAAATTAATACTTAGGTTAGCCCCTTGTGACAACTTGAGATTGTACATATGAATAGGTGTAAAAGTAGAAGCTGGGCCTTCTATTCCTTGGTAATTCCCGGCAATTACTTCCACAAGACCATGATCAGATGGTAGATGAAATATTCCGAATTGATTGTTTTCAAGGGCTTGATATTTAGGTGTACTCATTTTATGCGCCGACGGTAAATTAACCCATAATTGAACCATCTGAAACCATCCTCCTTGTTTACTCCATTCTTTCTCATGAAATTCTTTATGCAAAACGCCACGCGCCGCTGTCATCCATTGTACATCTCCTTCACTTATAATACCGCCACCACCGCTACTATCATGATGTTCTACTTTTCCTTGATAGGCAATTGTAACAGTTTCAAAACCACGATGAGGATGCACATCAACACCACGTGGTGTATCTGCAGGTGGAAAGTAATGCGGTGAATTGTAATCTAACATGATAAACGGATCCATACGTTGCATACTTAAAGCCGCAAAACCAGGAATAAAATTGTGAACGCGAAAACCATCACCGACAAAATGGGGGGTAGGTGTTTCAAAAATTTGAGCAACCGATCTAACTTGATTCATTTGGCAAATTTCAAGGTTAGAGGTATAAGTGCATCTTCATAAACGTAAATTAAATGTCAACATATCGATATATAGGATCGATTTCGCTACCTGCCGGAATATCACAAATAGGATTAATTAAGCCATCAGCTACATCATAAACCCATCCATGCAAATGAGGTGATTTCTTTTCGCGCCATGATTTTTGTATAATACTGGTTTTAGTGAGGTTAAATAACTGTTCTCGAATATTTACTTCAATGAGTTTATCTAATTTCTTTTTAGCATCGGTAATGGCATCAAGCTCTTCGCGATTATGTCGATAGGCATCTTTAATATTAATCAGCCATTTATTAATGAGTCCGGCGGTTTTATTTTCCATGGCTGCTTTAACGCCGCCACAACCATAATGCCCGCATACGATTACGTGTTCAACCGATAAAACATTGACTGCATATTCTAATACACTCAATAAATTTAAATCAGTATCCACAACCATATTGGCGATATTCCGATGGATGAAGATTTCGCCAGGTTGTGTACCTGTAATTCGATCGGGTGGAACACGACTATCACTGCATCCTATCCATAAGTACTTAGGTTTTTGAACATTCGTGAGGCGTTCAAAAAAATGCGGATCTTGTTCCGTAACTCGCTGTGCCCATTCCTTGTTTTGACGTAAGAGTTGTTCATAATCTTTTATTTCTGTGGAAAGGCTCATAGGATTTTTTATTTCGATTTATTTAAATGGTAAGAAAAAGAGGAATACAAAACATATTGCGACGTTGTGTGATTCCTTCTATTCAAAATCAGTTGATTCTTAAAAATGAATTAAGGTCGGTCAAATTCAGACTTAGTAATAAATTCTGCATCCGTTAGTGTATTCAGAAAAGCAACAATATCTTGTACATCTTGTTCACTCAAACGATTCTTAAGCTTAGATTTTAGTTCAGGAGCAAGATTAGCTGTATAATGGAAATTCTTATTATAATGTTCAACGCAGGATTGAAGCGTTAGAAAACGACCATCATGCATATAAGGCGCGGTAACTGCAATGTTACGTAAACTAGGCGTTTTAAATTTGCCATCATCCGCCGAATTCAAGGTAATAAGCCCTCTACCTTTATCTACAGGGATGCTATCAAGTCCTGTATTTCTAAATTCAAAATCTGTGAACGTACTTCCGAAGGTATGACAATGAACACAGTCTCCTTTATTCTCATCGTTGTACAAATTCATACCCCGAGTTTCTGCGTCTGTAAGTTGTACCAAACCTTTTCGCCATTGATCAAATTTTGAATTTCCGGAAATTAGCGTGCGTTCAAATTGCGCAATAGCGTAGAACAAATGTTTTGTAGTAATTCGATCCGAACCAAAAGCTTTTTTGAATAGATCAGGATATTGCGGATGTGCTTGCAATTTTGAAACAACGTTTTCTAAGGTTTCATGCAATTCAATCTTATTCGTAATAGGGCCGGATACTTGAGCTTCTAAAGAGGTAGCGCCACCATCCCAAAAATAATTTTTCGCATACCCCATATTAAATAAAGGCATCGAATTTCTGGTTCCGGCTATGTTATCAATACCTACACTAAAAGCTTTATTGCTATCAACAAAATAATTTTTGAATTGATGACAACTTGCACAACTCATGGTATTATTCGCTGATAGAATATTGTCGTAAAATAGTTTTCTTCCCAACGCAACACCTTCAACCGTTAACGGGTTTTCAGATGGAATTACCAACTTTGGCAAACTAGATGGTATCGTTAAATTGTATGGAGTAGTTTGTCCGGGTAATATAACCTGAGGATCTTTTTTACATGAAAAAACTAGAAGTAACAACCATGAACTATATACTATTTTTTTCATTTCCGGATGTGTTAAAAGAATTGAGCAAAGTTAACGATTAGGTGTTTATTTTTAAAGCCAAATATTTTATCATGTGGTCAATCCTTAAGAAGTTAACGGGTAGTACTCAGGATGCCATCCAACGATTTCCGATACCAATTTTATCGGCATTACTAGCATACATTTTTATTTTACTTGAAATACATGGAGGCCGTGGACATTTGGTGCGAAGTGAATTTATTTGTGCTAAATTATTTTATGAATGTGTTTGTGGCATTTCCCTTTTTGCAGCCTTCACAATTTTTAGCGAACGTAATAAACTAAGTAAAAGTACCCAATTAGGATTGTTGCTTCTCGGGTTCAGTGTATTGGGATTGCATTATTTTTCCATTTCCCCACGATTATTTCATTCCTCCGGAATATTTCCTTTTGTAACAGGAACACTTTTTCTGTCTCGATTTGTTTTCTTCTTTATTTGTTTTCACTTATTAGTTTCCCTTGCGGCTTTTCAAAAAATCACTGAAATAAAAAGCTTTTGGCAGTTTAATCAGTATTTGTTTTCTAACCTGATTACCTCCCTTCTTTTTTCCGTAGCCTTATTTATAGGATTAGGTTCTGCGCTTTTAGCTATTGATAAACTATTTGGATTTCATTTGTCGTTTAATTGGTATCTGGATTTGGTGTTGTTTATTTTTTTGGTCTTCAATACCATTTTCTTTTTTATTAATTTCCCTACCGACTTTACTGGCTTTAAAGAAGCCACGGACTATAAAAAATGGCTTCGTATTTTTCTACAGTATGTTCTCATACCTATCGTTGTAGTTTATTTGGTCATTCTGTATGCTTATATTTTCAAAATATTGATGTACCATCATTACCCGAAAGGATGGGTGTGTATTCCTATTCTAATATTTTCCATACTCGGTACACTTTCTTATTTACTTGCTTACCCAATTCGCTTAAATAAAGAGAACAGAATTGTTTATGTTTTTACGCAGTATTTTTTTTATACGTTATTACCCTTGTTATCACTTTACTTCATTTCTATTTTGTCTAGAATAACGAGTTATGGTATAACAGAAGATCGATACTTAGTTTTAATACTTGGAATATGGTTATTAGTAATAAGCATTTATATTATAACGTCTAGAATAGACAATATTATATTTGTTCCAACGAGTTTGCTTACCATTTTGTTTTTGGCAGCAATTGGTCCGTGGGGAATGTTTCAAATGAGCATACGCAATCAGGTTAATCGTTTGGAACGAAATTTAAAGCGGAATGGTCTTTTGGTTGAAGGTAAATTGGTAACATCCAAGGAGGTATCTATTCCGGATGAAGATGTAGCTTCAATACAATCGATTCTTGATTTTTTAAATCGAAGAGGTGCGATTACCGCGCTGAATCCTTGGTTAGAAGAAAAGGCAATGCAACAATTAAAAACAGCAGCGGAAAATGATGATGAAGAAACCATGCAGATTATTTTTTCTATACCGAAAGTAAAACCGGTTAGCACAGAGCATGATCTTTATATTCTTCAGGAAGAAGGAAAAGATACTTCATCCGGTTACCTCCATATAGCCGGTTATAATCGACTAAAATCGTTTGATACCGGAATTGATATGGAGTCGGATTCTGTCCATTTCGGATTATTTTTAAGAGATAACCTCTATCTAGTTTCTGATTCAGGCAAAATAAAATCGTGCTTACCGGATTCAGTTTTAACGCATTATCGTAACTTATTGGAGCGAAAAAATGCGGAGGCTGTTTCCAGTGGAATGGCCTTGATAGATATTTCACAAAAAACATATTTCATGCCGAGTGATTCCTTAATTTACTTTACAGATTCAGTCAAAATACAATTTCAAAAGATATCCTTCTACAAGCAAGACTCCCTCTTTAAACTTTACCATGTGCGTGGCTATTTGTTAACTAAGTAGATAACTTTACTTGAGTATAGAACTTCGAATTACATTTTCAAATAGATAATGGTTGGAAAGTGATCGCTATAACCACCATTCCAAACACCATTACTGTAAGAACGTTTAGGATAACCTTTGTATTGTCCGAATTTCTCAATCATGAAACTACGATTAAATACTTCATTTTCTATAAAATGCAATCCTGCGCTTTTATCATTAATAAAGCCGTAAGAAATGATGATTTGGTCAAACAATCCCCACGTATCTTGATAGGCCATCGTACCTAAACCTCTTTTGTAGAATGAAACCCAAGGATTATACAGACCACCCGGTTTAACTTCCTTTTCATTGCCTTTTGCACCTAAAACTTCCGTTACACTTTTATTGATTGGATCGTCATTCAAATCTCCCATATTAATGATTTTCGCATTTGGGTTCTTCTGTACGAGTGAATCAATTACCTTTTTCGAAACCGATGCCGCCAATCCGCGTTTTGCTCTGGTGGCCGCTTCACCACCTCTTCGTGAAGGCCAGTGATTTACAAAAACATGCACGGTATCATTTAATAATTTACCGGTAACGTAGAGAACATCACGTGTTGGACGATCACCTTCCTCAACTTCAACCGTAAGTGAACTCGCTTGAAGTACTTTAAAAAGGGCGGGGTTGTATAATAAAGCGCAATCCACGCCACGTCCATCGGGGCCATCAAATTGTACTACCTTCCAGTTTCTACTTTTAAGTTTAGCACTTTTACAAAGGGTTCGAAGAACATCACCATTTTCAATTTCCGCAACACCAAGGATGGCTAAACCATCATCCGTTTTATCCATGGCCATTTGTGAAATTACCGATGACAATTTTTCAACTTTCTCCCAAAACACTGCTGGTGTATAGGCATTAGCGCCATCCGGAGTAAATTCATCGTCATCAGTGAACGGGTCATTGATGGTATCATAAAAATTCTCCAAATTGTAAAACCCAACGGCAATAGTTTTTTTTGCTTGAGAGAATGTAGTAATAGTAATCAATGAAAGAATCGTAAGTAGAATAAATCGCATTTGTTTTAATTCGGGTATAAAGGAAATATTTATTTATGAATTGTAGCATTAATTTTTTGCAATGAAGAAACTAACACACAAAAAAAAGACTGCCAATTATGACAGTCTTTTGATATGAAAATTCTTTACTATTAATTTTCGAAATGAAGGTCTAGGCCTAATCCGCGCAATTCATGTACTAATACATTGAAGGATTCAGGGATACCAGATTTTGGTAAGTTGTCTCCTTTAACGATAGATTCATACGCTTTTGCACGTCCGGTAATATCATCCGATTTAAGGGTAAGCAATTCTTGTAAAATGTTCGAAGCTCCATAGGCTTCAATCGCCCAAACTTCCATTTCACCAAAACGCTGACCTCCGAATTGTGCTTTACCACCTAAAGGTTGTTGTGTAATCAAACTGTATGGTCCAATAGAACGAGCATGCATTTTATCATCTACAAGGTGATGAAGTTTCATCATGTAAATTACACCAACGGTTGCTTTCTGATGGAAACGCTCTCCGGTTTCACCGTCGAATAAGTAAGTATGACACCAATCAGGTAAGTTAGCTTCTTGAACTTTGCTTTCGATTTCTTCACGCGTAGCACCATCAAATATTGGTGTTGCAAACTTGGCTCCTAATTTCTTACCAGCCATACCTAGGATGGTTTCGTAAATTTGACCAAGGTTCATACGAGAAGGTACCCCTAACGGATTTAACACGATATCAACCGGTGTTCCATCCTCAAGGAAAGGCATATCTTCCTGACGAACAATACGCGATACAATTCCTTTATTACCATGACGACCTGCCATTTTATCTCCCACTTTCAACTTACGTTTACTAGCAAGATATACTTTAGCTAATTTTAGTACACCACTTGGTAATTCATCACCAATTGTGATATTGAATTTCTCACGTTTGTAACGACCAATTTCTTCGTTATAACGAATGTTATAATTGTGCAGCAACTGATTTACTAAATCATTCATTTTCTCGTCGGTAGTCCAGTTCAAAGGATTTACCGTTTCGAAGTCAATTGATTTAATAGCCTTTTGCGTGAACTTCGCTTTCTTACCTAATACTATTTCTCCATAGTGGTTTGTAACACCTGCAGACTCGCTCGATTCAAGTAATTTTTCAAGTTTGCTATAAAGATTCTCTTTTATTTGTTCCAGATTTTCCTGATGAACTTTTTCAATTTTCTCTACAGCTGTTTTCTCACGAACCTTTGAGTTCTTATCTTTTGTAGCGCGAGCAAACAATTTCTTGCCTATAACAACACCTTCAATCGATGGAGGCATTTTTAAAGAAGCATCTTTCGCATCACCGGCTTTATCACCAAAGATGGCACGTAATAATTTTTCTTCAGGCGTAGGATCGGTTTCACCTTTAGGAGTAATTTTCCCAATTAAGATATCGCCTTCTTTTACGTGAGCTCCTAAACGAATGATACCATTCTCATCAAGATCTTTAGTTGCTTCTTCACTTACATTTGGAATATCCGGGGTAAGTTCTTCTTCTCCTAATTTAGTATCACGAACTTCTAATTCATACTCATCAATATGCACCGATGTGAACCAGTCTTCACGAACTACTTTTTCATTTATTACAATCGCATCCTCGAAGTTGTAACCTTTCCAAGGCATGAAGGCAACGGTTAAGTTACGACCTAACGCTAACTCACCATCCTTAGTGGCATAGCCATCTGTAAGGAAATCACCTTCTTTAACCGATTGTCCTTTTACCACATGTGGTTTAAGGTTCATACTGGTGCTTTGGTTTGTTTTCGCGTATTTAGTAAGCTTATAAACTACTAAATCGTCATCAAACGAAATCAATCGTTCGGTTTCAGTACGCTTATAACGAACATGAATTTCATTAGCATCTACAAACTCAACTACACCATCACCATTGGCGGTAATTTGAATACGCGCGTCACGAGCGGCTTTAGCTTCCAAACCAGTACCAACGATAGGTACTTCAGGACGTAATAAAGGCACACCTTGACGTTGCATGTTCGATCCCATCAAAGCACGGTTCGCATCATCATGTTCTAAGAAAGGAATCAAGGAAGCACTCAAACCAACGATCTGGTTCGGAGCCACATCCATAAATTCAACTTCATCTTTATCGAGAATAGGGAAGTCGCCGGTTTGACGTGAACGGATTTTATCTTCCGTAAACATCCCTTTCGGATCTACTTCCACATCAGCTTGCGCAATTTTTGCTTCATCTTCTTCTTCGGCACTCAAGAACACAAGTTTATTCTCCACTTTACCGTCTTTTACTTTACGGTACGGTGTTTCAATAAAGCCCATTTCATTGATCTTGGCATGAACACAAAGGGTAGAAATCAAACCAATGTTAGGTCCTTCCGGTGTTTCAATCGTACATAAACGACCGTAGTGCGAGTAGTGTACGTCACGAACCTCGAAGCCTGCACGCTCACGACTTAAACCTCCTGGCCCGAGGGCGGAGATACGACGTTTGTGCGTGATTTCTGATAATGGATTTGTTTGATCTAGAAATTGTGATAACTGACTTGTTCCGAAGAATGAATTAATTACCGACGATAACGTTCGTGCATTAATCAAATCAATTGGTGTAAATACCTCATTATCACGAACATTCATACGTTCACGAATGGTACGAGCCATACGAGCTAGCCCAACACCAAATTGAGCATAGAGTTGTTCACCCACGGTACGAACACGACGATTACTTAAGTGATCGATATCATCAATATCCACTTTGGCGTTTGTTAACTGAACCAAGTATTTAATGATGGCAATAATATCGTCCTTTGTAAGGACCTTTTTCGTGATGGTTTGAGGGAAGTTTAGCTTACGGTTAATTTTGTAACGACCAACTTCACCTAAATCGTAACGTTTATCGGAGAAGAATAATTTATCAATAATACCACGTGCTGTTTCATCATCCGGCGCATCAGTTGAACGCAACTGACGATAGATATGTTGAACAGCTTCTAATTCTGAATTAGAGGTATCCTTATTTAATGTGTTGTAAATGATAGAGAAATCACCACCAGTTTCCTCTTTTTGTAAGAAGATCGATTTGATTCCTAAATCGATAATCATGTCGATGTTATCTTCTGTTAACACTGAATCACGATCTAAGATAACTTCATTACGTTCGATGGAAACAACTTCACCAGTATCTTCATCTACGAAATCTTCCGTCCAACTACGAAGCACACGAGCCGCTAAACGCGCACCAATATGATCTTCAAGCGTTTTCTTGTCGGCTTTAACTTCATCAGCCATTCCGAATAATTCCAGAATATCTTTATCCGTTTCATAGCCGATAGCACGTAACAACATCGTTACCGGGAATTTCTTCTTACGGTCGATATAGGCGTACATAACATTGTTAATATCTGTTGCAAACTCCATCCATGCTCCTTTAAATGGAATAACACGAGCGGAGTAGATTTTAGTTCCGTTAGGGTGGGTACTTTGTCCGAAAAATACACCTGGCGAACGATGCAATTGAGAAACGATTACACGCTCAGAACCATTAATTACGAATGTTCCTCGAGGGGTCATGTACGGGATATTTCCTAAGAATACATCCTGAACGATGGTTTCAAAATCAATATGTTCCTCATCGTTACAACTTAAACGCAATTTTGCCTTTAAGGGTACGGAATACGTTAAACCACGATCGATACATTCTTCAATCGTGTAACGCGGTGGATCTACAAAGTAGTCGAGAAACTCTAGAACGAAAATGTTTCGCGTGTCGGTAATAGGGAAATTCTCTTTAAATACCCGAAACAATCCCTCGTTATTACGCTTATCCGGTGTGGTTTCCAATTGAAGGAATTCGGAGAAGGACGCGAGCTGAATGTCAAGTAAATCGGGGGTATCAAAGGATTCTTTAATCTTTCCGAATCGGATTCGTTCAGTAACTTTAGCGTTTTTTACAGCCATAAATTTTTTAAACGTTTTTAAAAACAAAAATCCCAAAAGGACAAAACCCTTTAGTTAGATTAACGGTAGCAGTCTGTTAACTTAAGAAAATTTGCACGTGCGTTGCCAAATTGGGAACGCGAATGTAGGAAAAAACGTCGGAGCAATCAAAAATAATACCAAAATAATTTTCCGTTCACAATTTATTTGTATTTAAGATGCTTTTCGTGATTATTCTAGGGACACCGATTTTTTAGGATTCTTTTGAATCGTATCGATCTTTCAAGGCATAACCTTCCAAAATTTCATTTTAAAGTACAGATTGTTATGCCGTTTGCAACGATCCTTTCCCTTTGACAGGAAAAGATATTTAGTTCCGAATTGAAGGTTTGTTTCGAAAGCTTATTTTCTGATGAAATTCAATCTTGCCTTGGCAAAAATGAATCGACCATTATACCCCATTTGAACCGGATCCCAGGCACCTCCACTTTCTGTTAATATTGGGTCGTGCATATCGGGGTAAACATTAAACAAATTTGAACTTCCCAAGGTAATCAGTAAGGCAGGTGTTGCTTTATAGGATAAAGAAAGATCTGTAACCATTTTAGCTTTATACACATCTAACATGGTTTCATCGTAATTCCAATTGGCAAGTTTTACCTCGCCAAAGTGGGTTAAACGAAGCGTGGCAGTCAGTTTGCTTATAATATAATCCACACTGAACGATAGTTTACTAGGAGGAGCACTGGTTTTTAGGAAGTACGTTTCGCGCATATCAAAATAAATATCTTCTTTGCCTTGAAGTTTCGCGTTGGTATAGATATCATCAATCGTGAGTTTATTGAAGTTAGCGGCTAACATGAAGTTTAATTTGCTATTCTTAAGCAAATAACCGTAGGTGGCAACTACATCCAAACCTTTAGTTGTTGTGCTTACAGCATTGGTAAACAATTGAGCGCGACTAACATTTACCGCTTGTAACAAACCGCCTATACTTGAATCGGCATCTGTAAATTGTCCGGTAAGAACAATGCGGTCTTTAACTTGAATGAGGTAACCATCGATAGTAATATTCAAATTCTTCAACGGATTCACAGCAATCCCTAACGAATAATTATTGCTACGTTCTTGTTTTAATTTTTCTATACCTAAGGCATTGGCTACTTGGCCTTCATTTCGCGCTATGAGCACATCAACGGCATTTCCGGCAACGAAATTAGTTATGGTACTATTGAAATATTTTTGAGGTAACGACGGCGCTCGGAAGCCTGTATTTGCACAACCTCGAATAGCCAGTCCTTTAACTATATCATATCGAGTTGCTAATTTCCATGTTAGTGCTGTTCCGAAATCGCTGTAATTTTCAAAACGGAGCGCGGCCTCTATATCCCAGTTTTTTGTAACGTTTAACTCACCATCTAGATAGAGTGCTTGGCTATTTCTTCCTTTGGAGATTTCATCTCCGGGTTGAAAGCCCGGAAATCCTTGTGAACCGGGTGCATACAACGTATCGTATTGTTTGTAAGAAGCTTCTTCGCCAGCAGTTACGGAATAATTTTCCAAGCGAAATTCTCCACCAAAGGCTAAATTAAAACCGTTTAAAATGGTGTTGAACTTTTTACGCATATCGAGATTAATAGTTGATTGCGCTAAGCCAAAACCACCGGCATCAAAGGTGGTAGGGGTAGTAGCACCCATAGAACGATTCAAGGAATTTTTTACGCCATAATGAAATCTGTTTGCTCCATTCGTAGCACTGATATCCAAATTCCAATTGTTTTTAAAACTATTTCGGAAGCCAAGAGTGAAAGAATGATCCATAATATCAGACGTAATAATCGGATCAAAGCCGTTTGGATAAATGGCAGGATCATTTCTTTCGTCACCGGGAAAGCGAGTCCAGGCAAAGGCTTCCCCGTTGCGCTTATTCAGACCTCCAAAGAGGTATAGCTCACTACGATCATTTAAGGAATAATTACTATTCAAGAAAAACGAAAGATTCGATGCTTTAGGGTCACCAAATTCTCGACGAGCCAATAAGCTATCGGCAGCAGTTTTAGCGCGGTTGGTATGATCGCGCATATTATAATCTAGTGTAAGATTTACATTGGCATGTGAATTAAGTTTGAAGCCATAATTAATATTCGCATTGAAATTATTGCCATCAATAGATTTATCATCATAATTATATTTCGCGTTATAAAAACCATCTGAAATTCCTACTGTAACATTATCGTTACTATTACGTAATACTATATTAATTACACCGGCAATGGCATCGCTTCCATATTGTGCAGCGGCACCATCACGAAGAATTTCAATACGTTCAATGGCTGCAGCCGGAATGGTATTTAAGTCGGTTCCATTATTCCCTCTGCCACGAGAACCGTATAAGTTAACCAAACTACTTTGGTGATATCGCTTTCCATTTAATAGTACCAAGGTTTGATCAGGTCCTAATCCTCGTAAAGAAGCCGGATCAATATGGTCGGCACCATCGCTACCACTTTGTCGGTTACTATTAAACGAAGGCGCGGCGTACTGTAGCAATTGGTTCAAATCAAGCTGACCGTTTTTGTTCGTTACGTCTTTAATGTTGATAACATCTACCGGTGCGATACTATTCATTTTGGTTCTGCTGGTATTCCGACTCCCAACAATTTGCACTACGTTCATCACTTTCGAACTTTTATCCAAAACAAATTTCTTCTCATCAGAGGAAAATTCTTTGCTTTCAAAACCAACGGCTGAAATAACCAGTGTTGCATTGGATGATTTAAGTTTAAGAATGAAGTTGCCATTCAAATCGGCAATGGCTCCATTGGAGGTACTTTTCTCCCGAATATTCGCAAAGGAAATACCTTGTCCTTCTTTGTCTTCAACTTTACCTGTAATTGTTTTTTGTGCTATTGCCAAAGAAGGCAGGCAAATTAAAATAAGAAATAGAATTCGGTTCATGGTTTGAATTTTATGGTTTATAATTTCCTTCAAAAATAATAGGGCATAAGCACATATGCAATAGCCTGAAATACTATTCTTCCAAATGAAATTCTTACATGAACCGTTGGAAATTTATTTTAAACGTTCTAATTTTCCTTTGCGCTTCACTATGTTTTTATAATCCCATTGAATAGTTCGTGCCTTTTTTAACCAAGAACGTAAAATGATTTTTTTGATTTCTTTGGAGGAATGGTATCGTTTTTCGGCGGCTTTGAAGCTGCCTTCGTTTATTAATTCTTCTTCTTCAAAACTTTGTCCGCTCCAAAATAATAATCGTACACCTTCCTTCATTTTTACATAACCAACTACAGGGTTTCCTTCTAAAAACCAAACAGGATGGCGATGCCAAATTTTGCTTTCGGCTTCTTTTAATTCCTTATTGATTTCTGTAAATAGAATTTCACAAATGGCTTGGTCTTCGGGCATCAAAGCATGGTTATAGGCAATTATATCTGCATTCATCGCTATGGTTTAATGAGTTCTGTTATTGTTTTACCGATACAAGAATTAGGCATTTGAATATGTAATAATGTAGCTAAGGTAGCTGCAATATCTGTCATATAGGTTTCTCGTAAAGTAGTTCCAGGCTGTATTCCCCAGCCAAACCAAAGCAACGGAATATGTGTATCATATGGATTCCATGTGCCATGGGTGGTTCCGGTTTTATAATACGCATCAATCCAACCTGGATTTAATAAGAGCAGTATATCGCCGGAGCGTTTACGTACAAAACCATTTAATGCCATAGTTCGTATAACATCAGGTATTGATGCTTGTTGAACTTGATTGATGTCTACTGCAAACGTAATTTCAGGCATAAACTTTACAAGATCAAGGGTGGCTTGTAACAGATTGTCTCGAGAAATTACCTTGGTAGATAAGGCTGAATCGCTCAGCCAAATATAGTTTTCACTCACATCTTGAATTAAGTTTTTGTACTGAAATTTACTAAAAAGCATTGCATTCAGCGTATCTTTTAGCTTTCTTCCAAAGAGAAATCCACCGGGCATTTTATGGTCATTTAAAAAAGCCGGATTATGAGCGGCACCATGATCAGCCGTTAGAAAAACAGTATAGTTATTTCGTCCATATTTGTTGTCTAACGTATTCAATATCTCTTCCAAATTTTTATCTAAACGTAAATAACAATCTTCCGCTTCAATGGAGTTCGGCCCGAATTGATGGCCTACATAATCGGTAGAAGAAAAGCTGATGCAGAGAAAATCGGTTATGTCGTCATTCCCTAAATCTTCGCCTTCTAAGGCAGATAAAGCGAAGTCTTTTATTAAATCATTCCCATAACATGTTTTTCGAATATCACTTTTCTTTAAGGGAGATAGGCGATGAGGAAAAGTTGGAAAGGAATCGCTCAAGTAGCGTCCTTCATAACGATTATTATCCGAGGTGCTCATGGCGTAGGTTTGAATCGGATAAAGTGTATTCCAACCCTGATTCATATACGATTCTGCTAATTTCTTCCCGTTAAATTCTTGAACCCACTGCGGTAAATCGTTCATGTAAAAGGTACTCGTCATGAAATAACCCAAACTATCATCTAACCAATAAGAGCCATTGGATGTATGCCCTCCCGGCAAAATAGAAGCCCGATCTTTTAAGGAGATAGCAATCGTTTTTGATTTGAAGTTAGTAGCTAAACGCAATTCATCGGTAATCGTATTAGCCCATAAATTTTTCGGACTCATTTTACCCGCTTTGTCGCTTCCACCAACACCCTTTACTTCACTATCAGCAACACAATACATGGCTTTTGAATTACTTCGCTCATACCAATCATTACTCGAAATACCATGCAAGGCGGGTACACTTCCGGTGTAAATGGCGGCATGCCCGGGCCCGGTATACGATGGAAGATAATTGATCAGGGTGTTTTGGCATTCATGGCCTTCTTTCATCAATCGTTTAAATCCACCATGACCGTAACGGTCGTAATAACGGTATAAAAAATCAGGACGCATTTGGTCTACTACGATTCCTACCACCAATTTTGGTCGTTCCAAACGTGGTTTTGAATAACATTGCCAAGAAGTAAACAGAAATAGTCCGAATAAAATCAATCGCATCCTCATTAGGGTTTAGTTTGCAAAAATGCTTTATAAACTGCCATAAACCATTATCTTTTGATTATTTTTGCGGCACTTTTAAACCTAATATATAAACATGGCAGATTTATTTGAGAAATTCTCGAAAAACAAAGGTTCTATCGGACAGTATCAAGAAAAGGCACACGGTTACTTTGCGTTTCCACGTTTGGAAGGAGAAATCGCAAACCGTATGATTTTTCAGGGGAAGGAGCGTGTGGTTTGGAGTTTAAATAATTATTTAGGTTTGGCCAACCATCCTGAGGTTCGTAAAGCAGATGCGGAAGCTGCGCAGCAATATGGTTTAGCATATCCTATGGGGGCTCGAATGATGAGTGGTAATTCAACCTTGCACGAGCAACTAGAGCAAGAATTAGCTGATTTTGTTGCTAAGGAAGATGCTTTCTTATTGAATTATGGTTATCAAGGAATGGCTTCCATTGTGGATTGTTTATGCGGTCGACGAGATGTTGTGGTTTATGATGCGGAAAGTCATGCCTGTATTTTAGATGGTTTACGCATGGTGCCCGCACATCGTTATGTATTCAAACACAATGATATAGAAGATTTTGAAAAACAAATGGTTCGTGCCACAAAAATGATTGAAGAATCTGGTGGTGGCATTTTGGTAATCACAGAGGGTGTATTTGGAATGGCCGGAGATCAGGGTAAATTACGAGAAATCTGTGATCTGAAGAAGAAATATGATTTCCGTTTATTGGTAGATGATGCGCATGGTTTTGGTACGATGGGTGCTACGGGTGCCGGTGTGGGTGAAGAACAAGGTTGTCAGGATCAAATTGATGTTTATTTCTCAACCTTCGCAAAGAGTATGGCTTCTATCGGTGGTTTTGTGGCTGGCGATCGGGATATTATAAACTTCTTACGATACAATCTTCGATCACAAATATTCGCGAAGAGTTTACCAATGCCTATTGTAATTGGAAATTTAAAGCGATTAGAATTATTACGTAACTGCCCGGAATTGAGAGAACGTTTATGGGAAAATGTTCGTTCACTTCAAAAACAACTTACAGAAAACGGATTTGATATTGGTAAAACCGATTCTCCGGTAACTCCGGTGTATATGCACGGCGGTGTTGCAGAAGCATCGCAATTAATTGTAGATATGCGTGAGAATTACAATATCTTTTGTTCTATTGTTGTTTATCCTGTTATTCCAAAGGGGCATATTATTTTACGCTTAATTCCAACAGCAGTTCATACGGAGCAAGATATTAAAGAAACTATTGACGGCTTCAAAGCCTTGAAACACAAACTTGAAAGTAAACTATACCCACAGGAAATTCCGGATGTAGTTTAAATTTTGTTTGTGAATATGCTTCCGGAATTTTACCGGTTGCTACGAAATAAAATTAAAAAAGGTCATGGCTAAGCGCAATGACCTTTTTTTAATGACTTACAACTTCCCCTTTTGCATTAAACGAATTGAACCCATGCTAAAGAAAGTTGCACTAAGTAATAGTTTCTATACTAATTCTTTATCCATTTATAATTCCACCGTTGGTTGTTTGCCACGAGTTGGAAAATGTAATACCCCGGAACCAAATTGTTTGTTGATAAAAGCAAGCGTTTTTTATCGGAACGACCATTCAGAATTACCTTCCCTTCTAAAGAAAGGAGTTGCCATGTAAAATCTTTTTCAAATGATGCTTGTAAGTAGTCGCTGTTCGATTGAAAATTTGGAGATAATGTTTGAACATCCCTCGTAGATAAGGCTCCGGAACAATAAGGTGTTGCCAAAAGAGCATTCATATAATTGCACAGAAGAATGTAATTACCGGTATCGTTGGATGTCATAGAAGTACTTAGCAATTCGAGTTGTTCTTCCGGATCAACGGCAATATGGTAAAAAGCTTCTTGTCCGTTATCGAACCGAATGAGGTGATAATCTTTAGTTCGAATCGTTTTTCCATCTTGCACGGTTGCGGTAGGGGTTGTAAATAATTCAGTGAAACTATAGTCGCGAACATCCGTTAGTTGATTGATAAGAATAGGATATAAACTTTTGCTATCTAAGGTATTTGTGGAAGGGTAGGCGCTAACCCAATTAGTAAAGTTGGCTAAATCCATAGTTGTACCAAAAACATCTTGAACATTTACTAAGGCATCGCTACTACGATTGGGGTTTACAACTCGATTTCCTGAAATTAAGAAAGGAACGTGAACACCATAATCATACAGTGTACCTTTAACATGAGATGAATCGGCTATTTGACTCACGCGTTTATCATTCCCATTGTCGCCCATAAAAATAATGGTTGTACTGTCGAATCGGTTATTCGTTTTCATCCATTGAATTAATCGTCCAATTTCAGTATCCATAGCCTCCGTCATAGCTTTAAAATAGAGTGAGCGATTGGCATTGATATGCTGCGGTGTTCCGGTTAATCCTGGAACGGTATGTAAATTAGCCGGTGGCAAATGAAACGGACTATGCGGTGCATTGAATGCAAGCCACATAAAAAATGGTTTGTTAGAAGGTAGGGTATCGAGCCAAGCGATAGCATCGTTCACCGTTTCGGTGGTGGCGTAGGTTGTAATAGTATCGGTTTGTAGGCCATTGGTAATTTTTGTCCAATTATAATAATCAGAAAGTTCGCCTAAAAAATTCCCTTTGTATAAGTCGTACCCAAATTTTTGTGTTGGCCATTTTGTTTTAATAGGTGTTTGTTGGTTCACATGCCATTTACCAATATTAGCTGTTCGATAAGTTAAGGGAGCATGATATTTCAACATATCCGCGATAGTAACTTCAGCACTGTCTAGGTCATTGCTTCCACTACCGCCTATAACGGTGCCTACACCATGCCGGAATGAATATCTTCCGGTGAGCATGCCGGCACGAGTGGATGAACAATATGGCGATGCCCAGGCATTGGTAAAGTAAACTGATTTTGGAATTAAAGATCGAACATTGGGCATATTAGCGGTATCGTTAGCACCAGGAGTGAATCCGCAATAGTCGGCACCTAAATCATCTGCAATGATTAAAAGTATATTTTGCTGTGCTTGTGCAAAACTGAAGGCAAACAACAACGCAACTAGTAAAGTAAATTTTTTCATAGGGTAAAGAAACATTTAAAATGGAAGTAAAAAGAAACAAATCCAAAAAACCGGCCTCTGAGCTTCTTCATCGCCAAAGGTTTAAGGGGGTATTGAAATTTATTTTTTGAAAGCGTTTTCCATGTCATTCTTTTGTAGTTATTTAGTGCTATGGCAAGGATATCTCATTTAGCTCAAACGTTAATTCCTTCGGAAATTATCAAATTGGGTAACGAAATTAATGATCGAATTAAACAGGGAGCAACCATTTATAACTTTACCATTGGTGATTTTGATCCTTCGGTGTTCCCGATTCCGCAAGTATTAGAAGATTGTATTGTGGAGGCTTATCGCAATAAAAAAACGAATTATCCACCAGCCAATGGTATTCCGGAACTTCGTGCGGCTGTTGCTCATTTCATCAAATCGGAATTAGGTTTAGATTATTCACCGAACGACTATCTTATTTCCGGTGGAGGACGACCTCTTATTTATGCTGCTTATCGTACCATTTGTGATCAAGGAGAAAAGATTATTTATCCGGTACCTTCATGGAATAATAATCATTATACTCATTTTGTAGATGGAGAACATTGTTGTATTGAGGCAACTCCGGAAAGTAACTTCTTACCAACGGCAGAGCAATTGATTCCACATTTTAAAGGAGCTTGTTTATTAGCGTTGTGTTCTCCTTTAAATCCTACGGGTACCTTATATAGTAAAGATCAGCTCACAAAAATTTGTGAAGCGGTGATAGCTGAAAATAAACAACGCAGTGCCGATGAAAAACCATTATATATTTTATATGACCAAATTTATTGGACGCTTACTTATGGTGATGCCGTGCATTACAATCCTGTAAGTTTATTTCCTGAATTAAAAGACTATACCATTTTTATTGATGGCATTAGTAAATCTATGTGTGCTACCGGTGTTCGGGTAGGTTGGGCATTTGGCCCTTCAGTGGTTATTGATAAAATGAAGGGTATTTTGAGTCATATTGGAGCTTGGAGTCCGATGGCAGAGCAAGTTGGAACAGCCAACTACTTACAACAATTACAACAGGTTCACACAGATTTAAAACATACGAAAGAAAATATTGACAAACGATTACAAGCTGTGTATAATGGCTTCATACAATTGAAGCAACAAGGCTTACCCGTTGAAATTATTGCGCCGGCAGGAGCGATGTACCTCACCATTCGATTTGCCTTAAAGGGCTTAACAAAATCGGATGGAACTCGTATTGAAACTACACAGGATATTTCAGATTACATACTTCAAGAAGCTTCGTTAGCAGTAGTTCCATTTGCAGCTTTTGGCGCTGACCGGGAAAGCGATTGGTATCGTTTAAGCGTGGGAACCTGTAAATTGGATCAGATAGAACCCATGTTGCGAACATTGGAATCCGCTATTTCTAAATTGATATAAATAAGTTTAGGCTATCAGAGATGTTGAATGATGCCTGACTATAGTTTTTTACGGTTTAGATGATTTAGAACGTTGTTGCCTGCCGAATTTTAATTTTTTATCATTCCTTTTGATAAATTTATGGAGGATTCAAGTGTTAATAATATTGATTTGTGACTCGAGCGTCAAGGGATTATATACCTGCTGATTGCAAACTTCATTTCAATACTTAAAATTCTAATTTCATCCGGGTGCTCAAAGTTTTACGTTTGGATCTGAAGGGAATAAAATCATATACAAAAATGAGGATAACTCCTTTCTCACAGAGCTACAAACAAATTAATTCAATAATACCTTCGCTTGGTGAAATTCTCTCATCTCCATAACCATACGCAATATTCTTTATTGGATGGCGCAAGCAGCATTAAGAAACTATATAAGAAGGCTATAGCGGATGGCATGCCGGCCATGGCAATAACCGATCATGGAAACATGTTTGGTGTTTTTGATTTTGTTAAGGAAGCTAAGAAGTATAAAGATGAAAGTGGTAACCTACTTGTAAAACCTATTGTTGGCTGCGAGTTTTATGTGGTGGAAGATCGAACCATACAAACATTTACAAAGGAAAAAAAGGATGTTCGCTGCCATCAATTGTTACTGGCGAAAAATAAACAAGGATATAAAAACTTAATTCGACTTTGCTCGCTAGGTTTCACCGAAGGTTTATATAGTAAATATCCTCGAATTGATAAATCATTAATTTTAAAATATCACGAAGGTCTCATTGCCTCAACCTGTTGTTTAGGGGCCTTGGTTCCGAAAACTATTCTGAAAGACGGACCCGAAGCAGGGGAAAGAGAATTTAAGTGGTGGCTCGATTTATTTGGCGAAGATTATTATGTTGAATTGCAACGACATGGTATTCCAGAACAAAATAAAGTGAATGAAGAATTAGTTCGCTTAGCTCGAAAATACAATGTAAAAATTATAGCAAGTAATGATTCGCATTATGTTGAAGAGGAAGATAGTAATGCACACGATATTTTACTTTGCGTAAATACCGGTGAGAAACAAAGTACACCGAAAATGAAAGAATTTTCGGATGACGATGTAGAAATGAAAAATGCGCGGTTCGCTTTTTTCAATAATCAGTTCTTCTTTAAATCGACGAACGAGATGATGCAGGTTTTTGCTGATCTCCCAGAGGCCATCGATAACACTCAGGATATAGTGGATAAGGTTGAAATGGTGAGCGTTACAAACGATTTATTGCTACCTAACTTTCCCGTTCCTCCTCCCTTCAAAACGCAAGAAGACTACCTCGAATTTTTAGCCTATGAAGGAGCTAAAGCAAAATATACAATCTTATCACCGGCTGTTGAAGAACGACTTCAATTTGAATTAGGTGTAATTAAAAAAATGGGATTCGCCGGGTATTTCCTTATCGTTTCTGATATTATCGTAAGCAGTAAAAAGATGGGGGTATTGGTTGGTCCGGGTCGTGGTTCGGCTGCCGGTTCTGTGGTAGCTTATTGTATAGGCATCACGAATATCGACCCGATGAAATACAATTTACTCTTTGAGCGTTTTCTCAATCCGGAACGTGCAAGCATGCCCGATATTGATACCGACTTTGATGATATTGGAAGAGGTAAGGTGGTTGAATATATTGTAGAAACATATGGCCGAAATCAGGTTGCGCACATTATTACGTATGGCACGATGGCGGCAAAAAGTAGTATTAAAGATGTTGCCCGAGTAATGGATTTACCCTTAGATGAAAGCAACGCTTTGGCTAAATTAATTCCAGATCGCCCCGGTACAAGTTTGCATGATGTTCTTCATGTGCCAAAAGCGGATTTAGAAAAACGAGAAGGTGTAAGTGGCGATGAAGTTCAAAACATTCTTAAACTGCAAGAAATTTATAAAGGGGATGATTTCAAAAGTACCATCTTACACGAAGCTGAGAAATTAGAAGGTACTGTTCGGAATACCGGAATCCATGCTGCAGGCATAATTATAGGACCTAAGGATTTGATGGAAATTATGCCGCTCTGTAAACAGAAGGATGTAGATCTGTATGTTACGCAATTCTCGGGTAATGTGGTAGAAGAAGCCGGCGCCATTAAAATAGACGTATTAGGTTTAAGCAACTTGAGTATTATCCGTGATACCCTTTTGTTTATTCGTGAAAACCATGGCATTGATTTAGATGTTGAAAAAATTTCATTGGAAGATGAAAAGACATTCAAACTTTATCAAAATGCCGATACGGAAGGTACCTTTCAATTCGCTTCGGCAGGAATGAAAAAATACTTAAAAGAATTACTACCTACCACGATTGAAGACTTGATTGCCATGAATGCCTTGTATCGTCCGGGACCTTTGGAATATATACCGGATTTTATTGATCGTAAACACGGACGAAAAGCGATCGTTTATGATCTTCCTGAAATGGAAGAGCACTTAAAAGAGACTTATGGTATTACCGTTTATCAAGAACAGGTAATGCTGCTTTCGCAGAAACTCGCTAACTTCTCAAAGGGTGATGCTGATATTCTCCGAAAGGCTATGGGGAAGAAACAAAAGGAAGTGCTGGATAAAATGAAAGCAAAATTTTTGGAAGGTTGTAAAGCAAATAATCATCCTTTAGATAAATGTGAGAAAATCTGGACTGATTGGGAAGCCTTCGCTCAATACGCGTTTAATAAATCGCATTCAACTTGTTATGCCTATTTAGCGTATCAAACGGCTTATTTGAAAGCGAATTATACGGGAGAATATATGGCAGCCTTGCTCAATTCGCAAGGCAATATGGATGATATCGCCAAGTATATGAAGGAATGTAAACGTTTGGGATTAAGTGTTTTGGGGCCTGATGTAAACGAAAGTAAGAAAGGGTTTAGTGTAAGTAAAGAAGGCGTCATTCGTTTCGGGTTAGGTGCTATAAAAGGGGTTGGTGATGCTGCAGTAGAAGAGCTGATTGATAACAGAAGCAAACACGGGCGTTTTCAGGATGTATTCGATATGGTGAAGCGTTTAAGTTCTCGAACCGTAAGTCGTAAAACGCTTGAAGCCCTCGTTATGGCCGGTGCTCTTGATTGTTTTACGCAAATTCATCGTGCGCAGTATTTTCACATTCCTTCCGGTGAACAGCAATCGAATTTGGAGAAAATTATTCGTTTCGGACAACAAGTTTCGGGTTCTAGCAGTTCCATGTTGAACAGCTTATTTGGCGATGCCGGAATGCCGGAAATTGCAGTTCCAAAATTGGCGCCTTGCGAGGAGTGGGGCTTAATGGAGAAGTTAGAGAAGGAAAAAGATATGGTTGGCATTTATATTTCAGCACATCCTTTAGATGGCTTTCAATATGAAATGAACAACTTTAATTTTCTACCTTTAAATGAATTAGACGAACAAAAATTGAAAGGACGAGCATTTAAAGTGGCCGGTTACATATCCTCTGAATTGCATTTGGTTTCTAAAAAAGGAACGAAATTCGGGCGATTCAAAATAGTAGATTATAATGGCGAGTATGAATTTTCTTTGTTTGGTAACGACTATGTGAAATGGTCACCTATGCTTACACAAGACAGCAAGATTGTACTTTACGCAACATTTGGGCCGAGGTTTTACGACCCGAATCAATTTGAATTTAAGTTAACCAATATTATGTTATTGGAAAATGCCTTAAAATCACTGACAAAACGGATACAAATTGAAATGAACCTAGACAATTTGGATGATGCGTTTATGAAATTGATAGGAAGATACGCCGAAACGTCAGGTAGTTGTGAACTTGGAATAAATATTGTTGATAAAGAAGAAAATCAAACAGTGAAGTTGTACACATCCATGCGTAAAATTGAAATTAGTGAGGAGTTAATTCAAGACTTAACAAAAATGGATGGCGTTCGTTTTACCGTTCTAACGAAAAACTAAATCTACAAAAACAAGCACTTAACAGGAACAAGTTTTTAATAAAACAGGAATTTTGAAAATAAAAATTAATATCGCACTTCTATAAAAATCATTCAAAATAAAAAAACTATAAAATGGCTTTAACATTCACAGACAGTAACTTCGAAACAGAAGTTCTAAAATCCGATAAATTATCTGTTGTTGATTTCTGGGCTACATGGTGTGGTCCTTGCATCGCCTTAGGTCCTACTATTGAAACCTTGGCAAAAGACTACGAAGGTCGCGTTAACGTGGGCAAATTAAATGTCGACGAAAACTCAAATGTTTCTATGCAGTACGGCATTACCAGCATTCCTTGCATTTTATTTATCAAAGACGGAAAAGTGGTTGATAAACAAGTTGGCGTGGTTCCAAAATCGGTATTAGAAAGTAAAATAGCGGCTCACATGTAAAATGGTGTTCCGATATATAAAAAAACCTGCAAGGAGAGTTGCAGGTTTTTTTTATGCTCTACATGTAGCAGTTTACTTTTTAATCACTCGTGTGATATAACTTTTTTCATTACCATTTAGAATTTCAAGTACATAAATTCCTTGTGCTAATTCGGAAAGGTCGAGATTAACATGGTGTAATCCGGCATCTGTATTTTCAGAGAATTGTTTTAGAATTCGGCCACTTAAATCAGATACTTTCACAATAAGCATGGAGGTATTTTCTACTGGAATTTCAATATGAATATTGTCTGATGTAATCGTCGGATAAACTTTGATTTCTGATGAGTTTGTATTTTCTAAAGGTACTTCTTCTCTTAAAACAGCGGTAGTCCATGTTTGCGATGCCGACCATGCCGTTAATGAAGAACCGCAAACGGCTTGTACTTGGAATTCATAGTTGGTAGTTGGAAGCAGAGCACCTATTGTTTTGAAATTCGGTGTTGTTGTTCCATTAATCCAACTGGTAGTTCCAACTTTACGGTGACGCACTTTATAATATGAAGCTCCCGCAACAGTAACCCAATTTAATTTAGTTGTGGTTGCCGTAACATTAGATACGGATAATCCTGAAGGTGTTCCACATCCATTATTTGTAAAGAATGAAGTTCCAACCCATGGCCCTGGTGTTGAACCTGTACAAAAACCTCGAACTTGAACCGTGTAATTTGTATTCGGAAGTAATCCAATTAGTGTTTTATTCGTGGCTGATGATGTGCTTGTTGGATTCCAATTGCTTGCACTTACCGCCTTATATCGAATTTCATACCAGGAAGCATTACCAGTCCAATTTGCGGTTGCACTTACTCCGGTTATGTTACTTAGTTGAATATTGGAAACCATAGCTTGTTGCTGAGAAATAGTTCCGGTAGCTGAACCTGAGCAACCATTCACATCGGTATAATAATAGGTGTATGACGTGGCATTACCAGTATAGGGATTCGGTAAATTCCAAGTTCCACCGGCCGGAGTTCCGCCTAATACAACGGATCCACTACAATAACTCACAGGTGGTGCGGTTACCATCGGAAGTGGGTTAATTATAAGATTCAAGGTTGTAGTATCACATCCATTTATGCAGGTGTAATTTCCCGATTGAGTATAACTAATCCCATTGCATGACCAAGTATAACTAACACATGTAGTTATGTTTTGTGTTGAATTATTTCCAACGCCAAGCGTTAGTAATAATGTTTCAGTATGGGTGCATCCGGACGCGTTTGTTGATGTGCACGTATAAGTGCCTGATTGCGTGTAAGTGTTATTATTACATAACCAAGTATAATTCAAACAGTCGGAAACTGCGCTCGTATTTGATGTGCTAGTATTGATGGTAAGTATTAAGGTATCGGTTTGTGAACATCCAAATGGATTCAATACGGTAGCGGTGTATGTTCCGCTTAGAGTATAAGTAACACCATTTGCGGGCCAAGTAAATGAATCGCATGCTGTTACATTAGTAGTAATAGGAGGGTTGCTTGGAAGCACGTTTAAAGTGAGTATCGTTAGTGAATCACATCCGTTGGTATTAGTTGAAAGATAATCATAGGTACCGGAGGTATTCAACGATTGTCCATTCCAAACAAAAGGTAACAAGTTGGAACAAACATTCTCGGTTAAATAAACTGTATCAACATTAAGGGCATTTACAGTAACCGTATTACTTACGGAACAACCATTAAAATCGTTTACACTCACACCATACAATTGGTTACCTACAGCATTTGGAGTTGCATTAACTAAAGGCCCTGAGATAGGTGTTGTACCTCCAGTCCATGTAAACCCATACAAGTTCTCTAATTTACCAATTCGAATTACATAATCTTCATATTCACCGTATCCATTATAATTACAACTTGAGGTGCTTTGAATGTTAGAATTACCTCCTGTTAAAATTCTCATTTTTGTTAATCCGGGTAAAGCGTTAGTATTAATCGTTAATGGAATACTTCCTGAAATTGCAGGAGGGTAAATTAACGTTTGTCCGAGAAATTCATTACTGCCATTGAAACTACCATCCTGATTATAATCGATCCAAATACCAATTTTCATTCCATCATCATTACTTGAATTAACACCAATTGTATAGGAAGAACCAGCCATAACGGTCGGAATGGTTAAACCAGAATAATCTGTATATATGTTGGCATAATTCGTATTGTAATTATAGAGCTGTTCTAATTTAAATCCACTTATGGCCACTGCACCATTAAATGTACCATAACAAGTAGGCGTGCAATATCCTGTGGGTACTGTATTCGACCCGAGATTATAGCCTTGTCCACTTGCAGTTAGCGAAACACTATTACCCAAACACAATGTTGAAGGTGATGCTGTTGAAGAAAGAGATGATGAACTGAAAAGATCGATAGTAGAGGTTGCCGTACAACCATTGGCATGAGTTGCTGTAACAGTATACGTTGTATTTGCAGTCGGATAAACCCAAATACTATCACCAGTACTTGCACCTGGTTGCCAACTGAAACTTGTTCCCGGCATGGCTTTTATTTGAATAGAATCTCCTTCGCAAAAAACCACTTTACTGGCTTGGATATTCGTTTGGAAAGTTAGCAGTTGAGGCCTTATCCAAGATGTACAACCGTTCAAACTTCCTGCTAATTCAAACACTGTATCTGCATGAACAACAACCGTATGTGGATTGCTTAAATATTGTGTGCCATTCCACGGATTCAAATGATAGTTTTGCGCACCACTATAAGTAATGTTTACTGTATCTCCGACACAAAAAGGCGCGCTTGGACTAAAACTATACGTGATCGTTGGATTAGGGATCACATTCACGGTAACGGTATCAAATAATACATTCATTGAAGCATCAGTAACTGTAAGTGTGTAAGTGGTTGTGGATGTTAATCCATTCACGGATGTTAATGGTGATGTAGTTGAACTCAATCCGATGGCAGGTTGCCAGCTAAAAGTATAAGGGGGAGTTCCGCCTAATGCATAATAACATTGTGGTAGCCCTATATTAACACTGGCATTTGCACAAATGGAAACATCAGGTGCTTGGTTCAAGGTATAACCTAACACAGGACATGTACTGCAACTTTTCGCAATGGTAGTTTTACTGCCCATGCAAAATGCACCGTTAAAGCCTACACCAGCAGTGTACACCTGTCCGTAATTCAAGTTTTTAAACTCGGACGTACTATTACTTAAATCAAACTTCACACTATAATAATCTGTACAACTTGACGATGGAAACAGATTTACCTGATAATGTAAACCATAGAGCATATTGTTTTGATAATTGATTTTGATAGGATTTCCATCAGAAGGATTGAGCGGAGCATTATTAGACAAGGAAATTGGTAGCACTGAAAATGTTGATAAGGTAGGATTCGATTTATTCCAAGTACTTACATTTATTTGTGATAAAGGATAATGCGACCATTGAGTAAAATAGAAGTCACCGTTTTGAGGGTTTACAGTAAAATCTTGAACATCTATCAAGTAAGAATCGCCAACTTCATAAAGATATTGAACATTACCGCTTAAACTTGTTTTGCAAAAATAGGCACGGTTCAGTGCGCCCCAGGAAGGACTTGGATATTCGGCAATGGAAATAGAAATATTGGAAGAATGACTGAGCGAGTAATAGGAATTGGTATTACTTCCGGTAATAAATTCTCCACAAATAATAATGGTTGAATCATATGGAGAATATTTAATAAGCTCTGTTCCTCCTGTGGCCGCTGAACTTGTATTTCCTTGTTTCATATAGCGCATGTGCACTTCATTTCCTGAAGAAGAGTATTTTAAGATCGCATTGGTATAAATATTATTGGTACCGGCAAAAACCATGTTGTTTGTTGCTTTACTTCCTACAACATAAATGTCATTCAAATAATCCGTTGTAACATCTCGGGCTTCATCATCACCAACTGTACCAACATTCTTTGCTAAGAGAACTGCCCCAGAAGAGGAACACTTTATGAGAAGCATATCTTTTCCTCCAACCGAAGTTAAGTTATTACTACCTACAGCTAACGAGTTTTGCATAGCTCCAACCGCTAATACGTTGTCATTATTATCGATACAAATACTTTTGAGTGATTCGTTGTTACTGCTTCCGAAATGTTGACTCCAAATAATAGTGCCTAAGGTATCCATTTTGCAAATAATAATGTCACTACCTCCGGCATTCACATACGTGTTAGAACCAATGGTTACCGCACTGTCGGTAAAATTACCCACAGCATAAAGAAAGTTGTCCTTATATTCTATGTCGGTATAAGTAACATTTGTTAGTTGTTGCCATTGCCATTGAATTAAGGATTGAGCTGAAAGAAGATGAGTGAAAGATAAAAGGAATGCTGATGCCAGCAAATGCAATTTGTACTTCATAATCAAATTATTTTATCCTAAAGGTACAAATGGACATATATAAAACAAAACTTTATTCCGACTAAAATAAATAGGGGATCGCCGAAATATGCTATCCTGTATTTATTTTAAGCGGACAAAAATGTTAATTAATCTAACATCAAACGACAGGGGAAAAGGGCAGTTCAAAAAAAGAGCTGTCTTTTTTATTATGAATTCAGAAATACTATGATTACATTTATACTAGAATTAGAATAGATTTAAAATACGACCTGTAACAGCCTGTTAGATGACTATAATCATAAAATTGGAGTTGATTTAAATTAGAACTTTACCCTGTTCTTTTAGAGGAGATAGAACAGACCAACAAGATCTTTCAAACTTTTAAATATTATTTCCTATGGTTACAGAAGCACAATTCAAATCGCTGCTAGATGAATGTCAACAATGGATTGATAATCTGGCTCAACAAAAAGAAAAACTCAACGGATTACGCAATGAGCTCTATCTTTTTGCTCCCGGTAAAACGGATCATGATGTTCAAGTAGGCATCGAACATTATCATAATCAGTTCCATATCCAGCAGATTAATATTCATGATTTAAAACATGAGATTCGTTATCATCTCGCGGAGGCAAAGCATCATCCTGATTTTGGTCATCGTATTCCCCATCACAATTTACTCCTGAAGTACGATACCCTTATGAAGGATTTACAAACGCTTGATCAGGACTTTCACCACTTCATCAAGAATAACGCTTAAATCCTCTATCATGGCAAAATACGATTCGAACCACGTCAAAAATATTGCCCTTCTTGGTCACCCGGGATCTGGTAAAACTACTCTTGCAGAAAGTATGTTATTCGAGGCTGGTGCATTAACGCGAAGGGGCAGTGTTGATAAGAAAAATACTATCAGTGATTATCATGATTTAGAACACGAGCGAGAAAGTTCCGTATTTTCATCATTGGTGCATGCACCATGGCAAGGTTATAAAATTAATATTATCGATACACCCGGTTATGATGATTTCGCGGGTGAGGTAATAAGCGCCTTGCGTGTGGCAGATACGGGAGTTATCGTTCTTAATGCAACACAAGGAGTAGAAGTAGGCACCGACATCATTTGGGATTATACTGATCAGTTTAAAACACCTACCTTATTTGTAGTTAACCAACTCGACAAAGAAGGAGCTGATTTCGAAAGAACTCTTTCAGAAGCAAAAGCGCATTTCGGTAGTAACGTAGTAGCGGTTCAGTTTCCTGTTCAAACCGGTACCGATTTTTATGCCATCATTGATGTATTGAATATGGTAATGTATCAATATAATGCGGAAGGCAAGCCGGAGAAGATGCCAATACCTGATCAGGAAAAGGATAAAGCAACCCGGTTGCACAAAGAATTAGTAGAAACCATTGCTGCGAATGACGAAGGCTTGATGGAGAAATTTTTTGAACAAGGCGAGTTAAATGAAGATGAGATGAAAACCGGACTACATCACTCCATGATTCATCATGATATCTTTCCCGTTTTTTGTTGTTCAGCCGAACTTAATAAAGGTGTTGCACGTATCATGAGTTACATTGATAACGTTTGTCCGAGTGCAAATGAAATGCCACCGCAACAAACAATTGATGGAACCTTGCTACCCTGCGACCCTAACGGTCCGGCTTGTGTATTTATTTTTAAAACCATTATTGAACCACATATTGGCGAGCTAAGTTTGTTTAAGGTGTACAGCGGAACCATTAAAACCGGTATGGAATTAGTTAATGAAAATACCGGAGTTACGGAGAAATTTAATCAGTTGCTTTTATTGGAAGGGCATAACCGATCGCAGGTGGATGAATTGGTAGCCGGCGATATTGGTGCCACCATTAAACTTCGTTCAACCCATGTGAATAATACCTTGCATGAAAAAGGCAAACAACTCGAACTTAAACCTATTCAATTTCCAAAACCTAATCATTCTGTTGCTATCTCTGTGCTTAACAAAGGAGATGAAGAAAAATTAGCACAAGCACTTCATACTTTAAAAGAAGAAGATGCAACCGTTCAGGTAGAGGTTTCACCGGAATTACGACAAACCTTATTGCATTGTCAGGGTGAATTGCATACTCATATTGTTGATTGGAAATTAAAGCATATTCATAAGTTAGACGTTCATTATGAAAAACCTAAAATACCTTATCGCGAAACGATTCAAGTAAGTAGTGAAACAACATACCGCCATAAAAAACAGAGTGGTGGTGCCGGACAATTTGCGGAGGTTACAATTCGCATGGAGCCTTTTCATGATAACATGCCCGACCCGCAACACTTAAATGTGCGACATAAAGAGGTAATAGATTTAGATTGGGGTGGAAAATTGGCTTTTTATAATTGTATTGTTGGTGGTGCTATTGATAATCGTTTTCTTCCCGCCATATTAAAAGGAGTTATGGAGAAAATGCATAATGGGCCGCTTACCGGAAGTTATGCTCGTGATATTCGTGTGAGTGTATTTGATGGTAAAATGCACCCAGTAGATAGCAATGATATCTCTTTCAAAATTGCAGGTATGCAAGCATTTCGACAAGCATTTACAGAAGCGCAACCACTTTTGTTAGAACCCATTTATCGAGTTACGGTGTATTGTCCGGATGAACAAGTTGGTGCTGTTATTAGTGATATTCAAACGAGATTAGGTATTGTTGAGGGAATAGATAGTGAAGGTCATTTTCAAAAAATAATTGCTAAAGTACCCTTAGCTCAAATGTATCAATATTCCTCGTCGTTGAGGGGAATGACACAAGGTCGTGCCCGTTTCGCCATGGAATTTGTTGACTATGCTCCGGTTGCTTATGATATTCAACAAAAACTCATGGAAGCGCATAAAGTGCATCATGAAGAAGAGCTCGTGTAGAAATTTGAATAAAAACAAAAACAATCATGCTTTATAGGTTGTTTTTGTTTTTATTTTTGAACTATGGAATACAAGCTTCGCGCATGGACTTTGAATGATATACCGGATTTAGTGCATCATGCAAATAATCGGAATATCGCCAAATTCATGACCGATCAATTTCCGAATCCGTATACCGAGCAACATGCAATGCGGTTTATTAACATGGTATCGGAACATCAACCTACTCGAGTATTTGCTATTACAATTGATGGACATGCCGTAGGAAGTATTGGGTTGCATCCTCAACAGGATATTATGAAACGCAATGCAGAACTTGGTTATTGGTTGGGAGAAGAATTTTGGGGCAAGGGAATAATCACTAACGTTGTGCAGGATATGATTCAGTATGCATTCAAAACATTTGATATTTCGCGTATTTATGCACGACCATTTGGTTCAAATATTGGTTCGCAAAAAGTATTGGAAAAGGCAGGGTTTATCTTAGAAGCAAAAATACCTGCTAGCATTTTGAAGTATGGTGTTGTGGAAGATGAATTGATTTATGCCGTTCGAAGGGAAACTAGAACAAATACACATTGATAGAACTTTCTATTCTAGTAAAGAGGTTCTTATCTTACCGAAGGGAATGCCTATAACAAACTTCCTTTTAAGAAAAGAAGTGCACAGGAAAAGTAAATGAGTAATCCGGTTACATCAACCATAGTTGCAACAAAGGGTGCGGAAGACACAGCAGGGTCGAAACCGAGTCGTTTTAATAGCATGGGTAACATTGAACCTGATAAAGTACCCCAAAGCACAACACCTAATAAAGAGAATCCAACGGTGAAACCAATGTACAAGGTATGTGGACCATAGGAGTGAAACATCATATTCCAGAAAACGACTCTTCCAAATCCGATTAAACCTAATACCGAACCGAGTATAATACCCGATTGTAATTCTCGTTTCATAACTCGCCACCAATCTTCAATGGAAACTTCTCCTAAAGCCATAGCTTGAATAATTAAGGTAGAAGCTTGAGATCCGGTATTTCCTCCGCTGGAAATTATAAGAGGTACAAATAAAGCCAGCACCACAGCACGAGAAATTTCATCTTCAAAATAGGCCATTGCCGTAGCAGTTAGCATTTCACCAATAAATAATATGATGAGCCAACCAACCCTTTTTTGAATCAATTTCAACAACGGAATTTCTAAATAGGGTTCATTTAAAGCTTCTGTACCACCAATCATTTGAATGTCTTCGGTATATTCTTCTTCAGCAACCCATAACACATCATCAATCGTAACGATTCCCAAAAGAACATGATGCTCATCAACCACCGGAAGGGCTACTCTGTTATTCATTTGAAACACATTTACGGTTTCCTTCTGATCGTCATTTACATTTAAGGAGATATATCTTCCATCAATCAAATCTTCCACCTTGGTAGTTTTCGGATCTACCAATAGAAAATCACGAATTCGAATATCATCAATCAGTTTGCCATTTTTATCGGTTACATAGATAACATCAATGGTTTCTGAACTTTTACCATAGTCACGTATATACGTTAAAACCTGTTCAACCGTCCAATCGGGTTCTACATCGATATAATCCGGCGTCATCAAACGACCGACAGATTCTTCCGGATAACCCAGAAGCGACAGGGTAACTTTACGTTCTTCCGGATTAAGTTGCTTGATGATTTCCTTTACAGCATGGCTCGGCATTTCACTGAACAACGAGGTACGATCATCCGGGGGGAGTTCATTTAAGATTTGAATGAGTTTATGGGTCGGCAACGATTTAATCAAATCCTCTTGAATAGATACATCCAAAATTCTGAACACTGCAATGGCACGCTGAAGATCTAAATGTTCAAAAAAGAGCATCGTGTGTTTGCTGTCTTCATTCAGTAATTCGCCTACATCAGATATATTCATATCATTGATTAGCTCACGTAATTCGTTGTGAGCTTCCAACAACAATAAATTGTCGAATCGTTCAATAACAGCTTGAATATCTTCCATAAAATCGCTGCAAAAGTAGGGTAAGCCATCTTGAAAGGAATAAATTATATATATTAAGTTTTGTTTTTGTAAGATAAAAGGCTACTTTTATCAAGCCTTTCTAACCAAAGTTTATTTAAAGGCGTCTTAAAAACATCAAACAACTGCGACGCATGAAAAAATTGTATCTCGCTTTCTTATTTTTAGTTACTTCATTTAATGTATTTGCTCAGCTTCCAAACTGTGCGGGTGCAGACTCTAATGTGGTTTTTTTACATGGAAGCACGAATATATATCGTTACGACCCGGCTTTACCCATATCCGGTACGAACCCGTCTATTTTCCTTACTAGTCCTTCCATGCCTTGGGGAGGCTTAACTGTATCTTACAATTTGAATGGTGGTGCTGCATCTCCAACTTTTTATGCTACCGATGGTGGTATTTATCATTATTGGGATGGTGCAACTTGGGTAAGTACAGGTCATACATCAGCCACCGTAAATCTTGGTGGTGGTGTTACAACAATTTATGGTAAGAATGGAGGAACGGGATACATTTCGAAATATACCGGTACAGGAAATGATGTGTTTTTTGTAAACGGACATGGCAATAGTGGTCCTTATGATTTAGTAACCGATAATCAAGATAATTTATATGAAGTAGATATCAGCACTGCCATCGGTAAAATTTATAAATACAACACAGCCGGTGTAATTGTTGATACTATCATTGTTTTAGGCGTTACTCCTCAAGGAGCAGGACCAGGTTTTGCCATTGTTGGTAATACGGTTGTATTTGGAGTGAATACCATTCCCGGAGTGTTTGTAGGACAAATTATTAATGATACAGCAAACTGTGTGGCTGCGGGTAATTTTGGTGTTTCCTATGGCGACTTTGCAAATTGTCCTTCTAATACGAATATTGTTACAGCCTCCTTGGTGTACACAACATGTTTGGGGCCGGTAAGTATTCCGATTTCATCGGGATTACTAAACGGAACACCGTCTTTTGCTTGGAATTTCGGTGACCCAGCCTCCGGAATTAATAATACAAGCACCATTGGCCATCCTACGCATACTTTTTCAGGAGGAGGTACTTACACCGTAACCTTAGTAATTACGAACGGAGGAGCAACAGATACTATAATTAATACCGTTGTAATTAACGATAAAGTTTATGATACAACCACGATAGTGCTTTGTGAACCGAATACCTATCAAGGGCACAGCGTTTCGGGTGTTTATGTAGATACTTTAGTAAACCAGTACGGTTGTGATAGTATCCATACCTTATTTCTAACCATTAATCCGCTGAAATTTACACAGATTGATACAACGATTTGTTACGGACAAACCTTCTTAGGTTATAGTACCAGTGGTACTTATACGGATGTTTTTCAAACAAGTACCGGTTGTGATAGTACTAGAACACTCAACCTTACTATACGACCGAAAATTGAAACCTTCTTAAAAGCTGATATTTGTAGTAATGAAAATTTTAATGGCTATACTCAAACAGGTAATTATACCGATATATTTACCTCTGTAACAGGATGTGATAGTACAAGGTATATTGATTTAACTGTGCATCAAAATCCCGAGCTTAGTATAGCATTTGATGATATTGAAATTTGTAAAGGCGATAAAGTTACGCTTACAGGTTCCGGAGCAGACTACTATAAGTGGTATTTGAATTCAGAATCTACACCTTCCTCTACATCGTCTACATTTGATGTATCCGTGAATGAACATGAGTTTATTTTGTTAGAAGGATTTTCAACCTTTGGTTGTCGCGATGCAGAATCTGTAACCTTAAATTACGTTCCATGTTGCGGTCATGTATTTGTACCGAATGTGTTTTCACCAAACAATGATAAATTAAATGATGAATTTAGAATTCGATTTGATCAGGATCTAGAAAGCTATCAAATGAAAATTTATGATCGATGGGGTACTGAATTGTATAGCAGTAATAATGTGCGTGAAGGATGGAATGGAATGTACAAGGGCAAGGAATGTAATCAGGATACCTATTACTACATGATTACGATTAAATGTAAAGAACCAAAAATTCTGAAAGGCGATTTTATTTTAGTTCGCTAATCAATTTTATTTGAAATATTATTGAAGAAATCCGGTATTGCCGGATTTCTTCATTTAGAGAAACCAAATGGTTCATTACATTTGTAGAAAGAGATTGCTACCGTATGAAATGTACCACGATTGAAGAAGTAATAATTCAGTTAGAGCAAATCATTCAACATTCCATATTAACCAATGATCCAAAAGGCTTCTTTGCGGTGCTGTATTACAAGGTAACAGTACGAGTACGCGATGGCATTCGGAACAAGGAATTCGATCATAACGATACCATGGAGAAATTGGATGTTTGTTTTGCCAACCGCTATTTAGAAGCTTATGAACAATATAAAAATAATCAAACTTGCAGCGCAAGTTGGAAAGTAGCGTTTGAAGCTTGCGCTAAAAATAGAAGTATTGTTTTACAACATTTACTGGCCGGAATAAATGCTCATATTAATTTAGATTTAGGAATAGCCGTAGTAGAAGCATGTGGTCAAAATCCTTTAGCTAGCATGCAACGAAATTTCTTTCAAATTAATGAGGTGCTATCGAGTATGATGGAAGGGGTTAAAAGTGATATTGGCAGAATGGCACCTGCGTTTAAATGGTTGATGCCCTTAGCGAAAAAATGGGATGAGAAGCTAATGCAATTTAGTATTGAAACTGCTCGGGAAGCTGCCTGGACTTTTGCCGGTAATTTATATCAGCATGCACAACGAACGCATTTAATTAACGAAAGAGATCAGGTTATTAAGGCGCTAGGATTCAGTCTTCTAAACCCCGGAAGAACCTTAAGTATGTTACTTGCCACCATTCGAAGTTTGGAGTTTAAGCCGGTAGCACAGCAATTAAACATTCTAATGAATAGAAAAAAATAGGTTGATATTGAATCTTGACTTTTGCTAATGCACAAAAAAAAAGGAAGCTAGGCTTCCTCAATAATATAAATCTATGCTCATGAATTAGAGATTGCCTCGAAGCGACTGTTCCAATTCTAAAGCTTCGAACAGTGCTTTAAAATTTCCTTTACCGAAGCTTTTGGCACCTTTACGTTGAATGATTTCAAAGAACATAGTTGGACGATCTTCTACAGGTTTCGTAAATATTTGTAATAAATAACCTTCGTCATCACGATCAATTAAAATTCCTAATTCGCTCAGTGGTTTAAGGTCTTCATCAATCTTACCAACTCGGTCTAATACAGAGTCGTAATAACTACCTGGCACCTTTAAAAACTCCACTCCACGACTTCGTAAATCGGTAACCGTTTCAATGATATTATTTGTTGCTACAGCAATATGCTGAACACCTTCTCCTTCATAAAAATCAAGATACTCTTCAACCTGAGATTTCTTCTTGCCTTCTGCCGGTTCGTTAATTGGAAATTTCACGTAGCCATTTCCGTTACTCATCACCTTACTCATGAGAGCAGAGTATTCGGTAGAAATATCTTTATCATCAAAGCTCAAAATATTTCTGAATCCTAAAACATCTTCATAAAATTTCACCCAAGGGTTCATTTGATTCCAACCAACATTACCTACACAATGATCAACATAACGTAAGCCAACCGAAGCCGGGTTATATTCACTTTTATATTCAACAAATCCAGGCATGAAAACGCCTTGATAGTTTTTTCGTTCAACAAAAACGTGTACTACTTCTCCATACGTATGAATTCCTGACATTCTTACCTCACCATGGTCATCGGTTAAGGTAGTAGGTTCCATATATACTTTGGCACCACGTTTTGTGGTTTGTTCAAAAGCATCATAAGCATCGTCAACCCAAAGTGCTAACACTTTTACTCCGTCGCCATGCTTTCGATGATGTTCGGCAATCGGATGGTCGGAATTGAGTGGAGAGGTAAGTACTAAGCGAATCTTATCTTGCACTAAAACATAAGAAGCTCTGTCTCGAACACCGGTTTCAGGACCTGCATAGGCCAGCGATTGAAAACCGAACGCTGTTTTATAATAGTGTGCTGCTTGCTTTGCATTTCCAACATATAATTCAATATAATCTGTTCCCAAAAGAGGAAGAAAATCGGCTTGTGTTGTTTGCTGAGGAGCATCCATAGTTGCTGTTGACATTGAAGTAATTATTAAGTCACAAAAGTAATAGTCTGAAACATTAAAATCCAATTTTTGTTCCTTATTAAAGTAAGAGAATACTGTAAACGAAAATTAACACATGCTTTTGTAGCGTGAATGAAGCTAATCTCTGACGTTGTTAGGTGTTACTCACTTTCACTACAAAGCAAACCCGGTGATTGTAAGATTAAATCACCGGGTTGCGCTATCAGAAATAATACGAATTACTTTTTAGAATTACTTTGCAATTGTTCTTCTAGTGCTTTAACCTTAGCGGCTAACGCTTCATTTTTCTTATTCAATTCAATCAAATACAAGGTCAATTCTTCTACTTTTTCCGTAAGTGAAACCGCCATGTTACCTAAGTTTACTCCTTTAACTTCCATTTCTGAAGCCGATGGAATTTTTGGAAGATGTTTATTTGCTCTGATTGATTTTTCCAAATCGGTTAACGGCATCAATTCATAATGATCGTCAAAAACATAATCTGGCCAAGCAGTCGAATTCATGGTTACAAAGTTTTCGGCTATAACTTGACCGTCTACACTTAATTGATAACCTGTTGCCGGTACCGCAGAATTATTTCCTATTAACATAGCACCATTCAAATGTAATTTAGCATTTGGTGTGTAGGTTCCAATACCGGTATTACCCCAAGATGGTTGCAACACGAGGTAATTATTAGCATTACTATTCGACCAAATTACTAACGAGGTATCTGTTGGGAAAATAGCACCGCCAAAGGCAACTTCATTCGCGGTATAAAAATTAATACCGGTACCACCTAAATTAATTGTTCTTCCATAAGTACTTCCGTTGTACCCAATGCCTATTCGGCCATCGTCGCGCACACGTACGAGAGTATCAAGTGAAGAATTTTGTAACATGAAAGTATTGGTTGAAGAAGTAACTCCTAAGCCAATTGCATGTAATCGAGCTAAAGGAACACCGGGCCCACTGAATGAACCAAAACCTACATTACCATTTTGACTGAAATAATGTCGAGGTGTAATTGTAGTACCGCCATCAGGTGTCGTGTACCAGCGAAGATCAGCACCCGCACCGGTGGTTGCCATTTGCCATTCGTTTGCGCCATTATATCCAAAACGAATTAATCCCAATGCTGAATTTACAAATAAATCACCGCCATCTATATGAAGTAGATGGGCAGGATTAGTAGTTCCGATACCTACTTTACCATTGGCACCAATAGTAAATTTAGGATTCGCTTGAATAGTTAAATGCAATTTACCAGTGGTATTACCCGCTCCGGTACCGAAATCTACATCTTCTGCTGCGCCTGAAAAGGAACCATAATAACCACGATAAACATCGTTTTCAAAAATTCCATTATACATAGGAGCGGTTCCATTTAATTGAGTAACATAATTAGATGTTGTTTTTACATCCAACTTCGCAGCCGGTATGGTTGTTCCGATACCAACATTTGTTCCGTTATCCGTAATAATTGAATTTCCTCCGGTTGTAGCTGAGGTGAATTTTATTACTTGATTTGAAGTACCCGAAATATTAGCTGAACCCGCAGGGCCTGTAGGGCCAGTAGCTCCGGTAGGACCGGTTGCTCCTGTTGCCCCTGTAGCCCCTGTGGCACCAGTTGCTCCAACATCACCTGCAACATTAATATTCCAGCTAGAAAAAGTTCCACTACCCACGAATCGGTCGATACTAACAATAAGGGTTGAACCACTATAAGAAGTAACAACACCTTCCATATAATTTAAAGATGAATTGGAAATACGTACACGTGCACTTGGCGAATAGGCTAATCCTGTTTGGGTGGTAATTGTTTTACCTCCTAAAGAAAGTGTCATAGCGGTAGTACTTGATGCGGTGTAACCTGCTCCGGCTGCACCTGTAGCACCTGTTGGGCCTGTTGCTCCCGCTGGACCAGTAGCACCAGTGGCTCCTGTTGAACCTGTTGGTCCTGTAGGACCCGTAGGGCCAACATCGCCAGCAATACCAATATTCCAGCTAGAAAACGTTCCACTACCTACAATGCGATCTACAGTGACTATCAATGATGATCCGGTATAAGAAGTTACAACACCTTCCATATAATTAGATGATGTATTGGCAATTCGAACACGTGTATTTGGTAAGTAAGCCAATCCGGTTTGCGTAGTTAAGGTTTTACTACCGAGAGAAATGGTTAATGAACTGGAGGAATTCGCTGCGTAGCCGGGGCCAGCAACGCCAGGTACATTTGCCGTTTCGGCATAAAGGGCATATGGTACACTCATCATTTGAGTAGTAACCATTGTGGTATAACTTGAACCACCCGTTGGGTCGATATCCACTTGTAAAAATTTAGCACCAACACTCCACGGAATTCCTGTAAAAGTTCCTAATGTAGGTGTACCGGTACCAATGGTAAGGTTAAATAAGCCAAGTGCATTGGTAGTGGTGGCATGTGTTTCGCGATAAACTATCGTGCCGGAACTTGTAAGGTTTCTTACAATAAAACGAACACTGATAGCCTGACTACTTAAAACATTTCCGGAACTGTTACGAGCTACAGCTTGGTAAGAAATGCCTGGTGGTGCCTGTGCAAATAAGGCAATAGAAAAAAACAGAAATACACAAAAAAATGATAGTTTGGTTAGGATTTTAAACATATAGATAGAAATTTGATTACGTAGTTGTAGAATGATTTGGTTGAATTTTCGTTGCAAATTTAATTTATTCAAAGGGATAAATCAACAATTCAGAGAAATCAAAGCAATAATGATTTAATCTCAACTCGAATACTAACCCGAATCAATTATTGAAGGTATGAGAGGATTGAGGAAGACGAAACTTTTTAGGATTGCAGACCCAATGAAACTTAATTGATGAAAATGGAGGCAGGTGTTATTTACATGCTGTACTTTCTTTTTAATATCTGGATTTGTTGAGGAAAAGACACTAACCTTGACACTAGAACGGTGTATAGTCATTTTGCGCAGTCCTTCTAGAGCCCCATTTTGTAACTTTATTGTCACCCATGATTAATTTATACTGTTCTTTATTGCCCATGGTAGCGTCATTTCAAGCGGTGACAAATTGTACATTATTCTGTGTTATGTACAATTACTTATTGAACCGATTAGATATTTTCAATGGGGTTAGTCACAAAAACCGCTTCGCTCAATTTAGCCTAGGCGCAGATAAGATTTTACCTGAAACGTCCTCTAAATCGTAGGTAAGAAACAATCGGTTTAATTCAGTTCACTACTTGAAAAAGCGGTATTGGGTGGATTAATTATTTAAATTGAATTGGCAGATTCAGTGTAGTTGATGTTAATTAAAGTAAACATTCTAAAGAAATAAGCGGGATAGTTTGGGATTACTTTAAACGAAAAAAAATGACAGCTGGAAAGGTTGGAATACCAGAAGAAAATTTCTTTTCACGTTAGCCCATACTCCGGGTTATCATTTCAAAAGAGCTTTACGAATCTAATATTTAAGCAAGTAATTAATTTATATATGAATTTTCGGGAGATAAAATACTTTCAAATAAAAAAACTCGATGTACCTTGAACGACTAATTCTGTCGAACAAACAGGGGAAGGGGAGAATAGGATGAAAACAAGGTCTTAGGTACTTGTTAGTTAGACAGGTAGAAACATTGTCACTTAAATTTCTATACATAATGATCAGCATTAAGAACAAGGGGCCTTGCACATGGTTGCATGTACTTACGAGAATTGATTTCTCCTTTTATTTAAATCAAAACGATAAAATTTTACAGAATAAAAAACAAATACAACAATATGACTAAACACGTACGTTTTAACAGGTTACTTGCCCGTTACCTGCTATTTTTTATTATGCTGGCCTTGGGCTTCAGCGTTAGGGCCCAGGTATCTACAACAGTTACCATGAGCGCTTCACCCATTGCGGGGTCACCCTTTGCTTCATTGGCTGATGCTATTACGGCAGTAAATGGATTGACCATTACCGGCCCAGTAGTAGTTACTGCTTCAGCTGGTAGTGAAACAAATCCAGCCGGAGGATATTCCATTACGGCAACAGGTTCTTCTACGAATACCATCACAATTCAGGGGGCGGGAAGCGGTAGTACTATCATTACTGCACCAAATCCTGCTGGTACAGCAGGTGCTTTAACCGATGCCATTTTCAAAATTATAGGTGGTGATTATATTACAATTAGTGGTTTTGGAATGAATGAAAACGCAGCCAACACAACAACTGCAGCGGCTACCAATAACATGGTTGAATGGGGTGTGGCCTTATTGTACGCCTCCACAACGAATGGCGCGCAAAATTGCACGATTCAGAACAACGCTATAACCTTGAACCGTACATACCAGAATACTTTTGGTATTTATAGTAACTCAACTCATTCAACTACATCGGTTACTACTTCTGCTACTGCTACCACAAGTGCTGGCGGCAATAGTGGATTGAAAATTTACAGTAACACTATATCCAACGTAAACCTAGGTATCGTGGTGATAGGGCCAACAGCAATTGCCGACGTAAATACCGGTGTAGAAATTGGTGGTGCCGGCTTAGGTAATACCATCAGTAATTTCGGTACTACAGGAACTTTTTCAGGCTTTGCCAATGTTTCCGGAACGGTAAACGGTATTTTGATCCGAAACAGCAATGGTTTTGTTATTTCCAACAATTCTATTACAAGTTCGGCCGGTGGCGTAACAGCAGGTACCTTGAATGGAATCCAAGTGGCAGCAGCTAGTTCAGCACCAACGGCAACCTTTACCAATAACATTAATGGTAATTCTATTGCCTTGCAAAGTGCCGTGGCTGCAGGAGCTATAAATGGTATAACGTATCCTTCAGGCTCGGCATCTACTACCAGTAGTGTAACTATTAATAATAATAATTTTACCCAGTTGAATCACTCTGTAACTGCTTCGGGTACAATTATTGGAATAAATTTGCTGAGTACTAATTTAAATACTTCAATAAACAATAATACGTTTACGAATATTACAACAGGTACAACCGGTAGTTTTACTTTCATAGTACAATCCTTTACCGCAGCAACAAACGGGACTAAAAACACGAATGGAAATTCTATTGTTACCGCTTTTAATAAAACTGGTGCCGGTGGTACTGTTACTTTTATTGTCGACAATGGATCAAGTACAACGGGTACGCTTTCAACTTGCCAAAATAATAACTTCTCAAATGGTACAATAACGGGAGCAACCACCTTAACAGGTATTAGCTATACGGATGGGGGAACCGCTCCATCTAGAACAGTAACTGGAAATACCATAAGTAATTGGACAGGAGGAACGTCAGCCATCAATTGTATGAATTTTACATATTGGAACGGTACTTCTTCTTTATCGAATAACACAGTCAGTTCTATTACAAGTCAAGGTAATATTACTGGTATTACCATCGGTGCAACTGTAAATACAGCTACCAGTGTTTCTATAAATAATAATTCCATTTCTAATTTATCATCCACTGGAACCGGTGGAACTGTAATTGGAATTAGTTGTACCAATACCTCAACGCTTATAAATATTTACAGTAACAGTATTAGTGGCTTATCTAGTACAGGAGCATCCGCTGTGAGTGGAATATCTATAGGAGGTGCTAATACGACCAATGTTTATAGTAATTCTATTTGTAATCTTGAAGGAAGTAACGCGTCTTCTACCGTAAATGGTGTTTTAGTGTCTTCAGGGTCCACGGTGAATGTGTACAATAATAGGATAGGTGATTTAAGAGTTCCAAATGCAAATGCAGCGAACCCATTAAATGGTATTAATATTACAGGTGGAACTACGATCAATGTTCATTTCAACACCGTATTGTTGAGTGCCTCTAGCTCGGGAGCTATTTTCGGATCAAGTGCAGTTTCTGCATCTTCTACGCCCACGCTTACATTACGAAATAATATTTTTGTAAATACATCAACGCCTAATAGTACAGGGGTTACAGTGGCTTATAGAAGAAGTTCAGCTACCTTAACATCCTATGGTTCGCTTTCAAATAATAACTTATTTTATGCTGGTTCTCCATCGGCTTCGTATTTAATTTTTACGGATGGTACGAATAACGATCAAACGCTCAACAATTTTAAATTGCGTGTTTCTGCAAGAGATGCAGCTTCGGTGAGTGAAAACCCTAACTTTTTAAGTACTGCATGTGGTAATAGTAATTTCTTAAAAATCAATACCACTACCGCTACGCAAATTGAAGGAGCAGCCGTGACTATTGCCGGTATTACAGATGACTTTGAAGGCGATATTCGAAATGTTTCAACTCCTGATATTGGAGCGGATGAATTTTCAGGAATTGCTGCTGATTTAACAGGCCCTTCAATAACTTATACTGCTTTAAGCACTACAGCTTGTACCTCAGCAATTTCACTTTCAGCTTCCATTACTGATGCAAGTGGTGTGAATATCACTGCCGGTACTAAACCTCGATTGTATTATAAAAAATCTGGTGATGCCGATACTTATGTTGGCAATACCAGCGCAGATAATGGTTGGAAATACGTGGAAGCATCGAATGCATCATCTCCATTCAATTTTACTTTTGATTATTCTCTTTTACAATCAGCGGTTGTACCAACCGATGTTATTCAGTATTTTGTAATAGCAGCGGATAATGCAGGTACTCCAAACATTGGAATGAATAATGGTATATTTACTACGCCTCCAACGAGTGTTGCATTAACAGCAGGAGCTTTTCCATTATCCGGAACAATTAATAGTTTCAATATTATTAATGTGATTCCTACTTCAGTAACCATTGGTGCAAGTGGCACTTACCCAACCTTAACGGGTACTGGCGGTTTATTTGAAGCTATTAATAATAACGCGCTAGGCGGTAATACGGTAGCAACAATTATTGATGCTTCGATTACTGAACCGGGTACCGTTGCCTTAAATGCTATTAATTACGGTTGTGCTACATACACTCTTACCATTAAACCACAAACCACTGCTGTGCTTACAGGTAGTATTGGTACTGGTGCCTTGATTAAGTTAAATGGGGCCGACAATGTTATTATAGATGGTAGCAACAGCGGTGGAACTGATAGAAGTTTAACAATTCAGAATACTACTACTGCAACAAGTGGTAATGCTGTAATTTGGTTGGCTTCTCCAGCCAGCGGAAATGGTTCGAATAATAATGTTATTAAGAATTGTATTATTGAAGGGAATAGCTCAACAACTACGTTCACCGGTATTCATGTTGGTGGAAACACGACTATTGGGATATCTACTGCCGGTTTAGAACGAAATAACAATAATACTATTCAGAATAACCTCTTTAGAAAATCTATTTATGGTGTTACCATGTTTGGCTTTGTAGCAATATCACCAGATTTGAATAATGTTATTACTCAAAACAACTTTGGTACCGCTACCACGGGAGAAGGTCACTCTTTATTAGCAATTAATGCTGATCGTCAGAATAACCTTATTGTTTCTTACAATGAAGTGCAAAATGTGCGAAACGCCACAAACACTTCATCTACGCCTTACGGAGGAATTCGATTATTAGATTTCAAAAACGGAATTTGTAACAATAATAACGTACATGATTTAGCATATACCGGAACAAGTACACCTAAAATTTATGGTATTGCTATAACCAGTAGTTCGTACGCTACGGTAGGTAATCCGTCTAATGCACTTGTTTACAACAATACAGTTTCACGAATTACGTCTACGGGTACGAGCGCTGTTTGGAATTTAACCGGAATTCTAGCCAGCGCTGGATATGGAGATAAATTTTACCATAATACGGTTCATTTAACCGGTCAACTGAATAATTCTTCTACCGGATTAAGTGCAGCCTTTGCTAATGGTGATGGGAATATAACGTCATCATGTATCAATATAGATGTGAGAAATAACATCTTTAATGTAGAAGGAAGCTCTTTAGGAGGTAATGTTTGGGCTTATTATTCTTTTGCAACAAGTCTAGCTGGTTCAACTTTAAACTATAATGTATTACGTTGTGCTGGTACAGGTGCTACCAATAATACTGGTCGTTTTAATGCTACCAATTATACCACACTTGCAGCTTGGCAAACAGCTAGTGCGCAAGACGCCAATTCTATTGAAACAGCTCCAGTATTTCTTTCAAATACCGATTTGCATTTAGACTTAGCGTTAAATGCAGGTATTGATAATCTTGGTACTCCAATCGCTGCTGTTACCACTGATATGGATGGTGTAACACGTAGTGCTTCAACTCCTGATATCGGAGCTGATGAGTTTACTGTATCAGGTTGTACAGGTGCATTTGGTGGTACGGCATCCGGAAATATTACTTACTGTGGTTCCGGAACACCAACCATTACAGCATCGGGTTATTCATTCGGAATTGGTTCTTCGTATCAATGGATGTTCTCAACGAATAGTGCGGATTATCCTGCCGCGGGAACACCGATTTCCGGACAAACAAATCCTTCGTCTTTAACCACAGGCCTTGTTAATACAACAAGTTATTACTGGTTACAAGTAAATTGTACAAGCGGTACTTCAACCGATTATTCGAATATGGTTACTATTACGGTTAATCCTATCGGAGCTAGTATATCAGGACCAAATACAAAATGTGTAAATGATCCTGCGGTTACGTTATCGGAAAACGGTGGATTAGCTGTTTCTTGGAGTTGGGCTCCGGGAGGCGAATCATCGCAATCTATTTCTGTGAACCCATCCGCTTCTACTGTTTATACAGTTACAACTACAACCGGAGCTGGTTGTACTTCTTCAGCAACTTATCTTGTTACCGTTAATCCAAATCCAAGTGGTCTTGTTGCTTCTGCTTCACAAACAACCATTTGTAACGGTACAACGATTGATTTAAGTGTGAATACCATAAACGCACCTACTAATTTACTTACCGAAGATTTCGAAACGGGTGCAAGTGGTTGGTCGTTTATTGATTCATCATCTACAGGTACAAACTTAGCGCAACAAATATGGCATATTCAATCTTCACCTTACACCGATGCAACAGGATCAGCAACTTTTTCTTCTTTTAGTGTAGGTGGAAGCAATTTTGCTTATTCCAATCCTGATGCCGGTGCAAGCGGTAGCCAAACAAGAACCTTCATGGAAAGTCCTTCGTTCAGTACAGAAGGTTATTCAGGTAATGCTACGTTATCGTTTACTCAAGGCTATCGTTATTGGTCGTCAAGTAGTCCGGTGGAACAAGTAAAGGTTCAAATCACTAGTGATAATGGTGCAACATGGACAGATCTTGTGAACTATAGTGGAAATACAACAACCAGTGTTGTTGGTGTTACTACAAATAATCTTCAAACAACGGCTGCTGTATCGCTAACTATTCCAAATGGCTTTATGAATCAACCTTCGGTAAAATTACGCTGGAGATACTTATCCAACTGGGGGTACTATTGGATTGTAGATGATATTGCTGTTACAGGAACTCCAATTCCTTATACTTATTCATGGACTTCCACACCAAGTGGATTTACTTCAACATCACAGAATCCAACTGGCCTTACTCCAAGTGTAAATACAACATATGAGGTAACAGTTGCCGGTGTTGGCGGTTGTACTGCTTCAACAACAGTGGATGTAATTGTTAATCAACCAACATCGAACACAACGTCAGCTTCAGCTTGTGATAGCTACACTTGGTCTGTTAACGGTATGACTTACACTCAAAGCGGAACATACACTGCTATATCAACAAACGCTGCGGGTTGTCCTCACACAGAAACGTTGAACTTAACAATCAACAATTCTACATCGAACACAACATCAGCTTCAGCTTGTGATAGCTATACATGGTCTGTAAACGGTATGACATATACTCAAAGCGGAACATACACAGCTACATCAACAAACGCTGCGGGTTGTCCTCACACAGAGACTTTGAATTTGACAATCAACAATTCAACTTCAAACACATCATCAGCAACTGCTTGTGATAGCTATACATGGTCTGTAGACGGTATGACATATAGTACTGGCGGAACATTTTCCGCCACTACAACAAATGCTGCGGGTTGTCCTCACACAGAGACTTTGAATTTGACAATCAATAATTCAACTTCAAACACAACTACAGCATCAGCTTGTGATAGCTATACATGGTCTGCAAACGGTATGACTTATACTCAAAGCGGAACATTTTCCGCCACTACAACAAACGCTGCGGGTTGTCCTCATGTTGAAACATTGATACTAACTATGGGTAACTCAACATCCAATACTACTTCTATCACTGCTTGTGATTCATATACATGGTCAGCTACTGGAGTTTCATACACATCTTCAGGTACTTACTTTGCTAATATTTATCCGAACCCATATTGTAGTGCTGGTTCAACAACAAATGGCTGTAATACAGGTGATGAATATATTAGTAATGTTACTATGGGGTCAATAAACAATAATTCTGCTTGTGAAACAAACATGTATGCAGATTATAATTATATATCTACCAATGTTGTTGCTGGTTCTTCTTATCCTATTACTGTAACTAACGCAAATCACTTCACTGGTGATCAAGTTACAGTTTGGGTGGATTGGAATCAGAATGGATTATTTACTGATGTAGATGAAACTTATACTTTAAGTTATACACCTAATTTGGGAAGTGGAAACATCACTGTTCCTGCTACAGCAATGAACGGAAATACCAAAATGCGTATTCGTTTGAACTATGTAGGAACTATGGATGCATGTGGTTCTGTTCAATTCGGAGAGGTTGAAGATTATAATTTATCAGTTTCAGGAGGTATTGCAGCTCCTACCTGTCCGCATGTTGAATATTTGAATTTAACCATTAACAATTCAACCTCAAGTACAACAACAGCATCTGCTTGTGATAGTTATACTTGGTCGTTGAATGGAATGACCTATACTACATCTGGTACTTACACAATGACATCTACCAATGCATTGGGCTGTACACATACTGATATTCTGAATTTGACTATCAACGCTTTCAATGTTGGTGCTAGCAATCCTAATCCAGAATTATTGTATTACAAATTTGATGGAACAGGTACAACCGTACCTAACTTAGCCTTAACACCGCCATCAGGTACTGCTAATGCAACAATTATGGGATCAATTACTCAAGGTTCTACCGGACAAAGTGGTGGTGCTTTAAATGGTTCAGGAATTACAGGCACAACCGATCATCTTAATACAGGATGGGCTACCAATTTGGGTAATAGTTCTTGGACCATTTCTTTCTGGTCCCAAGGCATTTCTACGAATAGCACATTATACTATGTATTTGGAGATGTCACAGCCGGTTCATTTCGATGCTTTACCAATGGTGTAGCGGGTTCTAACAACTGGATTCTTCGAGGTGGTGGTTTAATAGACGTTCCATTACCAGGTGGGGCGTTGAATATACCTACAGTAAATACCTTTGTGTACGATGCTGTAGCAAATAATGTTAAAGCGTACTTAAATGGTGTTTTAGTAAATACCGTAAATCAAGGAGCTCTTAATATTACTGGTTCCGGTCCGTTTAAAGTGATGGGCTATACCGCAAACCAAGGAGCACCAGTTGGAGGTAAATTAGATGAATTCAGAGTTTACAACCGTGCGTTAAACGCAGCCGAAGTTGCTCAATTAGTGAGCTTAGCACCTCCATTTGCAGCTACAGCAACACCAGCAACAATTTGTGCTGGATCGAATACAACGTTAGAAGCAAGTGGTGGTATGAATGTTGTAAGTTCAGTTTGGAATCCAGGTAATATTTCTGGAATGAATGTTACTGTTAATCCATCTGCAACTACTATTTATACAGTAACCGGTACGGATAATAATGGATGTACAGGCACTACTACTGTTGAAGTAACTGTTAATCCAGCAGCTGGTTCTTCCGTGAATGAAACAGCTTGTGACACCTATACATGGGCTGCTAACAGCACAACATATACCCAAAGTGGTACTTACATCTATAGTTATACAAATTCAAATAGTTGTATTGTTGTAGATACGTTGAATTTAACAATCAACAATTCAACTTCAAACACATCATCAGCTTCAGCTTGTGATAGCTATACATGGTCTGTAGACGGTATGACATATAGTACTGGCGGAACATTTTCCGCCACTACAACAAACGCTGCTGGTTGTCCTCACACAGAGACATTGAATTTGACAATCAACAATTCAACTTCAGGTCAATCATCAGCAACAGCTTGTGATAGCTACACTTGGTCTTGTAACGGAATGACTTATACTCAGTCTGGAACATACACTTGTGCTTCAACAAACGCTGCAGGTTGTCCTCACACAGAAACGTTGACATTAACAATCAACAATTCCACTTCAAATACATCATCAGCGACTGCTTGTGATAGCTATACATGGTCAGTAGACGGTATGACATATAGTACTGGCGGAACATTTTCCGCCACTACAACAAACGCTGCTGGTTGTCCTCACACAGAAACGTTGAACTTAACAATCAACAATTCAACATCAAGTACATCAACAGCAACGGCTTGTGATTCTTACACTTGGTCTGTAAATGGTCTTACTTATACGCAATCTGGTACTTACACATTTGTAACGCCTGCAGCTGGTAATCCAGCTCCTTATTGTACTGCTAGTGCAACTTGTGATGAGTATATTTCTAATGTAACAATGGGTGCTATCAATAATACAAGTACATGTTCTGGTGGATATGCTGATTACACAGCTATGTCTACAGCAGTAACAGCAGGTTCTTCTTATTCTATCGACATTACCAATGGTTTACATTATACTGGTGACCAAGTACGTGCTTGGGTTGACTGGAACCAAGATGGTGATTTCGCAGATGCAGGTGAAACTACATTAATCACTTATGCAAACCCTGTATCAACTGGTACTATCGCTGTTCCTGCAGGTGCATACAATGGTAATACGCGTATGCGTATTCGTTTAACCTACACAGGAGCAATTCCTGCATGTGGCGTAGTGAATTTTGGTGAAACTGAAGATTATACGTTAACGGTAAGTGGTGGTGTTCAACCATTATTATGCCCTCATACAGATATTCTTGTTTTAACTATCAACAACTCTACATCGAATGCATCAACTGCTACAGCATGTGATACTTACACATGGGCTGTTAACGGTAACACATACACTCAATCTGGTACTTACACAGCAACATCTACCAATGCTGCTGGTTGTACACACACAGAAACATTGTATTTAACCATCACTCCATCTACCACGAATACTACATCAGCAACAGCTTGTGATAGTTATACATGGTCAGTAAACGGAATGACTTACACAGCTTCTGGTACTTACACAAATGTTACAAACCAAACTACACCTGCTTATTGTTCTGCTGGTGCAACAGCTTTCGGTTGTACATCAGGTGATGAGTACATTAACAATGTAACTATTGGTTCAATTAACAACAACTCTACTTGTGGTGTTGGTATGTATGAAGATTATACTTCATTATCAACTGCAGTATCTGCTGGTTCATCGTATGCAATTACTGTAGGTAATGCTAATCACTTCAGTGGAGATCAAGTACATGTATGGTGCGACTGGAATCAAAATGGTTCATTCAGTGATCCAGGCGAAAATTACGTATTAGGTTACACTCCTAACTTAGGAAGTGGTACTATCGCAGTTCCTAACGGAGCTAACAATGGTAACACCCGTATGCGTATTCGTTTGAATTGGTCAGGTGTAATGGATCCTTGTGGAATTGCTAGTTATGGTGAAGTTGAAGATTATACGCTAGTAGTATCTGGTGGTTCATCAACTGCTACAGTATGTACACATACAGAAATCTTGAACTTAACGATCAACAATTCAACATCTAACACATCATCAGCAACAGCTTGTGATAGCTATACATGGTCAGTAGACGGTATGACTTATACTCAGTCTGGAACATACACAGCTACATCAACAAACGCTGCTGGTTGTCCTCACACAGAGACTTTGAATTTGACAATCAACAATTCAACTTCAGGTCAATCATCAGCAACAGCTTGTGATAGTTATATGTGGTCTTGTGACGGAATGACTTATACTCAGTCTGGAACATACACTTGTAACTCAACAAACGCTGCAGGTTGTCCTCATGTTGAAACATTGACTTTAACAATCAACGCTTCAACTTCAAACACATCATCAGCGACAGCTTGTGATAGCTATACATGGTCAGTAAACGGTATGACTTATACTCAAAGCGGAACTTATACAGCTACATCAACAAACACTGCTGGTTGTCCTCACACAGAGACTTTGAATTTGACAATCAACAATTCAACTTCAAACACATCATCAGCAACTGCTTGTGATAGCTATACATGGTCAGTAGACGGTATGACTTATACTCAGTCTGGAACATACACAGCTACATCAACAAATGCTGCTGGTTGTCCTCACACAGAGACTTTGAATTTGACAATCAACAATTCAACTTCAGGTCAATCATCAGCAACAGCTTGTGATAGCTATACTTGGTCTTGTAACGGAATGACTTATACTCAGTCTGGAACATACACTTGTGCTTCAACAAACGCTGCAGGTTGTCCTCACACAGAAACGTTGACATTAACAATCAACGCTTCAACTTCAAATACATCATCAGCAACAGCTTGTGATAGCTATATGTGGTCAGTAGACGGTATGACTTATACTGCTTCTGGAACTTATACAGCTACATCAACAAACGCTGCTGGTTGTCCTCACACAGAAACGTTGAACTTAACAATCAATGCTTCAACTTCAAGTACAACATCAGCTACGGCTTGTGATTCATACACATGGTCTGTAAATGGTGTTACTTATACGCAATCTGGTACTTATACTTTTGTAACACCGGCTGCTGGTAATCCAGCTCCATATTGTGCTGCTAGTGCAACATGTGATGAGCATATCTCTAATGTAACTATCGGTGCTATCAATAATTCAAGTACATGTTCTGGTGGATATGCTGATTACACAGCTATGTCTACAGCAGTAACAGCAGGTTCTTCTTATTCAATTGATGTTACGAATGGTAATCACTATTCTGGTGACCAAGTAGCTGTTTGGGTTGACTGGAACCAAGATGGTGATTTCGCTGATGCTGGTGAAGCTCAGTCTATCACTTATGCTAACCCAATATCTAACGGTTCTATCGCTGTTCCTGCTAATGCAACCAATGGTAATACACGTATGCGTGTTCGTATTACTTACACAGGAGCTATTCCTGCTTGTGGTAGTGTATCTTGGGGTGAAACAGAAGATTATACGTTAACGGTAAGTGGTGGTATTCAACCATTATTATGCCCTCATACAGATATTCTTGTTTTAACTATCAACAACTCTACATCGAATGCATCAACAGCTACAGCATGTGATACTTACACATGGACTGTTAATGGTATGACATACACTCAATCTGGTACATACACAGCAACGTCAACAAATGCTGCTGGTTGTACGCACACAGAAATATTGTATTTAACCATCACTCCTTCTACCACGAATACTACATCAGCAACAGCTTGTGATAGTTATACATGGTCAGTAAACGGAATGACTTACACAGCTTCTGGTACTTACACAAATGTTACAAACCAAACTACACCTGCTTATTGTTCTGCTGGTGCTACGAATAACGGTTGTACAACTGGTGATGAGTACATCAACAATGTAACTATTGGTTCAATTAACAACAACTCTAATTGTGGTGTTGGTATGTATGAAGATTATACTTCATTATCAACTGCAGTATCTGCTGGTTCATCGTATGCAATTACCGTAGGTAATGCTAATCACTTCCTTGGAGATCAAGTACATGTATGGTGCGACTGGAATCAAAATGGTTCATTCAGTGATCCAGGTGAAAATTACGTATTAGTTTACACTCCTAATTTAGGAAGTGGTACTATCGCGGTTCCTAATGGAGCTAACAATGGTAACACCCGTATGCGTGTTCGTTTGAATTATACAGGTGCAATGGATCCTTGTGGAATTACCTCTTTCGGTGAAGTTGAAGATTATACGCTTGTAGTTTCTGGTGGTGTAACTGGAACAGTTTGTACTCACACAGAAATCTTGAACTTAACGATCAACAATTCAACTTCAAACACAACATCAGCAACAGCTTGTGATAGCTATACATGGTCTGTAGACGGTATGACATATACTCAGTCTGGAACATACACAGCTACATCAACAAACGCTGCTGGTTGTCCTCACACAGAGACTTTGAATTTGACAATCAACAATTCAACTTCAGGTCAATCATCAGCTACAGCTTGTGATAGCTACACTTGGTCTTGTAACGGAATGACTTATACTCAGTCTGGAACATACACTTGTACATCAACAAACGCTGCAGGTTGTCCTCACACAGAAACGTTGACATTAACGATCAACAATTCAACATCAAACACATCATCAGCAACAGCTTGTGATAGCTATACATGGTCTGTAAACGGTATGACTTATACTGCTTCTGGAACATACACTAGCACATCAACAAACACTGCTGGTTGTCCTCACACAGAAACGTTGAACTTAACAATCAACAATTCAACTTCAAACACAACATCAGCAACAGCTTGTGATAGCTATACATGGTCTATAGATGGTAACACCTATAGCACTGGTGGAACGTACACAGCTACATCAACAAACGCTGCTGGTTGTCCTCACACAGAGACGTTGAATTTGACTATCAATGCTTCAACTTCAAACTCAACTACAGCAACGGCTTGTGATAGCTACACATGGTCTGCAGACGGTATGACTTATAGTACTGGCGGAACATACACAGCTACATCAACAAACGCTGCTGGTTGTCCTCATGTTGAAACGTTGAACTTAACTATCAACAATTCTACTTCGAATACAACTGCTGCTTCTGCTTGTGAAACATATACCTGGTCTATTGATGGTATGACGTACACACAAAGCGGAACATACACAGCTACATCAACAAACGCTGCTGGTTGTCCTCACACGGAAACGTTGAACTTGACTATCTATTACAATACGTCAAACACAACAACAACTTCAGCTTGTGTTAGCTATACTTGGCCAATTGATGGTATGACCTACACCCAAAGTGGAACGTACACATCAACAAGTAATTCAGGTAACGGTTGCACACATACAGAGATTTTGATATTAACTATTAATCAAAATCCGGTAGTAACTGCTCCTGATGTTAGTTCATGTAGTGCATCAATCACATTAGGTGGTTCACCTGCCGGTGGTATTTGGAATCTTCCAAATCCATATTCAGGAAATGCATCTAGCTACACGTATTACTACACCGATGCAAATGGTTGTACCGGAAGTGCTACAGGAAACATAACCACTCAGAATGCAATTATTTCTAATGTACAAGCCTCTGCTATTACAGGTTTAACTGCATTGATTACTTGGACTCCAGGTGCTGGTATTCCTTGGTTTGAAATTCGTTACAAAGTAGTTGGTGCCGGTTCTTGGAACCCAACGGTTACCTCTTCTTCTCCAAACAAACCATTGAGTGGATTAACTGCTAACACAACGTATACCGTAGAAGTTCGTGGTTTCTGTTCTACATCGAATCCGGGTCCTTGGACAGGTACTACCTTTACTACAAACAGTAGTTGTGGTGTTCCAACCGGATTATCAGTTACCAACATTACGGCCACTACCGCTAAACTTAACTGGACGGCAGTAGTTGGTGCAACGTTCTACACAGTTCGTCATCGTAAAGTAGGTACTACAACTTGGACCACTGGTACATCAACTTCAAATACGAAGTCGATTGCCGGTTTAGCTGCTAACACCAACTATGAGTTCCAGGTTGCAACCCATTGCGGAACCGCACAAACTGCATTTAGTGCCTCTACTACCTTCGCTACCTTAGCTTCTAAAACGGCTAATGCAACTATGGTAGAAAGCCGAGTTGATTTCAACGTATATCCTAATCCAACGCAAGGCGAATTGAATGTGGATATTACAATGGAGCAAGATGCAGCCATTGAAATTCATTTAATGGATATGAGCGGACGTATAGTAAAACAAATTCAAACCAATGCCTATACTGGAGTAAATAACATAACACTCAATGTTCAAGATTTGAGTAATGGTGTGTACACGGTTCAGGTAATGAAAGAAGGTGAATTACTGCATGTAACACGCATCACGAAGAACTAATTAATTTTTAATATTCTTCAATAGAAAGGGGCCTCCATTATCGGGGCCCCTTTTCTATTTATTTCGTTATCGTGAAATCAAGTACATTGAGATAGTTTAAACCCAATAGGAAGTGAATATGTACAATATACCCTCGTGGTTACAAACGGCGGTGCAGTTCATCGACCTTATGGATGTTAAACATTCTTTTATTATACAATATGCTTCATGTCAATTCAAAACATTCTATGATGGATATGCCATAAAGTTTAAAACCTATTACTCCTTAAAAGTTTCCATGTTGATATCTGAAGGTTCAACAAGAACTTCTCTTCCTTGCATATAGATACCAAAGAGAAGTTCAGGAAATTTTTCAACCAGTTGATTGTATTGATCAAAAAAATGGCGATCTATTATTTTGGATTGATAATTGAATCTATATGTTTCACCAAAATCAAAAGCTTGATTCAGTTGATAATTACTAAAACCGAATAAACTCATAGTATCTTTAAATCCTTTAGATAGAACAGGATTTAATGAACTACGTTTTATGCTAATCTGTCCATCTGAATATAGATGGTTTTCTCGGTCTAATAAATAGCATACGGATGCTATCGTAGTGTCTGACTCAAGCAACTGTTTTATTTTAATTCGATCCTTCTCATCACATTCGGATAAATTTAGTTCCCAATTTCCAACTTGAAGATAATTTACATTTTTATTAAATTTTGTTGCTGTTAATGTCTGGATATCACAACCAAAACTTAATTTCGGAAAACGCTTTTTTAATTTTGCTAGATGCTGATTGAGTGATTGTATTAAATCTGTTTGATAATTGAAATGGACTTTCGATAATTCATTTTCTAATGATTTTATGTGTTCCGCATTCCAATTCAAACGATAAATTTCTTCGGTGTTCTTAATTGGTATTTTAATCCCGAAAGACGAATAATAGGCTTCATTTGGTTTTAAAAGATGTAATGAAAGTTGTGAATATTCTTCTAACTGATTAAACCGAATTTTTTGTTGTACCTGTCCGTTTTCATTACTAATAAGAATATAGGAAATAGTGGGTAACACCGTGATAGTTAGGCTATTTGCATTTTTCGACCAATTTGTATCCGGCGGAAGGCTATAGCTACTCCATAAATTGACCACCTGCGTGGTGCAAGTAGTTATACGCTCATTTTGAAGGTGTAATGTTAATATCTTTGATGCTTGTTCACTACTATTCGATAGAAACTCACCTGAATGATTGTATTGAGTAGTTACCCACGTTCCAATTTTTGTACCATTACTTAATTTTTTACCATAGGATTTGATAAAACCATTGGAATCTGTTGTAACATGATACTCGAGTGAAGTATTATTTGGTAAAGGGAATGGAGAATAGAGGTAAACATATTTGCAATGCAGTTCTTTACTATTTAATAGTTCAATGGCTGTGCCTTCTTTTACAATAGGGTATGACATACTTAGCGTAATGCTTTTGTTGGCATAACTAATCATACAAAAATCATCAATAAATTCTAATGGTTGTTTAACATAGTTCGCACTCGGAGTCGGACGAGTTTCTTGTTCAAATTGTCGTTGGTAGCGAATACCAACTTTTTCATTTGGTTGAATATCTTTCTTACGTATATCATTTTTACTATTCAAGAAGGAATAAAATTTTGAAGGATACAATTCAATTCTACTTTCGGTATTTCCATAATTGATTATCCAGAATGTATCGGTAACCAATTTTGTTTGTTGTTCAAAATACTGTAGCGGTTTATTTCGCTTTGCTGATTCACAACGAAGTAACTCCTGCTTAGGTTCCATAGCCTCTGATTCGATGCGTTTTTCCCGATTACGCGCTGTGTTATTTTGTAATTGTTTGGAAACCCATCCGGTATCATTCCAGTGATAAACGGTTGTAATGCTATCAACGCTTTTGAAACCTACAACAATGGAGGTTTCGTCAATGTGTCGAACCGAGTCCATATTATTCCAAACCGTAAAGGGCTCGTACATTCGTTTTAACTTGTTGAAATGAAAATAACGCCATCGTGATGTTGGCGAAGGTTCTTTAAACGTTCCTGTTTCCAAAATTCTGAAAACTCGTTCTTTTTTAATTCTTTCATTTTGCCAAGCTAAAAATTCAAAGTCCGTAAAGAAGGGATATTCCGAAGATGGTTCAATAGTTTGGGTAATAGTTAGATCGGAGTCATGCACAACCAGTATTTTAGAAATACCCTTAGATGTATTTAAGGGTGAATCTGATATTTCGTCATGTACCGGACTATGTAATGGTAGTATAAAGTAATCGCATGTAGTTAAAGAATTAGCTAATTTAATTTGTTTGTTCTTTGTACGAATAAGTGTAATTGTTTTTCTAGCTATATTGAGATTATTAGCCGCATTAGTGGAGTTTACTCGTTCTCCGCATAGATCGATGGCAGCATGTAATGGAATTCGAATAGTACTAGTTTCAACTTTACGTTTTCCTTCAATCCGAATGTGCCAGAACAGGGAATCATTTAAGGCATTCATTTTGTTTGATAACGCTGCTCTTCTTGAAAAATAAAAATTTTTATTAAAACCAAGAAGTGATGCTATGTTGTAATTGACCGATTCTAACGGAACAACGCACAAATAGCTATTACCAAGTGTTGGCCACGACTGTCGGAATAGTTTCGTGTATTTGCACCGTTGGTTCGGAATAGAGTTGCTTTTATTCTCCCAAAAGAGATAGGGCTCGCTGCAATATGAATTATCATCAAGCGTTGTTGTTCGAGCTTCTACATCTTGATCGTCACCAAATACTAGGGAAAGCTTTAAATCGTGAACAAATAAACCGCTTTCTTGGTCTATTACTTTTACAATCAAAATTCCATAATTTTGGTATCCACATTGTTGAGCTATTCCTGAAATGTTTAATAAGCAAAACAATATGCAACTTAAAAGTAGAATTCTTGTCATTCTTTTTTATTTTTTAAGTACTCATTATATTCAAACTGAATACGCTCTTTTTCGATGCGATTTTTCTCACATTGTTCTTTTACCCTTGCATAGCCATGTAAACAATAGTCCGCTTTTTTAAAATAAACTTCATCTCGGTTTACTCTAAATATTGGTATTCTTTTTAGAAATCGAAAGGTATAGTAATTACCGATTTGCATGGTATAACATCGTTCCAATGTATCCTTGCCGTTTACATAAACAACATAAATATTGTCCCAATTCGGAAGTTGCATGGTTTTGTTTAAACATCCATCATGAATCACATGTACAATTCCCGTTAACTGCGTTATTTCATTTACCATGGCATTAGCATCATATCTAAAAGGAGCTCCTTGATCTTCTAAATAACGCTCTATAATACGAATAACTTCATCGTCAATTGACAACGATGATAGTTTGGTCATTTTTTTCATGTACAACGAATCTTCTGGAGATAAATAGTAAAAAGATCCGTATCCAAACTGCCAGCCTATTTTTTTCCAAACACTGTCTTTTAGATGATCCTGTTCGTTTAAATTATACTGGAATGTGGTGTTGATTTTTGAATACAAAGCATGTTCTTGAATAATATGTAAGAATTGCTCCACATTACTTCCTTTTACCGGCTGATATCGTTGGAAATAATAGTCAAATGCTAATAAGCATAAAGCACCAGAAGTCTTTGTATTTAGTATTTTATTCAGGTATTTTTCTTGTTGCTTAAAAGAGGTAGCGGTCAAAATTTTATGCACCGATTTGCGTAAATCAAGATTGTCGGTGTACAAGGGCAAGAAATTATAAATATTGGTAAACTGAGCTATGGTTGTATCATGTAATGGAAACAATTGGGTAGCATATTTTTGTTTTGCTGGTTGAGCACAAACATATATTTGCAAGGCGGTTAATAAGAAGAGCAATATAAACTTAATCATTTTCATTACACTGGTTTCTGATGTTAGCTATAAAGTTAAGAGAATAGGTTACATCACTAATGGTTTGTCCTTTTTCAGGATGACTTGTAATGGTGTAAACCCGAGAGATGTATTTTTTTTGTTTTGTAATAAAATCATCACTACTATGATAAATCACACCTAAACGGGTCGTGCTCACTCCATCAGCTGATGCCATTTGGGGTACGCATTGATCTGTTTCTGCATCTATGATATTGGGTAATTGATAAACATCGATAAGTATGGAATCCAAACTATAGCTTCCATTCAAGTTGTGTTTTTTGTTGATGTATTTATGAATAATACTTAGGATTACGGAATCACATACCTGGGGTTTTTCTTTTTTCATTAATTCAAGCGAATAATCTTCACCGTCAAGGGGTATGCAAAACGAAATATTTTTGGTGTAATTGTTTCGAATAGATTGTGTTGCTTTCAAAACTTCTGCTTCAAATTGTTTTGTAGGCAAATGTGCTTTAACCTTATTGTTCAGGTAATATGTATTTAAGGCTTTCGCTCCACCATAGTAAGGTATTGCAGAAAGCATAGCGTTCAATGGTGATAGGTCGTCAGCTTCATGCATATTTCTCAACTGTTGATTTTCGGCGAAAATGTACGGAAGATATAAAAGAAAAAATGCTTCAGCTGTACGTTGTTGTCCGATTTCATCAATCACTTTAGTCCAATTAAAATAATCAATCACACTTCTGATTTTTACACCAGGTTCCGGCCAACGGTAATACGAACTATCTAGTACATACATCGGGTAGTGCATCATGCAAATCAATGAATCCAATTTATTTTCAGGAGGGTAGTGTAAAAAGGTAAATTGGTAAATATCGTGAATCAATGGTATCGATTGTATAGAAAAGGGCTTTATAGATTTACACTGACTGTAGCCTCCTAGCGTTAGGTTGGTGAGGAGGAAAAAAAGTAAAATTCTCTTCATGAAATTTTTGAAAAACACTCTATGCAAGATTATTACAGATTCCATAAATAAAATTTGCTTTTTTTTAAGCAATTCGAAATAATAGTTCTTTCACAATTATCAAAGGAGAAGATTTCAGGGTAAATAATTCATATAAAAGAAAAAACACATCTAAACATTGAACAGAGAATTACTAGGCATTTACTCCTAATAAGCAGTATATTCAAACGTTCTATCAAACCAATCTTTTTATCATGATGCTGTATCGTTTGATTTTTTTCATCCTTACTTTTCTTTCTTTTATTAAAGCGAATGCCCAAGGTTGCACTTCCGTTTCAACCGGATTAATTCCGATTAATGATTTGGGCGCTGGAACTTACATGGGTATGACAGGTGGTTTATATCCAGGAGCCAGTAACAGTATGCCGGCCGCCCATAAAACCGCCGGTTTATTGAAAGCCTCACAAGTACAATGTCTTAGTTTTAATGGAGTACCCGATGCGTTTAATGGTAAAATAGCTTGGCTGAGTATTGGCATGTCGAATACAACGCAAGAAACGCAACAATTTATACCTATCGCAAATGCTTACACCGGAAAAAATCCGAAACTAACGTTGGTAGATGGAGCTCAAGGAGGAATGACGGCTCAAATTATATCAACACCTTCGCACCCGAACTATAGTATTTATTGGAGTACGGTGGCTTCAAGATTGGCTTCGGCTGGTGTTACGAATCAGCAAGTACAAATAATTTGGCTCAAAGCAGCCGATCAAGCCTTAGGTTCACCCTATATGCAACATTATGATTCCTTGGTCGTGCGTTACAAACGCATAATGCACGAATTAAAAATTCGTTTCCCGAATGTAAAAATTTGTTATCTCAGTAGTAGAATATCTGCTCGTTATGCAACAAGTCCGCTCAACCCTGAACCGTATGCCTATCTTACAGGCTGGGCTGTAAAAAAGGTTATTGCCGATCAGATAGCCGGTGATCCTTCGTTACAATTTACGGGGGTAGGAGCTAACTCACCTTGGCTAAGTTGGGGCTGCTATATGTGGTCTGATGGTAGTACACCGCAAGTTGCAAACCCGAGTGTTTTCTGGAATTGTGCAACAGATTTTCTTACTTCAGATTACACCCACCCAAATTCAACAGGCGCATTAAAAGCTGCAAATCTTTGGCTACAATTTCATACGAGCGACCCAACAGCGAAGCCATGGTTTTTGGGAGCCGGATGTATAACCTCATCAAACACCGGTATCAAATTTCATTTATCAGGTTTTTATGCCGGGAATGATTTGATGCAACCTGTTTTATATAATCAAGGAGTTACCGGAGCAAACTTGCAACAATGTGATAGCGTGGAAATTCAATTTCGATCACCTTCGGCGCCTTACACCCTAATAAATAGCGTTCACACAGTGGTAAGTACACAAGGTGAGATAACTATTTTGTTACCCTTTACCGGTGTGTTTTATCTGGTTGTAAAACACCGAAGTGGACTTGAAACATGGAGTAACGAACCGGTTTTATGCTATGGCGAAACGTTCTATAATTTTACGAATGCATCAAACCAAGCATTCGGAAATAATCAAATACAACTCGATAGTACAACTTGGGGTTTCTTTCAAGGTGATTTGAACCAGGATAGAAGTATCGACGCGTTAGACTTTCTGATTTTGGAACCTGATATTCAAACCGGTAATTCGGGTTATTTAGTTTCTGATTTGAATGGTGATGGCACAACGGATATTTTTGATTACTTAGTGATTGATGCGAGCATCGTTTCAGGTATTACAAGCAGTGTCCCTTAGTTTCATATAAAATAAATTCAAACGTTCCATCTGATACTTGGTATTACCTTTTTGTGTAACCACAAAAGTGGACTGTAATATTTTCTTCCTGCCGAGTATCATTGAGTTCTAAAATTTATATACTATGCATTGTACTAAACTCCTCAACATTCCAGACAATCACGTCATTGGTTACTTAAACGATGACTGTCATGTAGTAACAAATTCGTACTACACCAAAGGGTCACGAATAATTCTTCATCTTAAAAAACCTGGTGCTGGGTTAGCTCATCTCTGTATTGAGGACGGAGAAGAACATGTTTGCTATCCAATACAAATACAATGTATGACTAACGAAACACCTGCTTGTGCTTCGTTACCTTACGGACTTATTGATTTGTATGATGAATCCTGTAGTTGTATTGCACGTAATGTAACAATAGATAACATTATTTGTAATGATGTTACACCAAACGTGCATGTTGTTTACTGGATAGCGTAACCGCAGTAAATTCTAGATGGGAGTATAAGGGACTAGATTAAATTAGTCCCTTATTTTATTATGGAAGCGATAGGACTACAATCTTTAGAATGCTATCCTTCTTTCTAGTAGTTCAAGTGCCGCTTTTTTGCAACTTTCGTTGAATAGAAGACAGCAATTAAAATTTTCCAACGCCCTGTTATTTTCATTATGCGCTAACAGATTTGAATTTTGCAATAATTGTTTAACCGTGAAGTTTAATTTGTTTTCTACTAAATAGTTTAGCGCGTAGCCACTTTGTGTTAAACCATCAGGTAAGTTTGATTGCAACGTAACTGTATCGCTATTCATACCAATCAAAAACACTGGAAATTGCAGCGGTAACATGGTTCTGAAAAGGTTTGGGATTTGAGGTGAAGAATTACTTGTTTCTTTTACATGGTAATATTCCGATGGCATATTGTTATTTAATCGATCATCTTCGTTGCGCAATTCTTCTAAAGGGATTTGAGTTAATTTAGTTTGTTGTCCGACGATTTCATTGTTTACACAATGTTCAAATTCAAATCGAATTTGTTCTACGACATCGGAAGCACAAGTGTTAAAACAAAGTATGACTGTACAATGTTTAAAGTACATTTCTAACGAAGTATAAACATCACTTATCTTGAGGTAGGTATCTCCTCCTAGAGAAAATCGATACTCTTTACCACTCGATGTTTTAAATATGCCGGCATGACCATGAATCACTATCATCACATAATCTGACGGCTTAGGTATTAGCTGTTCCTGCGCAAGAAAACAGCAACGAAGACATTGCATAACATGCTCTTTCAATAAACCCGTCTCTTTATTGTAGGTTAGCACCATTTTATTTTCAACAATACTTGAAGGTTGTTGCGAAGCAAGTTTAGACATAACCGTAGCGTCGTTTAACATAGCATAAAACATGGCATCATGATGAACGGGTAAAAGTTCATTCAACTGATAGGAACCAAGTATTAAATTAAATAGGAACAACATGGCTATGCAAAATTGTTCAATCATCACAATAAATTATCTACCCCTTTTGTGTAGCTTGTTTCTAAAGCGGAACACACAGACAAACGCGTACCCCGCCTTCTGTACTATTACTTATTTCCACAGTGCCGTGATATGATTCTAATCGTTTCTTCATAAGAAGAAGTCCGTTTCCAAATTCCGTTTTTTGTTTTAAACCGTTACCATTATCGATTATGATAATCATAATTTGATGATCAACGAGCTGCACGGTAGTAGTTACTAAATTGGCACCAGAGTGTTTAATTATATTCGTAACCGCTTCCTTCACACTATAAAATATATTCTTTCTTTTTTCGCCCGGCATTTCAAGAACAGGAATTTGATCTGGTATGGTAAATTGTAGTTCGAAACCTAAAGGGTCAAGTTGTCGAGTAATATGTTGACGGATATACAGTATTAATGACTCTAAGGTATCATTTTCAAATTTAGAAGCCCAAACCACATCTTTTATTTTTTGACTCAATTGTGAGGAATGGTATGTTAACTCTTCAAAACTAAGAGTTCTATCTTCTTCTTGTTGTGCTTTCAAAAGACTCGAACTAAGCATGTTTATGGCCGCAACATTACCGCCCATATCATCGTGAATATCTGCACTTATTCGTTGTCGTTCTTGATTAACTGCTTGTAACTTTTCAATCACTAATTGTTGTTGTTTTAATCGCGTTCGATAATAGTAGCGAAGAACAAGAAAAAGTAAAATTCCGGCAGAAAATACCATTACGATATAAAACCAAGTTGATTGATACCAAGGGGGTAAAATCGTAATTAGTAAAGATGGTGTTTGCTGTGAATGATCAGGGTAGGGGTGATGACTAAATTCAAGTTGATAACAGCCCGGTGATAATTCGTTGAATGCTAATACATGGTCTTTCCCAACGGGTAACCAACTTGATTGATTAATACGATAAAAAATGGAATTATATTCAGGATGTAAATAATCGGTTGATACCAACTTAAGTAGCAAGTTATTTTCATTGTGTTTAAGCTGTAAGGTGTGATATGATCCATGCAATGAAGTAAAGTGGTTCAAACTTGTGATTCCTATTTGAGTAATAATAATATTTGGTTTAACACGTGTCTTCGTAATGTTCGTTTCATTAATAAGAGCTAAACCATCTTTCTGTCCGAAAAAGATAGTATTACCCGCACTTGCTGAGCCACGAAAATCAAAATTAGTATGTTTAAAACCTTCAGATGGAGCATAACCTTGTATTTGAAGCGTATTGGAATCAAGGAGGCCAATACCTTCCGAACTACTGTACCAAATTCCTTTTCTACCCGGTTGTAAATTATAAACGGCATTAGATAAAAGTCCGTTTTCCTGATTCAATATTTGAAGAATATCAGCGTCGGCAGGATTAAGAATATATATGCCTGAAGAAAAGGTAGAGGCATAAATTTTATGATTTGCGGAAATCAGATCGGTAAAAAATAAATCTTGAAATCGTTTATCATTTAAACGTGTACACTTTTTTGACGTTAAATCAAAAATAAACAAACCTCTTCCGGCGAGCAACAAGGTATTCTTTGATAGATTGATTATGGATTGAAGCGTACCCTGCAAAATGGGTATTTTAATTTCTTCCACTCGTTCCTCTGCCTGATACCAAAAAAGTAAGGATGAGGTATGATGATCATAAAAAACAACTTTCTTAGAACCGCATTCCAAAAAGCCTTGTATCGGAAAGGTCTTGAAGGGAATTAATTCTTTTGGTAAAGATGAAAATCCACTTGTTTCAGAATTGAAGTGAAGTCCACTGTGCGAACCAATAATAAATCCATTATTATAGGGATAAATTACGTTTACAAATTCTTCCGAATTTTCTTGATGCTTAAAGGAGATTTTACTTTCAAGTGTATCAATTTTGATTAAACCTTTTTGCGAACCTAAATAAAAACCAAATTTCGTTGGGTGAATGCACATGACCGATGCAGCCAAATGTTGGGGCAAACTAAGTTGTGTGAATGCAGGTTCATTTAATTCGTAAATTCTAATTCCCTTATTCGTTGAAACCAACAGAGTTTTGTTTCTTTCATCTTTAGAAACAGAAGTGAAGTTCATATCATTATCTATCTGCGAATCCAGCGCACTACAGTATAATGTTTGATTTTTAATACTGTCTATCCAAAGAACACCATCCAGATAAGAAAGTAAGTATTTTCTGTTATTTATTGTTCCGATGCCCAAGAAATAGTCATTGGATATAGTTCGACCGTTTAAGAAAATCTGGCTTTTGAAAAAATGATTATTGGTAAGGAGATGAACACCACATTTAGCAGAACAGAAGAGGGTATCATTCAGTATGTCAGCATCTGAAAAAAAATCTTTTTCGTAATTTAATTTATAAGTGTTTGCAGTTGCTTTTGTTTGTTCAATGATGGATGTTTCGTGAATTTCATAATTACGATTAGCGCATTTAATAGTTTTAACTCCTCCAGTTTTATCTTCTGATAAGCATGTTTGATTTACGGAAGAACGGTAACTAACCAGGCCATTAGCCGTAGCGAAATGAACCATTCCGCCGGAATAATTCACGTTGAAAATTTGATTACTCCCTATCCAAGGTGTATTTCTAATATTAAAATTTTGAAACTGATTTGAAGAGGTATGAAAAACATAAACCCCTTGATCATAGGTCCCGAAATACACATTGCCGCTTTCATCTTCACAAATACCTTGTATAACCACAGGATTACCTTTAACGCCGAAACGATTATTTTTCATATCAACCGGTTGGAATCCTTTGCCATCGAAATAGTTAAGTCCGGTTTCCGTTCCAACCCATAAAATTCCTGAACGATCCACATAGGATGAGTAAACATTATTGTTATCTAAACCATGGGCAGTAGAATAGGATGTTATCTTGGTTCCAAACAATATCCTTGGACTCAAAATGATGCACGTTAGGATTAATACAACAACAGGTTTCAAAGGAATGCTTTTGCAGGAACACAATGCTACAAAACAAATAACGAATTTAATAATATTCGGTTGAAAATTAATATTACTACTGTCGTATATAATTATGGAACGCAGATTTTTTTGGATTTTTAAGATCACTTTTGATATTATCGTGGAAACTATATCCTTCCGTAATTGGAATGAATATTGATCTTAACGCCAAAGGAGAAAATCATAATAAAATTCTTCATCCAATGTAGTCATAAAAATCCTAAATAACCCACGTTCTAAATGAAAGTAGGGGTTGTTAATTGATTCCTTTTACTAATCAATACCCATCATTGTATTAAGAGGTGGATCGAATTTATTTCGAACTAGAATAAATGAATACAATACTTTAAATTAAATAAGAAAGCAGCACTACCGTTTTTGTTTGGCAAATTCACGAAGGGCGTCTCGCGCAATCCATTTAGCCGCTGCATGGGGTTGTTCTACCAAGCGGTATGCACATGCTTCCGCCTCCAAGAGCATCGATTCGTTGCGCTTACCAATTTCTCGCAATGCCCAGTTTACTGCTTTTTTTACGAAATTTCGGGTGTCATAAGCTTCTTCTTCTATTCGCTCTAGAAATTGTAAACATATAGTGTCGGGTGCTTTTTTGTGATGGTGGGCGTATTGTGCCATGAGAGTAAATCCACATCGCTTTACAAATTCTGCTTCTGCCTTGCTGTATTCAAAACTTTTAGTGAGAAAATAGCTTGTTTTCTGAAACAGATTACTGCAACATTGGTCGCATACATCCCAACTATAAAAATCGTTTACCCAAGTATTCATTTCCGATTCCGTTAATAGTTTAGGATTGGCAATGATGCTTGCGAGTATTCTGGCTTCATGAATGGCAGTACTCCATAATTCCATGGCTAGGGTGTGACGGTCGCTACGTTTTTTGAGTGGTTTCGCAAATTCTCGAAGGAATGGCAATTTTACTCCTAGCGCTGTTTTATTTTCGATAGCGAAACGTTTCATTCCTGCGAGATAGTTTTCATCAGCCAATTCCGATAATTGTTCTATGAGTTCCTGGCAACTAGCTTGGGTTGGGTCAAATCGTTTCAAAATATTAAATTATTATATATATGAATGAAAAAATTATGGTATTCAACATAAGATTGTGAGTAAAAAAAGGAATTTATTTGCAATTTTTCTTAAATAGGAGGACTTTTTTAAGAAAATTACTATACTTTTGCACTCCTCAAAAGAAATATGGGTAAACAACCACTGATCAAACAAGACGGAGTTATCACGGAAGCCTTGAGTAACGCGATGTTCCGTGTTCGCTTAGAGAATGGTCATGAAGTAATTGCAACTATTTCCGGAAAGATGCGCATGCACTATATACGTATTCTCCCTGGCGATAAAGTTGGAATTGAAATGAGCCCGTACGACTTAACAAGAGGAAGAATTATTCTACGATATAAATAATATAACTGATCATGAAAGTAAGAGCAGCAATCAAAAAACGTAGTGCGGACTGTAAAATTGTTCGACGCAAAGGCGTTTTACGTATTATCAACAAGAAAAACCCACGTTTTAAACAAAGACAAGGATAAACAATTAAGAATGAAAAATTAATAATTAGTCATTCTTAATTTTTCTTTTTAATACATCATACAATAAAATCTTAAAAAAAGTATAACTAACAAATGGCTCGTATAGCAGGTATCGATTTACCAAAGAACAAGAGAGGCGAAATTGGCTTAACCTATATTTTTGGTATAGGTCGTTCCACAGCTCAAGAAATCTTGACAAAAGCAAATATTGATTTGAACAAGAAAGTTAAAGACTGGAATGATGAAGAGCAAACCGCAATTCGTAATATCATTTCTTCTGATGTTAAAACAGAAGGTCAACTTCGTTCTGAGGTTCAAATGAATATCAAACGTTTATTGGATATCGCTTGCTACCGTGGTTTACGTCATCGTAAAGGATTACCTCTTCGTGGACAACGTACTCGTACTAACAGTCGTACACGTAAAGGTCGTCGTAAAACGGTTGCAGGTAAAAAGAAAGCCGCTAAAAAATAATACCATGCCCATGGGTTGGAAACTCCTTCTCAAGGCATCTTAATCATAATAACATTCAACAATAAAAATAGAATAAATGGCTAAAGCGAATCAACAGAATAGTGCAAAAGCAGCTGCCAAAAAGCGTATTGTAAAAGTAGACGCTCATGGTGACGTGCATGTTACTGCTAGCTTTAATAACATCATTGTAGCTTATACCAATAAGCAAGGACAAGTAATTTCATGGAGTAGTGCCGGTAAAATGGGTTTCCGTGGAAGTAAGAAAAATACACCGTATGCAGCTCAGTTAGCAAGTTCGGATGCAGGTAAAGTAGCTTTTGATGCAGGTATGAAGAAAGCGGATGTATATGTTAAAGGACCAGGTTCAGGACGTGAAAGTGCTATCCGTGCTGTAAGTCAATCAGGTATTGAAGTAACATCCATCTTCGATATTACTCCATTACCGCATAATGGCTGTCGCCCTCCGAAAAAACGTCGTGTATAATTAATCATTATCATGCTGCTAAAATCTGAATTAGGATTTAATATGAGTTTAGCGGTTAATATTTAAAAATCCAAAAAATAAAAAATGGCAAGATTTAGAGGCCCCAAAACCAAAATCGCCCGTATTTACGGTGAGCCGATTATTGGTAATCCAAAGTATCTTAACAAAAACAGCAACCCTCCGGGTCAGCATGGAGCTTCTCGTAAGAGAAAGCAGTTAAGTGAATACGCTTTGCAGTTACGTGAAAAACAAAAGGCAAAGTACATTTATGGCGTATTAGAGCGTCAGTTCCGTAAAACTTTTGAAGAAGCAGTTCGTTTGAAAGGTGTAACCGGTGAGAACTTAATTATGCTTTTAGAATCTCGTTTAGATAACACCGTTTATCGTATGGGAATGTCTGAAAGCCGTCGTGGTTCTCGTCAGTTAGTATCACACAAGCACGTAACCGTTAACGGTGAAGTATGTAATATTCCATCTTACCGCTTAAAACCGGGAGATGTAGTTGGTATTAAAGCAAAAACGGCTGCCAATGGTCATATCACCACACGTGTTCGTGGTAAAGATCCAAAAATTAACTGGTTAGAGTGGAATGAGAAAGAAATGAGTGGAACCTATGTTGCTCACCCTCAACGTGAGTCGGTTCCTGAAAACATTAAAGAACAGCTTATTGTAGAGTTGTACTCTAAATAATGCTGAATGCATTCTTTCACTTAACTAAATTCAAAAATTAAAATTCAACTCATAGCATGGCTATATTAAATTTTCAAAAACCGGATAAAATAGTTCTTCAGAAAGCAACCGAATTCGAAGGGTTATTTGAATTCCGTCCTCTGGAACCTGGCTTCGGTGTTACGGTTGGTAACTCTCTTCGTCGTGTGTTATTAAGCTCCCTCGAAGGTTATGCTATTTCCGGAATTAAAGTAGAAGGCGTAGATCACGAATTTTCTACTATCAAAGGGGTAACAGAAGACGTTACCGAAATTATTTTGAACCTAAAACAAGTTCGTTTCAAGCGTAAAATCGATACCGAAATTTCTAATGAGCGTATCGAGGTTATTGTAAAAGGAAAAGAACAGTTTACAGCAGGAATGATTGGTGAAGCTACCAACCATTTCGAAATAACAAATCCGGATTTGGTGATTTGTAACATGAATTCTAGCACCACCCTAAAAATTGAACTGAACATTATTAAAGGTCGTGGCTATGTTCCGGCTGATGATAATAAAACAGGACAAACTACAGGTTGGATAGCTATCGACAGTATTTTTACTCCAATCAAAAATGTAAAATATACTATTGAGAATACGCGTGTGGAACAACGTACCGATTTCGAAAAACTCATTCTAGAGGTTAGTACCGATGGTACTATTCATCCGGAAGAAGCTGTTAAACAAGCTTCACGCATTATGATTCAACATTTGATGTTGATTACCGATGAAAATATCACGTTTGATAGTGGTGTTTCTGAAAAACATGATGTAGTGGATGAGCAAACATTGAAACTGCGTCAGATATTGAAAACACCATTGGAAGATCTTGATCTTTCAGTACGTGCCTTCAATTGCCTCAAAGCAGCTAAAATCAATAGCTTAAGCGAATTGGTTCAATACGAACAAGATGAACTGATGAAGTTTAGAAACTTCGGTCAGAAGTCATTATCTGAAATCGAACAAGTATTAATCGATCGCGGATTAGGATTCGGAATGGATTTATCAAAAATTAATTTAGACGACCTCTAGTAGGTACAAAACAAGCATAAAGTAAGTCATGAGACACGGAGCTAAAATTAATCACTTAGGACGTAAAACTCCTCACCGTAAGGCCCTATTACGTAATCTGGCCTGTCAGTTGATTCAACATAAGCGTATTGTAACCACGCTAGCAAAAGCTAAAGCGTTACGAGTGTTCGTTGAACCTCTTATCACAAAATCTAAAAACGATACTACACACCAACGTCGTGTTGTATTTAGTTATCTTCAAAATAAAGAAGCTATCAAAGAATTGTTTAGCGAAGTCAACACAAAAGTTGGCGACCGCCCAGGTGGTTATACACGTATCATTAAGTTGGAACGTCGTTTGGGTGATGCCGCTGATATGGCAATGATAGAATTGGTTGATTTCAATGAAATCTATAATCCTAAACAAGCAGTTGGCGAAGAGAAGAAGAAAACTCGTCGTAGTCGTACAGCGAAGAAAGCAACACCAAAAGCAGCACCAGCTGCGGCAGCGGTTGAAGCTCCTGTAACAGAAACTCCAGTTGAAGAAACTCCGGTTGCTGAAGTTGTAGAAGCTACGCCTGTTGCAGAAGTAGTTGAAAGCACGCCGGTTGTGGAAGCATCTGAAACTGTAGCAGACGCGCCAGTAGAAGAACCTAAAGCGGATGCTGAAACTTCAGAAGAAGGGCAAGCCTAGTAATAACGCAATCAAAGAATAGAAGAAAATCCGCTACCAAGCGGATTTTTTTTATGGTATCCACATTTCTCCAAAATTCCAACCTTTATTTTTGAAAAGCATGCTTAAAACTAGTTACTTTACAGTTCAATAATTGGGTTTTATGTTCAAAAATTTCTTACTTCTGCTGTTGTCTTTTGTATTTTTTTCAAACGAGCATAAGGCATCCGCTAAAAATTATTCGATTCAGATTTTAGTAAAGGATCATTCCTCGGATTCGCCATTAGAAAACGCTGAAATTTGGTTACAAGATCAACTTTTAGGCATTACGAATACCGAAGGGGAATTTATTTTTTCAGAAGCAATACCCGGAGCTCGTTACACATTTACAGTGCGTAAAACGGGTTATGAGCTTAAATCAGAATCGCGATTTGCTAAAGAAGAAATGAATAAAAGTTTGGGTGCACTAAGGCTGAGAAAACTGTCCACGTTAATAGATACATATCAAGAGTTATTACGACAAGACAGTCCGGATATTAAACGCAGAGAATCTCTTTATAACATAATAATTACTAGTCTTGATGCCGAACGCAACCTAAAGGTGAAAAACGAATTTTTAGCTGCTAATAAAGAAATTAGTAAGGCTCAGGTGAATCCATACAAAGAAAATATGGAACAGCGTGACAGTGAATTAAAGCCCATTGTGAAGGATAATTTAGATAAGCTCACAGAATTCAAGCGATAACTTTGCTGTGCTTTTTTATCGCCTATGTTAGTGTTAATTCCTTTGTTGAACCTATCCGTAAGAATAAATGATTTCGCAGCAAAGAATAAAATGAATACTGAATCCATATTGAAAAAATATTCTTGCTAATACGAGAAAAACTCGTCTATCTTTACCCCCCAAAAAATATTTATGTCCTCGCATCAAGAAAAAGGAAAAGCTACCCTTGGAGGTTTACTCATAGCTTTGGGGATTATTTATGGAGACATCGGAACCTCTCCATTATACACTATTAAGGCCATTATAGGTGATCAACCTGTTTCTGAATTATTGGTAATTGGAGGTATTTCATGTATCATTTGGACGCTCACCTTACAAACATCGATAAAGTATGTGCTATTAACACTTAAAGCGGATAATAAGGGAGAAGGCGGTATTTTTTCACTTTACGCACTTATCCGTCGTCATGCTAAATGGGCTGTAATACCTGCTATGATTGGTGGTGCGGCATTACTTGCAGATGGCATCATTACGCCACCGATTACGGTTACCTCTGCAATTGAAGGGTTAGGATTAGGGCTTACACCAACATTGAATATTGTAATTGCTATCCTTGCCGGATTATTTATTCTTCAACAATTCGGTACCAGTTCCATTGGTAAACTTTTTGGGCCCGTAATGTTTATTTGGTTCTTCATGCTTGCCGTTTTGGGGCTCATGCATATAGGAGATTATTGGACGATTCTTAAAGCCTTTAATCCAATATGGGCCATTAAATTACTTACCCACTTTCCAAATGGTTTTTTAATCTTAGGCGCGGTATTCCTTTGTACCACCGGGGCTGAAGCTTTATACTCAGATCTGGGACATTGCGGACGTGAAAATATTCGTATCTCCTGGATATTTGTAAAAGCATGTTTAATTATAAACTACCTCGGACAAGGGGCATGGTTGTTATCTCATAAATCAGGACAAGTCATTTTCACTAAAACAGAAGCATTAAATCCTTTTTACGAACTAATGCCTTCTTGGTTTCTATATGGTGGTATTGCCATATCAACAGTTGCGGCAATAATAGCTAGTCAAGCCCTTATTTCAGGTTCATTTACACTCATAGCTGAAGCCCTGCGCTTAAACTTATGGCCGAAAGTAAAAATAAATTTTCCTTCGGATGCTAAAGGACAACTGTATATTCCAGCTATCAACTGGATACTTTTTATTGGTTGTTGTGGTATCGTATTATTGTTTAAAAAATCGGAAAAAATGGAAGCCGCCTACGGTTTATCGATAACCTTGTGCATGCTCATGACCTCCATTTTATTCTCTTTGTATTTGTACACGCATCGTGTAAAAACACCAATGATCATTCTTTACCTCATGATTTATTTGAGTATTGAATTAAGTTTCTTAGGCGCTAACCTTGTAAAATTTGTTCATGGAGGTTACGTAACTTTAATTTTAGCGGGCTCCCTCTTTTCCATTATGTTCGTTTGGTTCCGTTCTAGGAAAATTAAAAACCGCTATGTGCAATTTGTAAGGCTCGATGATTATTTGCATCAATTACAAGAATTAAGTAACGACCTTACTATTCCAAAATATTCAACGCATTTGGTGTACATGACAAGTGCAAACAATCCGAAGGAAATCGAGCATAAAATCATGTATTCCATTCTAAATAAAAAACCTAAACGAGCCGATATATATTGGTTTATACATGTTGACATTATGGATGAACCCTATTGTTCTGAATACATTGTTGATGCCATTATACCGAATGAAATTATTCGAGTTGAATTTAGATTAGGTTTCAGAGAAGAACAACGAATAAACCTCATGTTTCGAAAGGTAGTTGATGACATGGTGGCCAATAAAGAAGTGAATATTACGAGTAGATATACTTCTTTGCAAAAAAATAAAGTGGCAGGTGATTGGCGCTTTATCGTGATGGAGAAATTTCTTTCACATGAAAATGACCTTCCGCTTATCGAGCGAATGGTCATGAAGTATTATTTCATGATTAAAAAATTCAGTTTAAGTGAAGAAAAAGGTTTCGGCCTAGATTCTTCCTATGTAACCGTTGAAAAATATCCGCTTATTGTATCTCCGGTTACGAACCTTAAATTGAAACGTGTGGAACGGATGTAACGTTTATTTCAACATACCTTTTTACTGGAAGTTCTGGTAAACAAACCTAAATTAAACTGGCCCTTGCATTTTTACTTTTTTTGAATTTGCTAGCTTGTAAGCGTTTCGCATGTCAAAATGAATTTAATTACTTTGATTCTTCCTTCGACCACGTTGGTTTAAATTCATTTTGCCATTGATCGAAGGGTGTAGTTTTATGTTTATTCTCGGCAATATATTTCACAATACTCTCCATCATATTGACCTCCAAATAACCCGGAACCGGTTGTGGATTCTCGAAGTTTTCATCCATAAAAACACTGGTAGGGTAACTCATTTTACCTTGCATCCAGGTTACCGCTAAGGCATTGTTTTTTCCTTCCACACCGTAAGTCTTGCCTTGATGAATGATTTCATCTGTATTTTCTGCGTTCATGTGAATGCAGTAATAGTTGGCGTTCATATATTTTATGACTTCTGCATGACTAAACGTTTTCTTATCCATCACTTTACACCATCCACACCAATCCGTATAAATATCTACATATACTTTTTTAGGATGTTTCTTCATCAGTTCATTAGCTTGTTCTACTGTAACCCAATGTATCCCTTCACTGTGATTGCTTTTATCTCGTTTTGCGAATAGATAGCCACCCATTCCAAGTAGTCCGATTGCCACAAGTAAAATAGTTTTCCAAGATTTCATGCGCTTATATTAGTTTTGAATTCAAATCAAAAATAGCCCTTATTTACGGATGAAAAGAAAAATTGCTATAGGAATAACAGGTGCCTCTGGTTCATTGTACGCCAACGTGTTGCTTCAAAAGCTACAACAGATCGAATCCGTAGAATTAGCGGTTGTAATGAGTAAAAATGCGGAGGATGTATGGCAATTCGAGTTGAACAATCGAGATTTCGAACATAGCAATGTAAAACGCTATGGCATTCATGATTACATGGCCCCCTTCGCCAGTGGTAGCAGCAGTTTTGAAGCCTTAGTAATTTGTCCGTGTAGCATGGGAACATTGGGTCGAATAGCGAACGGTATCAGCGATAACTTAATTTCTCGTGCGGCAGATGTTATGTTGAAAGAGCGACGAAAGCTTATTTGTGTGGTAAGAGATACACCGTATAATTTAATTCACATTCAAAATATGGAGAAGGTAACACTTGCCGGTGGAATCATTTGTCCGGCCTCTCCATCATTTTATAGTTTGCCAAAAACCTTGGAAGACGTAGCAGCAACTGTGGTTGATCGTGTACTGAATTTATTGGGTTTACAGAGTTCGATGTATCGCTGGAATGAAACGGAGTAAAATTGAAATCGCAGTTTTGTCTTTTCCTAATTAAAATATCGAAAAAAATTAATCTATTGTATTAATTCTCCGCTAACTTCTTTATCATTGCAACCATGCCAAAATGGATTTATATATGTTTACTCTATTTAGGAGTATTTTGTATTTCCGGCAGTGCAAATCTCAGTCGATTTAGCAATTTCATCGCCAATTTGCAACATACATCCCATCAAACTAAAGATGGTAAATATGATTGCTCCAAAGAAATTCCGGAAGACCAACAAGAGGAGAACAGGGATGAATTAGAAAAGGAAACCAAACTTTTCCATCAAGATGGTCATCTCTACTTAAAAAAAGAGCCGCAGCAACTAACATGCGCAATCACGTTTTTCATTAAGGAAGATCGATATCGGAATGCGCCTAAAAAGGATTTAGTTACACCACCTCCTAATTTTTAAGGTGTAATTTTCATTTATTAAATTCTACTAAGTAGAATTTTCCATTTTCATTTTACTTCAAAAAAATACCCTATTTAATGAATAAAAATTCGTCTATATTCTCTTATCTCAAAACCGATTCCTTATCCGGTTTAGTAGTATTCTTGGTTGCCTTACCACTTTGCTTAGGTATTGCGGTAGCGTCGGGAGCCCCGCCATTTGCAGGTATTATTACAGGAGTTATTGGTGGAATTGTGGTTGGTTTCCTGAGTAATTCCAATGTAAGTGTTTCTGGTCCGGCCGCCGGATTAATTGCAATTATTTTAGCAGCTGTAACCAAATTGGGCTATGAAGCTTTTTTACTTTCAGTAGTACTTGCCGGTGTGTTTCAACTTATTTTAGGTTTTGCCAAAGCGGGAAGTATTTCCAGTTATTTTCCATCAGGTGTTATTGAAGGTATGCTTACCGCCATTGGTATAATTATTATTAAAAAGGAATTACCCCATGCGATAGGCTACGACAAAGAGCATGAAGGCGATTTTTATTCGTATGAATTATTAGATAAAGCAGATCAAGGTTTTTTTGGTGAATTAATACACTCTTTCAACTATGCGCACAACGGAATTATTTTGGTTACGCTCATTTCTTTGGCTATCCTCATAGCGTTTAACAAAGTACCTCTCTTGAAAAAGATCAAAGCCATACCCGGAGCATTAGTTGTTGTTGTTGTTGGTATTCTTATGAACGAACTTTTCCGATTAACGCATTCTAACTTGCTTATTACGGAAGAACATTTAGTGAAGCTACCAACTGCAACTTCTGTAAGTGATTTCTTTACTCAATTTAAATTTCCAGATTTTAACGGATTTACCAATCCAACGATTTGGATTACCGCAGCTACCATTGCGGCAGTTGCAAGTATTGAAACATTATTGTGCCTTGAAGCTGGTGATAAAATGGATCCTTTAAAGCGGTACTCGAGTGCCAATACAGAACTCAAAGCGCAAGGTATTGGTAATATTTTGGCTGGTATGATTGGCGGTTTACCGATGACCTCTGTAATTGTTAGAACTAGTGCCAACGTGAATGCCGGAGCTAAAACAAAATTTTCAGCTATTGCCCATGGTATCTTATTACTCCTTTCTGTGATTTTAATTCCAGGTTTATTAAACAAAATACCGATGGCATGTTTAGCGGCTATTTTAATTATGATTGGATTGAAATTAGCTAGTCCGAAAGTATTTAAGCATATGTGGCAAGCCGGCAAATTCCAGTTTATTCCATTCATTGTAACGGTTGTGGCCGTTGTTGCGATTGATTTATTAAAAGGCGTAGGTATAGGTTTGGTAGTAAGTATTTTCTTTATACTTCGAGGTAATATGAAACTCGCATATTTCTTTAAAAAGGAAGAACATAAAGAAGGCGAAACTATACATATCGATTTAGCTCAAGAAGTATCTTTCTTAAACAAGGCAGCTATCAAACAAACGCTGTCCCATCTTCCAAAGGGCTGCACAGTGGTAATTAATGCCGCCAATACGGTGTACATTGATTATGATGTTTTAGAATTATTAAAAGATTTTATGCAATTTGGAGCCAAAGACAAAAACATTACGGTGGAACTACTTAACTTCAGAGATGCATATCGAATGGGCGATACCAGTCATGTGCATTCCGAAAAGAAATAACTCAACTATTAAAAACAACATCTCATGAAGGTTCATACAAAAGAAACTCAAGAAAAATTAACACCGCGCGTGGCATTAGAAATCTTAAAAGAAGGTAATGCACGATTTATTAAGAACTTAAAAGCACAACGCGATTTACTAGCGCAAGTAAACGATACGCGTGATGGACAATGGCCTTTCGCTACTATCTTAAGTTGTATTGATAGTAGAACATCAGCAGAACTAATCTTTGATCAAGGCTTAGGTGATATCTTCTCCGTTCGTATAGCCGGTAATATTGTAAACACCGATATTATTGGAAGCATGGAATTTGCATGTAAAGTAGCCGGTTCGAAATTAATTGTTGTTCTCGGACATACGAATTGTGGTGCCGTGAAAGGTGCTTGCGACCATGTAGAAATGGGTAACCTCACCGAGTTATTATCTAAACTTCAACCTGCAGTTTATCAAGAAAAAGAATCGAAGGAGAATAGAAACTCTAAGAATAAAACCTTTGTAGAGAACGTTGCCTTAATCAATGTTAAACGAAGCGCAGAACAAATTATTGAACGTAGTTATATTCTTGAACAAATGTTGGAACGCGGTGAAATTGGTGTAGTAGGTGCTATGTATGATGTGCAAACAGGAGTAGTAACTTTTTGTGAGGATGTACAATATATTAATGACGAGCAGAATCCTGAATTTAGTATTTCCGATTTTAGAAGTTAAGCGAAATGTTATCCAATACCACTTTTAATCTGGATCGAGTTCTGCACGATCTGAAACATTATTTGCCGTCTCAAACACCGCTGAAAGATTTCATACATCATAATTCGTTGCATGCTTTTCAGCACATGAAATTTTATGATGCCATTTTTAAAGCTTCAGAAATTTTTGGATATCAGGCAACACTTCCCTTAGACGATTTTAGAAAATTGTATCACATCGGGCGAATTCGGGAAGATATACTTAATCGTTTGTTAGACGAAAAGTTTGGTAAGGATAACAGCGAGCTTTGGAAGGAAAAATTGCTTCACCATAATTACTCAACGCAACAGGAGCCACGCATCAATCAGCTACGAGCTTACTGGAAGAAAGATCGTCATATCGATTTAGATAATGAAGTGCAACCTTTACTATTCCGCATTCTAAGTAGTTATTTAGATCAAGGTATTGCGATACATAAATTTCCTTTACATGAAGAGGGATTTCTGGCTTCCATTAAATTACTTGAATCAACATCAAGCAGTAGCTTCTTCAAAACAAAAAAAGTAAAGCAACTTCTTTTTGAAAAATCACTTACCATCGAATTTCTTCTAGAAAGAATTGTAGGAAACTCAAATTTTTATACTCAATATTTATTCGATCAACAGTTTAGTCATAGAGGTTGGAGCGGTATGGTTGCTACCCTCGAATCTAGACCAGATAGCTTACTCGATCAGCGTTCAATTTCGTTACAAGATCTTATTCTTTTTGAGTTACTTATTGAACTGGATGTATTAACTTATCGACTTGGTGCATCCTTTAAACCATTATGCACAACACTCGAACTTGCACCGATAGATTTATTTGCTCCTATCGTTTATTCAGAACGACATGAAGTAATTAAACTTTGGCAAGATGCTTTTGAATGGAGTTATTACGACGAAATGTTAGCAGGAATTGCCAAGAACATCACCACGAAACGTACTAACACGAAGGAGGTTAAGGCGCATTCCTTTCAGGCACTATTTTGTATTGATGAAAGGGAATGTAGTTTACGAACTCATGTAGAACGTACCGATACCCTGGCTGAAACTTTTGGTTGTCCTGGTTTTTTTGGTGTTGAATTTTACTTTCAAGCCGAGCATGCTAAATTTTACGATAAACTTTGTCCGGCCCCGGTTACACCAAAGTATCTTATCAAGGAATATAATGTATCGGAAAAACGCAAACATGATTTGTTCTACTCCGATAAAACGCATGAAATGGCAACCGGTTTTCTTAGTGCGCTTACGTTTGGTTTTTGGGCTGGATTTCGTTTAATCAAAAACCTGATTCAACCTAAAATGGCACCTGCAATTTCAAATGCATTTGCACACATGAATGAGCAAGGGAAATTAACCATTGAAAATAAACATCTCGATGACATAGAAAACGGATTACAAATCGGATTTACGGTTAGCGAAATGACACAACGTGTGGAGGCATTACTTCGTGGCATCGGTCTGCTTTCCAATTTTGCTCCGATAATTTATGTGGTCGCTCATGGAAGCAGTAGTGCCAATAATCCGCATCATGGAGCACATGATTGTGGCGCCTGTAGCGGAAGACCCGGTTCGGTTAACGCTCGCGTTTTCGCGGCGATGGCCAATCATCACGAAGTTCGAAATCAATTGGTGGAACGTGGCATAGAAATACCAGAAAAAACGCAATTTGTTGGGGCTTTGCACGATACCGCTGCCGATGAAATAGAATTTTATGATGTTGCCGATTTAAACTCCGAAAATAGAACTCGTCATCAACAGAATGAAATTACGTTTGATAAAGCACTCGACTTAAATGCAAAGGAACGATCTCGACGTTTTGCATCGATCGATACTAAAGCCGATCTTAAAACAATACGTAAAGCAATTAAAGATCGTTCGGTATCCTTATTCGAACCTCGTCCGGAATTAGGACATGGTACGAACACCTTATGTATTGTTGGTTCGCGACAACTATCTAAAGGCGTATTTCTTGATCGTAGAGCCTTTCTAAATTCATATAATGTAGAAACAGATCGCGAAGGAAAATTCTTAACCGGTGTTATGGCACCGCTTGGTCCAGTTTGTGGAGGTATTAATTTAGAGTATTATTTTAGTCGCGTTGACAATTACAAATTAGGAGCGGGAACCAAGTTGCCGCATAACGTGGTAGGTTTATTTGGTGTAGCCAATAGTAGCGATGGCGATCTTCGACCAGGTTTACCTTGGCAAATGATTGAGGTTCATGATCCGGTTCGATTATTAATTATTGTTGAACATTTTCCAGATGTGATTTTAAAAGCCATTCAATCTACACCGGCGATGTATGAATGGTATATCAATGAATGGGTTCATTTAATTTCCATTAACCCCGATACACATGCCATGTGTTATTTCAAAGAAGGTGAATTTATTCCGTATCAACCGATAGCCAAAGTTGTTCATGCTTATAGGGATGTTTTTACACTCATTGAAGAATCCAAGGAAATGGAAACAAACCATATTGTTCACGCCACACAGGAAAATTTACCTGTGTATTTATATGAAGAAGCATGATAGCGCAATTCTTACCGTTGTTTTTAGGTATCCCATTAAGCATTTTTATTCTTTGCTTACTATTTCCTTCTACAAAGGAAAAGCTCATTGCATCCATAGCGATTTGGGGTACTGCATTACAGACGATTCTACTTTTGGGATATACGATTTATTGGTTGACTAAAGCTCGTTCTGTTGTGGACTTAAAATATTTTGTCTTCTACAAAGAAGCAGACATTGAAATATTTCTTGATTTTTATTTTGATCATATCACAGCTACGTTTTCCTTACTAGGTTCATTTGTAACGTTTCTCGTTCTAATTTTTAGTAAATATTATTTGCATCGTGACTCCGGTTTTAAACGGTTTTTTAGTACGGTTATGTTGTTCTTTTTTGCGTATAATATGACGGTATTTGCTGGTAATTTTGAAACCTTGTTTATTGGATGGGAGTTCCTTGGTATTACTTCTTTTTTGCTTATTTCATTCTATCGCGATCGCTATTTGCCTGTAAAAAATTCACTTAAAACAATTTCACTTTACCGTTTAGGGGATATGTGTTTGATATTGGCGTTATGGAGTACGCATCATTTATGGCATAAGAATATTACGTTTCTTCAACTTAATAATACAGAGGAAGTGATAAAACACATTGCCGAACATCCAACCGCAGTTACCTTTTTATTGTTGATGTTGGTTGTTGCTTCCGTTATTAAATCAGGACAGTTTCCTTTCTCTTCTTGGGTACCTCGTGCTATGGAGGGGCCAACCACATCGAGTGCTGTGTTCTATGGGTCCCTTGCTATTCATATTGGAGCATTCTTGCTTTTGCGTACTTACACCTATTGGCATCCTGTTGCCCTGATTCAATACGTTATCATTAGCATTGGGGTATTAAGTGCACTGATTGCTAGTATGATTGCACGCGTGCAGTCTACGGTAAAAACACAAATTGCCTATGCATCTGTTGCGCAAATTGGATTAATATTCATTGAGATAGCCCTAGGATGGCACACTTTAGCGCTTGTACATTGTTGCGGAAATGCATTATTACGAACCTATCAGCTCTTGGTTTCGCCTTCGGTTTTAGGATATAAAATTCATGATCAAGTTTTTAATTTCAAACCAAACAATCCAAAAACATCAACACCCCTATCCGCTACATGGTTAAATACGATGTATATGTTGAGTTTGAAGGAATGGAATATGGATATGTATCTTAAGAAATTTCTTTGGATGCCTTTCAAAAAAATCGGCTATTTATTCTCCTGGATGGCTCATCCAATAGTGATGATTGCGGGTTTTATACTTTTGTTACCTGGTTTCTTTTTACTACGCAGTACAACACTATTTAATGAAACCGTACTTTCAGAAATACATATTCTTTTTGCTTTCATCGGAATGCTATTTGTTCTAGTGGCCTTCACCGAAAAACAAAATGCCATACGGGGTTGGTTACTGATCATATTAAGTCAGAGTTATGTAGTGCTTTCCATTGCTCTCCTCAACGATCAGTATGAGTACATGGAAATTGCACTTTATGTTGCGGGATTATTACTAGCCGCCCTTCTTGGAATCTTGGTATTGCAACAGTTGAAACATAAACAAACCGAACTACATTTGAATACCTTCCACGGTTATTTGCATGAATTTCCTCAACATGGTTTTTTATTTCTTATCGCCTGTTTAGCGTTTGTTGGTTTGCCTTTTACACCAACTTTTATTGGTTTAGATTTGATGTACACCCATATCGATCATGAGGAATATGTTTTGGTAAGTATGATTACCATAAGCTTTTTAGTGCTAGAATTATCGGTGCTTCGTATTTATGCCCGTTTATTTTTAGGCCCTGGAAAAACTAAGGATACTCCAATTGCCTATAGAAGTTCATAACTGAAAAATATTTTCAGGAGTTAGAAATTAACATGGTCTGACTAAGAATTAGGAACGCAGATTTTTATGATTTGCGTTGTTTCGATGTGCTTAAAAAATTCATATATAATTTTGATCCAAAGCATATAAAACCTACATCTAGTTCCCGAAGGTGAAAATCATAAAGAAATTCTTACAAAAAGAAATCTTATTAAATCTGCTACATCTTAAATAGCTGCGTTCCTATATTTTATGGAAGATCGTATAGAAATTGAATTCACTACTTTACCATGTTTAAAAAAAAGTGCAATTCATATCTCAGACAGCCATGGTTAAAAATCAATTTGTGTTCTAACAAATTTTAACTTCCATTCGTTTTTCTCCTTCCAAAAAACCTTCATAACAATCACCAATAGCAATGGAACCAACGCCCTTTGGTGTTCCTGTAAAAATCAAATCACCTATATTAAACGAGAAAAATTGCGAAGCATAACTTATGATTTTAGAAAAGTTGTGTAGCATTAAACTGCTATCCGCTTGTTGTACCACCTCCGTATTTTTTGACAAACTAAAATGCCAGTCTTTCTTCTTGTCTTCTTCCGTAAGAGGAATAAAAGTCCCAACCACAGCAGAATGATCGAAGGCTTTGGCTATCTCCCAAGGAAGGCCTTTCGATTTTTGATAATCCTGTAAATCTCGTGCGGTAAAATCAATGCCAACGGTAATCGCATCAAAATACTTGTGTGCGAATTTCTCGTCAACATATTTACCATTCTTACAAATACGCAGCACGAGTTCACACTCATAATGTATATCTTTTGAAAAGTCGGGATGATAAAAAGGTTTTCCATCCGTCAGTAAAGCATTCTGTGGTTTCATGAAAAGAACAGGGGCTTCAGGTATTTCATTGTGTAACTCAGCGGCATGAGCGGCATAATTTCGTCCGATACAGATTATTTTCAAAGCGTAAATTTTAACTGGTTAAATAAATTCATGGTTCTATCAAGTCCTAGGGTAACAAAGCATTCAATAATTTCACAACACGATTGAATTTTTTTATTCACCATCGGTATTTCATCATCCTTCCATCGTCCTAAAACAAAATCTACTTGTTTGCCTCGTGCAAAATTATTGCCGATTCCGAAACGAATACGTGGATAGTTTGACGTGCCAATACACTCCTGAATACTTTTCAATCCGTTATGACCGGCATCGGAACCATTCCCTCGAATTTTAAGAACATCTAACGGGAATGCAAGATCATCAACAATTACAAGCGTGTTTTCAACGGCAATTTTCTCTTTATCCATCCAATACTTCATGGCTTTGCCACTGAGGTTCATATAGGTTGTTGGTTTTATTACTACAAGGGTTCTGCCTTTATATTTAACTTCAGCTACATCAGCTAGGCGGTCGTTACTAAATCGCCCACCATGTTTATTTACAAATACATCTACTACATCAAAACCAATATTATGACGGGTTTCCACGTAATCTGCACCGATATTGCCTAAACCAATAATCAGGTATTTCATGGTGCAAATAAACAGAAATTTATTGGCTCGTTCAATGTCTAAAACTAAAAAGGTATCAGGTTATAGGTTTCTCAAGTCGTTCGTATTCTACTAGGTGAATCGTTGCAAGAAGTACTTAAACCTATATACTTTGTTGATTTATCTCGTTACTATATTTAGGTTAGTTTTTAATTTAAGAATGCGATTCGTTCACTCTTATCAACATTTTGTAAAGTCGTTCGTGATTGAGCCTATTTATTGTATGTTCACTCCTTATTAAACCGTAAATTCGCAACATGCGCATTTTTATTTCAGGAGCTTCGGGTTTAGTAGGAAGTAATTGTTTGTCATGGTTTATAAAACAAGGCGCCGATGCCATAGGTTCCTATTTCAGTTACCAAACGTCCAATACCGTTTTCTTTGACACCCTGCATTTGGATAATTCGAACAACTTTAATTTGAATGAGTTCCAACCTCAAATAATTGTGCATTGCGGTGCTCTTACCCATGTAGATTATTGTGAAGACCACGTGGAAGAAAGCTATGAGAAAACCGTTGTTTCTACACGAAATTTATTGCAATTAGCAGAAAAGTATCAAGCGAAATTGGTTTACTTGAGCACAGATTATGTATTCGATGGCGAACAAGGTCCTTATGTTGAAACGGATGCAGTAAATCCTTTGAGTATTTATGCAAAACATAAACTCGAGGCTGAACGTGAAGTGATGTTGCATCATCCCGATCATTTAGTACTTAGGATTACGAATGTTTATGGTCATGAAGCGCGTAACAAAAATTTTGTTTCCCGAATCATTGAACAATGTCAAAATAACCAAGCACTTACTTTAAAACTACCGAAAGATCAATATGCCACGCCGGTGAATGCACTCGATGTAGCGAAAGCAATGTGGTTATTACTTCATGATAATCGATCCGGTGTATTTCACATAGCCTCCACCGATTTTATGAATCGAGTTGAACTAGCCATGACGGTTTTGCGTCATTTTCCTACGGCTCAATACACGCTGGAGGTACTTACTACCGATGAAATGAAACAACCGGCAAAGCGCCCGTTACGGGGAGGCTTAGTAAAAAGTCGTTTTTCCGATTTATACCCTGAATTTATTTTCTCTACGGTTGATTCTTTTGTAAGGGAGTTTATTTAATCTTTGCATATGGTAAAAGATGTTTTCGCACGTATTTACTTTGTCTATGGTATGCTATTATTTGCCCTTACCATGATACCGGTAGCACTATTGTTTCTGATTGTGCGAAACACCTGCAGTGAATCTTTTGCTTCCAAGGTAATTCAGAAAACGTTTCAGGTTTGGATGGGAATTTATATGCCGTTGATATTTTGTCCGGTTACCCATCGCGGACGAGAACATTTTAAAAAGGGCAAGAACTATGTGGTTACGTTAAATCATAATACCCTTGCCGATGTTCCGGTTTCTTCCCCCGGTATACCTGGCCCTAATCGTACCTTAGCCAAAGTAGAAATGTCTAAAATCCCTATTTTCGGATATATCTATGAAAGCGGTTCAATTTTAGTTACTCGCCAAGATGCCCAGAGTCGTAAGGAGAGTTACGGCAAAATGGTGGATGCATTAAATAAAGGATTACATCTTTGTCTTTTTCCGGAAGGAACGCGAAATAAAACAGCAGAGCCTTTAGCACGTTTTTATGATGGTGCATTTAAAGTGGCTATCATGGCGCAAAAACCTATTATACCAGGACTCATTTTTGGTACTAAAAAGATACTGCATCCCACCAAAAAAATGTGGGCTTGGCCACATAAAGTAGAATTTCATTTTCTCCCTGAAATAAGTACAGAAGGTATGCATGTTGATCAAACAGACGCTTTAAAACAACAAGTGTTTACCATTATGAAGGAGTATTATATTGCTCATAGTCATTTAATCTAAATATGAAACTACTATTTGCTCCCGGCGATCAACGTTCCTTTCGAAAAATAATTACTGAACATGATATTGCCGCTTTCGATAGCGGAACAGTGCACAATGTATATGCTACCTTTAGTATTGCACGTGATGCCGAGTGGAGCGGACGATTGTTTGTATTGGAAATGAAAGAAGAAGAAGAAGAGGGGATTGGTACTTTTATTCATGTAAATCATAAATCACCCGCTTTCGTGGGTGAAGAAGTTACTTATACCGCATCCTTTGAAGCGATTAGCGATCGAAAGGAAATTATAACTTCCTTTGTGGCCACCTGTGGTGATCGAGTTATTGCCGAAGGTCGTCAAGGACAAAAAATTCTTGGAAAGAAAAAGCTAGAACAAATCATGATGAAGAAATGAATTTATTCGTTGAATTAAAACGAGTATTGTTCAAAATGAATTCGATCAACCTCTTAAAATCATTATGGATATTGATTACTAAAAGAAATCAATTCTCACCCTTACATTCTTTTAGAACGCGGATTTTTTTAGAATTGGATTATTTTGGATGAAGGATTTTCTTATGATTTTCGCCTTTCGCTTGAAGGTCTATATTCATACAGCTTTCAGAAAGATATAGTTTCTTCCATAAAATCAAAAGGGATTTTAAGAATCTAAAAAAAAATCTGCGTTCCATAATTATGTCGGACAATAGTAATTTAAACTTAATTTTACCCCATGCGAAATTTAGTAGTATTAATTTTATTGCTTTCAACATGCAAACTTTATGCACAAGATGTAGACCAACTTATTAAACGTCATATTGATGCCGTAGGTGGAGAAAAAAATTGGGATAAAATAAAAACAGTTAAGGTAGAAGGCGTTGTTGAAATGGAAGGTGTTCAGATCAAAACCACGAAGCGCATCATTAAAGATAAAGCCTGGAGAAATGATATGCTCTTTGAGGGTAAAACGCAATCACTAAAAAATAATAAATTCTACGTTAGTATTCTTCAAGATAAAGGATGGAAGTACTTACCGGATAGTAAGGATGATAAACCTGAACTGTTAGACAAAGGTGAAATTGCATTATACAAAGAAGAAATGGAATTTGAAGATCCATTTATACATTATCAATCCAAAGGCACTAAAATTAGCTATCTGAATATTGAAAATGTACTCGATGTAGATTATTATAAATTCGCTTTTACTTATGCTAGTGGAAAGCAAGAATACATCTATGTTCGCGCGAAAGATATGATGATAGCAAAACGTGTAGTTTACAATTCAGATGCTGAAGACACCAAGGATTATGATTATTATGAAAAACAATCTAATGGTATCTACTATCCAAAACTTATTCGCACTAATATTGGTGTCATTCATATTAAAACCGTACAGTTTAATACAACAATAGAAGAGAAGATTTTCTTACCTGCCAATGGGTAATTACGGCAACTGCTTCTTGCATTAATTCGTTCGTGTTCTATGAAAAATGAAAGTTTTTAGTGCTATTAACGTTGGCGTTTCATATATATTTCACACCAAGCCGGGTTTAATTCAAATCGTTTTACTAGTTGATAAGCACTCGACTTTTTAATCTGTTGATGATAGTCTGCGTTGTATTCCAGGGGAGAAATAACCACAACTTCCGCCGACGTTTGAAGTGAATACGGTGAAACCTGAGTAAACGACTTTTGTTTGATATAACCCGCGTACGAATGTTGCAAATTAGTTTGCATTAAAAAGTGAGTTTCAATAGGAACGTTGCTATCAATATGTTCTACTAAATAATTAACGGTCTTTTGATGAACCAACATCATTTGCTTTGAATTAAAATGTATGTCATCTATCCAATCCGATTTAATAAAGAAGTTATGAAATAACAACACAAACAAAACACCAAACGATACTAGAAACGTACTTAATCCTGATAACTTTCCTGCCATTACCGCGAAACACAGGGTGCAAATTAGTATTAACGGAATTTGGTAGCGAAGCATCATAAAATTCCCGGCAGTAAACAAAACATAAGTAACAAAGAAAACGAATGCTATGCTTAAAAAAGATTTATGTTTTGAAAAGATACTTGGATATTTAAGAAGTATGAATAGCGTAACGCCCGTTAAAGCCCATCGGCCTTGCGACCAACATGTGAATTTTAGAATGGTTGGAATATTTTGTAACAAGGACGACAATGCGTTAGGTTGAAACAAGGATGCATGAACCGGGTAGATAAACCAACCAAATTTAAACTTCAGTAGAAGAAAATGGAGAATAAAAAAGAACGATGGGATGATAACCACATAGAGCTGATACCATTTAATGTAACCTTTTCGTAGATCATTCAGAAGAAATAAACCTAAGGTAATTAATACTACAACCGATGATTCTTTAATAAAAACTAAGGCTAGTAAACATAGACACAAGAACGCCATCTTCCTTCTTAAATAATAGACGATAGCCAACATGGATAACAAAGCAATACTTACTTCAGGCAACACCATCGGAAATTGCACTAAGATTACTTCTTGCAACAAAAAGCAAATTGTAAATAAGAGTGCTATTTGGTTTGAAAAAAATTGCTTCAACTGATAAACCAAGAGTAACATCAAACTCAAATGAATACTTATCGTAAATAAATGCATTGCAAATGGTGTTGATGAAACCGTTTTATAGAAAAAAGATTGAACCAAATAAAACAAGAGAGGATGCGCTCTGGATATTTCAGGATCTAGGGTAGTTGGGTTGATCGTTACAGGGCGATTAGCCAGATAATCTATTGTTCGCAAATAGCTCCACGCTTCATCCCAAAAAAAAGCTTCTCCTCGAATTCGGTAAAGCAGAAAAGCTAGCAGGGAAACCAGGAAAATAAAAAACACCGTATAGAACCGCTTTTCCTTCAAAACAAAAACCTGCGTTAATTTATTCACACTGCAATACTACATGGAAGTTTAATTTCTTTTGTAGTTCATACGAAGATTATTGCATACAATTGAACCGAAATAATTCGAACAAAAACGTTATACGAAAGGTTAAATGAATATTGCAATCAAAATTTCTAATTGAAACTTTATCATCGTTTAAAACGAAGCACCCGTACGGTATTTGCTCCTGCACGATAGGTATAGTTAATCATAGCGGATTTGGCGCAACGCAAACCAATGATATATTCGTAATAACCTTCAAATTGATCAGCGTTCTTAACATCCTTCACAACAGAAAAAGGCAACGAACTAGTTTGATCTGATACAGTACAGTACACATTTCCCTGAAACTTTACACTTCTGAATTTACATCCGGTTACAGCGAGTGGTTCGCCGGATGGAGAGGCGGTAAAAGGCGGACTAACCGTGGCTATTGTAAAGATTGGCGCGGTTTTACCTTTGAAAGTAAAAATGACATATTCGTACTGAGTCGTTCGGGTGGTTTTAACTTTCAGCAATGAACCTGAACTGCATTGCGAAAAGGATTGAAGAGCAAATAATAAATTTAGAAGTAATAGAGTAGGTTTCATAGTGGTTAATTTTAGCATGAAGGTACACTAAACTTACTTACACCTTGCGGAATCAAGCAAGTTATTCCACCAAACGCATCATCCAAAAACTATCTGCTAAATTGCTATTCAATAAATAATCGAACGGCATATAACAATAACCCTTCTTTCCCCATTCTTCACCCCAGCTATTACGTACAAGAAACATCTTTTTCTTCGAATCATAGCCAACACAGCACATGGCATGTCCACCACGATATTCCTCATCTGGTTTAGGTAATTTTATAATGCCGGTTTTTTCTGCTGATGTACTGTAAAAACTAGCATAAATATCAACACCGAATGCAAACGGAAAACCTTCTGACAAACAAGCTTTCATTGCGTTCAAAGTTTGATTAACCTTTTCGTAGCTAAGAATTTGAAAATTCATAGCCTGTGCATAACACACTTTTTTAGGTTTCAATTTAAATTGCTTACTGCCATCGTCATAAGGCCATAACGCTTCATCGCAAATACCTAATTTTTTACACACCTTCATACCGGTTCGTATTGCCGCGCCGTCATCCACCTTAATACTACCTTCTACAACACGCTCGTTATAATAAATAAATAATCGCGAGGGCATAAAGGTTGATTTCTTTTGATGCTTTCTGCAAAACTCGAAGAGCGCACCTATGGCGTTCGCGGTACAACTGCCAAGAAAGCCTTGATGATACGCTTTAGGGAATTTCTTTCTTAAATCAATCTTCTCAGGAAATATTGCGCGTGCACCACCTAAGGTTGAGGTGAAAATTAAATCACGACTATCCGGTATATCTCGTTTCCAACCGGTTTTAATTTTAGAATAATCAAAAGCCATCGTACTTGTTTTATTTCGCTTGGAATTTTAAAGATAATATCCTTTCCAACATAAAGCAATATTCTATCATGAACTTTATCTATTCATTTTTACTCTCGTTACCGCGTAGCTGCTTGTTAATTTTAAAAATAGTTTCAGTATGTTAAATTCGATGATGTATTTTGTCGTTTCAAAAATTACCTTTTTTTATGCAATTACTTTTTCTACATGGTGCCCTAGGATCGAAATCGCAATTTGATTCCTTGCTAGCAAGACTTCCAAACACTATCGAAGGACATAGTATGAACTTTAGTGGACATGGCGGAAGACCTGTAGCCTTGGGAGGCTTTCGCTTTGATACCTTCTGCAAGGAAATTCTTCAATACTTAGATGAACATAGTATTTCAAGAGTAAACTTGTTTGGCTATAGTATGGGTGGTTATGCTGCATTGATGTTTGCATCACTCCATCCCGATCGGGTTGAAAAAGTATTTACATTGAATGTGAAGTTTAATTGGGATTTGGAAAGTACACAAAAAGAAACCAGTATGCTTGATCCTGAAAAAATGATGGAAAAAGTTCCGGGCTTTGCTAACAATCTAATACTACAACATGGTATGATGTTTTGGAAAGAAATGTTGAAGAACACATCCGATATGATGATGAATATGACTGTAGGAAAATTAATGACCGACGACGACTATCAGAAAATTACAGCACCTACACGTATGGCTATTGGTGAATTGGATAAAACAAGTAGTTTAATGGAAACACTCGAGGTACAACAGAAAACTAAACAGGCGCAATTATTGGTTATACCAGGAGCTCCGCATCCACTCGAAAAAATTAAAATAGAACGAATTCTATTTGAAATTGAAGATTTCTTTCAATAAAAAAGGCTGGTTGTAACACCAGCCCCTGTTTTCAGAAGAAGACTACCTAAGAGGTAGCCGATACCTAAGAGGTACTGGGGCAAATGTACTTGAGGATGAGGATTTTGAGACATATATTTATTAAGAATACGTTCCTTAATTAACGATTAAAATCGGGAATGACTTCAATAAAAAGAACTTCCCAATACCTTAGTATCAGGAAGTTCCAAACTAAAAAAACAAAAGGTTGATTTAATTATGGTTAATTTGAAAAAGCTGTGTTTCTGATCCGAAATCATTGGTAAAATGAATACCATAATGGCCATTTTGTAGACCATCTAAAATCACCTTACCGGATGCATTTACTTGCCACTGTTTTACGATTTGTCCGGTTGCATTGAACAACGTAACCTTCGTTAATACCTCCTGTGCTAATTGTATATAAAGGACATCATTCGCAGGATTAGGAAATATAATAGCCGTAGCAGTTGAAGAACGATTAACTCCTTTTATTTCTGAAGTTTGCTTTTGTTCATCGAGGTCAATACTCACAATTCGGTAATAACTTTTGCCAACTAAAGGATGTCTATCATACTCGGTATAATTGTTTAAACTTCTATTGGTAGAAACCACGTTAACATTTGCTATGGTTTCCCAATCTTTTACATTTGAACTTCGTTGAACCAAAAAAGAGTTTGTATTTTTTTCTTGTGAAGTAGCCCATTGAAGAAGTACTTGCTCCTTTTGATTGAAGGCTTGAAACGATTCAAATACTAAAGGAAGCGGGGTAGATTGGATTACGCCTGTGGTATTATGATAAATTAACAGAGCTTCCGTTGGTGTTATAGCTCGATTATAAATATACAATTCATCTAAAATAGCACGCGTTCTTTTAGCCATGTGAATAGATCCATTCGCTTCAGTACCTCCAAATAAAGTAAATACATTATTGAATTGGTACATATTGATGGAGCCATTACCTAACAGAAAAGAATTGTACAAATTTCCGTTTATATATAAGTACAAATAATGATCGCCATTCGGTTCTTCCTTCTTAACCATGGAGATATGAACCCATTCATTTAACGTTGGAATAAAGCTTACAAAAACCGGATAGTTTGAAGCCGAAAGCGCCATTCCGGCATTCATAGAACTTTGTTGTCCGTATCGCCAAAACATCGAAGAGAAGGATTCTACCAACGTGGGGTAAGGACTATTTCCTGAACTTAGTTCCGTTAACTGATACCAGAAGCTATAAGTAAAATCAGTGTTAGCTAATAGAGGTGCCATCGAGGTGTTCACGCAAACGGTGTTGTAATCCACCGACTGTAATCCTTTGCCTACCTTTCCGTTAGGTATATAATTCGGAGCGTTCCAACCAGAAGGAATACTAAAATTATGTGCGTTGTTATGCGCATTCAAATTATTTTCAAAATTATAATAACTCAATAAACCAAGCGATGGGGCTCCATTACTTAGTGTAAAAAAAGAATCTAAGCCGGAGTAGAATGTACCTTGAGCATTCACCGACATCACTTTGTAGTAATACCTAGTAACCGGACTTAAATTCGACAAAGCTATACTCGCACTGTTTACTCCCGTACCGCTATAAGTACCACCGGCGATTGTATTATTCAAGGTAGTTGAATTCGTACCATATACAATTGACGTAGAATTTGAACTTCCATTAGGTGATAAATCGAAATGAATATCGGCACTGTAAGGTGTAATGTTCTGTTCACTCATATTGGCAATATTCGGGTTGCCCGGTTGCTGTGTTAAGGTGAGTATTTCGGCAGGTGTTAATGCACCACTATAAATTTTCAAATCGTCAATGGTGGCCAACATACCTAATTGGTAATCATCTACAGCCACACCAATACGAAACGTAGTACCAGTAGTATTTAAAGTTTTCGCAACAGAATAAACTTGTGTACCATTTAAATAAATACGCAAGGTGGCACCATCAAAACTAACAGCCACATGTTTCCATGTTCCACCCGAATAGGGTATTGCCGTTGTTGTATTGTCGTTACCCCATGCATAAAAATTAAAATTTGTGAACTCTTGTCGTATACCAAAAGCCTGACTAGCTGCTGCGGTTCCGTAACTCCACAAGAAGCTTGTTCCATAAGGATTTGCACTTTGGTTAACCCAGAAGGCAATGGTGCGCGCCGAATTACCTTGTGGTAATAAAGGTAGATTGGCAGCTAATTTAACTACATTCAAATTTCTCCAAGCAGACTGCGTTGAATTGTAACGATCATCTGTAAATCCATAATTTGTGCTATTCGCAACGAGCGTTGAGTTAAAGGTAGCACCATTCACATCATCGGTTAGAGTGTTGTTGAATTTGAAATCATAAAGTAAGGTTTGTGCGTTCGAATGTGCGAAGGCTGCAAGAGAAAATAAGATTGTTAGCAACAGCTGCTTTAAGTTATGTTGTTTGATGGTAGAATATCTTTTCATTGTATAATTTTTACCAAAAGTATTTTGCGAATTAGGCCTAAGTGGGCATCACTTTACCAAATTGCATTTACATTTTATGAAACCCAGGTATTAATTTGTTTCATGTGAGAACAGTGTAAACGGTACTTAAAACAGAAAATTATTCCACTTATCGAAAGATAGCGACTCAAGTTTTTTTACCCCATGAAAAAACCTACCTTTACGCCCCAAAATACGATACGTTTCATGAGTAAGATTATTCGAAAAATTGATGCACTGGATTATCATTCGAAAGGAAAACCCGGAAAAATTGAAGTAATACCTACCAAAGAAACAAAAACTCAACGTGATTTGGCGCTCGCATATTCGCCGGGTGTTGCCGAACCTTGCAGAGAAATAGCCAAAAAACCGGAAGATGCCTATAAGTACACCGCCAAAGGAAATTTAGTAGCTGTAATATCGAATGGAACAGCAGTATTAGGGTTAGGTGATATTGGCCCTTTAGCTTCGAAACCTGTGATGGAAGGGAAGGGTTTGTTATTTAAAATTTGTGCTGATATTGATGTGTTCGATATCGAAGTAAATACGAAGAATATTGATGAATTTATTAATACCGTTAAAAACCTTGAACCAACTTTTGGAGGTATTAATCTAGAAGATATTAAAGCTCCGGAGTGTTTTGAAATTGAAGAGCGATTAAAAAAGGAACTGAATATTCCGGTTATGCACGATGATCAGCATGGTACAGCTATCATATCGTCGGCAGCATTATTAAATGCCCTCGATATTCAAGGAAAAAAAATTCAGGAAGTTAAGTTTGTTGTTAGTGGTGCTGGTGCTTCTGCCATGGCTTGTTGCAGTTTATATGTAAAACTAGGGGCCAAACCGGAGAACTTTATCATGTTCGATTCGCAAGGTGCTATTACTAAAGATAGAAAGGAACTCGATGTGCGCAAGAAAAGGTTTGCAACATCGCGAAAAGTAAAAAATTTGGAAGATGCCATGAAAGGAGCTGATGTTTTCATTGGCCTTTCTAAAGGAGGCGTGGTTAATGCTAAAATGCTGAAAGGCATGGCTGCTAAACCTATTGTTTTTGCATTGGCAAATCCTGATCCGGAAGTGGATTGGGATACGGCTGTGAATGCGCGCCCGGATGTGATTATGGCTACCGGTCGAAGCGATTATCCGAATCAAGTAAACAATGTATTGGGCTTTCCTTATATCTTCCGTGGAGCCTTAGACGTTCGTGCTAAAACTATAAATGAAGAAATGAAATTAGCTGCGGTAAAAGCTTTGGCGGCCTTAGCTAAGAAACCTGTACCTGATATGGTAAATATGGCTTATCAGGAAAAGAATTTAACCTACGGTCCTTTGTATATTATTCCAAAACCAATGGATCCTCGGCTATTACCGGAAGTATCGTTGGCTGTGGCAAAAGCTGCTATTAAAAGTAAGGTAGCGTTGAAAACAAATATAGATTGGAATGCTTATGAAGAAGAGTTACAGCATCGTTTAGGTAAAGAAGAGAATGTACTGAAGGTTGTAATTAATAAAGCTAAGCAGTATAAACAACGTGTTGTTTTTGCAGATGCCGAGAATTTCAAAACTTTGAAGGCTGCACAAATTGTTAAAGATGATGGTATTGCTATACCAATTTTGATGGGTAATGTGAAAAAGATTAAATCGCTAATGAAAGAAAACAATATCGATTTAAATGATGTTGAAATAATCGATCCTAAAGATGATGCGAATGAAAAGAAGCGTTGCGAATACGGCGAACTTCTTTTTGAAAAACGTTGTCGTAAAGGTTATAACATGCACGAAGCCAAGAAAGCTATGCGCGATCGTAATTATTTTGGTTGTATGATGGTTGAAACCGGTGAGGCGGACGCATTAATTACCGGACTAACCCGAAAGTATCCGGATATTATTAAACCGGTTATTCAAATTGTTGGGGTAGAAGAAAGCGTAAATAAAATAGCCGGAATGTATATTATGCTTACTAAAAAAGGGCCTATTTGCTTTGCTGACACCACAGTGAATGAATTTCCTACGGCGAATGAATTAGTGGATATCACGTTGTTAGCGGCTAAAGGTTTACGCAATCTCAATATAACACCACGTGTTGCTATGCTTTCTTATTCCAATTTTGGATCGAGTAATTTAAGTGAAGCGAATAAAATGCGCGAAGCAACGGCAATACTTCATCGCGATCATCCGGAAATGATTGTGGATGGTGAAGTACAAGGAAGTGTTGCTTTCAATCAAGAACTATTAAAAGAGAATTACCCGTTTAGTAGTTTGATTAAAAATTATCCGAACGTACTTATCTTCCCCAATCTTTCGGCTGGAAATATAGCCTATCATCTTATGATGGGTTTAGGAAATACAGAAGCTGTTGGGCCTATTTTATTAGGTTTGAAGAAATCGGTACATGTATTGCAATTGGGAAGTTCCGTAAGAGAAATTGTAAACATGGTTGCAATAGCAGCAGTGGATGCCTATCAGAAAAAGAAAAAAAAGTAGAAGTCAATTTGTGAAAGAATGATGTAAGATGTTAGTTCATGTCATCAGTAACTCTTTGAATCATGTTATCATTGTTGTTCAACTCCTATTTTGATAATCCTCTGAAATGCTGATTCGTAGTTGCTTCCAGCGAATACTTTTATGTTCTTTCAAGACTGTTTTAGCTGTTAATTTTTTCTCGCAAGGCGGTAAAATCCTCAAAGATTAACGCAAGATCTCGAAGTGATGAGCTTTCTATAGGGAACTGAAGATAAAGTACGCAAGGCCAAGCCTGTGGTTTGTTTAAATGCTGAACTTGTTGAGAGTTTGCCGGGTTTTCGAGAAAATTAGGTTGTTCAACTTGGATCTGCTTTCAATGATGATCTGTTGTAATTTTTGCTAGCTTGAAAATTTTAATCAAACCATAGTGTTATTTAAATTTCTTTTTAAATGAATATGGGAAGATTGAGCTAGGAAGGAATCCTGAAATTATAGCTGTATCGAATTTAGATTAATGCAGACTTATCTCCATGATATTTTCTGTTATCGAACATCCTAGATTTTTACTATCTTTCCTTTCTTGAAATTTCTATGATCATCTACCAACCAAATCAATTGCCACTAATGATCTATAAGAAACTATTACTTTTCTTGTTGGTTATTGTCATTCTTCGAGAGCCTCTCATGGCTAAATCCATCGATACTAGTTTGGCAGAAAAATACATTCAGCGTAGTTCGGAATTCATGTACGATCAATTCGATAGTGCAAATTATTACGCCAACTTAGCATTTCAGTTTGCAGGTAAGGAGGATTCTAGAACATTACGCAGGGCTTTATCCTTACAAGGTTTAATTTATAACAATCAAAATAAGCCCTTGGAAGCGATACCTTGGTTTGAACGAGCCGCTGCGATGGCGTTCCGATTGAAAGATACCTTGAAGGGTTTGGAAATGTATGATAATGCAGGAATTACTTTACGTGATGCCGGTCGTTATGTTGAATCTATTCGTCGATATATAAGCATTTTAAAGATAGCAGAACATTATCCTGATCGTGGAATTCATTCTGATATTCTAAACAATCTGGGTGTGGCTTTTCAATCATTGTATGACGCTGAGAATGCAGTGAACTATCTTAAAAAATCATTGTTACTTGCCCAGCAAATTCAGGACGAAGAACGCATCTTAAAAGTAAAAATGAATTTAGGCAGCAGTTATGCAGCCGTTCATCGTAACCAAATTTCAAATCAGTATTTATGGGATGTTATTCGTGCTTATCCTTCGCTATCGGATAATCCAGAAGTCAACATGACTTTGATGGATGCTTACCAAAATGTAGCTACAAATTATTTCGAAGAGAAGCAATTTGATTCTTGCATTTGGGCTTCTCGAAAGGCCATGAGCTATCGAGATTTTAAAACCGCCGATGCCAATTTAGGAGGCATATATCAGGTATTAGCTTCAGCTTATTTAGGGAAAAATCAAACCATCGAAGCCGGAAAAATAATTGATACATTGCGTTCCAATCTTCGCATCGAACAAAATCCCGAATACTTAGTTTCTTTTTACCGAATTTTATATGAGTATCATTATCAACGTGGCGAACATTCTTTGGCAAATGACGCCATTCATAAAAGTATTTTTTACCGTGATTCCATTGCGCATGTTGCAGGCAGTTTAGGTAGTCAAAAAGAAATTATTCGTTATGAGATCGGACAAAAAGCACAAGCCGATAGCTTGCGTTTAAGTAGTAAATTATTGGAAGCTCAGTTAAAAGCAAAAGCTAATCAGAATTGGTTACTACTGACTATAACGTTAGGAGTAATAGCTATTGCAGGTGCTAGCATCTATTTTCTTCGATCCAGAAATTTGAAAAAGGAAAATCAATTAATTGCAAATGAAAAAAAGTTGGCTGAATATAATTTGAGTGTTCAACAATTAAAAACCTTACAGGCACAAATGAATCCGCATTTCATTTTTAATTGTTTCAATACAATCGACTCCTATATTCTTCAGAATAAAAAATTAGAAGCTACTCAGCTAATTCACTCTTTTTCAAAACTAACTCGTCGTATTTTAGAACATACCGCCCGAAATGAAATTAGTTTATCAGAAGAGATTGAAACTTTAGAATCGTATTTATCAACGGAACAATTACGTAATCCAAATAAATTTGATTGGGAAATAACGGTAGATCCAAATACGACCGAAGTAAAAATACCACCAATGTTATTACAACCTTTTGTGGAGAATGCTGTAATTCATGGCATTCGTCCGTTAACAGATCGTTATGGTATGATCACAATTTCAGGACAAAAAGAGAACTCTTCTCTTGTAATAAACATCGTAGATAATGGAGTTGGTCGTAAAAACCAATTGAACATCTCTAAGCAAGGAAAACGATTACATCAATCGATGAGTATGGAGATAACGAAAGAACGTATAGCGGCTCTATTTGGTAATAAAAATCACGAACATTCTATTCAAATTATTGATGGGAATGAAGATAATCCAGGAACTACAGTACGATTGAAATTACCTTTGAAAACATGACGAATATTAAAAACTTACGTGCGATTCTGCTCGATGATGAACCCGATAATAACGAAGCACTTCGTATAAAATTAGAAATGGTTTGTCCGGAAGTTCATGTTGTTCGCATGTTCACAAACCCAGTACTTGTGGTACCCGACAGAGAGCGAATGGAGGATATTGATATTTTATTTCTAGATGTTGAAATGCCCGAATTGAATGGTTTTCAAGTATTGGATTTACTTCCATCCCGAAATTTCGAAGTGATTATGGTAACAGCCTATGCGGAATATGCCATGCAAGCCATTAAAGCAGAGGCCTTAGATTACTTGTTAAAACCGGTGGGCTATGATGAATTGCGTAAAGCAGTGAATAAAGTTCATCTTCGCAAAGAGCGACTTCAAAAACTCGTTGTAACAAAACAATCGCTTACAACAGGTAATCAAAAAATTCTCCTGCATAGCGCATCCGAAGCCCATTATGTTCTTTTGGATGATATCATTTGTATTCATGCTGTTAATAATTACAGTGAATTTCATCTTCAAGATGGTCGTAAAATTTTGATATCAAAAACATTAAAAGATTTTGAAGAGCAATTGCAAGAAAACAAGCATTTCTTTCGAATACACAAATCCAGTATCGTTAATTTAAATCATGTGGTACGGCTAATAAAAGGCGATAGTCTGACGGTTGAATTAAGCAGTAAGGAAAGAGTAGAAGTTTCACTACGAAAACGTAATTCCTTGTTACGGCTTCTTGATGAAGGTTGGAGCTAAACGATAAAGAAATTCTTCTGAACGCGTTCACTTCGTGAGACATTGCGTTCTCTAAACAAATCAAAGCGTTCCCTCAAACTTGTATCAAATTGGAAAATGGATGACAGAATTTTGGTATTAAATACCAAATTATATGAAGAAGCTTTGCCTACTTGCTTTTCTTATCAGTTCTATTTCATCGATGTACAGTCAAATGGTGATTTCCCCGATAGGTGGAAATCTAATCGGTGATTCGAGTGCCATCGTTCAAATCAATAGCACCACGCAGGGATTTCTTCCTCCCCGAATGACGACCGTTCAACAGTTAGCCATTGCTAACCCTGCTACCGGACTGATAATATTTAATACAGACAGTAATCAGGTTATGGTGTTTACCGATTCCAATTGGATTTCTGTAGGAAATGGTACAGTATGGAAAACCAACGGCACACATGTGTATAATAGTAATACAGGTAATGTCGGTATTGGCGTTTCAAATCCAATGAATAAACTAAGTGCTTCCGATAATAATACGGTTGTAAAAATTCATAAGAAATCGTCGTCAACCGGAATCAATTACCTTGATGATAGTTATAAGCCGGGCATGGAAATTTTTGTCGATTCCAATACCATCAATAACTCATCTATTGTACAAACAGGGTCGGCACTTACCATTAATAATGTACGAGGTTCTGCTTTACAGGCCATTTCTAAATATGGAATTAGCTCATATGCAGCCGATGGTGCGGCGGGTATTTTCAGTAACAATAGTTCAAGTCCTGTACTTCTTACCTTAGGAGGTAACGTTGGTTTCGGAATAACCAATCCCTTTCAAAAATTAGAAATCGATGGTGCGTTTAAACTAGGAGATACCAGTACAACGGCCTTAACTAATAATGGCGTTATCCGATATAATCCAACGGAAGGGTTTCAAGGAAAACATAATAACGACTGGCAATCATTATCATCACCATGGGTAAAGAACAATAATGACATCATCAATTCAAATACAGGTAATGTTGGTATTGGCGTTTCAAATCCAATGAATAAACTAAGTGCTTCCGATAATAATACCGTTGTAAAAATTCATAAGAAATCGTCGTCAACCGGAATCAATTACATTGATGATAGTTATAAGCCGGGTATGGAAATTTTTGTCGATTCGAATACCATCAATAACTCATCCATTGTACAAACAGGGTCGGCACTTACTATCAATAATGTAAGAGGATCTGCGTTACAGGCCATTTCTAAATATGGAATTAGTTCGTATGCAGCCGATGGTGCGGCAGGTATTTTCAGTAACAATAGTTCAAGTCCTGTGCTTCTAACTTTAGGAGGTAATGTTGGTTTTGGCATTCCCAATCCATTTCAAAAATTAGAACTAAATGGCGCTATAAAACTAGCCGATACAAGCACTGATTTTTCTGCGAACAATGGCGTTATCCGATATAATCCAACGGAAGGGTTTCAAGGAAAACATAATAACGACTGGCAATCATTATCATCACCTTGGGAAAAGAACAATAATGACATCATCAATTCGAATACAGGTAATGTTGGTATTGGTGTTTCAAATCCTATGAATAAACTAAGTGCTTCCGATAATAATACCGTTGTAAAAATTCATAAGAAATCGTCGTCAACCGGAATCAATTACATTGATGATAGTTATAAACCGGGTATGGAAATTTTTGTCGATTCGAATACCATCAATAACTCATCTATTGTACAAACAGGGTCGGCACTTACCATTAATAATGTACGCGGTTCTGCATTACATGCCAACTCCAAATATGGAATTAGTTCGTATGCAGCCGATGGTGCAGCGGGTATTTTCAGTAACAATAGTTCAAGTCCTGTACTTCTTACCTTAGGAGGTAACGTTGGTTTCGGAATAACCAATCCCTTTCAAAAATTAGAAATCGATGGCGCAATTAAACTAGGAGATACGAGTACAACTGGCTTAACTAACAATGGCGTTATCCGATATAATCCAACGGAAGGGTTTCAAGGAAAACATAATAACGTTTGGAAAAATCTTCTTGGTGATGATAAATTCGGTAAATCGGCTAACCATGTTTATGTACTTAATGATACAACCGGAACGTTTTCAGTAGGTAGTACTACAACATTACCAACCACTAAAATGACAGTTTTAGGAACAACTTCCGATCCTATACCTCTTTATTTGTCGCCAGCCACTAGCGCAGCGCCTGCACTTATTACCGCCGGTCGTATCGGTGCCAATACCTTATCACCTGATGCTACTTCCGCACTTGATGTAAATGGAACTATAGTCATTCGTGGTGGTAGTCCTGGTACAGGAAAAGTCCTTACATCGGATATCAATGGTAAAGCTACATGGCAAACGCCAACTCCTATAGGTTATACAGCCGGAACGGGTATCAATATCAACAGTGGTGTTATTTCTACCAATTTAGTTGCTGGCTCCGGTATCACTATCACTGGCAACACCATATCAACAAATACATCTTCGGGCGGTGGTTGGACAGAAGCTTCCGGTAACATTTATCAAAATAATCCTTTTGCGAATGGAACTATAACCGTTGGTACCGATGTTCCGGCTACGGATGCTCGCATGAAAATTTTGGGTAATACGAGTTTACCAATTGGCTTGCGATTAAGTTCAGGATTGGCAAACCCTGCAAATGGTATTGCGCTTTCCGCAGTAGGTCGCTTACGAGTGAATGCTAACAATGCACGTGAAGATATTGAAACAGGTGGAGCTATTGTGGTTGGTGGGGCTGCTGTAAGCACAACGCCAGCAGAAGGTACGATACAATATGCAGGCACCGATTTACAAGGTTATGTTGGCGGACAATGGAAAAGTTTAACTGCAACCGGAAGTGGTGGTTCTTCACCATGGACTGTTTCTGGCAATGATATTAGCAATAGTAACACGGGTAAAGTACTTATGGGAAGTGCAACAGGTACTACAAGTGCTAAGGTTGAAGTTGCAGATAATACGAGTTTTGCCAAGGTAATGAGTATTTCAAATAATGGTGCAGCCTACATGACCGTATTAGATGTTAAAGAAACAAGTACAAGTGGAGGCCCTATTGGATGCGATGTATGCAGCGGAACAGCGGCAATTAAATCGATTGCTACGAAAGGGGATGCCTTGTATGCAAGTTCTGCCACTCGGGGCATGTATGTAAAAGGCGGTGATGCATTTTATCCTGCTATAGTTGTGGAAAATAATAGCAGCTCCAATGTTTCAATCGATCTTGCTAAACAAATTCAAATTCGTGGTGGAAATCCGGGAGCAGGAAAAGTACTTACATCAGATGCTAATGGTTTGGCTACTTGGCAAACTCCTAGTGGAGGTAGTGGCAGCGGTTGGAATACAACGGGTAATAGCGGATTGAATAGCACCAATTTTATTGGTAATACCGATGCGGTTGACCTGAACTTTAAAACCAATAATGCGAACGGATTAACTCTTACCTCCGGAGGAGCATTATTAGCAACAGGTAGTACATCCACAGGAACAACTCCGGCTACCGGCGCAGGTAGCAGAATGATGTGGATACCGGCCAAAGGTGCTTTTCGTGCAGGTACTGTTACCGGAACTCATTGGAACGATATTCAATTAGCCAGTTATAGTACGGCGTTTGGTTACAACACCATTGCCGGTGGAAACTATTCTTTCGCTGTTGGCAATACCGCCTCTGCAACCGGATTTACATCCTTTGCTATTGGTGACAATGTATCTGCAAGCGGATCGCGAAGCATTGCCATAGGTTCCAACGTGAATGCCGGTTTTCAGGGAGCGTTTTGTTTTGGCGATATGGATTTTAGTAACACCTTACTTGCTTCAACAACCAATCAAATGAATATGCGTTTTAGTGGTGGGTATCGTTTATTCTCGAACTCTGCTTCAACCATTGGTGTTCAATTAACGGCAGGAGGTAATAGCTGGTCAACAATTTCTGATCGTCGCAAAAAAGAGAACTTAAAATCAGTAGACGGCGAATCCTTTCTTAAACGCATTGCCAATATGCCTTTAAGTAGCTGGAATTATATTGGTCAAGATAAAAGTCAGCATCGCCATTACGGCCCAATGGCTCAGGATTTTTTCGCAGCCTTTGGTCATGATGGCATTGGAACTATTGGTAATGATACCACCATTGCAGCAGCAGATATGGATGGCGTTAGCTTTATTGCTATTCAAGCTTTAGAAAAACGAACAACCTCGCTTCAAGCAGAAAACCGAGATCTTAAAACTCAAAATGAAGCATTACAAAAGGAGCTTTTAGCACTTCGTAATGATTTGAATATTGTAATGACAAAAATTAATGAATCTGCTCCAAAGAAATCCACAACCGAAGAATCAACAACTGCTAACCTTTCAACCAAATAACCGATGAAACGATTGCAATATCTATGTAGTGCTATGGTATTTCTTTGCCAAGCACTCCATAGTTTATCACAGGTTCAAGTAGTAAGCAACAACAATATTCTTCTTGGTGGAAACACGAAAACGAGTATTCAAGGAAATGTTGATTTACAAAACGGAACACTACAACTAGAAACAGGACCAGCCATTGAAATACAAGGAAACTTTAAAGTAGATTCACCTGCAAACATTCTTTGGAATGTAAATCAGGTTTTAACCGGACAACAATTTCAAGTTAGTGATACGACACATTTTAACGGTAATGTGCAAGTTCATTTCGCACCAAATTTCACACCTCAAACTAATGATAGTATTCGATTGATCACTTGTACGAATTGGATAGGAAGTATTCAAGACACTATCTACCCAAGTGGTTATACAGGTTATTTCTTGTTTTCTAATGGGTTTCTTACGCTCACCAATTTGAATACCATACCAGTGAACGGAGACTTAACTATTTATGCGTATTTACAGGGCTTTTATTCTGGTGGGGGAACGATGGCGACGGTTTTGATAAATTCAGGAATTGGCAATAATGCCAATGAAACAGATTCAATAACGGTTGAACTGCACGAAATCACTACGCCTTACAATGCAGTTTGGAGTGAAACAACATTGCTTAGCACTACCGGAAATTTAGGATTATCCATTCCCTCTAACATGCTCAACCAATCGTGGTTTGTAGTTTTAAAGCATCGATCGCATGTTGCTACCTGGTCGGCCTTACCCGTTTTTTTTGGTTCCAATACTTCGTATGATTTTCGTTCAGATAATACTCAAGCCTTCGGCAATAATCTGGCAAATTTAGGCGATGGTAATTGGGCACTTTTTGCAGGTGATATCAATCAGGATAGCGCAGTGGATGCCTTAGATTATGTGATAATGGATCCGGATATCGTTCAAGGAAATAGTGGATACCTCGCTTCTGATTTAAATGGCGATGGCTCAGTAGATATTTTAGATTATTTGATTTTAGAGCCTGCTATTACGCAAGGAATTAATACCCAATCGCCTTAGCAAGTGTGCTTGCTGATTTGCTAAGAATAACTGTTTAAGTAAGTAAAGGCCAATACACCAATGCTGATTACTAAAAAGCCTATAAGATAAAAGGTAAATAGAAACATTTGTTTTAAAATCGTCGCAAACCACGATGATCCGTACACTCTTTTCATGGCAATAATCAAATAAATTCCAATACCACAGGAAAAGAGCATAAATAGTAATAAACCAATTGATGGCATAGGTATGTATCGCGTTAATAAAATAACACAGATTAACATTAGAAACCAAAAGCTATGAAAATGAATACTAAATACGATATGATCTACATAGAGAAATCGCTTCTTGTTATATACAAGCCACATTAAAAAAGCGAAAAAAGGAAGCAGAATAAAAAAGATTTTTGGCGTACTGTGAAAAGCTTTTTCAGTCATGTGTTTCTGAAAATTCGCATCATTATGTGAAGCATTTCTAGCCATAATAACTTTTCGTTGAAACCACCGAACTAACCAATTCGAACGTTTATGAGGTGGTAACGAATTTTGTGTTGAATCATATTGCTGTACACTTTGTTCGTCTTTAAGTATTGCTGCCGCATTTTTTCCTATTTCTTTGCCTAATTGATAGGCTCCTTGTTGTGAAGGAATACTATCATCGCTTGATGCTTTTATAGACTCTTGATTCACAGAATCCGTCGTTGCAAGCGAATAGGAACGAATGGTATCATCTTGCGTTAAAGTAAATTGCGGCGAACTTGTTTCGGGTTTTATATTCAAATGCCCAGTACTAGCAGGTATTAAACCATAAAACAAAATGAAAAACAAGGTGGTTATAAAAATATACAGTTGTATCGGATTCAAGTAACGTGCACGTTTACCGGCGTTATAATCTAGGGTAATTTGCCCTGGCTTCATTACCAGTGTTTTTATGGTATTCCAAAACTTATTATCATAATGAAAGTAATCGGCTACAAAATGGATAATCATGTGCCAAAACGAATCTTTGTGAATATGCGCTTTTTGTCCGCACCTTGCACAAAAGTCGCCCACTAAAGGGTATTCACAATTCAAACAATGTTCATCTCTATGATATATTTTACGTTGGTAAGCCACATTGCGAAAATAAACGTATTCCCTTGCATAAGTATTAAAATTGAATAGCTTTGTGACTTATTCTCTTGCTGAATGAAAAAATTAGTTATCAACCTATTCACAGCCTACGCCCTGCTGTCAATCAGTTATTTTCAAGTGAAGGCACAAAACACACAAATTAGAGGCTTTGTGGATGCCAATGCTTCTTACCAAAAAGATAAGCTTTCCTTTGGATTTGGCGAACAAGATTTGTTCATTACATCATCGTTGAATGATCGTTTAAGTTTTTTGGGTGAAACCGTTTTTAAGTATGATCATTCGGCACATACAGAATTTAGTATCAGTGTGGAAAGGGTAATCATCAAGTACAACTATAAAGGCAATCATAATTTCATTTTGGGTAAGGTGCACACACCTTTAAATTATTGGAATGACACGTACCATCATGGCCGTGTTTTTTTTCCGACCATTGAAAGACCAGCCATGTTTAACTCAAACATTATTCCTTTACACAGCACAGGGGTTGGTTTTCAAGGATACAACCTGAGCGACTTAAAATTCGGCTATGACGTATTTCTTAGTAATGGATTGGCAAGTGAAGAAATTGCCGATTTCGATAAAAACAAAGCAGTTACTATTGCAACACATATAAAACCTGTTGACAATTTACGCATTGGGGCTTCGTTGTACATGGATAAAATGAGTAAAGGTTCCGATGTACACGGGTTACCGGTGAATTATGATATTCAACAGAATTTATTGTCCGGCTCAGTATCTTACTTTGGCCCAAAATATGAATTCTTAGCAGAAGGTACCCTTGGATTCAATCATACCGACACCGCAGCAACAGCAACGTCACGAGCCAGCTATGTGTATGCTGGCCTTAAGGTAAAAGAAAAAATTGTACCTTATTTACGCTATGATTTTTTATATTTTCAACCGAATGAACTTTACTTTACACGAAATAATTTGAGCTCAATTGTTTTTGGTATTCGATATCAAATTAATTACCTGGCGGTAGTTAAATTAGAATATAAAAACCAGAAAGATCAACTAACCGGAACAACAAATCGTTTAACCACTCAATTTGCAATTGGATTTTAATTATGAAAAAGATTATCATTAAAACCATCTACAGCATTGCATTTATTCTGGTTACTTCAGCTGTAAATGCACAAACGGCAACGTTAACTATTATTGGAAATAAGACCGGAGTTCCTTCTGCCATAACTTCTTCCGAATTGAAATCTATTTTTAAAGGAGAGAAACAACGGTGGAGCAACGGTACAAAAATTTCAATCGCACTACTTAAAACCTCTACATCAGGAGGTAAATCCATATGCAAGAAGGTATATAATTTAAGTTCCGATGAAGTTAACAAATATTGGCTTGCGCTGGTTTTCCAAGGTAAAGCAGAAGCTCCCTTATTCTTCAATTCTGCTTCTGATCTTGAAGCCTATGTTGCTCAAAATCCAGGTACTATTGGTATAATAGATCGTTCTACAGAAAGTGCTGATTTGAAAATTGTTTCGCTAAACGGACAAAAATCGTTTTAGAACAATGACCTTCTCACTTAAAACCAAAATTTGGCTTACGGTAATCACCATCGTGATTATGTTCTCCTTCTTTACCTTATATTATTTCCCATCGAAGCAAGAAGCCCTTTTCCGAAAAAACTATAATACCGAAATACAGAACCTCGCTAACACCGTGGCATTAGGGGTAAATATTGCGGGCGATGAAGAAAATTTTGAAGGAGTGCGCACCGCCATGGAATTTGTTAAAGAAGATCCTCGATTGAAGTTTGTAAGTCTTATTCAACATGATAGTCTATCTAAACAAAAAACGGTGTTTATAACCTTTCCCACCGATTTTCCGGTGCAACCAACGATGAACACCAATAAAGACATTATCATAAAACGCGCCGTAATAAATTGTCAATCACTGAAAGGAGAAGTAATGATTGGTTTCACTACAAAAGAAATTAGAGACAATACAGCGAGTATCATTCGAACAGCCTTGTTGGTAAGTGGTTTTGTTTTAGTAATTAGTGTACTCATTGGCTTTTGGTTAGCGAAACGTATTACAGATCCGCTGAGAAAATTACAACTTACTGCTGAAGCTATTGGCAAAGGAAATTTAGATCAACGCATCGAAAAATTAACGAAGGATGAAGTAGGGGAGTTAGGTAAAACGTTCAACCGAATGATTGAAGATTTGGTAAGTACGCGTGATGCCTTAAATGCTTCCAAAGATCATCTCCAAAAAACGAACGACGAACTGAATAAAACTCTGCATGATTTAAAAGATGCTCAAACACAATTAATACAATCGGAAAAGATGGCCTCCTTGGGTGAGCTTACAGCAGGTATCGCGCATGAAATTCAGAACCCACTGAATTTTGTTAATAATTTTTCAGAAGTGAGTGCAGAGTTACTAGAGGAAATGAAAGAAGAATTGGAGAAGCAGAATATCGACGATGCGAAAGCCATTGCAGATGATTTGATTTTAAATCTTCAAAAAATAAATCATCATGGTAAGCGTGCTGATGGTATTGTAAAAGGTATGTTGCAACACAGCAGAAGTAATACCGGTATTCAAGAACCTGTTGATTTGAATGCCCTTGTTGATGAATATATGCGATTAACATATCATGGTTTACGCGCAAAAGACAAAACCTTTAATGCCAATTTCAAAGGTAATTTTGATGATACGATAGGTATGGTTACTTTAAATCATCAGGAAATTGGACGTGTGGTATTAAATATTCTTACCAATGCGTTCTACGCTGTTAATGAACGAAGAATTTCGATGCAAGCTAACGGAGAAAAATATGATCCGATGGTATTAATAACAACTCGAAAATTGAATAACAAGGTTGAAATTAGTATTGAAGATAATGGTGGTGGTATTCCAGCATCTATTCGTGAAAAAATTTTCCAACCCTTTTTTACAACAAAACCTACCGGCAAAGGCACAGGTTTAGGTTTATCCTTAAGTTATGATATCATAACCAAAGGACACCATGGTGAGTTGAAACTTGAAAGTGAAGAAGGCAAGGGTACGAGATTTGAAATAATATTACCAATATAATGGTTACACTTTTGTGTAAGAAACTTGAACTAATAACCTTTCGATCTATATTTGAATCGGTTAACTAGCACACATCTTATTCAAGATAATTTTTGACAGGTTAAAGAAAAGAATAAACATTGAAAAGATAATTTAAAAAGAGAACTCAAAATTCTAACAAAATAAATAACCTATGACACAAAAACAAAAACATATCGGTATTGGTTTTCTCTCCGGTCTTGCAACTTATGGCGTTGGATTTTTAATAATATCCTGGATAATTTCCCTTTTTAAAAGTGGCCCCATTTCATCATCAGACATGGATGAATTGCGCGATTATTGGAAACGATACAAAGTATATCAGGATGTAAAGTCAGTTTATAAAGCCCCAGATGGTACAATTAAATTAGATCAAATACAAGGTTTTGTTTTTGAGGCGAATGATGTACGACAGATTCTTTATCAGGGTAATCGAGAAATGATTGCCGATCAAGTGGTATTCTATTTGGGAGGAAAAGATACAACCATAGGTACAACAACCTATCCGAGTTTACGATTAATTGCTTTAGGTGCAGAAAAAGGTTATTTATTAAAAAATAAATACATCTTTGATCATGCCGATCCTATACCTCCAGGTTTTGCAGGTCAATAAGAACTTTAATTAGTTCTTGAAATAATTACGATATTTAATGGCTTTAAAAATAAATCCTACATGGCATTTCTTAAAAAACATAAACTCACCTTGATATGGTCAACCCTGATTTTTATAGGTACATTACTATTTGATCATTATGTATATCCCAACTTGGTTTATTTCAAAAGTTCTATCATTACCTATCAGGATTGCGTAGACTACAGAAATCATTGGCAAGCTAGTGGAATTCTGCCGTTTAACAGAATCGATAACAGGGGAAACGTGATACATGAAAATAAATTGCAAGGTTTTGTATTTGATGCAAATCAACTTCGATCTTTATTAAATTTTAATGTGGTTGATAAACCGGATGAGGTTGTTTTTTATTTGGGTTTTCAGCAGCATCAAGGTGCAGATATTTTACGATTAATTGCTATCGGTAGTAAAGCAAACAGATTATTGAAACCAAAAAATCCGGGAGATTATGGGATTGCCGATAGAAGTTCAATTTATGATCATGCTGATCCTATTCCTCCGGGATCTTACCATTGATTTTATTATGGGAACAAGAGCTAAATTCATTATTTTTTAGGAAGACAAAATTCAATAGGTTCATCTAAATAAATGGCTCATTTAATTGAATATATTTCTGGTTCCATATTTAAAGAGATTTATTATTATTCTCTGCTTCTCTCTAGTATATTTATTTTATTTTTTATAAAGAAGGTTCAAAGACCTTCTTTAATAATTTCAGGTATTGTTATTTTTTCCATGCTGCATAACTGGATAATTTTGGGTCTTATTTTGAATGGTGTTTTGGAATCCAATAAAGCGGTGTATCATTTTACCACTTTCATTGAATTTATATTGTTTTTTCTGTTCTATAGAAACTCGATTACCTCCTATTATGGAAAATTATGGGTATTGGCAGGTGGGGTGATTTATTTTGCTTTTCAACTTATCAATTCATTTCTAATTCAACACTTTTCTTATTATAATTCGAATGGCATTATCATTGAAGAAACAATATTAGTATTCTATGCATTATTGTTCTTTAGTGAAATAAGACAACACGTATTTTACGACAATCTGTTTAAAGAAGGTTTTTTTTGGTTTAATACCATGGTATTGGTGTTTAATTCTTTTCAAGTGTTTATATGGGGATTTCAAGGTTTTTTGCAAACACCACTTTGGTGGTTTGATATTTCCAAAATTCTTAGCGCCATTATGTATTTGGTGTTTGCCTTTGCTGTCTATTTAGATTATCTTTCAAACCTTAGTAAATCAAACAATGCAGGTTAATTCTTCTAACGAAACTAATTATATTGTATTCATTATAGCCGCGCTGGTTGTACTCATTTTATTGGTAGGTTTCATTTTGTATTTTGTAGTAAGTTATCGTTCTAAACAAAAGGATTATCAATTACTGGAAGATCAGAAAAAGAAAATTGACGAACAAAAACATATTCTTGAAAAAACACTCGAAGAACTTAGAGCAACGCAACAACAATTAATTCATGCTGAAAAAATGGCCTCTCTTGGTGAATTAACAGCAGGAATCGCCCATGAAATTCAAAACCCGCTCAATTTTGTTACTAATTTTTCAGAATTAAGCACCGAGTTAATTTCAGAAATGAAAACGGCTGTTGAACATCATGAATTGAATGAAGTGCTAAGTCTTGCTGATGATCTTGCTTTGAATATGGAAAAAATAAATTTTCATGGACAGCGTGCTGGTTCAATTGTAAAGGGAATGCTACAACATAGTCGAAGCGGTACACCTCAAAAAGAACTTTCGGATGTGAATCGTTTGGTAGATGAGTATGTGCGCTTAAGTTATCATGGTATGCGTGCAAAGGATAAAACGTTCAATGCCTCCTATGATTTAAACCTAGACCCCGAAATTCAACCTTTTCCTATCATACCACAAGAAATAGGGAGGGTGATACTTAACTTAGTAACCAATGCTTTTTTTTCTGTTAATGAAAAAAGAAAAAGAACTTTTGAAAATTACCAACCATTGGTGAAAATTTCAACCCAAAAAAAGGAACAAGAAGTTATAATTACTATTGAAGATAACGGTGAAGGAATATCCGATGAGAACGCTTCAAAAATCTTTCAACCGTTTTTCACAACAAAACCAAGTGGCCAAGGAACAGGGCTTGGCTTATCTATAAGTTATGAAATTATTACGCAGGGGCACCAGGGCAAAATTGAGTTAAATAATCATTTGAATCAAGGCGGAACTTCATTTACTATATCTTTACCCTTATAAAAATCCAATATGAAAATTCTGGTAGTTGATGATGAAACAGATATCAAAACGTTATTTGAGCAACGTTTCAGAAAGGAAATTAAAGAAGGAATTATGCGTTTTGACTTTGCCTATTCGGGTGAAGAAGCCATACAATATATGCAACGAAACAACCATGAAGCGGTACTCATTCTTTCCGATATTAATATGCCCGGGATGAGTGGGTTAGAACTTCTTGAGAAAATTAAAAAAGAGCAATACGTGCCGCCACCCGTAGTGATGATTATCACCGCTTATGGCGATGAAGAAACCAAACATAAAGCAGAATCATTAGGCGCAGATGATTTCTTAACCAAACCATTGAATTTCGCTTCGTTAAAGGATAAACTAAAATCTAATTTCATATGATACGTATTCTGGTTGTAGATGATGAAACAGATTTGGAGTTATTAATTCGACAAAAATTCCGACATAAAATTAAAGAACAAGAGTATGATTTTGTGTTTGCCGAAAATGGAAAGGTTGCATTAGATAAACTCCAACAAGAGAAAGATATTCAATTAGTATTAAGTGATATTAATATGCCTGAGATGGATGGACTCACCCTCTTAGGTAAAATCAATACAGATTTACCGCTAGTTAAAACCATTATCATTTCAGCCTATGGTGATATGGATAATATTAGAACAGCAATGAATTTAGGCGCTTTCGATTTTATTACAAAGCCTGTTAACTTTGACGACCTCGAGGTAACCATGCAAAAAACAATAGCCCATGTTCAACAACTGCAGCAGACCCTGAAGGCTATTAATGAAAATAATATCATGAAGATGTACGTTGATGAACATGTAATACAATTCATGAGTAATCGGGCTAGCGAAGAAAATGTATTACAAAATGAAACCATCGAAGCCAGTGTGGCATTTATTGATATTTGCGATTTTACAGCTATTAGCGAAAAGGAACCTGCCGATGTAGTTATTCGCTTACTGAATTTATATTTCGATATGTTCTCTAAAGAAATTATAGCGCATGAAGGAATTATCGATAAATTTATGGGCGACTGTTTGATGGCCGTATTTAAGGGCGAACAACACGCAATTCGCTGTCTTGAAGCCTGTTTAGCCATTCGCGACCGTATCGAAAGTGTAAAAAACGATCCGCAAACAGGTTTTCACGCAAAAGTGTCCATTGGTATGAATTCAGGTGAAATGATTTCAGGTAATATTGGTTCATCGTCTATTCGCCGCTTAGATTATACTGTAATTGGTGATGCCGTAAATACAGCCCAACGATTGCAAACAATTGCCTCCGGAAATCAAATTCTAATTCCTGCACAAGTTTCTGAACGGGTTAAGAACTTGTTCCATTGCGAATCGGTCGGTATGTTGTCGTTAAAAAACAAACAAAGCAGTATAGAAGGTTATGCTGTTATTGCTAAACGTTAAGTTAGACATTTTACATTCCTTTCATCCTTTTTTTAGCGTTAAATCAATTCGCTTCACCTTATTTTTGCCAAATGAGTTACAGGCCGAATCGTTTGGAATCGATGCCCCCAGTTGTTAAGAATTTATTGATTATAAATGGCCTCCTATTTCTTGCCACTTACATGTTGGCCAATGTGGTTGATTTAAGTGAATACCTAGCCTTATACCACTGGAGCTCACCTAAATTTAGAATTTGGCAACCCATTACACATTTGTTTATGCATGGAGATAGCGTGCATAACTTAGAGTCGGGCTTCATGCATTTATTCTCCAATATGTTTGCCCTTTGGATGTTTGGTTCTATTCTGGAAAATGAAATGGGTTCGAAACGATTTCTGTTGTTTTATCTCATTTGTGGATTAGGAGCAGCAAGTATTTACATGGCCGTAAATGGATATGAATATAATTGTTTAAAACATGCTATAGTTCAATTCGATAACAATCCAACGTATAAAGAATACGCACGCTTTCTGGCCCAAAATCATAGTATGCCTTTTGGTGGAAACGATCCCTTATACGGACTGAAACAAATATGGGAAACTAATCCAATGGACCCACTTTATAGTTCTCGTGCTATGAGTTTGCTCGATCAGTTTTATACAGCCACGATATCCAACGGTTGTGTTGGTGCTTCCGGTGCTGTTTTTGGCTTATTGTTTGCTTTTGGTTACCTGTTCCCGAATGTAGAATTGATGCTCATGTTTATTCCTATTCCAATTAAAGCAAAATACTTCGTTGCGTTTTACGCCCTATTCGAATTATATGCAGGCATCCAAAATAGTGCCGGCGATAATATTGCACACACAGCCCATTTAGGAGGTATGCTCATTGCGTTTATCATACTCAAAACATGGAATATTACTTTAAGAAGAAATAATTATTAAATGAAGATCTCTCAAGGAAAATCCATCTTTCAATTTTTTGCTAAAAGCGATATTGTAAAAATTGCTGTAGTCATCGTGCTTGTATTCACTATTACCAATTTTCTAAAAGTGAGTATTTTAATTTCAGGAAGCAAAGACATTAGTATTTATAATGCAATGCACCAAGCGCTTAGTGTGCCGGGAAGTTTTTCAAATTGGCTCAAACAACCTTGGAGCATAATTACGTTTATGTTCTCTTCAGAAGAGTTTTTATCGCTGCTTTTTGATCTGATCTGGCTTTGGATTTTCGGTTCTGTAATCGAAGATTTAAAAGGCCCTTATCGAATTCTACCAATTTATCTGCTTGGCGGAATTTTCGGTGGGTTAGCTTTTATGTTAAGCGGAATGTACAGCTCAACGTCATCCTATTACTATCTTGGAGTATTACCTTCTTTGATAGCCGTTGTAACAGCAACATTAATTTATAATCCGAAATACGCCTACTGGTTTTATTCTGTTCGTATACCCATTTGGGTACTTGGCATATTTTTCTTCCTAATGAAAGTTGGAACACTTAGCGTGTATTCGATTTCCTCTATAGCTTTAATTTTAGGAGGCGTGTTAACAGGCGTATTATACAACTTCGGTGGTATATTTTTGTTTGATAGCCTAACGAATTTGTTTAAGAAAATTACGTTACTTGGGAGCAATGAAAATTTTATTAAAACATCAAATAAGACAAATCAAAAAGTTTCAAGGAAAGCAATGTCAGATAATGCTACGCTGGATGCCATACTAGATAAGATTAATCAAAAGGGTATTCAATCACTCAGTGCGGAAGAACGAAAAATTTTAGAATCATTCAGTAAGGATTAACATGTTTCGGAAATTAGTAAAATATGGATTTCTAATTTTTAGTGTTTCTTTTGCCTTGATGCAATCGCTTTGTCGCTTGATACCATCACTCAACCCTTTTGAATTTTCTATCGTTGGTATAATGCCTTACATAGTACCAATATTAACTGCAATCAATATTTTCTTTATCTTCTTTTGGTTGTTTGCTAAGAAATATTATTTCATCTTGATACCTGTTGTTGCTATTTTCTTAAGCTGGAATGTACTCAGTGTTTTGATAGCAGGTCATCCATTTTCATCCTCAAGTAAAAATGACCATAAACATGCCTTTCGCATTATGAGTTATAATGTTCGATTATTAGATTTATATAATTGGAGTGGTAGGAAAGAAACTCGTTCAGAAATGCTATCTTTCTTTAAACAAGAAAATGCCGATGTATTATGCTTACAAGAATTTTATAGTGGAAACGATTCCGTAGGGAAGAATAATATTAAGGATATTCAAGCACAAGGTTATCCCTATGTTGCAAGTTGTGTAATGAATGAAAACAAACGAGGCATTTGGGGTTCGGTAGTTTTTTCTAAATTTCCGATTGTTACTAAAAAAAATCATGACATTGATGTGGAAGGAGGTAATTTGTTACAAGAAGTAGGTATTAAAAAGGGGAGCGATACATTTACCGTATTTAATGTTCATCTTAAATCGAATAAATTCACGTCTTCAGAATCCGATTTGGTCGGAAAAAAGGAACTTCCTGAATGGGATGAAAAAACCAAAGCTCAAACAAAATCTATTTATGATAAGTTGGAAAACAGTACCAAGAATAGAGGGCTAGAGGCTAAAATTGTGGGAGATAAAATTCAGAAAAATAAGTACCCCGTTATTGTTTGTGGTGATTTAAATGATATTCCGGGTTCATATGCCTACTTTAAATTGCGAACTAATTTAAAAGATTTATTTCTTGAAAAAGGCTTTGGCTTAGGTGCCACCTATAATAAGGTTATCCCGGTTTTACGAATAGACTATATATTTTTTGACCCCCGTTTTAATGTGCTTGATTATCAAAAACCTAATGAAGAATACAGCGACCATTTTCCAGTTATTGGCCAATTTGAATTAGAGAATAACAACAAAACGCTTTAAACGCTTGCTTCCATTGCAAATTGTATTCTTTTCTATTTGCTAATTTTCTCGTTGTACTCCAAATCCACTAGGAGTTCGTTAAGAACTGAAACGTGGTATTTCGGTTAAACCAAATTCCTTTTTCAAAACTGCCATTTACTCATTCGTTTTAGCCAAATACTCATTCAAGCGTCTTTTTTAGTATTTGAGGTTTACCTTGTTAACAAATTTTAACATATGAACCAAATTAACAGAAATCGTCTTTGGGGAAAGTTTTGTTCCGGTTGGAAATTTCGGAATACCTTACTTCTCCTCCTCTTTGTTTCTGTTACCGCTGTTGCGCAAGACAACAATTCGGAGGTAACGGTAATCAAAGCAACCCAATTTAATGTAACCAGACCGCTCAGTGAAATCTTCGCGGAAAATCCGGTGCCCGACAATTTCAGTATTCCAAAAGCTGAAATACCGGATAAAAAGAAACGTACGCCTCAATCCTTTCCGCTTGCCAAAGAAGGTGATCCCGTTTATGGTAACGATGAGTCTACTATTCAGCGTGAAGCAGGTTCAGTTGAATCTATGAATGTTAAAGCAAGTTGGCAAGGAGGAACAGGTTCAGGAAGACCTTTCGATCCTTCCGGCGCAGTTGGACTAAATCATTATATTCAAATGATTAATGCCACTGTTTTCAGAGTATATAACAAATCAACAGGTGCTGTTCTTTTAACCGGTAACTTAGGTAACCTTTGGTCTCCGACCGTACCGAATGCCGGCGACCCCATCGTAATGTACGATAAAGCCGCTGACCGTTGGTTTCTCGCACAATTCGGATCAGGGAATCAAATTTATATAGCAGTTTCTCAAACCTCCAATCCGTTAGGTTCGTGGTTTACGTATACGTTTATATCGCCTCAGTTCCCCGACTATTTGAAATTCGGCGTTTGGCACGATGCCTATTATATGACTTCAAATCAAGGAACTCAAAAGGTATATGCTTTTAATCGTAATGAAATTTTAGCAGGAACGCCAGGTGCACGATCCATATTCGTTAATTACTCACCTCCCAATGGTTCCGGATTTTTCTGTCCATTACCTGCCGATGCCGGTGATGGTAATTTACCTCCAGCCGGAACACCTTGTCCTATTTTATCTTATTCTGATAACGGATGGGGAGCGGGCTATACCGATGCCGTAAATATTTACAATATGGCGATAAACTGGGTACCGGTTACGCCAACAGCTACTATTACGCTTGCGGCCAATGTGGCCACAGCAGCCTTTAATGCCAATTATAACCCTAGTTGGCTCGATTGTCCTCAACCCGGAACTGCACAAAAGTTAGATGGTATAGGGGGTGTACTAATGTATCGAGCACAATGGAAATCTTGGCCAGGCTATAATTCCCTCGTATTGAATTGGGGAGTAGAAATAAGCTCCACACAACGTGGTATCAAATGGTGTGAATTGCGACAAACGAGTGGCATATGGTCGATGTATCAAGAAGGAATATTTAGTCCGGGTAGCGATACGCGCTGGATGGGAAGTATTTCGATGAACGACCAAGGTTCTATCGGGTTATGTTATATGCGATCCAATAGTACAACCATGTATCCTAGTATTTATTATACTGGCCGCAGAACCTGCGATCCCTTAGGTACGTTGCCCGTTACCGAAACTTTAGTTGCAGCAGGTACCGTTTCTCAATCAGGTTTTGCTAATCCTAATGCTAGCAAAAGGGTAGGAGACTATGCCCACATGTCGATCGATCCATCGAATGGAACTACATTTTGGGGAACCAGTGAATTTTTTGGAGGAACTTCAGGAACAGATGCTGCAAGAACACAAGTATTCTCTTTCGATATTTCTCCATGTGTCGTGTTAACAGCTGGTGTTACTATAACTATTTCCGGAGGTTCAAATCCAACTTGTGGAAACGCCTTAGTAACCTTTACAGCTTCTCCAACGAATGGAGGAACTGCTCCTGTTTATCAGTGGAAAGTGAATGGTGTAAACGTGGGAACAAATAGTGTAAACTATTCAAGTTCATCATTAGTTGCCGGTGATGTAGTAACCTGTGTGATGACTTCTAATTTAGCTGGTGTTGTTGGTAATCCTGCAACTTCAAATGTAATCAATATGCAAGTAAGTGCTGCTCCTACGTTAGGAACAGCAACCATAACTTCGCCAATTTGTTTTGGAAGCAATGCGGTAATAACTTATACGCCACCGCCTTGTGAAGTTGATATGGGCTTCCAAAATACCTATGCTCCCGGAAACTGGAGTTTAACACAAACTAATTCAAATGGTAGCGTGAATACAAGTTCCGCACCAGGTTCGATTACCTTAACATCCAGTAATGGATTCACCGGCGCCGGAACTACAGCGTATGCAATTACAATACCTTGTTCCGGTAACGTAACTTTTAATTGGAGCTATTCTACAGTAGATGGAGCTCCTTATGATTATCCTACTTATTCCATTAATGGCGGTGCGCCACTTTTCTTATCAGGATATTCTATATCCAATGGAATAGCACAAAGTGGTACACAAACTATTGCTGTAAACGCAGGTGATGTTCTATCCCTGAATGCCTATTCTACCGACAATCAATTTGGGTCATGTACGATAGTCATTAGCAATTTCTTTGGACCTGCAACAACGAATCAACATTTTGATATTTTCGATGCAGCCACCGGAGGCAATTTATTAAATTGGTCGTATTCTGGCACACTCGATGTAACACCGGCTGCGCCTGGTACATTTACCTATTATGTAGCCGCACACAGTAATTTAACCGGTTGCTATAGCGACTCGCGTTTACCGGTTACTGTTGTTGTATATCCGACTCCTGATTTAGGTACAGCGGTGATTTCACCGACAACAGTATGTTTAGGCGAGCCAACTACAATTACTTATACGCCGCCTGTTTGTCAAAGTAATATAGGTTTCCAAAATGCCTATGACCCATCGAATTGGACACTCACGCAGTCTAATTCCAATGGATCAGTAAATACGACGCAAGTTCCGGGTAGTTTAACGTTTGTTTCAAGTAATGGACTTTTCGGAGCCGGTTCAACGAACTATTCGATTACGGTTTCTTGTACCGGAAATATCACGTTTAATTGGAATTATAGCACCGTGGATGGATCATTTTGGGATTACCCGCGCTATTCAATTAATGGTGGTGCACCTCAATTATTTTCAGGATATTCAACTTCAGGTGGAACAACGCAATCAGGAACAGTAAGTATTCCTGTTAACGCAGGTGATGTTTTTAATTTGGAAATGTACTCCGTTGATAATGGTTCTGGATCTGCTACGGCTGTCCTAAGTAACTTTATTGCACCAACTTCCACAAATCAACATTTTGACGTTTTTGATGCACCTAATGCAGGTAATTTACTCACTTGGAGTTATACAGGATCTGTAGCTGTAACACCATCCACTATAGGAACTACTACTTACTTCATTTTTGCACATGATAATGGTACCGGGTG
>JAEUVD010000026.1 GCA_016787065.1 Chitinophagaceae bacterium
CCTTACTTGATGCTATTCAAGAACAGATTTACAACAAAGCAGCGGTTTACCGGAATGATCATATCACTGAAGTTAATTCCTTTGCAGAGTTTGAAGAAGTTCTTCAGCAAAAGGGTGGTTTTATTAGTGCCCATTGGGATGGTACTCCGGAAACGGAAGAAAAAATAAAAGAACTTACCAAAGCAACCATTCGATGTATTCCGTTACAAAACAAACTGGAAGAAGGCGTTTGCGTTTACAGCGGTAAACCAAGTAGTCAGAGGGTTTTATTTGCCGTTGCTTATTAAAAAGACCTATGTTATCAGAAACTACCCTAAAGGAAATCAGAAATAGTATTTACTGGTCGGGATACGCCGGGAAGTTAGCTTTATTTAATATCGGATTAGCCATACTTCAACTATGCATTGGTTTCATGAATCAGTCATACCTCCTTTGGCCAAGTATCGTCCAATTTTTTATTTCTTCAACAATTAGCGGCATTATTGCCTTTCATATTTTACGCTATTCCTCCGACATGAAAAAAGGACTTGAATTGGGCGATATTCAACGACTACATTCCGGATTTGAAAACCTAAAACGCTACTTTACTGTTATTGGCGTTCTTTTAATTCTGGTAAGTTTTCTAGCTCTTATGGCCATGTTATTATCTATACTTTCATTTTTCATTTCTGATCCTTCATGACAACCGGAGAGAACTTTTTTGATCAGTTTATTCATAGTGTAGAAGGAAAAAACCCTTTGCAAACCTCAGGCAGGTGGGCGCGATTCATTGGCGTTGTTTTTATTATTTTAAGCCTTATTACGTTACTAACATTTATTCTATTATTAGTTCAGGAAGATAAAATTGCTGCCAGTCTTATGGAAATAAACCGCATGAGTAATGAAACCATGCTTTTAGTTCGAGGCAGCGGAAAATGGGTATTTGGACTCGTTATTATTACTGCCGTTAGTGTGATGGTACTGAATGCTTATTGGTTAATTCGTTTTTCTTTTTCTTCTAAAAATTATATTCTGAAAGGAGAAGAACAGGAATTACAAAACAGTTTTGAATTTCTTAATAAATACTTACGCATTACGGTAATACTCGGACTTCTTTCTGTTGGGGTGTCTGTTATTGCGGCCTTGTTTAGTATGACCTTGTAATTAACTAAAACCGAGTTACAACTTTTACATTTAATAATCTCGAAGTAAGGCGGTTAGGTACAGCATAGCGTGCATTCGTAGATTGGTCTTGTATCCATAAATACGATAGGGTATTCTGAATACCAAGAAGATTAAATACTTCTAAACTTACCCAAATTGATTTGATATTTTTGAAATAGCTGTATCGAGGTCGTTCCCTTTTTGAACCATCTAAAAGCAAGGCCGAAAATCCAATATCCACACGCTTATAGCTTGGTATGCGCAGGGTATCACCATAACGTTGTTGATCAGGAACACCAAAAGGCAAACCCGTAGAATAAAAGCCCATTATATGTGCTTTGAAATTTTTATTCTTCCTTAGATAATCGGAGAAGAACATACCAATGCTCACTCTACTATCGGTTGGACGAGGAATGTAACCCGGTTGAATAGTTACACTATCTGTGCCATCCGTTTTTTTATAGGTATACGTATCATCTTTTAAATTCTCTCCGGTTTTCATAACACCTAAACTCAACCATGATTCTGCTCCTTCAACAATATCACCGTAGAGCCTGAATTCAGAACCATACGCATATCCAATAGCACTATTCTTTCCGAAATAACGAATACGAACATTATCCACCTCATATGGAATCAAATCCCAGATATACTTGTAGTAAATATCCGTAGTGAATTTAAACGGTCGTTTTCCGAGTCCTTTGAAATTATAATCGAAACCCGCCACCGCATGATATGATTTTTGAGCACGAACCTCTTTATTAACATTGCCGTTTAGGTCGCGCATTTCACGGTAAAAAGGAGGCTGACTATATACCCCCGTTGCACTTCTAAATATTACATCTCGTTTCCAATTAGGTTGATAGGAAATTTGCGCTCTCGGACTAACCAGAAATTCACTATTTAAAAAATTATAATTCACTCGAGCACCATAATTAATGGTAATTTTTATGGAGTCGTGAGAAAGGTCAACATTGTCTTGAAGATAAGCACTTACACGTTGGTAATCAAAATTCTGATTAGTTTTATATCGTTTGAACATTACAATGGCCGTATCGTAATTAGGTTGTGTAAACCCGGCGCTATCCCTACGCTCCCATTCATTCAACTTATCGGTAATACTAATAAAATCGGCATTCGCACCCCATTGAATAAAATGTTTCTTATAATCGTACGACCCTTTATGTGCTAAACTACCAACATTTACCTTTAAATAATTGCGTGCGTAGTTATGAATGATTCCAGTACCCAAAGCATATTTAATATCCCCGAAATTTTCTTTACTTAAATCTGTTTCAATTTCACCAAGCAAATACTCGCCTTGTATATCATACGTCTCGGCTTCATCGGTTTGAAAACCGGATGCTAAAAATTTAATTGTCGTTTTTTTGTTTACAAAATGTGTTAAAGAAACGCCACCATAGCGCGAATCAAATTTGTCGATTTCCTTTCCTTGATAATATGTTTTTAGTTGAAACGCTTTATTGATTAAACCAAAACTTTGCGTTGAACTTTCTGGAATGAAATCAAAACGGTTTCGGGCGTAATTCACGAATACATCCATAAACCAATCTGTATTGAACTGATAATTCAGAAAGGCTTGCAAATCGGTGAACGATGGATTATAAACACCTTTTGTTTGCTGTGCCTGTAATAAATACTGGTTCGATTTTTGTCGAACCCCTATCATATACGCCAATCGTCGGTTCTTAGACACACCCTCTAAATGCGCAGCAGCACCAAGCAAACTAAGGTTCACACTTCCTGCAAATTCTTTCGGACGTTTATAGGTGATATCCAGAACAGAGCTCATTTTATCGCCATATTTGGATTGAAAACCTCCCGTAGAAAAATTCACCCCCGAAACTAAATCCGGATTAATAATACTCAATCCTTCTTGCTGACCACTACGTGTAAGAAACGGACGATACACTTCAAAATCATTGATGTAAACTAAATTCTCATCAAAATTTCCTCCACGAACATTATACTGTGAAGACAGTTCGTTTTTGGGTGTAAGGAATACCTTTAATAAATCCTCAATACCCCCATTTACACTGGGTGCTTCAAAATAATTTTGAATACGAAGTTTACTAATAGTTACACCATCGGGTTTCATTTTTTCACCTTGAACCTTCACACCAACGAGCTCCTTGGAATTCGATTTCATCGAAACCGTGAGCGAAAATGTTTCCGATGGGGCCAGTCGTTTAATAATTATTTTTGGTTCATACCCGATAAGCGAAAATTTTATTTGAATGGAACGATTGGCAGGAACACTTAAACTAAAATCACCTTTTTCGTTACTACGGGTTCCTCCGGCAAAATCTTTAACGCTGACGGTAACATTTTCTAATGGAATTTGCTTCTCATCCATCACTTTTCCGGTTAGTAATGCCGATACCGTTTGAGCATTCAAATCAAACAAGGAAGAAATCAATAAAAACAAGGCTAACAGCGATTTCCGGAACATGATGTAAAAACGAAAATAAGGGTAAAAAAGTATTTAAGAACAATTAAAATAAACCATCTCCTTTTTAGCTTTAAGAATCGATTCCTATTTCTTTCCGATTTCTCCATCAAAAAAATACATTTGCAACCCGAATGCAAGTGCATTACAACCATACAAAAATTCCTGCGTTTGAAAAACCTGTCATTACCATCGGATCGTTCGATGGCATTCATGTAGGACATCGTAAGATAATTGAACAACTTACCCATGAAGCTAAACGCATACAAGGCGAAAGTGTATTAATCACCTTCGATCCACATCCGCGACAAGTTTTATTTCCGAAAGAAAAACCGATACAGTTACTTCAAACCCTTGATGAGAAAATCCCAATTCTTAAAAGCCTTGGATTAAATCATCTGGTTGTGGTTCCGTTCACCACTGCATTTGCCAATCAAAGTGCGGAAGCCTATGTAGCAGATTTTTTAGTGAAATGCTTTCATCCTCATACTTTAATTATTGGTTACGATCATCATTTCGGGCGAAATAGAGAAGGAAATTTACAAACCCTGCAAGCACTACAATCATCTTATCACTTCCATGTTTTGGAAATACCTGCGGAAGAAATTAATCAGATGGCGGTTTCATCTTCTAAAATAAGACAGGCTTTACTTCAAGGTGATATTCAAACAGCGAATCATTTTCTTTGTGAACCCTTTAGTGTAACCGGCACGGTAGTTCGTGGTGAGCAGCTCGGTCGTAAATTAGGATACCCTACCGCCAATATTGAAGTGGAACATGCGAACAAACTTATTCCCTCAGAAGGCGTGTACGCCGTAGAAGTTAGTATGGATAAAAAGCTCGTTCAAGGAATGTTAGGAATAGGTAAAAGACCCACTTTAGGTGATGGATTAAAACGGACGTTGGAGGTTCATCTTTTCGATTTTAACGAAGACATTTACGATAAACGCATTCAGGTAATTTTCAAACATTGGTTACGAGCCGACCGCAAATTTGAATCGCTACAAGCCTTACAACACGCTTTACAAGAAGATGAAAAACAAGCTAAATTGGCTCTCCTTCGAAACGAATAAAGATGCTAATTATAGAGTGAATCTATCAGTCGATATTTCAATCTAAAATTTCCAACACCATTTTTTACATTTTGATGAATCTGTACCGGTTCTGAAAACGGATTCCCCTCGCTTTGCCAATACAGTTGATTGGTTCGTTCATACTTATAGGCATTCTCCGATAAATTTTCAAATGCAAAATAGAACACCATGGTACTTGGCATCGGATCTGGCGAGGCATTTCCGTTCGGAAGATAAATGATCAACTGTTTCTTCTTACCATTAAAATTCTTATCACTAAAATAAACTTTAGATCGAAATAAACCTGATTGAGGATTTAGCGGATCAGAGTCTTCTTGCTCTAAATCGGGGTCATTTGAATATACAGTAAGTCCGAATGAAAATACATCATTCCCAAATTCAATTAAGTCTAGTAATTGATATGCAAATCGCAAGGAATAATAATTCTCTTGCGATCCATCATCTTCAAAATTCAGGGTAAGTTCGTCGTACCACATCATTGCATTTTGCTCTAAATTCATTTGGCGGGCATTTCGTTTGAGCGTGTACGAACAATTTTTCGGAGCATCGGGCATTTTATCTTCAGCCACTACATCGGCATAACCAGGTGCGGAAACACGAAGCTGATATGTTTTTCCGGAAATGAAATTATGAAAACCGTTTACATACATTTCTCTATCAGGGCGATAGCTTAGCTGGCGAATTTCAACACCATCTTCCCAAAGAGAAACCGAGGCATTAGGTATAATCGGACAATAACCCGTATCGGAAATCCCCTTCGTACCACGTACTAAAAGTAATACACTATCAAAGCTCATACCATTCGACGAATTAAGTGTAATTAAAGGTGTATGCGGAATGTTGAGATCGACAACAGTATTAAATGCTTTTTGACAGGAAGACAATACGAACATCCAAACACAACTGATTAAAAGATATTGAAGGTGCTTCATTGAATTAAAATTTTAAATTGTAACTGAATGCCGGAAGTATTGGAAACAGACTTAGTTGTTTAAACTGGTACCTATTTTCTTTGAAATTATATTCACTATAAATGAAATATGGGTTACGTCGGCTATACGCATTGTAGAAACTAATATTCCAGGTTCGCTCTCTACCTTTTCGTAATTGTTTGATGAAATTAACTCCCAGATCTAAACGATGATAGGCCCGCATTCGATAAGAATTTCGTTCACCATAAAAGAAATTATCGGTAAAGTAAGCTGGCATCCCCGGTGCGTTAACGGAGGTACTGTAACGATACATTGGCATCGAAATGGCATTCCCTGTTCCGTAAATCCATTCACCACTTAGTTCAATGCGCTTTCGTAAACGATAGACTGCGGCAATTTTAAAATCATGACGACGATCGTACTTATAAGGAAATATTTTTCCAAAATTAATGGTTGGAAATTGCCGTTTGGTCCAACTCAAGGTATAGCCCATCATACCTGTTAATCGTCCGGTTTTTTTCTGAATAAAAAATTCAGCACCATAACTCCAGCCATGCCCCATCTCTACTTTATCCTCCCAACTTTGGTTGGCATTAATAAAGCTTGTTCCATCTTTATATTCAATAATATTTTTCATATCCTTATAGTACCCTTCAACACTAATTTCGTAAGCATCTTGCAACATATAGGCTGCACCGATGGCTCCTTGTTGCGATGTTTGCGGTTTAATTTTATCGGTAACCGGAACCCATAAATCGGTAGGCAAACCAATGCCATTATTGGTAAGCAAATGAATAAACTGCGTCATGCGGCAATAACTTGCTTTCAAACTCAGCATTTTATTCAAGAGATAGCGCGTGGATAATCGTGGTTGTAACGAAGTATAGAAGTTCTTTTCGGTAATGAATCCTGAAAAGTGCAAACCAACATTAGCTTTCCAGTTTGGGGTAATTTCAATATCGTCTTCTACATATATATCCAGTTCCGGGGTATGTTGAACATGAAATGAAGTATCCAAATCTTCCTCCGGCAAGTCTGAATTTTTTATTTGAATTGCTCCAGGTGTAAAGGTGTGATAGGTCATGCTTGCGCCGGCCTTGATATAATGCCGAGGGTTAGGGATGAAATCAACATCATATTTTGCAGCCCAATCTTTAATACTAGAAGAATACAAGGCGGAGAATGATGTGGCCGTACCGGTAAAATCTCGATCGGTAATTTTATTAAAAACGCCAAAGCGATACTGACTATAGGTGGCGGATAAATTACCAAATACTTTAGGGGAGAACTCATGATTCCAGCGTGCTAATGCTGTAATATTTCCCCATTTGATATTCGCCTTAAACGTTTCCTTGCCATCTTCAAATCCTTTGGCATAAAATTTATCGTTGCCTAAATAAGAAGACAAATAAACACGATCGCGCTTTCCAATCTTGTAATTTGCCTTTGCATTCACATCATAAAAATAATAACCGCCGGTACCGGTTCCTTCCGAGGCGGCTTTAATGATAGGCGTTGTAAAAACATCAATATAAGTTCTTCTTCCGCTTATCATCCAAGATCCATTTTGTTTTTTCTTACCTATAGGGCCTTCTAGTAACAAGCGTGATGCAATTAACCCAATTCCTAAGCTGCCATGAATACCACTTTTATCGCCTTCCTTCATCCTAATGTCGATCACACTACTTAAACGACCGCCATAACGAGCAGGAAATCCACCTTTATACACTTCAACACTATTCACGGCATCGGCATTGAAAACGGAAAAGAAACCAAATAAATGACTGGCATTATAAACGGGTATACCATCGAGTAAAATCAAATTCTGATCCGGTCCTCCGCCACGAACATAGAGCCCGTTTTGGCCCTCTCCACCTGCTTGTACACCGGGCAATAATTGAATTGCTTTCAGAACATCCACTTCACCTAAAAAGGCGGGTAACTTTTTAATCGTTGAAATAGGTAAATCAATTTTACTCATTTGCGTACTTTCTTGAATCGACTCGGAACGCTTTGCCTTTACTACAATCTCTTTAAGATCCTTTTGTTGAACTAAGTCGAAATTATGTGTGCTACTTTGTTTCGGCAATAAGATAGAATCTAACGCATAACCAACATAAGAAGCCTTAACCTGAATGTCGTTTTCAGGAACAGTATAGGTGAGCGAATAAAAACCATAAGCATTGGTACGCGTACCAATTTTTAGCGTTGGAATGTACACGGTAGCACCGATAAGTTTTTCTCGGGTTTTGGAATCTTGAACATAACCACTTAGGGTTGCCTTTTCAGCAAATACCGTAAATGAACATAGAGTGAGTAAAATACTTACCAAATACTTTTTCATGCAGTGGAATAACGTTTAAGAATAGAGAATATTTCGTGAAAGGATAAAAATGTGTGACAAAAGACGATACCAAGGTAACTTTTGTTTGCAAATTAATAGCATGACGAGCTTAGGAGAATGACTTATTTTTGCCGTGTAAATTTTTTACCATGGATGTGGCAGTAGAAAACGGTATTTATGTGAGCGATAAGGCTAAAGACAAATTAGTGCAGCTCATGCACGATGCTCAAGTGGATGAAAGTCATTTTGTGCGCGTGAGTGTTGTTGGTGGAGGTTGTTCCGGATTAAGCTATAAACTTGATTTCGATAATGAACTAAAACCTATGGATCAGCAATTTGAAGATAAAGGAATTAAATTGGTTTGCGATTTAAAAAGTTTTCTGTACCTCGTAAATACAGAATTAGATTTTAGTGATGGGTTGAATGGTAAGGGCTTCAATTTCATCAATCCGAATGCTAGTAGAAGTTGTGGTTGTGGTGAAAGTTTTGCGGTTTAGTTAAATATGTTTAAGGCCACTTTGGATAAATTATCGAAAGGTATAACCCTTGGTGTAGCGCTCCTTTCGTTACTCATGTCAGGCCTTTTTTCTTTTATTCCTGATTCACCGTTTTGGATAGCTTTAATACCTTTAGTAACCTTAGGTTTAGTTATTCTGTTTACTTTTATTTATAGCCCATTAGGTTATAGTGTTAATAATGAGCATCTCGTGATTCATCGGAGAATAAATTCATTTCAAATACCAAAAAAATCCATTCAAAAAGTATATGCGGTATCACCGGCTGAGATGGGATCTGCCATTCGCTTGATGGGCAATGGAGGCATGTTTGGTTACACAGGTATATATCGCAGCAAATCGCAAGGAACTATGGAATGGTTTGTTACCCAACGAAAGAACTACTTGGTCATAGAAACCAATTATAAAAAGAAGTACGTTTTGAGTCCGGACGATGTAAACGCTTGTTTAAACGCTATTCAGCTATAATAATTTTATGAGTAGAAAGCACTCCTTCCTTTGTTTCCAATTGAAGCAAATAATTTCCTTTGCTTAAGGAACTTACTTCAAAAGAAAATTCATGTTCGCCTTGCTTCGTATAGTTGCGAAGGAGATGATTCAGTTTCCTACCTTGTATATCGTATAAAACAAAATCAATTTGTTGTGTTTTTTCTAATGTGAATCGTATACCGAAACGTTGATTGGTTACCGGGTTCGGAAATAAAACCGATTCAAATTTCGGAGTGAGGTTTTCAACAGCGGTTGGAAAATCAAGATTATCAATAATACCAACCTGGGTTCGCATATAATTGCTTTGTCCCCAGGAACCACATAAATAACAGCGATTCGGCATAGTATACATTTTCTGAATATTAGTATAATCGCCCCAACGTTCTACTGAATCACTCAAACGATTGATATTACTAACACCATTAACTACAGCAACAATATCTGAATATTCTTCGTTTCCATTGCGGTATAAAACACTGGTGCCTGGAAAGCTATCGGTATAGCAATGCGAAAAGGTGTACATTAACTTATGATCGTTTCCTAAATAGGCCATCGATGGGTATCCGAATTCCATATTACTTGCGGTAATAATATCGCCTTTGATTACAGGGCTTGCGGAGGAAATATTTTTAATCGTTCCCAAATACACACCGGCATTCATGGTAGAAGTGATTGTATTTGAACCCCAATGCACATAGTCGTTTTCATACACTGCAGCAAGTACACGTGCGTCATTCGTCATAAGATATTGTCGTGGATTATTCCCAAATTTCTTTTGTCGAGCATTCGGCGGAAAACCATAGGCGGTTGGTGTTATAAGCAGCTTTTGGGTCATCTGCGCATTACCCGACACCTTAGAATCTGTAATTTCGGTAACGAAAACAGAATCGTTTGTACTCGCTACGTTGCGAAGAGTAAGAAAGTACATATTATTACCCATGCTGGTAGTTTGGTATTTAGCCGGACAAATATTTCTCAAATTGGTACCGTTGTATTTAATATCGCTCCAAAGGGTGTAAAGGAGCGGATTTCCGGAGTAACCTTCTTGTTTTGAAATTTGCCAAATTACCGATTGCTTAAAACCGATGGTCCAACTCACATTGTCTTTCACTTGGTTAAAAGTCATGAATAAATCTTTATCTGAAATTGCTATAATGGGATAATCGCTCCAGGTTGAATCGTTGAAGGAAGCCCCGTTCAGTGCATAACAATTCCAATCACCTGCCGGATCATTTGTTTGGGAAAAAGCAACGAGAATTTGAGATGAGGTACTTAAAGCACCCGTAAAGCACACCAAAATAAACCGATCCGCATTCGGGTCGTACAAAACCCTTGGATCGGAAATCCATGAGAAGGTATCTATCGGATAGAAAAGTGCGGTAAGCGATTTATTAAGTAACACGAGTCCGGTATCATCGAGCACCTGCAAATTCGAGTTTACTACCGAAAGCACTTTACCTCCATTACTAACTGCAATATCATTATCATTCGGAACGTTATTGGCCGAATTGCCCTGGTAGCTTTTAACCACCATAGGGTTCATAGCATTACCTCGCGTTTTCTTTGCTTCTGATTTAGGATGTTGCGCTTCATAAGCATTTCGTGCATGTTCTAATTCAACCTTCTTATTAAAATACTCCGAACTTGGCACGAGCGATTGCGTTAATTGCACAATCGATGGAAAGTAATCTATCCGACTTTTATCGGATGCGTTTATCACAACTGGTTTTCCGGATACCCCATCGGTTTTTGTTTGTGCATGCACATTTACGAAGAAGAACAATGCTAGGAAGGTAAAATACTTATTCATGCAGGAAAATTTCGAGCCTAAAAATAAATACAATTTGGCAGTACATGCGTTTTCCTTCGCTGTATTTTAAAAACGATTTTTTTAATACGCTATTGCTCTTCAGCTCAAATCATAATTTGATTAATAGGAATTACGATTTCATCCAAATCCAACATAGCATTAATAAGGGCAACTTTCTGATACTGTTTGAGATGAAAAAGGCCAATGGGTTTTTCCTTTAATATTCCGGACTGCAAGAGGAAGCTACGCTTTACGCCTCGCAATAACGAACGCGTTGGTGTATGCCATTCGCTTCCATTCCATAAAGCAATATTCGAAAAGGTTGTATCGGTGAGTTGATCGTTTTTACAAACTAGTACTTCCTCATCCCCAAATTTCAAATCCATTAATTTCGAACGATTGGTGTATTTTAATTCATAACACACCTCGTTCGCATGTATAATCTTTAGTTTGGTTATACGACGTTTGAAATAAGGTTCCGTGTGAATAACGAAATCATCTTGGTTGTAAAATACCTTCACTTTATGAAGACCTTGAAGTTGTATGATACGAAGTTTTTCTTCTAATCTTGATAGAAACAGACAATCTACTTGAAAAAACGTTTGAACACTGTGGCGTATGCGCTGGTAATGATAAGGGATTAGAAAAAAACGACCATCGCAATATTTTATGGTTTCAAATAAAGGGTATTGAAGTTGTTGCTCTTCCGTCATGATGGATCATAAAACACCGCAATCTCGCAGAACATGCGAACACCAGAAGCAATAGCCGGATCATACACATTAAATTGCGCATTATGTACGGGGATTGTAAATACACCTTCGTGGGATGTTCCAATTCGAAAAAAACATGCCGGTACATCATGACTGTAAAAACTAAAATCTTCTGCAGCCATACGTAAATCCAATTCACGCGTTTGTTCCTTACCTGCAACACCTTCAGCAAGTTGTTTTACCTGAGCGGTTACGTTGGGGTCGTTATACAACGATGGATAGCCTTGAGGTATTTCTATATCGGCATCTCCGCCTAGCGCCTTACACAGATCCTTGGTATACGATTTTATCAATTGATGTGCTTCTGCACGCCATTGTTCATCCATACAACGCAGCGTTCCTTCTAATTTAACTTCATCAGGTATTACATTGCCGGCAAAGCCACCTTGAATTTTTCCAAAGGAAAGAACGGAAGGCAATAGTGGATTTTTTCTTCGAGAAATAACTTGCTGTAAGTTTAAAACCAATTGAGATGCTATCACAATGGGGTCAATGGTTTGGTGCGGTAATGCAGCATGTCCGCCTTTACCTTTCACCGTAATATAAATTTCATCGGCACTTGCCATATACTGTCCGGCACGATAACCAATACAACCGTATGGCAAGTGTGGATAAACATGCATGGCAAAAATAGCATCGGGTTTAGGGTTTTCGAGTACGCCATCGCGTATCATCAAACTAGCTCCACCCGGGTGTTTTTCTTCACCAGGTTGAAAAATGAGTTTTACTTGTCCCGACCATTGCGTTCGAGTTTCTTGCAGAATTTTTGCAGCTCCTAATAAACAGGTTGAATGCACATCATGACCGCAGGCATGCATCACTCCGGCATTTTTAGATGCAAAGGGCACATCATTTTTTTCTTGAATAGGTAGCGCATCCATATCGGCGCGTAGGGCAATGGTTCTGCTTTCCGGATTGTTTCCGTAGATCATTGCTACGATACCTGTACCATGTGTTCCGGCTTCTAAAGCGCCTAGTCCTGCGGTAAATTCAATACCCCAGGAATGTAATTTTTCCGCAATGAAAGCGGAAGTTTGCTTTTCTTGAAATGAAAGCTCGGGGTTAGCATGAATATGATGTCGGAAGCCAATAAACTCGTGCAAATAGGCTTCGGTTTTTTGCTGTATGATTGTTGAATCAATCCGTGACATTGATATTTTTTACGGTAATGATATCGGGTACAATAAAGGCCGTTGGAAAAGCCTTTCCAATTTTTCTTAGAAATTTACTCGCGTCGTTACGACTTTCAAAATCACCCACCTTAATTTTATAAGAAGGCACGTTATAACTCATAGAGGAGGTTGTTGCGGGGTAGGCACGAGCAAAATTATTTTTAACCTGCATAGCTTGAACACGGTCGGGGCCATTATAAATCACAATTCGAAATCCCTTGGTGGTGTAGATACTTCCGGTTACTTTTTTCTTGCCATCGGCGGAAACAATAGGTTTATACACTAAAATTTCCTTGTCTTTTTTTAGATTATTCTTTTCATCCAATTCAAACTTGGCCAAAAGAGCCGGTCGTTTATCAAGAATATCAAGTCGAGTGTCTTTGATTACAACCACAAAATCCTCAATTGGCGCTAGTTGTGTACTGTCGGTTTGAGCTACAACTAGTTGAACTCCCGTTAGGGTAAGGAGTATACCAAGAAGAAGTGCTTTCCTAAACATATTGGCGCAAAAGTAAGCATTCAGGGAAATTGAATGTTATCCCTTTTGTAAAATTCAGTTGTTTTGGCAAGAAAGACTATTTCTTCAAAAAGAGCAGCATATCCTGCCATGCTTTCATTGCAGCCTCCTGATTATAAGCTATGGGTAGGTTAAACTTCTTTCCGGTTTCGGTGGCATGAGGATTGGTGAAGGCATGCGTGGCGTTTTTATAATTGATGAAGGTGAACTTCACCTTGCCGTTTTTCATTTCTTTTTTGAAAGCTGTAATAGATGCTTTCGACACGAATTCATCCGCTTCGCCATTGCAAACCAGTATTTTAGAGCTAACGCTACCTGATTTGAATTTTTGAGGCATGAGATTACCATGAAAACTAATTACATGTTTGAACTTTATTCCGGTGCGAGCCGCATTAAGGGCTAGTCCTCCACCAAAACAAAATCCGATAGCATTGATATTGCTAGGGTCGGCCATAGTTTGCTTCTTTACAAAATCAATGGCAGCTTGAATTCGCTGATTAGCCATGGCTCCGTTCTGATAAAACGGTGAAGCTAGTTTTCCGGCTTCCTCCGGCGTTTCGGCTTGTTTTCCTTCACCATACATATCAATCGCAAACGCATAATAGCCCTCGTCGGCGAGTTGTTTAGCTCGCATTTTCACATATTCGCCACAGCCCCACCATTCGGGTAAAATAAGTACCACCGGCAAACGCTTATTGCCTGGTAAATAAGCCGTGTAGCCCTTGCATTCTGTTGATTGATCGAAATAAGTAACTTCCTGTTCTAGTCGTTTAGCAATTCGATCGGCCTGCACTTGCGAGGCTGCTAAAAGCAACAATACGCATCCAAAAAAACGTTGTAACATCCTTGATTTTTTTCAAAAATATCCCTTTTCTTTCAGAGCAACCTAACCCAAATGCATGAATGTTCGTCTGAAATGTGGATTCCTTGTGAATTATTGCTTTATCTTTAGAGTTTTAAAAAATAGTCTTTCGTATGCTGAAATACCTGATAGGATTTGTTTGTTCCCTTGCTTTTGTTTTTACCCTTCAGGCACAACCTTGTGCAACCTTACAAATTCAAGGTCCGAGTGGTGGAATACCTTGCGATACCTCGGTGATGTTAACGGCCAATATTACATTTCCAAACGTATTTAATACGGATCAATACACCGGTTCAGTAATTCCATATGCTCCCGAGCCATGGACAGGTTCTAACGCAATTATCGCGAATATTGATGACTGTTGGAGTGGTGTTTTACAATTACCATTTCCGTTTTGTTTTTTTGGCCAGGTTTACAATTCCTGTGTGGTAGGTGCTAACGGCCAAGTTTCTTTTGATACCGTGAACACGCAGCCTCCACTTGTGCCCGGCAGTAACCCATGGGCATCGAATGGATGGGTTTGTCCGTTCTCAAACATTGCCATGAATAATTGTATTCTAACACCGTATCACGACTTACTACCCGATGCTACACCTAATCAGATTACTTGGGATATTTTTGGTATTGCTCCTTGCCGAAAGATGGTGGTAAATTGGCGAACTGTACCTATGTTTAGTTGTACATCTCAAATTGATTCACAACAAGTAGTTTTATATGAAACTACCAATGTAATTGATATTAATATTGGCGTAAAACCGTTATGTACCACTTGGAATGGTGGTGTTGCTCATGAAGGAATTCAAAATGCTACCGGTACCGTTGCGTATATGACACCGGGAAGAAATGGTACACAATGGACGGCTAATAACGACTCCTATCGATTTTCTCCTAGCGGAACTTCTACACCAATTACTTATAGTTATACATGGCTCGACTCGGCTACATTAATGGTGTTGGGAACCGATGATACACTTATTCTTCCACCTCCGGTAACTGTAGACGCGGTTATCTGTCAGGTAAATATTTCCGGTGGTTGTTTGCCTTATTCTTTTGCCGATACGTTTCATTTAGAAGTAGGTAAAGTAAATGCCGATTTTTCGTTCGATTATTTATATGGATGTGAAGAAGACACCGTGGTGTTTACAAACCTAACCACTCCTGCGCTCGGCACCACCTATTACTGGACCTTTGGCGACCCGTCGGCACCAAGCACAGTAACTGATCCGCAACATGTTTACCTCAATCAAATACCCTATTACGTAACCCTTGTTGCTACCAATGCGCAGTGCGTACCCGATACGGTTATAAAGCAAGTAAATTTTACACATCCTTTGTTGGCCGTGATGGTGGTACAAGCCGGCCCAACCGGGTTTCCGGGAGATTCGGTTTGTTTAGGCGATTGGTTTAAAGCCAATGCTGCCAGCAGTTTACCAGGTGTAATTGGCCAGGCCGGATTGCAATACGATTGGGATTGGGGCGATGGCACACCACACGAAAATGGAGTTATCACATCGAATGCAGGACATATTTACACAACGCCAGGCACCTATACTTTAACTTTAGTAATTACCGATTCGATTGGTTGTACGGATACTGCTCGTCATACCTTATATGTTGATCAACCAGCTTATGATGATTTTGTAGCGATAGATTCAATTGTATGCGTGGGCGATCCTATAAACTTCAATGATACGGTAGCGCCAAATTCGATTCGCTTCCTTTGGGATTTTGCCGACGGCAAAACACTTCCTGATGTGCACAACCCAATTCATACCTATGATATTGGCGGAGCCTATAATGTAACGCTCACTTCATACTATCCAATTTGTCCGCCGCACACCACAACCAAAACGGTAATCATAGAAGATTTTCCGGAGCTTAGTTTAGGCAGCGATACTTCTATTTGTCCTGGAATAACACAAACCATCATTCTGAACAATATCATGAATCCGAATGAAGTACTAACGTGGAGTACTGGCGATAAAACCAATAATTTACCGGTAACGACTTCTGGGCATTATTGGGCTGTTTCTACATCAACCTTCGGACAATGTAGTACCACCGATAGTATTTGGATTCAACGTGATTGCTATTTGAATATACCAAACGCCTTCTCTCCTAATGGCGACGGACTGAATGATTACTTCATACCAAGAGAATTATTAAGTAGTGGATTAAGTGTTTTTCGAATGAATATTTACAATCGTTGGGGTGAGAATATTTTTACCACATCAAGTATAGATGGCAGAGGATGGGATGGAAAGTTCAACGGCAAACTTCAGAATCAAGGTGTGTATGTTTACATTATTGATGCCATGTTTAAGAACGGCGTTAAGAAAACCTATGAAGGCAACGTTACGTTATTGAAATAGACCGTTGTTTACTCATCCGCCACAAGTAAGTTAGAAGCATAGTTATAGAAGCACCGAGTGTTGCTAAAGCCATATCTTTTTGCGCATCCCAAATGTCGCCTTGTGTACCCACATAGGTATTTGCGCAATGCGGCATCAGCACTCCGCCAATAAACCACTCTATTAATTCGAAGAGCGCACTTACAGAAAGTATTAATTCTATCGGCATAATAAAGAATCTCCATTTTCTTACGTTGAATACTTGTTGTAAAACTTGTTGCAAAGGATAAGCAAGTAATAATCCAAAACTAAAATGAACAATCCGATCGTATGGGTTACGTTGTAAATGAAACCAATCCTTCAATTCAAATCCAACAGGAACACTAGCATAAGCATACATAGAGCCTATAACATGTAAACTTAAAAATGAAAAAATAAGTAGATAGCTCAGCGGATTAAAAAGTGGTTTGTTGCTGCTTCGAAATAACCACGTTATGAAAATAAAGACTAACATATTTTCAATCAACCAATTCTCTCGATCATCGGTAAATAAAAAGGTGTACACCCATAGAATTAAAAAGAAGGCGGCGGTTAAAAAGCCTGTTCTGTTGATGCGTTGTAAAACCATGATTTTAAATTTTATTAAAACTAGGATGGTACGCATAGCCGGTTGTTGACCTAGGTTAGGTTTTCCATAGCTTCAAAAAAAACGTAAATACTTGTAAGAATTATTAGTTTTGTAAGCATTGATGATGAATACAAAAGGATTAGTTTTAGGAATAGTGATTTTCATGTTCACGGCTGTTTCGTCCAACGCAGGCATAAAACTTGTTTTGAATAGTGAACAGATAGGCCGCATCTATCATGGCATTTATAATACCTTAAGGATAGAAGGTGGCGTACTCGACTCCTTTGAAAACAAAACCGTTCGAATTTTAAAAAAAGAACCTAATAACGTTTGCTTTCAGATTTTGAAAAAAGAACTGAAACAACTTCGTGTTTATTTGAAAGATCAAAATGGAGAACCGGTTACTATATTATTACCAATACAACCCGCTATTCGATTTCCTCTGCCTAGTTTATTTTTCTGCTCTAAATTATTATCGCTTAGTCAAAATTGTGGCTTATCCGATCTTTCTAATAGTATGATTGTGCGTAATCCCTTTGGTGTACTTGAAAATCAATCAGTCTTTAATTATACAGTAAAGGAATACTACATGAGTGTGTATCGAAACAGAACCTTAATTAGCGAATCTGATTTTCGAAAACATGCTTTGAGTTTTGGTGGTGAAAATATTCGTAAAATTCTTAGAGATATTAAAACGAATGATGTGGTAGAATTTTCTCAAATTCTGATTGAGGATAAATTTGGTAACGAATATAAAATACCTTCTTTCGTAATACGTTTAGGAAGTCAAGGCTGGACAGGTTTCTAACAACCGTTCCAATTTTTCTTTCAACTCAAGTAGTAATTTACTCTTCATCCTCATTCACACCACTTCGATTATACGCCTTTAGAAATAAAGCACCCAAATTTTTGTAAGGAGGTACATAATCGTCAAACAAATTTTTCATTTCGCCGGAACTAAATTGTTTTCCCAACTGCGTCCACATTTCCACCCAATCAATATCCTTACCTTCTAACAAACGTTGGTTAAAGGCACGAATAATAGGCCCGTTTATTTTACCCACGCCTATTTGCTTGGTTGATACAATTTGTGCGTCTTCGGAATGGCCTAATACCGTTGCCAAATTCTGATATGCTCCGCAGGCTCCTAGAATCACCACTTTATGGCGATAATTAATATGATCTAAGGTTCCGGAAAGATGGTAGCTATGTCCGCGATGAATAATTACCGAGGGATGTATTTCATTTTGATCGAGATAATCTTGTAAAGCATTTTGCGCCATTTCATCTTCAGGTTCATCCAATGGTTTGTTCGCGTAAATAACAACAGGCTTACCTTTAGTAGAAGCTATTCGTACCCAGAAATCTTCTTTAGTAACTTTCCAATCCGGCGCACCGAAACCGCCAACATAACTATTAAACACTCCCTTTCCATCCACATCACCATAGAAGAAAACTTGTTGCACCACAGCCCCACTATCTTTTCCGGTATCATCAACTAATGAGGTATACGGCATTTTGGTAATTGGTGGAATGCCCAATTTTGCGGAGAGCGAATCGGAGCTAAAGGTTAGCATGGTGTATAGAATATCATAAATTTTAAAGCCTCTTTTCTTTTCAACGTTTTTCATACGTTGATCGCGATTGGCTTTTATTTCTTGCACGATATTTTGCATTAACGTTGAATCTTGAATACTACCGAAAGAATTTGCCACATCGGTTGCGCCCTCCAAATCACCTTCCAGGGTATTATCCAAATCGCTTACAAAATTTTTCATCAACACTTGTTTACTGGAGTCGCTCATGGAAGCAAGAAAAGAACCTATGGTATTATAATTAGCGCACAAACGTAAGTACGTTCGGAATTTATCTTTGCCAATACTTTGAAGAAACTCGAAGCCCGTCATAGGTTTTATGCGCATCATTAAACGATTGTAGCAACCTAAAAAACTACTGGTATATAAATCATCGCTACCATATACCATTACATAATAGAGTTCGGTAGAATTTAATGGTTCAACACATTTAAAACGCACCGCTTCTCCTTGGTCATGCAGCTCATTCATTTTAGTAACATAGCGCGAAGATTCATGCGCCAATTCCCGATCATAACTTTTTCGAAGCGCGGTGGTAAAATTCACTTGTCGTAATTCTATCAACTTCTTAAAATATGAATCCTGATCTTCTGTAATTTTATTAATAGCCGCAATGCTTTCTTTTCCTTTAATATAATCATCAATAAAAAAGATGGCTTTCAACGGGGTTTTAGCGCTATCTGCAATACGAACAATAGCGTTCACATAAGGCGATTTATTTCTACGCACAATGTCGCGTTCCTTTGCCGTTGACGTAGCGTAATTTAAAATTGTTTTAGGGTTTTTAGGGGCGGCACGTTCAACTACAATATCAGCAGCATCGGGTGCCATGGTTGCTATTTTCTTAATTAAGAGTTCAGGAAACAATTCACTCATGCCCGACATTAAAACTTTCGTTGCTTCAAGGTCGGTATCAAATAAGGGAGAAATCACATACATCGCTTTGCTTACGTTTGTTTTTACATACGGTGCGAGGTTATTATTGTGCAGTCCGCGAATTACTTGATACGTGTTTTCAAACAAGGTAGAGTAATAAGGTATATCTACATAACCATCGCCATAGTCGGTATTAAACAATTTAAGGTTGTCGATAACCCGGCCTAAGTATTTTCGCTTCGTTAGATCTTCCTTTTCATTATTCTCGATATAGGCTATGGTGCGATTTGTTTTTGTAAATATGGCGTTAGAAAGAATGGCTGTTTTATCAATATCACCATCCACATCAATGATCTTATCATACGCACCGTCGGATATATCGGCCTTTTTCAATTCTCGCTCAATCATCAAATGCAATTGTCGGCGACCGGCAGTTATTTCGTATTTCTTAACAATGGTATCCACCAACACTTCCTTCTGAGCAAACAAGGTAGATGCGGGGAGAATGAAAAGTAAAAGACAGTAGATTTTTTTCATGCAGAGCGCAAAGATAATGCGGATTACCCAAGCTTTGCTGTGTTCCGTATAAATGATATTTCCACTTTTAGCCTTCGTGAAAGAACATCCTGAGTGATTTTTACGGCATTTACTGTTGAAGCTGCTTCATAAAAAGCGTCATGCCATTACGACGTTCCTCATTCAATTCGTAACGAATATTCTCCGTATAATATTTCTTTAAGTCGTAGGCTGTAAAGGGAATTTCATCGGTCAATTGATCGATGAAAGTTAATCCGTGTTGATTCGCTTCATTAAATTCCTTCACAAAGGATTCCGGCAATTGTTTGGTGCTTACCCAGGTTGCAAATACAAAGGGAAGCTGGGTATAATCTTTCCAGGCTTTGGCCAAATCATACACATAGGGAAAGCGGTTCAGATTTTCTAGGGCTCGATCACCTATAATGATACCGGCGCGTTTATCTTTAATATCCTCAATAAAATGTTCGTCGGCTTCTAAAAGTAAGGGGCGTGATTGCCAATAATGTTGCAACAAAAGTTTACACAACGCAACACTGGTTTCACTTTGATAATCCAGGTAAACCTCCTGAATTTCTTCAATGGGAACTTCACTAAATAAACATACACTCGCTACCTCATCATCACTGGCAATACAATAGTTGCTGAAAATTTCGGCATCCTTAATTTTTGGAATAGCCGCTACGGGTAGTAGTGCTATGTCTAATTCATTTTTTTGTAGCAAGCTTACTAAACGCGCCGGATAATCTAGTATGAGTTCAATATCCTCCTTCACCCTGCTGTGCTTCAAACCATAAATCAAAGGTTTAGTATTTAAGTAACTCACAGCTCCAACCCGAAACTTTGTATTCATAGGTGTGCAAATATAGCCGATGGCATTTTCTTTGATTACCTTTGCCGCCAAAATAATTTATTCATGGCTGATTTATCTGCGTTGCTAGCTGTTTCCCCTATTGATGGACGTTATAAAAAGAACCTCTCCACCTTGAGTGCTTATTTTTCCGAACAGGCTCTGATGAAATATCGTGTACAAGTTGAGGTTGCTTATTTTATAGCACTTTCTGAAGCCGGTATTTTTTCATTGGCGAGTAGCAAGCATAAATCACTCCTTAAAATTGTGGATCAGTTTTCTTCCGAAGATGCCCTAGAAATTAAGAAAATAGAACAAGTTACTAATCATGATGTAAAAGCAGTGGAGTATTTTTTGAAGAAAAAAATGGATGCCTTAGGCTTGAGTAAGCAAAAGGAATGGACTCATTTTGGCTTAACCTCTCAGGATGTTAATAATACGGCTATTCCGTTGCTATGGAAGGATGCTATTCAGCTGGAATACTTGCCGTTTTTGCTTCAATTGAAAACAATGCTCTTAGGTTTTTCGAAAGACTGGAAGAATATTTCGATGTTAGCACGTACTCACGGACAAGCTGCATCGCCAACCCGTTTAGGAAAAGAAATAATGGTTTTTGTAGAACGTATCGATGAACAACTTAATTTATTGAAGCAAATTCCGTTTGCTGCAAAATTTGGTGGCGCCACCGGCAATTTCAATGCGCATCATGTTGCCTTTCCCAAAACAGATTGGAAAAAATTCGCAAATCATTTCGTGAATAAAAAACTCGGTTTAACCCGTATGCAATTCACTACACAAATTGAACATTACGATTCGCTTGCAGCTCATTTTGATGCCATGAAGCGTATAAACACGATTCTCATTGATTTATGTCGTGATATTTGGACCTACATCTCCATGGATTATTTCAAACAAAAAGTAAATAAAGATGAGGTTGGTAGTTCGGCCATGCCGCATAAAGTAAATCCGATTGATTTTGAAAATGCGGAAGGAAATTTCGGAATTGCGAATGCGCTTTTTGAACACCTTTCGGCTAAATTACCAATCTCACGTTTACAACGCGACCTCACCGATTCAACCGTGTTACGCAATATTGGAGTGCCTTTTGCACACACCTTGCTTGGGTTTACCTCGTTAAAAAAAGGATTAAATAAGCTCATTGTGAACGAAGCAAAAATGCGCGACGATTTAGAAAAGAATTGGGCCGTAGTGGCCGAGGCTTTACAAACTATTCTGCGAAGAGAAAATTACCCTAACCCTTACGAAGCGTTAAAAGAATTAACGCGGGGGGCAACAACGATTAATCAAGAACTCATTCATCAGTTTATTAATGGTTTGAAAATCTCTGATGCGTTGAAAAAAGAATTAAAGAAAATTACGCCTTGGAATTATACCGGAATTTAATTCTCAGATTCAGTGTAGTATCTTTTGTTTGACTAACGAGTTACAAATTGATACTATAATTCAAACCGCGGAAACAGGGGTTTACCGCACTGTTAAACTTACTACCAAAACGATAACTTAATCCTATTCCAAGATTGTAATTATACGCGCTCAGTATTTCACGATTCTGCGCTAACAGTTGATCAATAGAAATATCGCCCTTGCGAATATTCAATTGGTTATGAATAAAACTATAGTTACCCCAAATTACAAAGTTTAACCCCTTAACTAAACGCGCAGTAATAGCACCATTAAACGACAAACTATTTTTACTAAAATCGGTAAACAAATTACGCCAAAAAGCACCTACATTAATACTACCCCATTTTTGAGTAAAACTCCCTATAGCCGCTACTTCCTGAGCAAAAAGCACTTCCTTCGTTTTAAGATAAATGGTGGTATCATAGTACTTATTATAGCGTGCATCAACAGCATATTGAACTACTAATCGTTTACTATTAAATTCCTTATACGGAAAATAACTATACTCTACTACCGGACCGGCGGTGTAACGTGCTTTGAGATTACTATAAATGGAATTATTAAAATCGGCTTGCAACCCCGCACCAAAATGTTCGGTCATTTTCTTCATATGACTAGCACCAGCACCGAAATCCTGATACTCATATTGGTAAATCGTTCCTTGATCATCATACCGATTGTATTGTTCGCTGGCATTCAAGTAAATGTTACTTTTTGATTCTTCAGTTTCTCTATTAGCACTTGCATTTCCGTAAGCACTAAACTCCTTGCTTACTCTGTTTCCATTGATTGAACCGTTGGTACTTAATTGAAAAACCCAAAAATTATAAGGGTCTTTCACCGGAGTAGTGTCCGAGGCAGGTTTCATATCGGCAGTCATGGTTAAATTCAAATGTTGCACTAATTGCGTTCGCGCCACATAGGGCAAGAGCGCTATTTTGATTTGCTTCGTCCAAATATCTCGTCGTTCTAAATCCGTACTATTCGGTGGTATGGAATAGCTTAAGGTATCGGAAAGCGAACTAAACTTTTTTTGTCCTACAACAAATAACGTATTCATTTGTGTACCTAGGTTATTCCAATTGGAGGTAGCAATGATATGTACATCGGCATCTAAACGATCGCGCACAAAGGTTACCAAACTTATTTCTTGTCGGAGAAACGAATCAAAACAATCACTACCGTAATTATTACAATCCACAAACACATTCAGTTGATTCGGTTTTTCATTGTTTTGTTGTGCCTTGGTAATAGTAAAAACTAAAAGCAAGGTAATTGCTAAAAAATACTTCATGTGGGTGTGGCTTGAATCGTCGAAAGTAGAAGATACCCTGTTAAAAAAAATCTAAAATGATTGGTTTGCCGATTTTCGCATGCATGTAACAATTAAAACAAGCTCACATATCCGAAATGTATTTTAGAATTTCGAAGCTGAAAAGGACTGTCGTTTCTAGATCCTACGGCATAGCTCATATTAAATAATCCGGCCTTGGTTTCAAAAGCCATTCCCGCTCCAACGCTCCGGGGATAGTCGATAAGATTGTTGCCATAATACACTGAACTAATACGCGATACATCTCCAAAAACAAAAAAGTAAGAGTTTAAGGAAAGTTGAAAGCGTGGTTCTAAGGTAATAATATGGTAGTTGTTCACGAAAAGTGCACCTTCATCAAAACCACGTAACAAACGATAACCACCAATTTGAAACAGTTCATTTTTAAATAGCTGTTGTGAACTAAACGTATAACCCGCAGCATAAAATGCTGCAAGCGTGTACCGTTTAGAGAAGGTGTAATAGTATTTAACACTACCCTTGACCTGATACTTAATTGTATTTTCAGGAATGGAATCATAGAGATAAGAAAAGTATGAATTACTCACAGGATCTAGTGTTTCTTCAATCGTTGCATTCCGGAGAAATTTTCGAAAGGATAAGCCCGCGTCGAATTGACATTGAAATCCCTTTTTCGGATTTAATCGATAATCGGTATTTTGAAAAACCCATTCCATGCCGATCGTTTTGTACGTCACGTCGGCCACCGAAGGCAAAGCCCTACTCGATTTCAGTAAGTTCACGTTTACATTACCCACTCGTGTGCTTGCTAGTTCATAATATAACTTGGCGTAATCGGTTGCATTTATTTGATAGAGTAAACCCAGTTCACCTTGTACCGATTTAAATGACGTATCTTTCTTATAAAAATCGAACTTGGCACTCAAACCGATATTTGTATTTAACACATAAGGATACATTAATTTAATATCGTATCGCGGTGATTTATATTGCAAATTTTGCCAGTTCAGCTGCATACTCTCGCCATGATTCAAAGCATTTATAAAGGCTAATTTAACATCTCCGGTTAATAAGAACTTTCCTTGCAATTCATCATTGGAAGGTAACAAGCCAATTAAAATATCCGCTCGGTTGGCATTCTTGTTTTTCAAATCCAAATGCAATTTTGTTTTGGATGTATGAAAGGAAACGCGCCAAGGTGAAGCTTCTTGAAGAAACGACAATTCGCGCAATCGGGTACTAATCAATGTAATTTTCGACTCTTCGTACGGAGATCCTTCCTTCAAACTAAGATAATGAAGCAAAAAGGATTTATGTACCGGAGCATCTTCATTTAACTTAACCGAATCGAGTTTAATTAAAGGCCCTTGATCTAAATGTAATACTGCAGAAATTTTACCTTGTTGATTTTGGATACTATCAAGAAAAATTGAAGCGAACGGATAACCATGATTCTCTAACCAGGTAACCATACGATTAAAATAATTTTTCATTTTTGGAATATCCAAAGGTTGTTGATACACATCTTGTGTTCTCAAGCGAGCTTGTGCCAACAAGGCTTCCGGTACGTTACCCGATTTAAGTTGAAGCCATTGGTATTTATCGCCCAACCAAATCCAAGCATGCGTTACCGAATCAGTAATGGTTAAACTATCAATCGACACTTCCAGGTACCCTTCCTTTAACGTTTGAAAACGAGCGTTCAATAAAGCTTCGCGGCATTCTTCCACATTCAAATAGGTACTAGCTAATTTATTCATGGAACCAAAGCGTATAGCATCTTTCCCTTCCAGAATTAAGGTATGTTGCGAGGAAAGTTTATCCGGAAGCGTAAGAAACAGAAGCAACACGTAAAGTGCCTTCACTCCATACTTCAAGCGATTAATTCGAAACATAACTGATACAAAGAAACTACATTTGCCGCTTACCTGATGGCCGGTATTTACATTCATATTCCCTTTTGCAGAAAAGCATGTTCGTATTGCAATTTTCATTTCTCTACTTCGCTGAAATTAAAAAACGAACTCTTGCAATCCATATTGTGGGAATTGAAAGAAAAACAAAACCTACTAACCGATCAAATGGTAACATCGGTTTATTTTGGTGGCGGCACTCCGAGTATTTTGGAAGAGGGTGAAATTGAACTCCTTCTTAAAACCGTGTACCAAAATTATGTGGTAGACGGCAACGCCGAAATAACCTTAGAAGCCAATCCGGATGATATTACTAGCGAGAAATTACTAGGCTGGAAAAACGCCGGAGTAAATCGGCTAAGCATCGGTATACAAAGCTTTCGTGAAGAAGATTTAGTTCGCATGAATCGTTCCCATTCGTCTCAACAAGCGCTTGCATGTATTCCTTTAGCACAACAAGCAGGATTTCATAATATTACCCTCGACTTAATTTTTGGATTTCCTGAGTTAAGTCATGATGCTTGGGAACAGAACATTCAAATTGCATTACAATTACAAGTACCTCATATTTCATGTTATGCCATGACGGTGGAGCCCAAAACTGTCTTAGATCATCAAATTAAAAAAGGTGTTATGGAACCCATTAATCATGAACATTCGGCAATACAATATGAACACCTCATGCAACGTATGGTAAAGGCCGGTTATGAGCATTACGAAATTTCGAGTTATGCCAAACCTGGCTTTCGCGCTAAACATAATAGTAGTTATTGGAATCAGGTTGCCTACCTTGGCATAGGGCCTTCAGCCCATTCGTACGATGGTAACCAACGGTCGTGGAATGTGGCTCACAACGTACATTATATAGAACAGTGCCAATCGAAAAAACTATTACCGGAAATAGAGGTGCTGAGTAGAGAACAAAAAATAAACGAATTCATCATGGTTAGGTTACGCATTTCAGAAGGACTCGACGTAGTCGTGGTGAAATCGTTGCTGACAATTTCCGAATGGACTGCATTTAATGAAACTAAAGAAGGGTTTATTAAACTAGCATGGTTACAAGAACAAAACGAAGTACTGCGTTTAACTAATGCAGGAAAATTATTTGCTGATCATATTGCTTCTTCTTTTTTTATTTAGGGTAAAATTGAAATTAGATTGCTGTATGCATTTTATCTTTAAGACTGCATTCGATTCTTAAAGCCCTAGACGAATTCCGTGTAGATTTCAATACTTGTTCAAAAAAATCTCCTCAGAATTCATTACGTTTGGAATCCAAAAAATAAACTATGCTTTCTGATCTCGAAATTGCTCAAGCAGCCGACATTCAACATATCAAACAAATTGCTCGAAAAATTGATATTAGTGAAGACCATTTGATGTATTACGGAAAGCACAAAGCCAAACTTCCGTTAGAATTAATTGATGAAGAGAAAATAAAAAAAGCGAAGCTTATTTTGGTATCGGCTATCAACCCTACCCCCGCCGGAGAAGGTAAAACTACAGTTTCAATAGGCTTGAATGAAGGTTTGAATAAAATTGGAAAGAAATCGTTGGTTGTATTACGTGAGCCAAGTTTAGGACCGGTTTTCGGAATTAAAGGCGGTGCAGCCGGTGGTGGTTATTCTCAAGTAATTCCCATGGAAGATATCAACTTGCATTTCACGGGTGATTTTGCTGCAGTGGAGAAAGCGAATAACTTGCTTTCGGCATTAATTGATAATAACCTTCAAAACAAACAACATAATCTTAATATCGACCCTCGCACGATTAAATGGAAGCGGGTTATGGATATGAATGATCGTGCTTTACGACATATCATTATTGGTATTGGTGGCACTGCTAACGGTATTCCACGTGAGGATGGTTTTAACATTACGCCGGCATCGGAAGTGATGGCCATTCTTTGTATGAGTCAGAATATCGAAGATTTGAAAACACGTTTAGGAAATATTTTTATTGGTTATACGTTTGATAAGAAACCAATATACGCTCGCGATTTAAAAGCTGAAGGTGCGATGGCTTTATTGATGAAAGATGCCATCAAACCTAATCTCGTTCAAACCTTAGAAGGCAATCCGGCTATTTTGCATGGCGGACCTTTCGCAAACATCGCACAAGGAACCAACACCATACTGGCTACCAAAATGGGGTTGTCGTTAGCCGATTATGTTGTTACCGAGGCTGGCTTCGGGGCCGATTTAGGCGCTGAGAAATTTATGGATATTAAATGCGGTTACGGCAACTTAAAACCTGATGCTATAGTTTTGGTGGCAACCATACGTGCTCTTCGACATCATGGTGGTGCCAAAAAAGATGAGTACAATACCCCAAGCATAGAAAAGGTAATTAAGGGTTTTGCCAATTTGGAAAAGCACATGGAGAATTGCAAAAAATTCGGGTTAACACCAGTTGTTGCCCTAAATCATTTCCCTACCGATAGTGCCGAAGAACTGGAGTATGTTATTACACAATGCGGTAAACTAGGTGTGAAGGCCGTTATTTCATATGGTTTTGCCAAAGGAGGGGAGGGAACACAGGAGTTAGCGCAAGCGGTATGCGATATTATTGAAGGTGGCACCAATCAGTTTAAGCCACTTTATGAGTGGAGTTTACCTGTTGAAGATAAAATCAACCGTATTGCAACGGAAATTTATGGTGCTGATGGCGTGGAGTATTCATCAACTGCCCGAACTCAGCTTAAAATGATTAAAGAATTAGGCTATGATGCCCTTCCGGTTTGTATGGCCAAAACACAGAAGTCATTATCAGATAAAGAAACAGCAGTGGGCCGCCCTAAAGGGTTTATTGTTAATGTTCGTGAGTTCGAATTCGCTGCCGGTGCAGGATTCATTATTCCAATTTTAGGAGATATGATGCGTATGCCAGGTCTTCCGGCGGTTCCGGCTTCAGAACACATGGATATTGATTTGAATGGAAAGATTACCGGTTTGAGTTAATATTGGTTAGGCCTTGAAAGTCTTATCATTTCATTTTTTGAGGGAAAAATGACATGAGAATTTCTATTTGGGATTTACCAAACCAAAAATGCCTTATTTTCGTCTAAAATTCCAGAAAAAAACTGGACTCTTTTAGTATGTACATGAAAAACAATTTTATCAAACACGGGATTTTTATATTTCTTTTGGTTTTAGGTAATATATCAATGATGACGGCACAAACAGGATCGGTGAATTTAGGACCCGATATCGTAATACCTGCTTGTTCAACATCAGCCACAATTCACGCTAATATTACCACACCAACAACTGGAACCAGTAATTATACGTGTGCTCAAATTACTTATACCCCATATTCATTCGCTCCAGGCAATATTATAACCATAACAAGTGATGATTTATGGTCTGGAATTGTAAATATTCCATTCGATTTTTGTTTTTTTAATAACGTGTACAACCAATGTGTTGTAGGCTCTAACGGTTTGTTGTCCTTTAATACTGCAAACGCGAATCAATACTGTCCTTGGAGTTTTGCAGGTGTAACGCCCTTGCCAAACAATACGTTTGCTGCTGCTATGAATTCCATTATGTGCCCATATCATGATTTATACCCTCCAGCAGGTGGACAAATTTCATGGGCGTTATATGGAACTGCCCCAAATCGAGTTTTTGTGGTTTCATGGAATTTACTTCCAATGTTTTTACCAGCTTGCAATGTGCTTTTGAATACTCAACAAATTGCTCTTTATGAAGGGACGAATGTTATTGAAACTTACATCGCCAATAAAGATTTATGTACTGCTTGGAATGGTGGGCAAGCTATACATGGTATTGAAGATGCAACCGGCACAACGGCCGTTATTGTACCTGGCAGAAACCTTCCAACGCAATGGACTGCTTCAAATGATGCTTGGCGATGGACACCAACCCCAGGTGGTGGTGGTGGTGGTACAGCCGGTTATACAGTGAATTGGTACACATACCCACAAGGTGTTTTACAACCGACACACGCTGATAGCTTAGATGTTGTGCTAGCAACTGCATCTCAATCGTATATCTGTGAAGTAGTATTCAGTTTGTGTAGTGGTTATGAATATGCGTACGATACTATTAACGTAGTAAAACAAAATCCGATTGTGCTCACTATAAACAGTATCCAAGATGTAAACTGTTATGGTGAAAGTAACGGTGCTTATAACGTTTCTGCTGTTGGTGGCAATAATAGTTATACTTGGTCGAGCAACGGTAACAATGTTAGTTCCGGGCAACAATCCGGATTACCCGCTGGAACGTATTCGGTAGTTGCAACGGATATTTACGGATGTACCGGATCCACAATAGTTACAATTAATCAACCACCGGATTTGATATTATCTGTTGTAAGCACCTATGATGTTCTATGCAAATATCAAAATACAGGGAGTGTGCATCTTGCTGCTTCTGGCGGAACACCGGGTTATATGTTCTGGTATGACAATAGTAATCAACAAAATTCACCTAACTTCGATACCCTTTTTGCTGGTATGCATACCTTTAATGTTGTTGATGCGCATGGTTGTACCAAATCGCTTCAACAAGAAGTTTTCGAACCCGATTCGCTGTTAACTGTAAGCCTTGAATCACAAGAAGCAACTTGCATCAATCGTCAAGATGGTAGCGTAACTGCGTCTCCAAGTGGAGGTATGCCGGGGTATGATTTTGAGTGGACAAACATGGATAATCATTTAGTGAACTTCTCCAATTCCCCTACTATTAACAACCTGCCTACCGGTGTGTATCATGTTGTTGTGAAAGATGCCAATGATTGTATTAGTGCTACCCAAATTCAGGTTGAACAACAATTATGTTGTCAGTTATTTTTACCGAACGCCTTCACACCAAATGCTGATGGTAAAAACGATTACTTCAAAATTGTACAGTATGGCGCTGGTGTAAAATTAGGTGAGTTTAGAGTGTATAATCGTTGGGGACAAGAAATGTTCTCCACGCGGGACGTTACCCAAGGTTGGAATGGAAGTTATAAAGGCACCTTACAAGATGCTAATACCTATAGTTATATTGTAGAATACCAGTGTAATGACAGAGGTGTTATTTCCCAGAAAATTGCTAAAGGCGATTTTATCTTATTGAGGTAACGCTGCTAATCAAGAATATTGTAAAGAGTCTGAAGGAAACTTCAGGCTTTTTTATTTATCTATCAACAAGAACAAAGCAACTCGTTGCGTAGCAAATTATTGCTTCAACAAATAATCCGCCAATCAATTTACCCTTGCTTGATATTTTTTGATAGGCTCGTAATTACTAAAAAAAATTTCAGATAACCTCAGACACAAATACTAACGGAACATTTGTACGATACTTAATGTAACAACCCTGTTTGAACCTATGTGCACATTGTACAGGTTGACAACCACTTATTCGTAACTCATGATTCCATTCTCGTAGCGAATCAAGTAGAGGAATTTGTTTTCATAGAACATCAATTTTCCTCCTTCTTTAATAGGCATAATTTTATACGGCGTAATGAAGGTGTATGAATTATCGCTGATATGTGTATTAAATGGAACACCATAACGTATCATGAGGTTGGCAAAGAAATTCAAACTTTCAAACCCTTTATAAACAATATCGGATGGCGTTCCGCCAAAACGAGCTTTATATTTTTTTGTGATATACTGACTCGCCGGTGTAATCTTATCGATGATATAGGCTGCGGTATAAAAGACAGGCATGCCATTGAGTTCATCTTGTTTATCGAGCCCTTTTACCGACTCCATGGTTGGCATACAGAATACCTTTAAATTGTAATGTTCTGCGAAGGGCTGAAGCTGTTTCAAATATTTATAAGCCATGGCAGGATCCAACACACCTAAAACAATACTGGTATTGTTCGTGGTGTCGATTTGTTTTACTAAGCCGGCTATATTTATTTCTTCGCCTTTCAATTCCATTTCTACAAAACGCGATGGCAGAGCGTTTAGAATATCGTTCTTGAAATACTGCAAACCATTCTTTTCCGAGTTATTTCCACTTCGATAGAGGTACACCACATTATCATAAGGAAATTTATTATTAATAACACGGTGCATTTTTTCAATATGCGATGATAACCGCGGTTGTAAAATTGTGAAGTACGGGTTGTTTTCCTGATCAGCATCGGAAGGTGAAACAGCTGAGATAAAATTGATTTGTTTCTTCTTCGCGAATTCGCCAAGTAATTTCAAATCACTTACACTAGCATTACCAATAATCAAGTCCATCGAATCTAATCGATCCGATTCAATTAAATTCTGAACATTAAAATAGTTCGACTTACTATCATGCACATAAATTTCAAGTTTGAACCCTTGTTGTCGCAAGGTATCTGCGGCTATCTGAATTCCTTGATAAAAATCGATTCCCGGCATCATAAATTTAGGGAGGTGCACTAAATCTTTATCCCATTCCACCGAGTCGAGATACATAGGCGTTAGTACGGCAATTTTATATTTCTCTTTGCGTTCCGCTTTCGGATAGGTATAGCCTTTCGTTACAACAGGCACTTCTTCTTTAACGGTTTTTTGTGCCGATGCGGAAATGAATGAACATACTGCCAGCCATCCAACTAAAAAAGTTCTAATCATGTTTGTAGGTTTTACTTATTCCCATTCAATAGTAGCCGGTGGTTTTGAACTTATATCATATACCACGCGGTTTATTCCTTTCACTCTATTGATAATGGTATTAGAAATTTTAGCGAGTACTTGATGTGGTATATGCGCGAAATCGGCTGTCATACCATCTACACTCGTTACAGCACGCAAGGCAACCGTAAATTCATAAGTACGTTCATCGCCCATTACACCAACGCTTTGCACGGGTAATAAAATTGTTCCGGCTTGCCATATCGTGTCGTAAAGATTTTCCTCTCGAAGAATTTGAAGATAAAGTGCATCCGCCTCTTGCAATAATTCAACTTTTTCTGCAGTTACTTCCCCTAAAATGCGAATACCTAATCCAGGGCCCGGAAACGGATGACGATGAATGAAAGAAGGTGCCAAACCAAGAGCCAAACCAATTTTTCGCACTTCGTCTTTAAACAAATAGCGCAATGGCTCTACCAGTTGCAGGTGCATGGTATCGGGTAATCCGCCTACGTTATGATGCGATTTAATAGTAGCCGATGGGCCATTCACCGAAACGCTTTCAATTACATCCGGGTAAATGGTTCCCTGCCCGAGAAACGCAATATCTTGCATCTTAGCCGCTTCTTCCTGAAAGATGTCGATAAAGAGTTTGCCAATTATTTTTCGTTTCCCTTCCGGATTTGATTCTCCTTTTAACGCATCATAAAATCGATCGGCCGCACGCACACCATCAATATTTAACCCTAAGGTTTCATACGCTTTCATAACCTCATCAAATTCATTCTTACGTAGGAGGCCATTATCAACAAATACACAAAATAGGTTTTGTCCGATGGCTTTATGAATTAAGGTAGCGGCTACTGTACTATCTACGCCACCACTAAGCGCCATGATTACTTTTCTATCTCCAACCTCGGTACGAATCCGATCTACCGTTTCTTGAATATACGACGCCGGTGTAAAATCACCTTGGCATCCACAAACTTTCAGTGCGAAATTCGAAAGTATCTTTTTACCAAAATCACTATGTGTAACCTCCGGATGGAATTGCAAACCAAATAAAGGATTAGGTGTTTGTTGCATTTCGAACGCAGCCACCGGAATACTTTGGGTTACCGCTATAATTTTTGCTTGTGGAGGTAATTCGGTAATGCTATCGGCATGACTCATCCAAGCTATATGATCGCTAGGTACTTCTTGAAATAAAATATGATCGCTGGTATTTTGCACATGGGCGCGACCATACTCACGATGGGTTGATTTCTCTACTTTACCACCAAACTTTTTTGTAGTAAGCTGCGCTCCGTAACAAATACCCAGTACAGGCACAGCCTCATTCATTGCGGTTATATCCACATCCGGAGCCCCGTCTTCATTGACCGAACAAGGACTACCGGAAAGTATAATCCCTTTTACCGTAGCATCCAGTAGAGGTTTTTGATGATACGGAATAATTTCACAATAGATATTTAGTTCGCGAATGTTGCGTGCTATAAGTTGCGTGTATTGCGAACCAAAATCAAGAATAATTATTTTTTCTGTCATAATATCAATTAGGCCTGAGCAGCAGGTCCTCCAAATTGCATAGGTAACGCAACGGGTTCAGTATCTTTAATTACGCCGTGTGCTTGTTCGTATTTCTTAATATTATCCGCAAGAGCCTTCATCAATCGTTTCGCATGTTGCGGTGCTAAAATGATGCGCGATTTTACTCGTGCTTTGGGCGTATTCGGCATGATATTAATATAATCTACAACAAATTCAGTAGGGGTGTGTGAGATGATGGCCAAATTCGCATAAGTTCCTTCTGCAACTTCATCATTAATCTCAATATTCAGTTGGTGCTGACCGCCTTGTTCGTTATTCTGCATATAATTTCTTTAAGGCTGCAAATATAGTCTTCACAGTAGTGGCTAAAGGCACTTTAAGATTTTTTTTTGAAATAGAAACTGTGGCGATGCTTTGCGATGCATGAAATTACTGCAAGTGGCTTTAACTTCGTTTCATGCGAACCCTCTTTACTGATATTAAGGAACTTGTACTAACCGAGGCGGATAATGCCCTCTCTAACGTGTTGAAAGGGACTGAAATGGATGCTATTGAAACACTATCCAACGCTTGGTTGCTACTCGAAGATGGCCTCATTCATGCGTTCGGTTCTATGGATACCATGCCGGAATTACAAGCCCATGAAACCTATAATCTCAACGGAAGTTATGTGCTACCAACCTATATAGATTCGCATACCCACCTTGTATTTTCCCATTATCGCGAACAAGAATTTGAAGATAGAATTCATGGCTTAACCTACGAAGAAATAGCACAACGAGGTGGTGGCATTTTGAATTCTGCCCGACGAATGCAGGAAATAACCGAAGAAGAGCTGTTCAAACTATCGAAAGAAAAACTAGAAGCCGTAATAGCTTCCGGTACAGGTGGTTTGGAAATTAAAAGTGGTTACGGCTTAAATACCCAGGCCGAACTTAAGATGTTGCGCGTAATTCAACGATTGAAGGAACAGGCGCCAATACCTATTAAGGCTAGCTTCTTGGCAGCACATACTTACCCGCTCGAGTTCAGAGAAAACCATGAAGGGTACTTGAATCTTATCATACAAGAAATGCTTCCTTTAATCGCCCAAGAGAAACTCGCCGATTATATGGATGTTTTTTGCGAACGAGGCTTTTTTAGTGCGGAGGAAACAGATCGGTTATTAGAAGCGGGTTATAAATACGGACTGAAACCAAAAATTCATGCCAACCAATTGTATAACAGTGGTGGTGTTCAGGTTGGTGTGAAACATAATGCCATTAGTGTGGACCACTTAGAAACTATGGATGAAGAGGAGGTTGCATGTTTAAAAAATAGTAACACCATTGCTACCCTATTGCCCGGTGCGGCATTCTTTTTAGCGATGCATTATCAACCGGCACGAAAATTAATTGATGCCGGTTTACCCGTTGCGTTGGCCAGTGATTACAATCCAGGCTCCTGCCCGAGTTACAACATGAATTTCATTCAAACCCTTGCTTGTTCTCAAATGAAGATGACCCCTAAAGAAGCGCTTTCCGCCTCTACCTTAAATGGTGCTGCTGCGCTTGAATTACAAACTTGTTTAGGCAGTATTCAAAAAGGGAAAATAGCTAACCTAATGATTACCAAACCAATGCCTTCTCTGGCTTTTTTGGCCTATGCCTTTGGAGAGCAGGTTATTGATCAAGTTTGGATTAAGGGTAAACGTATCCGCTAGCATACCTCGTTTTTTTGACGATTCCGCTGGTACCTTTTTGATTTTTTTCCGATTACAACAGGTAATTACCAATTTCTAACGTTCAATTCCTATTATTGCAATGAGAAGCGTACAGGGAATGCTAATTTTAGGAATCAACTTCGGACATGATTGCTCGGTTGCGATTATTCGTGATGGTGTTTTATTGGCTGCTATTGAAGAAGAAAAAGTTTCCCGAAAGAAACAAGACTTCGGATGGCCGCGACAAGCTATTGATCGTTTACTGGAGGAGAATTTATTAGAAAAATCTGATATTGACTATGTAGTCTTCCCTTCCACCAACCTTTCTAATTATGGAAAAGGAGAAATAATTTACCGCTTCACCAAAAAACAATCCGACAAGAAAGCGGAATACCGCAGACGCATCCTATGTTACTTTAAATTGAGTAATAATAAGGCCGGTAAAGACAATACCAAGGTTTTTCAGAAACAATTGCAGAAGGAAGGTTATACGAATGCGAAAATTCTTTCCTTCAATCATCATCTCGCGCATGCTGCCAGTGCTTTTTATGCTTCGCCAATCGAACTCGATTTAATTATTACCAGCGATGGCCATGGCGAAGAAAGTTCGTTTAACTTTTACAAGCCTACCGGAAGCGGATTGCAATTGCTTCATCATAATGATCATACCACATCGGTAGGTGCTTTCTACAGTATGATTACTAAATTGTTGGGTTTCCGACCAACACGGCATGAAGGTAAGATTACAGGACTAGCCGCTTATGGTAAACCAACAGCCTTGCTTGATGCGTTTAGAAAATTATTCGTGTACCGCAATAATAAGTTAACTCGGTTCCCGTTTGATGAGGTTGAAACCTTTTGGAATACCTATGGTATTGAAAAGCAACTTAGTTTTTCTCAAAAAATAAATCTGAAAACTTCAGAAGGACCGATTGCGCAGGATTATGCGAAGCGCTCCCATGTTTTATTCGAGCATCTCAAAAAACTTACTTCCGGTTTTAGCAAAGAAGATATTTCTTATGCTTGTCAGAAAGTATCGGAAGAAGTAACGGTTACTGAACTAAAACACGTATTGGCTAAGCATTTCCCCGGCATACCGGTTCAAGTTGGTTTAGCCGGTGGTGTGTTTGCTAATGTTCGAATCAATCAGTTTATTTATGAAACCGAGGGCGTTCGTAATGTATTTGTACAACCCGCTATGGGCGATTCAGGATTGGCTTTTGGCTTAGCTGCTCTCGCAGAGGTTTCGCTTGCTAAAAAGAATCCGTTGCAACGGCATTTTGCCTTTTCCACTACGTATTTAGGGCCAGAATACACCGAAGATATACCGGCATTTTTAGCAGCAGTTCAAAACGAATCAGACATCATTCGGATGTTACAACCAGCTAAAAAAATTGCTGAATTACTGAACGAAAACCAAGTGATTGGATTTTGGCATGGCAAAATGGAATGGGGGCCGCGCGCTTTAGGTAAACGTTCTATGATTTTAAACACCTTCGACCGAAGCGTCAACGACTCGGTAAATAAACGATTAAGTAGAACGGAATTTATGCCTTTCGCACCGAGCATTATTGATTTCATGATGAAAACATACATTCCGAGTTACAAAGAGGATTGTCCGGCGGCAGATTACATGACCATAACCTACGATGTAGATAAACAGTACCATGATTTACTACAAGCGGTTGTTCATGTGGATGGAACAGCGCGTCCGCAGGCAGTTAAGCGCGAATCGAATCCCTATTACTACGATATTATTCATGAATTTTATAAACTCAGCGGTTGTGGTGCCATAGTAAACACAAGCTTTAATGCGCATGAAGAACCCATCGTAAGCACGCCTGAAGCGGCTTATAAAGCGCTGAAAGAAGACCGCATAGATTGTTTAGTTATTGAAGATTATTTAATCCGCATGAAAAGATAAAATCCAGCTGGCATTTCAACTACCTTTGTGCTATGCTGATTCAAATTCATCCAAAAAATCCGGATGAGCGCAAGATTAACAAGGTTGTTGAAAGCCTCAGAAAAGGAGGCGTGATTATCTACCCCACCGATACTGTTTATGGTATTGGTTGTAGTATTGAACATCCCGAAGCCATTGAACGTATTTGTCAGATTAAGAAAATAAATCCTCAGAAAGCCCAATTATCTTTTTTATGTAACGACTTGAGTCATTTGAGTGAATATACCAAAGCAATTTCCACTCCGCTGTATCGTTTTTTAAAAACCTATGTTCCAGGTCCTTTTACCTTCATTTTGGAGGCCAGTAAGAAAGTACCTAAACTACTGCGTACAAAAAAAGATACAGTTGGTATTCGTGTTCCTGATAATGAGTTATCGCGTTATTTATTAAAGTCGTTAGGATGCCCAATTTTAAGTACCTCCTTGCCGTTGGAAGATGATCAGGAAATTTATACGGATCCGGAATTGATGGAAGAGGAGTTTGGAAATCGGGTGGATTTTGTTATTGATGGGGGTTGGGGAGGTTCGGTTCCGTCGACAGTGGTTGATTGTACCAAAAATCCTCCAGAAATTATTCGTGAAGGATTAGGTATTATCGAATAAACTTAGATGTATCAGCAGCGGTAATGTTCACTAATTCTTCAATGTATTTGAATCATTAGGCCAAGAATTTAGATGGTTTTTAATAGGAGTCGCTTTCCAGTACAGAGTTTTTTTTCGTTTTTAGAATAGTTTTTGTTTAATTTGTTCACAAATAGACGTGCATGAAGAAGTTTTTACTGCTATGTTTTACTTTGGTTGGACTCGTGTTGTATAGCAATGCGCAGTTTTGGTCTATTCCAAAATGGGATTATTACTGGGATTTGAAAGCACACGAGAAAGGTCAAATTCACTTTAACTATGGATATGGCCAGCCAAGATTAGATTATAAACTATTCAGTCATCAAAAAGATTCCACAGATTTCCGTGCTGTTGGCGTAGGTCCTTTTTACTGGCGTGCAGAATACGGATTAACCCGAAAACTTAGTGCGGCCATTTCTTGTAGCTGGATTATGTATAAATCAGATTGGAAGCGTAATCGCTATGATGCAAAATGGAACATGGAATTACCCTTTGTTTATGGTACGCGAGTACACGACATTGCAGCCAATCTTCGCTTAAACTATCATTTTTTCGTAAATAAAGAATGGGATTTGTATGTAGGCGGTGGAGCGGGTTACAATTATTTCATGAAGAAATATTTTACGACGTATGGCCCAGATGACTCAACATTTGATGCTCACTTTAAAATTCCTTATCCTATCTCCTATGAAATGTCGGTAGGTGTGCGTTACTACTTCTTAACCCGCACTGCGATTTACTTAGAAGCCGGGTTTGGAAAATCTTTAATTCAAGGAGGCTTTACTTTTAAATTCCGTCATCGCAAACGCGGATAATCTCTTATATTTGCCCAGCAAAAAAATAACGCATGACCGGTACAGTTTTATCTATTTACACTTTAGGAGATTCAGTAGGCTATTACAGTTGTATTTTAATCGTTCTTATTATGGCGATAGCAACAGTCTATGTAATGCGCAAATACGTTAAACCTTAGTATCTCGTTTCCGTGAATCAAAGTCTTGATTCCATTCGCTTAGAATACACCCTCGCCACGTTAAACGAGGAAGATTTAGATGTTAGTCCGTTTACACAATTTAAAAATTGGTTTCAACAAGCACTTCATGCTGAAATAACAGAAGTCAATGCAATGACTTTAAGTACGGTAGACGCCGAAGGACAGCCTCATGGACGTATTGTTTTATTAAAAGGGCTAGAAAACAATCAGTTTATTTTCTTCACAAATTATAATAGTGCTAAAGGGAAAGACATTGAGTATAACGCCAAAGTTTCCCTCTTATTTTTTTGGAAAGAATTACAACGTCAAGTGCGCATTGAAGGCGTGCTAGAAAAAATTCCTGAACAAGAATCTACAACCTATTTTCAATCACGACCAAGAGAAAGTCAGTTAGGAGCTTGGGCTTCCAACCAAAGTGAAATATTGCACGCACGAAATGAACTCGACGAACGATTTGAGCAACTAAAAGCTAAATATGAAAATAAGGAAATACCCAAACCTGCGCATTGGGGTGGTTATGCCTTAACGGCTTCTAAGATAGAATTTTGGCAAGGAAGAGCGAGCCGACTACACGATCGCATCGTGTATGTTCAGCACGAAGGAAACTGGAACAAGCATCGTTTAAATCCATAGTAGTAGTTGCTAAAAAAGCGAATCAACGGATTTCAGACTAATTAATTTTATACAAAAGACTAAATTATTTTTTCAGATCGATTTACTTAACGTCGTTGATGAAAGTTCCGTCGTTAAGGAAAATGTATCTCTATGAATAAAATCCTTTTTATGGCCTTTCTATGTATCATCCATGATTTGGCCAACGCGCAAAGCGGCACATCGTACATTAATGCAAATTATTTTATCGGGAACTACGAAGGATATAAGATGAAAGAAACCATCGAGGGTAAACTGTTTCCAATCGGCCTACAAAAAATAAAAAATGTTTCCGACCATCGTGCTTGGCGTTACGGTGTAACTATGTTTAAACAACAAATGAGTGGCGATTATGCCCTCACAGAATCAACGGATAACATTCGTGAAGAATATAAAATTTATAAAGTTTTTTCACCATCGTTTCAATTCGGACAAGAATATCAACTTCATCTGGAAGAACACACCATGTTTTATGGCGGACTTGAAATTGCTTCTGGTATTATGCATAATTCGTACGATCAATACAGTAGGGAATATAACGGAAATCAACATGTAAGTTCCAGACTAACTGCTGATGGTTTTTTTTGGAATACTCATGCGAGTGCACAAGCCTTCCTAGGATTTAGATTTCATGTTGGTGCAATGCTATTGGGTTTTGAATCGGGCTTGGTGAATCGTTATACCGCTGTACTTGGAAGCGATGCGCATGTTACAGAATTATGGAAACCACAACAACGTCTTGTACTCGGTTATATACAAGGTTATAATCACTCTGCCACAAAAAATTACGGTTGTCGGTATTAAACTATTTCACAATGTTTTGGAAAGATCACGGTTAGAATAGGAGAAGTAGTTTCTGGTAAAAAGAAATCAACGATTCTTTTGACAGACGCAGTATTTTTGATTTCATGATTGATTTACGAAGTGATACTGTTACGCGCCCTTCTTCTGCTATGCTTGCCGCTATGGTACAATGTGAAGTTGGTGATGATGTATTTGAAGAAGACCCTACCGTAAAAAAGTTGGAGCATAAAATAGCTTCCCTCTTTGGAAAAGAAGATGCCCTCTTTTTCCCTTCCGGAGTGATGTGTAATCAGGTGGCTATTAAATGTCATACCCAACCCATGGATGAAATTATTTGCGACGCACTGAGTCATATTTACAATTCTGAAAATGGCGGTTGGGCTTTGCATTCAGGTGTTTCCATTAGATTACTACAAGGCGATCGTGGTCGTTTTACTGCCGAGGATGTATTGCAACATATTAATCCGAATACCGATTGGCAACCGAACACATCGCTTGTTTGTATAGAAAATACAGTTAACAAAGGAGGCGGCAGTATTTGGAAGTTCGACGAAATAAAAAAAATTGCGGCGTTAACTAAAGAACGCAAACTTAAATTGCATTTAGATGGCGCCCGGTTGTTTAACGCATTAACGGAAACAAACCAAACGCCGCTCGACTATGGACACTGTTTTGACAGTATTTCAATTTGTTTTAGCAAGGGCTTAGGCGCACCCATGGGTAGTGCTTTAGTGGGAGATTCGGAATTTATTAAACGTGCCCGAAAATGGCGTAAGGCAATGGGTGGTGGCATGCGGCAAATTGGTTTTATGGCGAATGCCTGCATCTATGCGCTCGATCATACTATTGAAAAATTGAAAGACGATCACCAGAGAGCCAAGCTACTCGGTGATGCATTGGTTCGAACTTCTTTTTGTAAGAAGTTATATCCTGTAGAAACCAATATTGTTTTATTCGAAGTTCATGATAACCCTAACACCATCATTGAACAGTTAAAACAAGAACAAATTCTTGTAGTTCCTTTTGGTGGCAATACGATTCGTATGGTTACCCATTTGGATTTTGACGATGAGCAATTACAGAAGGTAGAAGAGGTATTAAAACGGTTATAAACGAAATTATTATTGAAGTTCAAGCTCGGTTGTTTGAAACCACCAAAAGAGAAACACTGAAACGGATGTACCATAACGGTTAGCAATCATGTTGGCAGGTTGTATTCCGATAAGCATTCTCCAAAGAAATGGAGAACATAAACATCTATAGAACGAGTCGATTAAGAAGTGGCTGAACATCGAATTATTGAAATTTCTATCGCATTAGTTCCCCGAATAAAAGAGGCTACTCTCAATAATGGAAGTAGCCTCTTTTTCATTTCTTACGATTGATGCCTTCTTTAATAAGGTGGACAATCGCCTATTGTAATGATATCAAATTGATATGAGTCCGTGTTAATCATTCAGTTTGCAAAATAAATTAAGATGTAGAAAAACGAATTACATGTAAACACTTTTGAATGGAAGAAATTTGGGTGATCCTAGATGAACGATGAAAAAGAAATTGTTTGGAAACTAATTCATGCATTATCGCATGAACGTAGCAAAATCAACGATTCCGTTTAATAGCTAATGTACTTTTAATTTGCAAAAAAAATTGAATAACCACCTTTATATCAAACAAGAAAATTTGGAGTTGGCCACTCACTTTACCAATCGAAAAGATTGATAGAATACCACAGTCAAATCTAAATTGTAAATCGCCTTGTGAATAATAAGAAAGAGTTTAACTTCACCAAACATTTTTTAATTTCAAGTCCATGAAAAAAGTAACCGGTATTGGAGGCATCTTCCTTAAATGTCAGGATCCAAAAAAAATGAATGAATGGTATAATCAACACCTAGGTTTTAATGCCGGCGACTACGGTATGTCGTTCGAATGGCGAGAACTGGAAACACCGGATAAGGTAGGCACTACACAATGGAGTACATTTCCGGAATCAACGAAATACTTCGAACCTTCTACTAAAGATTTCATGATTAACTATCGTGTAGAAAATTTAGAAAGTTTAGTTGAGCAATTGAAAGCAGAAGGAATTACCATACTCGATGCCATTGAAACCTATGATTATGGTAAGTTTGTTCACATCTTGGATATGGAAGGGAATAAAATTCAATTGTGGGAGCCAGCCGACTAAGTTGGGAGTTGTTAGTCTGCAAGTAAAACTATATTATGATTGGAGCATTTTTACAATTTGTGATTCATACTTGGTTAAGAGTAACCGGTAAAACCATTTCGATTACTGAATATCCTTGGCTTAACGGACCATACGGAATCACCGGTATCATAGGAGATTCCTATTACAAAGAATTTGCAGCACAACAAAACCTAGAGTTAAACGTTAATCAACATGGTGGTTTGTTGCAGCAGTTCCTTTCAGTAATCAACAGAGATGACCCAAATTATCAGAAGCTCAATCCTAGGGTGAAGCATTTTTATGAAAACACGTCGTTATATACTTTAGAGGTTTGGTCGGAATGGTATGGCATACTCAGTGTATTTGCCAAAATATTGATAGGCACCGTCAGTAAACGAATGAATCAATTAAACATTCCACTTTCTCCATTAGCCACGAGTAAAGGAATGAGTAGCGAGATCATCTCCCTCCTTTCCAAATCAACACAACAACAAGAGTATGCTTGTTGGTTACGTAAACTTCGTAAAACAAACGAAGTTGTTTATGCCGGATTTTATTCCTTTTGTAAAACACCTGCCTTAGCCTATCCGTGTGTAAAGGTCGTATTTCCTTTACCGAAAGGTAATGTTACGGTAATTCTTCGAGTTGAAATTCAGGAAGATGGTTCTGTAAAACTTATCTCCGATAATGCGTATAAAAACGGACCTGGATACTATCGAACAATGGTTCTTAAAGATACATTTCGTAAAATAAAAAAAATACCTCTTCAAGAAACTATTCATGTTTATGAAGATGAAGAAGGTATTTTACGCACGGATCATTTGTTTTATTTCATGAAGATTAAACTGTTACATCTTCACTACAAAATGATTCTGAAGTAAGGTATAAACACGCCGAGCACCATTTATTTCTTCAACGGGAAATAGTCCTTTTCTATAGTATACTGTTGAAATAATACCGGTGCCCTTTTAGCAAAAACCTTCCAAACTTCTCGATAGGGTTCACAAGCATCATCTTTTGTATTCACTATATGTGCCTTATTGGTAGAAAAATTGGCTTCGTATTGATTGAAGGCCGCACTACCAACATCCTCACATTCGCCGGCAATAAAATAACTTTGATAAGAATACCCTATTAAATGCCATTGATTTTTTTGAAAACGAAATGTAGTGTTTATCCCCCAACGCCAATTACTACCGGCATAATGATTAATCTCCAAAACATTATTCTTCATACTCATGCCGGCATAAGGGTCTCCCCATACACCGCCACATTGTTTACATAAAACTCCATTTCTTGTAAATGAACTTAAATTATACCCTTCTTTCGTTCGTTGAAGAATGAGAATAGGCCGATTACATTCATATTCCGATGCTTCTTCTTCCATCTTCGGTGCAAGTACTACAACATAATCCTTGAGCCCATCCAGATTAAAATCTCCGGATACACTATCCCTTACGAACCACATACTAGGCACAAAAGATTGAAGGTTCTTACCTTGCTTTGGTAGTTTCAAATCCGGACATTGAGCCCATAAAAAACTCACCATAATACTGAATATCACGGTGAGTAAACTAGGCTTCATTTATGTTTGAATTAAAGACTGAATTGAGCAGCCAAATATTCACGATTCAAACGTGCAATATTCGCAATGGAAATTTCCTTAGGACATTCCGCTTCACAAGCACCTGTATTGGTACAAGCACCAAAGCCTTCCTTATCCATTTGTGCAATCATATTTAATACACGCGTTTTGCGCTCGGGTTCACCTTGAGGTAGCAAGGAATATTGTGAAACTTTAGCCGATGTAAATAACATCGCACTAGAGTTTTTGCAGGCTGCTACACAAGCTCCGCATCCAATGCAAGCAGCAGCGGCAAAGGCAGCATCGGCATTGTCTTTATTAATTGGAAGCGCATTGCCATCCACAGCGTTCCCGGTATTTACCGATACATAGCCTCCGGCTTGTTGAATACGATCGAACGCCGAACGGTCAACCACCAAATCCTTAATGACCGGAAAAGCGCCCGCTCGCCAAGGTTCAACAGTAACGGTTTCACCCTCGCTAAATGCACGCATGTGTAACTGACAGGTGGTAGTTCCTTGCCAAGGACCATGTGCTCGTCCGTTGATATACATGCTACACATACCGCATATACCTTCACGACAATCATGATCGAAGGCAACAGGTTCTTGTCCTTCCTTAATTAGTTTTTCATTCAACACATCAAACATTTCAAGAAACGACATTTCCGTAGAGATGTTCTCCGCTTTATAGGTTTCGAAATGCCCGGCATCTTGATTATTCTTTTGACGCCAAACTTTAAGGTTAAGGTTTATATTTTTATGCTCCATTTTAATCGTTTTTTGAACACAGATTTAAAAGATGAATAGATTAGTAAGATTTTATAGTTTTTGACTTGAATTCATTATCGAAAATTTTTCTTTTGAATTGGGCGTTTCTTCCAAAATTCAAAAGTAACCCAACTTCCTTGTCTGTAGCACGAAGATAATTAGTCAATTGAGCTTCATGTTCCAAACAAATTGATTCGGCCGCTTTGAGCTCAACAATTACTAAATTGTTTATTACCAAATCCGCGATGTAGAACCCAACTTCAATGTCTTCATAATAAACATTAATTGGAACTTGTTGTTGAACATTAAGGTCGAATTTCTTCAACTCAACAACCATTGCGTTCTCATACACTTTTTCTAGGAAGCCATAACCCAAAGCATTATAAACAGAAAAAAAAGATTTTAGTACCAAATCAGTAATTTGATAATGTTTGTAATCTCTTTCTATCCGTAAATCCTTCAAATCCGTGTTCTTTGTGTAATCTATTTATAATTTCTTTGGCTCGGATGTATTACATCGTATTTCAAATCTTCTTTATGTAATTCCCATTGGTGGTTGCCTTTATTCTCCCAACATGCTACATACATAAATTGATCATCATGACGAAGTGCTTCGCCGTCTTCCGTTTGATGTTCTTCACGGAAATGACCTCCACAACTTTCTTCTCTATTTAAGGCATCCATGCACATGAGTTCTCCTAACTCTAAGAAATCCGCCACACGCCCTGCTTTATCTAATTCAGGATTGAAACCATTCGCCACACCAGGCACTTTCACTTCCTTCCAGAATTCTTCACGTAAAGCACGAATTTCCTGAATGGCTTCTTGCAACCCTTGTTTGTTTCGAGCCATACCGCATTTATCCCACATGATTTTACCAAGTAGTTTGTGGTAATGGTCAACTGATTTTGTTCCCTTATTTGATATAAAATGTTGTACGCGATCTTGAACTGCTTTTTCTGCCTCCGCAAACGCCGCATGATTGGTATCAATCCGTGGTGTACGAATTTCATCCGCTAAGAAGTTTCCGATAGTATAAGGAATAACAAAGTATCCATCCGCCAAACCTTGCATCAAAGCACTCGCACCAAGTCGATTAGCACCATGATCGCTAAAATTAGCTTCACCCAAAGCATATAACCCAGGTACGGTAGTCATTAATTCATAGTCGACCCATAAACCACCCATGGTGTAATGCACCGCCGGATAAATGCGCATTGGTACTTCATAGGGATCTTCTCCGGTAATTTTCGCGTACATATCGAATAGGTTACCATATTTTTCCTTTACCACTTGCTTCCCTAAGCGTTTAATAGTGGCATCATCGGCATTGGCAATTCCTTGTTTACTACATTCTGTTTTCCCGTAGCGTATAATAGCAGAAGCATAATCAAGATACACAGCCATTTTACTGGCCCCAACGCCAAAGCCCGCATCACAACGCTCTTTAGCAGCACGACTCGCTACATCGCGCGGAACAAGGTTTCCGAAGGCAGGATAACGACGTTCAAGGTAATAATCTCTTTCTTCTTCAGGTATATCGCCAGGTTTACGGGTATCACCGGCTTTTTTTGGCACCCAAATTCGTCCGTCGTTACGAAGCGATTCCGACATCAAGGTTAATTTACTTTGATGGTCGCCACTTACCGGAATACAGGTCGGATGAATTTGTGTAAAGCAAGGATTTCCAAAATAAGCTCCTTTTTTATGTGCTTTCCAGGCTGCGGTAACATTGCTTCCCATAGCGTTGGTAGAAAGGAAGAATACATTACCATAACCACCCGTGCAAAGTAAAACAGCATGAGCACCATGGCGTTCGATTTCACCGGTTACTAAATTACGGGCAATGATGCCACGGGCTTTACCATCTATGATAACGAGATCTAACATTTCATGACGGTTATGCTCTTTAATATTTCCTAAAGAAACTTGACGCATTTGTGCCGAATACGCACCCAATAATAACTGCTGACCGGTTTGTCCGGCTGCATAAAAGGTACGCTGTACTTGCGTGCCACCAAAAGATCGGTTACTAAGTAAACCACCATATTCACGCGCGAAAGGCACCCCTTGCGCCACACATTGATCGATGATATTACCACTTACTTCGGCAAGACGATGTACATTCCCTTCACGGGCACGATAGTCGCCACCTTTAATTGTATCATAAAATAAACGGAAAACGGAATCGCCATCATTCTGATAATTTTTAGCGGCGTTGATACCTCCTTGCGCTGCAATAGAGTGCGCTCGTCGTCCACTATCTTGAAAGCAAAAGGTTTTGACTTTATAACCCAATTCGGCTAAGGTTGCGGCGGCGGAAGCACCAGCTAATCCGGTACCTACAACGATAATATCGATATTACGTTTATTCGCCGGGTTCACCAGTTTACACGTGCTTTTGTAAGTACTCCACTTTTGGGAGAGTTCACCGGCGGGTATTTTATTTTCTTTCATCGTTTGTTTTTTTGTTTTATTTCAACTTCGCTCTCGCACATTCTGAAATGATTGAGGTTGCCAACGTGTATGTTTCACAGAGCTCAACACTTAGATAAATAATACGAGATTCATCGAACTAAATCGTTAACTAAGTTCTAGTTTTCAAAATCAAATTTCTACAGTTACCAATGCAAATACCTTGATAAGAAATATTCATTCTAAGGTAACAGCAACGCCTGCAAGAAGCTTGGCACTTCATGCTTAGAACAGGTTTCATTACCACTGGTGTAAAAATTTCATTTACTTTTTTAAAGAACTAGATGTTTTCAGCATAATTCGAATTAGTACTTCAGAATGCCACACATTTATTAACCGCTTCAGCGAAAAACAAATAACAGCACCACTGTGTTTACAACCAGCCCGCGTAAAACGCAATAGGCATTAGCATAAACAACACACAAATGATGACTGTATATACATAACCCGCGTTGCGGATAAGGTTGTTATATTTAGGGCTATTTACGCCTAAGGTTTGAAATGCACTACTGAAGCCATGAATTAAATGCCAGCCTAATGAAATAACACCTAGCAAATAAATAATTACTACCGGTAGTTCTTTAAACTCTTCTTGCATTTCTGCAAATAAATTATGTGGTTCGTCGCCGTGAGCATACATAGCCACCTTGGTACCTAAAAAGAAATCTTTCAAATGGATAATTAGAAACAACAAAATAAGAGTTCCCAATAAACCCATACTACGACTATACCATTTGCTTGTGGCATTACCCGGATTAACGGCATATTTCACCGGACGCTTCGCCGAATTCTGGCGCCACAACATGAGCCCTTGAATAATGTGTGCAAAGATTCCAACGAAAAGGCCTAATTCAAGGAAACGAACAATCCAGTTATGACTTAAAAAGCGAGCCACCGCATTATAGGTTTCGCCGTTATCATTCAGAAAAATACAACTATTTGCGCCAGCATGCACAATTAAAAAGCTAATAAGAAATAAGCCTGTAATTGCCATTACCAGTTTTTTGCCAACAGAAGAGGTGAAATATTCTTTCCAAGTCATGAGACGCTTTATTTTTTGGTGGCGCAAAGATAAAGGTTGACGGTCAGAATCTCAACGTCTAAAACTTGAAAAATATCATGGTGTGCGCTTACAACCTATAATAAACTGTATTAAACCTCAAGGATTTAATACTAGCGCGGTGTTTACCATCAACTCAAACCTTTATTAAGATATAAAATGTAGGAGTGCGTTGTGCCATAGAATGGCTAGAAAATATATGTAAACAAAACCTGAAGGTTTCGTTGTTTGTAAACATCAGGCAAGGCAAAACCAGTTTTACCCAAACCTGTTTCACCTCGAATACCTAGACTGCATCTACGAATTCCATAGCCAACACCAAATAGAAGTCCTTCTTCGCCAAGATTATTTTCAGCATACTTGCTGCCCGTTTGTTGATCAACGGCTTCTAACTTCCCATGTATATTAAAACCGAGATATAAGCCTATTTCAGAAAATAATCCGGAATTCCCTTTTTTGTAAAAATGATAACGGTATAAAAGTTGTCCGCGTAAAGAGTTGATTTGGTTTTTTATTTGATAAGTATGATTTGCGTGCACGTTATTGGCCGTGTCGTCGGTTCCGGTAACTGAAAATCTTCTATAAACAGGCTCTAACAAAATAGTGTGTTTTTGGAACGACCCCAAAATCGGCAACAAAAATCTTCCTCCTAAACTGATCACGGAAGATCTATTATACTTTTCCGAACAAAAAAGAAGATAATATCCTCCTTTCACTCGAAAACTTCCCATACCCATTCCTAGAAATACGGAAGAACTTAATTTGCGCCTAGTTTTTTTTGTTTCAACGGTGGGTAATGATTTGCATTGACGATATTGTTTGAACACAAACGCTAATGATTCTCGTTTATAAACACAATGTTTGATATAACTTGATATGGTAGAACAATCAGATAACAAATACGTTAGTTGATTTTTAAATGAATTGATTTCTTGTACTTGAAGATCATCATCCATAAACCTCTTATAAACCAGACGTATCAAGGAATCTTTTTCCTTTACAAAAAAAATCTCTACGCCTGTACTATGTTT